>JBAZSX010000001.1:0-325452 GCA_041662225.1 Sulfurimonas sp.
GAGAGGGAAACGCCTGGCTCCATTCCGAACCCAGAAGCTAAGCCTCTCATCGCTGATAATACTGCATCTTTCAGGTGTGGAAATGTAGGTCGCTGCCTAGTTCTCAAATTTAACCCTTTCCTTCCTTTTTCAATCAATCCTTTTATTAAACTTTGTTATTATTACTTTTTAGCTACTTATATTTGTTAATTTATATTGTTTTCTTTTTGGCTTTTTTTAGATGAAAGTTGTCTTTTTACTATAGTTCCTATATACTTTCTAAAACTTTCATTAGGATTATTATGATATTAAGTGATGAGTGGGAAACTTTTTTAAATGATCAACTGCACAAAGATTATTTTATAAAGCTTCAAATATTTATAGATAATGAATATAAAACAAAAACAATTTTTCCAAAATATGATGAAATTTTTAGAGCTTTTAATTTACTTTCTCCAGATAAAGTAAAAGTTGTAATAGTAGGTCAAGACCCTTATCACGGTCAAAATCAAGCGAATGGTTTAGCATTTTCTGTAAGTGACGCATGTAAAATTCCTCCATCTCTTGTAAATATTTTCAGAGAATTACATAATGATATTGGCTGTGATATACCGACATTCGGAAACCTTACTCAATGGGCTGATGAGGGTGTATTGCTGATGAATACTGTATTAACTGTTATCGCTTCTGAACCAAACTCTCACAGAAATATTGGCTGGGAAATATTTACCGACAGTGTAATAAAGAAACTCTCTCTAAAGTATGAAAATATTGTTTTTATTTTGTGGGGGGCTTCATCTCAAAAAAAGGCTCTACTTATAGATGAGAACAGACATCTCATTTTAAAAGCTCCTCATCCATCACCGCTCTCTTCTTACAGAGGATTCTTCGGTTCAAAGCCCTTTTCAAAAGCAAGCAGTTATCTCTTAGCATGTGGAAATAAAGAGATAAATTGGTGTCTTTAATTGGTTACTATAAATTTTGCAACAACCGGCAGGTGATCTGAAAACCCTTTTCCTTTATGTTTTATTGGTCTTTTTGTTGTCATTTGCCATCTATATATCTGGCTGCCGTTAAAAAGATAGCTTGGTTTAAAAGAGCCAATAGTTCTATTTTGATAGTAGAACCCTTTTTTGCCCAAAAGTTGTTGGGAAATTAGAATGTTGTCTATTGCTTCTTTTTGATTTTTGAAAATATATGAGTATCTATTCTCTTCATCTGTGTCGTACCAAAGGTTGTAAAAATTACCCGCTTCAAGCTTCGTTCTATCTGCTTCTTGAGTTTGATTGATGCTCTTTAGAACATGGTTAATTCCAGTTTTTCCGTTTGTATCGTTTAGTTTTCTTTTTCTTTCAAATTTTATATACTCTTCATAGTCAGAATTAAAATCACCTAGAAGTATTATATTTTTGTCATAGCCAATCTCTTCTATTCTTCTTTGTAGTGCCTTTGCTGAGACAATTCTTTGACTCTCTGGACCAGTTTTCGCTTTCCAGTGATTTGCAAATAGATATAACTCTCTGTTATTTATCAAGAATTTCGCCTCTAAAATATTTCTTTGCGATAGTGATGAAGTTACACTTACCTCTTTTGCGTAGACAAAAGGTATTTTGCTAAGAAGAGCAATTTTTGTTGTTGTATTTTTTTTATCCGAGATTTGATAGTATTGATAATACACACCTTCTCTTTGAAGGGTGGATTTTAAATCTTTGAGTGCTTGAAGTGACTCAATCTCCTCTATGGCTAGGATGTCAGGATTAATATCCTTAATCACTCTTGAAATATTTTGCAGTTTTATTTTGTAATTTTTTTCATTCCACTCTGAAAAATAGCTTGGAACATATTCATCATACTCATATCCGTCATTTTCTAAATCAAACAGATTTTCTACATTGTAGGTGGCTACAGTTAAAACTTTATCTGCGTAAATAAAACCAAAAAATAGGAGCAGAAGAACTAAAATTTTCACAGGTTGATTCCATTTAATCTTAGTAAATTCTCAGGGTTTGGTTCTCTCTCTAAAAGATCTTTAAATAAAAGTTCCATACTTTTTGAGCCGCCTCCGCTTAGTACAATATCGAGATATTTTTTAGCTGTTTTCGAGTCAAATATTCCCTCATCTACAATGCTGAAAAAGGCATCTGCGCTCAAAACTTCCGCCCACTTGTAGCTGTAATAGCCAGCCGCATAACCTCCTGCAAAAATGTGTGAAAATCCATTTTGAAACTTATTATACGATGGCGGTTTTATAAGTGAAGTCTCCTCTCTGATATTGTTTAGAAGAGTTTGAATCTCCTCCTCACAATGTACTCTTGCATGCAACTCAAAGTCAAAGATTGAAAATTCCAACTGTCGTAACATTCCCATGGCAGACAGAAAGTTTTTGCTTCTTACAAGTTTATTTATCATCTCATCCGAGATAGTCTCTTTGGTTTTGTAGTGACTTGCAAAGAGTTTTAAAACAGCAGGCTCATATGCAAAGTTTTCTAAAAGTTGCGATGGAAACTCAACCGCATCCCACTCCACGCCATGTACTCCGCTCACTCCACTCTCGTTTACACTGCTTAGAAGATGGTGAATTGTGTGCCCCATCTCATGGAAGAGTGTTACAACATCATCATGTCTTAAAAGTGATGGAGCAGTTTTTGAAGAACTTGGAAAGTTGCAAACAATGAATGCCGAAGCCAACTGCTCGTTGGCTTTTTCATCAAGGCAGTGCGCTTGCCAGTTGTGCATCCATGCTCCGCCCTGTTTATTCTTTCGAGCTTCTAAGTCCAAATAGAGTCTTGCTTTTAATTTGTCATTTATATACAAATCGTAGCTGCTTGCTTTTTCGTCCCAGAGAGTCTCATCTACTTTTTTAAAACTTATTCCAAAGAGTCTATTGAGAAACTCAAACATCCCGTTAACAACGCTCTTTTGCTCAAAATAGGGACGGTAAAGCTCCTCATCCAAATCATACTGCTCTCTTTTTAAAAGCTCACTATAATAAGCCACATCATAACTCTTAAGCGGTTCATTAGACATCTTCTGAAGCGTTTTTAACTCCACATGTGCCTGATTTTTAGATTTTTCTACAAGTGTTTTTAAAAATTTTAAGACACTCTGCTCATCCTGCGCCATTTTGCTTGCAAGTGAGTATGCAGAGTAGTTTTCAAATCCTAAAAGCCGGCTCATCTCATGTTTGAGTGATAAAAGCTCATCGATTATTTTCGCATTTTGCGGTGCTCTTGTAACATAAGCACGGTAAAGCTCCTCTCGTATCTCTCTGTTTTTTCCGTAAGTCATGTAGGCGATGTAAGAGGGTATCTGAAGTGTAAATTTATATTTAGTCACTCCATCCACTTCAAATTTCGCACTCTCTATCTCACTTTCCGGCAAGCCTTCTATATCCTTTTCATCCTCTATAATATACTCATAGGCATTGGTTGCGTCAAGCAAGTTTTGAGAGAAGCTGTTAGAGAGTTCACTCTTTTTTATCTGAATCTCTTGAAGTCGCTCTTTGGTTTTCTCATCCAAATGCGCCCCGCTTAACTCAAAATTGAGAATATTGAGCTCTAAAACTCTCTTCTGCTCCACATTGATAGAGGTTTTTTCTTTTGCCTCTATCTCTTTATAAGCTCTGTAAATATCTATATTTTGAGAGAGTTTTGTAGAGTACTCTGTAATAATCGGTAGAGATTCAGTATATACTCTCTGTGTCTCCTTTGAATTGTTTACAGAGTTTATATGCGTGAGAGGAGTGAAAAATTGGTTCAAATATTCATCCATCATTTCTAAAGGCTTTACAAAGTTGGCATAACTCTTCTCTTTTATCTCTAAAAGTTCATTCGTTCTCTTTGTGTTATTCTCTAATCTTTCGCTGAGTTCATCAATAAAACTCTCTAGGTCTATTTTAAATTCTAAAAATTTTTGCATGTGCATGTGGGAATTTCCTTTTGTATTTTTTAATCTTCTTCGTCTCGTTTGAGTTTAACGGCTCCAAATTTTTCTATCAGAATATCATCGTATTTGTCTGAATATTCAAAGAGTCTTTCAAATGCAACTTTGCCCTCTTTGAGCGTGAGAGAGGAGTCAACAATCAGGTGAGAGAGGTAAATAGCATTCTCATTTATAGAAAATTGCAGATAGGAGAGTTTGCTGTTTTCATCAAGCATGTAATCATAAAGTTTGTCTATCTCTTTTGTGGGAATTCCGCAAAGTTTTGCATCGGCGATGATTACACCGTTTTCATAGTAGTTTATCTCAATTCTGGCACTTCCATGTTCAACTCTCCAAGCGGATTGGCTTCTTCTGGCTAAGGTTACATTTATCTTTGATGCCTCTAAAATCTCTTCGATGAGTTTTGTTGCACCGCTTGGTTTGTACCCTTTTCTTCGCAGCTTTGCAACTTCTAGTTTAATTCCGCATGCCGGACAGTAGTCGTTTAAAATATCCTCTTCGTTGATTAAATTTTTGCATGAGGTACACTTTATGATATTCTCTCTGCCCAGTTTTTTGAAGTTTTCCAGTGCCTCTTGAACATAAAAGTAGGGAACGGCAAAACCTAAATTATTTGCATTCTGGATTATAAATGTATTCACCCCGACAACATTTCCCTCAATATTGAGAAGAGGACCGCCGCTGTTTCCTGGGTTTATAGCCGCATCGAGTTGTATGTACTCCAAATCGCCCTGCAGTCTTGAAGCCTTTGAGATGATTCCCTCTGTCGCCGTGTAGTTCAGTCCGTATGGATGCCCGATTGCTATGGCTACATCGCCATCTTCTACAGTTTTTGTCGAGAGTGTGAGGCTGTTCTTTGGTGCATTAAAATCTATTTTAATAAACGCCAAATCATAATAGGCATCGTCATAAATAACTTTTGCAATGGTTCTTTTGATTTTTTTGGCACTTATTACGACCTCTCCCAGTCCGCCTACAACATGGGAGTTTGTAATAATTAAATCGCCGATAATAAAGCCGGAACCTGCTCCGTAAGGAGTCATTATCTGTATAATATTCTCTATATAGGTTTCTAAAATGAGTTGCGTATTCATCTATATCTCCTCAAAATTGAGCTCTTGGAGTTGCAGATAAAAGCTGTTGCTAAACTCATTTAAAGTTGAGTAGTTTAGTTTATCTCCGAAAGGCTCAAGCAGTTTAAACCTCTCCTCAAATGGCTCAATAATCTCCTCTATTCTTGAGATAATCACTTTTTTTGCAAAGCTGTTTGTCTTTTCTTGATAGAGAGCAGAGTTGCCAAGTGCTGTAAAAAAATCAGGATTTTGAATCTCTATCAGGGTATGCACAAGTGCTTTTGTGACGGGGTGCAGACCATAGTTATATAAAATATGCAAGGCGATGTAATTGTAAAGCGTGGGAATTATCTGGTGGTAACGGTTGTTTTTGTACCATCTGATTTTTGAGAGCGAATCGCTAATAAAGATACTAATCTCTTCGTTTGAGGTTCTGTCGCTTGGATTAAATGTGTATTTTGCTTCATAAAAGTTACCTTTAAACTCCTCAAAATCCATCTCTTTCAGCACATCAAGATACTCTTTTAACTCCTCATTTTTAGCCTCTATTGTTGAGTTCTCATCGCTAGAATATTCTTGAATTTTTCTGCTCATTTTGTGGTAAATTTCATACTTGGGAGTCAGGAGATAATCAATTTTAAAGTAGAGATACAAAAATGAGAAAGCCTGCATGCCAGCATTGTCATTTGGCGGAAATGTAGCGATTTTTTCTGTAACTTCCTCTATCCATTGTTGTAAAAATGCATACTTTATCTTTATCTCCTCTTCATCCAAGGGGTTAAGATGTGTTATATCTTCGATGAGCGTACCTGTAAACTCACATTTTGCATACTCTTTGTCAAAGTCTGCGTTTAGAGCCAGTTCACGAAGAGGAAAAAAAACTTTTTGAGGGCTCATCGTACTATTGTCATGAGAGAGTTTCAGCTTTAAAAACTCACTGTCGCTAAAATAGTTTACATAGGTAAACTGATAATTTCTCTCTAAAATGTACCTTTTAAGCGCCACGCTGGCACTGCTTTTTTTTGTAAGAATCGACTCGGCATAGAGGTGTTCGTTTGTGATGTAGCCTCTTATTTTTGCGCAACCTTGAAAAATTTCAAAGTGAAGTTTCTCATCCTCTTTTTTTGTTGTTACATTTTGATTTGAAACGCCGTTTGTGAAGTTTTCAAGAGATTTGAAGAAGTACTCATATGCATCCAATATCTCTTTTTTTTCAAAGGCTTCATAGGATTTGTTGAAAAAGTCTTCCTCCTTTGGAGAGAGATTTGCATTTATTCCTCTCCCAAATTGGTGTTTTTTTTCTATTTTTTTTTCAAAAAAGTTAAACCAGCGCATCGACTCACTTTACATATAAATTATGTGGCATTATAATTAAACCGCCCTTAGAGAATCTAATTTTTTTGAGATACTATAATTCTTCACATATTTCATTTAATAATTATTTTGTATTTTTATAACTATACTAAAATATTATAGATGTATAATAAGCCAAAATTTAGCAAAGTAGTGATTATTAAGACATGCAGCAAATAATTGAAGAGATAAAACAGCTTTCTGTCCATATGAATTTATTGTATGTAGAAGATAATGCCGGTTTACGGGAAAATGTGGAAAAATTGTTGAGCAGAATATTTGGTAATGTAATAACGGCTGAAGATGGAGAAGATGGATATAATGCTTTTGTTAAGTTTAAACCAAATATTTTAATCACTGATATTAATATGCCAAAAATAAGTGGCTTTGATATGATAAAAAAGATTAAGTTCAATGAGCCGGATTGTAAAATAATTATATTATCGGCATATGATGAAAAAGAGCATCTCCACACTGCAATTAACTTAGGGGTATTTCGCTATTTATCTAAACCGGCAAAAGTTCCAGAACTTGTTCAAGCAATTTATGATTCTGTCATAGCTATACATAAAGAAGAAAATCATCGTCTTTTTTTAAATCAAATACAAACTATTTTTAATTATCAAAATAATATAGTTACCATGATGTACGAAGGAAAATTCATACTTTCAAATAAACGCTTTTTAGAATTTTTTAAAGTAGATGATTTAGAAAGTTTTACGAAAGAATATGATGATATCGATGGATTGCTCCTTGAGCATAAAGATTTTTTATACACTACCTCCTCCTCGAAATGGTACGATACTGTAGTCGCTAATTCAGGAAAGCTTTTTCATACAAAAATAAAAAATTATAAAGGTGAAATGCGTCATCTTATCTTAAAATCAAGAGATATCCCAGAAAAAGATGGGCATTGCATTTTGTCTTTCGATGATGTAACAGAGTTGAATTTAATGTCTCTTTTTGATAGCGATGTGGCTAGTAGTGATAGTATAAGACAAGATAAAGAAGCTATTATAACTTTTATGAAAATAATAAAAGATAATTCAGCAGAGGTGAAAATACACAATTTTTATAAAGGGTTGACTATTGTAAATCCTGCTGTAATTTCAGAGATTACAGAGGATGAAGTAACTTTAAAAACATCCTATCCACAGTTAAAGATAGTTAAGTTAAATAAAATTATGACTATTAGTTCTGAAATATTTCCTAAAAATGTTGTTTGTAAATCAATTAAATCAATAGATTTAGATAACCAAACTATCGTGATTAATCAAATGAGTTTTGCTCCAAGAAGCGCCGTAGATAGAAAGTTTATTCGTTTAGAGCCTGAAGAGAAACATGGATGTACTCTTTTTTATAAAAACATAAAATTTGCAGGCGATGTTAAGATTATTGACATCGCTGAAGTCTCGGTAAAAATTGAAATTTATGCTCTTCCTCCCGGTATGAAAGTAAATGATGTAGTAAAAATTTCTACCAACTTGACACTCCACTCTAGGTTGGTATCAATAGTCACGGATGCAACTATTTATAGAATTGATGAAAATCTGCATAGTTACTATGTAGCAATGCTTTTTACATTAGATATAAACAATACGCATGTTATAAAAGAGTATTTAGCAAGTCGTCAGATGGCACTTATCCGAGAATTTAAAAAGATAGGCAGTAATATAGCATTTGTAGAGGATGTTAAAAAAGTGGACACTACATGCAATTACCATATATAAAACAAATACAGATTAAAATAGATTCTGTCTCAATGGGTATAAAACTTATTATAAGCTTTTCACTCATTACTATTTTAACACTCAGTATAGCTATTTATAGTCTCATAGAGTTAAAAAAAGAGGTATCTTTAATTGAACAAATTTATCATAATCCCTATGTTGTTAATACTATAATAAACACCACTCATGTAACACAAGAAGAGAATATAATCTTTTATATCACACTTACTATTGTAATCTCAATTTGTTTAATTTTAATTATTGCCGTCTCTACAATTCAAGGTATAGTGAACCCAATTCATCAACTTATTGGATTAACACAAGAGATAAATGAGGGAAAAGTTATTTTACATAACAATAGCACTATACAAAAAATAGCACAAAGAGAAGATGAAATTGGCTTGCTCTTTAATTCATTTACTAGATTGATGGAACACCTCTTAGTTCCATATGAAAATATTACTCAAAGTGATCGTCCTTTGGTAGATAAAACGGATGAAGTTAAACGACTCTTAGACTCTTTTGACAAATATATCATCGCTTCAAAAACAGATGAGAACGGTAATATTACCTATGTCAGTCAAGCTTTTCAAGATGCCTCCGGGTATTCGAGAGAAGAGTTAATCGGCAAACCACACAATATAGTTCGTCATCAAGACATGCCAAAAGAGATATTTAATGACATGTGGAAAACAATTAAAAGTGGGAATACTTGGAGTGGAGAAATAAAAAACAGGACCAAAGACGGGAACTTTTATTGGATAAAAACTACTGTTTCTCCCGATATAGACAGGAAAAGTAATATAGTCGGGTATAAAGAAATATGTGAAAATATTACATCCGCTAAAGCCTATGAAGAGCTCTCTAAAACACTTGAAAATCGTGTATCGCAGGAGATAATTAAGAATAATGAAAAAACTGCATATATGCTTCAGCAATCTCGTCTTGCGCAGATGGGAGAGATGATTAGTATGATAGCACATCAATGGCGTCAACCTCTCTCTTCTATATCTGCTATTTCCGGGACACTCTCTCTTGACGTTATAATGAACAACTACAATGAAGATTTTTTTCAAGAGCGCTTAAATGCTATTAGTGAACTCTCTCAATATCTTTCACAAACCATTGATGATTTTCGTGGGTTTTTTAAAAAAGATAAGATAATAGAAAAAGCAAAGGTTAAAGATATTGTAGAGTCTTGTTTACATGTTATTGATTCATCACTGAAAAATAAAAATATCAATGTTGTTATAACTATTAATCAAGATATTGTTATTGAGAGCTATGTAAATGAGATAAAACAGGTTATATTAAATATATTTAAAAATGCTGAAGATGCATTTCTGGAAAAAAGTATAGAAGATGCAACAATATTTTTCAAAGGGTATCAAAAAGAGACAAATGTTTATATTGAAATTGAAGATAACGCAGGAGGAGTTCCAGAAGAGATTATGGGTAAAGTTTTTGACCCATACTTTAGTACAAAAAGTAAAAAAGATGGCACAGGGCTAGGACTTTATATGTCTAAAACTATTATAGAAGAGCATTGTTCCGGAACTTTAGTGCTTAGGAATACAGAAATCGGCGCTCATTTTACTATAATCTTACCTATAAAACATAAGGAAATTATATTGTGAGTAATCAAATAGAAGAGATAGTATTCCCTACCTTAGAAAATCTAATCGGTTTTAGATATACTCCAATTCTTAGAATAAATTTATACAAATATAAGTGATTATTTATGAACCTTTTATCAAAAAATGCCCCGCTAGAAGAGTCAATAGCAAAAATGAGAGCTGTCTTGGCAACTGTCGGGTGCGAGATGAATTTCTCTGAGCAAAAACATCCATTGCAAAACTGCTACTCTGTAAATTTAACCTCTGTTGAAGCACCAAAACATATCTATTCAAATGGCAAAGGAGTAGTTTCAGAAGCCTCTATGGCGAGTGCTTTAGGAGAGTATATAGAGCGGCTTCAGACAAATAATTTTTTTATAGATTTCTACATGCCAAGCAGAAAACAGTATCCTGATGAGGTGGCGTTTGAATTTGGAGGTGCATATCTAAGTGATGCACTACGCAAAATATATAATCCGCATGCCGAGCTGGGACATGAAGAGCTGGTTGATTTTAACAGTGATTATGAAGATAAAATCGTGGCACTCCCATTCATAAAACAGTCATCCAAAGAGAGAGTTTACATTCCTTTCAATATTTTGAGTAACCTCTATGTGAGCAACGGATTAGCCACGGGAAATACTCCGCTAGAGGCGCAGGTTCAGGCTTTGAGTGAGATTTTTGAGAGATATGCAAAGATAGAGATTATTAAAAACGGATACTCTCTTCCAAAGTTTCCACATGCAGAGATTCAGGGGTTTGAAAGAGTTTATAGAGATGTTCTTGCTCTTCGGGAGTTAGGTTACATCGTTGAGGTTTTGGATGCTTCGCTTGGCGGAGTTTTTCCGGTGACTGCAATCTCTCTCATAAACCCAAAAAACTCAACGCTTTTTGTCTCCTTTGGCGCGCATCCTCTATTGGAAGTTTCGCTTGAGCGAACCATGACAGAGCTTATGCAGGGGCGTTCACTAGAGAATTTAGATACTTTTGAAGTACCTACTTTTGACATGAGTATCGTCTCAGACAGCTTTAATTTAGAGTCTCATTTTGTTGACTCAAACGGAAAACTAGGCTTTGGATTTTTAAGCTCAAAAGAGAGTTTTGAGTTTAATCCATGTTTCTATAGCGGTAGCACAAGTGAGCATGAGCATGCTTTTTTGATGCAAATTTTAGAGAAAATGGGCAAAGAGAGCTACCTTCGGGAGTACGATTACTTGGGGTTTTACTCATGTCAGATGATTGTCCCGAGTGTGTCGGAGGTTTATCCTATAGAAGATTTGGTTTATAACAACAAAAATGTCGGAAAATTTATTCGCGACATGGTTCTGAATTTTAGAGATTATGACCCGCAAGATATTCTGATGAGCATAGAACAGTTAGAAGATTCACTTAACATGGAAAAATATATCGGCGTAATCCTTGAAAATAATTTTACAATGAGTGAGTTTAAAGCACAGATTCATCTGCTTGCTGGCAATTTAGAAGAGGCGTTAGAACTACTGGAATTTGGGACAAACAGGCTGGGGCACATAGTTGTAGAACTGGCTAAAATGGAGGAACTCGAGCTTGATTATGAAGAATTCAGAGTTGGCATGTGGAATATCTTTGGGCAGGAGAGGGTTGAGAAGGCAATAAATATTTTAGAGGGCAAAGAGTTTTTAATAGAGACAACACTTCATGCAGACTACTACAATATGTTGAAAATGTATGACAGGCTGGAGAGTAAAAAAGTGGGTATTTGATAGGCATGTAATTCTTTCGCATTAATGCGAAAAGCTTTAGGGGGTTGCAAGGGACATTTGTCCCTGCCACTAAATGGGCTTCGCTCATTTAGTGCGTAATAATAGTTACTTGATTTCTAAAAGTTCTACATCAAAAATAAGTGTAGCATTCGGAGTGATTGTTGGAGGCGCACCTCTCTCTCCGTAGGCTAAATTAGACGGGATAACGAGTTGCCATTTATCTCCGACTTTCATTTTTTGCAGAGCTTCCGTCCACCCTTTGATAACGCCGCTTACCGGGAATGTAACAGGCTCATTTCTCTCATAAGAGCTGTCAAAAATAGTTCCATTTATCAATGTTCCGTGGTAATGAGTCACAACTGTGTCTGTAGCTTTTGGCGACACTTTTCCGGTTCCGGATTTCAGCACTTTGTACTGAAGACCGCTATCAAGCGTTACAACACCCTCTTTCTTTTTATTGGCAGCCAAGTAAGCATCACCCATCTTCTTATTCTCCACCATAAATTTGTCTAACATTGCTTTTTCTTTCGTCTTTCTGCTCTCTTCATAGCTCATCATAACCTTACTCATCTCTTCATTTGTAAGTTTAGGTTTTGCACCGGAGAATACATCTTTAAGACCAAGATTCATAGCCTCAAGATCTATGTCATCTTTTGAGATAATAAGCTGTTTGCCTATTTCAAGCCCGAGAATATAACCGGCTTTTTGCTGTTGGCTTTTGAGTGCACTATCAGCCATAGCTGAAGTTGCAAGAAGCCCTAAGCAACCGATAACAGTTGGTAAAAGTTTTGACATGTGTATCCTTTTTGATTGGTTTAAATTTAGTTTTGAAAATTATAGCGATAGATGCTTAATAAGTGACTTTACGCACTTTTTATAAAAGTGCGTAAAACACATTGTAATCCTCGAAAAACAGAGTTTTTCGTAGCTTTAGGGGGTTGTAGGGACTTTAGTCCCTGCCATATAAACGGACGCGTTCGTTTGAATGCGTAACATTAGTCAACAGGCAACGCTTTTTCTCTGGCCTTATCTTTTTTGCTTTTTCCTTTTCCTTTTACAGGTGCCTGACCTTTCTCTTTTATAGATGCATCGCCCTTGATTTCATACCCTTCAATTTGCTCTAAAGCAATAGTTACATGACACTTTTTTTGTATAACAGCAAAATGGTCTCTGTCCTCATGAGAAATAAAAGAGATTGCGGTACCTGTTTTTCCGGCTCTAGCTGTTCTTCCTATACGGTGGATATAGTCGGTTGGAGAGCGGGGCAAATCAAAATTTATAACACATGAGATGTTTTCTATATCTAGCCCTCTTGCCGCAATATCGGTTGCAAAGAGTATGCGAATTTTTTTGGCTTTGAAAGCGCCCAGAGTAAAATTTCGCTCCTCCTGTGTGAGGTCTCCATGAAAGGATTCGGCACTCAAACCATACTTTTTAAACTTCTCAGCAATGTTGTCTGTGGCTCTTTTGTTTGCCATAAAGACCAGAACATGCTCTAACTTTTCACTCTCAAGAAGGTGTCTCAGAAGCGGTCCTCGGTTTTCGCGGTTTACCTCGATTGCTCTTTGGGTAACGCTCTCAACGGTCGGCTCTTCACTCTCCACTCTCGCTTCTACTGCTGCATTTGTTATTTTTGAAGCGATTGCTAAAATTTTTGGAGGGTAGGTCGCTGAAAAAAGAAGGTTCTGACGTTTTTTCGGGAGTTCTTCCAGTATAAGCTCAAGCTCCTCTGCAAAGCCAAGATTGAGCATTTTATCCGCTTCATCAAGAACGAAGAACTCAATAGAGAAGAGATTCATCTGCTTTTTACTCACTACATCGAGCAGTCTTCCGGAGGTCGCAACCAAAATATCACACCCCTGCTGGATGGCGTAAAGCTGTTCACCAATCCCCTCTCCTCCGATAACGCTCACTACTTTTGGCTTTTTATCTAACTCCGCACCAAAACTGTTAAACGCCTCTGCCACCTGAAGTGTCAGCTCTCTTGTCGGGGTGAGAATAAGTGCTCTGATTTTCGCTTTCCCTTCATATTTGTTTCGTGATAAAAGCTCTAAAATCGGCAGAATATAACTTGCACTTTTACCGCTTCCGGTTTGTGCCATCGCCATAACATCACTCTTAGCAAGAACAAGCGGAATAACTTTTTCTTGTATTGGAGTAGGCTTACTGAAGCCAATTTTTTGAAGTCTGCTCTGAATTTGTGGTGATAGGGCGAGTGAAGAGAATGGCATATAAAAGTTCCTAATATTATTTCTTCGTATTTTATGGAGTTTTGGCTTTAGTATAGATTTCCAAAGCATTTTTAAAGACACATTTAAGTACAATTCGCGGATTTTATATATAAGGTGTATCATGGCTAACAAACGCGTATTAGTTAAGTTTTCTGGTGAAGCTCTTGCCGGTGAAGCAGGTCATGGAATTGACACCAAGATATTAAACTATATCTCTCAGGAGATTAAGTCATTAGTAAATGCCGGAATTGAAGTGGGCATTGTTATCGGTGGTGGAAATATTATTCGCGGGGTTACGGCTGCGCAAGATGGTATAATTAAAAGAACTTCCGGCGATTACATGGGCATGCTTGCGACGGTTATCAATGGCATAGCGATGCAAGAGGCATGTGAACATGCGGGTTTACAGGTTCGTTTGCAGTCGGCTATTAAAATGGAACAGATTGCTGAACCTTACATTAACCGCCGTGCAGTTCGTCACTTAGAAAAAGGTCGTGTTGTTATTTTTGCAGCAGGAACCGGTAACCCATTTTTTACGACAGATACAGCGGCAACGCTTAGAGCTGTAGAGATAGGCGCTGAAGTTATAATCAAAGCGACAAAAGTGGATGGTGTTTACGACAAAGACCCTCATAAATACAGTGATGCCGTAAAACTGCCGGAGCTAACTTATGAACAAGCATTGAGTGATCATATTAAAGTTATGGATGACACATCTATCGCTTTGGCAAAAGATAATTCATTACCAATATTGATATGCGATATGTTTAGAAAAGGCAATCTTTTGGATATTCTACAAAATGGAAATATGCAAAACTGTTCAATCGTTAGATAGATAAATAATTTTAAGGAAGCAAAAAATGAGAGTAGAAGAATTAACGGCTAAAGTTTTAAAAAATAATCCAAAAATGGATCGTTACCAGTTGGCACTCGCTGTATCAAAAAGATCAGATGAGCTTTTAAACGGTGCAAAAAGTAAGTTAAATATTGATCCAAAAAAGGTTAAAGCTGCAGATTTGGCTTTAATGGAATTAGCAGAGGGCCTTATTGTTGTTAAAGGCTTTGTAGATATAGAAAAGTAATATCTTGAGTCTGGGTCAAGTTGATATTGAGAAAGTTAAACATCTTGTAGATGTTGACTCGGCAACTGCATATCTTTTTTCACAAATAACTCCAAGTGATTCTCTTCGGAGTGCACTTGATTACTCCATAAAAGCACATGAAAATCAGTACAGAAAAAGTGGTTTGCCCTATGTACTTCACCCTATTTTAGTTGCAGCTATTGTTAGTTCTTTAACCGGCGATGAATCTATGGCTATTGCGGCACTTCTTCACGATATAGTCGAAGATACGCATGTAAATATAGAAGAAATTAGTGAACTTTTTGGAATTGATGTTGCACATCTGGTTGAGGGTCTAACAAAAATTGATTCCATTAGAGATTCTGAGTTAATACCTTCAAACTCAAATGAGAGATTGGTTGTGTCGGCACTCTCTTTTAGAAAAATGCTTTTGGCCAGCATCAAAGATGTCAGGGTTTTAGTTGTAAAGCTTTGCGATAGACTCCATAACATGCTTACTCTTGATGCTCTCTCAGAACAAAAACAGCAACGAATAGCTGAAGAGACACTCGTTGTTTACTCTCCGATTGCACATCGTTTGGGTATCTCTTTTTTGAAAAATTTATTAGAAGATTTAAGCTTTTCATACCTTTTTAAAGAAGAGAAAAATCATATAGATACTTATCTGGATACAAATTATCATGCAATTGAGATGAAGCTAGATGAGTTTAAAGAGTCAATAACTAAAATCCTAGTCCAAAATGGTTTTTGTGATGATGATTTTGAAGTACTTTCAAGGGTAAAGCACCGCTATTCAATATACCTAAAAATGCAGAGAAAAGGTGTCGGAATAGAAGAAGTTCTTGACCTTTTGGCACTGAGAATTCTTACAGAAGACCCTGTGAAGTGCTACAATATCCTAGGTCTTATTCATCTTCATTTTCAGCCACTCTCTTCGAGATTTAAAGATTATATAGCTGTTCCAAAAGATAATGGATACAGAACTATTCATACAACAGTTTTTTACAATACTGCTATTTTTGAAGTTCAAATTAGAACCTATGACATGCACAAAACAGCAGAACTAGGAGTTGCGGCACATTGGAAATACAAGAGTGGCGGAAATAACAGCATTAAGTTGGATTGGTTACACAACTTAGGGTATCAAAATGAGTCTATAGAAGATTTTTATGACTTGATTAAAAATGATTTATATAGTGAAGATATATCTGTTTTTTCACCTAAGGGAGAGGTATTCACTCTTCCTCAAGGTGCAGTTGTCCTTGATTTTGCTTATGCAGTGCATACACATGTCGGCAATAAAGCAAAATTTGCTCTCGTAAATAAAACAAAATCATCGCTTCTAAGTGAACTTCATAATGGCGATATAGTCAAAATTGAGTTAAGCGAAAATAATATTACAAGATGCAGCTGGATTGATGCCGTAAAGACATCTAAAGCAAAAACAAATATGAGATATAACTGTAATGCCAGAGTAAGAGATATAGATTTAAAGTCCAGCGTAAACATTGTTGCAACTGCGATGAATTTAAACAGCTCAAGAGTAGAGGAGTGGTTTGATAAACATAACTGTGAGAAGAGAGTATCCATTCCTACAGATATAGAGCAGTTACGCGAGGTGATATATAAATATACGCAAGAGATAAGTCAAAACAATAGGTTTAAAAGTTTTTTATCAAGAAATAGGTTTAAATTAAAGCTATACACAATTAGAGGTATAGAGATTTACAGTACTTTACATGTGAATGATGTTGTTTTTGATTATTGCTGTCATCCGAAAACAGGTGATGAGATAATGGCTTTTTTAGAAAAAGGCAAGGTGCATGTACATCACAAAATGTGTAAAAGCGCTTCTAAATATCTCAAAGAGAAAAGAGCCATGGTTTTTGTAAAGTGGGAGAAGCAAAATATTTATAACTACAATATGATTGTTTCTCTTCATAGCGGCATGGGTACTTTGGCAGATTTTTTAAACTTTTTAGTAAAATTAAATATCGATATAAATCAAATAGAGTTAGGAAAAAACAAGAGTGAAACTACACGCTATTGTGAGATAGGATTTGAGTCAAAAGAAGCTGATATTAACTCGTTGCGTGCTAAAATTGAACAAAAAATTAAAGTAATCCATTTCATCAGAACAGATGACGCATATAAATAAAAAATTAAATTAGGAAATGTAAATATGTTGCAAGAGGCGTTAAGAGAGATACAAAGAGGCAGTGCTGAAATTATTGATAATGAGAGAATAGAAAAACTATTAAAAGCATATTTCGAGGAAGGGAAAACTTATACGGTAAAGGCTGGGTTTGACCCGACTGCACCGGACTTGCACCTTGGACACACCGTACTTTTACAAAAACTTGCAACCTTCCAAAAATATGGTGCAACAATTCAGTTTTTAATTGGTGACTTTACGGCTCAAATCGGCGATCCAACCGGAAAAAGCGCTACCAGAAAAA
Source organism: Sulfurimonas sp. (assembly GCA_041662225.1). Taxonomy (GTDB): domain Bacteria; phylum Campylobacterota; class Campylobacteria; order Campylobacterales; family Sulfurimonadaceae; genus Sulfurimonas. The sequence goes on from JBAZSX010000001.1 coordinate 17,208, forward strand.
CGCTGAGTGCCTTCCAGATTCAAGAAAATGCAAAAAGCTATAAAGAGCAGGTGTTTAAAATTTTAGATCCGCAAAAAACAGAGGTCGTATTTAACTCTGAGTGGATAAATGCTCTGGGAGCTTCGGGTATGCTCTCACTAACTACAACCTATAATGTTGCAAGAATGCTTGAGAGAGATGATTTTGACAAGAGATACAAAAGCGGAACATCCATCTCAATCAGCGAATTTATCTATCCGCTGCTTCAAGGGTATGACAGTGTGCATCTTAAAAGCGATATAGAGATAGGCGGAACGGACCAAAAGTTTAATCTTTTAATGGGCAGACACCTTCAGCGTGCCTATGAGATAGGAAAAGAGCAGTCGGTTCTAATGATGCCTATTTTAGAGGGGCTTGACGGCGTGCAGAAGATGAGCAAATCTTTAAATAACTATATCGGTGTGGCGGACGAACCAAACGATATGTTTGGAAAAGTTTTAAGTATATCCGATGAGCTTATGTGGAGATATTATGAACTACTAAGTGCAAAAAGTTTAACTGAAATAGAAGCTCTTAAAAGCGGTGTAGAAAATGCTTCTCTTCATCCAAAGAGTGTAAAAGAGGAACTTTCAATGGAAATAGTTGAGAGATTTCACTCTAAAGTTGCCGCACAAAATGCAAAAGAGGAGTTTCAGCGCGTACACTCAAATAGCCAAATTCCAACGGATATAGAGGAATTTAGTTGCTATGAAGAGATTTGGATTGCCAAAGCCTTGGTAGATTGTAACATGGCGCCCTCAACTTCTCAGGCTAGAAGAGATATTAAGCAAGGTGCTGTTAAAATAAATCAAGAAAAAATATCTGATGAACAGTTGCAGCTCTCAAGTGGTGAGTACATACTGCAAGTCGGAAAAAGAAAATTTGCAAAATTAAAGGTGAACTAATGAGCTTTAAATCTCTAAAGATAGGCAAATATATAATAGAAAAGCCTATAGTTCAAGGTGGCATGGGGGTTGGTGTCAGCTGGGATAAATTGGCCGGTACTGTTTCTCACGAGGGTGGTTTGGGTGTAATTAGTGCGGTTGGAACCGGCTATTATGAAAGCAAAGTTCATTCTAAAAAATTGGTTGCAGATAGACCGCTTGATGCCTTGAACTTCTACTCAGCCGAAGGTTTCAGTGCAATTATAAAAAATGCAAGAAAAATTTGTGGCGATAAGCCTCTGGCTGCAAATATTCTCTACGCGATAAACGATTACGGCAGAGTTGTAAAAGATGCATGCGAAGCCGGAATAGACATCATCATAACGGGAGCAGGGCTTCCTACAAATATGCCTGAGTTTACTGAAGGGTATCCTGATGTCGCACTTGTTCCTATTGTCTCTTCCGCAAAAGCATTGAAGATTATCTGCAAAAGATGGAAACAGAGATATGGAAGAGTTCCGGATGCAGTGGTACTAGAGGGTCCAAAAAGTGGAGGGCATCAAGGCTTTACCTATGAGCAGTGTGCTATGGAAGAGAATCAACTTGAAAACCTTGTAAGACCTGTTGTGGAAGAGGCTGCTTTGTGGGGTGATATTCCTGTTATTGCCGCCGGCGGGGTTTGGGACAAGAATGATATTGAGCAGATGCTTTCTTTAGGTGCATCCGGTGTTCAAATGGGTACACGATTTATAGGAACACATGAGTGTGACGCACATATAAATTTTAAAAATGTACTTATTAATGCTAAAAAAGAGGATATACAACTCATGGCTTCCCCTGTTGGGTATCCTGCTCAGGGTGTGAGAACTCATTTGACCGAGTTGGTTGAAAAGAGAGAGGGTCCTGCTATTAAATGTATCTCAAACTGTGTCTCTCCATGCAACCGCGGAGAAGAGGCAAAAGCTGTTGGTTTTTGTATTGCAGATAGGCTGAGTGATGCTTACGAGGGCAATCTTGAGACAGGACTCTTTTTTTCGGGCACCAATGGGTACAAACTTAAAGAGATTATATCTGTAAAAGAGCTGCTTAATAAATTAATGCAGGGTGAATAGTTAGCTGATGATTCGCCTTGTTCTTTTAGCTCTACTTTTTGCTCTATCTCTCCATGCTTTGAGTGATAATGAAACGATAAATCGTGCGAACTCTTTGATGAAATCAGGGAGTAAAACTAATATTTTTAGTGCCTATAATGATTATAAAAGTATATATCTTCGTTCAGTTATGAGTGGTGACAATAAATTAAAAGCTACTTCGTTAGAAGGAATAATTAAGAGTGGCTCGGCTCTTAAGATAGATGTTTCCGGGTATATACAAGATTTGGAAATATTAAATCCACATGAGCAAACTAAAAAATCTTACAACAGTTCAACGGCACAGACTAAGCCTGTAGCAAAGCATAAAGAAAATAATAACATAGAAATTAAATCAATAAATAAATTACAAAACGCAAAGTTTGAAGATGGGGCATTGGTTTTAGAGTTTGATAAAGAGTTGGAATCTTCGCAGATTCACAATGCTACCTCGTATGACGCTAAAACCAAGCAACATATATATACATTGGATATTTATAACTCAATGCTTACTAAATCTAAAGAACTGAGAAAAGCCGGCATCAATAAAATTAAGCTTACGCAAAATAAAGGTGATGCTCTACAGCTTGTAATAGAAAATAGTAAAAAACTGGCACTGAATTTTAGGCTAGAATCTAATATAGTTATTATTGATATTGGATTAGAAGCTTCGGATAAGACAGTTAAAAATACGATGAAACCTAGCCATTTAAATAAAAATAAAGTTATAGTACTCGATTCAGGACATGGTGGGCATGACCCTGGGGCAACCGGGTACAAAGGGTATAAAGAAAAAGTGGTTGTTTTTCAAATTGCAAAAGAGTTGAGAAATATATTAAAATCTCGTGGCTACAAAGTTCATATGACAAGAGACAGTGATGACTTTGTAAAATTAAGCGATAGAACTAAATTTGCCAATCAAAAAAATGCAGATATCTTTGTCTCTATCCATGCTAATGCGGTAGAAAAAAGCAATGCAGATAAAGCAACCGGTCTCGAGTGCTATTTTTTATCTAAATCTCGTTCAGATAGAGCAAAGAGAGTCGCATCCAGCGAGAACTCTGCTGATATGAGTGATATGAATTTTTATGGTAAAGAGAGTTTTTTAAATACTATAAACAGCCATAATATTATTGCATCAAATAAGTTAGCTATAGATTTGCAAGGCGGTATGTTAGGTTCTCTGAAAAAAAGTTATGATGATGTGACAGATGCAGGGGTTCGTGAAGGTCCATTTTGGGTTTTAGTGGGTGCTCAAATGCCATCAGTTTTAGTAGAGGTAGGTTTTATTTCTCACCCGAAAGAGGGTGCTAGATTAGTCAGTTTGGCGTATCAAAAATCTTTAGCTGTGGGAATGGCTGATGGGATTGAGAGATATTTTATAAATAATTAGATGGCATAAATGACTCAAAAAATCTCATAAAACTTGTTTTACTAAAGAAACATTTTCGCTCTGCGAAAAGCGATTCTCTTGTTTTGTAGCTTTAGGGGGTTGTAGGGACATTTGTCCCTGCCACCATGATGGGCTTTTGCTCATCATGGTGCGTAATAACAGTTAAAGACTCTCTCTTTTATACTCTAAATCTCCGGCAACTGATTCTTTATCATTGATGATTGCTTCGATTTGCTGTTTTACTTTATCAAATCTATACTGCTCTTTAAAACCCATAATTCGCCCGCCGGCAGCATTTGGATGTCCTCCTCCGTTTGCCCACTCTTTTGATATTTGAGAGACGCTTACTTGATTGTTTGCTCGTAGGCTCATCGCACCACGGTAGCTTACATCCACTATAAAATCATACTCCGGGAACGCGAGCAAGAAGCCATTGCCTATGATAGACGTATTGCCGACTCCATAGCTTAAAAATCCACGGTACCCCTTATAGTAGATAGTATTTTCATCTCTTTTTTTGCCAAGCAAATCGACTATATATTTGGTTGAGAGATTGTCCAGTGTGTCATTTTTGTCGACTCTGAAAAACTCTTTTTTTAGCAGGTGTATTTTATCATCAAGCAGTATATTGGCACTCTCTTCATCTAAAAATTTTGCAGCTTCAAGGAGTAGAGCCAGTTTGTACTCCTCATCCTCTTTTGCAAACATGACGCGATTAAGCTCTTTAGTCTCAGAGATAAGTCGCATGCAAACTTTGCCAAACTCAAAATTATTATGCTCCTCTTGTAGCCACATGTCAACCGCATTCACAACATCTACATATTTTTTCATCCAAGAGGGTTCATTAAACTCAAAATTTTCTTTCACATATTCATAAGTTATTTTTGTTGCACATCTTGATGTGTCAAGATAGTACCACTCATATTTTTTAGCACTCTCTTCGCCGCTTCCATGGTGGTCGAGAAGCGTTATCTTTACCTCTTTTTGGCTGTCATTTAGTCTAATAACTTCACTGTTGAGCCATCTTGATTCATCGGCTGTCAGGTTTAAATCAGTAATCAAAATAAGCGCACTCTCTTTAGAACTGTTTATATTTTCCAAAATCATCTCTAGCTTTTGTCTAACTTCTGCCCCATAATTTGCATTATAGTTTGATATTCTATAGGGAGTGTATCGCATGATGAGTTGACAGCTATATCCATCAAGGTCTATGTGTGATAGGTGGTGAATTGTCTCTTGCATTTTATACCTTAATTTAATTTATTTTCTATTGAGATAGAACCCATGACTTCAAAAGTAGCGCTTGAATCAATCTCGGCATGTGAAAGTGTTACTACATCTAAAGAGAATCGTTCAAATATTTCTGCAATTCCACGACGAATTTGAGGGTCAACAATGATTACAACAGGCGAAACACCTTTTTGCAACAGCTCAGCCGCTTTAGCGCTCGTGGCTTGAATAAGAGCATTTATCTCACCTACATTCAAGAGCAGGTTTCTTCTTCCGTCTTGCTCTTTTGACTTCTCAAGCATCATCTGCTCACTCTTTGTATCGAATGTTAGAAGTCGTATAACTCCATCATCGCTCGAGTACATTTGAGTAATAATTCTTGAGAGTTTTGCTCTAACCTGTTCGGTTATCACATCAACATTTTTTGTGTATTCAGCTATATCAGCAATTGTTTCTAAAATAGTCAGCATATCTTTGAGAGGAATTTTTTCATGTAAAAGTGCTTTTAAAATTCTTTGGATGAGACCTATACTTGCAACTTTCAGTACATCATCCACAATAACAGGGAAGTCATTTTTGATTTTATTGATAAGTGTCTGAACCTCTTGACGGGTAAGCAGATCCTCGGCATTTCGTTTAATAAGTTCACTCATATGTGTAGATATGACGGTAGCAGGGTCAACAACTGTGTAGCCGTTGATAATTGCATCCTCTTTTTGCTCAGGGAATATCCACATAGCATCCAATCCAAATGCCGGCTCTTTTGTTTTTTCGCCGGTTACTTCACCTGTTGCCATCCCGCTATCCATGGCTAAAAATTTATCCGGCTGTATCTGACCTTCTCCAATGGATATTCCTTTTAAAAGAATTTGGTACTGCTGCGGTTGAAGGTGCAGATTGTCTCGTATCCTTACTTGCGGCATTAAAAAACCGAAATCACTCGCTATTTTTCTTCGCATTGAACGGATTCTCTCTAGCAAATCACCGCCCTGTGCGCCGTCAGCTAGCCTTATTAACTGGTACCCAAGTGTGAGTTCCAGCATTTCAACTTTTAAAATATCTTCTAAGGCTTTATCCTCTTCTTTGGCTATCTCTTCATTTGTTTTTTTAGGTTTTATTGCCGCTTGCTCTTTTTCTATCTGCTCTTTTGATTTTTTACCCAATATATTTTCCACATCAAGGATGCTAAGTTCTCCTCTCTCATATTTGTAGGTTGCCCAGCCAAGTCCTGCAAAAATAGCTCCTACAACCCCCATCGAGAGTGTTGGAAGTCCTGGAACAAGAGCAAACAAGAACATGACGAAGCCAACCATCATCATTATCTTTGCATTTCCCATCATCTGGTTGATGGTTCCTTCCGCAAAATTATCGCCATCACCGGATGAGCGGGTAATCATAATGCCTGTTGCAGTAGAAATTATAAGTGCCGGAACTTGAGCAACTAAACCGTCACCGATTGTAAGCAGGGTGAAAGTTGAGGCACTATGGGCTATATCCATGTCGTGTTGAAAGACACCTATAAGAAATCCACCGATAATATTTATAAGAGTTATGATGATTCCGGCAACAGCATCCCCTTTTATAAACTTGCTAGATCCGTCCATCGCTCCATAAAAGTTTGCATCTTGAAGTATATCGGCTCTTCTTCTTTTAGCCTGTGCATCATCGATAAGTCCGGCATTTAAATCCGCATCTACCGCCATCTGTTTTCCCGGCATTGAGTCAAGCACGAAACGAGCAGCAACCTCTGCAACTCTTGTTGAACCCTTTGTGATAACCATAAAGTTGATAAGAACAAGAATGGAGAAGATGATAATACCGATAACAAAATTTCCGCCGACAACAAAGTTTCCAAAACTTGTGACAATGTCGCTCACAGCCTCAGGACCTTCATGTCCCTTACTTAAAATCATTCTTGTTGTTGCTACATTCAGAGACAATCTAAAAAGGGTTATGATTAATATAAGAGTCGGAAAAGTTGTTAAATCTGTCGGTTTAGGAACATAGAGAGATATAAGCAGAACTAAAACAGCTATTGCCATAGATATAGTAAGAAAAAAATCAAGAAGTGCCGAGGGAAGAGGGACTATAATAATTGCTAAAATAGCCATTACAAAGGCTACAACGCTTAAATCTTTTTGTCCTAAGAGGAAATTTAGAGTTGTTCCGACCTGTTGCTTGAGCGTAGATTTTTGTGCCAAATGAATTATCTCACTAATCTTCTAATATATCAGCTAATGTTAAGTCAGATAAAAAGGAGTCTATTTTGCCCTGAAGTCTATTTAAAAAAGGCCATATCGAGCACATTTGAGCTTTGTTAGATGGGCAATCGTTTGCAGACGGGGCACACTCAAATACGGCCGGTGCTTTTCCTTCTACAGATAACATGACTTCAAGCATATTTATCTCTTTTGGAGTCCTTGCCAGAGAAAAACCGCCATTAACGCCTTTATAAGATTTTAAAATTCCATCTTTTGCGAGTGCCTGCAGTATTTTTGCCAAAAAACTTTTGGATATTGATAGTTCAAGAGAGAGTGTTTCGCTGCCCATGGGAGAAGCTGTTTTAGATAAAACTATTAGTGATAAAATTGCATATTCGCTGGCTTTAGTTATTAGCATAGTTTTTACTTTCTATTTTATTTATTATTTGAAAGTTGGATTATATCCAAAGAAGCTAAAAGCAGTGTTATGATTTTATTGTTACCCTGTTTCTGTTAGATCCCTAAAAAGCAAAGATTTACACTTTAAGAATATCAAAAGTAAATAAAAAGAAAAGTTTTGCTAAAATTCCGATTCAGCTTTTATACATTTGTGTGTAATCGTTAGATTAATATACCCATCAGGAGGCTATTATGGCTTTAGATACGGCTAAAAAACAAGAGATTATTGCAAAATATGGTCGCAAAGAGAATGATACAGGTTCAAGTGAAGTTCAGATTGCACTTTTAACAAATAGAATCAGTGACTTAACTGAACACCTTAAAGTTTTCAAAAAAGATCACGCTTCAAGACTTGGTCTATTAAAATTAGTTGGTCAGCGTCGTCGTCTTATGAGATACTTCAAAAGAACGAATAGAGATGCTTACCTCAAGTTAGTACAAGATTTAGGTATTCGTGACAATATCTAAGTTTTAATCTTTTCTAAACCCTATGTCTCGTAGGGTTTAACTTCCAGTTCCCACACTTCTTAAAATTCCTCAAAAATATGTAACAATCTTGTACCTTTTTTGCTAATGCAAGATTAGGCTATCTATTTTTAATCAATATTTAGTTATTAAATTGTAGTCTACACATAAAGAATTAATGATGGAGGGTTGCAGTGTCAAAAAGCAATAGTGAAGTAAGTACTGAAGGCTTAACCTTTTTAGAAGATGGGGAAGTTTTATACAGTGATTTATATCTCTTGTCAGAGACAGATGAGAAAGGAATTGTTGAATATGCGAGTGACTCATTTTTAAAAATTGCAAACATGCGAGCAGCAGATATACTTGGTCAACCACACAGTATAGTTCGTCATCCTGAGATGCCTCGTGCAGCTTTTAAATCTCTATGGGACAGTGTTCAAAGTAAAGGTTTTTGGACAGGGTATGTCAAAAATGCTAGAAAAGGCGGAGGTTTCTATTGGGTGTACGCTACCGTGCTTCGTTCAGTTGATAAAAATGGAAAAACTAAATATGTTTCAATAAGAGTGAAACCATCAAGAGAAGATGTTAAAAAAGCTCAAGAGCTTTATGCAACACTAGATTAAGAAATAAAAGGATTTTGTAATGGCATTAATGAGAAAAACAACCTTAACTTCATCTCCTGAGTTAGCATCTTCAGCTGGCGGAGATAAAAGACGACAAAGAACACTTGCAAAACAGCAACAAATCAGTGAAAGTATTGCAGGTGTTGCTATGACTATACTTGAGAATGCGCAAGAGAGTGTAAGCGCAATCGAAGAGTTAAAGTCATCTATGGAGCAAATTGCAACCGCTGCTGAAGAGAATAGCGGAGCAAGTGAGCAGGCTCTAAATAATGTAAAAAGTATTAAATCAAACATCACTAGAATGAACTCAACTATTGACACGGTTATTGCATCTACAATCGCAACCGGTGAGAATATTATGAACTCTGTTCAAAAAACTACTGAATCTGTCGGAAGAATGGATTTCGCAGTTGCCGTTGCCGAAGAGTCGTCAAAAAAGAGTGAAGAGCTTAAAGAGTCGTCACAAAATATTGGGAATGCCGTTGGTTTTATTGCCAAAATTGCGGACCAGACAAATTTATTAGCGCTGAATGCTGCGATTGAAGCGAGCCGTGCAAAAGAGCATGGCAAAGGTTTTGCAGTCGTAGCGGATGAGACCCGAGCCTTAGCCGGAGAGAGTGAAAAGAATGCGGAGTTCATCTCTGAACTTGTAAATAAAATACAGGGAAGCATAGACAACATTATTAAAAGCATTGGTTCTACAACAAGAATTATCTCAAGTAACGGTAAAAAAGGGAACACGCTTAGTCTAAAAATGGAAGAGCTTACAAAAATTGCCGTTTACTCCGTCGAGGCTGCAAGAAGTGTGAGTATTTATACGCAAAGACTTGGTGATTTTGTAACTAAAATCAGTGACGGTTCACAGGAGATTGCCAATGCATCTCAGGCAATCGCACAATCAGTTGAAAAAACACTCCATGGCATTGATATTCAATCGGATGCTTTAAGTCAAACAGAAGAGGATATCAAAGAACTCTCAAACTTGGCTGAAGAGTTAAAATATTCGACAGACACCGTAAAATCTGCAGAAGATATAGCCCTTTCAGCGGATACTATCGGTGGTTCAATGGAAGATATTCAAAATGCACTTGAAGATGTAACTTCTGCATTAAACCAGATAGAGTCATCCTCTCACTCAACAAATCAAAATGCACTTAACAATAAAGAGCTTATTCAAGCCGGCATGGAAGCTGCAAAAGATATAGACAAACTTATAGAGATAGCCCGCCGTAATTTTGATTTGCTGAAAGTTTCATTCAATGTAGTAAAAAACAGTATTAATGAAATTCGTGAAGCTTTTAATGAAGTGATTACAGAGGGAAATAGTGCCGCATCCGAGTTGAATGTAATAGTAAAAGAGACAAAAAGTGTTGATAAAACAGTCGGAAATATCTCAAACTCTATTGTGCAGTTAAACATGCTGGCAATCAGCGGTTCGATTGAGGCAGCTCGTGCAGGCGACTTTGGAAAAGGTTTTGCAGTTGTAAGTTCGGACATAAGAAATTTAGCAAAAGATTCAGAGTCAAATACAGAAAAAATTAATGACATCGTAGAGTCAATGAACTCTGAGATTGATACGGTTAGAAGTGACTGGCACAATCTTCTAGGTTCGCAATCAAATGAACAAGCCCTTATCGATTCTCTAATTAACGATATTGGCAGAATTACAAATATGTTGGTTGATTTACTTGACAGATATACGGGATTGAAAACTGTAAATGACCAGAATATAGAGGGAATGAATCAAGTTATTATAGGTATTAATGAGATTCAAAAAGCGGTTGAACTGAGTGCAAGAAATGCCATGGAATCCCGTAAAGCTAGTGAGCTCATTATAGAGACTGTGACTCATATCAGTGAAGGTGTAGAAGAGTTGGCTGTGATGGCGGATGAACTTCAACAGGGCAATTAATTGCTAAGGGTCGAGTGATAATGAAAATAGAAGAGATTCTAATCATCAAAAATGGCAACGAGAGTTATGGTATATCGACGCATGATATTAGCCAAATTTCTAGGGTGCCTGTGCTGATGCCTCTGCCTTTAAGACCTGCCGGTGTTCGAGGTTTGTGTGCTGTGAGTGGAAATATTTTATGTATGATTGATATGAATCTTTTATTGGACATGAATGAAGTTGATTATGAGGCTGATAAAAGCAGACTTTTGAGTTTAAACGGAGTTTATTCATCGAATGCAATGCTAGTGAGTGAAGTTTATAATACGGTGGAGATTGAACAAAATAATATAGAATATATAAACAAAGAAAATGACCCGATTATAGCTATTTATAAGTATAAAAAGTCATTAGTTCAAATTATCTCTTTGGATATTTTGATTTCTAAACTAAAAAAAGTCGTGATAGAATCCAAAGATATAAAAAATGGAAAAGTCAAAGTTAAACAAGCAAAAGAGGAAGATTCAAATAAGTTCTTAATCTTCTCTTTGGGAAATGAAAAATTTGCATTAAATATAGAATATCTGAGAGAAATTGTTTTATCAGATGTTCAATTTACGGAGATTGCAGGAAGTGCTTCGGATGTCCTTGGTCTTATAACTCTAAGAGAGGAGCTTCTTCTTGTTATTGATTTAAGAACCTATTATGATTTTAAAACAAAGAATGGGTATAAAAACCGTATATTAGTTGCCTCATACGATGGAAAAAAAATAGGTCTTTTAGTAGATGAAATAATTGACATAAAAAGTTATTTATCAAAAGATGTAGAGTATATGAGTGAAAATTTTCAAAGTAATAAAATCGCCGGTGTAATTCACGACACAGACTCTTTAATATCCTTTTTTGACAGAGATGTTTTAGAAAAACTTTTTCTCAAAAATGAAGCATATATCGATTCAAACAGCTCAAATTTTGCTGCTTTTAAAAGCCAAGATGAAGTTAAAGAGGTAATCGTTTTTAAATTAGCCGGCAGGGAGTATGCTTTTGATGTTGAGAGTGTTGCAGAGATTATAGATATGGTTGAATCAACAAAAGTAGCTTTTACAAATGAACTAATAGATGGGATTATAAATATCAGAGGGCAGGTTATTACAATTGTTTCACTGTTTAAAAAATTAAATATTGAGACAAAAATAAATCAAGATTCTAAAATAATAATCTGTAATATAAAGAACACAAGAATCGGTTTTATTGTAGACAGTGTAAGTGATATTCTAAATATCAAAGCGGATGAAATAAGAGAGCAGGATGATAAACTTTTTCCAAATATATTTCATCTAAATAACGGCAAAAGATTAGTTTTATCTATAGATATAGATGAAGTACTTTCAAAATAAGGATTTCTTTTGGCTAAAAAAATACTGATAGTTGATGATTCTGCTTTGGTACGAAAACAACTGAGTGAGGTTATCGGAACATTGGGTTTTGATATTGATACGGCTAGAAACGGGCAGGAAGGGGTGGAAAAAGCTACTTTAACTCAATATGATGTAATAACAATGGATGTAAATATGCCTATTTTGAACGGCATAGAAGCTGTAAAACAGATAATGAGTAGGCAACCGACTCCTATTTTGATGATTAGTTCACTTACAACCGAAGATGCAGCCATTACTATGGATGCCCTTGATGCAGGTGCAATTGATTATATATCAAAACCGGGAACTATGAATATCGGCAAAGAGCAGAATACGGAAGATATTTTGGAAAAAGTGCAATCTCTTAGCCGCATTTCACCAAGAAGATTAAGAAACAGAGCTTCAAGAGCACCGCTAGGAAGAGCAAGAGTATCAGAGAATAAAGAGAAACCGAAGCAACCGTCTAGTGAGATTAAAGAAATAACAAAGATAGTTTTAATCGGATCTTCAACCGGTGGACCGGGACTAATTGAACAAATATGTGCGTCATTGCCGACAAACTATAAATACCCGGTTTGTATAGTTCAGCATATGCCTGAGCAGTTTACAAAAGCCTTTGCAGAGAGATTAAATCGCTCAAGTGCTTTGAATGTCTTTGAAAGTGCTCATAATATGGAAATTCTACCGGGAAATATATATATTGCCCGTGGCGGAGTTCATATGAATTTTGCCAAAAAAGTTTCAGGCAAAATTGTTATTAGAGAAGATACAAACAAAGGTAAGAACTTTTTTCAACCCAGTGTGAATGATATGATGTTTGGCGCTTTAGAAGTGTTTGAAGCATCAAATATTATAGGTGTTATCTTAACAGGCATCGGCGATGACGGTGCGGATGCTATGGTGAAACTGAAAAAATCAGGGGCTTACACTTTGGGTGAGAGCGAAGAGAGCGCCACTGTTTACGGTATGCCGAGAGAGGCCTTTGAGAGAGGCGGTGTCTCTCAGCAGTTAGACTTTAAACAAATTTTAAAAACAATTTCAACATTAAAGTAGAGGATAAGTAAATGGCTTTAATCAAAACACATGTTGAGCAAGAAGTTGAAGCGTTGCCAAAATTCTCAACACTTAAAGATGCTATAAACTTTTTTGAATCTACAGATTCATTAGATGAAAAAGATTATGCAATAGAAGAGATTTCTAAATTTAAGGGTGGTGGAGAGTATTTGGTTGAATGTATAAGTAATGAACAAATAGACAAATATATTTCAACTAAAATTGCCAGTGTCCTCTCAATAATGGAACCGAGTAAAGCTCCCATAGATGAGATTATGAATCTGCTTAAACTGGATAATGCCTATGTGAGAAACCTAGGTATATCTATTCTTAGAGATTTCGGTAATGCTATAAAATATTATATAGTTAAATTTTTGATAGGAGATGACAGGGATTTGAGAATTTTTGCTATCAATGTTTTGGGGGATGTAAATTTTTCCGAATCAAGAGATATGCTGGTTGAACTTTTAGAGACTGAGAAAGATATAAATGTAGCTATGACAGCGGTTGACTATTTGGCGGAGATAGGCGAAGTGAGAGATATTCCTCTTTTGGAATCTCTGAAAAAAAGATTTGCCGGAGAAATTTATGCTGAATTTGCAGTAGATAGTGCCATCAAGTCGATAAAAGGGTAATAGGGATGGCGTACCTTTTATCAAAAGAAAACTTTGCAAAAATGAGTGAATTTATTTATAGAAAAAGTGGCATTTTTTTAGAAGAAGATAAGCACTTTGAAAAGTTGGCTAAGTATATAGATTCTCGCTGCGAGGCACTTGGCTTTGACAATTTTAGAAAATATTTCTTTAAACTTCGTTTTGAAGATAAAGACGGAAATGAATTTCAAGCTTTGATGAATGGGATTACCGTTAATGAAACCTATTTTTTTAGAGAAAAAGATCAATTTGAGGTTTTGGTAAATACTCTATTGCCGGAACTTCACAAGGCTTTACCGGCTTCGAAACCTATAAGAATATTATCATCTCCATGTTCGACGGGTGAAGAACCTTACTCTATTGTTCTTCATATAGTCGAAGAGGGTAAAGTAGTTGAACAAAGAGATATAGAAGTTGTTGGAATAGATATAGATTCAACTGTTATAAAAAAAGCACAAATTGCAAAATATAGCGACAGATCTATTCATGCAATACCTAAAAATATTTTATCAAAGTGGTTTACGAAAAATACAATGGGATATGAGCTTTCAAAAGATTTGCAAGGCTCTGTTGACCTTCAAGTAGTAAATGTATTTGATAAGGCACAGATGAGAAAACTTGGAAAATTTGATGTCATTTTTTCAAGAAATATGTTGATTTATTTTGATGATGCATCCCGTAAAGAGGTGGCTATGACCTTTTATGACATGTTAAATCCAGGTGGGTTTGTTCTTTTGGGACATGCCGAATATATGAGCCGTATTGTTTCTGTCTTTAAGGCAAGAAAAATAGACAATACTTTAATTTATCAAAAATAGGAGAAAAAAATGCCGTTAGTAATATTTGTAGATGATAGTGAAACAGCCTTAGCCTCAACGAGAATGGTTACAAATTCAATGCCCATAGAGGTAAAACAATATACGGAAGCACAAAAAGCTTTAGCAGAAATCAAAGCAGGCATGACGCCTGATTTGATAATAACAGATTTAAATATGCCTGTCATGAACGGTCTTGAATTTTTGCAGGCTCTAAGAGCACACCCATCCACTAGCAGAACACCATGTCTGATGCTTACAACAGAGACAAAAGCGGAGCTAAAAGAGCAGGGTAAAGCACTAGGTCTTACCGGATGGATTGTAAAACCGTTTAATCCAGCCCAATTAAAACAGGCAATAATAAGAGTTTTAAGACTGCCGGCTTAGTGGTTGATGAGATGCTTATTTTAAACTCAGTGGATGAACTTTTATCACATATTAAAGATGTTCAAAAAGATGTAATCAACTTGTCTCGTGAATCATTAATGATGATTAGCGGTTTTATAGAAAAAAACGCTCTCGAAATTGATAATGATGTGGCAACAGCCTTGCAATATCAGGATATTATATCTCAGCAGTTAAATGCTACAATAGAGGCGATTGATAGCGTACAAAGTAGTATTTATCGATTTTCTCACGCATATCAGACGGATGAAAATTTAGTTGTTGAGAGCGTGAAAAAGTTGCAAGATAAGCTTGATGCAGCACTGGCTCAAGCGAAAGATAAAAAGAGTAGATTTTCCGGTAAATCTGCGGATAATAATATAGAGAGTGATGAGATAGAATTTTTTTAGGAGAGTAAGATGGCAACAGTGATGGTTGTAGATGATTCAAAAACTGTAAGAAATTATCATGGTTCTATATTGAAGTCTATGGGGATAGATGTATTGGAAGCTGAAAACGGCATGGAAGCTCTTGAAAAAAGTTTATCATCAGATATTCATCTCTATTTGGTGGATGTGAACATGCCTGTCATGGATGGCTACTCTTTTATTGAAGATTTAAGAAAACAAGAGAAGTATAAAACCGTGCCGATAATCATGATAACAACGCAGGCGAAAGAGGAAGATAAAATCAACGCTTATAAAGTGGGTGCAAATTTATTTGAAACAAAGCCAATCAAGCCGGATCGACTTCAGGCATATATAGAAATATTAGTAAAAGGCTAGGAGATATTATGGACCCGCTATTAGAACAGTTTTTACAAGAGGCGAGGGAAAATCTTGCGTTTATTGATCAGAATATTGGAGAGATTGGCGGGGATGACCCGGAACTTTTAAACTCTGTGTTTCGTGCTGCTCACACCTTAAAAGGCGGAAGCGGGATTGTCGGTTTTGATTCCATCCGAGATATAACACACCATGCAGAAGATTTGCTAGACATGTTAAGGTCTAAAAAAATTGAGTTTAAAGAGAGCATGACAGAGGCGCTTTTTAATGCTTTTGATGAGGTTATGAATCTTGTTGAAGCGGCTGAAGAGAGCGGTGCAATTGTAGAAGCTGATTTGAGTGTGGTTAGTGAGATTATTGAAGTGCTCAATGAGCAGATGGATAAAACAGCAGCCGCACCGGTAGCGTGGAGTGTTCCATTTTTACTAGTCGGTGATACTCAGAAAATTATAAATTTGTCGTTGCCGGCACTTAAATCTGTGAACTCTCAAAAAGTTGCTTTTAAAAATAGTGAAATCAATCAAGATTTCTGCTCTTTTGAAAATTTGTATGCAATTCTATTTGATGTTGATGAATCATGTATGATGTATGGAAATGACCCGATTTATGCACTCTCTCTCCTAGGAGATAAAGTGCTTGGTGTTTACTCTTGCATGAGTGACGAAAGTGCCAAATCAATTTTAAGCGGTACGGAAGATGAAGCTGGATTACTTTTAAAATCATATATAGTTGCGTATGTATATGCAACTTATGATGAGATAGAAAACTCTCTTTTTAACTTTATTGATGAACTTCAATTTTTACCGCTGGATATTGCAACACTTTTATCTCTAGATGTTAAAGACAGAGGACATAAGTTAGACTCTTTAAAAGAGCTGTCTAAAATTACTACAGAAGAGGATATGGATTTTATAGCTCAAGAGGTTAAGAAATCTATGGAGTTAATCGGCACCAATACTCTTCAATATGCACAACTTCAAAGATTTTTAGATATTGCTTCTTTAATCAAGGAGAACGATATTCGTAAGCTAGATGGTTTTTTCAGTAATCTTTACAAGGGCGAAGTATATAAGTTTGATGAGAATCTTGATACTTTTGAAACTGTAGAAGAAGCCCAAGAAATAGAATCTGAAACTTTGCAAGAAGAGAGTATTGAAGTGAGTGAAAATATAAAAGAGACACTTACTTCGATGATGGAACAGCAGTATAAAGCGTTAGAGTGTGTGCAAAATGATAGTGATTTACAAAGAGTTGTATCTATCATGCAAAAAATGAAAAAATTTATACCCAACATGCCGGAGAGTTTAACCACTAAGGGCGAAATTGCTAGCTTTTTAGAGTCTACTCTTAACATAACTCCACAAGCTGTGGCAGAAATAAAATTATCAATGCCGGAAAAGATTGTGCAGCAAAAAGTGGCTCTTCAGGTTGAAAGTAGTTCGTCGGAAGATGAGATTACTCAAAATGAAGTTCAAGAAGAGACAAGAGCCCTCAGAATAAAAACACAGGATGAGAGTAAAAAATCTGTTGTCGGTAAAACTGTTAAGATAGACCAAGAGTCAATTGATAGCTTAATGAATGTCGTCGGAGAGCTTTTGGTTGCAAAAAACTCTTTGCCGTACTTAGCCGATAATGTTGTCGGAATGACACATGATGTAATAAAACGAGAGATAATGGAGAAGTACATTTTCATAAATCGTTTGTCAGAGCAGCTGCAGGATTTGATAATGGGCATGCGAATGCTGCCAATATCGTATGTGTTCGATAGATACCCTAAACTGGTTCGCGACATAGCCAAAAAACTCGGTAAAAAAGTGAACTTAGAGATGGAAGGCGGAGAGACGAAACTCGATAAAAATATGATAGAAATGTTGGCAGATCCTATGATTCATATTATGAGAAATTCGCTTGACCACGGACTCGAAATGCCGGAAATCAGAGAGCAAAAAGGCAAAGATTCTAACGGATTGGTTACACTCAAAGCGTATGCCGAGTCGGACAGAATTATTATAGAGATTGTAGATGACGGTGCGGGAATAAATATAGACAAAGTTGCAAATAAAGTTTTAGAAAAAGGTTTAATGACCTATGAGCAGATAGATGCACTTACAGCGGAAGAAAAAGCAGAATTGGTTCTTCTCCCGGGTCTTTCAACCGCAGAGACGATAACAGAGTTTAGCGGTCGCGGTGTCGGAATGGATGTTGTGAAAAAATCTATTGAAGCTTTTGGCGGAACAATCAAAATAAAAACTAAAGCAAACCATGGAACAACTATCACCCTTGCTATTCCCGTCTCTTTAGCTGTTACCTCTCTTTTGCATATTCAGATGAATGATATTCACTACGGCATTCCTATGGACAGTGTCTCTGAAACTGTAAAACTTGAAAAAGATGAGATTGAATATTTACACAATGAACCGTTTGTTTATATCAGGGGAGAGGTGATTCCACTGCTTTTCATAAAATCTATGCTCAATGAAAAAGCCATGGAGAAAGAACCACTTTCTATCGTCGTTTTAAATATAAAAGAGAATCTCTTAGCTGTAGTTGTTAATAGATTCTTAGGTCAGCTAGATGTAGTTCAAAAACCGCTTGTAGGTATTATGGAGTCGCATCCGCTCTTCAGCGGGACGGCACTGCTTGGAAATGGTCAGATAATAATGGCAATTGACCCAATCGGTCTTTTAGGTATTTCTCAAAAGTTAAAAACAGATATAAAAGCAGCGTAGCAAGGAGATTACATGGCAATAACATATGAAGAGAATTGTGCAACATTTACATCCATAATTTATGAGGATGAAGTGGTTTCTTTTAGAGATTTTTTGCAAAATATAGCTCCAAGTGAGGTTCTTTGTGACTTCTCCGAGTGTGATGATATACACTTTGCAATCTTACAACTTCTGATGGCTTATCAGAAGAATTATGGCTGCAGATATGAATTTTCTGATGATATAAAGCTTTTTGAGAAAGTCTTAAAAGGATTTGATGTAAAAGAAGAGAATTGTGGCTAATAACCGACCTTACGCACTTTTATAAAAAAGTTCGTAAATACCACATAAATCTCGAAAAATTAATTTTTCGTAGCTTTAGGGGGTTGTAGGGACATCTGTCCCTGCCACTTAAACGGACGCGTTCGTTTAAGTGCGTAACATTAACAAAGGGTTTTTTATGATTGATTTAATAGTATTTAGTGTTGGAAACAGTCATTATGCCTTGAAGATTGAAAATATTCAAAGAATAATTCAAGCTAAGGAATTAACAACTATTCCTAACTCTAGTGAGCTGATTGACGGGATGATGAGTTATGAAGAAAAAGTTATAAAAATTCTTAATTTTCGCAAACTGATTGGCTTGATTACTTATGAGAAGGAGTTGCAAAAGTCGTTTGCTATTTTTAAACTCTCCTATCAAGAGTGGCTGAATGAACTAAAAGATTCACTAGAAACCGGCTCAGTTTTTACAAAAACTACAAATCCGCATAAGAGTGAGCTTGGCATGTGGTTGGATAGCTTTAACTCCTATGATGATAAAGTTACGGCAGTTTTAAAAGAGTTGATATTAAGTCACAAACATATTCATGTACTAGGCAGCGATGCTTTAGAGTTGTGTAAAACAGACATAGACAGAGCTAAAAGCATGCTAAACAGAGAGATTAATGAAGCCTTTAAAAAAGTAACTCACTCTTTAGATATTTTCATATCCGAGTTAGAGAGTGTTTCTAACTCCCTGCAAAAACTTATTATTTATGAAAAAAACGGTATAACTTTTGCAATCAAAGTAGATGCTATTGAAGATATAGCCCATACAGAAGAGTCAAAAATTATGAGTAGTAATGAAGAGCATATAACAGCTGAATACTTAGAACTTTCAGGAATACTTGATATAGACGGTGTTTTGATTAATCTTATTAAAAATATCGATATTCCAAAATAAAAGGTTTTAAAAAAAGTGAAAACTATTGTAATCGGTAACCGCAAAGGCGGTTCTGCAAAAACTACCACCGCAGTAAATATTGCCAGCGGTTTAGCTGAAATTGGTTCAGTTTTACTGTTAGACTTTGATACGCAGGGGCATGCTTCTCTGGGTGTTGGCTGCGAGCCGAATGAAGAGCTTGGAGTTCACTCTATTTTTAGCGGAAAAACACTGAGTGAAACTTTTATTCCAACTATTCACAAAAATCTAACTCTTTCACCTGCTCTTGCTTTTTTTGATGTTTATGAGTACTCTGATTTACAAGGCGTACTTAAAAGCCGTTTTAAAAGAGAGAATATTGCAGACTTTTTTGACTACTGTGTTATAGATACCCCGCCAACATTTGATGCATTGCTAAAAAATTCTTTAGAAGTTGCAGACAGTGTAGTGATTCCATTTGTTCCACATCATTTAGGAGTTGTTGCAGTTGGACAGATGCTCAGAGCGCTTTATCAGAGTGCTTCGCAGTTTAACCGAGATATAGCGGATGTGTCGATATTGCCTGTCATGTATAATCCGCATATAAATGAGCATAACGAGTGTTTGCAAAAAGTTAAAACCTCCTTCGGGGAGGATAAACTCCTCTCCCCAATAGGCATTGATATTAAATTAGCAAAACAGTTTGAATCGGGTTTTCCTATAATTTTAGATACGAAACGCTCCAAAGGCATGAAAGATTATAAACGATGCGTATCTGAACTCATAAATAGACTGTAGTAAAAAAGGGAATAGAAGATGAATATACTCATAGTGGATGATAACAATAGCAATAGAATGATAATGAAGTATCTATTGGAAGATTATGAAAAAAATAACTCCGGCATAATCTTTGATGTGCAAGAGGCACATGATGGGTTGGAAGCTCTACAAATGTGCAAAGAGAACTCTTACGATATAGTTTTTATGGATATTATGATGCCAAATATGGATGGTATCGAAGCTACAAAACGCATAAGAGATATAGATGCAAAAACTATGATTATCGCCGTATCGGCTATGGATGACATTGAGAGTAGAAAACTAATCTTAAATAACGGAGCAGAGGATTACATCTCTAAACCTATTAATGCCGATGTATTTGTCAGCAGAATGGATAATTATATAATCCTTGTTGAGAGTAGAAAAAGTAAAAAAAGCAATGTTGAAAGAGTCAATCTTTTTTCTGACAAAATTTACAAAAGACATACAAAATTTATTATAAACTCCGAGGATTCTCTCTCTGAATTTTGGGAGTTTTTTCTTCTGAATGTTAGAGATAAAAGTGACAATTTAAGCGATATAGTTAGGACAATTGTATCTATGGCGGATGTTCAACTTAGACTCTCTACGCATAGCGGGATATATATTGAAGAGTCGGATGAAGCACAATTTTTTACATTAACAGACATTGATGCAATACCTTTAACACAGATAGAACTTATTATAAAGAAAAATAATCTTATAAGTCGATATCTCATTGAAGATGGAAAAATTTCATTAGAGTTGAAGAAAAGTAGTGTTGAAAATGATACTGATTTGCCTTCTGCTGAAATTCAAAATGCTCCAGTAGCTATTCAAAAAGAGGAAAAAATAGTACCAATAGAGGAGATAGCTTCGCCTCTTATGCTGAAAAAATCTGAGAATTTACAAGTATTTGACTATATTGAAGAAGAAGATTTATATGATTTAGAGGAGTATGCCGGCAAGCTAAACTCCTTATTGTTGGTTGTAGGCAATGGAGATGTAAGTGAAGAGGAGATAGTAGATATATACACATACCTAGATAAAATAGCCGGAATATTAGCGGTTTATAGTGAAGTTTATGTTATCTCTAAGGCTCTCACAGAACTGTCGCATGCTATGTCAACACATATATCTGAATTTATTAAAAATTCAGAAGCCCTTGGACCAATGTGTAAGGCATTTAGCAACGATATCTCCAACTGGATAGAGATGTCATTTCACACAGGCGCACCAAGTGTGCAGTTTATGAATGATACAATCGTTGTAAATTGTCAAACTATCGGCGGCATGTTAAAGATGGATGAAGCACCGGCTGACGGCGGTGAAGATTTTGATGATATATTTGATTTTTAGGAGATAGAAGTGTATAAGATAAGGGTGCAAAATCCATGCAGCTGCTTTTTAAAAAGTGGGTTGTCTGATGTGTTAGAGTTTGATAATAAAGATGAAGCAAAAAAAGAGGCTGAGTCTATGATAAAAATAATGAAATCAAATTTTTGTCAAAAACATGAGTTTGATTTAAATGAGCAGTTCGGAGATTTTACAATTTTTATAAAGCCGAGAAGTTAGAGATATTACAAAAATATCTCTACAGCTCTTTTTAAATCCTCGGGCGTATCTATCCCAAAACCGGTACTAGCGACTTTCACCATGGTTATCTTTTTTTGATGATAAATTGCACGGAGCTGTTCTAACCCTTCTATATCTTCCATAGGTGCATCTTCTAAAGTGCAAAACTCTTTTAAACTTTTTTTGCTAAATCCGTAGATTCCGATATGTCCAAAATAGTTTGCTCTGCCGCTTCTGTTGAAGGGAATAGGTGAGCGAGAGAAGTAGATTGCATTATTTTCATCATCCAGCACTACTTTGACTAAGTTCGGATCTTTAGCTGACTCTGCATTAATGGCATTAAAGCAGCTCCCCATGATAAAAGGAGCATTTTGTTCTTTGAGAGATTTGAGCTTTGCAATTAAAGACTCTACAACCTCAGGTTCAATAAACGGCTCATCTGCTTGAACATTGACTATTATTTCATCATCGCCTATACCCAGTAAATTTGCACATTCATTAATTCTATCCGTCCCGCTTTTGTGTGTCGTAGACGTTAGCATGGCTTCTATTCCATGGTCTTTACATATAGAAATTATCAGTTCATCATCAGCCGCTACTACAACTCTGTCTAAGTGAGCTATTCTTTTTGCGGTTCTCACCACCATAGGCAGTCCGCCAATATCTGCTAAAACTTTTTGTGGAAACCTTGTGGATGCTAATCGTGCGGGAATAATAATCATCTAATTAATACCTTTTTTTTTAATTGGTTGGATATAATTCCGCCATTATACTAAAAAAGGTTTTTGATGCTTCTTTATCAGCCTCATGTCGGCTACTGTTACAATAGTGATTCAATTTTTTTATATGATTTTATAAGCTCGTTTAATCCTAAAGGCAGAGTGCTGGATGTCGGGGCAGGGTGCGGTGTTGTCGGTCTTCTAGTAGCTAGAGATAATCCAAAAGTAGAGCTCGAAGCAGTTGAAAAGCAGGAGAGTTTTATACACTATGCAACTACAAATGCACGAGTAAATAAGATTGCCTACAAAATATACGGAAATGATTTTCTGCATCTTGAAGAGAGTCTGAAGTATGATTATATTATCTCAAACCCGCCTTTTTATCATGACGGTGCTACAAGAAGCGATAATGAGATGTTACTCAATGCAAGATACAATATTAATTTACCCTTGGGAGCATTTTTTAAGAAGGTTTCGAAACTCCTAAAACCGAAGGCGCATTTTATATTTTGTTATGATGCTTCACAGTTTGGACTGATTTGTGCTGAGTTAGAAAAGGTAAAACTTAGAGTGGTAGATGTGCAGTTTGTACATCCAAAAATAGATAAAAAGGCCTCTTTAGTTATGTTACATGTAAGAAATAGTTCCCAGTCGCTTATGAATGTGTGGCCGCCCTTTGTAAGTTTTAATGGCAGTGATTTTTCACAAAAAGCCCAAGATATTTATAAAAAAGCCTCCACTCAGAGTATAAAATGCGAAATTTAATGCTCCAAGACGGTTATCCATATACTTTTGATTCATCGGCATGTTCGGCATGTCAAGGAAGATGCTGTACGGGAGAGAGCGGATATATTTATGTAAATAACCATGAAATAGAAAATATAGCTAATTTTTTGAAGTTAGAAATTAATGATTTTGGAGTTAAATATCTTTTTAAGAACGGATATAAGTATTCTATAAGAGAAGTTGAGCATGAAGGCTCTTATGAGTGTATTTTTTATAATAGAGAGACAAATGGTTGTCAGATATATGAGGTTCGTCCTACCCAGTGTAAAACATTCCCTTTTTGGGACTATTTTAAAAGCAGAGTGGATGAATTAAAATTAGAGTGTCCAGGGATTGTTGATGTTTAAAATATTTATTTTTTTAGTTTCAGTATTTATGTTTAGTGGGTGTGTGAGTCAAATTCCTGTAGAACCGGAGCAAACATCAGATGCAAATCAGAAGAGTTTTGAGCAGGAGGATACTATGATTCTTTTTGCACTCAGAGCCGAGCAACTCAAAGATTACGAGAGTGCTTCAGAGCTTTTTTATAATTTATATGAAAAATCTGATAAAAAAGAGTATCTATACCGCTCTTTACAGAGTGACTTAGTATTATCAAATAATGAGAGAGTAATTAAAAGAGTCGATGATGTTTTAAAAGGCTCACAAGATGATTATATATTGATCAGAATGAAAGCAGTATCTCTTATTCAAATGCAAAAATATGAAGAGGCAAAAAATATTTTAAGCAAATTGGTTGAAAAATCAAATCTTGCGGATGACTATATCATGTTGAGTGATGTTTATGTGAAGTTAGATAAATTTGACATGGCTATAAAATATTTAGAGAGTGCCTATGCTCAGGATTACAGTGAGAAAGTGCTTGATAAAATGTCGATAGTTTTATATGTAAACCTTCAGAGAAAAAAAGATGCTATTGCATATTTGGAAACACATGCCAGAGTACACGGATGTTCGGAGTTGATATGTACAAGATTGTTGGCTTTTTATAGTAATGACAACAATATTGATGGAATACTGTCCGCCTATTTAAGACTTTACAAAATTAACTCTAACGAAGATGTGGCTAAAAAAATAGTACAAATATACTCCTATAAAAGGGAATATCTACAGATGATGAACTTTTTGGAAGAGAGCGGAAGTGATGACGCTACTCTTTTGCAGTTATATTCAAATACGAAAAATTACAAAAAAGCTTTTTCTCTGTCGGACAAACTCTATGCAACAACAGGCGAAATAGAGTATTTGGGGCAGAGTGCAATTTTTGAGTATGAGAGTGCCAAAAACAAGAGCGATAAAGAGCTTTTAAAAAGAGTTACGAAGAAATTTGAGAATGTTGTAAAAGATGGCAAAAATCCACTCTATCTCAACTATTTCGGTTTTATTTTGATTGATCACGATATAGATGTAAATAAGGGTGTTATGTTTATACAAGAGGCTCTAAAAATTGAACCGGACTCTATTTATTATCAAGATTCATTGGCTTGGGGATACTATAAACTTGGCAAATGCGAAGAGGCAGCTAGTATCATGAATAAAGTGATAAAGAAAGATGGAGAAAATGATCCGGAGATTATACTCCATGAACAAGAGATAGAAAAATGTCTAAATATAAACAAAGAGGCAAAGAAATAAGATGATTTTAGATGAGATAATAAAAAAAACAAAAGAAGATTTGGTAAAGAGAGAGAAGGAATTTTCACTTGACTGGCTTGGTCGTTCGCTGGCGTTTAATGCAAGAGCTCCGCGTGATGTTATTCCCTATCTAAAAGCGACAGAGGAAGATCCGTATAGAATTATTGCAGAGGTTAAAAAAGCCTCTCCGTCCAAAGGAGTGATTCGTGAAAATTTTGACCCCCTTGCAATTGCTCAGAGCTACGAGAGAGGCGGTGCGAGTGCCATTTCTGTTTTAACAGAACCTCACTTTTTTCAAGGCTCACTGGATTATTTGGGTGGAATTAGAAGATATGTATCCATCCCGCTTCTTAGAAAAGATTTTATAGTCTCAAAATACCAGATTCTTGAAGCTATGGTTCACGGAGCCGACTTTATACTTTTGATAGCTGCAGCACTTAGCAGGGGTGAGTTAAAAGATTTGCTAAACTACACAAGACACCTTGGAATGGAGGCCTTAGTTGAGGTTCACGATAAACCGGACTTGGTAAAAGCCATCTATGCAGGAAGTGACATCATAGGCATAAACCACAGAAACCTTCAAACTTTCGAGATGAATATGAACCTCTCCTATGAGCTTATTCCCCTTATTCCAAACGGTAAAATTATAGTAGCTGAGAGCGGAATTTATGAACATGGACAGCTGGAAGATTTAAGCAAAGCCGGAGTGGATGCCTTTTTGGTAGGTGAATCATTGATGCGTCAGGATGATGAAGAAGCGGCACTCAGAAAGTTGAAGTTTGGTTAAAAACTGCTAAAGCAAATACGATAGATGCAAGGAAAACTACGCCATTGACTTACAAATATTCTTTTGATACAATGTTTGCATGGAAATAGCTGAAACTACCATTTTTACTCGTGAAATCACTCGTATTCTCTCAGATGAAGAGTACAAGGAACTTCAATATTTTTAGGTAGAACATCCAAAGAGTGGAGCAGTTATCAAAGGTTCCGGTGGATTACGAAAGATTCGTTGGTCAATAAAAAAGAGTGGTAAAAGTGGTGGAATCCATAATATATATTATTATCATGAAGAGGGCAGTCTCATCCTTATGATTTATGTATATGAAAAAAGTAAAACATCTGATTTGTCGCCAAAACAAATCGAGATGCTCAGAAAAACTTTCTTAGGTGGTTTATAATGGAAGATAAAATGTTTAATGATTTGCTAGAGAGTGCTATAGAAGCAAAAGAGATACTTTTACATAAAAAAGCGCCTTCTCGCTCATTTATCATAGATGAACCCAATGCAAAAGAGATTCGTACCCGACTCCAACTTACCCAAGATGAGTTTGCAGGGCTTTTAAATATCAGCGTTAATACCTTGAGAAATTGGGAACAATCACGCCGTAAACCAGAAGGTCCGGCTCGGGTATTACTAGGAATTGTGGCTACGCACCCAGAAGTGTTTGCTCATTAAACATATAAATCATTTAAAATAGTCCAACTCTACGGTGTATAATCGCACCTTTAAAAAATAGGAAAAGTGAGTTATATGAAAGATAAAAATTTAGAGTATGAAGAGTTAACCTCGATTGCCTATGAGCGCTTAAAACTATCTTCTTTCGCTGTTATAGTGAATGCTACCATTCTCAGTCTGTTTCTTTATGGACATGTAGAGAACGGGCTTTTACTCTTCTGGTACTTTTCTATTCTAACTGTTTCACTCTTTCGTTTTGCATCTTCACTCTATTATCAACGCAACAAAGAGATATTCAGTAATAAAAAATGGAAACAGATTTTTTATACAATGCTGCTTATCTCTTCCCTGCTTATCGGTTTCACACCATTTTTCTTTTTTGTGCAAAACAGTTATCAGCATCAATCGATTTTAATGATAATAATTGCAGGCTTAACTGCCGGTGCCATAAGCAGTCTCTCATCGCTTCTTAGAGCCGTGCAACTCTTTTTGGTACTTGCACTCATTCCTCTCATCCTGCAACTGTTTCTTCAAAATACA
Organism: Sulfurimonas sp.; assembly: GCA_041662225.1. GTDB lineage: Bacteria > Campylobacterota > Campylobacteria > Campylobacterales > Sulfurimonadaceae > Sulfurimonas. The sequence goes on from JBAZSX010000001.1 coordinate 44,013, forward strand.
TTTATGCATAGTTCATTATCCTTTTTGGTTCTCTTTTATCTGTTGTTGCTGCTCTCTATTGCAAAGCAATTTAATGAAAACTTAATTGATATAATAAAATCAAGACAAATGTATGAAGAGAAAAATGAGGAGTTGGCAAGGTCTCAGGAGCGTTTTGAAACAGTTTTTAAACAAGCTCCTCTTGGCATAATGATTTATGATGCGGATTTGATTATTCGTGAAGTAAATCAAGAATTTATAAATTTTCTTGAAGCCCCTCGTGAATATTTGATAGGATTAAATCTGCATACGCTTCCTGATGAAAGATTGTTAGTATCACTCAAAGCTCCTTTGGATAATATAGAAGGCTTTTATGAAGGTGAATACACAACTAAATTAAAACAAAAAAATTTATGGATAAGTATGAGTACCTCTCCTCTGCGAGATACAGCTCTAAATGTAATCGGCGGTATCGGCATTGTTTCAGATATTACACAAAGGATGTTAAACCAATTAAGGTTTGAACATCAAGCAAGCTATGATATGCTGACTGATATTCCAAATCGTACAACTTTAATAGAGAGAATAAATCAGGAAATTATCCGTTATCAAAGACATGGAGTTATTTTTGGGATAATGTTTTTGGATTTGGACCATTTTAAAAATATCAACGACTCCTTAGGGCATGGCGTTGGTGATAAACTTCTTATTGAAGCAGCTTTGAGAATTAAAAAGGCAATAAGAGCTGAAGATACCGTGTCTAGAATCGGCGGCGATGAGTTTGTTGTTTTAGCTCCGGATTTGGGGGAGAACGAGAAATTATCTGCAACACAGGTAGAACATGTATCAGAAAATATACATGCAGTATTGGCAGAGCCGTTTGAAATAGATGGACATAAATTAAATATTACATCCAGTATAGGAATATCATTTATAACGAATGCAGATGAGAGTGCGGATGATGTTTTGAAATATGCAGATATAGCAATGTATCAGGCTAAAAAAGCTGGAAGAGATACTACCAGATTCTACAAGCAAAAAATGGATGAGTGGATTAAGAGACGGTTAGGTCTTGAAAACGGATTACGAAATGCTATAGAAAATAGTGAACTGGAGATACACTATCAGCCGATAGTTGAATTTTCTACGAGTAAGCTCATAGGTGCCGAGGCACTGCTCAGATGGAACTCTGAAACTTTCGGAAATGTTTATCCTGATGAGTTTATACCGATTGCCGAGGAGAGCGGACTTATAATCACTATCGGTGAATGGGTACTCCAAAATGCGATAAATCAGTTTGTCTTATGGCAAGAGAGATTTAAAGATGTGGAGCTAAAAAAAATCGCAGTAAATATTAGTGTTCATCAGTTTGATAACCCGGAATTTCTAAACCAAGTGAATAGAATCTTACATAGCAGCGGTATTAAACCGCAAAATCTTGAGTTGGAGTTAGTGGAGTCAATCATAGTCAAAGATGTAAACATAGTACGAGAGAAAATGCAAAAATTAAGAGATTTAGGAATTGGACTCTCTATAGATGATTTTGGAACAGGGTACTCTTCTCTTTCGTATCTTAAGAAATTGCCATTTACAACACTCAAAATTGATAAATCGTTTGTGCAGGATATCCAATTTGATGCGGATGATAAAGAGCTTATAAGTACTATTTTAACAATAGCCAAAAACTTCAATCTTGATGTAGTGGCTGAGGGTGTTGAAACAGATGAGCAGTATAAATTCTTAAGCGAAAGAATGTGCGGCTACATGCAAGGGTTCTACTGTTCAAAACCAATGAATGTTCTATCTTTTACAAATTTACTTGCATCCTCTGAGGGTGTATGTGAAATGGTTTCAAATCAGAATTGATTTGAAACTATTTTAAGCTAATAAACTTCTCACACACTCGTTAATTCTCTTTCCATCGGCTTTGCCTGCCAACTCTTTGTTTGCCATTCCCATTACTTTTCCTATATCTTTGAAATTAGTTGCTTCAACAATTGTGATAATTTCTTTAAGAGCGTTACTTAACTCTTCATCACTCAGCTGTGCAGGAAGGTAGGGAGTATAAATTTCTATCTCATCAAGCTCAATCTGCAATAAGTCATCACGACCTGCATCTCTGTATTGTGTTGCAGCGTCATTTCTTCTCTTAATTTGTGTTTGTATTATTTTGATAACATCCTCATCAGTGAGCTCTTTTCGCTCATCCACTTCTATCTGTTTAAAAGCACTTGTTAAAAGGCGCAGAGCGTCTCTTTTTTTTGCATCTTTTGCTTTCATAGCCTCTTTTATATCGTTGTTAATTGTCTCTCTTAAACTCATAAATCATCCTTGGAACTATTTTTGCTAGTATTATAACTTAAAGATACTGCTATCAAAGAGATTAAAATGAAAAAAACAGTTTTAGCTATTTTCGTACCATTTTCTGCCGTACTGTTTTTTAGTGGATGTACAGCTGGTTTATCAGACCCGGAGATTAATTTTGAGCCTCCTGCTTATGTTGAGCAGATGCCCGCACATGAGGACTCTCAAGATTTTGTATCCACAGGAAGTATCTTCGGACAGGGGGATAATCCTCTCTTTTCAGACCATAAGGCGATGCACACAAACGATATTGTCAAAGTTGTAATTTCCGAATCTGCAGCTAGTTCGAGTTCGGCTGATAAACAACTTAGTGCGGATGACAGTACAAATATGGGAGGAGGTGTTGTTTCTCCTACCGGCGGCGGAACTGCTAGTGCAATTGCAGGCGAAATCAATAGATTTTCCAATGTTGGATTCACGGCAGGAAAAACAAATGCGTTTAAAGGCAAAGGAAGTGCAACCAAAGATGCTTCATTTACTACAACAGTAACAGCAAGAATCGTAAAAGTGCTTCAAAACGGAAACTACTTTATCGCCGGTAAAAGAGAGATACTCATAGATGAGCAAAAACAGATTGTTCAAATCAGCGGTGTAATCAGACCCTACGATATAGACCAATATAACTCTATAAACTCTGACCAGATGAGTGAAGCTAAAATATTATATAAAACAGAGGGAGACGTTGACCGTGCTACAAAACAAGGTTGGGGAACGAAAATATTGCAATCTATTTGGCCGCTATAGTTTAGTCTTACTTTTAGGCTTAGCTTTTACACCACTTAGCGCACAATCATTTTCAGATTATAAACTCTCTCAATCCGAATCTTTTAAAAAATATAAAGATGAAAAAGATGAAGCGTTTAATAGATATTTAAAAGCAGAGTGGGAAGCATATAATGCGCAAATTCCAGACTCTTTTTATGAAAAGCCAAAGCCTAAAGTGATGCCTTTTGCTGAGGAAAAAAAGGTTCCGCTCGAAGGTCCAAAGATGAAAATAGAGGTATTGCCTCAGAAAAAATCTATTGCGATAAAAGAGATTCACAAAGATGCAAAGGGTACATCTTTTGATTTTTTCGGAACAACAATAGGTTTTGAACTTCCGCTAGGCTTAGATAAAGCAAATTTTTCTCCACAAAGCAAAGAGGGAATAAGCAATTTCTTTGATGATGTGGTGGCAACGGATTATTCAACACTTTTGAATGATATAAACAGTGTTTCGAAGAGAATGAACCTTAATGATTGGGGAGTTTATCAGCTTGTTATTAAACTGGGTGACAGCATATATTCAAATGAGAACGAGGCTCGTCTTTTAAGCTGGTTTCTTTTTAACAAGCTAGGTTATGTAGTAAAAGTCGGACTCTCCTATGAAAATGTAGTTTTAATGCACTACTCTCAAAAATCGATTTACTCTACTCCAAGCTATACGATTGACGGTAAAAGATATTATGTCATCTCAAACTATTCCAAGAATCAAGTCGGGAGTATCTATACATACAAGCAGAACTATCCAGAGGCAGAGAAGCCACTGAATTTGACTCTTGAATCTCTTCCAAATCTGAGTGAGAATATGAAGAGCAAAACGCTCTCTTTTAAACAGTATGGAGATGAATATGCCATACCTTATGAATATAACCAAAATCTTATAGATTTTATGGCATCTTACCCGCAGGCGGATTATGAAACCTTTTTTAATGCTCCGGTAGAGAGAAAAAGTTATGAAACAATTGCAATTGCTTTAAAAAAATATATAGATAACAAGCAGTCAAGTGAGGCTATGAATTTTGTGCTTCATTTTGTGCAAAATGCCTTTATTTACAAGAGTGATTCGGAGCAATTTGGACGAGAGAAGGTTATGTTTGCGGAGGAGACGCTCTATTATAACCAGTCTGACTGTGAGGATAGGGCGATTCTGTTCTCATACCTTGTTAAAGAGCTGTTTAACGTCGGTGTTATAGGGGTAAAGTACAAAGACCACATGGCAACAGCCCTCTATCTCCCAATAAGAGGAGAGAGTATAAATGCAGGTTTAAAAAAATATGTAATAGCCGACCCGACCTATGTAAATGCCTCTATAGGTGAGAGCATGCCCAAATATAGATCCATAAAACCAGAGAGATTTATCGTAGTTAGAGGTCAGACTAATAGCATATAACTGACCTTACCCACATATGTAAAAAAGAACATAAAGCGTCAGTTATTCTCCCGTATCCGAAAGATACGGGTAGCTTTAGGGGGTTGTAGGGACATCTGCAGCGGTCACTTAAACGGACGCGTTCGTTTAAGTGCGTAACATCATATTTAACTGCTCTAAAACTTTTTCTCTTTTAGATTCTGTATCCGCCAAAGCTTCACGATTTTTAGCCAAAACATCTTCGGGAGCGTTTGCTACGAATCGCTCATTGTTGAGCATTCCTGCAAGTTTATCTATCTCTTTTTGCAGCTTCTCATCCTGTTTTTCAAGTTTTGAGATGATTGAACTCAAATCTATACTCTCTGTCGGGATAAACGTCTCGCATGTATCGGCTATGTCGCTTACGGCATTTTCTATTTTTGTATCGGTAAATTCTACGATTTCTACTTTTGCAAGTCTTGCAATGAATGGCAACATCATCGCTTTGTCCTCTTCGCTTATTCCGTCAATTTTTACGAATGCTTTTTCTATCTTTTGGTTTGCTAAATCAACGAGGACTTTTGCTCTTCTTATGGAGACGATAGCGTCCATAATAATCTCAAACTTTTCCTCCTCTTTTCGCTGTTTGATTTTGTAAGGGTAGCTCATAACCATGATTGATTCGGCATTCTCAAGTGTTGTGCCAGAAAGCTCATGGTAGAGGTACTCTGTAATGAAAGGCATAAAAGGGTGAAGAAGTTTCATCGCCTCTTTAAAAATCGCTCCAAGCTCTACGATTGAACCTTTGTCAGCTTTGCTTAGCTCGATTCCCCAGTCACAAAATTCGTTCCATAAAAAGCGGTACATGACTAGTGCTGCATCGTTAAATTTATACTCATCGAGGTTTGAGCGAACCTCTTTTGTAGCAAGATTTAATCTTGACATCATGTAGCGACCGAGGTCTGTTTGAATACAAAATCCACGCATATCAGGAAATGTTTCTACATTCATCTGCAGGTATTTTGTAGCGTTGTAGAGTTTATTTGTAAAATTGCGATTTAGTTCAAGTTTTTCATTGCTCATGCGTATATCACGCCCTTGAGCAGCACTGATTGCGAGTGTAAAACGAAGAACATCAGCACTATATTTGTTTATCATGTCCAGAGGGTCGATAACATTTCCTTTGGATTTGCTCATTTTGTCGCCATTTTCATCACGGACTAGTGCATGAAGGTAGATGTGATTAAATGGAAGTTCACCCACAAAACTCTCTCCCATCATCATCATTCTTGCAACCCAGAAGAAAAGGATGTCAAAACCTGTGATGAGAAGTGAATTTGGATAAAAATCTTTCATGTCCTCCGAAGAGAAAAGTTTGTCCATTTCAGCGTCGCCATTCCCCCATCCAAGTGTAGAAAAAGGCCATAAAGCAGAGCTGAACCAAGTGTCTAAAACATCAGGGTCTTGTGCAATATTTTTAGACTTACATTTTGGGCACTCATGTTCCGCGTCTTTGAGTGAAGCCCACTCATGGTCACATGCATCGCAGTAAAATACAGGAATCTGATGTCCCCACCAGAGCTGTCTTGAGATACACCAGTCGCGTAAATCGCCCATCCAAGAGTTGTAGGAGTTTATCCAATGCGGCGGAAAAAATTTCGCTTCACCGTTATTTGTCTTCTCGATAGATTTCTTTGCAACTTCTCTTCGAACAAACCACTGTTTTGAGATGTAAGGCTCAACAATATTTTTACATCTGTAGCAGTGCCCCACTTGATGTTTATGCTCTTCTATTTTGACCATAAAACCCTCTTCTTCGAGGCGTTTAACAATGATTGCACGGGCTTCTAGTCTCTCTAGACCCTTAAATTCTCCGGCATAATCGTTTAAAATACCCTTTTCATCAAAGATGGTGATAAACTCTAAATCGTGTCTCTTTCCGACTTCGTAGTCGTTTTGGTCGTGTGCAGGAGTAACTTTAACAACGCCCGTTCCAAACTCCATGTCGACATGCGTATCGGCGATGATTGCAACTTCTCGCTCAAGCAGAGGAAGGCGGATTTTTTTACCGATGAGATGTTTATATCGTTCATCCTCAGGGTGTACCATAACGGCAGTATCGCCAAAGTAGGTTTCAGGTCGTGTTGTTGCAACTTCTACATGTCCACTTCCGTCTGCAAAAGGGTATTTGATGTGGTAAAACTTACCGTCATGGTCTTCATGTTCCACTTCAATATCGCTGAGTGCTCCGTCATGTGTACACCAGTTGACCATATAGTTTCCGCGAACAATCAAGCCTTGGTTATAGAGATGAACAAATGCTTCTTTTACGGATTTTTGAAGCCCGGCGTCCATTGTAAATCGCTCTCTCTCCCATGCAGGAGAAACGCCCATTTTGCGAAGCTGCTCTGTCATAATTCCGGCAGATTCTGCTTTCCATGCCCAAACTCTCTCTAAAAATTTTTCTCTTCCGAGTTCCTCTTTAGTGATTCCCTCTGCAAGAAGCTGTTTTTCTACAACATTTTGAGTTGCAATCCCTGCATGGTCGGTTCCCGGTTGCCAAAGAGTTTTGTAGCCGTCCATTCGTTTGTAGCGGGTGATAATATCTTGAAGTGTAAAGGTCAATGCATGCCCGATATGCAGGCGACCTGTAACATTCGGCGGGGGCATCATGATAGAGAAATTTTTTCCCTCTTCTTGGATAGATTTGTTACCGTCTATCTCAAAGTATCTTCTACTTTCCCAAATTTTATAAAATTCTTCTTCTACTTTTTGTGGTTCGTAACCGTTCGTTGACATCGCTTTAGCCTTGTAAATATGGTATTGAAAATTTCGCGATTATATCTAAAGTGATGTGATGGTTTGCTTAGAATAACTTATATAGGATGCGGAGAATAGATTTTAACCTGTTATGATTTAAAAAAATTCAACTTTGCTATAATTTATTTTTGCATCCCTTCTGAATAGACCTTCAAGCATCAAGGCATCTGCTAAAAAAGATTTATCCGAGTAGTGAATATCAGTAGCTGTCTGGTTTATAAAAATAGTATTGCACCAGCTCATCAGCTCATCAGAAAGTGCCAAAATAATTTCGTAATACACTTTATAATCTTTTGTGCAATCAAGTGTTTCAAATATCATTGAGAGTTTTTTGATAGAAAAAGCAATATTAGAGAGTTCAATTATTTCATCTAGAAGAGTTGAAAACCTTTTAAATTCGTTTGCAACTGCCTGTGCATTTTTTTGTGTCGGATTATGAACAAATTTATTGATGTACATGTCAATATCTTCACAGATAGAGATTAATATTTCTGCCGTTGAAGTAAGCTCGGCAGGGTAGTTCTCAACAAATTCTTTAGCGGATAGACTCTCATAGTGTGTGAGCAGTAAATTGATATTGTCTTCATTTAAAAAATTAGTTTCATCAAAATCTATCTCTTTATCACTTGTTGGCTCGTTTAGAAGCATGTGTAAACCATATTCGCCTGCGAGTTCCTGTTCAATAGTATCTTGAAAGTTGTATATCATCTGTAAATCATTAATTTCAAGTGCCACTCTTGATAAAACAGGTATGATTTTTCTCTCATCTAGCGGAGTTGTGATAAAGCCGGAAATCCCAATATTTACCAACTCTATAATCTCGTTGGCATTTTTGTTTTTTGATACTATAATGATTGGTTTTTTTGGAGCAATATTTTTGATTTTTTTGCATAACTGCGTCGTTCTCATATCGGGAAGTGTCGCGCTTGCTATTATTAAATCAAAATGACCGTTTTCAAACATTTTAATAGCATTATCCGCATAAGTTGTAACAAAAACAACCTCAAAATACTCTCTTAAAAATCTAGCTAATTTGAGTCTCGTGCCGGCGTGATTTTCAACACACAATACTTTCAATCTTTTTGCATTCTCTTTTAATGCTTCTATCTCAAATCTATCTTTGTTCACCGGAGACTCCAAAGGTGGGAATAAATATATAAAATTGTTATCATTCTACACTATTAATCTTGAAGCCAAATAAATCTGTAGCAAAAGAGCCTATGTGTTCGTTTTAGTGCGTAACATCAGTCAGTAACTCATACCATTAAGTTGATGGGCGACATGTTTTGCGTGATTGTCCGTCATGCCGATAATATAATCAACGACACTTTGATATTTATTGTACAAACTGTCACTCTCTTTTGGTTTATTTTCGCCCATTAGCTCTAACGCTCTTTTATTTCTAAATGAGAGAGGTTCTTTCATGTAGGATTGATAAGTAGCGGGGATTAAAGTATTCAATAGCGTTTCTATAATGGTGTAAGCACCAAGTTCGAGTTCAATTTTTCTTTTTTCATTAAAAATTTTATTTTCTGCCAATCGTTTTGCTTTATCCATTCCGGACTTTAGATTTTCATCTGAGAATAATTCTATTAAATCTTTTGGCTGATTGCCCTCGGTGATTGCAACAAAATGATTTTCAAAAACTTTCATTACATGCAATGCCAAATTATTTATAGAGATTGAAACAAGTTTTGAAACCTTATTGATTGTAGACATTCTTTCATTTTTATAAGTTTTATCTGTCTCTTCTGCCCCGCAAAGCAGAGTGAAAATCTCTTTGGTATCATCCAAGTTGAGAATATTAAGTTCGAAAGCATCTTGTAAATCTAAAAGACCGTAGCAAATATCATCCGATGCCTCCATCAAAAATGACAAGGGGTGTCTTCTGTAGGTTCCGTCTTCTCGTTTTAACCCAAGTTCGGTAAATAGTAAATCAAAAATATCTTTTTCACTCCGGAAAAAATTAAATTTTGATTTTTGATTCATTTCACAATTTTCTGAAGAGCAAGGATATTTAATTAATGTTCCCAATGTGGCAAATGTTAACCGCATTCCCCCCGTGAAATAACTGTTTTCAAGCTGACTGACAATTCTTAAACTTTGTGCATTCCCATCTAAATGGTGAAAATCATCTTGCTCTTCTTTTGTCAACTTCTTTAAAAACTCTTTGTCTCTATTTTTTTTAAACCACTCTTTTATAACTTCTTCCCCGGCATGTCCAAAAGGCGGGTTCCCGATATCATGCGCCAGACAAGCTGTTTGAATAATGTAAGCAACATCATAAGGATTTATATCGCTCTCTTTAGTTTTTAAAAATTCACCGGCTTTGAGACCTAAACTTCTTCCAACACTTGCTACTTCTAAACTGTGTGTCAGTCTATTGTGAACATGGTCGTTTTTGGATAAAGGATGCACTTGTGTTTTATTTGATAAGCGTCTAAAAGAGTTCGAAAATATCAATCTGTCATAATCTCTGTGAAAACTATTTCTAAAATATTCTTCCGTTTCATCTGCTTCATATCTATCCGGTGCACGGTATCTCTTTTTTGACAAAAGCTTTGCCCACATCTGTTTTTCCTTTGTATCTAAATTATACTCACCCTTTTTAGCTACCTACTTTTTTCACCCTTCAAAGATATACCCTTCTCCTTTAATGTTTTTAACCGAAGAATGGGGCAAAACTTTTTTTAAGTCCCTTATTGTGGACAAGATTGTGCTATGTGAAATCTCTTTTTCATCCCAAACATATTCTATGAGCATAGAAAATGTAACTAATTTGTTTCTATTTTTTATAAGAAGATAGAGAAATTTTTTTTGTGTAGAACTTAGCTTGCATAGTATATTATTTTTTGATAATGTACGGTTTTGCAGGTCATAGGTAAAAACTTCATTTATCTGTATGAGATTGTTTATTGATTTTTGTGAACTAATGCGTAGCATTCTTACTTCTAATTCAGCTAAATCAAAAGGTTTTTTCAGATAATCTTCAGCTCCAAGCTCAAAAGCTTTTAGAACTTTTTTAACATCTGTTAAGGCACTAATAAAAAGTGCAGGGGTTACGATGTCATTATTTCGGATATATTCAAGCACTTCAAAACCATCGATTTCCGGTGTATTTACATCAAGAACCATACAATCGTAGTCGCTTGGATTCGTATTTTGAAGGAGTTGCTCGCCATTTTCAAAATCATCTACCTCATGCCCTTTAATATTTAAAAATCTTTTAATATTTTGTCTTAAATGTAACTCATCTTCCATTAATAGTATTTTCACTTGATTTCCAATAATGCCATAGTGATACAAAACAATCCATCATGTACACCGGCTTCAATCTCTATACTATTTTCTCTACAAATCGATTGGACAAGTTCAAGTCCAAGTCCAAGCCCAAAGGCTTCCTCTTGGTGACGATAATATTTATGAAATATTTTTTTAACATCTATCTCTTTTGCAATAGGGTTGCAAATTGAAAATATCCATGTGCCATGATTTTGCACTAATGAAATAGCTATCTCACCACTCTCTTTTGTATATTTCAGTGCATTTGAAATGAGATTATCAATAACTCTTTCCATATCCTCTTGATTAAGTTGAATCAGCATTTGAGTTGGAAAATCTGTTTTAAATTTTAAGGAACGACTCTCTGCAATTAGGTCAAAATAATGAATTCTTTGGAATAAAAGCGTTGTAAAATCAAAGAGAGTTTTAGGTCTCGTCTTATTTGTGTATTTAATAGAATAATAGAGGTCGTCATAAATATTTTGTAATGTTTTACATGCAGCTAATGTCATTTGTGTATAGTTTGTTTTTTTATATTCTAACTCTTGAATTTGCATGGCCGAACTCACGACGCTCAAAGGTGTGTAAAGCTCATGAAAGGAGTGTTCCATTAATCTCTTAAGATTCGCAAATACTCTGGCTTTTTCCAAATGCGTATTTACTCTGGCAATTAACTCTTTTGGATGAAACGGCTTTGCAATGTAATCAACTGCACCTGCTTCAAATCCTTTTACGATATCATCGGTTGTATCTTTAGCTGTCAAAAAGATAACAGGAATATCACATGTCGTTTTATCTTTTTTTATCTCTTGAAGCACTTCATAACCGTTCATCTCGGGCATGACAACATCTAGTAAAATCAAATCAGGAAGATTGCTTTTGAGTGATTTTAACGCCGCAGCACCACTTGCCGCAACACTCAAATCATAATTGAATGGGTGAAGAATATCAATAAACAGAGATAAATTTTCAGCCTTGTCATCTACGATAAGCACTTTTTGATTCATAAATTGTTTTTTTACAGTAGGGCTATCATCCCTTGTAATTGGACTTTCTTTATAAATATTTGCATCATTTTTTAGAAGTTCATTTTTAGAAGATAAAAGTGATTTAATATTTAATGCCGCATTTTCAATAGATATCTGCATCCTATTTTGTTCATCAAAGTCGGAATCGCCATCTTGAAGTATCTGTGAATAACCTAAAATAGCATTTAAACTATTGCGAATATCGTGCAACATCTTAGATGTTAACAAAATCGAATCGGCTTCTCTGATATTATTATCCACAAATACCCCTTTTTAAAACTTTAGAACCATTTTACCAAAATTCACAAAATCTGCATTCTTTTTGCATTCTTGTTTGATTTAATGTCATAAATCAATTTTATAAAGAGTAAAAAATGGATAAATTAAGACTTCTTATCGTTGATGATTCGGACGATAATCGTTTAGTTTTGCGGGCAATATGCAAAAAATTAGAGGGTTTTGAAATAAGAGATGCAGTGGATGGAGTCGAAGCAGTTGATATTACTCAGACTTGGCAGCCGCATATTATTTTGATGGATATTATGATGCCGAAAATGGATGGTTTTGAGGCATCAAAAATTATAAAAGAGCGATACCCGGATATTGTTATCATAGCAGTGACCGCCGTAATTGATTCTCGTGTAGAAGACAATATGAGTCTAATCGGAGTGGATACTTACATTCATAAACCTATAGACAGAGAATTAATCCGTTACAAACTTCAAAGTATAGGCGCATCACTTCGTGCGTCACTCGGTGGGTCAAACATTCTTACGAAAAAAGTTGCACTCAACCCTTTTAATTCTGATATTCGCTCTTTCAAAACTATTTTTGATATTGTAGATACAGAAACTATGATGGATTTTGGGATGTGGTTATTTGACCAATATAATGGTAAACAAATGCCGGCATCTAATAAATTTGATAAGGCTATTGAGGTTTTTTATATGCTTATGAGCCAAGGAGATAAAAACGGTGAAGCAATGAGCATTATCATTGAAGAGAGCCATGAAGAATTTTATATAACAATGAAATTTGATACAGCGATTCACTTAGAAGAGAAGCTATTGGAGATGATTAAAGAGTTTGGAACAGAGTTCATCATTCAAAAAAATATAGTTTGTGTAAGATTAAGTAAACCGCAAGACCTAAAATCCATTGTAAAAGAAACACAAAAGCATAAGGAAGAAATTCTTGTAACAACTACAAAAATTGAATCAATATGTCAAACCTTTCAAGAAGAAAAACAAGAGAGTATTCAAGAGGTTAAGGAGATAAGAGTCATTCAGTCAAATGAGAGAGAACTTCTACATCAAAGCTTTGTTCATAAAACAAGTGCAGTGGATTATGTGAGTGAATTGGGAGGAGATGTAATTGAAGAAATCCTTGATTTAGTAAGTATAGATGAAGAGTGGGAGGGAATACTCAGTGTAATTGAAAAGAATCCGACAGAAGAGAATTTTGTCTATTTTGCAGATGCTGTGTTGAATGTTTATGTTCGGGCGATTAACAATCTTTTTGAATTTACAGCCCTTGCCTACGCACTCTCTTCTTTAAGTGTTTTTATGAAAAACAGTGCAAAGGTTGTAAGTGAGGATAGTGCAAAAATAAAAATGCTCATCATGCTACTTGAACATTTGGGTAAAGACCTCACATCTTGGAGAGAACATATATTTATTTTACAAGATACGGCAGATATTCATTATGTAGATAGTTCATTTTTTAGTTCATGTATGCAGATAGAAGCAATTATTGATGATAAGCATGTAGATGCAGATGATGAAAACGATATGGAATTTTTTTAAAATAAGGAGAAACAAAATGGCAAAAAAAGTAATTATAGTGGATGATTCAAGAGCGGTAATCGCAACGGCAGAGTTGGCTTTAGAGGAGATGATTCACTCAGGTATTATCGAGTTAAAATCTTATCTTAACCCAATGGATTTATTAGGTGCATTGCAAAATGGAAGTGAAAATTATGATTTGTTAATAAGCGATGTAAATATGCCTCAGTTAAACGGTTTGGATTTGGCTCGTGCAATTAAAGCGGATGATAGGTACAAAAATAAGCCGCTTATTATATTAACAACGGAGAGTTCTGATAATTTGAAAATGGTTGGTAAGGAGATTGGAGTGACAGGTTGGATGGTAAAACCTTTTAGTGATGAGAAGCTTGTTAAATCACTTAAAATAGTATTGGGAGTATAAGAATGAGTGAAAAAACAGTCAATGCAGGAAGAGAGAGGTTTCTTACCTTTTATCTAGGTGATGAACAATATGGAATTGCAATCAATAAGATTAAAGAGATTATTGCCATGATGAAAGTTACAAGTGTTCCAAAAACTCCTCCGTTTATGCGAGGAGTAATAAATTTACGAGGTTCCATTATACCGATAGTCGATACAAGATTGCGTTTTAATATGGAATATAGAGAACCGGACATGTACACTACAATCATTATTATGGAAGTAGATAAAGTAAATATTGGATTTATTGTAGATAGGGTAGAAGAAGTTTCAGCGATTGATGCATCAAATATGAGTGCCCCACCAAAGTTCGGAAATCAAATTGATACGGATTTTATCTGCTCAGTTGCGCAAATAGAAAATAGTGTAGTAATGATCTTGGATATTCTGAAGCTTTTTGAAGATGATGAACTTGTAAGTTTTGAACAAATACAACAAAAACAAATAACAGAAGGGTTATAAATATGAATTGGTTAGAAAATATGGTTTTACAGAGTAAGTTGATTTTATTAACAGCGGTAATGGTTTTGGCTATGGTTATCCTTGCATGGATGGGATTGAATGCAACATCAAGTTGGCAAGCAGATATTATTGAAGTTGGTGATGTGCGTGTTCCTTCATTAGTAAGTGTCGGAAGTATTCGCAGGGGCGTGCAAGACATTACAGCGCAACAATATAGAGTTCGCGGGCTTCAGGATGACAATAAAATGCATGTAAAAATGGGTGAGGCTTCAAATATAATTCAAGCAGCATTTGAACGTATAGAAAAGGGTATAAGTGTATATGCACCATTGCCTCAAACACCGCAAGAAGCGATAGAATGGGATAAATTTGAAAAAATGTACGCAGTATGGCTTAAACAAACTAAAGCATTTAAAACGGATGTAATAGATGAGCTTGAAAAAGCTACGAATAAAGAAGAGATAGATAAGAACTTTGCTGAGATGAACGATAAGTCTGATGCTATAAGTCCAATCCGCACGGAAATGATGGAATATTTACAAAATGTATATGAAATCAATAAAGATGTTGTTGCAGATACAAATAAAAATGCAAAAGAGAAATCAACAAATTACAAGCAGATGTTTATGATTGTAGCACTTTTGTCAATTTTGTTTGCTGTTATTTTAGCTTGGACTTTGATTCGTTCAATCACGCGTTCAATCACACAAAGCGTAACAATTATTCGTGACGGTGCTTTTCAAATTTCATCGGCAAGTGATCAAGTAGCTTCATCGGCATCATCTTTAGCGGAGGGAGCAAGTCAGCAAGCTGCAAGTGTTGAAGAAGTAAGTGCAACATTAGAAGAGAATACGGCTATAAATACTCAAAATAGTGATAATGCAAGACAGGCTGATATCTTAGCAAAAGATGCAAATAATTCTGCAAGGGCAGGGTATCAAAAGGGTGAGCAACTCTCTAAATCTATGCATTCTATTACTGCATCGGCTGCAAAAATTTCCGGAATCATCAAAGCGATAGACCAAATTGCGTTTCAAACAAATTTACTTGCATTAAATGCAGCAGTTGAAGCAGCGCGTGCCGGTGAGCATGGTTTAGGCTTCGCAGTAGTTGCCGATGAAGTTCGTAACCTTGCTCGACGTGCAGCTTCGGCGGCAAAAGAGACATCCGTAATTATTGACGAGGTTGTAGAGCAGATTAACGAGGGAAATGAGATTGCACTTGCAACGCATACATCTTTTAAAGAGATTGTTGAACAATCTAAAAAAGTATCTGATTTAATCGGTGAAATATCCGTATCCGGTAGAGAACAAAGCGAAGGAATGGCTCAAATCAATCAAGCTATGGGGCAAGTTGACCAAGTAACGCAACAAGTTGCTGCCAATTCAGAAGAGGCAGCTGCCGCTGCAGAAGAGTTAAATGCACAGGCAATCTCTATGATGGAGACTGTAAAAGTACTTGCAAAAATGGTTGGAATGGACACAAATGTAGCTGCTGTAGAAAGAAAAAAGAAGCAGAATCACCATTTCAACACTAAAGAATTGTCTTCGCCGAATAAAAAATATAATAGCTTTAAAAGTACTCCTTCAATCAAAAGGGGTGAAGATGTTTTTCCACTAGATGAAGATGATTTAAAAGAGTTTTAAATGGAATTTAATGGCGATGCGCTCATGATAGATATGGATATGTCCATGGAAGAGATTATAAAATTTGAAGAGTTTATTCGTCCTAGGATTGATTTTATTGAAACAATTGAAGTAGAAGAAGAAGGTGCACTCAAAAGTAGTGCGCTCCTTTCTATTTTAGTAAGTCTGAAAAAAACTAGACCGGAATTGCAAATTCCTTTTTTAGAAAAAAGGTTGAGTATTTCACCGGCATATGGAACTATTCATTGGACATGTCATGACTAAACAAGAACAGGTAAAAGCTATTTTTATAGAAGAAGCCGGAGAAATAATTGAAAAATTAGATATAGATATTATTCGTTTTGAAGAAAACAGTAGTGATTTTAATCTATTGAATGAAATTTTTCGTGGAGTTCATACTTTAAAGGGAAATGCGAATGCATTTGGATTTACTCGCTTAGGCGAGTTTGTTCACTATTTTGAAGATGTCTTGGATTACTATAGAAGTACAAAAGAAGAGATAGAAGAGCATAATTTAGAACTTTTTGTTGAAAGTGTGGATGTAATTAAAGAGGTTATGACATGCGAACTGGATGCTATAGATACATTGCCAAAAAGTTATAGCGAATGTTTGGAAAAAATTAAAACTTTAGTTTCAATCAAAAAAAGTAAAGATATTTCTTTAGATAAACAGAACGATGTTGCAGAGTTAATTGATTTGGCATCTGAATTTGGTTTTAGTTCTACCGAAGAACTTGAAAATGTTATATTAAAAAGTATAGAAGCGCATCAAGCCATGCAGAGTGATGGATTGAATTTATATAAGATAGATTTAACATTAGATATTGATTGTTACAAAAGAGGGTTTGACCACCTTTTGTTTATCAAAAATTTAGCTGAAGAAGCAAAATCAATAGAGAGCTTTTTTAATATGCAAAATGTCGAAACTCTTGATAAATTTAAGAGTGACAGTAATTATATTAAAAATGTAAAGATTGTTGTTTTAACACCGTTATCGTATGAGAATATAGAAGAGTTCTTTGAGTTTCTGTTAGATGATGAATATAGTATCGAGAGTATAAAGCCTGTTGTAGTAAAAGAAAATGAACCTTTAGTCGTAAACAATAAATCAATAGGTGCATCAGATGATACTCTATCAACAAGTACGATAACTCAAAAATCAACTATTCGTATTGATACATTGAAGCTTGATGAGCTATTTGATTCAGTCGGAGAATTGGTTATTGCGCAAAATTTTATAGCACAAAATGAAAAAATCCGTTCCGTAGAAGATGAGTCTATAGGTCGTACCATAGATACACTCTCAAAAATTACAAAAATAATTCAGGACCGTGTTATGAGTCTTAGAATGGTTGCTATTAAAGATACATTTGAAAAGATGAAAAGAGTAGTGAGAGATACTTCCAAAAAAACAGGAAAAGAGGTTCATCTGCTTGTTCAAGGTGAAGAGACAGAGATAGATAAAACTATGATTGATAGCTTGTCTGATCCGCTCATACATATTATCCGTAATGCAATAGACCATGGTTTAGAAGCAAATGCGCAGGAGAGAGTAAAAGCCGGTAAATCTCCTGAAGGAAAAATTACTTTGAGAGCTTTTCATAAAAGTGGCAGTATCGTAATAAGTGTGAGTGATGATGGAAGAGGAATAAATAAAGAGAGGGTTTTAAGCAAGGCTATAGAGAGAGGTGTTGTGAGTGGTGATGAAAATTTGACAGACTCTCAAATATTTGCTCTTATCATGCAGCCGGGGTTTTCAACTGCAGAAACAATCAGCGACCTCTCCGGGCGCGGTGTTGGGCTTGATGTGGTTAAAACATCCATTGAAAAGCTTCGCGGAAAAATAGAGATAGATTCAAAAGAGGGGGAGGGAACTACTTTTTCTATGGTACTGCCTCTTACTTTAGCCATTATAGACGGGATGTTAGTTCATGCCGCCGGTGAGATTTATATTATTCCTACTCTGAGTGTTGTTGAATCATTCCGTCCTGAAAAAGAGATTGTGCATATGGCAAAAGGCAAAAGTGAATTTGTTAATTTGCGTGGGCAAAATATTCCTATAGTCAGATTGAGTGATGTGTTTACTTTAGAAACTCAGAGAATTGAGCCATGGGAAGGAATTTTGGTTTGCGTAGAGACAGAAATAGGGCGTATAGCTATTATGGTTGATACTCTTATCGGTCGTCAGCAAGTTGTTATCAAAACATTAGGAAAATCGCTGGCTAAATTAAAAGAAGTCTCAGGTGGAGCAATACTTGGTAACGGAGAGATAGCTCTTATTCTTAATGTAGATGAGTTACGACCTTTATTTGAAGCTTCTCATGGTTGAAGTTAAGCCTCATCTTGACGATTCTTTATTTCCTCAAAAATTACAAGGAGATAAAGAGGAGAATATCGATACGGCTATTGTAATGAAAGAAGCAAAATTTGATTTACATGAACTATTTTTTTCAATTACAAAACATGATAGCACCATAATTTTTGGCAATGAAACTTTTCTTCGCATCAGTGGATATGAAAAAGAGGAGATAATAGGAAAATTTCACAATATTATTCGTCATGAAGATATGCCTCGTGTTGTATTTAAAAAATTATGGGAATATATAGAATCAAACAAACCTGTTGTGGCATATGTGAAAAACAAAACTAAAGAGGGCGGATATTACTGGGTTTTAGCTGTTGTATTTCCACTCAATAGTCAATATATATCCATACGCATAAAACCTAATACACAATTTTTTTCTATAGTAAAAGAAGTTTATTTAGAACTGCTAGCTGCTGAAAAAGAGTTAAATATGGATGAGAGTGAAAACTTACTTGTACAACTTTTAAAAAATCTAGGATTCAGTGATTATGATCATTTTATGAATGAAGTTTTACTGGCTGAGTTGTTGGAGAGAAAAAAGTTACTATCCTCTAGTGAAGTTAAAGAAGATACTTATAACAATTCAGAGACAACTTTTAAATCATTATATGATGACAGTAAAATATTACTCCAAGAGTATGGAAAGTGGTTTGCAAGGATTGAATCTTTTAAAGAAATTAAATCTATTTTTGAAGAAAAAGGTGTTATTCTTCGTGAGCAAGCTAGAGATATTGTACTCTTGTCACTTAATGCTTCTATTGCATCTTATAAGCTTGATAGAGGTGGGGAGACTTTTGGTGTCCTCTCTAGCGATATTAGAAAAAATGCAAAAGAGAATGAAGAGCTTATTGAAAAAGTACACCTAATCACCCAAAATTTATCAGAGTCATTAAGTGAAATAATGTTTTCAGTTTCATATATAAGTTTGCAGATGGAGACGGTTACTCATTTTATTAAAGAGTTACTAGAAAATACGGATGAAGAGATAAACAGCAATGTAGAGACTCTCTATAAATTAGTGTCAGAGTACCATGAAAAGGTGATGAAATTACCGTCGGTTATAGATAAAAAAATTAAAAATACAATTTCGTATCTAGAAGAACTTGAACTGCAATTTATGTATTTTGGGTATATTCAAGTGTACGGAGTTATTGAATCTGCTAGATTAGATGATGATAGATTGGGCTTTTTCGGAATATTTTCACAGTTAAAATCTATGATTACGAAAACTTCAGATGAAATTTTTATAATGAAAAATGTGGCTGAAAATTTTTATGTAGAAAATAAAAATTTAATAAATGAATCGAAAAAAGATGATCTGTTTTTGGATAAATTTGGAAATAATATTGAAAAGATAAAAAAAAGTGATAAATAAAGTAGCTAAATGCGTACTTGTAATCAAAATATAAGGAAATTCAATGAGAATATTTTTAGCGGAAGATAATGAAGACAACTATTTGGTTGTGAAGTCTAATCTAAAAAAATTAGAAACGCCATGTGAGCTGTTATGGGCAAAAGATGGCAGTATTGCGATTGAAATGCTCGGTCATGAAGATAAAATTGATATTTTTTTGGTGGATATTGAGATGCCTAATATAGGCGGTGTTGAACTCACGGGATGGATTCGTTCACAAGAGCGATTTATGTATGTGCCTATTGTTGCAATAACAGCTTCAGTTTTTGCAGAGATGAAAAAAATGTACTTAGATAAAGGGTTTGATTTTATCTTAGAAAAACCATTTTCAAGAAAAGAGTTATTGAACATGCTCCAAAGAAGTGTTGGTGTGTCTTGAAACAGCCGACTATTTTAATTGTTGATGACCATGATGATAGCCGTTTGGCTATTCGGGCTGCACTAAGAAAAAAAAATTACAAACTATTAGAAGCCGGTAATGGTGAAGATGGTGTGCTTATTGCAAATGAACAAAACCCGGATTTAATTATTATGGATGTTATGATGCCCGGAATAAACGGTTATGAAGCCTTGCGACAAATTAAAATAGGAGATACTACAAAACATATTCCCGTCTTAATTGTGACGGCATTAGGTTCTATGGATGAAAGGATTATTGCTTTAGAAGCCGGTGCAGAAGGTTTATGGTCAAAACCTTTTGATAGAGTTCATTTAGTAGAACAAATAGAAACATTAATCGGGTTCAATAACAATCAATCAAAAACACAAATTACCGCACAAAAAGAGAGAATAGATAAAGTTTTACATAGACAAAGTGAAGAGTTGATACATTACTATTATACTGATTCCTTAACAGGACTTTCAAATAGAAGTCAACTTATAAAAGATATAAACAATGTCCATAACTCATCTCTAATATTAATAGATATTGATAGATTTAAAGATATAGTCTATTTTTATGGTCATGAAATTGGGGACATGTGTCTCAAAGCTTTCACATTAAAAATGAAGCAAATGCTAGATTCTGCAAATTATAGCCATTATAGAATTTCAGGTGATATTTTTGCTGTTTTAATTAAAAAGTGCAGTGGTATAGAAGCACTTAACGCTTTAATGAAAGGATTAAGTAGCGATATGGATTCATTCTATTTTAATTGTAAAGAGCATGAGATACATATTAAAGTCACTATGGGTGCGTCCATGTTTGTGCAAGAACTTTTAATGAGTGCAGAAAAAGCTTTAAAAACTGCAAAAGCAACCAATAAAGATATGCTTCTTTATGATGAAGAGAGTGAAGAGTTTCGCTCGCATGAGCAAAATATATTTTGGATTAATAAGATAACGGAAGCTATCTCTAGTAATCAAATAGTTCCATTTTATCAGCCAATTATCAACAATAAAACAAATAAAATCGAAAAATATGAGTGTTTAGTTCGCATAATAGATAAAGATAAAACAATACATAGTCCAATAAAATTTTTAGATATTTCTAAAAAATCCAGAAATTATGCAGCCATTACAAAGAATGTGGTAAAAAAATCATTTAAAGAATTTGAAAATACAAATTATGAATTTTCAATTAATCTCTCTGCGAATGATATGATAGATAGTGAAATATCAGACTATATTTATAAGCAACTTGAAAGTTTCAAGGGATGCAATAGGATTATTTTTGAACTTTTAGAATCAGAAGGAATTGAAAACTATGATGATGTTTATACTTTTATCGAAAAAGTAAAAGAGTATGGATGTAAAATTGCAATTGATGACTTTGGATCGGGATATTCTAATTTTATACATTTATTAAAACTAAAAGTTGATATTATAAAAATAGACGGAACTCTTATTCGTGATTTAGATAGTGATGAAAATGCTCAAATAATTGTCAAAACAATTGTTGATTTTGCAAATAAACTCAATATACTAACTGTTGCAGAGTTTGTACATTCAGATTCCATTTGGCATATAGTTAAAGAGCTTGGAGTTGACTATTCGCAAGGATATTATTTTGGACAACCAAAAAGTGAGATATTAAGAAATGACTGACCTTATAAAAAGAAAAAGAAAATTGTTTAAGGTAATTCCTTTTGTCTTGATGATTGTATTGTTTACTATAACTTATCAATTGTTTGCAACTATGAAAAAAACGGCACATTTAGAACTTCAAACAGATTTTTCATTACATTCACAAAAATTTAAAACACTCGTAGAGCAGAGAATGTTGGCTTATGAACATGTTTTGTATGGTATAAAGGGACTCTTTGTATCTTCAGATTTTATTGATAGAACAGAATTCAAATCGTATGTTAAGACTTTAATGCTTGATAAAATGTTTTCAGGTATTCAAGGTGTCGGTTATTCTATGATTGTGCCTGCCGATAAAAAAGATGAATTCATAAAAAAAGTTCGCCTTGAAGGCTTTGATTCTTATAATATTACTCCAACAACTCCTCGTGATTTTTATACCACAATTTTATATCTCGAACCATTTGATTTGAGAAACCAAAAAGCCTTCGGTTATGACATGTTTTCAAATCCTGTAAGACGGGTTGCTATGGAAGAGTCACGAGATTATGATGCAGCTATTATTTCTGCAAAAGTAACTCTTCTACAAGAATTTGAGGCGAGCATGCAGGCTGGTTTTTTAATGTATTTACCGATATATGAAAAAAATACAAAGAATGAAACAGTCGATGAGAGAAGAGAACATATATTGGGATGGGTTTATGCCCCTTTTCGAGTCAATGATTTTATGCGAGGATTGCTAGGCTACGAAGATGACAACTTTGATGTTGAGATTTATGATAATGGCATCATAAGTCAAGAATCACTCATGTATGATAGTTATGAAAGTAGTAGAGTCCCTCTTTTTACTAATAAACTGGAGATGACTATTGCCGGACGGAATTGGACTATTTTAATTAAATCAACGCCAAATTTTGAAAAAAAACTAGATGTAAGTAAAGCAGAATTAGTGCTTGTGTTTGGATTTATCTTTACTGTTTTTTTGGTCTATATTATTTTTCAGCTTATAATCACTAAAGAATATGCCCAAAATAAAGCTAAAGAGATGAATAAAGAGTTGGTTCTTAAAAGAAATGAACTTAAAGATTTAAACATAACATTAGAAAAAAAAGTAGAAGAGAAGACTCAAGAGCTTCAACGAGCCAATGAGGTGCTTGAAGAACATATAGAAAATTTGGAAGTTATAAATTCAAAATTAACAAAAGCAAAAGAGGCGGCACTTCAAGCGGCACAAGCAAGGTCAAATTTTATCAGCGCTATTTCCCATGAACTCCGTACACCTCTTAATTCAATAATAAATTTTACAGACCAAATCATTGAGGATTTTGATGATATTTTGTTAGATAAAGAGATGCAGACAGATACAAAAGGTTTTTTAAAAAGAGTATTATTAAACTCAAGACACCTTCTGCAACTCATTAATGATTTACTGGAGTTTACAAAAGCAGAAGCAGGGAAGATGGATTATAAAATTGAGAAGAAGGATATAAATGCTGCCCTAAGAACGGCATACAACAATACATATTCACTTCTTAACGGAACAAATGTAAAGTTCAATTTAAGGCTCCACCCAACACCGCTTATAGGATTGGTAGATCCAAGAAGATTTTTGCAAGTACTTTTGAATTTACTTTCAAATGCAATTAAATTTACAAACAAAGGTTCGGTAGAACTAAGAAGTTTTGAAGAAGAGACTTTTATAGTCGTAGAGATACAAGATACAGGCAAAGGAATTCCGGTAGACAAACATATCATTGTCTTTGAGCCATTTATGCAAGTGAATAATACAGATAATGGGACAGGACTCGGACTCGGACTGGCAAAAAGAATGTGTGATGATATGGGTATAGGAATTTCATTCAGTTCAATTGAAGGTAGTGGTACTACTTTTCGTTTAATTATAAAAAAGTCTGAGGGATAAACAATGAAAATGAACTCTATCGTATTTAAAATGATGTCCCCGTTGATTGCTATTACAATTTTAGTGGTTGGAATCACTCTATTTGTAACACAAACTTATCTAAAGAAAGTTGTTGAAGATATTTTCATTGAGCTAAAAGTGCATCATCTTGAAACAATATATCAGTTAAAAGTAGAAAATATTCTCTCAAATATCAAAAACAATGGACTTGTAGTTGCTGATTCAGATGATGTAAAAAAGTTTATTTTAAGCAGTGATGCGAAAGAGGGCAAAATCTCAAATGAGATGAAAAAAAAGCTTTCTGATTTAAAACAACTTTATAATTTAGAACATATATATATAGCTGAAGCGAGTAGTAAAAATTATTTTGATGAAAATGGTTTTGTGAGAGTTGTTGATACGGCAGATAAAGAGAGTGACTGGTTTTTAAAGACATTAAATAGTAAAAAGAAATTTTTAATTAATGCTGACAGTGATACAAGAGAAAATCTGCATATATGGGTTAATACACTCATTGGAGATGTAAGCAACCCGATTGGTCTTGCCGGTTGTGGAATGAATATTAGTAGTATTTATCAATTGGCATTAGAAGATTTTGAAGAAGGTAGTGCAAATATAATTGTTTTAGATAGTTCAAATATTATTCAAGGTTCATCAAACGATAAATTGTTGCTGAATCAACCTTTACAAACATCAACATTATCCCAAGAAAAAATAGTAACAATAAAAAAAGCACAAAAGAGCGGTGCTGATTTGGTTAGATACCATGTGAATGATGATAATAGATATTTGTTACTTATTTCAGTTGATGAATTAGGGTTAACCATTGTCATTGATTTTTCAAAAGAGAAGTTTTTATACTCACTCAATGGTATTTACGACAGAATAATCGGAGGAGGGATTGTTTTACTGTTTTTATTACTGCTTGTAGGCGGGTGGGTATTTACATATTTGATTTCAAGACCACTTAAGAATATCTCAATAGCTGTGAGTGAGTTTGATTATAAATCTGATTTCAAGCCACAAGGGTGCAAAAATATGGGTTATGAGGTGGATATGATATGTCGTGCCTTCAATGAGAACTCAAAAATATTACGAACAACCATTGACCAATATAAAAATAGTGAAGAGCTGCTTAGCAGCATTATAAATTCTGCTGACGACCTTATTCTTTTTAAAGATATTGAAGGAAGATATAGAGGGTGTAACGGTGTATATGCAAAGTGGATTTCAAAAAGCAGGGAACAAATTATTGGTAAAACAGATATCGAACTGCATCCTGTGGAGCGTGCAAATTATTATGTTCAAATGGACAGACAGGTGATTGCAGAAAATAGAACTGTTGTAGAGGATGTAGAATCTAAAAATGATGATGGCAGTTTTACAATACTTCAAATTAAGAAAAGTCCATTTTATGATAAAGAGGGGAATATATCAGGTGTTGTTGTCATTGGAAGAGATATTACAATAATTAAAAATATGGAGAATGATTTACGAATATTAAACACAACACTAGAAAAAAGAGTCGAGAAAAAAACAGAGGAGTTGCAAAAATCGAATGAACTACTGGAAAAGCATATCGTTGATTTGCAAGTTCTTAACTCAGAACTACGAAAAGCAAAAGAATCTGCACTTCAAGCGGCACAAGCAAAGTCAAATTTTATAAGCGGCATTTCGCATGAACTGAGAACACCCCTTAATTCAATCATAAATTTCACAGATCAAATCATAGAAGATTTTGATGAGATTTTGGTAGATACAGAGTTGCAAAACGATGCAAAAGGTTTTTTACAAAGAGTAATCGTAAATTCAAGACATCTGCTTCAACTAATAAATGACCTGTTAGAATTTACAAAAGCAGAAGCAGGGAAGATGGATTATAAATTAGAAGATAAAAATATAAATGAAATTTTAACCGTGGCATATAGCAATACAAGTTCTTTGCTCAATGGAACAAATGTAAAATTCAATCTGATTCTCCATCAGGAACCGCTTATAGGATTGGTAGATTCGAGAAGATTTTTACAAATACTATTAAACCTGCTCTCAAATGCAATTAAATTTACAAATAAAGGCTCAATAGAACTAAGAAGTTTTGTAGAAGAGAATTTTATAGTCGTAGAGATACAAGATACGGGAAAAGGGATTCCATTGGAAAAACATAAGATTATATTTGAACCGTTTATGCAGGTCAACAGTACAGACAATGGTACAGGATTAGGTTTAGGACTGGCAAAAAGAATGTGTGATGATATGGGAGTGAAAATTTCATTTACTTCTGTTGTAGGCAGTGGAACTACTTTTCGGCTAGTTATTGTGAATAAAGCGTAAGCCTAAGTCGTAGAGTATGCCATCTAAAATAAAAATTTTAGATGGCATACGAAAATTAAAGCAACCTCTTCATTAGCTCTATATGATAACTCTCTTGGTAGTTGACGAAGTCAAAAAACTTTGATAAATCTTCATCTTTTATAGCGCCGCTTAACTCTTTACACATCGCTTTTGCAGCTTCTTCTTCTTCAATGCCGTCGTGTACGAATTTTTCTAAATCTTTGATGACATAGGTGAGTTCATGCAGCTCTCTTGGAAGTGCCAGAATGCCTAGTTTTGCCATCATGTTGCCAAAAGATTTGAGATGAAAGTGTGACTCGTCTATCAGGTCTTGAAAGACACTAAACTGTGTCGCATTATCTGTTCTTGCCTGCATAAACGCATAGACCAAAATCAGCTCATACTCCTTGTAGGACTCTTCAAACAAGAACATGGTAAGTGCGTCTATCTGCTCTTGTGCTAGGTTTTTGTCTAGCCAATGTCTTTGCATGTTAAAGGCTGTCACCTCTTGGTTCTTTGTGCTATCTTTTAAAATTTGTGCCAGATACTCTAAAAGATAGCTGTCATCCGTTCTCAGCCTCTCACCCAAAATAGTATTGGGATAGAGAGTTTGAGCATCAATAACTGTCTCTACTAAATCCTCTATCACTTCAAAAACAGACTCTTTTTTATATAAAATCATTTTTCTGTCATAGTTGTAGTTGTCTCCGGCAGAGAGAATATCCGTGCCGAGCCACTTCATGTGACGAAATGCAATTTGAGAAAAATCATACAATCTCGATTTTATCTCCTCATCATTGATTGCAAAGGATGCAAAAACTATATTTAACCACAACTCATGTTTTGCCTGATATATTTTATTCACCTGTTTCTCCCTCAGTTTCACAACTCTCTTTCATTTTTAGCACATGCATCTCTTCAACTTTGCCCTCTTGCAGGTTCTCATAGTTCATCATAGAAGCTATAAATGAGCTTAAAACCATGTCGGAACAAATCTGTTGTTGAGGCGTGGCACCGCCTAATTTCTCATTCATTTTTTTAATCGCACCGTGTGCATATTCCACATCATGGTCTATTATCATTTCAGTAAACATCGAACCGACTACAACCGTATCTTGACAACCGTTTGTTGCAAATTTTGTACCTTTGATAATATCGCCGGCTAAAAGAGTGTAGAAAATCACATATTCGCCCGTTTTTTCATCCACCGCTACTCCGACTCCACTAGGACTTTCTAGTTTTCCGTAGTTTTTTGGGTTCATCAAGTGTTCGAGTGTTTCAGGATTCATCCCTTGGGGTAATTCTATATTTTGCATTATTAGCCACTTTTTTACTAAGATAAGTAGGCATTTTAGTATTCTTAACATAAGACAAACTAAAAAACAGTAAAATTACATTCTGAAATTTGAAAAAAGAGAATTTATGAACACATTTTTAAAACTCCCAAAGCTTTTAAGATTTTTACTAATATTTATCACATCGCTTACACTCCTCTTCGTTTTTATGAGAGTTGCATTTTTTGTCGCTTTTAATGACCCCTCTTCACCGCTCACTTTACATGACCTGTTTAAATCGATGTGGCTTGGGCTCAGATTTGATTTGCGAATGGTTGTTGTTATGGTTTTGCCTCTCTTTTTTCTGGGTTGGATAAAGGGGCTTTCACCTTTTAAATATAGAGCGGCTCACTACTTTTGGCTCTTCTATTTGTCTCTTGTTTTTGCAGCGTATGTTATGTTTTATGTGTTCGACTTTGGGCATTATGCGTATCTTAGAACAAGACTTGATTTTACGGCTCTGAGATTTTTAGAAAATTTGGATATTTCGGCAGAGATGGTTTGGGAGAGTTATCACGTTCTCTGGATAGCGGTTGGGATACTCTTGGCAAATCTTGTTTTTATATTTTTGACAAGCAGACTTTTTAAAATCATTACAGACCAAAAGAATGTGAATCTTACTCCTATAAGCGGTTTAATTTTTTCTTTTGTGGCTTTTGTGGCTCTTTTTGTAGCGGGATACTCGAAATTTTCTCAATATCCGCTTCGCTGGAGCGATGCCGCATTCTCAAAACATCCATTTGCAACGCAGCTCACCTATAATCCAATCCACTACTTTTTTGACACCGTTAAAAATGGTCGTGTGGCATACGACGCGGCAAAAGTGAGAGAGTATTATCCCGTAATTGCGGACTTTTTGGGCGTTGTTCACAAAGATGCAAAAACTTTAAACTTCCAGAGAAGAGTGCTGCCAACCCATCCGGTAGGCAAACAGCCGAATGTCGTCATTATAATTATGGAATCTTTTGCATCTTATAAATCTAGTGTTTCAGGAAACCCGCTCAACCCTTCCCCTAATGTAAAATATCTCGCAGATAATGGACTTTACTTTAAAAACTACTTTTCACCGGCTACGGGAACAGCCCGTTCTATCTACTGTACCCTCACAAGTTTGCCCGATGTGGAGCTTCAAGGAACATCAAGCCGTAATCCTCTCATTGTAAATCAGCACTCCATTGCGCATGATTTTAGCAGTTGTGAGAAGTCCTATTTTATAGGCGGTTCGGCTTCATGGGGCAATATAAGAGGAATGCTGAGTCAATCTTTAGATAATCTTGCTCTCTATGAAGAGGAGTCCTATTCAGCACCTAGAACGGATGTTTGGGGCATTTCAGATATTGACTTGGCACGCGAGGCAAATGGATACTTATCCAAAATGAAAGAGCCGTTTTTCAGTGTGATTCAGACTTCCGGAAACCATAGACCCTACACGATTCCAAAAAATAGTTTCGGATTTCAGGAAAAGCTAAATATTAGCGAAGATGAGATTAAAAAGTATGGTTTTGAGTCTTTGAACGAGTATAACTCTTTTAGATTTATGGATTACTCAATTGGGCATTTTATGGAAGAGGCGAAAAAGAGTGACTACTATAAAAATACGATTTTTGTCTTTTACGGAGACCATGGAATTTCAGGAAATTCAGGTGAACATGTAACGAAGGGTGAAAAGAGTAGCGCTTTAGATTTGGGGGCTTTGCGCGTTCCTTTTATCATTTATTCGCCCCTTATAACAGAGCCAAAAGTGTATGACAGGGTTGTGAGTGAAGCCGATGTGCTTCCTACAATTGCTTCCATGCTCAACATCTCCTATGTAGCCACAACTATGGGACGCGATATGTTTGATTCACAGTTTGACGACAAAAGATACGCTTTTACAATAACGCACTCTTCAAACCCTTTTATAGGTTTGGTAGGCGATAAATATTATTTCAGAAGCAGATATGACGGAACGGTGAGCGGACTCTATGATAGTCATAGTGATGAACCGCTTAAAAATCACGCTTCAGAGCAACCGGAACTTTTTAAAAAGATGAAAGATTTAACTTATGGAATCTATGAAACTTCTAAATATATTCCCTACTTTAACAAGCGAGAGGATGTGAAAAATATACAATGATAGATATTTCCACATGCCGGTTTAAGTATGAAAATAAGACTATTCTGGATATAGACTCTTTGCATATAAAAGAGGGCGAACACATCTTTTTACATGGAAAAAGCGGAAGTGCAAAGAGTACATTTTTAAATCTTTTGTGCGCTGTTTTAGAGCCGACATGTGGAGATATTGAGGTATTAGGAACAAAACTGTCCTCACTTAGCGCATCTGTAAAAGATAGATTTCGGGCAGATAATTACGGAATTATCTTTCAGCAGTTCAATCTTTTACCCTATTTGAGTGTTGAAGAGAATATCTCTCTGGCTTGCGGATTCTCAAAATCAAAAAAAGCTACAAAAGAGGAGATTGAGAGTCTGCTTGATGCTTTGGAACTCTCGGTTGATTTGAAAACATCTGCCATGAATCTGAGTGTGGGGCAACAACAGCGGGTTGCAGCAGCACGAGCGTTAATTGGCAAACCAAAAATTATTCTGGCAGATGAACCAACTTCGGCGCTTGATAGCCAAACGAAAGAGAGTTTTATGAGAGTTCTTTTTAATCAAGTTGAAGCTCAAAACTCAACGCTTATTTTTGTCAGTCATGACAAGTCACTCTCATCCAATTTTAACACGGTTTATGATTTTGCAAAGCTTAACATGGCTTTTGTATGATTTTTAACCTAAGCTATAAAAGTATCTTAAACCGTAAAACAGCCTTTTTACTCTCTGTGTTTTCAATAGCTATCAGCGTGGTTTTACTTTTGGGGATAGAGAGAGTCGCAAAGAGTTCTAAAGAGCATTTTTTAAATACCATACATGAAACAGATTTGATAGTTGCGGCTTCGGAAGGCTCAATCGATATTTTGCTTAACCTTGTTTTTCATATAGGCGATGGTTTAAAAGAGATGGATTACGGCTCCTTTGAAGAGATAGCGAGGTTTGAGGAGGTCGCATGGGCGGTGCCCCTAAGTTTGGGAGACAGTTTTCGCGGCTTTAATGTTATGGCGACGAATGAAGATTTTTTCAAACATTATAAATACGCATCAGCGAAGCTTTTAGAGTTTGAAGAGGGCGGTAATTTTGGCGGTTTTTATGATGTGATTGTCGGGTCTAAGGTAGCTAAAAAAGTCGGTTTAAAGCTCTCTGACAAAGTGCATCTTTCGCACGCAGAAGAACATCGTGAACATACAAATAGAGAGTTCAGAGTGAGCGGCATTTTAAAAGAGAGTAAAACTCCGAACGATGATTTGGTTTTTATGCAGCTAAAAACCGATGAAGCAATACATCTGGAGTGGCAAAGCGGGCACTTTGTGGATATGCAGATAGAGAGTGAAAGATTATCGCACATGGATATAAAACCAAAACACTTAAGCGGAATGCTACTTGGGCTGAAAAATTCTGCACAAATTCTACATGTGGAAGATAAAATCAACCGTTACAAAGGCGAAAATCTGGGAGTAGCAGTTCCGGCAAAAGCCTTGAGTAAACTTTTTAAATTGATGCAATATTTTCAAGATGTTTTGCTCTTTATTTCAACCGCAGTCTTTATAACTGCACTTTTTACAATGCTCTCATCTATGTTTTCAACTCTAAATGAGAGAAGAAGAGAGATGTCAATACTCAGAAGTTTGGGGGCGAGTGGGAAGATTATATTTGTACTTTTTGCAACCGAATCGCTCTTGATAGTTTCAAGTGCGATTGTGCTTGGAATCACTCTCTTGACTCTGCTCATCGCTTTTATTCCATCCGCATTATCCATAAGTCACATGCCCGATATGTATGAAATAGGTGTGCTTTCGGTTATGGTGGCGATTTCACTTTGTGCGAGTCTGATACCCGCTTTAAGCTCCTACAGACAGAGTCTTCAAGATGGACTTATAGTAAAAATATGAAAAAAATATTTGTACTTTTATTCACGGCACTTCTCTTCGTCGCATGTTCTGATGCGCCAAAATATGAGCTTGATAACTGGAGTGTTTTAATCGACCCGAGCTTCAATCAAGAGAAGGTAGTTAAATTGTATAAAGAGAAAATCGCAAAGGTAAAAGAGAACTCACAAGAGGAAATTCTTATCTACGCTGAGCTTCAAGAGGAGCTGAAAAAAGCCGGAAACAACAGGGTCGTTGATGGCAAAAGAGTTAAATTGGAGGGCTATTTGGTTCCCATTGAGACGGAGGGTGAGAAAGTAAGCCAGTTCCTTTTCTTTCCAAATCAGGCAGCATGTATCCATGTACCGGCTTCTCCTGCAAACCAGACCATATTTGTAACTGTAAAGAAGGGGGAGGGTGTACGGATGGAAGATGCTTATGAGAAAATAATTCTCTATGGCACAATACATTTAGAAACTGCAAAAGTAGCTACAGGAACCGCCTCGTTTGTCATAAAAGACGGGATGACTACTTTGTCAAATTAGCATAACTAAATAGTATTCTCTACTCTTAAACTTTCTATAAAAAACTCATCAAGACTCTAGTAACATAGTGCTCTCTATCTGCAATCAGTTCGTAATACTTTTCTATTAACATTTGGGTCTCCTTTATAATTGAAGATGATTCGTAGGATGCGATTTGAAAATAATATTTATTGATAGCTCAAGCATTATTTTAGATACTTTGCAGATGTTGATGAAAAATTTTTCAGATAGTTTTGACACATCTTTTTATCAAAATCCTGCAGATATAGTAAACATGATAGAGTTGGGCAGTTTAGAATTTGACATTCTCTTTAGTGAGATTATTTTTAAAAATTTAGATGGAATAAATCTTATAAAAAGAGTCAAAGAGAGCAAAAAGTTCAAAGAAAAGAGAGTCGCAATCATTACTAAAGAGTATAACAAAGAGAGGTTAAATACTCTTAACTCTTTTGGTGTTAACGATATTTTTACAAAATCTATCTACTCTGACCATCTTGAAATTTTTTTAAGTGATGTAATAGCACGAGAAATAAAAGTAATCTGAAATATGAAAAATATCAAAGAACTTCAAAAATTGTGTAAAAATTTCAGCGTGTTACTTGTAGATGATGAAGTAAATGAACTTAACAATTTTGCTGCTATTTTAAAAAATTTGTTTAAAGATGTAACTACCGCTGCAAACGGAGCAATTGCACTTAAACGGTATAAAGAGAAAAAGTCTGATCTCATTATCACTGACCTTGTTATGCCTGTTATGGATGGTTTAGGGCTTATAGATGAGATTAGAAAAATAGATTTCATGCAAAGAATCATTATTCTGTCCGCTAGCAGCGACATATCCTCTCTAATTAGAGGCATCAGTTATAGTGTCGATGGCTATATCTTTAAACCGGTTGAAATGAATCTTGTAATTAGCACAATTACAAGAGCTATGAATATTATTATTTTAGAACAGCAAAACAGAGAACATCAGTACAACTTGGAAGAGATGGTAAAAGAGCAGATTCTCGAGATAGAAAACTACTCCAAAACAGTTATCGAGCAGTTGGAGTATGACAGAATCACACATCTTCCAAATAAACAGAAGCTTCAACTGGATTTTGATAAAAGAATTTTTAAAGAGCTGCTCATAATTGATATAGATAATTTTGAAAATATCAATTTAGCCTATGGTTTTGAAGACGGCGACAAAATTATTAAGTTGGTAGGAGAGTATTTAACCCTTCATAGTGCAGGACATCAAGTTTATCATATTAATGGTGATGAATTTTTAATAGCCATAAAATTAGATTCACAAATAAGTGCCACTGAAATAGCTAATAGTATTAAAGATAAAATTTACTCTAAAAGCTTTGAGCTCTTTAATGCTTCCATCAGGATTACATTTACATTTGGAATCGTCGAAGTTCAAAATGAGAAAATTGTTCCCTATAACAAACTTCATTCAGCTATAAAAGAGATTAGACAGATAAGTAAAAACTCTATCGGTCATTACCATGAAAATTCCTCTATTATAGAAAAGCAAAAAGCTATTCAATCTTGGTCTCAAAAGATTAAGATAGCCCTTGACCTTGATTTAGTTGAGCCGTTTTATCAGCCAATATATGATTTAGAAAAAGATAGAATCGTAAAATATGAGTGTCTGGTGCGAATTGTAGATGGTGCTGAAGTAATCTTACCTATAAAATTTTTGGAAGCAGCAAAAATTTCCGGTTTTTTATCTAGTGTTACAAAAAGAGTTATCTCCAAAGCCTTCGAATATTTCAGTGCGACTGATTATAGATTTTCAATTAACATCACAGATGATGACCTCAAAGAGAATTACCTTAAAGAGTATCTGCAAGAGTCTTGTAAAAAATATGAGATATCTCCTCAAAATGTCATATTGGAAGTTTTAGAAAATATTAGCGAATATGACGCAACCCATGCAGTGAATCAACTCAAGGAGATAAAAGAGCTGGGCTTCAAAATCTCTATAGATGATTTTGGAGCGGAGAGTTCGAACTTTGGCAGGGTTCAGAAACTATCAGTCGATTTTCTTAAGATTGACGGTGTTTTTGTAAAGGATATAGATACAAACAAAAATAGTTTGGATATTACAAGCACGATTATCCACTATGCCGCAAAAAGCGGGATAAAAACTATAGCGGAGTTTGTTCACTCCAAAGAGGTTTTTGACATTGTAAAAGGGCTTGGCGTTGATTTTGTGCAGGGCTATTATATCGGTCAGCCAAGTAGCCGGATAATCCAAGGAAAATAAAGTATGCTGCTATTTAAAGAAATTAAGTGTAAAACTATTTTTGAACAACTCCCTATCGCATCTCTGATAGTCGATTATGAGACGCTCTCAATTAAAAAGCTTAACACCTCTGCAGCGGCTTTATACTGCTATTCAAAAACTGAATTTAAAAAACTCGGCATGTGGGATATTGATGCCACGGAGAGTGAAAAATCACTTCTAAGAAAAATTAAGAAACTGAAAAAACTCAAAGAGTTTTCTTTTAAAACAAAGCATGTAACAAAAGATAAGCGAATTTTAGATGTAAGCGTATCTGTCAATATCATTAAAATAAAGGATAAGAAGTTTTTTAATGTAACTTGCCACAACAGCACAAATGAGGTAAAGGTAGCGAATAAACTTAGCTACTTTGAGAAGAAATTTGAGTTTTTTTTCAATCAACTTCCGGATGCTATTTTGATTATTGACCACAATTTGGAAAAAATAGTAAATGCAAATATGGCAGCTTCAGAGCTTTTAGGATACTCTGAAGGTGAACTAAGAGAGATAAAATTTGCTGATTTAATACACCTAGGCAAAGAGACAAAAAACTGTAAAGAAATTATTACAGATTGTTTGAAGAATAATCAAGAATTTTTGGAGAGAAAAATTCAAAAAAAAGATGGAAATACTATAGATACTTTTGTCTCATTTAAAAAGTTAAGCAGTCCCTACGGAACGAATATCATTATAACAAGCAGAGATGTCACCATCCAAAAGCAGGATGAACTCGAGCTAAAAGAGCTCAATGAATCTTTAACAAAGATTATAGATATAAAGGCGGGAGAGTTGTATGAAAATGAGCGCTTACTGCTGGAGCAATCAAAACTTGCACAGATGGGAGAGATGTTAAATATGATAGCACACCAGTGGAGACAGCCGCTCAACGCTATTTCTACTGCAGCGCTCAATCTCTCTTTTCAAAATGAACTCGACACGCTTGAAAAAGGTGCTGTTGAAAATATTAGTAAATTTATTCAAGATGAGACTCAGAGAATGTCTCAAATAATCAATGATTTTATGGAGTTCAACAGATCTGAAAAAAATGGAGAGTTTCTGATTTATAAAGCGGTGGAAGAAGTTAAAAAAATGGTCATACCGCAACTTAAACATAAATCTATCGCTTTAGAAATTGATATTGACACTGATTTGAAAGTATTTCACAATAGTAAAAGTATTGAACATGTTTTGCTCAATCTCATTACAAATGCCAAGGATGCCTTTGAAAATAAAAATGATATGCGTGGTAAAAAAATTAGAATAGTTACGACTATTGAGAATGACACCGCCTTGCTAAGCGTTGAAGACAATGCAGGCGGTATTAAAAAAGAGATTATGAATAAAATATTTAACCCGTATTTTACGACAAAAGAGCAGGGTAAAGGCACAGGAATAGGTCTCTACATGTCTAAGCGGATGGTTGAGGATGTAGAAGGTTCATGTCTTAGTGTAAAAAATATTGATTCGGGTGCGGTGTTTTCTATAACTTTTAAAAAAGAAGAAGAGCATAAAACCCTCTCAATTACTCCCTAAGTGTTAATATTTTATTTTTGCCAGATAAAGCCCATTACTCGGCGCGGGTTTTATTTTATAGTTTTTTACACATTCCAGTTGCTCTTGTATCTCTTTGGCATTTAGTTTTAAAAGTGCTCCGACCATGAGACGAATTTGTGAGCGTAAAAACCCGTTTGCCTCAAAATTTAAAATTATGTAACCCTTATGTTTGTATGCAAAAGCTCTGTAGATAATTCGTGCCGTACTCTTAACATCGCTTCCCGTTTTCATAAAAAATTTAAAGTTATGTTCACCTTCAAAGAGTTTGATATTCTGCTGAAGTTTTACAAAATCAACAGACGATAAAAAAGTGATAAAATCATCTAAAAACGGATTACTCTCCGACTCTCTTATTATATATCTATAAACCCTTTTTTTTGCTCCATATCTTGCATGAAAATCATCGTTTACGGCTCTTATCTTTTTGACCTGTATTGTATTTGGAAGCATTTGATTTAGAACTCTTTGCAGTTTTTGTAAATCGCTCCAAAAGGGCGGCAAATCCACATGGCAGAGCTGTCCTGTGGCATGAACACCTTTGTCTGTCCGCCCGCTGGCAATTACCTTAGAGTTTATGGAGAGTTGGGATAGAACATGTTCAAAGTTGCCTAAAATAGTGTTTTTAGACTCCGTTTGCGTTTGAGAGCCCAAATAGGAAGTTCCGTTATAGAGAAGGGTTATTGCACAGCGCATCTAAAATCTGGCTACTATCATTTTTTTGTACATGGCGTAAGTAGCGCTGAGCCAAGCAAAAGCTACAATAGGAATTGTATAATAGGATATGAGTTCTTGAAGCCCCAAAGTCGCCACATAAAAAATCAAAATTCCTAAGAAGAGATAGAGATAGATGCGACCTTTTTGATGCCTTGCATGTACTATACTAATACTTGCGACCAAAAAGAGACTCAAAATTGGAAAAAGAGCAAGCAAAGTGTCTGTTATTAACATATGCCTTTTGCTCTCTTTTCTGTCATCCGATAACCAATACTCCAGCGGAGTTTTATACTGCGTCAGATTGCTACTCATTGTATCGTTTATGTTCATACTCTTAAACTCTATTTGTGAAAATTTTTCTTTGGAGTAGCTGTAGCCCTCTCCGTTTGTCAGCTTAAGTCGGAGTACTCCGGAGTCGTTAATAATTTCACCTTTTTTGGCACTGATAAGAATCTCCTCTTTTTTGTTTTTATTGAACAAAAAGAGATTTTCATAGCCTCCATCAGGGCCATTTTTTCCGATATAAAGGAGCCAATCTCCAAAACTATGCCCAAATTCAGAAGCAGAGAGGTTGAATTTTGCCTCACTCTTTTTGTATGAAACAAAGTTACTGGATAAAACCGTAGCATGCGGAAAAAGTACTAAAAAGTCAAATGCTAAGAGAGCTGAAAGAAGTAGAGCAGGCTTAAAAAGAGTTTTTATGATGAATTTTGGATGAATACCAAGCGCAAAAAGTACGATGATTTCATTGTCTGTAGAGAGTCTGAAAAGTGTGAGCGTTGCTGCTATAAAAAAAGTTACAGGCATGGTATAAAATAAAATCTCAGGTAAAACAAAGAGATAGAGTTGTGTCATCTCCCAAATGCTGAGCTGAATTATAGCCGTATAAGTTGCAAGTTTAATCAAAAAAATCACAGACGCTATCGAGAAAAGCGGAAGAAATATCGATAAAAAGAGTATGGATAAGTTGTTTATTATATATTTTTGAAGTCTGAACATGCTTAGTAGTTAGCCTCAATATAAGCTAAAATAGGGCTATCAAGCAGATAGACAATAAAAGTGGCCATCGCCAAAAATGGAACAAAAGGAACTCTTTGCTCTTCGACCGAGCGACCTCTGAGTGCGAGCATTACAGGAAGTGCCAAAAGAGCCGATAAAAAGATTGCAACAAGAGTGAGTTTAACCCCGAGCAAGGCTCCCATGGTAGCTGCAACCATAATGTCACCTTCGCCCATAGCTTCGATGAACGGGTAGGTGTGATAGTTCTTTGTCCATGGGGTTTGCGTTTTTTTTGCCTCTCTTTGAGCTGAGGCTGTCAAAAGATAAGAAAGTGCGAATCTAAGAAGCGTAAATCCACCGGCAAAAAGAAGTGCGTTTTGTAGGTTTAGAAGAATTCCACTGATACTCCATGCACCTAAAACAGCGAAGAGAATCGCCAAAAGATTGAGGCTGTCAGGAACCATTTTGTACCTGAAATCTATCATAGAGAGAGCTAAAAGCATCAAAAAACTAAACCCTATTAAGGATGTTGGAACGCTGATACCGAATTTATACGCTAAAACTAAAAATATAAGCCCAGATAAAAACTCGATAACGGGGTATTGCATAGAGATTTTAGAGTTGCAAAAGTAGCATTTTCCCCGTAATATCAGCCATGAAACTATAGGAATATTATGCCAGGCTCTTAGTTTGTTTCCGCATGTCGTGCAGTGGGATGATGGGAAAATAACGCTCTCATCTTTTGGAATTCTAAAAATAAGAACATTTAAAAACGAACCGAGTGTTGTTCCAAAGATAAAAGCAAAAAGTAGTTGTTCCATTATTTTAAGCCTCCAAAACGGCGTTCAATTTTTGTAAAATCTTTTATTATTTTTTCTAGATCAGTTATTGTAAAGTCCGGCCATAAAGTGTCGCAAAAGAAGAGTTCCGCGTATGCTGCCTGCCATAGTAAAAAGTTTGAAAGTCTATGGTCACCGCCTGTGCGAATAAGTAAATCCACATCATGTGGACAATCAAGTGCGTTAGAGAGCATTGCTTCTGTTATGTCATCTTCACATTTTTTTATCTTGTTTACAGCTCTTAAAATCTCATCTTGCGCACCATAATTGAGTGCCAATGACTGCACAAGCCCATCACAATGAGCGGTTTTTTCTTTTACATCTGTTATTGTGTTTTGGAGTGACGCAGAAAAAGCTCTAATGTCGCCGATAGGCTCAAAACGAACATTGTTTTCTAAGTAAACAGGGAGTTCATTTTTTAGATAATTTTCTAAAAGTTTCATCAAAAATTCAACTTCGAGCCTAGGTCTTTTCCAATTTTCTGTAGAAAAAGCGTAGAGAGTGAGTCTTTCAATATCCTTATGTTTTGAGCAGTATGTCGTTATCTCTTTGACAACTTTAGCCCCCGCCTCATGCCCCTTAACTCTTGTTTTGCCTTGAATCTCAGCCCAACGACCATTTCCATCCATAATAATAGCTATGTGTTTAGCCTGATTCATCTATTTTGCCTAAAAATAATTTTTTGTATTATATCTCTTATAACTCTTTTAGTAAAATCAGCTAGAGTAAGGAATGAGTTTATACCCGATACCATAGGTGCATTCGAGGCAGTTTTTTGGTAATTTTTTTCTAAATTTTGATACTAGTTTTCTTATGTTTTTTGCATCAATGGTCTCATTCATGGAAGTGAAATAGTTGACTATCTCATCATTAGAGTATATCTTCCCAATATTTGAGGTAAGCAGCTGCATAAAATAAATTTCATATTTTGTCAAGTATATATTTGTATCAACATTTACAAGGGATTGGTTTTCTCTATCATATAAAAAATGATTTTCTAACTCTATTTTCATTGGTATATTTGTATTTAATGAAATAGAACAACTCAATATTTTTTTGGAAACATTTTGAAGCACTTTTAACAACTCTTGGTAATCTATAGGTTTTTTTATAAATTGTTCAATACCCATATTAATTAAATTTATAAGGTATTCTGAATCATCAAAAGCTGAGAGTATAATAATCGGCTGGGACGGATTAATACTATAGATGAGCTTTGTAAATTCTACACCATCCATAATAGGCATTTTAATGTCTGAAATTACAATGTCATAATGTACGGAATTCTTTTCATGGAATTCTATATATTTTTCCATAGCATACTCACCGTTTTGACCGGTATCTACTACTTTGAAAAATTTTTTTAAAATTTCTGCCGTATTCTCTCTGAGGTCATCATTATCTTCTACAAATAAAACAGAAAGGTCTTTTGTTGCTACCGTAACATCTTGAGAATTTATCATATACCATACTTTATATTTATTTTAACTTTTAAGAAGTATATCAATAAATAATTATTTTTTTTATTAAAAATTGATAGAATGCGACACTTACTTAAATAAAAATCAAAATAGAGAAATTATATGTTTAAAATATTTGTATTGATTGTCGTGTATCTTTATTCATATGCAGATAGTGTTGATGGTAGAACGGATTTGTATAATTGTATGCAACTTGACAAAGAAAAATCAAATTCAGAGTATAGCTCATTTGATTTTGCAGTTGCTAGAAATAATATGCCAGTAATAGATGTTCTGAAATTATATGAAAAAGAGAAAAAATGAATCTAATTATAAATGGTCAAGTAAGAGAATTTAGCACTACCATGACACTAGAGGGTGTACTGAAAGAGTTGTCGATAGAGGGCAAAGTAATGGCTGCCGCAGTCAATATGGATATTGTAAAACAAGATAGCTGGAGTACATATTATTTAAATGATGGAGATAAGTTAGAGCTACTCGATTTCGTCGGTGGCGGTTAAAAACTCTACAACAACGACTGCTATAGCATACTCGCCGTCATGTGTGATGGATAAACTGCTGTCTAGAATCTTGAATTTTTCTATTAGCTTATGAGAGAGCTTTAGTTTTGGGGCACCTTTCGCTGTTTTGTAGATTGTGATGTCGTGAAAATTGCACTCACTTCCTATGCCAACACCTAACGCTTTTGAAAAAGCCTCTTTGGCTGCCCAAAAGCCTGAGGCAGTTTTGTAGTTTTTAACGAGTGAAATTTCATCTTTTGAAAGGAACTTAAGAAGTATTTTGTCGCCAAATCGCTCAATTAAGCGATTCATGCGGGAAGTTTTTATTAGGTCTATGCCAATCATTATTGGACTACAAAATCCGTAAAATAGACACCTTTTATTTTACCGTCTTTTATCTTTGCATTAAGCGTACCCATAATTTCATCAGCGATTTTTTTTGTACCTTTTTTAGAAGATATCTCTTCTACTGTTTTAGATTTTAAAATTTTAATAATAGCATCCCTTAATACAGGAGCTGTTTTTTCTAGCTCATGACCAAGCTCTTTGCCCTCTAGTTCAAGTGCCATAGTAACTTTTAGGTAGCGACGCCCACCATCACTCTTAAGGTTGACTGTAAATGTTTCGAGGGGATATAAAACACCGATTTCATGCAGGTCTCTTGTATCATCTGCTTCATCATCTGAGCTGACTACACTTTTATGAACCTTTTCAACAGATTTTTCTGCAGGTTTTTCGTGTGCTTGAGGTTCTGGTTCACCGTGTGTAGCCTTCTTCTCATCTCCACCCATCAATAGTACGGTAACAACACCGCCAATCGCAATAATTAGTATTAATACAACTATAATTATTATCATCAACATATTGCTAGATTTTTTTTCTTTTACCTCTTCATGATGTTCAGGTTTTTCTTTACTCTCTGGTTTTTCTTTAGTAGCCATTGGGCGCCCTTACTTTATTATTTTTATTAGTATATCAAAATTTGAAAATATTAGAGTGAACTACTGTTTTCAAGCAGATCACTGAGTGGTAAAAATTCATATGTCTCCGCATTATAGTAGTCTATATTTCCGGTTTCTATATCATAGTACC
The DNA here is from genome assembly GCA_041662225.1 of Sulfurimonas sp. Lineage (GTDB taxonomy): Bacteria > Campylobacterota > Campylobacteria > Campylobacterales > Sulfurimonadaceae > Sulfurimonas. The sequence goes on from JBAZSX010000001.1 coordinate 85,304, forward strand.
ATCCATGAATACTCAAATCTTCATCTTCAAATCGTTTTTTAACATTTGGATATGTCAATAAATTTTCTATCTGTTTTATAATAGATAATTTTTCCGTTAACCTTAAAAGTTCTTCGCGTGGAGCATTTACTCCAAGGCTCAGTATTGCTGAAGTTTTTGCACTCTCTCCCAGTTCAAGCCATTTCTTAGTATGAACCAATGATGGGTCTTCAACCTTTTCATACAGATGTAAACATGCTCCACAGTGAGAGTGTCCACATATAATAATCTCTTTAACATTCAAGACACTCACTGCATACTCTATACCGGAGGCAGTAGCATGAAAATCTTCGTCAGGCTTATAAGGTGGTACAAAATTTCCTACATTTCTGATTACAAAAAGGTCGCCAGGATTTGATTGTACCATCAAGTCCGGAATAACTCTTGAATCAGAACAACCGATAAAAAGAGCTTTTGGAGCTTGTCCTCTTTTTACTAATTTTAGCAAAGACTCTTTATTTTTTTTAAAGTATGCTCTAAAGAGTTCATTGCCCTCAGCATATTGTTCTAAATTTATCATTTATATTCCAACTTGTGCAAAATTAGTCACACAGTTTAATACCTAAAGTTTTTAATATCTCTTCAAATATTTCACCGGCTTCTCTATCCATATCTTCGTGATATTCAATCACAAGAACATCTTTGACATCTGAAAGATTACAAGTATATGTTTCAGGCTGTATTCCATACTTTGCAATAATTTTATCTACATTTGAGCAAACAAATTCCCTTTCCTCTTCCCCCTCATATGCTATTGATAACTTTGCATATCTCTCTTCACTTCTAAATTGAGCATCAATCATTTAGTGCCTTTCTTTTAAAATAATGGGATTATTATATAATAAAAGTCCTTTGATCGGCACTTAAATCAATACCACTCTAATAGTTTTGTAACTTCATCTACAATAAAAACTTTCATTTTTGTTTTTTCTAAAGGCTTTTTTGCTACGAGTGCTTTGGAAATATTTTGCATCATCGCCTCTTTGAGCCTAGCATCAAGAGCATATACTTCTCTAACATCTCCGACAAGTGAAACTTCACCTATAAAAACGGTCTCTTTTGAAATGGCACGGTCTCTAAAACTGCTTATTATGGCTGCAAGTATTGCTAAGTCTGCAGCAGTTTCTGTTATTTTTATTCCACCTGTAATATTTATAAAAACATCATAACCGGAGAGTGGAATTTCTAGCTTTCTCTCTAAAAGGGCTAACAACATGTTAAGTCTATTGTTGTCAAAACCGGTTGCTTGTCTCTTTGAGTTTGAAGTGTGAGACTCTGAAACAAGTGCTTGAACTTCCAAAATAATCGGGCGAGAACCCTCCATGATTACCGTCAAAGCTGAACCTGACTGCTCGGAATTACGGCTGAAAAAACGTGAAGCAACATCTGTTGCAGATATTAAACCCTCAGCTCTCATCTCAAATACACCTATTTCACTTGTAGGTCCAAAACGGTTTTTGAAACCTCGTAAAATTCTAAGCTCTTGGGATGAATCGCCCTCAAAATAGAGTACGGTATCGACCATGTGTTCAAGAACTCTAGGACCTGCGATAGAACCCTCTTTTGTAATGTGCCCAATAATAAAAATAGCTATCTCTTTTTCTTTCGCAATTCGCATAAGCTCAAAAGTAATTTGTCTTACCTGCGTTACAGAACCTGCTGCCGAAGTGATGTTTTCTGAATACATTGTTTGAATTGAATCAATTATAATAAACTCATATTGGCGATGTTCCAGTTCAATTAAAACCTGTTCCAATCTTATTTCGCTTAAAAGATAGAGAGAGTCTTTATTTGAGTTGAGTCGATTTGCACGAAGTTTTATCTGCCCTGCTGACTCTTCTCCTGTTACATAAAGTACATTTTTGCCTAAGGATGCTATGTTTGAACCAACCTTTAGGAGCAGGGTTGATTTTCCGACACCGGGGCTTCCGCCGATAAGGGTGAGTGAACCGGGTACAATACCACCGCCTAAAACGCCGTCTAACTCTTTATCTAATGAAGAGTATCTAAAAACTTCATTCTCTTTTATCTCATTGATACTTATGGCTTTTGAGGCTGAAGAAGATGCTGATTTTGTCTGCTTTACAACCTCTTGCTGATGGTTATTTAACTCTATGAATGAGTCCCAAGCTCCGCAGTTAGTACATTTTCCCATCCATTTTGGAGTTGTGAAACCACAATGCTGACATTCAAAAAGTGTTGTTTTTTTAGCCATAATTCTACCTGCTTATTATATTTGAAGTAATTGTACTATATTTGGTAAGTGGAAATAAAAAGTATGACACAATGCAATGTAAATAATAGTATCTTTTTACACGAAGTGCAACTCCTGATGATTTCATCTAAGTAATCCCCGAATTGTTTCCATGTTAGAGCGTTTCAAACCTAATCTGAATTGATGCATTTTATATGATTGCAATTATGAAACATGTATTTTAAAAATAATACAAATTTACATTATTATAAGATAGCAACAGATATACTTAATGCCGTACATAAATAAAGAAGGAGTTATAAATGAGTCATAAACACAAAGCAAAATTAGAAAAGTTATTTGAGCATCCGGCATCTGGTAATATTGATGAGAAAAGGTTGCTGTCTGCGATGGAACATTATGGTGTACATGTAGATAGTTCTAAGCAAAATAAGGCAAAATTGTCTATGAATGGTCATGAATATGTTTTAACTCTTTCTCATGGAAATGATTTGTCTAAAGAATCTATTGTGCATCTTCGCCACTTTTTAGAATTGATAGATTTAACACCAGATAAGTTATAACAGATAAGCAATAAATGGTTTTTCACACTTTAGAGCTTAGAAATAAGTTCTAAAGTGTTTGTAAAAAGTTACAAATATAAAATTCAGAATCCTCTTATAGAAATATTTTTCATAATTTTTATATTTTTAAGGTTATGAAGTGATTAAAAAGAATTGTTTTTTGTGTATAATGTAGCTAAATGGAAATTTATTACAGTTATGATTGTAAATGAAATTTTTATAAAGAAAAGGAGATACGGATGGCATTGAAAGTTGCAATTAACGGTACGGGTAGAATAGGTATTATAGTTACGAAAATAGTAATGGGTAGAGAAGATATGGAGTTGGTGGCACTAAATACTACTACTAAGCCTGACATGCTTGCTTATTTACTTAAGTATGACTCTGTCCATAAGGGTATTGATGCAAAAGTTATTGATGCAAATTCAATAGAAATTGCAGGTAAAGCTGTAAAACTCTTTAGTCACAGAGACCCTGCTTTGATAGATTTTGGTGCATGTGGCGCGGAGGTTGTTATTGAATGTACAGGGGCTTTTTTAACTACTGCGGCATGTGAAGCTTATTTAAGAGATGGTGTAAAAAAAGTTGTAATGAGTGCACCTGCCAAAGATGATACTCCTACTTATGTGATTAATATAAATACAAATGATTACAAGGGTGAATCAATTATCTCAAATGCAAGCTGTACAACAAACTGTTTAGCTCCAATCTGTAAAGTGTTAGATGAAGAGTTCGGTATTAAAAACGGGTTAATGACTACAATACACTCCTACACAAATGACCAAAATATTTTAGATGTAAAACATGCTTCAGATTTCAGAAGAGCTAGAGCTGCGGCTATCAACATGATTCCGACTACAACCGGTGCTGCAAAAGCAATCGGAAAAGTTATGCCTAATCTTTTGGGTAAACTCAATGGATATGCTATGAGAGTTCCGACTGCCGATGTTTCCGTAGTGGATTTAACTGTTAATTTGAATCAGTCCGTAACAAAAGAACAGGTAATAGCGGCAATGGATAAAGCAGCGAATGGAAGCTTTAAAGGCTTGTTAGAAATTGATTATGACCAAAGAGTTTCTAGCGATTTTATCGGAAGCACTTACAGTTCAACATTTGTGCCTGACATGACAAGTGTGGTGGATGGAAGTACTGTTAAAGTTTTGGCTTGGTATGACAATGAATGGGGTTACAGTAGCCGTCTTGTTGACATGGTTAAATTTGTTGGCACAAAATAGTAGTAATATAAAAATAGTTCCGGCATGTGGAGTATATAAAACTGCCTGAACTTATGGTTGTAATGCAACTATTGATACAACATAATAAATATACTATAGGATGATAGCACTATGCAGATACAACAATATGAGTTTAGTAAAGATTATGAGAAGAGTGTCGCATATTTCTCTATGGAGTTTGCTATACATCAGGCACTGAAGATTTATTCCGGCGGTCTTGGTTTTTTAGCCGGCTCGCATATGAGAAGTGCTTATGATTTAAAGCAAAATACGGTTGGAATAGGCATTTTGTGGAGTTATGGATATTATGATCAAGCAAGAGACCATGAAAGAAATTTAAAAGTAGAGTTTCGTAGAAAGTATTATTATATCATAGAAGATTTGAATGTTAAAGTAACGGTGAATATAGATTCTAAACCTGTTGTTGTGCAAGCATATATGGTGCCCTCAGAGCTATTTGGTTCTGCCCCTCTTATTTTACTTACAACTGATATTGAAGAGAATGATTATCTCTCCAGAACAATCACTCATAAACTTTATGACAATCATGAGCAGACAAGAATTGCTCAGGAGATTGTACTCGGGATTGGTGGTGTAAAAGTGCTTGAAGCATTACAGCATAAAGTTGAAGTTTACCATATGAATGAGGGACACTCTTTGCCATTGGTATTTGAATTGTATGGCAATAGATGCCAAAATGTAGAAGAGCTAAAAGAGCTGGTAAGATTTACAACACATACACCGGAAGCCGCCGGAAATGAGGTGCATGATATACATCTGCTTGAAAGAATGGGATTTTTTGGTTCTGTGGATTTAGCAAAAGCAAGAGAGATTACGCAAATTTATGGTGATGAATTCAGTTTAACAATTGGAGCACTGAGAGTTGCAAAAATTGCCAATGGTGTTTCAAAAATGCATGCAGAGGTTGCTACTGAGATGTGGAGCGGTTATGATAATATTTGCAAAATAATACCTATCACGAATTCGCAAAATAAGAGATATTGGGCGGATAAGATGATGATAAAAGCTCTTGATGAGCATGAAGATTATGAACTTACGGCACAAAAGAAACATCTCAAAAAAATATTGTTTAATGAAATAGCGAATCAAACCGGAAAAATGTTTGACCCCGAAGTTCTTACAATTGTCTGGGCGAGAAGGTTCGCTGAATATAAGCGACCCGGACTGCTAAAATATGACTTTGAAAGATTTGAAAAACTTGTCACAAGAAGTGAAAGAAAAATTCAAATAGTTTGGGCTGGAAAACCATACCCGCATGATATGAATTCAATCAATATTTTTAATGAACTTATCCAGCTTGCAAAAAAATATAAATCTATAGCTGTTCTAATTGGCTATGAACTTGATCTCTCAATGATGATTAAAAAAGGGGCGGACATTTGGTTAAATACCCCAAGAATCACTAGAGAAGCAAGTGGTACAAGTGGCATGAGCGCTGCTATGAATGGTGCAATAAACTTTTCTATAGCAGATGGCTGGCATCCAGAATTTTGTAAAGAGGGAGTAAATAGCTTTACAATACTCGGTGCAGATCCAACTCTTTCGATTGAAGAGCAGGATTTTAACGATAATAAGATGATGATGGATATTATTGAAGAAAAAATAATTCCTATGTATTATGATGACGAGCATGCATGGTTGAATCTTATGAAATGCTCCATGAATGATGTGTTATTTGAATTTGACTCAGGTCCGATGGTTCACAAATATTATACAAAAATGTATAACTATTAGGAGGAAAAGATGCTTAGTAATATAGAATTGATGCAAAATGTAAAATCTTTAAAACAGATTGATGTAAAAGACAAAAGAGTTTTGATTAGGGTAGATTTTAATGTACCTATGGATTCTCATCACAATATTACGGATGATTCAAGAATTAAAGAGGCGATTCACACCATTAACTATTGTGTTGACCATGAGGCAAAATATATAGTTTTGGTTACGCATTTAGGTCGTCCAGACGGGGAGATTGACCCAGATTACTCTCTAAAGCATATAAAAAAAAGATTAGAAAGACTGCTTGATAAAAAAGTTGATTTTGTAGAGGATTTTATCAATAATAAAGAGCTTATTTTAAACTCCGGTAATTCAAAAATAATTTTATTAGAAAACATAAGATTTTATGTGGGTGAGACAAAAAATGACGAGACTCTCTCAAAAGAGTTGGCATCGCTGTGTGATGTCTTCGTAAATGATGCCTTTGGAACTAGCCATAGAGCGCATAGTTCAACTGTGGGCATTACAGCCTTTGTTGAGACAAAAGTGGCCGGTTTTTTATTAAAAAGAGAGATAGACGCGTTTGCAAAAGCACTTTTTAAACCGGTTGCACCCATCTGCTTAGTCGTTGGTGGAGCAAAAGTTTCATCGAAAATTACCCTTTTAAATAATATTATTCCTAAAGTGAACAAGATTATTATCGGCGGAGCTATGAGCAACACATTTTTAAAAGCTCTGGGCTATGACATGCAAAAATCGCTCGTCGAAGATGCATACTTAGATGAAGCCGTTAAAATTTTAAAGAATGCAAAAGAGGCTAAAGTAAATGTTTATCTTCCTGTGGATGTTGTAATCACTGACGATATAAAACACCCGATTGATGTAAAAATAGTTCCTGTTCAAGATGTACTCGAAGGTTTTAGTGCGGTAGATATAGGTCCTGCAACGGTAAAACTTTTTGAAGAAGTGATTGGAATGTCAAATACAATTATTTGGAACGGTCCAATGGGTATTTTTGAGATTGATAGATTCTCAAAAGGCACATACAGAATTGCACATGCCATAGCCGATACCTATGCTTACAGTATAGTGGGCGGAGGCGATACGGCAAATGCTGCAGAGATGGCCGGTGAAAAAGAGAATATTAGTTTTATTTCAACAGGCGGCGGAGCAAGTTTAGAGCTTCTTGAGGGTAAAGTACTTCCAGGGTTTGAGTATCTGGAAAAATCCGACTCGTAGATTTATGCCTCAGAGATGCTTATCTCAGTAATCTCTGAGCTAGCCCCCAATCTCATTGGTGGCCCCCAAAAGCCTGTCCCTTTATTTACATATATTTGTAAATTTTCATTGTGCCGGTGGAGTCCTTCTATGTAGGGTTGTTGAAGTTTTACCAAAAATCTGAATGGATAGAGTTGCCCGCCATGGGTATGACCGCTCAGAATTAAATCCACTCCTTCTTTTACCTCTTCTATATATTTTGGTTGATGTGCTAAAAGTAGGGTGGGTGAGTTTTTTTTGTTGAAGAGAGCTTTTTGTAAGTCCGGCATGTGAGAATTTATTCTGTACCCAAAAACATCATATACCCCAGCCAAATTAAAACCTACTCCTTCCTCTCCGATATAAACATTTTCATTTTCAAGAACTCGGATACCCAAAGATTTTACACTGTTTATGATTTTATCAACACCATGGAAATACTCATGATTTCCAACGATATAGTAAGTTCCATATCTTGATTTCAAGCCCTTTAACTCATTGAGCGTATCTTTTGCGTTAGATACATCTATATCTACTAAATCACCCGTAATTACGACTAAATCTGCATTAAGTATATTAATTCTTTGGACTATATCTCTTATGAAATTTGCATCTATTAGTCCACCGATATGCAGATCACTTATCTGTATTATTTTGTATGGCTTTTTTAAATTTTTTATTTTTATAGTTACTTTTTCCAGTTTTACAAATCTAGCCTCATACATGGCTCTTGCACTCAGCGCAGTTGCTACCAGCAAAGATGATATATCTAAAGATTTTTTGAAAAAGTTTCTTCGTGATTCTGAGATTGGCATTTTTGAAAGTAAAACCCTTGAAGTGTCATAGATAAGTGCAGTACAAAAAAGCAAAAAGAGTATGCCGATGGGAAGAGAGAGTAAGAAATAGAGCCAGTTCGGTATGTTTAGATAATATCTTGCGAGAATATATCCAATAAGTCCCACAAAATTTAGAACTAAGAAGAGGTTTAAATAGTGTTTGGTTCTATCGTTTAAATCAAGTTTTAAAATAAATCTTTTGTGTATGTAGAGATTGAGTAAAACAAAAACAGTTGAAAAAATGAGACCAAATAAAAGCGGGTTCATAACATGTGTTGCTTTTACTCTTCTTTGTAAATAGAGTAGTTGTTTTTACCCATTCTTTTAATGTTGTACATAGCCTTGTCCGCCCTTTGCATTAACTCTTCGATGTTATCTCCATGCTCAGGGTAGAAACTAATGCCGATGCTCACTCCAACATGACACCTGTGGTCTTTGTATGGGCAAAACTCATTGACTTCTTTGATAAGTGATTTTGCAATATCTTTTATATGATCGGCATCCGTTATATCACCGATAGCGATAGCAAATTCATCTCCTCCGATTCGTGCAACCGTGTCATTAGCTCTTACAACAGATTTAAGCCTCTGACCAATTGTCTTTAAAATCATATCTCCGGCATCGTGACCTAGAGTATCATTGACAGATTTAAAGCCGTCTAAATCTAAAAATAAAATAGCTACAATTTTTTCATTAGTCTTCGCTCGTTTGAACAAGTCATACACTATATCTTGAAAGTAGAGTCTATTTGGAAGTTTTGTGACCGTGTCACATGTTGCTATCTGTTCTAACTCTTTGTTCGCATTTCTTAAATCATGTGTTAGGAGAAAAAGAGATTCTTGCTCTTTTTTTAATTCTTCAGAAATAAATCTTATGTTTCTTATAAATTGACCCATAAGAAAAAATATGCCGCCAAAGCCCGCACCAATATTTAAAAATACAAAAGTTTTCAGTGCCAGCGGTGGGAGTTGATTTTGCATATTCTCCGATAGATGTGTGTCAAAAAGCATAGATATAAATACAAGAAGTAAAAAAAGGGCAAACCATTTAGCCCCATGTCTTACATTTTCACTATACATAAGAGCAGCAATAGGAGCATAAAAAGACCATATTAAAACAAAGCTGCCGGCATAAAATCCGCCAAGTACCCACATAAGGATAAACGGTAAAAAAAGTATCAAGAGCAGTTGAATGATTTCAAAAAAAAGAAAATTTTTTGTTTTATAGAGTAAAAAAGTGGATAAAAGTGATATAAAAACATAAGAGAGAGGCACCAAAGAAGCCCCTTCATTACCTAAAACTAAATAGATAAAGCTCCATATTAATGCCGGTAAAAATACATAAAAAGGGAGTAGAGTTAATGCAACTTTTTTTGATATTAAATCATCACTATCGGTTGGTAAAATACCAACTTGCGATAGATTATTTAAAAGTTTTTTCATAACTTTATAACTCAGTCTTTGTCATGTAAGATTTGATCTAAAGTAGCAAATACTTCTGTACTTCCTTTTTCCATCTCTTCAAATGCGCTTATCATCTGTTTTAAATCAACATCTTCATGCACCATTAAGTCAAAAACTTTATGAGTTCCGTTGTGAACAGTAGCATGAGAAGATTCTAGTTTAGAATAGTGAGGAGTATGCGAAAAACTTTCTTTTCCATCACCCTCATAGTACCATTTACCTAAACGACAGTTATGATGGTCAACAAATTTGAACTGTTCCTCTTTGGTAACGGCTGAGTAGTAGGTATTCACTTTCCATAAAATATGGTCTAGTTTTGCAAGCGACATAAATACACGGTCGTTAGTAAAGCCTATTGTTTTAAAAGAGTCCTTCATCTCAACCGCGTCATGTGAGAGACACCCATTTAACTGCATAATCATCTCATTTGAATTACCGATGCCACTCTTAATCTCTGAAAATTGCTCTGACATGCTATCTACATCTTGTTTCATTGATTGAAGAGAGATGTTTATCTCGCTTACTGCCTTATCTGTTCTATCTGCCAGTTTTCTGACTTCATCGGCAACCACGGCAAATCCTCTTCCATGCTCACCTGCGCGGGCTGCTTCGATTGCCGCGTTGAGAGCTAGCAAATTTGTTTGGTCTGATATATCTTTTATAAGAGATAAAATACTTGATATGTCATTTGTTCTTTGTGAAAGACCTTGCACCGTATGCATTGAGCTATCAGAGAGTTCATTTAAATCATCAAGAGTTTTTACAACATGTTTTGACTTTTCGGCAATTTTAGCGATGCTTGCAACTAATTCGTTTGTTTTTGTTAAGCTACTTTTGGAGGCAGAAACAGATTCAGCCATATTCCCCTGAATATCCATAATATTGGCTTTTAGATTCAAATTTTGCATTTTAGTAAGAACTTCCGGCACACTCTCTTTCGGCTTAGAATTGAAGACTCTTAGTTCATCTTCTAACTGAACAATGCGTGCATTCAGCTCACTATTCCTATTTTCAAGCACCTCACTCTCATATTTTAGTTTATTGTAATCAGCTAACGGTACTCCAGAGCTTCCGAATAATCCCATGATAAATCCTTTTTTGTATTAAATATATTTATAATTGCATTCTAACTAACTTTTATTCTAATTCACTTAAAATCCATTTGAGGATATGCAAATATAGAATAATTTTTCACTTTGTTACTATTATTCTGTGCGGTTTTTTTTTAATTTTTAAAAAACAATAGCTTCGAATGTGTAAATTTCTGCATCTTTATAGCCATCAGAACTTATGCCAACTTTTTCTTTTGCGCAATTTCCAACAAACTCTTTGACACTCCATTTCATTTGGGAGGCTACATGAGGTAAAAAAGTTCCATTTTTTGCTCCCTTTTGTATGTAGATTCCATGTTTGCCTAAGACAATCTCATTCAAAGAGTTTATCTTTTTTCTAGGAGTCAAAACTGAAATCTCTATCTCAATATCTTTAAGTTCATCCGGAGTTACTTCTTGAAATCTGCTATCAAATTTAGCTGAGGCGACTGCCATGTTCATAACAACTTTATAGAGAGGCTCGTCCGGTTCAAATGTGCCGATGCAACCTCTCAATCTTCCATTTTTATAGAGTGTTACAAAAGCACCTAAAGGCTCTTTAAATTTTGATGGCAGTCTGCTCTCATCAATTGAGACTTTTTTGTTGTTGATAGTAGCTTCATAAAGAGAGAGTTTTGCAATTTCTCGCAGCTCCTTTTTTTCTGTTTCGTTCAAGAAAAAGTCACTGTTTTGTTTGAAAACTCTGAGCGCCGAGTAGCCGACAACCCTCTTTTTCTCACCAAAAGAGGTATCACCGGAATTTTTGTATTTCAAGAGTTCATATTTGTAATGAGCATTTTGAGTGAGATATAAAAGTGTCATAATAGAGCTCCATCCGCATGCCGAGGTTTGCAGCTGCGCAATATTTGACTCTTCATTTTTTGCAACTGTTTTTACAAACTCTTTTGCGGAGCCGCTCTCAATGGAGTCAAGCGTCTGTTTATCAATAGTATTGGCATCTGAGTAGGAGGGATAGTGGGATAAATCGCTGCTGATTATAAAGAGATTTTCATCGTTAAAATAGGGTTTAAGCCTCTTCGCAATCTCTTGGATTGTCTTTAAGTTTGAAGTTGCAATTATGATTGGAACTATTTTGAGCTCATCGCCGTAGATGGTTTGCAAAAAGGGGAGTTGTACTTCTATGGTATGCTCTTTTTTGTGAGCCTCCGGGTTGAAACCAAAATATTTTGAACCATTTGTAAGTTCAGATACTATGGTTTGGTTTACCTTTATCTCTCCGAGCGGAGTTGTGTAATTTCCTGCGGAGTAGATGGAGGCAGCGTCAAAATTCATAGAGTGGCTTGAGCCTAGAATAAATATGTTTTTGTATGTTCTGTGAAGTGTTGCATACGCCTCTGCTGCGACATCGCCTGAGAAGATGTACCCTGCATGTGGAACTATGAGGGCATTTATATTCTCTTTGGGAAAGCTATTACTATTTTGAAGAGCTGATATAATTGAAGCAGAGAGTTCTTCTTTGTTGCTGCTATAAAATGAGCCGGCTACCGCTGCGGGTCTCGGTAAAGCATGAAGGAGTTGAGAAAAGAGCAGTAAAAAAATTACTGCTTTGTACTTTTTACACATCTCACATGTCTATCGTAGCTTTTTGCAATGATGTCAGTTTTTCCATCTCTAAAATTAATTGCCCACACTTTATCAGCATCATCCACAAAAGGTGTTGATGACCAATAGACCTCATTTGCCACAGATGTAAATCCCTCCAGCATGGCAGGCTTAAAATGTTTGTAATCGACCAAAGTTTGTAGTTCGCCAAGTGTTGGAATACGAAAATCTTTTTGCAAGCCGACAGCTAGTTTGGAACAGTACTCCTGAGCCTCATAGTAGTTTATAGCCAACTCTTTAGTATCAACATTGTCTTGCCAAAGTAAAGAAGTGGATGTGTCGTGTATCAACTCTGTGGCACTCACAGAAGTAACGAAAAGGAGTGCTGAGGTTAAAAGAAGTGCTTTCATTTGTAAATCCTTGAGCTCAATTTCGTGTATTGTACTATAATTTTTTTTTATTTAAAATAAGTTATTTTATTGCCTTGAAAGCTCATAATAACAGTTCCGTTTAACTCTTCATTATTGTAAAGCGATTGAGAATTTTGTACGGTCGTTTTGGCTTGTGGATTAAAAAGGATAGCATCTGCTTTCTGTCCGACTTCTATAACTCCTGCCTTTTGATTGATGCAAGTAGCTGGATTTTTTACGGTGAGCTTGATGAGTTCGCTCATGCTGATTAAACCGGATTTCACCAGTTTCGTATAGTAGAGTGGAAGTGCATCGCCAAGAGCTTCACAGCCGTAGTGTGCATCATAAAAAGCAACCTCTTTATGCAGGGGAGAAGAGGGCTGATGAAGCGTTGTAAGCATATCTATTTGGTGGTTTTTTAGAGCCTCTTGAAGAAGCAGAATATCCGTGGCACATGCCAAAGGCGGATTGAGTTTTGCGGTTGTGTTGAAATTTTCACATGCAGTGTCAGAATGCAACAGGTGGTGAAGTGAGACTTCGCATCGCACATCCACTCCCTCTTTTTTTGCCTTGTCTATGAGATAAATAGAGCGAGGCGAAGCGATGGCTTTGAAGAGTATCTTTATCTTAAAATGTCTTGCTATCTCTATCATTCGTGAGACATGTAAAACTTCACTTAAATCAGGAATTCCGGCAAGTCCTAATTGCGAACTGACATCGCCCTCAAGCATAACTCCGCTTTGAATCATCGAATTATCCTCCGCCTTGCAAAAGAGCGTAACTCCGTACATCTGCACATATTCGGCTATTTTTATAGCGATATTATTTTTTGCGATGGTGCTCATGTAGGGAACAATTGCTCCTTTTTTGAGTAAAATAGCGATATTACTGAGCGTTGCATCCTCTTTGAGAGTGTTTAACATCATGTCAACTTTCGCTCCGCTCAAATCATGCAGACCATTTTGCGCAAACTCTAAAACAACTTCATTATCAATGGCAGGAGTAGAATCAGCATTGAGAACCACATGCCCAATCCCACCTTTAAGAGCCTCTTGCGAAATGGCTTTGATATTTTTTGAGTTTAAAATTCCATCTTGAAGTCTTACATTCGTATCAACCAAAAGAGGCATAAAATATGCGCCATCCGCATCGATTATCTCTTCACATGTTAAGCCGGAACCTATCTCTACAATGACTCCGTTTTCTATGCGAACATCCGCTTTTCTCTCTCCGTTTGTATCACAAACTATTGCGTTTGACAGTACCATTTCAGACCACCTTCGATATAATGACGCGAATTATAATAGACTAAGGCTTAGAATTGCGTTTGACACTTTTATTATTTTTTATCACTTTATCGGCTTTTGCTAAGACTTCTTATGAAAATGGGAAGAGCCTTTATATGGAAAGAGGGTGTTACAGTTGCCATGGTAATAATGCTGAGGGAATGCATGTCTATCCAAAGCTATCAAATCGTGCAAAAGGTTTTTTGACCTATAAACTCAAACGATTTCGCGATAAAATTTCTGACAATCAACAGCAAGAGATGATGATAGCTTTTGCAATTGGACTGAGTGATGAAAATATAGATAATCTGACAACTTTCTTGTATGAGTTTGTGGAAGAGAAAAACGGTAAAAAGTATGATGATAGTTATAAAAGTCAAGGAGACGGCGGTTCATGAAAATATTGGTAAGTGCCTTGGAACACTCTGCAAATTTACACCTGAAGTCTCTTAAAAAAGAGCTGAGTGACGATGTGGAGTTTGTGGGGATTTTTGATAAAGAGTTGGGTGATTCTATAGTGGATTTGCGTTCACTTGCCATAATGGGCTTTGTGGATGCACTCAAAAAACTGAGATACTTTTTTAAGCTCAATGCTCAAATGGTGGAGTTGGCATCAGGAGCGGATAAAGTTTTGCTTATCGACTCATCAGGATTCAATCTCCCTCTTGCCAAAAAAATCAAAAAAAAATATCCGGATAAAGAGATAATCTACTATATTTTACCTCAGGCATGGGCATGGAAAAAGAAGCGGATTCCCGTACTGGAAAAAACATGCGACCACTTAGCTTCGATACTCCCTTTTGAAAAAGAGTACTACTCAAAAAATGCGCCCATTACCTATGTAGGACACCCTTTACTTGACCAAATCCAAGTGTTTAAAGAGAGTCTGAACGACGAGGTAAGAAATATAGTTTTTATGCCGGGAAGCCGTAAAGGTGAGATAAGAAAGCTTATGCCGATTTTCAAAGAGGTACGAGAAAAACTAGGAATTGAGGGGACAATAATCATCCCAAAACACTTCTCTAAAGAAGATATAAATGAACTTTACGATAACCTATCGGGTTTTAAAATCGCACATGAAGCACATAAAGCTCTTTATGAGGCAGATTTTGCATTTATATGTAGTGGAACGGCAACGCTCGAAGCGGCACTTATAGGAACTCCGTTTGTGCTTAGCTATATTGCAAAACCGCTCGACTATTTTTTGGCAAGCAGACTTGTAAAACTGAGTCATATAGGGCTTGGTAATATTATGTTTAGCAAGTTTAAGGGAAGAGATTTACATCCTGAATTTATTCAAAAGGATGTAACGGCGGATAATCTGATAAGAGCTTTTAGAGAGTTTGACAGAAGTACATTTTTAGAGGATTCAAAAGAGTTAAGGGCTTATCTGAGTCAAGGAAGCTCAAAAAAAGTAGCATCAATAATAGAGGGAAGAGATGAAGATTAATTTTATAGATTTACAAGCACAATATTTGGCATACAAGTCAGAGATAGACAGTGAAGTTTTAGAGGTTTTTAGTTCGGCCATGTTTATTGGCGGAGAGAAGCTAAACAGACTTGAAAAATCGTTGGCAGAGTTTACGGGTGCGAAACATGCAATCGGTTGCAGCAGTGGAACAGACGCTCTTTTACTCGCTCTTATGGCTTTAGATATCGGTGTGGGGGATGAGGTAATCACGACTCCTTTTACTTTTATTGCAACGGCTGAGGTTATCGCACTTTTGGGTGCTACTTCTGTTTTTGTCGACATAGAAGAAGATACTTACAACATAGACCCTACTAAAATCGAGAGTGCAATCACGAGCAAAACAAAAGCGATTATTCCGGTTTCACTTTATGGTCAGTGTGCCGACATGGATGCTATCAATGCAATCGCTTCAAAACATAATATTGTTGTAATTGAGGACGCATGCCAGAGTTTCGGTGCTTCATACAAGGGTAAAAAATCTTGTAACCTCTCGACTATCGCATGTACAAGTTTTTTCCCTTCAAAACCTCTCGGTGCCTACGGCGACGGCGGAGCGATTTTTACTAGCGATGACGGGCTTGCAACAAAAATGAGAATGCTTCTAAATCACGGACAGAACGAGAGATATAAACATAAATATATCGGTATCAATGGACGACTTGATGCTGTTCAGGCAGCTATTTTGAATGTAAAACTCAAACATTTTGATGGTGAAGTGCAAAAAAGAGAAGAGATTGGTGCGAGATATTCTCATTTACTAGAAGATGCAGATGTTATCACTCCACAAATCAAAGAGGGCAACACAAGTGTTTACGCACAGTACTCCATCCGAGTAAAAGAGAGAGAAGCGATGGTTGCAAAACTAAACGCTAAAGAGATTCCGACTGCTGTGCATTATCCTGTTCCTCTTCATCTTCAAGAAGCTTTTGCTCCTCTTGGGTATAAAATAGGAGATTTTCCAATCAGCGAATTGGTAGCAACTGAGATTATGTCGCTTCCGATGAGTCCTTATTTGACTTCAGAACAGCAAGACTTTATAGCAGATGCTATCAAAGGCAATTAATGCATAAAATTGCTATTGTCGGCTTGGGGGCCATGGGGAAAAACCATTACCGCGTTTTAAAAAGTATGAAGAGTGTAGAGATTGTCGGGCTTTGTGATGTTGTAAAGAGTGGTGATTTTAGTGAACCGTTTTATACAAATTTGGAACTGATGCTTGATGAAGTAAATCCACATGCCGTAATTATTGTAACCCCTACTTTTTTGCATAAAGAGGTTGCCTTAGAATGCGCCGCCAGAGATATAAACATCTTCATAGAAAAACCTGCCGCTTCGAGTGTAAAAGATGCGCAAGAGATGCTTAATGCAGTCAACGCAAGAGGTGTAAAGAGTTGTGTCGGGCATGTAGAGCGATTCAACCCCGTGGTCAAAGCTCTTATAAAAGAGATAGCAAATCATGAGATTTTGTCTATTTCTATAACTAGAAGCGGCTCATTTCCTTCTCGCATTGCTGATGTCGGGATTTTGACAGATTTATCTGTTCATGACAGTGACTTGATACGATTTATTACCCAAAAAGAGATAGTTAAAAGTGCAGTCTTTAAATCTCAGAAAATTCACAAAACGCATGAAGATAATGCAATTTTGGCTTTTGAACTTGAGGGGGAAGTGGTAGGCGATATTACGACAAACTGGTTTACCCCTTTTAGAAAAAGAAGCATCATCGTTGCATGCAGAGAGACAAAAGAGTCTGCAATAAAGTATTTTGAAGCAGATTTGATTTCGCAATCACTGAATGAATATATCAACATAGACGGTAATTCTTACACTGCAAGAGCTTGTTTTATACAAAGAAGCGATGCGTTGCATGATGAGCTAGAGGCTTTTGTAAACTACTTAGAAACTAACAACAGAGGTTCTTTGGCTTCGATTGAAGATAGCATAATCACATTAGAAATAGCGAGTAAATAGATGCAAGAGGAGAAGAGTTTGATTCACAAATCCGTAACAATAGAAGAGGGTGCTACAATTGCCGAGGATGTAGTGATTGGTCCATTTTGTTTCATCGGAAAAAATGTCACGATTGAGAGCGGATGCACTTTAGAATCAAATATTATCTTAAAAGGGAAGCTACACATCGATAAAGGTGTTAAAATTTTCAGTTTTGCGATTATAGGAGCTGAAAATTCAGATATAACCGTAGGCGAAAAAACGCATATCAGAGAGTTTACGCAAATCGGCTCTCAAGAAGATGAAAATGAAGTGCCAAAAAAGATAACGATAGGTGCAAACAACTTTCTCATGGGGTATGTGCAGATATTGAGCGGCGTTGTACTCGGTGAATCCTGCATACTTACAAACGCTGTAAAACTTTACGAAAATGTAAAGTGTGAGGAGAGGGTTATTATCGGCGGGTTTAGCAGCATCGAGGCAAATAATACTCTAGGATCTGGAACTATGATAGGCGGTGCATCTTATGTAACGCATGATATTCCACCTTTTACTTTAGTTGAAGGCAACCATGCAACTATTAAAGGCTTAAATGTTATCGGGCTAAGAAGAAGAGTCGAAAATAAAGATGACATCGAAGAGATAAAAGCAGTCTATAAAAAAATCTTAGGTGATGGCGTTGATAAAGAGCTGGCAAAAGAGATAGGAGAAACGCATGCGAACGATTATGTAAAAAGGTTTGCCTCGTTTGTTGCCGACAGTAATATCTAAAAATAGACTCCTTTTTTTATAAAACGGATTTCTGAAATGTATATATTCATGTGTTATACTACAAAAAATAATTAAAATAGAAAGGTTATTGTTTATGCAAATTCTAATAAAACGACAAAAAATGCGCTTTTTCAAAAAAGCATTCTCTTTGATAGAACTCATGATTGTTATAGTTATCTTGGGACTTTTGGCGGCTATGGTAATGCCAAGTTTAACGGGCAAGGGCGAAGAGGCTAAGAGAAACTTGGTTTGTGTTCAGATGAAAAGTATCTATAACGGTGCTTTGGATATGTTTAAGATAAATAATAGTATTTATCCGACAACAGAAGAGGGTCTCGAAGCGCTTGTGAAAAATCCAAGTGAAGAGAAGTACCCTAACTACTCAACGAGCGGCTATTTTAAAGATGCCAAAATGCCAAAAGACTCATGGGGTAATAATTTTATTTATCTCAATGATGATGGCAAAATAGAGCTTATTTCACTGGGTGCCGATAAAAAAGAGGGCGGAAAAGACGAAGCTGCCGATATTATGATGAGTGGGTGTAAATAGAGTTTTATGCGTAGAGCCTTCACTCTTATCGAACTTTTAATTGTTATTATGATTGTCGGTGTGGTTTATACCCTCGCCATTAGCAGTTTTCAAAAGATAGGGGATGCGTCAAAGAAGGTGAATTTAGAGAATTTAAAAGAGTATCTTCAGAACTTTCCACATGCCAAGAGCTCAAAAATTTTATGTTTAGATGATTGCTCTAAGTGTGATATTTTGGTGGATGGAGAGGTCGAAAAAACGCTTGACGACTTTTTGGATAAGAACGTTAAAGTTTATAGATATGACTTTTTGCAAGGTATGTTTGAACAGAAACAAGAGGTCTATTTTAACAAAGAGGGTGTTGAGAAAAAAGTTTGCTTCTCCTATGAAGTTGACAAAAAGGGTGTGGGAGGACAGGTATTCGTAGTATTCAATGAATCGGTATATGATTTTTCTACATACTTCGAGCCTGTAGTCGTTTATAAATCTCTGCAAGAGGCGATAGATGCCAAAGAGAAACTCATTCAAGAGGTGCTAAAGTGATTTTTAAATACCGTGGCATAGACGCAGAGGGTAAAAAAGTAAGTGACAAAGTAGAGGCCACATCTATAGAAGAGGCAAAAAGTAAACTAAAGTCTAAAAAAATAATTTATCAAAGTATAGATGAAGATTCTCTAGCCTTTTATGAAAGATTTGACTTTAGCAGAAAATATAAAATTCCCGCAAAAGAGCTCTCCAGCCTCTCAAGAGAGTTGGCCATGTATATCCGCTCCGGTATCAGCATAGTTTCAGCGCTTAAAATAGTTCAATCCCACTATGAAAATAACAAAAAAATGAAACTCTTTTTAAATACCGTCAGTACATATTTGGATGAGGGAAAAGATTTTTATACAGCGTTAGAGTCTCAAAGTATAGTCACACTTCCGGAGTTTTTTAAGCAGTCCATTAAGGTGAGTGAGAGTGGCGGAATTTTGGATGAAGTGCTTATGGAGCTCTCCAGATTTTTAAAGGAGCAGGACAAAATAAATAAAGAGATTAAAGCTGCTTTTGCTTATCCATCCTTTATGATTGTCATCTCACTTCTTATGATTTCCTTTATGCTTGCCTTTGTTGTACCTCAAATAACAGGCATCTTTGCGAGCATGCACCAAGAACTTCCGACGCCTACAAAAGTTGTAATTGCACTGGGTGATTTTTTTAATCACAACTTTACGACAATACTTGCACTGATATTTCTGTTTGTTGCAGGCTTTATGTTTTTTATGAAGAAAAGTTACGGCTTTGCATATGCGGTTCACAAACTAATACTTAAGCTTCCGCTTTTTGGTGAAATAGCCCAAAAGAGTGAGCTAGCCCGTTTCTCCTATATTGCCTCTCTGCTTACCCGTTCAGGTGTTCCCTTTGTTCAGACTATTAAACTGAGCGCGAATATCTTAAATAATTTGGTTTTAAGAGAGCTTTTTAGCGGTGCAGCAAAAAAAGTTGTTGAGGGCAAACTTCTCTCAAATGCATTGCTTGACTCCAAAACTAAGATAGATTATGCTTTTGTCCAATCTGTTGCGCTTGGTGAGGAGACTTCGCAGATTCAAAATGTGCTTACAAATATTTCAGAACTTTATTTTGAAGAGAACCGTGACAAAATTAGTATGCTTCTAACACTGCTTGAACCGGCTCTTATGCTCTTTGTCGGTGGAAGTATAGGATTTATAGTTGCCGCTATGCTTTTACCGATTTTTTCTATGAGTGTAGGTTAATCGGCATGAAAGAGAGAAATGCAATAGCTTTACTTATAACAGTTTTTTTTGTTATGGCAATTACCGTTGCCATCGGCATTGGTTTAAAGCAGGTTAAAGAGGCATCTATGCATGTAGAGGGTGAGAGATTTATGCTCCAAACCAGTATGATTTTGGATGATGTTTTAAACATATTGCAAACTTCAAAAGAGATAGATCAGGTGATAGCAAAGAAGTCTAGTGAGGTTTTTTTTGCTTTTTTATCCAGTGTCTCCTTCATTCCGTTTCAAACTTCTAATCTTAAAGTAAGCATAGAGATAAAAAGTGCAAGGTCAAAGTTTAACCCGAACTCTTTAATAGATGGCAATAGCACTATGGTTAGAGCAGATGTTTTAAGAGAGTATGTGAGTAAAAATATGGTCAATAGAGAATATGTGAATATTTTACTCGATGTGATGGGTAAAATTAAAGAAGATGAATCCTATAATAGCGCTCTATTTAATGATAAACCCTCTCTTTTTAGAGATTATCTAGTTTCACAAAAACATTTAGACGAGGTAAATGATTTTTATATGAAAAGTTATCATGACAACAATTTGAAAAATATAGATTTCGAAAATCTTTTTTACTTCTCAAAAAATAGAGATGAAAAGATAGATCTCAATTATGCAACGCCGCAAACATGGGAAATGATGCTGGGATGTGACAGAGTGAGAGCTCAGCAGCTGAGTTTGGGTGGCGGAACATATAACTCTTTGGCAAATGTGGATTTGAATGATGAAGAAAAAATAGCACTGAGCAAGTTCAACACAAGTTTTTTTGAGCCCTATCTGGATGTTTTAGTAGAGATTTCACAAGAGTCTCAAAGTGCAAAGATAAAGTTTGAATATGATATATCTACAAAAAAAGGTTCCAATTTTGTTTATGAAATTTAAAAAAAGATATAAGAGTATATTTTTAGATCCGGACTCAGAGGTTATTCATGTCAAGGGTCTCACCGGACATGCCAATGAAAAGATAAATATAATCCTCTCTCCTACTCTCTATTGGGTTAAAAAGCTCTCTTTGCCACTCAAAAATGTAAGAGATGTAAAAAAGCTTCTTCCGTCTCTTTTTGAAGATACTCTGCCTATTGGAAATTACAGCTATAGCGCCTATAAAAGCGGCAGTGAATTTTTTATATTTGCTTATGAAGATAAAAAAATATTGGATCTTTTGTTACAAAAAGGCATCCCGTTATCAAATATCGCAGCACTTTTTTTTGCTCAAAGTGAGTTTGGCAGTTGTGAGAGTGCGATAAGAATTAATGAATTCCAATGCATCTATGTCAAAGATGAAATTGTTGTGGTCGTTCCGTCCTCTTGGATACAAGACAGCAAAACACTGGATTTAACCTATATTAAACCCTTAAAACACTCTATAACACTCAAGCAGTTTGGGCATGTGGTAGATAGCAAAAGCTTGTATAAAATAGGCGTAATTATGGCTCTTTTAATCTCTCTTATAGCTACAGAATATTTTATTACCGCTAAAAAAACAGCAGATATGTTGAAGCTAAAAGAGGAGTTGTTTACAAAATACAATCTGCAATCCACAATGCTTCAAAACAGTGCAACGCTGAAAAAGTATGATTCGATGTACACAACTCAAATGAAAATAAGAGAGTATATCTCCTATCTTTTGACCCTGAAACTTAATGACAAAGAAGAACTTGTGCACATAAATTTAAAAAACAATATTTTACAAGCTGAATTTAGCGGTATTACAGAGGGTAAAGAGTTGCCTATAACTCAAATATTAAGAGATAATAAAGTCAACTTTAAATCTTTTTTTAAAGATAAATCTTGGCATGTGGAGCTTTCAATATGAACCGTATAAATCCGCTGCACATAGGAGTACTCTTAGTCGTTATTCTGATATTTTTTGCGTACAAGTTAAGCAGTGTAAAAAGTGAATTGACTGAAGCTAGAGACTCCTATAAAGAGACAAAAGAGATTTCACTCCGATTAAGTGGGCTTAAAGAGGTGTATGAGGATAAAGATAAGGTCGAAAAAGCTCTGAAGCGAATCCTGGAACAACCTTCTCTCAGTACTGCAAAAATAGAGCAGGAGAAAAAATCAACGGGCATCATTATTAGCTCTAAAGATATGGATTTGGATGCCATAAACTCTCTTATGAGCAAGCTCTTAAATGGTCTGTACAGCATAAAAACAGTTGAAATAAAAAAGCTAAGTCCAACAAATGCTAGCCTTGTAATGGAGATAACATGGTGAAAAAAATAACAAAATTTTTGGCCTACTTTGTGTTCTTTATCCTGGCGCTTATGTACTTCGCCCCAAAGGTGAGTCTTTACTATTTTTTAGAGAGCCGGTTAGCTCCGCTTGGAATAATTATTAGTACGGAAGATGCGACCGACAGAGGCTTTTCTCTTGATATAAAGAGTGCAAATATCTCTTTTAAATCGATTGAGAGCGCGAATATAGCAGAAATAAATGTAAAAATATTTGCTCTTTATAATGTGATAGATTTTGAAAATATCACACTCTCAACCGCTGTAAAATCATTTCTGCCGCTGCATGTTGAAACGGCAAAAGTAAGGTATACGATTTTAGACCCGTTGAATTTGAAAGCGGAGCTAAAGGGAGAGTTTGGTGATGCGGAGGCCGAGTTTAATTTAATGAAACGTGCATTACATCTTGAGCTTATCCCTTCTCCTCTCATGTTAAAAGAGTATAAAACAACGCTTCAGAGTATGAAAATAAATGAGAGAGGGAGGTATCTTTATGATCAAAATATCTAACTCGAAACTGCTTATTGTTTTTACAAGACTTCTCATACTTTTGGCTCTAGCAAAGATTATCTCTCTTGGTCTGTGGTGGTATCTTCCAAGTGATGGAGTTGAACTGAATGTTAAAAAAAATTATGAGCCGAAATACCAAAAAGTAGATTTTAAAAACATGTTATCTAAAC
This sequence comes from Sulfurimonas sp., assembly GCA_041662225.1. Taxonomy (GTDB): domain Bacteria; phylum Campylobacterota; class Campylobacteria; order Campylobacterales; family Sulfurimonadaceae; genus Sulfurimonas. The sequence continues at coordinate 108,426 of JBAZSX010000001.1, forward strand.
CCAAAGACAAGGGCAGTGCATCCAATTCTGCCGCTGTCGAGACTGTCAGTATTACCAACATGATTTTAAAAGGTCTCTATGCAAGAGACGATATGGGTTATATAATCATAGCCCTGAAATCAGAGCCTACTAAAACATCCATAGTAGCGATTGGAGAGGTTTATCAAGGATACACTCTAAAATCTATAGAACTTTTAAGCGTCATATTTGAAAAAAACGGTAAAGATTTTGTGTTAGAGTTAGAAAACACGGCTAAGGTTCCTTTAGTTTCGGCAGCACAGAGCGCTGCAGTCGTCTCAAGTGAAGTTTCCCGTGCCGATATATCCTTTTTCGCCAAAGACCCCGGTGCGATATGGAAGGATATCTCAATCAATGAGGTGAAAAATGGGACTAAAATTGCAGGCTTTAAAGTAACAAAAATAAATCCAAAATCAAAATTTGCCACTTTGGGTTTAATGGAGAATGATTTGATTGTAAAGTTAAACAATGTTCAATTGGAATCTTACAAGGATGCCATAGAAGTATATAAAAATATTGACAAAATAGAGACGATACAAATCGTAGTAATAAGAGATAACCAAGAGAAGGAATTAGTATATGAGATTCATTAGATTTATGTTTTTAACACTTAGTTTAGTGTTAGTTTTATCGGCAAGAGAGCAGGTTAATGTTAATTTTTCTAATCTAGAGATAGATGATTTTATAAAGTTAGTGTCAAAAATAACAAAGAAAAATATTTTGATTAGCAACAAAATACCAGGTACGGTTGACTTTGTCAGCTCTACCGCTGTGTATGATGATGAGCTCATGGGTATTTTAATATCTGTTTTAGAGTCTAAGGGGTTTACGCTTGTTCAAAGCGGATCACTCTATGAGATTGTTCGCTCAGCCGATGCTGCTCAAAGCAATCTCAAAGTTGTAAAACAGGGAGAGAATCCTGATGGTTCGCTTATGGTTACACAAGCCATAACCGTGATCGGCGAAAATGTTGATATTGTAGCAGCAAAAATCCGTTATCTTATCTCTAAAACTGCGAAGCTAATGACCATGAAAGAGAGTAATATGATTCTCATTACGGACTATCCTAAAAATATAGAGACCATAAAAAAAGTAATGAAAGATATAGAAACAAATAATCAAGCATCAGTGAAAATCGTGCCTATTAAATTTGCAGAGGGTAAAAAACTTTTGGCAAAGCTCATTGATATATCAAAATCACTTTTTAATGAGCAGGTAGCAGCAGATGTTGTTAAAATCATCTTAGATGAAAATACAAACTCTATCATAGTCGTAGCTAATCAAGAGAATGTTAAAGCAGTAGAATCTTTGATGAAAAAACTTGATGTAGAATCAAATGTAGCAAATAGCGTACAGATTTTTAACCTTAAAAACTCGGATGCCAAAGAAGTTTTAAAAAGTCTAACTGAGGTTATCTCAAAACAGACTTATTCAGACCCGACACTCAAACCGAATGTCTCCGCAAGCGAAGAGATAAATGCCATCATAGCAGTAGGTGATTCTGAAGTAATAAAGGGTATAAAAATTATTATTGACGAGCTTGATATGGAAAAATATCAGGTTTATGTGCAGGCAAGGGTTATAGAAATAAATAAAAACAACACGGAAGCTCTGGGTACGAAATGGGGCTTTGATGGTGCATTAGTGAGTTCAAGCGGAGGACTCTACTCTTTAGCAACAAACTTTGGAGGCGCTTCTATCTCTCCTGCAGCGTCAAAATTAATTACTTTACCTAAAAACTTAGACTCCGGTTTTGCTTTGGGTGCAGCTATAGATTTTTTGCAAACAAACGGTGCTTCAAAAGCGTTGTCAAATCCATCCATACTTTGCGTGAATAATAAAGAGTCATCCATCTATGTCGGTAAAACTATTTCTGTTTCAACGGGTACCATATCTAACTCAACCGTAGGTGCGGGACTCACAAGCAGCTATAAAAGAGAGGAGGTTGGTTTAACTCTGAAAATCAAACCTCGTGTTTCATCTACTGATAAAGTAACGCTTGATGTTGAGACAAAATTGGAAAACATTTTGGATGACGGTTCCAATAATGCAACGGGACAGCCTGTTACATCTAAGCAAGAGGTAAAAACGCAAGCGATACTTCGTCATGGGGAGAGCATCATCATAGGGGGTCTTGTAAAAAGTTATGATGTAACTGCTATAAGTAAAGTTCCGCTTTTGGGAGATATCCCACTCCTTGGCGATTATCTCTTTTCATCCGAGTCCACAACAAATCAAAAAGATAATTTAGTAGTAATCTTGACACCCTATGTAATAGATAAAAGTGAAAAATTATCTCAACTTCAAAAAGATTTGGGTATTTTGGCAAATCTTCAAAGAGACTATAATGAAAAGATTTTCAAAAAAATTGAGGAGAAGGGGAAAATTAATACACTTGATATAGAAACCGGTGAGGTTGTGCAAACAGATAATAATAGCTCAGCAGATACTATTTCCGAGGAGAAATAGATGCTCATTTTGGAACCTCTTCATAACCTAAAACTTGAAGTTTATGAGCCTCAAGAGATTAAAACTGATATGAGTGTAAAAAACTATCTTCTTTTTAGTGAGCTCAATGGAGAAGTTTGTGCTTTTATGTGCGAGCAGTATTTGGTTCAGGCAAGCAATTTTTACTCAAAACTACAAAACAGATATCCTCTCTACATGTTGGACGAGGACTCATACGATAGACTTTACAACCGTTTCTTAGAGCTTCGTACCGATAAAGCTATAGAAAATATGCAAGAGGACTCAAATGAAGAGGGCGAAGATGAGCTCTCTTTAACAGATTTTTTAAGAACTTCTTCTGATATTTTAACAAGTGAAGAGTCCGCTCCGATTATCAAGTTTGTAAATGCTCTTTTTTATCAGGCTATTAAAAAAAGAGCTTCAGATATTCATATTGAGGTTCAAGAAAAACGGGGTGAAGTTAGGTTTAGAATAGACGGGATGCTTATTAAAAATGCAGATTTGGACAAAAAGGTAATCAACCTTATCGTCAGCCGTATAAAAGTTATATCTAACCTTGATATTTCAGAAAAGAGAATTCCTCAAGACGGGCGAACGCAGATAAAAATCGCGGGTGAGAGTCTGGATGTCCGTGTCTCTATTTTGCCAACCTTTTATGGCGAAAGAGTCGTTATGAGACTCCTCATGCAGAGTTCTCAAATACCACAGATTAATGAGCTTGGCTTTGACAACGAAATTATAGATGATGTAAAAAAACTGCTCCGCTCTTCGCATGGAATTATACTTGTAACAGGACCGACGGGAAGCGGTAAAACAACATCTCTGCACTCTTTTTTAAGAGAAGTTGAAGAGCCGCACAAAAATCTTTTAACCGTTGAAGATCCGGTTGAGTATAAGTCTGATAACATAGCTCAGATTCAGGTAAACGAAAAGGTAGGGCTTACCTTTGCCGCAGCGTTGCGCTCTATTTTACGACAAGACCCTGATGTTATTATGATTGGTGAGATTCGTGATGAAGAGACGGCCGCAATCGCCGTTCGTGCCGCACTTACGGGTCACTTGGTTTTTTCAACACTTCATACAAACTCAGCAGCGGCGACAATCTCAAGGCTAGCTGATATGAAAATACAGCCATTTTTAATCTCCTCTTCACTTCTTGGAATTTTGGCTCAAAGACTTGTTCGTGTTTTATGTGATGAGTGCAAGGAAGAGGATGTTATTGCAGAAGAGTTCTCGGAATATTATAATCTAGACAGAAGTGCCAAAATATATAAGTCGGTTGGTTGCAAGGCATGTAACTATAGCGGTTACAGCGGTCGCCGCTCTATAGGTGAGCTTTTGGTTATGAATGACAGGGTGAGAGATCTACTTGTGACTACAACGGATGAGCATACAATAAAAACAGCTCTAGAAAAAGATGGACTCAAAACAATAGCCTATCAACTTTCGCAAATGTTGTTAAATGCTGAAACATCCCTTGATGAAGCGATTAGAATCGGTTTAGGGCATGCATAAAAAAGCTAAACGAGCTTTTACTCTTATAGAAGTTATGGTTGCCGTTATGATTATCTCAGTGGTAATCTTGGCACTGATAGAGATGTTTGCAAATAATATACACATATTCTCCGGATTTAAAAAACAGACACATATAAACCCATACGCCTCATTTTTTATATCAAATCCTGATTATGGCTTGGAGACAAAAAGCGCTGTTTTATATGATTTGGTAAGCGATTTTAAATTAGAAGATGATTTGCTAAGAGAGCTTAAAAACATAAAAATTGAAGTGGTTTATCAGGTAGTAGAGAAGATAGATTTAGGCGAATATGACGACATGAATAAAGATAAAAGTAATGAGAGTGATAGAGGCGAAAAAACAGATAGAGAAGTAAAGACAAATGCGATTTTTGAGATAGGAAAAACAGTAATTAAGACGAGTGAAGCATCAACAGCTCTTCTTAGACTAAGGATTGAACAGTGAGAAAAGGATTTACACTCATTGAACTACTTATTTCTATAACAATATTATCCATTATGATGCTATTTTTATATAAAAGTTACGCTTCTCTCAATCACTCAAACAGTTTTTACAAAAAAGAGGTAAAAGATATAAAAGAGGAGGAGTCTCTAAAAAAAGTCATCTTTCTGGACTTCTCTCTAGCTCTTAGTCAATCAACAACAATTTTAAATCAAGATAAAAAAGAGGATATTATCCTTATGCAAAGCTCACATTCCTTGCATAATATGCATAATCCCTATGTTGCTTATATAATAAAAAATCACAAACTTTACAGATTAGAGTCACTCAGACCACTCCTCTACCCCCTAAGTGTTGATAGTGAATTTAGTGTGGATAGTATTGGCGAAGTGAATAGTTTTAGAGTTTACAAGTCTGATAAAAAGATAGGAGATACAGTGCCGGAACTCTTTTTAGTGCATGCAGATTTTAAAGAGAAAAAGGATATTTTGCTTAAAATAAAGGTACTAAACTCAAAATAAAGTATACATTTGATACAATATCCGCCATTTATATAAATAAGGATTGTTTTTGAACTTATTAAACCTTTTTTCGAGATCAGATACAAAGCAGCAAGCTACAAAAAGTGAAGCTCCTACGCACTGGATTAAGTGCAAATCATGTCAGTCGTTGATGTACTACAAAGAAGTGGAGAATCAAAATTATGTATGTCCAAAATGTGGATTTCACCTTCGTATAGGCGTGAAAGAGAGATTGGCACTATTGGTGGATGAAGGAACATTTGTAGAGTTTGATGAGAAGTTAAAACCTATTGACCCGTTAAAATTTGTTGATAAAATATCGTATGTAAAAAGAATAGAAGAGGGTGTTAAAAAAACTGGCAGAAGCTCATCTGTTGTGAGCGGTGAATGCAAAATAAACGGTGTTAATGCTCAGCTAGTTGTATTTGACTTCAGCTTTATGGGCGGCTCTTTGGGCTCAGTAGAAGGTGAAAAAATTGTTCGTGCAGTAAACCGTGCCATAGAAAAAAGAGAGGGTTTGATAATCATAAGCGCAAGTGGGGGTGCTAGAATGCAGGAGAGTACATTTTCACTTATGCAGATGAGTAAAACTTCAGCAGCCCTCGCTAAGCTGGCAAACCATAACTTACCTTATATCTCTGTTTTAACAGACCCGACCATGGGAGGAGTGAGTGCATCTTTTGCAACTTTGGGAGACATTATTATTGCAGAACCAGGCGCTCTAATAGGCTTTGCAGGGCAGAGAGTAATTGAGCAGACTATTGGTTCTAGTCTTCCTGATGGCTTTCAGCGAGCAGAATTTTTACTTGAAAAAGGTTCTGTTGACATGGTAGTCAATAGAAATGAGTTGAAAAAAACCCTTTCAGATCTCTTAACACTCCTCAAAGCTTAAAATGCGTTTATATGCCCTTTGCGACCAAGAGTTACTTGATTCTAAGGGCATTTCTATTGAAGAATTTATAAATATTGCTAAGCAAAATAGTGCTGAGATAATCCAGTATAGAAATAAAACCGCTGACACTGCTTTTATAAAACAACAGCTCATCAAAATCAGAAAAATCTACGACGGCTTTTTAATAGTAAATGATGCGTATGAACTCATAGAGTTTTGCGACGGTGTTCATCTCGGTCAGGAAGATTTAAAGTCTATAGCTACTGACATAAAAAGTGCTGTTAAAATCGTAAGAATGGCTATCACAAAAGATAAAATATTAGGCATATCAACGCATAACAAAGAAGAGGTGCTTGAAGCAAATGAGTGTGACCTGAACTACATCGGATTGGGTGCATATAGAGATACAAGCACAAAGAGAGTAAGTGTGATATTAGGTGATACATTGGATGCAATAGCCTCGGAATCAAAACATTTTGTAGCTGCTATCGGCGGGGTTAGAAAAAACGATGTTTTTACCTATGTTACTTACCATGTAATTGGAAGCGGATTGGTCGTATAAAGTGAATATTGATATTATCTCCATAGCAAAAAAAGAGAAAACAATCTATGACCCACTCTATAAAGAGCTGACAAAAATGATTTCTCGCTTTGCAAAAACAGAAGATATAGAACTTTTTGACAAAGATGTAGCAAAATCACACACTATTTCACCAACTGCGTCACAGCAGGCATATACAAGAGCTTTGACTCCCTATATTGGCAAAGATTTTTGTGTATGTTTGCACCCTGATGGAAAATTAATCGACAGTTTTGAATTTAGTAAGCTTTTAAATGATAGAATGGCGCTGAAATTTTTCATAGGTGGAGCGTATGGCTTCGAAGACGAATTTTTGAAAAAATGCGATGTCGTAATAAGTTTAGGAAATATTACTATGAGTCACAAAATAGCAAAAGCTGTTTTGCTTGAACAGATTTATAGAGGTTTTTCTATTCTAAGTAACCACCCGTATCATAAGTAATACACAACACAACAAGGATACCAATTGCAAACTAGCGAGTTAAATTATTTTAAAGAGATTTTAGAAAGTCGTAAAAAGCAGATAACAAAAAATATTGTAGGCGTTAATGCTGAGTTAGAGCAGCTGAGCGGTTTAGAACTAAATGATGAAGGTGACTACGCCTCAGTAAATAATAACTCTATGATTGAGAGTGCAATAGTACATCAGCAAGAGCAAGAATTAAGAGAGATTAATGTGACCCTTGGAAAAATAGTAAGCGGTGACTACGGCATATGTGAAATGTGTGAAGATCCTATAAGCTTTCAAAGATTGAAAGTGAAACCACATGCTATCTACTGTATCGATTGTAGAGAAATAGTAGAAAAATCAAGAAAGTAGGAATTTATAATGCAGTTAAAAAAATATACGATAGCCTCGTTTTTATTTATTGGCATAGTCGGATGGTATATATATGCGTATGTCAGCCAAACTAGTATAGCTATAGATTTGTTTGGTCTTCCTTTGCCGTCACTCTCTGTTGCTGTATGGGCGATTGTCCCTCTTGTTATCTATTACATTGCAACTCTTATTCATATTTCCTTTTACTCTCTTGTTGGTAGTTTTAGGCTTCGTAAATATGAGAAAGATTATGAAAAATTGATAGATTCCATTGTCGATGCGTATTTAGGCAAAGCAAATAGAAACTACGATTTTAAAACGCCTAAATACAAACTGCTTGGGACTCTTATAGAAAATTCAACCCTTTTTCCGGCTAAAAACATGAGTTTAGAGATAGACAATGAAAAAATTAAAACTGTTTTAAAACTTATAGAAGATATAAAAAACGGAGAAGTTGTTGAGCTCAAAAAATATTCACTTCCCTCAACAAATGCTTTAGTTATTCAGAATGAAAAAAATCGCTACAAAAAAGGTGATATAGCTGCTGAAGATATTTTATCTCGTGCAGATAAATATGATAGTAGCCTCTGCGGGGAAGCGTATGTTGACCTTTGTAAATCAGCTCCTTTAGCAGTGATAGAAAAAAATAAATCATTCTTGACAAAAGATGCACTTTTCGTAATCTTAGCTAGGATAAATGCAGATGAAAATGCTCTGGCAATCTCAAATGAAACTCTCATCAGCTTATTGTCCGGATTGGAGTTGCAAGAAGCTGATTATGTACGAATTGCAACTATTTTATCTGCCGGCATGGTACCGGAACAGAGAATCAATCTGTTTAGCACTTTGAGCGATTCCCATGAAGAGGCTGTTAGTGCGTATCTGTTTACTCTGTTCGATTTGGAAATGTTAGAACCGGCAGACGAAATTTTGCAAAATTCACAACCTTTAGAATATCTAAATTTCAAGTCCTATCGTGCACTCAAAGAGTGTAATAAAAACTTTAATATAAATTTGTTTGTTTAACTTTTACATATGCCCGGAAATTTAAAAATTCTCTCCTTTGATAAACCTATCTTCGTTTTAGCTCCCCTTGCGGGCTATACAGACCTCCCTTTTAGAAGCGTTGTAAAAAAGTTTGGAGCAGATCTTACCGTGAGTGAGATGCTAAGCTCAAATGCCCTCTCTTACGGCTCAGCCAAAACATTTCACATGTTAAAGAAATCTCCTATAGAAGACCCATACTCTGTTCAAATAGCCGGCGCAGAGGTGGATGTTATAAAAAAGGCTGTTGAAATACTCAATACGCAAGAGGGAATAGATATAATTGATCTCAATTGTGGCTGTCCGGTTCCTAAAATAGTGGGGCATGGAAGTGGAAGCTCACTTCTCTTAAATCTGCCTCTCATGGGTGAAATTATAAGAACAATAAAAGACACTTCCAATAAAAGCTTAACAAGTGTAAAAATCAGACTTGGATTTGAGAAGAAAAATCATATAGATATAGCAAAAATGGTAGAAGATAGCGGAGCTGATTTTTTAGCAGTGCATGGGCGAACCCGTGCCGGTAGATTTAAAGCCGCTGTCGATTATGATGCGATTAAAGAGATTAAAGAGGCTGTGTCTATTCCTGTTATTGCCAACGGAGACATAGACTCTTTCGAGAAAGCTAAGTGGGTGCTAGAACATACCGGAGCCGATGGCGTTATGATAGGCCGCGGAGCCATCGGTGCTCCATGGATTTTTCATCAATTAAAGAGCGGCAGTGCCGATATAGATATGTCTTTAAAACATGCAATTATCATGGAACATTTTGATAAGATGATAGAATTTTATGGAGAGAGAGGAGTTTCTATGTTTAGAAAACATGTCCATACCTACTCTAAAGGGTACAGAGGTGCGTCAATCTTAAGAAATGATGTAAATAGGATAAATGAGAGTTTAGAGTTTAGGAGCGTTATAGATGAATTTTTCAAAAACAGCGAGATATTAATATAATGTTAAATATTTCTCAGTCTATTAAAACACTAGACGATGTTGATATAGCTGACAACCTATTTCATTACGATTACAATACAAAGCATCTTTTATCACTTTTGGCAAAAGATATAGATGAGGAAGATGTCCTCTATTTAAGCTCATATCGTTCTTTTGAGGGTGAAGTTTTTGAGAACTATATTTATGAAAAACTTTTAAGATATGCCCAAAAGAGTGACGATATAGAGAAGTTTATCTTAAAAGGTTTTCATCAAAATAAAGAAAAATCAAATCCTAATACCCTCTCCATAAGTGAAAAACAGCAGATAGTTTATAGAACAAAAAGCAGAGAAATCAGCGAATTTGATGCCATGTTAATCACTAAAGATAAAGAGCTCTATTTTGTAGAGATGACACTTGTTAAATCAGTTCTAAAACTCAAAAAAAGACTGAGAAAGAAAAAAGCGCTTTTAGAGATTATATTCCCGCAGTATGAGATAAAAGCTCTCATTATTTTAAATGAGGGTGCAACAGGAACAAAACAGCTACCGGACTACTGCAAGGTATGGTTCACAAAAGAGTTCTCCGCAAAGAATATTTTAGCACATATAAAAAATCCGCATGCCAAAAAATTAGAGCCAAAAGAGAAGATAAATTCAGATAAAATGTTAGAAGCGCACTCTCTCAAACTCCACCCATTCCGATACTATAACACAATGACATGGTTAACAAAAACTTTAAGAGCTCATAAGAAGCATATTCTTGATATGACTTTTTTAATGAGTGAGAGTGTTCAAAGGTACCATGATTTGTATAATAAGTTTTACATTGGCTACATGAGTGTTCCCGATGCAAAAACTTTACTTAACTTAGATGAAACACTCTACGAAACAAATCAAAGAGTTGTGGTTGCTATAGAAAAAAAGCACTCTGATGAGATAGTTTTAACCTATTATATACAGACAGCTCGTAAAAAGCTCTATCTCTACTCTTTTGAGAATGGTGTAATGAGTAAAGAGAAAAAAGACCCTTATGGCATCACTGTTACAGAAGTTTATCACATAAATAAAATTATGGATGAGAGCTATAAACTCAATATGGCGAATATAAATATGATTAAAAAACTTTTAAAAGATAAATTTGACGAAGGAAGCAAAAAGTAGCTTTTTACGCCTCATACATCATTCCGGCCGCTTTTTCTTTATAGATTTGTAAAGGCTCTTTTTCTTCAATAAATTCTGTTAACTCTTTGCGTCTATTTTGTAGAATTGTTTCAAAATCATCTTGCGTAACGGGTTTGTTGTCCGTAAACTTATCCAGTAAGACATTGTTTGTTCCCATCACAACGAGATAGCTTTGTTCAGCAAAATCAAGCATTACGACACTGTTCTGCTCATTTATACTCTTTTGGAATCTTATAGTTACATTTTCCCCTGCAACTGAAGTAGGCTCCTTGTTATCTTTAAATAGCCAAGATTTATAATTAGGTTTTTCTTTATTCTGAGCAATTCTTTTGTTAAGTAAAAATAAAATAACAATACCTATAATTAAAATTCCTACAACAATATAATAACTAGAAGACAACTCATTCCCTTGCTTTGTAGGGAGTGAGCTAAGTGAAGATGTGCTATTTTGCTCATTTGTAGAATTTTCTTTAGTCGGAGCCTCATTTGTAAATCGTAATCGTAATCCATAAGAGTCAGATGTTTTTGAAGCTTTTAAAACTACAGATGGCGGTACAGAAGCCTCTATTTGAGTATATCCGGCAATGGGTGTAATGTTGAGTGAATTTAAAAATTTTGAGGAGAGCTCTTTTGATTTTGATGCTTCTATTGTAGCACCTTCAAGTTTTATAATGATTTTTGACGCACCCGCACTCTGCTTTATAACCCCGTTGTACGGGGCATCAAAGGTAATCATAACATCCACTCTATCTGTTCGGTCATAAATATTGTAACTTAATATTTTAGAGGCATGAAGCACAAAGGGAATGAGTAAAATAAAGAGTAATTTAATCATAATCTTTCTTTTGAGAGATGATATAAAACAGCACTGGAATCAAGTACCTCATTGATACGAATAGCAAGATTTTTTTCATACACCATAACTTCACCTTTACCTATAATGCGACCATTTACATACGACTCAACACTTTCACCGGCCGGTTTTTTAAGGTCTATTATTGAGCCTTTTTCCAACTTCAGTATCTCAGCAACACTCAGTTCTGTTTCGCCCAAATCCGCTACAAACTCCACTTCCATGTCCAAAAGACCGGAGTAATTCATCCATGCCAACTCTGTATCAGCATTGAATTCCGCTTCCTTTGCACCATAAACTTGTTTGACTCTTTTAGACATTTAGTTCCTTGATTGCGATAATCATCTTATCCCCTTGCACTTTGATAGCTCTGGCATCATCATATGCAAAATTAAATACATCTATCTTCTCAAAATGCGGAGTGTTTATCGTGAAAAAGTTTTCACTCTCCTCCTCAGCGATAACTTTAGCACTCCCTACGATTAGGTTGGTTGTCTCTAAAAGCATATCTACCAAAGTCTCCTCATCACTCTCATCCTCTTCTAAAAAGAGTTTTGAGATTTTTTGTATAAAACCATGTTCAGAAGCGATATAAACTCTATATTTTTTATTATCATGTGTATCAATATCTATGTAAGCAATAAGTGTTCTCTTTTTTGGAATACTCTTAATTATCTTGTGCGGTAATCTAATTTGATGAATGCAAAAATTTTCCGAAGCTTGAAGTATAGTTTTTAACATTTAAATTGCCTTTGTATTGGTAAATGATTATACTTTATATAGTATCAAAGTAAAATTAATTACCAATGTTATGCATTGAAACGAACTAGTCCGTTTCAATGGCAGGGACAAATGTCCCTACAACCCCCTAAAGCTACAAAAAACTTTGTTCTTCGAGAATTTAAACTTAACTCTGCAACTGCTCTAAAGAGTTGTTAGAGTATAATTCGCAAAAAGAAATAATATGTGGTTTTTTAATGATTGAATTAATTTTACTTGGGCTTGTTGTCGGTTTGCTCTCCGGCTTTTTTGGTATTGGGGGTGGAACTATTTTGATTCCTCTTTTACTTCTCCTAGGATTTGAAACGAAGATTGCCATAGGTATTTCTGTTGTGCAGATGATGTTTAGCTCTTTTTACGGCAGTTATCTCAATAACAAAAAAGGTACTCTTGATGTTGCTATGGTTACTACCATAGGAATCGGTGGTTTTATGGGTGCGTTTTTAAGCGGTATTATCACTTCAAATTTGAGTGATAAAACTTTAGAAATTATATTTTTAGGGTTCGCTATTTTTGCACTGGTGAGACTCTTTTTAAAGCCAAAAGAGTATAAAGAGCAAAAACATGTGCATTGGCTGATACTCTTTATTATTGGGATTTTTCTAGGTGCAATAGGCATGGCGATTGGTGTAGGCGGGAGCATGATATTAGTTCCTATCTTGGTTGGATTTATTCATGTACCGCTTAAAAAAGCAGTTTCAGCAGGTCTCTTTTTTGTAGTTTTTTCATCTATAGCAGGTTTTATTTCACATACGACAGTAGGACATGTGGATTTAGAAAGCGGTATTATTATAGGTTTTGCTTCACTCTTTGGTGTCTATTTGGGTATTCACTTAAAAGATAGAGTGGATGTACATTTACAAAGAAGATTGATAGTCATTTTTTATGTGATTGTAGTAACATATTTGACGCAAAGAATATTTTTTTGAGAGGTTTTTAAAATGAAAAAAAAAGATTATATAAAAATTACGGGTGCTAGAGAAAATAATTTAAAAAATATTTCGTTGGATATTCCAAAAAATGAGTTGGTTGTTTTTACGGGTTTAAGCGGAAGCGGTAAATCGACTTTAGCTTTTGATACTCTCTATGCCGAGGGGCAGAGACGCTACATGGAGTCCCTTTCATCCTATGCAAGACAGTTTTTAGACCGCATTGGAAAACCTGATGTGGACAAGATAGAGGGGCTTACTCCTGCTATCGCCATAGACCAAAAGACAACCTCTAAAAATCCTCGTTCTACCGTTGGAACGATTACTGAAATCTATGATTATTTCAGACTTCTTTATGCGAGGGTAGGCATTCAGCATTGCCATAAATGCAACAAAGTTATCTCACAAATGAGTGCTTCGGATATCATCAAAGAGGTCGCAAAACTTCCGGAGGGTGCAAAACTTGTTCTTTTGGCTCCTGTTGTAAATGAAAAGAAAGGCGCGTATGCCGATGTGTTAGAGTCGCTTGTTCATAAAGGGTATGTGAGAGCCATGATAGACGGGGTGATGGTGCGATTGGATGAAGATATTGAGCTTTCTAAAACCAAAAAACATACCATAAAAGTCGTCATAGACAGGGTTGTAGTCAATGCAGAAAACAAAGAACGAATCGCAGCAGATGTAGAAAAAGCGCTCAAAGAGAGTTATGGCGAACTTGAGATTGATATACTCAATCATGAAGAGTTAGGTATGCAAAAATCCCACATGCACTACTCCGAACACAACGCATGTTTTGATTGTAAAATAAGTTTTGACCCCCTTGAACCTCTCTCTTTTTCATTCAACTCACCCAAAGGTGCATGTCCGGAGTGTGACGGATTAGGGCTTCGTTACGCCCTTGACCATGAGAAGATAATCGATCAAGATTTAAGCGTAGAAACGGGTGCAGTGAAGATAGTGTATGGTTTCAACAAAGGGTATTATTTTACATTTTTAAAGGGCTTCTGCACGGCTAATAAGATTGACACAAAAATCCCCTATTCGGAGTTGCAGGAGTATCAGAAAAAGGCAATTCTCCATGGCGGGGTAGAAGAGGTCTCTTTTTTATGGAAAAATCATGAAGTAAAAAAGATGTGGCCCGGAATTATAAAAATAGCCTACGACATGTTTAAAGATGAGAAAGAGCTGGCCGATTACATGAGCGAAAAGGTCTGTAATGTTTGCAACTCTCACAGATTAAAAAGAGAGTCATTAGCCGTAAAAGTCGGGCAAAAAGGGATTGCAGAACTTTTGGACATGCCAATCAATAAGAGTTATGAGTGGTTTAAAGATACAGAGAATTTCAGCTACTTAACAGACCAAAGCAAACAGATTTCAGCACCGATTTTAAACGAAATTAGAGAGAGACTTTACTTTTTATTTGATGTGGGCTTGGGCTACATAACTTTAGGGCGAGATGCCAGAACAATCAGCGGCGGTGAAGCGCAAAGAATTCGTATCGCTTCACAAATCGGTAGTGGTCTGACGGGTGTTTTATATGTTTTGGATGAACCGAGCATAGGGCTTCATGAGAGAGATACGCTCAAACTTATCCGCACGCTCAGAAGTTTGCAGGAGAAAGGCAACAGCGTTATTGTTGTCGAACATGACAAAGAGACGATTGAGAATGCCGACTTCATCGTTGACATCGGAAGCGGGGCGGGGAGGTTCGGCGGAGAGGTGGTTTTTAGCGGAACTTTAGAGATGCTTAAAAAAGCTAAAACGCTCACGGCAGATTACATGTTCGGCAGAAAAAAGATAGAGTATTTTTACAGACGACCGCAAGATAAATATATTGAGATAAAAAATGTAACTCTTAACAACATCACAAATCTGAGTGCCAAAATCCCGCTCAATAACTTTGTTTGCATCACGGGAGTGAGCGGAAGCGGAAAAAGCTCACTTATGCTTCAAACCCTTCTTCCAACCGCCAGAGCGCTCCTCAACCATGCAAGAAAAGTGAACAAGGTTGCAGGTGTTGAGATAACAGGTTTAGAGCATGTGGACAAGGTGATTTATCTCGACCAAAGCCCGATAGGCAGAACTCCGCGAAGTAATCCTGCAACCTACACAGGCGTAATGGATGAGATTCGAGAGCTTTTTTCTAAAACAAAAGAGTCGCAAATACGGGGCTATACAACCTCAAGATTCAGCTTTAATGTGAAGGGCGGGCGATGTGAGAAGTGTCAGGGTGAAGGGCAGATAAAAATAGAGATGCACTTTTTGCCGGACATTATGGTGAAGTGCGATACCTGCCACGGAACAAGATACAATCAGCAGACTTTGGAAGTACAGTACAAGGGAAAAACAATATCGGATGTGCTCAACATGAGCGTCGGTGAAGCTTTTGAATTTTTTAAACCAATCCCAAAAATTCATCAAATCATGAAAACAATTGTGGATGTCGGGCTAGGGTATATCACTTTAGGACAAAACGCCGTAACGCTCTCGGGCGGGGAAGCACAAAGAATCAAACTGAGCAAAGAGTTGAGCCGAAAAGACACAGGACAAACACTCTACATTTTAGACGAGCCGACAACAGGGCTTCACTTTGCCGACGTTGACAGACTCACAGGTGTGCTTCACAAATTTGTAGAATTAGGAAACAGCGTACTTATTATAGAACACAATTTGGACATGATAAAAAATGCAGACTACATTATTGACATGGGACCAGAAGGCGGAAGCGGCGGTGGACTTATCATAGCAGAGGGAAGCCCGGAAGAGTTGGCAGCAACATATGAAAAAACAGGAAGTTATACGGGTGAGTATCTTAAAAAAGAGTTAGCACTTCATAAATAGACTCTTTTTATAACCAAGATTGCTTCGCATGTAAAGAGTCTTTTTAAAAATCTTGAAAAACAAAGTTTTTACTAAAGAAACATTTTCGCTATGCGAAAAGTGATTCTCTTGTTTTGTAGCTTAGGGGGTTGTAGGGACTTCAGCAGCAGCCACTAAAACGGACTCATTCTGTGCTTTTATATGGCATAGAACACACGTGTTCGTTTTAGTGCGTAACATCAGTTATAAACCCTTCGCCTGCTCCAATATACCAAACGCAACGCTCAGTTTGTCGTCATGCGGAATCGATTCTAGCTTTTCATGTGTGATGAACTCCACCTTGTTTGTGTCGCTTCCAAAGCTGGATGAGTCTTTTAATATATTTAAACAGACAGCATCTATGTTTTTTGTTTTTATCATGTTTGAGGCATTTGCGATGGCGTTTAACTCATCCATTTCGGCCTTAAATCCTACCGTTGTGATGCCCTCTTTGTCTATGGAGCTTAAAATATCTATGTTTTTTTTCATTTTAAGTTCCCACGTTTCGCCTAAAATCTCTTTTTTTAACTTACCATTTTGAGCAAATTCAGGCACATAGTCACTTACCGCCGCCGCCATAAAGAGGTAGGGCTTTTTTTGGATTAGGTGGATATGTTCATCTCTCATAAGTGTCGCTTTTGAGAGTTTTCCCTTCTTCGCAATTCTGACAGAATCTACCAGATACTCTTGCATCTCAAGAGAGTCTTCAACCGCTATTTTGTGCATATCCTTTGGCAGATTCTCTTCAAACTTTGTGGCAATCAGATTTACATCCGCACCTTTGCAGTAAAGAGCAGTAGCCAAGCTTGAAGCCATTTTTCCGCTTGAAAAGTTAGAGATATAACGGACTTCATCAATCTTCTCAACTGTTCCTCCTCCTGTGACGATAACCATTCTATCCTCCCAAAACTCCTCTTTTAGAAGTACTTTCGCACATTTGAAGAATATGTCAATCGGTTCGGCCATTGCCCCGTCGCCGGTAGTTTTACATGCCAACTCTTTTGTCTGTGTCTCAACAATTGTGTAGTTTGCAATTGCCAGCATCTTCAGATTCGCCTGTGTTATCGGGTTGTGAATCATATTCGTATTTGCTGAGGGAGCAATAATTTTTGTTTTAGCAAATGCAAGGGCACATTGAAGCAGCATGTTGTCGGCAATAGCATTAGCCAGTTTCGCAATGGTGTTTGCAGTCGCAGGTGCTATGACAAAAAGATCCGCCCACTGCGTTGTTTTGATGTGGTTGTGGTCTGTTACCCATGACTCATTCGTGTCATCGAGAATCTGGTTTCCTGTCAGAACTTCAAAGCTCAGAGGCGTGACAAATTTTTTAGAAGATTCGCTCATAACCACCTTAACCTCTGCACCCGCTTTTGTGAGGAGGCGAACCAGCTCCAGCGATTTATAGACGGCGATAGAACCGGTCACACCAAGAAGTATTTTTTTGCCCTTTAATAAATCGGATGGAATGAGCATGGCTTGCCTTTGTGTTTATTTGACGCGTATTTTAGCACTAAGAATCTTAAGTAGCCTTATTTACAAAGTCTAAAATATAAGCATTAAATAACCATTTAAGTTTAATCATATTTTATATTGAATTACTATTTTTAAAGGAGTTTAGAATGGAATTAGAAAAATTGGTGCCTTGGAATTGGTTTAAAAAAGAGGAAGAACAAAAAGGGTTTGTTGTGCCGGTACGAAAAGGTGAAGTAAGCTTAGATATTCCAAAATCATTTAGCGAGATGCAGAAGGAGTTCGATCGCCTTTTTGATTCGTTTAAACGCAGTTTTGATGTAGGATTCCAAAGTAGTTCTCTTCTGCTTAAATCGGATTTCTTTAGTCCATCTCTTGATATCACCTCGGATGAGAAAGCGTATAGTGTAAAGGTAGATCTTCCCGGCATAGGTAAAAATGATATAACAATACCTTGAGAATTAAGGGGGAAAAGCGAGAAGAAAAAGAGGAAAAGGAAAAGAATTATTACCGAGTTGAGCGAAGTTATGGTTCGTTTGAGCGTGTTCTTGATATGCCGGATGATGCAGATGCAGATAAAATTGAGTCTAGCTTTAAAGATAGGATGCTCTCTGTTACCATTCCAAAAAAAAAGCACTTCAGGCAATAAACACAAAAACTATTCCGATTAAAACTGCTTCTTAGAATTAAAGGGGGGGGGCGTTCTATATGTTTTGAGTACCGCTTTCTTCCTCTCCTTTTTTGTCCCCATTTTCATAATAAAATTCTTTTGCAATTTGTGAGAGTTCCTGCAACCTTGCAATCACCTTTTCATTTACAAGAGAAGCTTCGACACCGGTTAAAATGGATATTCCCTCATCAATCGTTTTAACGCTGTAGATAGTGAAATTGCCGCTCTTTACCGCCTCTATAATCTCGGGTTTGAGCATAAGATGTTTTATGTTGGCATGCGGAATGATAACGCCGTAGGATTCTTTTGGATTTTTACGCATGCAGATATCGAAAAAGCCCTCAATTTTTTCATTGACCCCGCCGATAGCCTGAATTTCGCCAAACTGATTGACTGAACCCGTGACGGCAAGATTCTGTTTTATAGGCAAATTGCTAAGTGAAGAGATGATTGCGTAAAGCTCCGTGGACGAGGCGCTGTCGCCCTCAACCATGCCGTAAGACTGCTCAAAAACAAGCGATGCAGAGAGGCTTAGCGGCATATTTTGGGCATAGGTTGAGCCGATGTATGCGCTTAAAATCATAACCCCTTTAGAATGAATCGGTCCACTTAGCTCAACTTTTCTTTCAATGTCTATAATTTCGCCTTTGCCTATTCTTGTTCGCACGGTGATGCGCGAAGCAATGCCGAAGTTGTATCCATTCAATGCAATGTAACATAGTGCATTAATCTGACCGACAAGAGAGCCGCTTACATTTATCATAATCGTTCCCTCATCGATTTGCTCATAGAGCTTTCTTTGAATACGGTTGAGCCGCTCTTTTTTTGTCTGGAGTGCCTTGTTTATATCTTCTTTGTCTATTGCGGTCTTGTTCTCTTTTTTAGACCAGTAATCCGCCTCTTTGAGGAGGTCTGAGAGTGTTCTTAGGTGCGTTGAAAACTTTGAGGCATGCGAGACTTCCCTTGAACTGTGCTCTATAACCCTTGCAACGGCATCCGGAGTAAGAGGAAAGAGGCTGTGTTGCTTTGCAACGGTTCCAATCATCTGTGCATAGAGAATAATATTCTCATCCGAGGAGGGTATCTCATCTTCAAAATCTGCATTTACCTTAAAAAGCTCCCCAAAATCGGAGTCGTAGTGGTGCAGAAGGTAGTAGAGAATCCTCTCTCCTATGAGTATAACCTTCACATGTACCGGAATCGGTTCGGGTTCAAGAGAGGTTGTGGTTAAAAAAGAGTATTGCTGAGCGAGCGACTCTATTCGTATCTCTTTAGAGCGTAAAATCCTCTTAAGCTCCTCGTACGCGAAGGGCTGCATGAGAAGTTTTCTGGCATTGAGCACAAGATAGCCGCCGTTTGCTCTGTGAAGTGCACCCGGTTTTATCATGGTAAAGTCGGTAATGAGGGTACCTACCTGCGAGATGTGCTCAATCTTTCCTACAATGTTTTGATGAATAGGATTGTCCTCAAAGATAACAGGCGCAGTAGAATCTTTCTCATGAGAGATAAAAAGGTTTACCTCATAGCGGGTAAAAGAGGGTGTGTAATACTCCTGCATAAAAGGTGGTATATTAATCTCATCTGTTTTTATTAAAAAATCTTTTACATTTTTGATGACATCCTGTTTGAGAGCATCAAGGTAATCCATTATTTTTTTGGACTCTTTATATTTGAGAGAAACATCATTAATAAGCGATTCTACGGAATTTTCACTCATTTTACTACTTAGTTCTTTGAACTCTTTTTTTTCGCCTTTGGTGAGTTCACTCACTCTTCTGAGTGCATCTTTTACAATTGCTTCAAAGGCATCTACTTTATGCGTAATTTCCTCTTTTTGCTCACCTGTTATAGCGCTATACTCCTCAGCCGATAGCCTTTTTCCATCGATAACAGGTACAAAAGTCACTCTGCTGGGAGAGGATACGCTCATAGAAACATCATATTTCTTAGCCTCCTCCTGCAGGTAATTGAAAATTTCGGTCTGCTGTTTGACATACTTTTGTGTAATTGTCTCCCTCTCATTATAAAAAGAGTTACTCTCAAAAACAGTAGGGAGTATATCTTTTAGAAGTTCTATAAGTTCATGTATATTCTCTTTAAACTGCTCCGCATCCCCCGATTGAAACTCTATGGCGATTGGTTTTCTTGGGTCTTTAAAGTTGTTGACATAGCACCAGTCGCTCGCTGCACATTCCAGTTTCGCTTTTTTTTCTAAAAAGTTCATAATAGTGGAGTGTTTTCCGGTTCCGGAAGCTCCCATGGCAAAGAGGTTGTATCCATCTTGAACTATATTTGTAGCAAAGTCAACAGCATCTAAAGCGTTTTTTTGCCCCAGAGGCTGTTCAAGAAACTCTAACTCTTGAGTTGTCTTAAATGAAAAAAGTGAACTGTTACATGAATGATAAAGTTGTGAGAAGTTGAGAGCATAGTCCATAACATTCCTTTAGTATTAGTGGTGCATTGTAACAAATAATATTTTTGTTTGTGGTTAATTGATGAAGAAAAAAAGTGACTGATAAATTAAAAAAATGCTATTCAATTGCTACACAATATCTGTACAATCGCGTCATAAAAATTGAGAGGTCAGTCTTGAGCAAAAATGTAGTAATTATCGGTGGCGGATATGGCGGACTTAGAGCAGTAGAGTTTCTGGCAAAACATCATGATATAAATGTAACTCTCATCGATAAAAACCCGTATCATTATCTCCAAACAGAAGCATATGGCTATATTGCCGGCAGATTTGATATTCATGATATTGCAATAGATTTGCAAAAGTGGTGTCTGGGATTTAAGCGAAAAGTTCTTTTTATGAATAAAAGAGCAGACTCTATTGACTTCGATAATCAATTGGTTCTTGTAGAGGAAAAAGCGGTCCGTTATGATTATCTTGTAATAGCTACCGGCGCACAAACAAACTTTTTTTCATTTATTGAAGGGCTTAAAGAGAACAGTCATGGAGTTAAAAATCTTCAAAGAGCGCATGACTTTAGACAAGAGTTTGAAGACCTTATCTATAAACAGCTTCAGAGTGAAGAACATGCCGATAAAAACGAGATAAATTTAGCCATCGGCGGAGCAGGGCTGAGTGGTGTTGAAGTGGCGGCAGAGATGGCAAATGTTATCCAAGCCTACAGCAAAACTATCGGCGACAGAGCAAGAGCGATTAAAATCTACCTGATTGATGCAAGTGAGACTATTTTGCCTGGAATGAGTTCATACATAGTTTCAAACACTCAAAAGAGATTGGAAAAACTCGGTGTCAAAATTTTAACAGGTGCGTTTATCAGCAATGTGGACAGCTCCTATATCTATTTTAAAGATGGCAAAAAATTGCATTATCATTTTATGATTTTCACAGGCGGCATAAAAGCAGGCAATCTTAATAGTGCGGTTGAGAGTGACAAAAACAAAATCGACCAATTTATAGCTGACGCAGAGTTAAATATTAAGGGCACAAAAAATGTGTTTGCCGTAGGCGACTGTGTTGAAATAAGAGACCAAGAAGGAAATATGCTTCCTCCAACAGCCCAAATCGCAGAAAAAAGTGCAGAGTATGTTGCCGAGTGCATCCGCAAAAGAATAGACTCTAAGGTAAGCGAGCCTTTTAATGCAGGTGTGAGCGGCATGTTTATAGCACTCGGCGGAAAATACGCTGTCGGAGAGATGTTCAAATACATCAAAGTCAAAGGCTACGGAGCGTATCTGCTCAAAAAAGCGATTACATATGCCTACTATTTAGGGCTGCATTTGAGAATTAATACAGGGTATAAAAATAGGAATATTCCTCTCTGATGTGATTAAAACTCGCTGCGTTTAAACGAGTTTTGCTCTCTTTTTATTTTAGCTCTAGTTGCGACTACTTTGTCATGGTTTTGCTGTAGATAGTTGCTTCTATAAACAATCGTCTTTTGTAATTTGATTACTTAGACTTGTTATATGACCATGGTCATCATGGTGCACGGTAACAAATTGGCTATTTGCACACTCTTTCAATTCTATATCGTTTACCTGAAAATAATTTGCATAATCACTAGACTTATAGATTAAATGCTCACTCTGAGATTTGTGTCTGTTTAGCCGTGACAATAAAAACAGTACAATGGGTGTTGCAGTTAACATAAAAATAGCATTTTCAAATGTTACACTATGAATATTGTCATAAATCCAATCGGACATTTCATCAGCCGGTGCTGTTGAAGTTAGTATTCTATTAAATACATGCAGCAAAGGCTTCCATAAATATATAAAGCCTATCCAAAGTAAAATTGTTGCTATATCCCAAGCCAATCGTTTAGATAAAGGCAACTCATGGCGTTTGTTAATAATTAGATTTTTCATATCTATCTACCCCTTTTGATTCAACTCTTGATGCACACCTCGGTCCGGACTAACCCATCTAGCACGAGTTTTTTTGTTAAATAGAACTTTTGGAAGAGCTGTTACAGCTGTAAGCAAATTAATCAACCAATATGCAAAAGGATACCAAATCATCCAAAAATAATTTTTCCCCAGCCCTTCATCATAATGACCGTCTAACCATTTACTTACCGCGAACTGTATCAAACATGCACCGATTAAAATAACGCTGCTTTGATCCGGTAAAATAGGTGAATCAGCAGGCATTAAATATAAAATTGGCATAAACAAACTAATGAACCAGACTAAAATTACTAGCACCATGCTATAGGCCCAAATCATACTTAGCATTTGCTCAACCATGAGCCCCCAAAGATGTGTTTGTTTGGCCATAAATAAAACTTTAAAATTTTTAAGCAAAACTTGAACACCACCCATAGCCCAACGTAAGCGTTGTTTCCATAATCCGCCCAAGGTCTCCGGCATCAAAATCCATACCAAAGCTCGAGGCTCAAAGCGTACATCCCAACCGTTGCGTTGCAATTTCCATGTAATATCAATATCTTCGGTGAGCATATCCGGACTCCAATAGCCTACATCATGGACGGCAGCCTTTCTAAAACCGGTAATCACACCTGATACTGTAAATATTCGACCAATACTGCGCTGTGCACGTTTAATCATCCCTACGATTGAAGAAAATTCGCCAACCTGAATTTTACCCAGTAAACTCGTACGGTTGCGTATTCTTGGATTACCCGTTACAGCGGCAACTTCCGGATAACGGATAAAATGTTTGACCATCCAATGAACACAATTCTCATCAATTAAGGCATCTCCGTCTATACACACTAGGTACTCATATTTTGCCAGCAATGCACCCGCCTGAAGACCTAAAGCTTTACCCTGATTTTCTGCTAAATTAACAACTTTTAATTTTGGATTATCTTTTGCTAAACTTAGCAATATCTCTAAAGTATTATCCTTGCTGCCATCGTTGATAGCAATGACTTCAAATTCCGGATATTTTACATTGAGAGCATACGTAATTGTCTCAACTGCATTTTGACCCTCGTTGTAACAAGGAATCAAAATACTCGCACCGGGCCAGCTTTCATGGTCTCTGAGTGGTGGAATAATCTGCTTAGCATACGGTTTTTCATTTTTAAAATAAAAAAATATTGCCCCGACTATCCACAAACTCGACATAAAGAGCGGATAATAAAATACGTAACCTAATAACGTGTGCCATATTAATTGCAAAAATAGAGGCAAAGTCATAAAAAATTCTTCTTACTTATCTGCATGGCATTACTTGGCGTTAATAGTATGCATACGCACTGGTTTTTGCGAAAACACTTTTTTCATCATATCTGCATCAGGGTTATTTGTAAACAAATTATCAGGATAGTACGCCACATGATGAACACCCGAATCATATAAATGTTTTATTGTATCTTCAAGTTCTTTAGAGGAAATTCGCTCATTCCCTTTTCTCCAATCCACAGTTTGCAACTCTATCACTGTGCGTTCTAGTCCGCACTGCTCTTCTTTTACACGCTTGACAATATCATCATAAAACTGCACAGGGTCACTGGCTTGCTCCATATACGGCATAGTCATAATTGCGGTATAGTCATAATTTTTTATCGACTGAGTCAGGTTTTGTGCATACCACTCCTCAGAATTATTTTTTAATGCAACTTGTGCATAGAGGTTGCGTGCTGTTTTGAGTCCCGGTTGCTGGTCTTCTGCAATTTGAGCTAATTCCATTGCAAATTCGTCTAAATATTGAGTTTTAAGTTTAGTCCATGTTATAAACTGCTTTTTATCAGCTCTAATTTCATTAATAGTTTCTGCTAATCCCCACTTTTTATATTGCTGGTGCGCAAACTCACTATCATCTTCAAAATCTGATAGAGTTACATCGTCATGAAATAATAGACCGTCAATATAGGATGACTTAGCTAAATCCTCGTAAATTTCTTTAATGACTTTTCTTGATTTCTCAGAAAATGGGGATAATCTTGGGTATCCCATATTGAGATGTGTCGGGTCAACCTGCAATGTTTCTACCATATCTTTAGCGGCTGCATTGCTTTGCGGTAGTTGCCAAGCCAACATCGGCATCCAAGCATAAATGCGCTTAACCTGCGTGCATTTGGCAATCTGCCAAGCTACTCGATTAAATAAATCTGTACGCATTGGCACATTTCTGTTTGGAAAATAGACATAATCTGCTGCACCATCGCCATCAGGGTCAGCATAAGCCTGCACATAAACCGTGTTTACTCCTAACTTGTTGATACGCTCAAGTAAGGCACCTAAATTCTTTTCTGTCTGAACCGGATCTGGATCATATATATAATCCAAATCAATATGTGCTGCTTTTGTTGTGCGAGCATCATCTGTCCAATTGGCATTTCGCAACCACATGTTTAGCTTTAAATCTTCAAGTGTCATTTTTTGCTCAACCAATATACGTCGTAATCCCCATAAAGGTGTAATACGAGTGTTGCTGCCGTCATCCAATGTCAATCCTACGGACATTCCTAACTGCTCTGCAATTTTACGCACCACAATATTGTAACGCCCATAGGGCCAAACCATTACGCGAGGCTTTTGCCCAGTGTATTGTTCTAAAAAACGACTATTTTCTAATAAATCATTATATATGCGTTGCTGATAACTTTTTTCATCTTCATACGACTGTTTATCTTTTAACCATTTGCGAGTTGTGATTGCCGGCTCCATGCTGCCTTGTGGATTGCCTTGTATGCCTCCGTGAGAGATATTACTGTGGCTGGCAATCTCTACGAGACCACTACTTACCATCTCCTTGATTTCTTCCTGATTTAAAAACTTGTTGCGTGCAATTGCATGTCCATCAAAATCTACTTTATCTTTGGCTTGTAGCCAACTACCTACCAATGCAATTACAACAGGAATTTTATATTTTTTTAAAATAGGATAAGCATTTGCATAGATAGACTGATACCCATCATCAAAAGTAATCAAAACTGCTTTATTTGGCAACTGTTTTTCATTTTTTCGATACTTTAAAATATCATCTATACTCACAAAGTGAAAACCGTTATCCGTTAACCAATGTATCTGCTTCTCAAAATTCGATGGAGTTACCGCATAGCTTGAATCCATCGTTTCACTTTTAGTTGCTATTTCATGGTAGCTAAGTACTGTAAACTCATTGACATTCTGATCTCTACTGCACGCATTGGGCAAGTCATTTGCCATAACATAACTACTAGTAACACCTATTAATATCAAAATTAATTTGAATATCGGTCTGAGTATATTGTTCTTATCTTTCATTGTTGTCAGAAGAAGAGTTAAAATTTGCATTCGTGTTTCCATTTAAGTGAGGGTATTTAAAATTCCGTGCCAGCATCGGATAATGGCAAAATTGTAGCATAAATCTCTGTAATATGATTACACTTTTTTGGACATAAAAATAATACAATAGGATTGTATCTTTTAGTTATTTTTAGTGCATGTTTTAGATAATAAACTCTTAAATTTTTGCAATAAAAAGATGTTATGTATAGTTTTAAGTTATAATATTGGGAAGTTCAATTTAAAATAAAGGAAAGTGGATGAAGAGATTAGTTTTAGGGTTTGGTTTGCTGTTGGGTACACATTTGTGTGCTGATGCGGTAGCGGACGGGTACGCAGAGTACAAAAAAAATAATTATGTAGATGCAATTGCTTTGTGGGGTCAGGCATGTGATAGCGGCAATATGGATGGATGTTACAATCTGGCATATATGTATGAGAATGGAAAAGGTACAATGCATGATGAAATTAAAGCAAGTGGACTTTATTCTGCTGCTTGTGATGCCGGAGATGCCAGAGCATGTTCTAATTTAGGGGTTATATATGAGAATGGTAAAGGGAGTGTAAAACAAGATTTTATCAAATCTAGCCAACTCTATGCGAAATCTTGCAATGCCGGAAATATTAATGGGTGTTACAATCTTGGAGTTTCATATCATAGAGGGCGTGGAGCGGTGAAAGATTATCAGATGGCAAGTGTGCTTTACGACTATACTTGTCAAAAAGGACAGATTGAAGGTTGCTATTATCTGGCAGAAATGTACAGAAGCGGTAAAGGCATAGGGGAGAATAAAAGTGAAGCAAAAAGATTATATGAAAAAGTTTGCAACATGGGAAGCAGCAGTGGATGTAGTAAAGTTAGAAGATTAAATGATGAGGGTGTACAATAAATTTGGCTTCTAGTCATTAATTTGCAACAAAAAGTACTTATCATGTGTCTGCTTTAAAGTGACATTTCTATTAAAATCGAGGGAACAGGGATGAAATTAAATAAGATTAAAAGCTTATTAGTATCAAAAGAGGTTGAAGAGCTTAGGCTGAAGCATTTTGTATATGTTATTTTGTTTTTATGGAGTGTTATAGTTCTATTTGTTTTTGTCCTCAGCACTTGGCAAGATAATAGACAGATAAAGAGCATTGCAGAAAATATAGCCAGAGCAAACTTTTTAAAAGATCAGGCTTTTCGGTCGTGGGCATCTTCTCATGGAGGTGTCTATGTGCCTGCAACTGAGCGTACTCCTCCAAATCCAAATTTGTCGCACATACCTGATAGAGATATTACAAAGCCGGACAATACAAAGCTTACACTAATGAATCCGGCTTACATGGTACGTCAAATGTCGAATGAGTATAGTGGTCTCTATGGTATAAAAAGCAAGATTACAAGTTTAAAATACCTTTACGAGGGGAACAAACCGGACGAGTGGGAAGTCAAAGCTTTAAAATCGTTTGAACAGGGTAAAGAAGAGGCTTATGAATACACAGAGATAGATAAAGAGCCTTATTTGCGTCTGATGCGTCCGATGTATGTGCAAGAGAGCTGTTTAAAATGTCATGCATTTCAAGGCTATAAAATGGGTGATGTTCGTGGCGGAGTTGGTGTTGCAATGCCTCTCAAAGAGTTATACGCTGTTTCTTATAAAAACTCAGTGACATTTGCTCTCCTGTTTGTCTCTGTTTGGATTTTCGGTGTTTTTGGAATACTTATTTTTGCAATTAGGGAGTTCGTATATTTACAAAATAACAAGATGGCACATGAAGAGCTGCTAAAGAGTGAAGCGAAATTCCGCGCCCTATACGACAATGCTCCGGACATGTATCTCTCTGTCTCCCCAAAAGATGCAACCATTCTGCTATGCAATGAGACACTGCTGAAAAAAACAGGATACTCAAAAGAGGAAATTATCGGTTCTCCTATATTTAAGATGTATCATGAGGATTGCATGCAAGAGGTTTATAATACATTTGAAGAATTTGTGAAAAGGGGTGTAATTCTTGATAGAGAGCTTATCTTAAAAAGAAAAGATGGAACGAGAATAGATGTCTCTTTAAATGTTAATGCAGTTAGAGATAAGGAAGGGAGTATATTGTACTCTATGTCTTCATGGAGAGACATCACCGAGCATAAACGAATGGAGAGTGAAGTAAAGTCTGCTCAGGAGCATCTTCAAACTATCTTTGATATTACTCCAAATCTTATGATTACCACCGATGGCATTGAGATAAAAAAATGCAATGCGGCAATGCTAGCATTTACCGGATATGATTCACTAGGTAGTTTTAAAAAAGAGCATGATTGCATATGCGACCTTTTTATAAAAAAGGAAGGGTATTTATGCTCTAAGATGGGCGAGCTTAACTGGCTAGAGTATATCTTATCAAATCAGAATAAAATACATAAAGCGTGCATGATGAAGGATGGCAAGCAGCACCATTTTATGGTTTTGGCACAGCCTCTTAAGATAGATATAAATAATAACACTTTGGTAGTTTTCAACGATATAACTGAACTAGAAAATGCTATGAATGAACTTAAAGAAAAAGACGAAATTATGATGGCACAATCTCGCCAAGCTGCGATGGGTGAGATGATAAGCATGATAGCACATCAATGGAGACAGCCGATAAGTGCTATATCTATGGGTGCAAATAATATTCTGGCTGATATTGAGCTTGATATGGTTGATACGGAGAGTCTAAAAATCGGCGCATTAAATATGCTTCATCAAACACAAGAGCTCTCAAAAACAATAGATGATTTTAGGAACTTTTTCAGACCGGAAAAAATGTCAGAAGAGGTATTGGTTGAGGATGTTTTTAAAGAGACATTCAGTGTACTTGGAAAATCATTAGATAACAACAACATAGAAGTTAAAAAAGAGTTTCACAGCATAAGGAAAATAGAGACCTATTCAAGAGAGCTGATGCAGGTTTTTATTAATATACTTAAAAACGCAAAAGAAGCACTTGTTGAAAACAGAACTGCGCTAAGAGAGATAGATATTTCAATCAAAGATAGTTTGGAGACGGTAGTTATAGATATCTGCAATAACGGCGGAACAATCCCGGAAAATATCATAGATAAAATTTTCAACCCCTATTTTAGTACAAAAGATGAGAAGAATGGGACAGGGCTGGGTCTCTACATGAGTAAAACCATTATAGAGAAACATTTAAAAGGTACGCTGACAGTCACCAATATTGCAGATGGTGTCTGTTTTAAAATAAGTTTGCCAGAAAGTTTAAACAGAACTGTTTAGTAATTTTATTCAATGACCTCGAGACGGTGGTTTTTAGAAGTATTCTATATTTTGTTAAGATATTTTATACATTAATATAGTAAAATCTAGCCATTTTAATTTAAAGGATAACAATGAAAAAGATTTTAACAATCTTTATAGGTGCATTTTTAGCACTAGGAACGAGTGTTTGTTCGGCAAAAACTCCAAATGTAGCGGATGTGAATAAAGGTCAAAATATTCAAATATTTAGTGTCGATAATTCAAATGGTGCAATTGACGCTAAAAGTATTGAACAGGCTTTTAATGCGAGTGGTTTAGTTGTTGATGTTAATAACAACATGAACTCAATTTTTGAAAAAAGATATGGTAGCGTTCACCACAAAGCCTATAACTTGGCAATATTTCATAGTGATAAGTTGATTTTAAAACTGATTAAACAATATCCTAGTATAGGTCTTATAACACCGCTATCGATGTCAATTTATGAAAATGCTACGAAAAAAACTATTAATATTTCTACACTGTCTTTAACCGGTATGGCAAGAATCACTAAAATCCCTGCAACAAATCCAGACTTAATTGAATATGCTAGATTAGTAGATGCTGCACTTCATAAAGCACTGCCAAATGGTAATTATCAATCTTTAAGCCATGCTGTTAAACCTTCAAAAAAGCCTCTAACAACTGAATTTACAACAGAGTTTACTCTTGAAGAGGGTGCAACATATGCAGATGCAAAACAAGCATTTGAAGAAGAATTTGAGGGTGAACTGGGACCGGTTGGGTTTTTAATACCAAAATCTTATAAACTGCAAGAAGGTTTATTAAAAGAAAATGGACAAGATGATTATGATTTTTATGATACATACTCAATCATAAGATTTAATGCAATATTTCCTGTATCAAAGAATCACCCGGATGCCGGTGCTTTTGCTCCTTTTTCATTAGTTATATACAAGAAAAAAGATGAAAATACAGTTCATATCGGTTTCCCTTCAGTTGATAACTGGATTGATGATCTTGATATTACTGACGAAGAGTCAATCAAAGCAGTTCATGAAACTCACGGCATGATTGAAAATATTCTTAAAGAACTTGCTCAATAGTTAGTTCCACATCTACTCGGGTCACCGGCGGAGTTTAAATCGGCAGTATGAAAAGCTGCTAATAAGTAGTTCGCTAGGTGGCTTTGGAACTAAATATTACATTCATTTTACTTTATATTGTTTGACGAAATAATATCGAAAATATAAATAATATGCCGACTTAAAGCCGTAGTATAAGTGGTTTTTAAAGCCTTCCTAACTTGTCATTGCAAAAATAAAAAAAAGATGTATCATTTCGTTTAAATTAATAAGAATAAGGATTTTAATGGCTAATTTAACAGTAAAAAAACAAACGCTAAAGCCCTTTAATTTGGACTCAAAACCTATTTTAGAGAAGTATCTCTCTAAAATTGAGGTTGATATTAGTGATTATACTTTTGCAGCTAATTTTATATGGCTTGCAAACAGTAGTGGTTTTTATGCTGTTATAAATAAATGTTTCTGTCTTTTTATAATGACAGGCGGCGAACTTACCATGCTGCTCCCTCCTTTGGGTAAAAAGAAATATGTAACAGAGTCCATCATCAAATGTTTTGAACTTATGAATTCTAACAACTCCTCACCCTATTATGCCCGCATAGATTATGTTCAGGGAGCGATGATTGAAGAGTTTGTTCAATCTGCGGATGAAGCTAAAAGTATGTTTGAGATGCTTGAAAACTATTTAGTAGAGAAAAAGCTAGTTGATTATATTTATGATGTGAATGCCTTGATTGATTTACGCGGAAACAGCTACCATACAAAACGAACAGAGATTAATAAATTTATAAAATCCTATACAGACCATACCATAGAGCCGCTTGATAGTTCTAAACATAAAGAAGAGATAACGAATCTGTTTAACAAATGGGTTGCAGATAGAGTGAAATATATGCCAAAAGAGGAGGCAGAGGTTTTTTTAGAGGGTATTCATCAGGAACGATTTGCTATGAAACAGATGCTAAAATATTATGATGAACTTTCGCTTATCGGTTTGGTTATTTACATAAATGGAGAGCTCAAAGGATTTACGGCGGGTGAGAGAATAAACGGTGACACTGCCAGCGTGCTTATAGAAAAAACAGACTTTGAAGTTTTAGGATGTGCACAGTATATATTTCGTGAGTTTTCTAAAATGCTTCAAGAGCGGTACGGTGTAACTTATATCAATGTCGGAGATGACATGGGGTTTGAAAATCTGCGAAAGGTAAAGATGTCTTATCGCCCATTTAAGCTTGTTCCAAAATATACAATTTATCAAAAATGATAATTCGCAAAGCGGTTGCTTCGGATGTTGCAAAACTTTACAAATTAGAACAAGAGCTTTTTACGGATAAGAATTTTCCTTTATCCAAAGGCTCATTCAGCTATCACATAAGGAATAATTTAATCTATTTGGCAGAAATCGATGGTAATATTGCGGGTTATGTATTAACTTTAATAAAACGCAGAGATGCGAAACTATACTCCATTGGAGTAAGCGAGCTATATCGCGGGAAAAAAGTTGCACTCAAGCTTTTGGAAATTGTACACAGAGAGCTTCTCTCTCTAAATTTTGAAAAAACAGTGCTTGAAGTACGAATAGATAATGAAAGAGCAATAGCTCTCTATAAAAATTTTGGCTTTACTGTAAAAAAAGAGTTAAAAGCCTTTTATCTTGATGGGTGCAATGCCTATTTAATGGAGTTAGGATAGAAAAATATATACTTACAGTCAATGCTATATCATATAAAGAATACAACATTTTAGACACTCTTTATTAACTATAAAAGATATAATACAAAAAAATATTTTTAGACTTCAGTAGATGAATTAAGCAAAATACATAGCTGTTATTATAAATGGAAATGGTCGTTTGGCTGAAATTAAGGAATAAAAAGAGTACAAAGTCAAGGAGCATTTATGGTAAATGGTTTTATAAAAAAAGGTATAAAATTAGAGGTCATTGAAAATCTTTCTCTTTTAGAAAAAGAGACTGATACGACTAATATTATTTGGATTGATATGATTTCTCCCTCTATTGAAGAAGTGAAAACAGTTGAATCAATATTTAATATAAAATTTCCGACAAAACAAGAGAGTGAGGAGATTGAGCTAAGCTCAAGGTATTGGGAAGAGGATAATAAAATAGAGATAAATAGTTATTTTCTTATTAATCATGATAACGCCGCACTTAACGAAACAGTTTCTTTTATATTGCAAGATAATCTTCTCATTTCAATAAGATATAAAAAATTAGAAAGTTTCAACACCTTTACAAGAAAACTATTGAATTCACCAAAAGAGTTTAAAGACGGATACTCTATTTTCTGCGAAATTATAGATATTAGAATTGATGCGGATGCAGATACTATTGAAAATTTATCAAAAGAGATAGCAAAAATCAGAAAACATGTCTTTACTGATTATGCGAATGATGATGAAGAGATATTGGAAAAAATATCTTCTTTTGAAGATTTGAATATTAAAATCAGAGAGAATTTAACAGATAAACAGAGAATTTTAAGTGCACTTTTAAAATCCAATAAACACGATGATGGTAAAAATATGATACCTATTATGATTAAAGATATAAAATCTTTGATTGAATATACCAATTTTAATTTTGAAAGATTAGATTATTTACAAAATATATTTATCGGTGTTTTAAGTATCGAACAAAATAAAGTTATAAAAATGTTTACTATTGTAAATGTAGTATTTTTACCGCCAACCCTTATTGCAAGTATTT
The DNA here is from genome assembly GCA_041662225.1 of Sulfurimonas sp. GTDB lineage: Bacteria > Campylobacterota > Campylobacteria > Campylobacterales > Sulfurimonadaceae > Sulfurimonas. The sequence continues at coordinate 141,197 of JBAZSX010000001.1, forward strand.
ATGGTATGAACTTTGACATACTTCCCGAGCTTCATTGGGAGTATGGTTACCTTTTTTCAGTAGGACTCATGATTCTATCTTCAATTACACCTATTTGGGTTTTTAAAAAGAAAGGTTGGATTTAGCAGGTTAACTTTTATTTAAAAAGCCTTACAAGAAATTTGTAAGACTCGCAGGGTGTGTAAATTAAACATGAAAATATCTACGGTTTTCTCCCCATTTTCTACGTTTAAACAGATTCTTAAAAATTATTATAGTTTTATAAATCATTGGGCAACTCCTTAATTATTCATGTATAAACTTATTTGCATGTTTAAAGCAAAATTAGTTCCAAGTTTTGCAATATAGTAAAATTTTAACACATTAAAAAGGCTAAAGAATGCATTACAGATACATAGGAAAAACAGGTTTAAGAGTAAGTCCGATTTGTATGGGGACTATGACTTTTGGTACGCAGTGCGATGAGAAAGAAGCTTTTAAGATTTTGGATAAGGCGTATGATGCCGGAGTTAATTTTTATGACACGGCAGAAGTCTATCCGATTCCGCCTAGTGCGGATAAAATAGGCATTACAGAAGAGATAGTCGGGCGATGGCTCAAGACAAAACCTCGTGAGAGTATTATTCTTGCGACCAAAGTTGCGGGTGCTGCAAACGGCTGGTTTGTTCCGCCTGTTCGACATGGTCTGACGGCGATTGACAGTTTCCATATTGAGAGAGCAATTGAGGGGAGTTTAAAAAAATTGGGCACCGATTATATCGACCTTTACCAGATGCACTGGCCTGACACCGTTGTACCCATAGAAGAGAGTTTAAAAGCCTTTGATAAACTGGTTCAGGGCGGAAAAGTTCGTTATATCGGCACTTCAAACGACACCGCCTATGGCACGACAAAAGCTCTTATGACTTCGGCACATAAGGGTTATGCAAGGTTTGAGTCTATTCAAAACAACTTCTCTCTTTTAAATAGACGCTTTTTGGATGAACTAGCAACCGTGGCAAGAAAAGAGCAGATTTCTTTGCTTCCATATTCGCCGCTTGCAGGGGGAGTTTTGAGCGGAAAGTATAATCAGGCAAATATCTCAAGCGGTCGTTTTATAGATTATATTAACTCCCCAACACAGCGACTCAGAGTCATGGCGGACAGATTTATGAATGACAGAACACTTGCCTCAACACAAAAATACCTCAAAATTGCGCAAGAGCATGATTTACATCCCGTAACTATGGCTATCGCTTGGTCGAAGCAGTTTGATTTTGTGGCATCAACTATCATCGGTGCAACTTCTGCAGAACAGTTGGATGCAAGTTTGGCAGCAATGGAATTGGTGCTGAGTGGTGAAGTTTTGAGTGCTTGTGAGAGAGTGCATCATGAAATTTTATACCCTATGGGTTAAATAAGTCAAGTTGCTACCTTATAGCAACCCGCTTTATAGGCGGCTTGTAGTTTGGGTCTTTCCCCTCTACCGTCCATAGTTTTTTACTTAAAGCACTTGTTGCTTTAAAAAAACTGTCATCTATCCTATCCAAAAGTTCAAGCTCAGGAAAAAAGTTTTGAAGCAGTTCTTTTTCATCTTCAAATCTCTCCTGTGCACTCCTGTAAATAGTCTCGTTCGGTATAAGTTTTAGAGATTGTTTTGTCTGAATATTGGCTAAAAACCACATGCCAAGAAATCCTTCGGAATAGGTGTTAAGAACATGTTTAGAGAACTCTTCAAAGTCTTTGAAACCGCTTAGCTCATAAGTAATAATTACAAGCGTTAAAAGTGAGTGAAGATGAACAAGAGGAACCATTGAAAAAAGCATTCTCCCGACAGAACTTCCGCTTGAATGCTCTGCTCCTATAAATACTCTAGCACCGCCCTCGGTATCTCCAAAGTTATTCGTTTTTAATCCAATCAGTCCTATATCTGTGTGATGGTGTCTTCCACACCCTTTGGCACACCCGGAAAAACCGACTTCAATACGATGTTTACTGATGAGTTCAAGAGGAAGATACACCGTCTCATTTTTAATGCTCCAAAAAGAGTAGGGGCAAAGATTACCCGCACATGCCAAGACGGTTGCACTCAGTTTTGGAGATTTAAAAGGCGCATCTGCATCTTTAAGCCCCATTAGATATATATTTTGGTCAATTCCTATGCGAATTTCTGCCTTATATTTCATCGCGTAATTTGAAATTTTTTTTATCTCATCCGCACTTACTCTTGCAAAATCGGTCTGGTAACAAAAGGAGTACGAACCATCTTTTAATAGTTCACTTTGAGAAAACTCTTTTTTTTCAAGGAGTAGCATACCATGGCTTTTTAGAGCTCTTTTATACTCTGCTTCTATAAGTTTTTTCACTGCATCCATACCGATACTCTCAATCAAATAGAAAAGGCGATTTTTTGAACGAGAGAAGCGTGAACCGTGAATGAAAAATATCTCAACAAAAGCTTTAAAAAAATCAAACACCTCCTCTTGCAGTAAAAATATGTCGGTATCTCTTGCAACCTCTGTATTTTTACCGCCCATGTAAACATTAAAACCAAATGTCCCATCTTTTTGTGCGAGTGCAAAATAGATGTCATTAGAAAAAAAAGAGGAGACATTTGCACGGTTTCCGGAAATACCGATAGAGACTCTTCTCGGCAACATGCCTACATAACGAGGATTTTTTAAAATATACTCTTGCATCTTCATAATTATGGGATAGGTTTCTATTTCACAATATATGCCAATGCCATCATAAACATCGGTGACAATATTTCGTATATTATCGCCAAAACTCTGCCATGTGGTTAAGCCGAGGGTATTCATTTTTTTAAAAATCCGGGCTACATTATCGGCTTCAAGTCCATGAAGTTGAATCCCGGCTCGTGAGGTTAGAATAAGTTGAAGATTATATTTCACAGCTACATCAGCTATGTGCAGAAATTGCTCTGCACTTAACCTTCCTGCCGGAATACGGAGTCGCATGGTAAACTCATCTTCCAAAAAATCAGTTGTGAAGATACCGAAATCTTGAAGATAGTATCTGTCCGACTCTGAGAGACTTTCAAAATCAAGTGTATCAAACTGTTCAAAATAGTCGTACGGTCTCTGGCGAAGCTTATATCGCTCCCGTTTGTTTAGTTGAATCTCTTCTTCATTCATAAAAAATACTCCAATTTTAAGAAGATAAATCTTACTGAAATATAAAAAAAGATACGATGACATGTATCAACTTTAGTTTGACAACTAAGTAACTATTTGTTATTATAACATGATGTAAGTGTATAATATAAAACAATAACAAACGATGTTTGTGTTGATTTTTGTTTTATGAATGTTTATCTGATTTTGTAGCTTTTTTGTAATAAATTAAAAAAAAACTGGGACAAAGTGGTAACATTTTATATAATATGTATATAATATTTACAAATCGAGAAGGGGTTGAATATTGAAATTGCATACTTATGAAATTGATCAAAAATACAAAACAAGTGTTGCCTACTTTTCTATGGAATTTGCGATTCATCAGGGTTTGAAAGTCTATTCCGGTGGACTTGGTTTCCTCTCCGGGTCTCACATGCGAAGTGCTTACGACCTTCATCAAAATATAGTCGGTATCGGAATATTATGGAGCTTCGGTTATTACGATCAGGGACGTCAGTCGGATGGAAGTTTAAAAGCTGAATTTATCAGAAAGCACCACTATTTTTTGCAAGACTTGAATATAAAAATAAAAGTCAATATTCATTCTGAAGATGTTTATATAAAAGCGTGGTTATTACCGCCTAATATTTTTGGTTCTGCTCCGCTTATTTTGCTCTCTACGGATATTGAAGAAAATAATTTTCTAGCTCGTACTATTACTCATAAGCTTTATGATTCCAATGAAGAGACTCGTATTTCACAAGAGATAGTTTTAGGCATAGGCGGAGTAAAAGTTCTCGATGCATTGGGACACAAAGTAGATGTTTACCATATGAATGAGGGACATGCTTTGCCGTTGGTATATGAACTTTATTCACAGTTTAGAGACATGCAAGAGGTGAAAAAGAGAGTTGTTTTTACAACACATACACCGGAAGATGCGGGCAATGAGAAACACAATATTGATTTGCTCTATAAATTTGGATTTTTTAATGGCTTATCTATGGAAGAGGTGCGTCAAATAACGATGGTGCAAGATGACAGTTTTGGGCTTACGATTGGTGCTTTGAGGGCTGTAAAAATATCAAATGCAGTTTCAAAATTCCATGGCGAGGTAGCAAACCGAATGTGGAAAGATTGCGTGGGTAAATCTGAAATTATCTATATCACGAATGCGCAAAATCGACGTTTTTGGACAGATAGGGTTATGTTGAATGCCTTTGATGCACATGAAGACTATGAGCTAATCTCCAGAAAAAAACATCTAAAGAGGGTTCTGTTTGATGTTGTGGCTGACCAGACAGGACAGATGTTTGATCCGGAAATACTTACTATAGTTTGGGCCAGACGCTTTGCAGAGTACAAACGCCCCGGACTTTTAAAACAGGATTTTGAGAAATTTAAAAGATTGATTACAAGATTGGACTATCCCGTGCAGGTCATTTGGGCCGGTAAACCTTACCCTTTTGATACAAATGCAATTAATAGCTTTAATGAACTTATTGATATGAGCAGACAGTTTAATAATATGGCTGTTCTGATTGGATATGAACTCGAACTCTCTCGCATGATGAAGAAGGGAAGCGATGTTTGGCTTAATACGCCAAGGGTTTCAAGAGAAGCAAGCGGTACGAGCGGAATGAGTGCGAGTATGAACGGTTCGGTTCATCTTTCAACTAATGACGGATGGCATCCTGAGTTTTCCAAAGACGGTATCAACTCTTTTACGATACCGCCCTCTGACAGCTCTCTAACCATAGAACAACAGGATTATGAAGATAATAAAAGCTTAATGGATATTTTAGAAAATAAAATTATTCCACTCTATTATGATGAGCCTAAAAAGTGGATAAAAATAGTGAATAATGCCATGTCGGATGTTATTCCAGCTTTCGATTCCGGACGTATGGTGCATGAATATTACACTAAAATGTATGATGCTTAGATGCCAAGGGATTGAATTCTGTAGAGTTAAATTAATAAACGAATTAGGAGTGTAAGCAATGAAAGCCGTAATATTAGCAGGTGGGTTTGGTACAAGAATCCAGCCCTTAACAAACTCTCGTCCAAAACCAATGTTGCCAGTCATAAATAAGCCGATGATGGAACATACTATGATGAAATTAAGGGATTTAGGAATAAGAGAATTTATAATACTTCTTTATTTTAAGCCTGAAGTTATAACAGAATATTTTGGGGATGGGAAGAAATTCGGTATTAATATTTCATATATCGTACCCAAAGATGACTTTGGTACAGCAGGGGCTGTGAAGCTTGCTGAAGAGGCAATCGGAAATGATAATTTTATTATAATCAGCGGCGACCTTGTAACGGATTTTGATTTTAAAAAGATTTTCCAGTGCCATACTGAGCGACACTCAAAGTTGACAATAACACTGACATCTGTAAAAAATCCTCTTCAATTTGGTGTTGTGATTGCGGATGAAGATGGAAAAATTGAGAAATTTTTGGAAAAACCAAGCTGGGGTGAGGTTTTCAGTGACACGATAAACACAGGTATTTACATCTTAGAGCCTGATATTCTGGACTATATTCCTAAAAATACAAATTATGATTTTGGAAAAGATCTGTTTCCGCTTTTAATGAAAAAGGGTGTCTCTCTTAACGGTTGCAGTGCTTCGGGATACTGGAGAGATGTAGGTAATCCTGAGAGTTACAGAGAAGTTTATGATGATATTTTAAGCGGCAGAGTTGACTTTGATTTTGGCAGTGACGAAAAAGTTTTTTCTGACGGAATACTTTACGGCGGCAAAGAGTACAAAGAACTTAACGGTGTTGAAATATTAGGAAAAGTTGTCTTAGGAAAAAATGTAACTATCGGAAAATGGGTAAAACTTCATAATGTAGTTATCGGCGACAATACTGTAATCGGCGACTTTTGTAAAATAAGAAATACGGTAATCTGGGACAATACAACGATAGGAAACGATGTGGCACTCGATAGTTGCGTTATATGTAACAATGCCACTATCGGAAATAACACACAAGCTAAAGCTGGTATGATTTTGGCGGAAGGGTGTGAAATAGGAATGCTGGTATCCATCGATAAAGATATTACAGTCTGGCCTAACAAAGTTATAGATAGTGCATCCATCGTCACAAACAATGTAATATGGGGAAGCAAATATAAAAATTCTATCTTTGAAAACGGTAGTGTTTTTGGCATCAGTAACATTGAACTCTCATGTGAGATGACCACAAAATTGGCAGAAGCGTTCGCTTCTCAGCTTCCGATTAACAGCAAAATTTATGTCTCAAGAGATTACCATAAAAGTTCAAGAATGCTCAAACGCTCTTTTTTAGGTGGAATATTGGCATCCGGGGTAAGTGTAATCGATATTCACTCCCTTCCATCCTCTGTTATGAGATACAATTTAGAAGCAACAAAAGATGTGGTGGCAGGAGTCCATTTTAGACAACATATGGGTGACCCTGCAAGTGTAAAGATTATATTTTTTAACGAAGATGGTCTAGAGATAAATTCCGGCATGGCAAAGAATGTTGAAAAGGCATTTTTTAAAGAGGAGTTCAGAAGAGTAAATTATGAAGATATCGGCGAAATTACAGAGACACATAACAATAAATATGAGTGTTCATCTTATAAGGAAGCTATAAAGAGCAAAATTAACAAAAATGTTTTCACTCAAAGAGAATTTCACATGGTTGTTGACCTTATGTCGGGCGGCAGTGCTGAAATATTTCCGAAAATATTAAATGACTTAAATATAAACAATATATTACTCAATGCTTATGCAGATGAGAAAAAGCTAAGCCACTTAGATAGCGTAAAAAAACATTCACAAAGCGAAATCTCTGCGATTGTGAAAAGCTTAAATTCAGATGTTGGATTTATGATTTATCCAAACGGTGAAAGGTTAGCTGTTATTACCGACAAAGGCGAAACTTTAGAAAAAGAGACGCTTCTTCTTGTAGTTCTCTCATTGATGAATATGCACAATGACGAAACCAAACTTAGAGTAATTCTTCCATCTTGGGCTCCTGATATTATGGACAGCAGTTTTGATAATCTTGAGATAGAGAGAGGAAAATATCTTGATTATAAAGCAGCAAAATTAAAAGAGTATGATTTAATCGCTACGACCAACGGAGAGTTTGCTTTTACTGAGTTTACTCTGCACCATGATGCTATGTTTTCATCTCTGAAGATTGCAGAAATGCTGACGAAATATGATGTGAAGCTCTCGGATATTGTGAAAAGGATTGAACCATTTTACTATATGCATGCAAAGATTCCATGCTCTCAGGCACTTAAAGGTGTCATGATGCGTAAATTCCTTGAAGATGCAAAACATAAAGAGTCCTCTTCCGTGGATGGTGTAAAAATATGGAATGACAAGCATGATTGGGTGCTGATGATACCAGACCAATACGATGATGCCCTCAACCTTTATATACAGGCAAAAAGCCAAAAAAGAGGAGAAGCCCTTTTGGAAAAATATAAAGCAAAAATAGAAAAGTGGGCGCAGTAATACAATGAGTAAAACAATGAAACTCTCATTTTTATGGCACATGCACCAGCCTGATTACAGAGATGATGAGGGTGTTATGAAAATGCCGTGGGTTTTTTTGCATGCCATTAAAGATTATTACGATATGCCTTGGATACTCAGTACATTTCCTAATCTTAAAGCAACATTTAATCTCACTCCATCCTTGATTGAGCAGTTAAAGCTTTATTCAGAACCTCTAAAATATGACTATTTTTTGCAACTTTGGAGTAAGCATCCGTCGGAACTCTCTTTTGCGGAGAAGGAGTGGGTGATAAAAATTTGTAAATCTCCAAATTATGAGACTATGATTAAGCCGATGCCGCGTTATAGCGAACTCTATACCCTTGAAACATTTAGCGAAGAGAAGTTCTTGGATTTACAAATGCAGTTTATGTTGGCATGGTGTGGAAATTATCTTCGCCAAAACAGTGAAGTTGTAAAGAACATGTTGCAAAAAGGTGGTGGTTACTCGATGCAAGATAAATCACTCCTTCTTGATACCCTTACTCTTTTTACAAGAGAGATTCTTCCGTTTTATAAATCTCTGTTAAAAAAAGGAACAATTGCAATTGCAACAACACCCTATTTTCACCCGATATTACCGCTTTTAATAGATATAGACAATGTTCAAAAAGCAAATATTCACACCAAACCTCCAAGTAATAAACTCTCCTTCAAATCAGATGCAATAACGCATGTAAAAAGAGCAATAGCACTCTATAAAGAGACTTTTGACGCAGACCCGATTGGTTTTTGGCCGGCTGAGGGTGCGGTTGATACAGAGAGCGTGAAGATTTATAAGAGTGAGGGAATAAAATGGATTGCAACCGATGAGACAATCCTCTTTAAAACACTAGAGAGCAAATCAAGAGAAAGCCTCTATAAACTTTACAGTTATGATGATGTTTGTATTGCTTTTCGTGACCACACCATTAGTGATTTGTTTGGATTTGATTATAGATTTAAGCCATCAATCGAAGCAGTTGAAAACTTTATTAATACAATCGAACCGATAGCATGGAGTGATGAAGATAAGACTCTCTTTATCATTTTAGACGGAGAAAATGCCTGGGAGTATTATCCACAAAACGGCTATCCGTTTTTTACACAGCTTTATGAAAAACTTTCCAATCTCTCATGGTGCCAAACTGTTACAATGGACGAACTGTTGGGCGATAAAGCAGTTTCACTCAGCACTCTCGCTACGGGGAGTTGGATAGGGGGAGATTTTTCTACATGGAGTGGAAATGTAGAAAAAAATCGTGCTTGGGAGTTACTGTTTCAAACTCGCAGGGATGTAGATAATTACAGCCATGCCATAGATGAAAAGAGTGCAAAATTGATAGAAAATCACTTTTTGGCTGCTCAGTGCAGTGACTGGTTCTGGTGGTACGGCGATGACCACTTTACGGAATTCAGTATGGAGTTTGACTCTCTATTTAGAAAACATCTCATAAATATTTATAAACTTTTAAACATGCAACCGCCGGCTGATTTGTTTGAGCCAATAAAAGAGCACAAGAGCACAGCCTCCTTTATGGTTAAGCCTCAAGCACCGATATATCCGAAGATTGATGGAAAATTATCCTCCTTTTTTGAGTGGATCGGCTGTGGTTTTATTGATGAAAGTCGTCTTTTTTCTACCATGGATAGGGCAAGAGGTCCAATTCAGACAATACGATACGGGCACAATGAGAGCATGGTTTACATCTCATTTTATGGAGATATTGAGCAGCTTAAAGGTGAACAAAGCACTTTAGAGCTTATTATTGAAGAGCTGTCGGAATCAATCATTTTGCAGCTGAATAAAAATGAGCAGCCTTTTGGCATCACCATTGGGTTAGGAAGTAGTTTTGAAATCGCTATTCCTAAAACTCTCTTTGCCAAAATGCAAAAAGTTCATCTGCGGTTTGAGATTACGGAAGATAAAAAGATTATCCAAACCTTACCGGGATTTGGGGCTTTAAAAGTACAATTAAATGAAGATTACAGCTCTAGCTGGTTTGTTTAGATGAGCTTTGTTTATAAGACTTCTTGCTTCACAGTAAGAAATTGTCTGCCTCAAAGAGGCAAGCTTTAGTGACCCAAGCGGTCTTAGCGTAGCAAAATGGACTTGTTCGTTTTGCGTATAAATTGAGTTTTTGTTTAGGAAATGATTATGGAAAATAAAACGACACTGTTATTTGGTATTCATATGCACCAACCCGTTGATAACTTTAAAGAAGTTATTACACATGCCGTTGATGTCTGTTATGCACCCTTTTTTGAGGTTGTAAGTCGCTATCCGGAGTTTAAGTTTTCGGTTCATTGCAGCGGTTGGCTTATGCAGCAGATACAAAATGACCACCCAAGGCTTTTTAAGACTATAGTCGAACTTGCAAAAAAAGGGAGCATAGAGTTTTTTGGTGCCGGTTATTATGAGCCGATACTTAGCGTTATACCTGCGAGGGATCGCGTAGCACAGATAAATAAATTAAGCAAAGATATAGAAGATAAGTTCGACCAAAAACCAAAAGGGCTTTGGCTGACAGAGAGGGTGTGGGAATCTTCACTCATTCCAGACCTTAGTTCGGCAAATATTGAATATACGGTTATAGATGATTATCACTTTCAATCTGCCGGATTTGATGAGGAGATACTGGATGGTTATTATATTACGGAAGAGAGCGGAAAAAGTATCGGCATATTTCCAATCAGTAAAAAGTTGCGTTATGCGCTTCCTTTTGTAAGCGTTGAGAGTGCCATAGAAGTCATAAAATCATATAAGCGAGAGAGCGATTCTGCAGCAATTATCTTTGATGATGCAGAGAAGTTCGGCATGTGGCCGGGGACATACAGTTGGGTTTATGAGAAGGGATGGTTGGAGAAATTTATACAAGCCTTGCTCAAAGATGAGAACATTATTTGTGAACATTACGGAACATACATGCAAAAACATAAACCAAGAGGAATTGCTTATTTGCCGAATGTCTCTTATTATGAGATGGGCGAATGGAGCCTCCGGGCGGATGATGCACTGAAACTTGAAGCCTTCAAAAATGAGATGGGCGAAGAGCAGTATAACAGGAGTGGAGTTAAATTTCTCAAAGGCGGGATTTGGAAAAACTTTTTTGTCAAATATGAGGAGAGCAACCGTATTCATAAACGGATGCTAGAGCTCTCAAGCGTAAGAGAAAAAGTGAACGATAAAGAGTATGACGAATATCTTTATAAACTTCAAACAAACGATGCCCTCTGGCATGGAGTTTTCGGCGGACTCTATCTTCCAAATCTTCGTGATAATGCATATAGCTACTTAATTGCATGTGAGAGCATACGATATGGAGATAAAACTCTTATAACTACAGACGAGAGTGAAATGGACGGCTACACAAAAGTTAAAGCTACCTCACCAAAATATATTTTTCGTTTTGATACCAAAGTAGGCGGACAACTCGTTGAGTTTGACAGCAAACAAGACCGCTTTAACTGGCAAAATACATTGACAAGACGCAAAGAGGCGTATCATGAAAAAATACTCAACAAATCATCTCAGGCAGATGCTTCAAAAAGTGATGTCACTCCGGATGGAATAGACACTATTCATAATATTGCACACCGTGTGGATGAAGAGATTAACGATGCTTTAGTTTACGACTGGTACATAAAAAACTCATTTATAGACCACATCAGCGATAAATCTATAACGCTTGAGAGTTTCCGTCACTGTAATTTTAGAGAGTACGGAGATTTTGTAAACCAGCCATTTACGCAAATAATAGAGGCGGATACAATTGTATTTGAGAGAGAAGGCGGTATTTATATTCCTCAAAAACATCCGGCATCTCTTAAAAAAAGTTATACACAAATGGCATCCGGATTGAAATTTGCAATTGATTTCAGAACAGATTTTGACTATTTTTTCAACTATGTTTTGGAGCTAAATTTTCATTTTGCCCAGTACGGCAAAGTCACAATTAACGGTGATAGCATCAGCATAGGTGCTAAAAAAGAGAGAATAAAACTAATAGAGATTGAGGATGGGTATTTGAGAAAAAAAATTACCGTAAGAGTTGATAGTCAGGTTGATATTTTATATTATCCACTCAAGAGTGTATCTCAAAGCGAACAGGGGTATGAGTTAACAACGCAGTGTTTGAGTATTGCTCTTGTTCTTCCATATTCAAAAAACTTTCTTTTAGAGGGTTCTTTAGAGGTCTCAGATGTCTGAAATTCGTTATAATAGATTAGAAGACAGTTATGTAATTATCGCCCCGGAGCGGCTTCATCGACCGGATTATATGGCATGGAGCAGGGGCGATGAAAATACACGCTCTTGCCCTTTTTGTGAGGGAAATGAAGCAGTAACACCGCCGGAGATTTATGCAATTCGAGATAATGGAAGCTTTGCGGATGAAAAAGGGTGGCATACCCGTGTGATTGCAAACCTTTTTAAGGCAGTGCAGATTGAAGCACCCTATATTTTAAAACATGAGGGTGCAAATAAGGTTTGGGATGGGTTTGGCGCGCATGAGATTATAGTTGATTCGCCAAAACATTTGATTAGCATGTCAGAATGGTCACAAACCACCTATTTTAACTGGCTCAAAACAATTCAGACAAGAGTGAGAGATTTAAGAAATGATCAGAGATTAGCCCATATCTCGATTTTTAAAAATCATGGAGTTTCAGCAGGGGCATCTCAGTCTCATCCGCATACGCAACTCATTGGACTTCCTATAATTCCAAAAAATATACAACGCAAATATGAGAGAATTTATAGCCATTATATGAACAGCGGACGCCTGCTTATCGACGATATAATAGAGGAAGAGAGAAAAGACGGCAGACGGATTGTTATGGAGAGTGACTCTTTTATCGCTTTTTGTCCCTTTGCTAGCGAACACCCTTTTGAGGTGATGGTTACAAGTAGCACGCTTCCCTCTGAGATAGATAAAATTGAGGATTCAAAATTAGAGGAGCTGTCAAAACTTTTACATGAACTTTTTTTGCGTCTAGAAGTGCAACTTGGAAACTTTGATTTTAACATCTCTATCTCTATCGCACCGATGCATAAGCCTTTTGCAACAGATATAAATTTTAGCAATATAAATCCGACATGCAGATTTAATATCCGCATAACACCTCGCATCTACAGACATGGCGGTTTTGAACTCTTAACATCAACCATGATAAATCCGGTAGAACCGGAGCGATGCGCACAACTTTTAAGAGAGTCTAAGGAGGGAATATTATGAGTAAAGTTAAAAAACAGGCAAAGGTTCTTTTTGTGTCAAGTGAAGTGTATCCTTTTGCAAAGAGTGGTGGTTTGGCAGATGTTTCGTTTGGATTGCCAAAGGCGATGTCGGACTCGTATGACATGTCGATTATCATGCCTCTTTACAGCTCAATCGATAAGAAGCGATTTAAGCTGCGTCTTAAGGAGGAGTTTTCTATTTATCTTGGCAAAAAAAAGTATGCCGTTGCGCTTTTTAGCACCACCTATGAGGGAATAAAATGTTACTTTGTCGAGTCAGCTCTTTTATCAAATAAAAAAAATCTTTATGGAACTCCCCTGTGTGGTTATAAAGATAACGACCTTCGTTTTGGAGTTTTTTGTAAAGCTGTTGTGGCTTTTGTCAAACAAAAAAACAGTTATGATTTACTTCATCTCAATGATTGGCAAAGTGCCTTATGTGCGACTTTTGTCAAAGAAGATGAAGCAATCAGAGCAAAAACACTCTTTACGATACATAACCTTTCCTATCAGGGCATTTTTGACAAATCAACTCTCGAAAAACTTGGAATTTCAGAGAACTATTTCCACATGGATGCTTTGGAATTTCATGGAAATATCAACTTTATGAAAGCCGGTATTGCCCATGCAGACGCTATTACTACGGTGAGTCCTAACTACGCCAACGAGATACTTACCCCAGAGTTTGGGTGCGGACTTGAGGGCTTCTTGCAAAAACATCAAAACAAGTTTACCGGTATCTTGAACGGGATTGATTTGTCACACTTTTCGCCAAGCACCGACAAGGCACTTGTGCAAAACTACGATGCAAAAAGCTATGATAAAAAAATAGAGAATAAAAAAGCCTATCTAGCAGAGAGAGGTTTAGAAAATAGTGAGTTACCTCTTTTTGTTTTTATAGGTCGTTTTACATGGCAAAAAGGTGTAGATTTACTTATTGATGCTTTAGGGCAACTGGATGATTTAAAGCTAAACATCGCCATATTAGGTGAGGGCGAAGCTTCGTACCATAAGCAAATAAAAGCTATAAGTGTTAAAAACAAAAATATCAACATAGAGTTTGGCTACGATGAGTCACTCTCACACAAAATGTATGCTTCGGCTGATTTTCTTCTTATGCCCTCACTCTTTGAACCGTGCGGATTGAACCAGCTTATCTCTATGAGTTATGGGGTTCTCCCTATTGTCAGCAGTGTTGGCGGATTAAGAGACAGTGTTTATAATATTGATGAATATGATTCAAAGTTCGCACATGGGTTTGGATTGACTTTTGATGCGAACGAACCGAATGCACTTATAAAAACTATAAAATCAGCTCTGGAATTATATGAAGATAAAAAGCGTTTTAAAAAGATAAATATTCACAACATGGAATGTGATTTTTCCTGGAATGAGAGTGCTAAAATCTATGCTGCACTTTACAGCTCTCTTGTAAATTAAGAGTGATGAAACTTTTTATAGATATCGGCGGCACGCATCTGCGAAGTGAACTTCAGACGCCCGGCGGCATGATAAGTGATAGTGTCTCCTCGCAGGAGCATGATCTTATCTCCTTTATTGAAAAAAAATTAGAGGTTTATCCTTTTATTACTTTTATCGGTATCTCTTATGCAGGGCAAATTTACAGAGGTGAGATTCTTTCTGCTCCGAATATTGCACTAAAAGAGTCAAAGATTAAGGAGTATTTTGAATCAAGATACGATTTACGCCTAGAGATTGACAACGATTTAAATTGTGCGGCTATGGCGGAAGCGGACTATTTCAAATCCGAATCGCTCTTAGCTTTGTATGTCGGTACAGGCATTGGAAGTGCCTTTATAGACAGTGGCAGGTTGGTTCGAGGCTCAAGAAATATGGCTTTTGAGATAGGGCATATTCCCTACAAGCAAACACCCTTGACATGTGGATGCGGAAAAACGAATTGTCTTGAGCTTTACGCTTCGGCCTCAGGTTTGCAAAAATGGATGGAGCATTTAAAGATGCCGACACTCTCATTTGCGGAGCTTGAAAATTCGGAAGATAAACAAAAAAATGGTATTGCTTTGGATTTGAAAGAAGCACTTTTGTTTGCAACTGCTACACTTATAACTCTGACAAATCCAAAGATTGTTGTTTTTGGAGGCGGAGTGATAGCACATAATCCGCAAATTGTAGAGTATCTTAAAGAAAATCTTGAGGGTCAAGCTTTTTCCGGCTCACTGCGTGGTCTGAATCTTTACATCTCCTCTTTAGAAAACGGTGCGATGAAGGGAGCAAAACTTTTGGAGGAAAATATTTATGAATAAACTAAAAATTTTTATAGTGGCGTCAGAGGTTGTCCCTTTTGCAAAAACAGGCGGTTTGGCGGATGTTGCAGGTGCTTTGCCAAAAGCTTTAAAAGCATTGGGGCATGATGTTCGTGTTGTGATGCCGCGCTATTATGTAGTTGACAAAACTGAATTCAAAACACTTGAAGATGCTTTGGGCGTGGATATGGGGCGAGACGGCGAAGCTTGGGGCTTGGTTTTGGAAGGTGTGTTGCCAAACACCGATATTCCTGTCTATTTTATCGAGCACGAAGGTTTTTTTGGTCGAAGTGGACTGTATGATGCCGGAGACGACGGATATTCAGATAATCCAGAGAGATTTATATTTTTCTCAAAAGCTGCTCTGCAACTCTGTAAAAAACTTCATTTTCAACCTGATATTATCCATGCGAATGATTGGCATACAGCTATTATCCCGCTGCTTTTAAATGTAACGAATGATTCCTATTTTCAAAATACCGCTTCGGTTCTGACCATACATAACCTTCAGCATCAGGGAAGATTTTCTAAAGATGTTATGGAGATTTTAGGCATAGGTTGGGAAAATTTTAACACTTACGAGCTAGAAGACTTTGACGGAGTAAACCTCTTGAAGGCCGGGATTGTCCATGCGGATGCCATTACAACGGTCAGCCCGAAATATTCACAAGAGATTCGAACTTATGAGTATGATTGGGGGCTTAAAGATGTTTTAAATGCGCATGCCAACAAACTCCATGGAATTTTAAACGGTGTAGATTATGAAGAGTGGAGTCCAAAGAGTGACCACTACATAGCAAAAAAATATACTGCGAAGAGTTTATCTGGTAAAAAAGTTTGTAAAGCAGAGCTTCAAAAAATATTTAATCTTCCTGTGCGAGCGGATGTTCCTCTTTTTGGTTTTGTGGGGCGACTTGCAGAACAAAAAGGGGTAACACTTATAGCGCGTGAGATTTGGAATCTGCTTGAGATGGATATTCAAATTGTCTTGTTAGGTGCGGGGGAGAGATGGGCAGAGAGTTTTTTTAGTCATGTGTCGGATGTCCAAAGAGAAAAATTTGGCTGTTACATCGGGTACAGAAATGATTTGGCACACCAGATAGAGGCAGGATGCGACTTCTTTTTGATGCCATCCCTCTTTGAACCATGCGGACTCAACCAAATATACTCACTCAGCTATGGAACTCTGCCGATTGTAAGAGCGACAGGCGGGCTTGATGATACGATTGAAAACTTTAATCCGGATGCCAATACAGGAACAGGATTTAAGTTTTATGATGCAACTCCGGAGGCATTTTATAACACTGTTGGCTGGGCGGTGCATACTTGGTACAACAATAAGGACGCCATAAAGGCGTTGATTCAAAACGGGATGAAAAAACATTTTGGCTGGGATGACACCGCCAAAGTTTACGAGAGTGTGTATAATGAGGCACTGCAACAAAAGCGTCAGAAATAAAGGTTGAGTTATGAACTATGCAATACATTACGATGTGACACTCTTTAGCGGCTATGATATTCACCTTTTTTTAAATGGAAATCATGCAAAACTTTATGATAAATTCGGTTCTCATTTTATGAACAGAGAGGGTAAAACGGGCGTTTACTTTAGCGTATGGGCACCGAATGCAGGAAGTGTTTCGGTGCGCGGAGATTTTAATAACTATGTTGCGGATGCCCATCCGCTCAAAATGAGAGAGGATAATTCCGGCATCTGGGAATGTTTTATTGAAGATGTAACAAATGGAATGACCTACAAATACCATATCGTCTCAAATTTTTACGGTATTGTCCATGAGAAGAGCGACCCCTTCTCTTTTTTCTCTGAAATAGCACCGAAATCTGCCTCGCGTGTGTGGGATATAGAGAATTATGCGTGGAGTGACAAAGAGTGGATGAGCGAGCGATACAAATATAATGCACATAACGCTCCGATAAATATCTATGAGGTTCATCTCGGTTCGTGGAGAAGAAAAGCGGATGAGAATGACCGTTATCTGACCTACATGGAGGTAGCGGATGAACTTGTACCTTATCTTATTGAGATGAACTACACCCATGTCGAGTTTATGCCTTTGAGCGAATACCCTTATGACGGCTCTTGGGGGTATCAGGTTGTGGGCTATTTCGCCGCAACCTCTCGTTTTGGAACACCGCAGGAGTTAATGTATCTCATAAATGCTCTGCATCAAAGCGGTATCGGTGTCATTATGGACTGGGTTCCTTCACACTTTGCGGTGGACATGCATGGGCTCATCAATTTTGACGGAAGTGCCTTGTATGAACATGCAAACCCAAAACAGGGATTTCACCCTGAGTGGGGAAGTATCATTTTTAACTACGGACGCAATGAGGTAAGAGCATTTTTAATAAGCTCTGCCATGTTTTGGCTCGATAAATACCATATCGACGGCATAAGAGTGGACGGCGTGGCTTCCATGCTTCATCTTGATTATGCAAGGGAAGAGGGCGAGTGGATTGCAAACCAACATGGCGGCAACGAGAACCTTGAAGCAGTCCAGTTTTTGCAACAGCTCAACCACACAACTTATGGCACATTTCCAGATACCGTGATGATGGCGGAAGAGTCAACCGCTTGGCCTATGGTAACCCGCCCGACCGATGTCGGAGGTTTAGGCTTTGGTTTTAAGTGGAACATGGGATGGATGCACGACTCTCTAAAATATTTCAGTTATGACCCGATTTATCGCCAACACCACCATCAGCAGCTCACATTTAGCATGTGGTACGCTTATGATGAGAATTTTTTGCTTCCACTCAGCCATGATGAAGTTGTCCACATGAAAGGCTCCCTTATCAACAAAATGCCCGGAACACTCGAAGATAAATTCTCAAATTTAAGAGCTTTGTACGCTTATATGATAGCCCATCCAGGAAAAAAACTTCTTTTTATGGGGTGTGAAATTGCTCAATTTGCAGAGTGGCATTACGAGCAGAGTCTTGATTGGCACTTGCTAGAGTACCCGCTCCATAAAAAACTAAACTACATGGTAAGTGACCTCAATGCCCTCTATAAAAAAGAGAAAGCCCTCCATCTGCATGATGAAAAAAGGGATGGTTTTGAGTGGGTAAATGATGCGGATTACCAACATAACTGCATAAGCTTTATCCGCAAAAGCGATGATGCAGACGAAACAATTTTGGTAGTATGTAACTTCTCAAACCAAGAACTCAGCCACTACCGCGTGGGCGTTCCGGATATCGGGCAATATAAAGAGATTTTCAACTCGCAATCCGGTTACTATGAAGGGTGCAACATAGGAAATACGGGTATTCTCAATGCGGAGGATATCTCAGTGGATACAAGAAGATACTCTATTTCGATAACCATGCCGCCGGTCGGCGTTCTTTATTTTAAAAGAGTCATTCAATAGAGTTCTTGTAGAACTTTAGTTAAAACGCAAAATGAACAAGTCCATTTTACTACGCTAAGACCGCTTGGGTCACTAAAGCTTGCCTCTTCGAGGCAGACAACTTCTTGCAGTTTTGCAAAAAGTCTAATTAGAAGTATAAAATAGCTCGCAATTTAGCTCTTTTTCGTCACCTTATAGATAAAACTGAAAATTTCGGCAACGGCTTTGTAGAGTGCTTCCGGCACCTCTTTGTCGAGTTCTACTTTTGAGAGGAGCTCTATAAGGTCTTCATCCTTTCTTATCGGGAGGTTGTGAAGTTCTGCAATTTTTATAATGCTCTCAGCTGTTCTTCCTTCTCCCTTAGCTATTACTCTTGGAGCGTTTTCTTTTTCCTTGTCATATCTTAGGGCAGCGGCTTTTTTCATACTTTTACCTCAAATCCTAAATCTATATGGTTGTAACTACTCTCATAGGGCGAGGCTACACTTTTTTTTACCGCGTCAAAAAGCCGTATCTCTCTTGGGGTGATTTGAGACTCTATGAGCGCGGAGCGTAAAACACCGATATTCTCTTTTATAATCTCTTTAAGTTCGCTGCTATCGGAATATATTTGAATATTTATCTGGTTTTTATCATAAAGCACCAACTTCAGTTTGAGCGCACCATACTCTTTGAGTTTGAGATCAATATCACAGTAAAATTTATTATCTTTATCTTTTTTAAGATTTATATTTCCCTCCTCTAGGCTATCCCAAGAGAACGGCAGATAAAGCGATGAAGAGTTTGAGAGGTGAGAAACCAACTGGTAATAATCTATTTGAAGCAGAAGTTTGTCTATCTGTTTTGAGATTTCAGCCTGATTTGGGTGGGACGACTTGCTGATTTCATCGCCTGCTTTGAGTAAAATCGACTTTAAATCTTGCGATAAAACTTCTTTTACATTCTCATGTGCTGCCAGTTTTTCAGGGTTGCAAAATGGGGCTAATTTTTTTACAAGAGATGCACTCTCTTTTGAAAAGAGAGGGTCTGATTTCTCTGCCGTTGTTTTTAAAGAATCAGTACTTTTTATATGTTCTTGAAGTTTTATAAGAATATTCTGAACACCTTTTGCCAGCCGTTTAAGAGCGGTCGGGTCATCTTTTGAAGTTTGCAAAAGGGCGGCGTTTGAAGCCTCTTTGAGGGTTGGAGTCTCTAGGAGTTCTTTGATTTTTTCACCGAGAACTTTAACGGTAAAAATATCACTTTTTGCAAGAATTTTATCAAGGTCGGATAAAAGGCTTTTTAACTCGACTTGAGGGTTTTGTACACTTTTAAGTCTTGATTCCAGAAAAATACCAGAGTTTTCAATTTTTTGTTTTAAAACAGGCTCGCTTAGCTCTTTGATGTTTATAAGATGGTTTTTTAAAGTTGTCTCAATGGGCAGAGGGTTTTTGTCGGATTTTAGAGTGTTTAACAAATCTTTTATGGTGCTTGAAACATTGCCGAGCCCTTTCAAAGTAGGGTTGTTTTTTACAAGTTCCAAAAGTGTTTTATCGGATTGAGAGGAAGTTGCACTCTCTTTCAATAAAGAATTTATAATGGATTTTAAATCTTTATCTTTGGAAATCGCTTCGAGCTGCTGCGGTGTAGCCTGTTGTAAAACCACTGACAAAGCCCTATTTGTATTGGGTGCAATAATATCAAGTTGCTTGTTGAGCGATAAATTAATCATATTTGAGTATAGCATGTATCGAATAAAAACGCATTGGAATGAGATTTTAAAGTATAATTAGGCTCAAAAAAATTTAACTAAAAAGTGAAAAAATGAATAATAAAATTCAAGAAGTTTTAACAATTTGGCATGCGCATTTTGCTCATGTTGAGAATCAATACTCAGAGTTTGAAAGCTCGGACATAGAGTATTTTGTAGGATGTATGCTTTATAACCATTTTGTGTTTTCAAAAGCATTGGAAAATCTCAGAACTATGGATTTGTCGTATGATTTTTTGTCGGCAAGTGGAAGTGAATATGATGTGATAAAAGAGATGATTGATTCTATTGTGTTGGATGATGAACTTCAAAAACTGGAGTTTTTACAAAGTTATATTGAGGAGTCAAAGTCGAAATACTCAGGCGATGCACTTTATTTGCTGAATCGTTTGGAGTACCATACTAACGCCATGGCAGAACGCTATGCCAAAGGCGTGGATGCACAAAGAGTTGATTTTAAAAACCCACTTTACAGATAACTCCGTTGAAAAAATATCTTATAACTTCAAGCGAATTTTGTGAAGAACAATTTCAAATCCACATGCCGGAATATGTTTTGTATAGGAATAAAACAACGCTTCATTATGAGAGACAAGCAGAGCATTTTATGAAAGTTTGTTCAAAGTTTGATGGCATAAAAAGTTTTATCCATCGGCATGTGGAACTTGCGCATAAGCTCGCTGCAACGGGCGTTCATCTTACATCAATGCAGTTTGAAGAGATCCCACATGCCAAAGAGTTGGGACTTGAAGTTATAATCAGCACGCATACGCATGAAGAGGTTTTAAAAGCGGAAAGTTTAGGTGCAGATGCAGTAACATATAGCCCGATTTTTGCTTCACCTGACAAGGGCGAACCAAAGGGGGTTGAAGATTTGAAAGAGCTGCTTAAAAAATGCAAGATAAAAGTTTTTGCTCTCGGCGGAATCGTTGAGAACCAGCATGTGGAGATGGTTGAAGAGGCAGGTGCTTACGGTTTTGCTTCTATAAGGTATTTTTTATAAAAACAGGAAGTTTAGCTTTTAATCTCCCCCGCTAAAGCTCCGCTTGCAAATGACCATTGAAGATTGTATCCACCGCATGGGCCGTCAAGGTTCATAACCTCTCCGCAAAAGTATAAGCCGTTCACGATTTTGCTCTGCATCGTTTTTGGATTTATCTCTTTTAGATTGACTCCTCCGCGCGTTATCATAGCCATTTTAAAGCCGTCATGCCCGATAACCGTGAGTGGCATCCATGCTAGAAGTTGCACGAGTTTTGCTTTTTTTGCACCCTCTATCTCTTTGTATTTGGCATGCGGATTTATATCGCAAAGTAAACAAAGCTCAGTGGAGATGGCATGTGGAAGCAGTGTTGATACGAATTCGACTATCTCAAGATGTGGATTTTTTGTAATTTCTTTTTTTAAATGCGTTGAAATCTGCTCTTCGTTCATCCCTTTTGTGAGATTCAAAAGCAGCGGAACTTCACCGTATTTTTCTAATAACGGAGTGATTTCTCTTGCAAAATCTAAAACCACAGGACCTCGAATTGCGTTATTTGTAAAAATCAAATCACCTACAGCTCTAAGTTTTTTATGTTTTGGTAAATCAACTTTAATCTCAACTTTAGCGATGGTATCGGCACGGCAATTTTTAACAAAGGCTTCTTTTACTTTTAGGGGCATCATAGCGGGGTGAAGCTCAGTTATTTTGTGCCCAAGCTCTTTTGCAAAATCATAACCGTCTCCCTCAGCACCGAGAGTAGGATAGCCTAAGCCACCGGTTGCTACTATGACATTGGGTGCATTGAAGACTTGGACTTGTGTTTTTACGCCTATGATTTGGTTGTTTTCCAGAACTATTTGTTCTACTTTTTGAGAACATAGTATTGCAACTCCTAATCTTTGCATCTCGTCTGCTAGTGCTGAAATTATAGTCGATGCACTGTGTGAAGTGGGAAAAATTCTAAATCCGTCCGGTGCATGGGTTTCAACACCGATTTCTCTGAAAAATTCTACCAAAGCCTTATAATCAAACACTGCAAGTGCATCTTGCATAAATCTGCCGTCTCGTCCGAAACGAGCCATAAACTCTTCATTCGAGAGCGTATTTGTAAGGTTGCAACGACCGCCGCCGGTTGCTTTTAGCTTTGAAGCGATTTGTGGCAATTTTTCTAAAAGAAGAACTCTATTTCCGGCTCTGGCAGAAACTATCGCAGACATCATTCCGGCTGCACCGGAACCTATAACTATAAGGTCATAATCTTTACTCAACGCTACTCACTTTTTTCTAATTATAGTGTGAATTTTATAAATGAGAGAATTTTCTGTTGCATGTAAAAAAACAATGGTATGAAAAAACCTAAGTCAATTTTAGATATTATCTAGGATATAAGGATTTATTTAATGAAACAAATTAGTAAGAGCGGACTTTTCTCAAATAATATGAAGCTTCGTAGGTTGTCTGTTTGATAGGTGGGAACATAGAGATAGATGCATTCTTTTTAGATTTCCTGCACTCATTAACAATTTTGTGTGTTGAGAGTGATACGGAACTGTATCCATTTTATAACGAGATTTTTGAGGATATCGTTGATAAAATTATTTTTGCTGATGGTTGTGAAGACGGGTATAAAAAATTTATTGAAAACAGGATTGATATTATTATAGTTGCGTATGATATGCCTGTCTCAAACGGTCTGAATCTGGCAAAGAAAATCAGAAAAGAGAATCATGATATTCCGATTGCATTAGTTTCGCAAGTTCAAAGTGTAGACATAGTCATGGATGCATTAAATACTAATATAAGTAGTTGCATAAAAAAACCTATTATAGATTATAAAATTTTAGAAGCAGTTATAAAAAATTCTAAAATACTATTAGCAAATAAATATATAAAAGATGAAGAAGAGAAAAAAAATAAAGAGTTGCAAGAGAAAGAAGCATATAGTACTTTTCAGGAAGATTTGGCTTTTGCAAAAGAGTTGAATATACTCAGAAATGATTTTTATTATCAGATGAATTATATAGACAAAGATAATCTATCGCTAATAGATTTTTTATATAAACCCTTAGATGTTATGAGTGGAGATGCCTACAGCGTCCGTAAAATAGATGAAAGCAGGGAATTTTATTTAGTGGTGGATGGTATGGGAAAAGGTCTCTCTGCTTCATTGACATCCATGTTGATGACTTCTTATATCAATCACATTATAGATAAAATGAAAGTCAAGAACAGCTTTGATTTAGAGAGATTGATTTATAAATCTATAGAGTATATTAAGCCGATTTTACTGGAAGAAGAGGCTTTGGCGATTGATTTTATAGTTTTGGACAGTTCTAAAAACAAAATGGATTATGCAAAATTTGCAATGCCGGCTACTTTGATGCTAGACGGGCAGAATGAAGTAGTAAAATTAAAATCAAATAATTCACCCCTTTATAAATATCATTCAAGCTTTAAAATTTCATCTTTTGATACTACCGGCATCTCAAAATTTCTTTTTTATAGTGATGGGCTTATTGAAAGCAGTACCTATTTTGAAGAAAAATTGTATGCTGGCTTTATAGAGGATGATTTTAAGAACTCTTTTACAAGAGAAGATTTTAAAAATAAGATTTTCGAAAAAACAAATCTTTTTGAAGATGATACTACTTTGATTTTTATTAATAAATTGAATTTTTCTAAGAGTTTGATAGTAGAGAGAAGCTTTAACAGCTCGCTTGAAGATGTAGATATAGCAAATGAGTGGTATGCAAAAGAGTGGGAGAGTTTAACTGATGATGAAAGTGTTGCATATAATGCAGGAGTAGTCTTTACAGAGCTCTTTATGAATGCTTATGAGCATGGCAACTTAGGTATAAGTAATGCAGCAAAACATTCACTTATTGAAGAGGATAAATATTTTGATACATTAGTAGAGATGGAAAAATTATCTACAAAAAAAATCTTCGTAAGGATTGATAAAATAGAAGACAACGCATCAACCTACATAATTACTCAAATTACAGATGAGGGAAGCGGTTTTGATACGCAAATATTAAGTGAAATATTTAGAAATTCAAGAAAATTCAATGGAAGAGGTGTTTTCGTATCAAGAAAAAATTCGCTTGGTATTTACTATAATGCTAGTGGAAATTCAGTGTTATATTTGAATAAAATTTGGCTATAATTGTTGCTTAAATTTAATACAAAGGTTTGTAAATGAGAGTTGGAAAAATATTAGTAAGTGGTTTGCTTGCCACTCTTTTGAGTGTTACACTTTTAGCAGACGGGCATGGTGTGCATTGGGGTTATACGGGGCATGAAGGTCCAGAAAACTGGGGTGATTTAGCTGCTGAATACAGCATGTGTAAGTTGGGTAAATCTCAGTCGCCAATCAACATAGATAAAAAAGTCCTTGCATGTACAAGTGATTCGCAGAAGATAAAATTTAATTACACGACAGCTTCAAAAGAGGTTGTAAATAACGGTCACACTATACAAGTAAACATAGAAGACGGCAGTAGTATAAATGTTGACGGCATAGAGTTTACGCTCAAGCAGTTTCACTTCCACACGCCAAGTGAAAATCAAATAGAAGGTCAAAGTTTTCCACTTGAAGCACACTTTGTACATGCGTCAAAAGATGGCGAATTGGCAGTTGTTGCGTTGATGTTTGAAAGTGGCGCTGCAAATGAACTTATTAAAAAAACATGGGAGGTCATGCCAAAAGAGGCTGATAAAACGGCTCCATTGGTAATTTCGGCAAAAGAGATAAATGAACTTTTACCACAAAACAGGGATTATTACAGATTTAGCGGTTCTCTTACCACTCCTCCATGTAGCGAGGGTGTAAGATGGCTTGTTCTTAAAAAATATGCAACAATCTCTGCGGCTCAAGTTGAAGAGTTTTTACATGCGGTGCATCATGAAAACAACAGACCTGTTCAACCTATAAATGCTAGAAAGGTTATGAACTAATTACCACATTCCTCAAATTAAATTTGAGGAATTATTTGTTGAACATGATGGAACCGAGCCGTACCATATTGGAGCCACACTCAATTGCTAATTCAAAATCTCCGCTCATTCCCATGGAACAGATTGTCGCACCTTCGCACTGTTTAAAAATTTCATAGGTTGTGTCAAAACTTTTTTTGATTATTTCTCTGTTTTGGGTGTGTGCACCGATACTCATAACGCCTTTGAGGTTTATATTTGGACACTCTTTTTTAATCTGTGTATAAGTTTCACATGCAAATTCCGGCATAACTCCATGTTTGCTCTCCTCTTTTGCAGAGTTGATTTGAAGCAGAGCATCAAGAGTCATATCTCTTGTTTGAAGCTTTTTTTGAAGCTCAAGGGCGAGATCCAAAGAGTCAAGTGCATGAAATAGGGCAGGATGAATGTCGAGAAGATTATTTATCTTGTTTTTTTGAAGATTGCCTACAAAGTGCCACTCAATAGGCAACTCCTCTAACTCTTTAGCTTTTTCCTTTAAATCTTGAACCTTATTCTCTCCAAAAGCTCTCTGACCGATATTGTAGAGTTTTTCTATCTCGTCAGAAGTAGAATACTTACTAATTGCAATAACTTTTACTATGTGATGCGGACTCACTTTGAGCCTGGCACCCTCAACTCTTCTAATAACATCATCTATATATATCTTATATTCAGTTGTATTCATGGTTTATCCTATTTATTTATATCGTTTTCTTTAATTAACTCTTATAACTTCTACTAAATCTTTATAGCTACTAATATTAACTTTATCTAAATCCAGATGTTTATGTTCACAATATAGATTATTGGTTTTTAACATGTTTATTTCATTTATAGTATCAATATCGATATCTTTATGAATATTATTTAAAATAACAAAATCATCACCAAAGATACGAAAAATTTTAGAATTTATAAATTCTGATTGTAAATATATGGCAAAGTTACTTAAAAAAAGATCTCCTTCATTCCATCCATTGAGCTTATTGTATGGTGTAAAGTTTTTTAGGAAAATGATATTTAAACATACAAATTCATTTTCATTTTTACTTTTATGTAATACAAAGTCAAGATAAATATGATTATAAAGATGTGTTAATGAATCTTTAAAAAAATATGCAAAACGCTCATCATCTATATCGGAGACCGGTTCTTGATTTATGTTTTCATCAATATGAACTAATTTTAAAACACCGATAGCGGCATCTACCACTTGAGAATCATAGAGAGTATCACTAAATTTATTCAGTTCTTCAAGCGCTTGAGGGATAGTTTTTCTTGCTTTATATATTCTGCTAGTTGTCATAGCATCAAATGAATCAGCAACCATCATGATACGTGCAAATATTGGAATTTTATTACCCTTTAGGCTACTGGGATACCCACTTCCATCATACCTTTCATGATGCGCATATACTATATCAGCAATATCTTTATACATTGGGATGCGTGAAAGTATTTTAAATCCGGCGAGAGCGTGATCTTGAATTAATACATATTCATCTTGTGTTAACTTTCCGGGTTTTAATAGTATTGAATCCGGGGTAATTATTTTTCCGATATCATGTAAGATTCCGGCCTGATATATCAAATCGCACTCTTCTTGTGAAAACCCCATAGCTTTTGCTATATCTCTTGAATATGTTGCAACCCTTTCACTATGTCCTCCCGTATATGTATCTCTATCCTCAATCATTTCCACCAATGAGCGTATTACATCTTTATGGTTTTCAAGCATTTTATTTTCTAGCTGCAGAACTGTTTTAGTTCTCTCATCTACCATCTCTTCAAGCTTTGTTTTATACATCTCATTTTCACGAAATGCAGTTAATTTATTAATAGATAGTTCTAGTACATTTAATATTTGAGTAAATTTAACCGGTTTAATTATATATCCGGTTACATTGAGCTCTATTGCCTGTGTTAAATATGTAGAATCGGTATAAGCAGATACTACTATTATCTCCTGGTCTTTACTATTTTCTCTAATCTTACGAATAAATTCTATACCATCCATTTTTGGCATAAGAATATCCGTTATAACAATATCATATGGCTTGTTAAGATATTTTTTAAGTCCTTCTGCCCCATCAGGGGCTGTGTCAACTTGATTGAAAAGTTTACTTAAAAAACTAGATACTTTATCACGTAATATTTGCTCATCTTCAACATACAGTACAGAAAAATGAGAGGCCTTTTTTTTTAGATTTTCTGAAATCATTTTTGGCATTTCCATGGTATACAACTCCTAAAATTTAAGATACTTTTGTTAATCACTAAAACGAACGCGTCCGTTTTAGTGGCAGGGACAAATGTCCCTACAACCCCCTGAAGCTACGAAAAACTTTGTTTTTCGAGAATTATAAGGTGTGCTAATCACTTTTCATAAGTGGCAATCTAACCTTGAAACAAACACCTCTCTCTTCACTTGAAACTTCAATTTTACCTTTAAGATGTTCTTCTATAATCATCTTACTCATGTAAAGACCTAGACCTGTTCCTGTTTTTTCATCTTTAGTAGTAAAGTAAGGATCAAATATTTTTGATAATATCCCTTTATCAATACCGACTCCATTATCACATACCTCAGTATTTACATATTCTTCATCATCATATACTTTAACTGTAATCACAGCGTCTTCTCTCTTATTAGCCACTAATGAATCTTTAGCATTGTTTATAATATTTACAAATACTTGCATTAATTCTCTCGGATATGCTTGTACCTCTGTATCAGAGTCATATGAAGCTTTAAATTTAATATTGTTATTCTTAAGACTGTCTTTTACAATTGCATGCGTCTCTTCTATAATATCTTTTAATGTAACAGTTGAAAGTATTTTATCAGGTTTGAAAAAGTTTCTAAAGTCATCTATTGTTTTAGAGAGATGTTCTGTCTGATCGATAATACTGCTCGAGTACTCCTCAGCTCTATTAATATCAAATTCATTAAGAGCGATATCGAGAAGCATGTTATTTGCATCCATAGCTATTCCTGCTATTGGTTGGCGCCATTGGTGTGCTATCATCCCTATCATCTCTCCCATGGCCGCTAAACGCGATTGTGAGATTAGCATGGCATCTTTTTTCTTTAGTTCTGTGATATCCATAGCCGAAGAGATTATTGTTCGTTTTCCATCAATAATGCCTAAGGGAGCTGAACTGAATTGCCAAGTAATCAACTCTTTATTTTTATTAAAAAATGTAAACTCACCTTCATCAACTTTAGATGTAATAGCATAAAGAGAATCAATATGAGCTTTAACCGAAGCTCTAATAAGAGAATCATTATACATTGCATCTATCCAAGCATCAATTGTTGGAGTTTCTTCTAGAGTAAAACCTGAAGAGTTAACCCAAGCTTGGTTTAGCATAATAATTTTTCCATCTTCCGCGTGTAATATTATTGGATTTGGAGCTTCTTGTATGATGGTTTCTAGCTCTTTTGTTTTCTTAAGGAGGGACTCTTTACTCTTTATTGTTTCATCATTTGCATTATAAAGCTTTATACTTATGTATCTAGATATATAATTTACCAAGATACCTGTAATAATAGTTATAAATATAGTCACAGTTGCTAATATGACTGCAGGGTGTATTGTTAGTATTTTACTGATAAAGATAATAGATACTCCACTAAAAATGATTGAAAATGTTGAAAAAGGAACTAAAAATTTAAGTAAATAGCTGTTAGTAGAATTATTTGTAAATAGTTGTAGAAGAAAATTATCTGTTTTAAAAAATATTATAGCGATAGAGATAAATATAAAAGCAATCGCTGTTGTAAGTGCCATAGGTATTGTATTGTTTCCTCCATATAAAAGAGGAGTTCCATACATATATGATAAGAAGAATGTGAAGCTTATTATAAATGACAGATATCCTAATCCACTTGAAATATTTTTATTAAATTTACTTTTTTTTGATAATAGCTTTTGAAATACAAAAAAGAGTACAGAAATTCCATTTATAAAAAAAAGAGCTCCAGTCGCTGGAGATATTCTAGCTATAGGAATGCCGTTTAAAACTCCAAAATTTGGTATTATCATATCTTCATAAGTCAAGTTTATGCCAATAAAATATCCAATAACACTTAGTATCCCAAAAATAGAAACAAGCAAAGACGCTATGATAAAAGCAGTTATTTTTATTTTTGATAGATGCTTTGTATATAGAGCAATCAATATAAGAGCAATAATAATGAAGCTAACCCCGGTGCTTGGTGCCATAGGAATATAATCATCACTTATTCTTCCAAATAAGCCCATGCCTGGAATATAACTTAACAATCCAATAACAGCGATAGTTATAGAGATTAACGCACACCTGATACCCCATTGTCTTAATTTCATTTCCATAATAGTTCCTAGTAATATGTTGTCATATCAATTCATCTTTCAACTTTAATAATCTAACCCTGAAACAGGCACCTTTGTCTTCACTTGAAACTTCAATTTTACCTTTAAGATGTTCTTCTATAATCATCTTACTCATGTAAAGACCTAGACCTGTTCCTGTTTTTTCATCTTTAGTAGTAAAGTAAGGATCAAATATTTTTGGTAATATCTCTATATCAATACCGACTCCATTATCACATACCTCAGTATTTACATATTCTTCATCATCATATACTTTAACTGTAATCACAGCGTCTTCTCTCTTATTAGCCACTAATGAATCTTTAGCATTGTTTATAATATTTACAAATACTTGCATTAATTCTCTTGGATATGCTTTTACCTCTGTATCAGAGTCATATGAACTTTTAAATTCAATACTGTTATTTTTAAGACTGTCTTTTACAATTGCATGCGTCTCTTCTATAATATCTTTTAATGTAACAGTTGTAAGTGTTTTATCAGGTTTGAAAAAATTTCTAAAGTCATCTATTGTTTTAGAGAGATGTTCTGTCTGATCGATAATACTGATGGAATACTTCTCCGCACTATTAATATCAAATTCATTAAGAGCAATATCGAGAAGCATGTTATTTGCATCCATAGCTATTCCTGCTATTGGTTGACGCCATTGGTGTGCTATCATCCCTATCATCTCTCCCATCGCTGCTAAACGCGATTGGGATATTAACATCTCATCTTTTTTCTTTAGTTCTGTGATATCCATAGCCGAAGAGATTATTGTTCGTTTTCCATCTATTATTCCCAAAGGAGCTGAGTAGAATATCCAAATAATTTTTTCACCATTTTTAGCAGTGATTTCAAATTCACCTTCTTCTACTCTCTCTGTGATATTATACAAACTTTTTATATGCTCTTTTCTACTTTTATTGCCGTTTAGTGCAACCTTGCTAGTCCATTTAGAAATAGAGTCTATTTCATCATGCGTATAGCCCGTCAACTCTTCCCACACCTTATTTATCATTAAGATATCACCATCCTCATTGTGTATAGCCATGGGCGTAGGTGTTTCATCAAATATTGTCTCTAATTCTTTTTTCTTATCTTCTAATAATTTAAGTGCAATGCGCTTCTCTGTTATGTCTTCAATCATACATAAATGACGTTTATGACTTCCATCTTGTTCTCTAAGCGGAGAAATGGTCATGTTAATCCAAAGAATTGATCCATCTGAATGGATATAGCGCTTATTCATCTTATAATCATTTATCTCTCCGGCATTTAATCGTGCCATATTATCCAGGTCTTTTTGTATATCATCCGGATGAGTAATACTAACCCAGTCAATACCGGGTATTTCGTCTATAGTTCTACCTATAATATCTGCATACGACTGATTTACTTTGTAAATGTATCCCGTGTACGAGTCAATAACGGCTATTCCAAGTGGAGACTGATTAAATACGGCTCGGAAGCTTTCCTCACTTGCAAGAAGTGCATTTTCTGCTTGATTTTGCTTAGTTAAATCCACTGAATTACCGACGACTCCGAGTACATTTCCTTCCGAATCAACTAACGGTGCTTTTACTGTTAAAAGGTAAACTTTGTCTCCATTAGGATAAGTTACCCACTCAAAATTTGACATTGATTTATTTTCTAAGAGTGTTTTTTTATCATGTTCACGGAAGAAGTCGGCTAGTTC
Organism: Sulfurimonas sp.; assembly: GCA_041662225.1. Lineage (GTDB taxonomy): Bacteria > Campylobacterota > Campylobacteria > Campylobacterales > Sulfurimonadaceae > Sulfurimonas. Next base: position 172,516 of record JBAZSX010000001.1, read on the forward strand.
TTTATCAACAAGGTCATAGTCGCTTTTACCGATTATCTCATCTTTTGGTTTGCCTATAAATCTTTCAAAAGCCTCATTACAAGTTAGATAAATACCATTTAAATCTTTTACAAAAAGTATATTATCTACACTATTGATAATATTGCCGTAGAGCTCTTTCAAATAAACTATAGTCTCTAGAGCCTCTTTTTTCTCTGTAACATCAAATATAATTGAATAAAGCACTATATCTTCATCAAGTTCAATCGGACCGGAGTAAACTTCAACATCACGAATTTTTCCATTTGCCAGTTTATGTTTAAAATTGAAGGTGTAACATTGCCCATCTTTTGCTCGTTGCATCTGATGCATAATTTCAGTAGGTGGCAGAATATTTATCTCACTGATTAGCATATTTGTCATTTGCTCATATGTGTATCCATAATATTCTAAAGCTGTTTGATTGCAATCAACTATGCGTCCATCTTTTGTATTTATAATAAGCTCAATTGCGTGACTACCGCTAAATAAGCTATGATAACGCTTTTCACTCTTTTTCAAATTATTTTCTATGTCAAGGTTGTAAAGCGCATAGGCAATGTCACCGGCCACTTCATCGAGGAGTGCTAATTCATCATTATCTGCAATATATTTATTATTGACAGATAGCGTTAAATAGCCGTAGATTATTTCATTATGTATTAACTTTATAGTAAAAGCACTTTTACTATCGTATAAATCCATCAAAGGACATACCTGACAACTATCCTTTGTACTTTCTATAGTAGAATATGTTTGATCTGTTTGGGAAACTTTTTTTAAACAAAGAGGTAACCAGCCACTCTCTATCTTTTGTTTAAATAAAGTAGCATTTTCTGATGTATCTGTATTAACAAAGTAATCGATTTTCTTGTCTCTATCTAAAATAACTATCCATGCATTTCCATACACATGTTTTGATGCTAGAATATTGCAGCTCTCTTCTAGTAACTTTCGCTTATCTTTTTCTCTTACAATAAGTTGGTTAACATCTCGTATGACAGATAAAACACCCCTTAAGTGCTCATTTTTGTAGATAAACTTTGCAATTCTGTTAATGACATAGAATCCAATAGATGCAAATATAAACAAAAATAATATGCTTATTGAAAAACTGATTATTTTTAACTCTTCAAAGCTAGATACAGATTTATTTTTAAAATATATTGCTTTATTTTGTGCATATTCATAAAGATGTAATGTGGACGCTTCCAAATTTCTAACTTGATTAGCTCCTCTTCCTTGAGTTATGTCTATAGCTTTTCTAGTTTGATTGGCTTCCATAAGTGTAATCACTTCATCGCGTATCGGTTTCCAAGACTCAAACAGTTGTTTAGTCTCTTTTTGAAGGGTTCGTCCTTCTTCTCCTAATATGTTTTTTTCTATAACATCCAAGTTTTCATAAACATGCTGTTCATGTTTATTCACTTCTTTAATAAGTTCTATAATTTCTTTTTGCGAGAGTGATAAAACAATATCTTTCATATCTCTATGCATTTTGTATAAATTAACATTTACAGTAAGTGCTGCATTCGTTACTTTTAGCGGATACTCAAACATAGCCGTAGTTGTGCTGTTCATCTCTTTAATGATAAAATGCTCAAAAAACTTATCACCTACACTAAGTATCCCAATGAGTATAAATACTAAAATAAGTAAATGAATCTTTTTTTTACTTTTTACTTCTTGTTTCACAACGAACTCCTTTTAGTATATTTCATCTATCAAGTCACTTCCACACTTTAATGACTCAAACCAAGTTAAAAACTCTTCTACATGAGAATCTTTAAAAATTGCACCATGCTGTGGAGCTATAGTATTTAAGTCTAGATTTTTAACACGTTTCACCCATCTGGAAGTAAATATATTTGAAGCCATGTATCGTTTATGAAATCCCTCTAAATATGGAAGATGCTCTGCAAAATTTGTTACATCTTTATAGAGCTGATTGACTGGGACTATTGCCGCTCCAATATCACCGCTAAATAAAATCTTTGAGCGGCTATCATAAAGCGAAAAATTTCCGGGAGAGTGTAAGAAATGGGCTGGAATAAACTCTAAAAATTCTTCTCCAAATTTTAGTTTTGCACCTCTGTCTTCTAATGCAAATAATTTACCCATGTCCGCAAAGCCATAATGGCTCATAAAACGAACCCAAAGTTTTGAGATAACTATTTTTGCACTTGAAGCTGCAACTGACCAAGATGCAATTGAGCCCGCTACATCAGGGTCTTGATGTGAGAAAAAGACAAACTTAACTTTCTCCATAGATATGTGTCTCTCAACAGCATCAACCATCTCATCAAACACCGTTTCACTACCAGGATCTATAAGTATTGCACTATCTTTTTGAATAATAAGGTATTGATTGACGCTCAAAAATCTATCTTCATGCTCTTCATCATCAAAACTGAACATTATGCACTTATGTACACCATCATCAAAAAGTATTAAATCATTTTTCATACTGTAGCTCTTTAAATTCTCGAATAAGTTTCATCTGTCTTTTAGCTATATAATCTACAAGAATTTTATTTATGCCTGCATCTGTATTAAATATTAAAACAAGTTCATAATTCTTTTTTAATTCTATTACTCGAAAAACCATTGCATCTACATGAACTATTATAGGTTTTTTATCTTCATTCAATACCATGTTTATTGTCACCAAATCTTTTACTTTAAGACCTGCCGGTAAAAAGTTAAGTGATAATTTAATTGAATTAATAGAAAGATTTATTATGTGCATCTCTGTATCAAATTTATGCTCATTATAAAAAAGGGTGATTTTATTGTTTGGATCAGGAGTCAGCGTGACATGTTGTCGCATTGTTGGAGTGCTTTTTATCATTTTACAGTGGGCGATTTCTACACTCTGGTGTTGAAAATCAATTACTTTAATATCATCTGATTCTATATCAAAAGGGAATAACTCAGATGTCAAAATAACTCTTTTTTCAAATGCTATTGCTTTTTGCTGTAAATAAACAGTTTTCAAAACTACTTTTTCTTTTGAAACAGCTATAACGGTAGCACCATGTGTAACACTCAATCCCTCATAATAATTATGTATTTTTATTTCTGCTTGGCTCTCTTTAGCGGCTATTAAAAGATTTAAAACACTACTTTCATCTTCGAAAGCTTTATCATGGTCTAGCGATTTTTTGTCAAATAGCCCCAAGAGATTAAGTTCTGTAATATCATTTAATGAGAGAATATAAAAATCTTTTTTTCCCTCTATCGAACTGAGTTTTAAAAGTAAATGATGAGGATTATTATTTTTATCAATCATCTTTACATTATAAAGTTTTCCTTGATTGTTTTTTAGCTCTTGCAAATAGTGAATGTCATCATGTTCATACAAAAAAGTGTCATGAGGAAGCAAAAGAGAACCAAAATTTTTAAACTTGTCTCTAAATTCATTTAAATTATTTAAGCCGAAAAAATCTAAAGAGTAGTCATTCACTAGAACAACATCCTCATCGTTAATCATAAAAAGTAGATTTTCTTGATTATTGAATATATGATACAAATAATCATTAAATATATTTTTATTTTTTTCATCTACAATATCTTGTGCAACTTTATAAAGTATATCTGCAAGCGCATTAATTGTTATAGGTTTTTTTAGATAACTTACTACCCCGATATCTATCGTTTTTAAGAGATACTCTTTATCATCGTAGGCCGTTGTTATAATGATTTTCACATTTTTATCTATTTTTCTTATGTCATTAGCCATCTCTAAACCATCAACATCAGGCATTTGTATATCTGTAATAATAATATCGGGATGATATTTTTTAAAAAGCTCAAGCCCTTCACTTCCATTTTTTGCCTGATATACTTCATCAAAAAGCTTTTTAAAAAAATGACCGCCTTTTTCTAATAGATTAGCATTGTCCTCAACATGGAGTAGAACAAGACCCTTTAACAACTGTTTCAATTTCTCTATGTTATCTTTGTAATCCATGGTAAAAATTATACTGTAAAATTAGAGTTTGTAAAATAAATTATGTAAAACCACCCCTACCTAAGTCTGAAATAAACCTTTAGATTTTGTTTTTCTTATATCTAGATTATCCTATTAACCTATTTATATCGTTATAAAGCCCAAGACCCATAAGTGAAAAAAGCAGAACCCATCCGGCGATTGTAAGCTTGATGATAACCGCTTCACTGGGTATGCGTCTTGAGATAAATTCATAAAGATTGAACATTATATGTCCGCCATCAAGAGCGGGAATCGGAAGCAGATTTAAAACACCCAAATTTACGGAGATAAGTGCTGCAAAAAAGAGAACGCTCATCCAGCCGGCGTCTGTTGCGTCGGATGTAAGTTTTACTATGCTTATAACACCTCCAAGCTCATTGGCAGGAACATCGCCTGTGATTAGCTTTTGAAGACCTGTAAAGATAAGCGTTGAAGCAAAAACAGTTTGTTCGGTTGCGTATGCAAATGTTTCGCCGATACCTAGTTCTAGCTTATGAGAAACTCCGGCACTTCCTATTCCAATCATCTTTTTTTGAACCACTTCATTGTATAAATTTGTGGCTTCACTCAATTTTGGAGTAAGCGTCAAAAATTGTATGTAGCCCTCTCTGACTATCTGAATATTTAATGAGTCTCCGGATTTTTCTATAATATCCGCCATCTCTTTCCATGTGGAAATCTCAATGCCGTTGATTGCTTTGACAGTGTCATTTGTTTGGAGTCCTGCGACTTGCGCCGGTGAACCATCAACAACTTTGCCAATGACAGGAGAAAGTACACTCGGACCTCCAAGAGCAATTATAAAGTACAAAACAAAAGCTAAGATAAAGTTTGCAAGAGGACCGGCTAAGAGAATAAATATCTTTTGCAAAGGCGTTTTTACATTGTAGCTGTCGGCATCTAAGCTTATTTTTGTTGGGTCGCTATCATCTTGACCTTTCATTTTTACATAGCCGCCAAGGGGAATTGCAGAGATGCTCCACTGGGTTCCCCATTTATGAAACGAGAAGAGTTTTTTTCCAAAACCTATGCTGAATACTTCAACAAATACACCCACGAATCTTGCCGCAAAATAGTGACCTAACTCATGAAAAAAGATGAGTGCCGAGAGAACTAAAAGTGAAACTAACCAACTCATGTGTTTTTACCTCTTAAAAGTGCAGTTCTAAAGCCATAAAGATACTCTAAACCTGAATAGACCGTCAGTGCAACTGCTAACCAAAGAAGCAGAGTTGCAAATGGCCAGTGCATAAGTAAAAAGCCGATGGCAATCATCTGCACAACTGTTTTTATTTTTCCTGCCCATGAAGCCTTTACACTGATGCCCTCAGTGACTGCAACAGTGCGTATTCCAGTTATGAAAAGCTCACGAACAATGATGATATAAATAGCCCATGCAGAAGCTTCTCCAATCATCATCAGTCCTAAAAATGCCGCAAGCGTGAGCATTTTGTCGGCAAGAGGGTCTAAAATAGCTCCAAGCAGTGTGGATTGGTTCCACTCTCTAGCGATATAACCGTCAAAAAAATCAGTAGTGGAGGCTAGTACAAAAAGCAGAGATGCAAAATAGTAGTTCCAGCTTACATGGTAGCCATTGTCTGTAAAAAGTTGAGGGTTGAGGATTATCCAAAACATAATCGGTGCTAAAAGTATGCGAAGCGATGCTAAGGCATTTGGGAGATTTAACAAATGTATCCTTGTTGTTGAAATGGCGTGATTTTAGCTTCTTATTACTTATTTATACTTTATAGTTTATTTTTTGATTTAATTGACTAATATCAAGTTAAATTTCAGATTGACAATATACAATTAGCAATCAAAATTTGGAGATATAATATGAAAAAAATCGTTACTTTAGTTGCAGTTTTAGGTTTAAGTACATTGGCTATGGCTGATGCGTTCACAAAATGTGCAGGTTGTCATGGTGCTGCCGGCGAAAAAGCGGCACTTGGAAAAAGTAAAGTAATTAGTGAAATGAGCAAGGCAGATGTTGCTGCAGCACTCAAAGGATATAAAGATGGAAGTTACGGCGGTCCTATGAAAGGTTTAATGGTTGCTCAAGTTAAAGATTTAACAGATGCTGATATAGCTGAAATAACTGCTAAAATCGGTAAATAATCCCTCTTCTTTTTCCCAAAGTTATTCTTTGGGAGAGTCTCAATCTTTAAATACTTCAATTATAAAAAGAATCAACAATGATACAACTCTGTCCACTTTGCAACACTCTCGGAAATAGTTACGCCCAATATAAAACTACTCGTTATCTACACTGTCCAAATTGTCATGCTGTTTTTATGGATGAGAAGGATAAACCCGATAATAAGGCAGAAAAATCACGATATGAACTTCATCAGAATGATGTCGAAGATAAAAATTACCAAAAATTTGTCTCACCAATCACTTCAGCAATTTTAACAGAGTTTATAAAAGAGTCCAAGGGACTTGATTTTGGTGCCGGCAAAGAACCTATAATCTCTAAAGTACTCCAAGACAGCGGTTTTAAGGTTTTTCAATATGACCCATATTTTTATAATGATGAGAAGTTATTGCAAGAGAAGTATGATTATATTGCCTGCTGTGAAGTAATAGAGCATTTTTATAATCCACATAAAGAGTTTTTACTTCTTAAAAAGCTGTTAAATCAAAATTCAAAACTCTACTGCATGACAGATATATATGATGAAAAGAGAGATTTTGCTTCATGGTACTATAAAAATGACGCAACCCACGTCTTTTTCTATCATAAAAAAACATTTGAATGGATTAAAAAAGAGTTTGGTTTTTCGGATGTAGTTATTGATGGCAGGCTTATAACTTTTTCAAATTAAGTTTAAGCCCACAAAAAATTATTTTAAGAACTCGAACATGCTATCTCTGTCAAACTTCTGAGCGAGCATCGGTGCAGTGGCTCCTCTTGCATTTGCTATCGACTTATCAGCACCGCTCTCTACAAGTAGCTTACATAAAGAGGGCATGTTATCCATAATAGCCTCCATAAGCGGAGTCCAGCCAACACCATCCACTCTGTTTATGTCAGCACCTTTTTTTAAAAGTAGTTCAACCATATTGGTTCGATCTCGTCTAATGGCTATATGTAAAAGAGTCCATCCATATTTGTTTTGAATATTTATATCTTCAATCTCTTCTAATAGGGATGAAAAAAGTTCAAAATCATTGTTATAGACTACTTTTTCAAATAGCTCAAAAATATCTTGAAACTCCTCATTGTAGCTTTTAATCTTATTCTGAAGTTCTTGAGAGAGTGAATTAATATTTTGCATTTTCTTATCCTTCTGTTTTAGTCACATTTCAATAATAGCTTCATAATATGTCCAAAAGAAGCTTTTAGGTTTATTGAAAAGTAGTTCCGCCATCGATGACGATTGTTTGACCGGTGAGCCATGAAGATTCATTGCCGCATAAAAAGAGACATGCTCCTGTTAAATCTGTAGCTTCCCCCATACGTGAAAGTGGAGAACGACGGACAACTTCGCTTTTTACCTCTTCATAGTTTGGAAATGCTTTGAGTGCGTCTGTGTCTATTGGACCGCCGCTTACCGCATTCACTCGAATGTTTTTTTCACCAAGCTCCGCTGCAGCGTAACGAACCATAGCCTCAACGGCTGCTTTGTTTGTTCCATGCCCTGCGTAATTTGGAGTGTAAACTAGGTTTCCGGTTGAACTCATACTTATGATACTTCCTCCGCCAACTTTTTCCATTCTTTTTGCAGCTTCTTGAGCGCCTACAACAAAGGCATCCACGGTTGCGGTGTAGATATTGTTAAGACCTTTCGGCTTGAGTCTCATAAATGGACCAAATCCGCCAACAACAGCTCTTCCTGAGATAATAGCGTTCGATATAAAATAATCAAGTCTGTCAAAATCTTCATCAAAAAGTTTATAAACATCTTGATAGGTTAAAGGTTCTAAAATATCCAGTTTATAGGCTCTGCACTTCACGCCATGTTGCGCTTCGACATCTGCAATAATTTCATTTGCAGTATCAGCATTTGAAGCGTAAGTAAATGCTACATTGCAACCTTTTTGTGCAAAAGCGTAAACGATAGCTTTCCCAATTCCTCGAGTCCCGCCACTTACAAATAGAGTTTTTCCTTGCATCTTATAGTCCTTTGATTTCATAATTTTTCATAATTAGTTCTAGCTTTTTCATGTTTTCCACACTTGGATGTACGAGCGGAAGTCTGTACTCTAGAGTTTCGATGAGTCCTGCCATGTACATAGCAGCTTTTATCATAACAGGGTTCGATTCAATAAAAAGAACTTTATTGATAGGAAAGAGCATGTCGTTTAGGGCTTTTGCACCTGCAAAATTACCGCTCAAAGCTTCTCGTACTAATTGGCTTTTTAAATCAGGAAGTAAGTTTGAAGTAACAGAAGTTATTCCGGCACCACCATTGGCTAATATTGGAAAGTCAATCGCATCGTCACCGGAAAAAACTTTGAGCTCAGGTCTGCGTGAGAGGAGCTCGATGGTTCTCTCCAGGCTTCCCGTTGCCTCTTTGATACCGTAGATATTTTCAACATCATCAAAGAGTCTTATTACCGTATCTGCACTTATGTCAACAACTGTTCTACCCGGAACATTGTAGAGCATAAATGGGAGCTCCGGTACTGAGGAGGCGATTGCTTTGTAGTGTTGGTAAAGTCCCTCTTGAGAAGGTTTATTGTAGTAGGGTGCAACAGAAAATATCGCATCCACACCACATTTTTGAGCAGTCTTTGCAGCTTCTATTGCTTCTGTGGTTGAGTTACTTCCTGCACCGGCTAAAACTTTTGTATCCGTTCCACGGCACACTTCAACAGCTATCTCCATGCATCTTTTATCTTCATCATATGTTAGAGTGGCACTCTCACCGGTTGTTCCAACAGGACAGACTGCATTAATGCCGTTTCTTATCTGTCTTCTTATGAGGTTTGCGTATCCGCTTTCGTCTAATTTTCCATTTTTAAAAGGAGTAATAAGTGCCGTTGTTGAACCTGTTACAATCTCCATCTAGTTACCTTTTTTCAATATTAGAGTTGTTGATTTGTCAAAGTTGAAGTATTTATTTGCCACTTCTTTGACTTTTTGAGCTGTAATTTTATTGATATTTTCTTCATAATTTAGAAGTGGAGTTAAATCACCTCGTACAAAGTAGCTTCCAAAAAGTTCTGATACTGAAGTCGAGCTCTCTAGCGAGTAGATAAAATCAGATTTTGTGTTGATTTTTACCTTCTGGAGTTCAGCATCTGTAACCTCTGAACTCTTCATAAGTTCTATCTGCGCGATAAGCTCTTTTTCTACATCTTCAGCTTTTACACCTTGGTTACATGTTGCTAAAAATATAAAAAGACTTGGATCAATAGCCTCCATATTGTAAGCATAAACAGAGTTTACTAATTGTTTTTTATCTACTAACTCTTTGTAAAGTCTTGAGCTTTTTCCGGAGTATAAAATTTCAGAAATCATGCTAAGAACAGGTTGGTCTGCATCTTTAAAATTTGGAATATGAAAAGTTATAGCCAACATTTCAACTTCGCTCTCTTTGATAATATTGACTCTTTTTGCACCGTCTTGTTCAGGTTCTACAAATTTGACCTCAGGAATTTTCGCTTTGTTTTTTATGCCGCCAAACTCTTTTTCTGCTTTTTTAAATACCTCTTTTGGATTCACATCACCTGTGACCATTAAAATGGCATTGGCAGGTTGGTAGTAGGTTTTATGAAAATCTTTTATATCTTTTATCGTCCATGTGCGAATGTCGTTCATAAAGCCTATCGGTGTCCAGTGGTATGGATGATATGTGTAAGCGTTGTTAAACATTTTAAAGTAAAGGTAGCCAAGCGGAGAGTTGTCTGTTCTCCATTTTCTCTCTTCTGTTACGACATCACGCTCGGGCTGAAACTCTTTATTTTTGAGGTTAAGATTTTGCATAAGTTCTGCAAAGAGATTTAAAGATTTGCCAAGGTTTTCAGTGCTTGATTTTATGAAGTAGTGTGTATAGTCAAAACTTGTCGAGGCATTATTGACTCCGCCAACACTCTTCACCTCTTTGTCAAACTCACCCGCTTGAAGGTTTTTTGTAGATTTAAAGTTCATGTGTTCTAACATGTGAGCTATTCCGGTTTTACCCATAACCTCATTTCTGCTTCCGACTTTGTAAAAAATATCTGTGCTGATTACATTTGTATTGTTGCCAAGAGGGATTACAACGATTTGCAGTCCGTTTTCAAGGGTTTTTGTTTCGTATTTCGGTAGTGATGATGCCATTAAGGTTCCTAAAATAAGTGTTATGCCGAGTAGAAATTTCATACTATTTTCTACCCGCACCGATTGCCTGAGTGATATTTGTATATCCATCGGCTTTTAAGAGTTCAATCAACCCTAAATTTATATCTCGAATCATATCAGGACCGCCAAATACAAGCCCGCTATAAATTTGAACAAGCGAAGCACCCGCTTTTATGCGTCTGTAGGCCTCTGTTGCAGAGTCGATTCCGCCTACCGAGATAAGTGTCGTTTTGCCGTAAAGTTCTGCCGCAATTGCGTCAAAAATCTCAAAACTCTTCTCTTTTAAAACAGCACCGCTAAGTCCGCCGATATCTTTGGGCGCTTTTACAAGTGAATAGTCGATGGTAGTATTTGTCGCAATAATGCCATCCGCACCTTTTGCAACTGCCATTTTTGTAAGTGCAACGGCATCCTCTTTGCTCATGTCAGGGGCAATTTTGAGTAAAATCGGCTTCTTTGTTATGGCTTTTGCCTCTGCGAAGAGTCTTGTAATAAACTCCTCATTTTGTAAATCTCTCAAACCAGGAGTGTTGGGTGAAGAGATGTTGATAACCAGATAATCACCTAGCGAGTGGAGGGCTTTTATAAGCGTTGTGTAGTCGTTTATCGCTTCGCTCTCGGGGGTGAGTTTATTTTTGCCGATATTTACACCGATTGGCGTTGTAAAAGGGTATATTTTTTTAAGTCTTTGTTGTGCTTTGAGTAAGCCGTCATTATTAAAACCCATAGCATTTTGAAGAGTCTCCTCCTCTATATGCCGAAACATTCTCGGTTTTGGATTTCCCTCTTGCGGTTTTGGCGTCACTGTTCCAATTTCTGTGAAACCAAATCCTAAAATCTGTACCCCTCGTATCATCGTAGCATTTTTATCAAAACCTGCACCAAGACCGACCGGGTTAAAAAATGTGCGACCGAAAAGCTCTTGATTTAAGATTTCATCTGCTATAAAGTGAGATTTTAAAAATGGGTTAAAAGCCATCGGGCAGTAGTTTGGAACTCTAAGAACACATTCGGCTAAATGGTGGGCAGATTCGGGTTGCAGCTTAAAAAGCCAAGGTTTTACACTTTGATAATTTATCATATATTCCACTTTTTAAAAATTTAGCGATTATACTAAAATAAAGGTAAAATTTTAATAAACACCAAGGAGTTGAGGATGAAGAGCATAAAAGTATTAGTGCCGTTGGCATGTGGATTCGAAGAGATAGAAGCGGTGAATATTATTGATGTTTTAAGAAGGGCAGAGATTGAAGTTTTGGTTGCCTCTTTGGATAAAAATAGATTAGTCAAAGGTGCAAATGGAATCACGATTGAGACAGATTATGAGATTAAAGATGTAATCGTTGATGCGCTGGATATGATAGTTTTACCGGGCGGACATGGCGGAACAGAAGCTCTTGCAGAGAATAAAACCGTTCAAAATATTCTCAAAGAGATGAATAAAAAAGACAAAAATATCGGGGCGATTTGTGCGGCACCGCTTGCGCTTCACAGGGCAGGAGTTTTAAAACACGACTACACATGTTATCCATCGTACGAGAAGGAGATAAGAGAAGAGGGCTATATGGGCGATAGAGCGATGGTTGTTGAAGATGCAAATATTATAACATCCAGAGGACCTGCAACAGCTATCTGTTTTGCTCTGCAAATCGTCAAAAAACTAAAAGGTCAAGAGAGTTATTTGAGAGTGAAAAGAGGGCTTCTGGCTGATTTTTGCGAGTAGTTTCAGCTAAATTTTTAAGAAAGATATGTTATTGTTAGATTAATAGCATATTTATGGGTGTTTAATCCCAAATTATGGCAATTTTACTTATTAAATTGGAAAGTTCTATGAAAAAAATTATTTTACTGACAACCGCACTCTTTGTTATTATATTTATTCTTCTATTTACACTTACAAAAAGTTCAGATACTCAAAAAGCACGCGATGTTACCCTAAAAAAAGGCAGTGATACAATTGAGCTGAAGTTTGGGCATCACATGCCAAAAGATAGCGTTTTAGATAGAGCAGCTCTGCGCTACGCAAATGAAGTGCAGATAAAAACAAACGGGAAAGTTAAAATAACCGTATATCCAAATCAGGAACTTGGAGATTCTCAGAAGATGATGGAGCTCTCAAGACTTGGACAAATTGATATTATTGCTACTCCGACAGCTAAACTCAGTGTGGCAGTTCCATCGATGCAGTATGCGGATTTGCCATTTTTGTTTCCAACGAGAGAGGATGCGTATGCACTACTTGATGGAAAAGTAGGCGATTTGTTGTTAAAAGATTTGAATGATATTGACCTTTTGGGAGTTGCTTTTTGGGATGCCGGTTTTAAGAATTTCACTGCAAACAGACCACTCCTGAAAATAGAAGATTTTAAAGATTTAAAAATGAGAGTTATGAAGAGTCGCATTATCATGGAGCAATTTTATGCTCTAGGCGCTAAGTCTATAACTATTGATTTTCATGAAACCAAACAAGCTTTAGAAGAGGGCGCAGTAGATGGTCAAGAGACTCCTTTGAGCGGAACTGTCGGTATGGAGTTTTACAAGGTTCAAAGTGATATTACTCTGAGTGAGCATGGATATTTAGCGTATGTTTTAACTTTGAGTAAAAAAAGTATCTCAAAACTTCCCCTTGAAATCCAAACTATTTTAGTCCAAACGGTAAAAGAGATAACGCCATGGGAAAGAGAAGAATCACTCAAAGAAGAGAAGGAATTTTTTGAAGTTATCAAAAAATCCGGCATAAATATTCATACAATAGCGCCAGACGAGAGAGAAAGATTTGTAAAAGCTACGGCACACATCATTAAAGAGTACGAAGATATTATAGGTTCTCACATTATCTCTCAAACAGAGGAGTATTTATACAAAAAATACAATAAAGAAAATATCATTGCAATAGGGGTAGATGCAGACCTCTCTATGGGCGCGAAAGGCTCCGGACTTGCGATAAAAAGAGGGGTGGAACTCGCAGTTGATGCCATCAATAAAGAGGGAGGACTGCTTGGTAAAAAAGTAGTTGTAGTAGCAAAAGATCATCAAGGTATCTCAACACAAGCAAATGAAAATATAAAAGAGTTTATCCATGATAAAAATATAATAGCCGTAATCGGCGGTAAACATAGCGCTATTATCTCCTCTTACATGAAAGAGATTCAGGAAAATAAGTTAATCTACTTCTCACCATGGGCGGCGGCTTCAACCGTTACAGAAAATGGATATGAAGAGAACTATGTTTTTAGAGTATCTCTCAATGACAGATATGCTGCAAAATTTTTGGCACAAGAGGCACTCAAAAAGAGTTCAAATCCGGCAATAGTTGTAGAAAACTCTCTCTGGGGCAAAGAGGCTTTAGAAAATATCAATCTCTTTCTAGAATCCAAGGGTTTGCCAAAGCAGGATGGAACCATAATAAACAGAGGTGAAAATCAATTTGATAAAGTTTTTTATAAAATAAAGAGCGAAAAATATGACTCAATTATTATGGTGCTTAATTCGCAAGAATCTTCAAAATTTGTTGAGTACATGGGAGTGAACAATTTTCATACACCTGTTATTTCTCACTGGGGCATGGTTGGAGATTCATTTTTTGAGACAAATAAAAAGTACCTCAAAGATATTGATTTAAGATTTATTCAAACTTTTTCTTTAATGAACAACAACAAAAAAGAGGCAAAAGATTTAGCAACCGAGTATCAAAAAACTTACTCCAAATCATCAAATGAGGAGATAAACGCTATAACAGGCGTTGCCCAAGCGTATGATTCTGTAATGCTTTTGGCACAAGCGATAAAGAGATGTAACAGTCTAGATTCAAAAACAGTTAAAGACTCTTTGGAAAATAGCGATAGTTATGAGGGAGTGCTCAAAAGATATAAAAAACCATTCAACAGAACAAGCCATGATGCCCTAAGCATAGAAGATTTTTTTATGGCAAAATTTGATGAACATGGTAATATTCTACCAATGAGAGACTGAGAATGTATTCTAGCGGTAAGTATACAAAAAGCATTAAAACAAAGATTGTTCTTCGGGTAACTGCTCTAATTGCAGTTATTTTAACTCTTGCAATTGCTTTTATAGTATATTTAAGCATTACTGATTTGCAAGAAAAAGCAAGTTTAGATTTAAAAAACAGATCTCAGAATTTAGCGCATGATGTAGAGATAAGGCTAGAGTATTTACAAGAGAGCACAGAACTTTTGGCACATAATGAGTTGCTAATAAATGCGTTTATTGATGAAAAAGAGAGAGATAGATATTTGCTGCCACTTATCAATAATTTCAAAAAAGGTAAGTATCTGGGTAGCTTTAGCCTTGTTGACTTTGATGGAAGAGTTATCTTTCAAACAGATAGAAATACACCTACATTTAAGCAATCAAATGAGTTGCGCCTCTCCTTAAGTTTATCACAAACAATAGCTTACTTTAACATGTCAGAGAGTGAAGTCGTATTTATTGTGCCTATAAAATATTATGCTACCTCGCAGGGCGCGATAGTAGCTACATATAATATGAAAAAAATCATTGAAGAATATAATCAAAACGAAGATTTTATCTACACGAAGTTCTTTAAAAATTCACTCGAATACTATAGTGAAGATTATGATAATAGTAAAAGTTATTATAAATATAAACTACTAGATAATAAGAGTCATGAACTTTTACATACACTTGAAATGACGATAGAAATGGGAATGCTAGAGAGTGTTTACATAGAACCGTTAAAAAAACAGATAGTACCCTTAACACTTTTTGGAGTTTTAATTTTAGCAATCGGCATTTGGATATCTTACTACTTAGCCACAACAATAATAAATCCAATCCTGGCACTTTATAATAGGGTAAATAAAGAGGTATCGCAAGATATAAATGGCGAATATGAACCTTTGGGCAGTGGTGATGAACTGGAAATACTAGGATATGCTTTTTATAAAAAAGAGAAAGAGCTAGAAGAATTCAATGAAAGCTTAAATATAAAAGTAGAAGAAGCCACTAAAGAACTAATAGAACAAAGAAACTTCAACCGTTCTTTGGTAGAGAGTGCAAATTCTATTATTGCTGTAATTGATAAAAATGGAGTGATGATAGATATAAATCCATTTGGAGAATTTTTTACCGGCTACACTAAAGAAGAAATAGCATCTAAGCCTTTCTTTTGGGCTAGATTTTTACCATTAGATATTCAGGGTAAAGTATTACACATTATTGAGAGTGCTAAAAAAGGCGAAATTGTTAAACAATTTCAAAACTCTTGGATAGCAAAGAGCGGTGAAACAAGAGTTTTTGAATGGTCAAACGCATTGATAAAAGATGAAAGCGGTAATCTGAAATACATTACTACAATAGGTGTAGATATTACGGATATGATGAATTATCAAAAAGAACTTATTATTGCAAAAGAAGAAGCCGAAAAAGCGAACAAATCAAAATCAGAGTTCCTAGCAAATATGTCCCATGAAATACGAACACCACTCAACGGAGTTCTGGGTTTAACCGACTTGGTCTTAAAAACTAACCTTGATGCGCAACAAAGAGATTACCTCGAAAAAGCAAAAACCTCTTCTAAAGCACTTTTACATGTAATAAACGATGTACTGGATTACTCAAAAATAGAAGCAGGAAGACTTGATTTAGAGCATAAGGCATTTGAACTTGATAGTGTCATGAGCAATATCAAAGATTTGTTTGAATACCAAGCCAATAAGAAGGGATTATCGCTCAATATATCCGGTAATAATAAACTAACCCTTATCGGTGATGCACTTCGTCTAACTCAGATACTTACAAACATAGTAGGCAATGCAATAAAATTTACAGAAAAAGGTTCTATTGATATAAAAGTTGAGTCTATACTTGAGAATGAACACCATAAAAAGTTAAAGTTCTCCATAAAAGACAGCGGTATAGGAATGAATAAAAAGGTTCAAGAGAATCTTTTTAAAGAGTTTACCCAAGCAGACAGCTCCATAACACGCAAATATGGAGGAACAGGGCTTGGTCTTTCTATATCCAAACATCTTGTTCAAATGATGAGCGGTGAAATCTGGGTTGAGAGCAAAGAGGGAGAAGGAAGTACATTTATCTTTAGTGCCGCTTTCGAAAAAAGTAATAAAGAGGATAAGTTAATAGTGAAACCCCAAATGAGTAAATCAAATATCGATTCAATCCAAGGTGCAAGAATACTGCTAGTAGAGGATAATAAAATAAATCAAACGGTTGCCATAGGAATGTTAGAAAACTTGAACCTGCATGTTGAAGTAGCCAATAACGGAAGAGAAGCAGTTGAGATGATAGAAGAGGGCAGAGAGTATGACATTATCTTAATGGATCTTCAGATGCCGATTATGGATGGATTTGAGGCTAGTAAATTAATAAAACAAATCAATAAAAATATTCCAATCGTAGCACTCAGTGCGGCTGTAATGCAAGAAGACTTAGTCAAAACAAGTGAGGCAGAGATGTCAGCACACCTGGCAAAACCTATAAATGAAGATGAACTCGTCCGTACTCTGCTTCAATTTATAAAACCAAAAAAATATAACGAAGAGTCTTTGAATGAAAAAATAAAAGAGCTCTCTTCTGATGACGCACAAATAGAGTTTTATGGAGTAGATTTAGAAGAGCTCAAACATAGAATCGGGGATAAACCAAAAATAGTTAAAAAGATACTTCTAAACTTTTGTGAAGAATACGCAGATGCCCAGCTGATTTTTGACATATCAAAAATAGAGACAGATGAGTTTTACAGAGCCATGCACTCTCTCAAGGGAATAAGCGGAAACATCTCACTTAAAGAGATATATAAACTTTCAAAAGAGATATATGAGACGCAAGATTTGCAAATAAAAAAAGAGCTGACACAAAAACTCATTGAACTGCTCAAAGAGACAGTCAAAAATCTAAAAGTTCAGTTAGATGTGGCGGATGGTAAAGTTTCAGATAAAGAGTACAATAAAGAAGAAGTTCTGAAATATTTGCAAGAGATTCAAGGCGATATAAAACATTTTAGAGCCGTAAATATGGATAGAGTTGCACAATTAGAGGAGATGCTGTCTCGGCATGTGCAAATAAAAATAATTAAAGAGCTCAGTTCGTATCTTCGAGGCTATAAATACAAAGAAGCGGATAAAATAGTTAGTGATATTTATAAGTTATTGGTGGATTAAGATGAATAAACAAACTGTTTTAATAGTAGATGACGAGAGTACAAATATATCTGTTTTAGTAGAGATACTCGGCGAAGAGTATAACCTTTTGGTTGCAACGGACGGTGCGACAGCATTGGAGATTGCAAATGCAGAGAATATAGATATTATTTTACTCGATATTGTAATGCCTCTAATGGATGGTTATGCGGTTGCACATCGGCTAAAAGAGAGTAGAAAAACAGCTGAGATACCTTTTATATTTTTAACGGCAAAGAGCGACCCTCAAAGCATTGTCAAAGGATTTCAAGAGGGAGCGATAGATTATATCTCTAAGCCTTTTGCAAAAGAGGAGCTTTTGGCTAGGCTTCATAACCATCTGCAGCGATATAAATTAAATAGTGAACTTAATAAAGCTAAGCTAGAGTTTGAAACTATTTTTAATCAATCACACAATGGCATTGCACTTACTGATTTGGATACTAATTTTATTCTGACAAATGATGCTTATACAAGAATAACAGGATTCACAAAAGAGGAGCTGCTTACCAAAAGTTGCCATGGGCTTACCCATGAAAAAGATAGAGAAAAATCTATAGAGTGTGTAAAAACCGTATTAGATGTCGGCTATGTAGAAAATTTTGAAAAAATATGCAGAGGGAAAAATAAGATTTTTCGAGTGAATACATCCTATTCACTTATGCCGGATAAAAAAACAATTTTATTGAATACGACAGATATTACAAAAATGAAAGATGCAGAAAAAAAGATAGCGCAATATGTGGATATTATGGATAAAAATATCATCTCCTCTTCAACAGATTTGGATGGGACTATTGTTGATGTTTCAGAAGCATTTTGTAGACTAACCGGCTATATAAGAGATGAGTTTATTGGAAAAAACCACAATATTTTACGACATATGGACATTGCAGATAGTAATTATAAAATAATGTGGGATACAATCATTAGCGGACGAATATGGCATGGCGAGGTAAAAAATATAAAAAAAGACGGCTCTCTCTATTGGGCGGATGCAACGATATTCCCACTCTTTAATGATGAAGATGAAAAGATTGGATATATGGCAATCAGGCAAGATATCACAGACAAAAAAACTAAAGAAGCACAACAGTTGGAGATTCAAAAGAGCGAAGAAAAGATGAGAAAACTTTTTGACCATCAAAGAAATATTATTGTCATATCGGACGGTAAAAAGTTAAAAATGGCGAACAAAGCTATGTATGACTTTTTTGGGATTGAGAAAGTGGAGGAGTTTACCAGATTTTATTCAGATATATGTGATAGGTTTATGGATATGGACAACTATTTTAGTTTAGCAAAAGTTTCGCAAGGTGAAAATTGGATAGGAGTTTTAGAGCCGCTAATAGGTGATGCAAGGGTGGTTGCCATGCATGATTTAGATAATATTCCACATGCTTTTAGTGTCTCTATTAGTCAATTTGACGCAGATGATTTTATTGTTTCGCTTACAGATATCAGCTCCACCATGATAGAAAAAATTAACCTAAGCAAGCAAGTGACACATGATAAACTCACAGGTGCTCTTAATAGAGAGTTTTTAGATAAGAATCTGCCCCATATAGTGAATAAAATAGCCGATTCACGCCATTTAGGTTTGGCAATTTTAGATATAGATTTCTTCAAAAAAGTGAATGATACTTATGGTCATATCGCAGGAGACAGCGTTTTAAAAGAGTTAACAAAATTAGTCACTTCATCTATACGAAATGAGGACTTTTTCATTCGATGGGGTGGTGAAGAGTTTATTATCTTGATAGAGAGCGAATCCCTAGAATCTTTAAAAAGAGCATTAGAACATATAAGACAGAGAGTCGCACACTACACATTTCGCGATGTTGGAGTACTCACATGCAGCTTTGGGGCAACGCTTCACAGAGTCGGCGAAGATATTGATACTACGATACTAAGAGCAGATAAAGCACTCTACAGAGCAAAAGAAAATGGAAGAAATCAGGTTCAAATAGAAGAGTAGGGACAATTTGCAGTAGCCACTAAAACGAGTATGTTCGTTTTAGTGCGTAACATCAAATAGTATTAACCGTCGTTTGTAATGGTCTCAATCAGCTCTTTTAAAACATCTTCAGCTCTATCATTGCTAATCTGGCATGTTCCGGCAGCGTTGTGTCCGCCGCCGCCATATTTGAGCATCAACTCGCCGATATTTGTTTTTGAACTTCTGTTAACAATAGATTTTCCTGTTGCGAACACCGTATTCTGGTTTTTGAATCCCCAAAGAACATGTATGGAGATGTTTGTCTGAGGATTGAGTGCATAAATCATAAAACGGTTGCCCGGATAGATAGTCTCTTCATCTCTTAAATCAAGAACTATAAGATTGTCATAAACAGTGGAACATCTCTCAATCTGTGCTTTAAAATCATCTTTATATTTGTTGAAAAGTTCAACTCTCTCAACCACATCCGGAAGCTGCATAATCTCATCAATATTGTGGTTGATGCAGTAATCGATAAGATTCATCATAAGTTGGTAATTTGATACCGTAAACTCTCTAAAACGCCCAAGTCCTGTTCTTGAATCCATAAGAAAACTGAGTAGCTCCCAACCCTTTGGATTTAAAATATCATCTATGGTAAATTGAGCAGCATCTGCTTTGTCAACAGCTATCATCATGTCTTCTCTGATTGCAGGAAGCTTTTCTGCACCGCCGTAGTAATCATAAACAACTCTCGCAGCACTCGGAGCATCCGGAATAATGATGTAATTATCCGCCTCTCCGTTTCTGATTGATTCACTTTCATGGTGGTCAAAAACCAAGTGGGCATGTGCAACATAAGGAAGGTTTGTAATTATGTCATTAGAAGTTATTTCTATGGTTCCATCTTGCATATCTTTTGGGTGAACAAATGTAATCTCATCTATTAAGTTTAATTGCTTCAATATAACCGCACACACCAAACCATCCATGTCGCTTCGAGTTACAAGTCTAAATTTTTTTGTCATTTTTATTTCCTCATCTAATTTTTTGTATTTAATTCCAATTATTCTCGAAAAACAGAGTTTTACTAAAGAAACATTTTCGCTTTGCGAAAAGCGATTCTCTTGTTTTCATAGCTTTAGGGGTTGTAGGGACAATTTGTCCCTGCCATTAAAACGGACGCGTTCGTTTTAATGCGTAACATCAGATAAAACCAAGCTTTTTAAAACTTAGCTCCATAGAAGCAAACATTTTCCATAATTACATCACTTACATAGACTACGGTGCACTCTATCGTTGTTCTATTTTCGATAGGTGTTGAAAGAGTTAATGTTATTCTATCTCCTTGATTCTTTCTAACTTTATTATTTACAAAATAGAATGATACTCCGGTATCTGAAATATCAAATACATAGGAGTGTCCATTATCTTTGTCTATCGCTAAAACAGGTGGTGTTAGTACTGTTCTTCTACTTGTTCTATTGTCTAAAACAACTTCAAATCCATCCGCCAAAGTTTTTAGTTCTGCACTCTTATATGATATTATTTCCATAATTTGTTTTGTTGATTCTGCATTTACAAGTAATAACTTACTTGATTTTTCTACATCATTTAAGTTTCCATCAACCTCTTTAAGCATTTTAGACTCATCTAAAAATTCTTGATTAAAGTTATTCAGCGAAGATGAGATTAAGTCAAAACTGATTTTGATTTCATCAAAACTTTTGTTTAGACTATGTGAATTGTCAATTAAGGATAAAACGCTCTCTTTAGAGGATTTTCCGCTTTGCACAACCGTGTCTATCTGATTTTCAATATTAACAAGCGTCGCCGACATGTCAATCGCATTTTGACGAGAAACTTCGGCAAGCTCTCTGATTTTATCTGCAACAACAGAGAAACTTCTGCCATGCTCACCCGCTCTTGCCGCTT
This sequence comes from Sulfurimonas sp., assembly GCA_041662225.1. Lineage (GTDB taxonomy): Bacteria > Campylobacterota > Campylobacteria > Campylobacterales > Sulfurimonadaceae > Sulfurimonas. Next base: position 193,875 of record JBAZSX010000001.1, read on the forward strand.
CTATGGCAGCATTAAGAGAGATTAGATTCGTTTCATCTGCTATGCCTGTGATAACTTCAAGCATTGTTGAAACTTCATTTGATAACACTCTTAAGCCATTAATCGTATTGGATGTCTGATCCATAGATTCGGTTGCATTTCTTCCTTTTTGAACATTACTTGCTACATCTAATTGACTTTTTTCTATCAACTCTTTTGAACTGTTTGAGCGGTTTATAAGTCCGTCAAGGGAGACTCGCATGAGCTCATTTTCGTTTAAGACATTTGATAATGTATCTTTAGAGTTGCTGATATATTTATATTGTTGTTGCACATACCCATTGGTTTGGTCTATTTTGACATAGCTGTAACTCGACTGAAATGCCATATTTTTACTTGCATCTACAACATTTGAGATAACAGGTTTGAGGGTGTCAACCATGGCTTTGAGGTGTCTAAAGAGTCTGTCAACTTCATTTTTACTGCTGCCCTGCGCTAAAGGTTCTCCTTCAATGATGTCATCTATTATAAAGTTTCCTTTTTCTACTCTAAATATAAGTTTTAAAAGCTTATTTATTCTGCTTGAGACATATTTATTGAACAGGAAATGCGTAAGCATTAAGATAATGACTATGTTTATAAAACCGGTCAAAATATTTAAAAATATATTACTGCTAAGAGCTGCATGAAAATCTTTCATGTCTATTCTTACATTCTCAATTGCGATAACGTTGCCCACTGTCCAAGTCGGATGACATGCAATACACTTCTCCTCTGCAATCATAGGACGGGATAGCATGTAGTACTCTTTGCCCGACTCTTTTACTACTTTTTGTATCTCTTTAAGCTTTTTATTGTTTGCAAACTCATCTATTGTTTCTGCTTCATACTGTGTTGCTAAATTTTTAGTGTTTACAGGTGTTTTTGAAGCTTCTTTAAAGAATACCTTTCCACCTGAAATGCTTGTAAACTTATCAAAAACCTCATTTTGAATAATTTGGGGAGTTTCTCCTGACTCGCCGCTAAAAAACTTCTCATTTCTCGACTCAAGAAGCACATCTGCAAAGTCTAAAACAGTTGTCGCCTGAGATTTTAAGTTTAAGTTTAAAACATCGGTCTGTTTCAAATAGTTATAGTAGTAAAACACACCGGATATAACTATAAATGCACCGGCAAACATAATAGAAAACATCGTGGCTAACTTATATTTTTGAACATTCATCTTCTTCTCTTTTTTTGGATTACCTTCGAACATTGTAACACGGTTAAACTGATTAAATTATGACATAATGGATAATTTAGAAAAAAGTTTAAAAATATGAACTTAGTTTTACACTTTTTCCCAAAAAGTACCCTGCGGAGTGTCCATTATGCTGACTCCGTAAGATAAAATTTCATCTCTTATTTTGTCGGAAGTTGCAAAATCTTTTGCTTTCTTTGCTTCGTCTCTTTTTAAAATAAGCTCTGCTATTTTTGTTTTTGTCTCTTCATCCACGCCGCTTTGAAAATACTCAAATGGGTTTTTAGCGCCAAAACCTAAAAGCTCTTCAATGTAAGCTATATTTGAGAGAGTCTTTGCTTTGAGTTCTTTATGTTTTCCGGCAGTGTCGAGTGTTTCATTTGCATGAGTAACCATCTCGTCAATGAGCGCCAGAGCGTTTGATATGTTTAAATCATCGCTCAGAGCTTTTAAAAGCTCCTCTTGAAAAAGAGTTTTATCTCTATTCTCTGCTAAGCCAAAGAGTCGTTTTTTTAATCTGTAAATTTTATCAAGGCGTTTTTTAGAAGCGGTTAAATCCTCTTCATTGAAGTTGAAATTGCTTCGATAGTGTGTACTTAAAAGGTAAAATCTTAGTACTTCGCCATCGTAAACTTTGAGTGCATCTTTGAGAAAAAAACTATTTCCCAAACTCTTCGACATCTTTTCACCGTCTATATTTACGAAACCGTTGTGCATCCAGTAGTTTGCCAGTGCATGGTTTGTGCCGCATCTTGTCTGTGCCGCCTCGTTTTCATGGTGAGGAAAGAGCAAATCCGCTCCGCCGCCATGGATATCAACGGCAAACTTTGTATCTTTACCTGCCAAATGTTTTTCTATCATGGCAGAACACTCCACATGCCACCCTGGGCGACCCGCTCCAAAAGGAGAGTCAAAAACTACACTTCCGTCTTTTACACTTTTCCATAAAGCAAAATCTGCACTGTTTCTTTTGTGTGAAGAGTTCTCGACACGGTTTACTTTTTCATCCTCATTTTGAACTCTTTTTGAGAGAGTGAGATATTCGCTATCGCTTGCAGTATCAAAATAAACATCTCCTTCAACTGTTTGATAGGCATGTTTGGAGTCAAGCAGTTTACGAATCAGCGCATACATGGCATCTAAACTCTCTGTGGCTTTGGGTTCTAAATCAGGGTGGGAGACACCAATCTGTGCCATCTCTTTATGAAAAACATCGGTGTAAAACTCTGTAATCTCTTTGATGCTCTTGTTTTGTTCCACTGCTTTTTTGATAATTTTATCGTCAATATCTGTGATGTTTCTGGCGTAAGTTACATCGTAGCCATTGGCTCTTAAAACTCTTACTAACAAGTCAAAAACCAAAGCACTCTTTGCATGTCCCAAATGTGCATCATCATAAACAGTCGGTCCGCAAACATAAAGAGTTACTCTGCCTTCATTTTGGGGATTAAAAAGTCGTTTTGTTTTTTGTACTGAATCGTAAATATACATGAATTATTCCTTTTAAAAACCAGTTATCATAAAATCTATTGCTGAGATTATTTCATCTCTTTTATCTTCTGCTGAGCAGACAATTGAACCTAAGTTGTTTGTCGCTATACCTGCGAGCTCTGCTGTGGACATCGTGACTTTTGAGCCGTTTATCTCAAACTGTGGATTGAGTATTTTCGCCGGTTTCATATTTAAAACTAAAGGCACAACCACTCTCGTTGCTAAGTTCTTGAGCATGTTATTTTGAATATCTAGCAAATAAGGTATCTCTTTATTTGTTTTTGTGTTGAGATTTTCATAAATATCAAATTGAGCCATTAAAAACTTCTTATTTCATCGCTAAAAGTGCCGTTTTTTGCAACTCTTTCATTATAGCTGTTGATGGAACTTTTATTTTGAGATGCCCAGTTTTTCATCTCTTGCTCTTTTATAAGCTCAATAAGAGTCTTTTCTAAGGAGTTCGAGATATTGATATGAAGCTCTTTTGCTTTTTGAAGTAAATCAGAATTGATACTCAGATTTGTTGCTTTTTTCTTGGCATGTGGATTATAAAATGCTGTCATCTGTATCTCCTATGTGTATGAAGTATGTGCATAATTATAGCACATTAAATTTTTGTAAATTAAGTTTTCAAAAGCTCTATTGAATATAAGGAGCTAAAAAATCTTTTAAAAATGTAAGTAATAGAGTCAAGAAAATCGTGCCGATAATCAGGTAAATAGCATATTTATTTAAAAGAATATCAAAAAAGTTTTTTGCTCCGAATGCTTTGATTGTCAAAAAGAAACTCACAAAACCGCTGATAGTGCTTGCAAGCGCCAGACCTCCGGCACCCATCGGCAAGATGAGAGAGGCTGAAAAAAGTATGTAAGTAAAAAGAGAAGCCGTTGCTATTTTTGCAGCTTGCATCTGCATCTCTTTTGCGTAGAGCCAGAGCAGAAGCAGTTTTTGAAGCCCGAATGGAATCAGTCCTATCATGTACATCTGTAAAACAAAGGTAGTTGTTTGCGTGTCATTTGAGGTAAATGCACCTCGCTCAAACAGAAGTTTCGTCATTTCATGAGCTAACATATATCCAATAAGTGTGCTTGCAGTGAGTAAAAATGCCAAAAACCAAAAGGCTTTTTTCATGTAGGCGAGAGCTTTTTGTTCATCCGAGTTGTTTAAAAATCTCGCAATGCGCGGAAAAAGAGCTATAGATGTTGCGATGGCAAAGAGGGCCAAAGGAAGTTGAAAAATGCGATTTGCATAGTAGAGATAGCTGATAGAACCCGTTACCAAAAAAGAGGCAAAAAATGTATCTAAAAATCCGCTCACTTGTGCGGTAGAGTTACCCCAAACAGCAGGAAAAAATTGTGAGCGAAATTTTTTTGTCTCATGTTGAATGATTTTTGACTTTACTCTCAGGTATCTAAATCCGCCATGAAAGAGTTTGCATAATCCTAAATTATATATGGCTATAGCATGTGCGATGAGCTGCAGAACTCCGCCGATGACAACACCAAAACTAAGGTAATAGACTATTTCGCTTTGACTTTTATTTTCTGAGAAATAGAGAGCTAAAATAAGCGATATATTTAAGAGAGCCGTAGAAAAAGCCGATGTAGCAAAGTGGTGTTTATATTGTAAAAGTGTACTTAAAAATGTAACTATAAAAATAAGCGGAAGATACCAAAAATTTATGGCTACAAAGGGTGCTGCGAGCTCTATGGTTTTTTTATCAAAACCAACTGCTACAGCATTGGTTGCAAGAGTCGGTAATAGATTTACCAAAAGAGTTATGATGAGTATGATGGAGAGAAAAATTACAAATATATTGACCGAAAAAACAGATTTGTGTTTTGAACGGGCAAACGCCGGCATGAAAGCTTGCGTAAAAGCTCCTTCTGCAAAGATGCGGCGAAAAAGATTTGGAAGCTTAAAAGCGATAAAAAATATATCGCTATAAATGTTTGCACCGAGTGCGGAGGCAGTCATTAAATCTCTTAAAAATCCTAAAACTCTTGAGAATAAAATCCCGAAACTGTTAGTAAAAATAGCTTTAAACATGGGCTTCTCATAATTTTTACGAAATTTTAACAAATATTCGGTTAAAATGAAGACCCTAAAAAATTAAACTTTTATAAGGATAGAATACATGGCATTCTTTGGCTCAACAAAAAAATCTGACTCAGTATCAAAAAGTATGCGTCCCACTGTTATCAGAACCCAAAATGTAGCCAAAGAATTAATGACATTAGCTAAAACTTATGATATAAAAATGGAGAATATAGATTTTAATATTTTAGATATTCAAACATATGTTAGAGAAAATAAAGATGGCACAGAGCATGAATGGGAAGAGATTACAGCTGACGAGCTTTATGAACTAGACGAAAAAGATGCCTTCTTAAATCCAAACTTTCAAATTAAACAGATGTATGAAATTGAATTTTTTCAAAAAGAGCAAGACGAAGATTTATATAAAGATTTTAATTTGGCAGTCGGCGCCAATGCCACAAAGTGCAAAGTTTATCTCAGCATCAAAGAGGGTTCTAAGGTAGAGTATAACAAAAACTTTGAGCAAGACCTTTTGATGATGATAAATAAAAGGAAAATTCGTGCAGGGGTGTTGGTAAATATTTTTGATGAGATGTTGGGTGATGCAGTCTTTAAGCTCTCTTCTTATGTGAGAGTAGAAGAGAAAGTGGTTTATAACAAATCCGAAACTATATTGATTGCGGAGAGCTTTGAACCTACGATTACTTTAGATGATGCTTTAGTTTTTCATTATAAAAAAGAGAAAGAGCAGCATGCAGATAATGAAAAAGTTGACTACTCTGCCCGCGGATTTATAAAAAGTGTAGTTAAAGATGAACTTCTTATAGAATATATAAAACCGATAGAGGGTAAACCCGGCAGAAATTGTCGGGGTGAATTTATGGCACCAAAGCCGCCTGAAGTTAAGAATGAGCCAAAATTCAGCGTTGACAGTACAATAACAATCGTTGATGATACAAAAAGTACTAAATATTTTGCCAATGTAAACGGTTATATTTCACTTGAAGGAACAACCTATACCATAAAAAAAGAGATGGACATAGGCTCGATAGATTTTAAATCAACAGGTTCAATTTCAACTGCTTTAAGTGCGGATGTTTCTATAAATGTTAAAGAGGCCAACTCTGATAAAGATGCTGTCGGAAACGGTATGGTAGTTGAAGTCACTGAAATACATATTGAGGGAAATGTAGGTTCGAATGCAAAAATCAATGCTATAAAAGCAGTTGTAGAAGGTCAAACGCATAAAACTTCACAAATACGGGCGGAGAGTTTAAAAATAAATATTCATAAGGGAGCTGCTTATGGCAAAAAAGTCAATATTACCAGATTAGAGCATGGTATTGTTGATTGTGACGAAGCTCTTATAATGCAAGCAATAGGTGGTGAAATCCGTGCTAAAGAGATAACTATTGAGGTGTGTGCATCTTATGTAAAAGCAACAGCTTCTAGATTTATAGAGATAAAAAAGCTCCATGGCGGCGAGAATGTTTTTACTATTGACCCTTTGCTTAAAAAAGATGCAAAGAATAGTGTAAATAAAAATAAAGATAAAGTAAATGAGATTGAAATTGAGATTAGAGATATTAAAAAAGAGATAGTTAAATATATGAGTCTTATTGAGGAGAACGCTGCATCCTTTAATGATGTTAAAAAAAGATTGATGCACTATAAGAAAAATGGTGTAAAAATGCCGACTTCTTTTGTGAGACAGTATAAACATTTTAATGCAATGCAGGAGACTCTCTCTACTTTAAAAAAAGATTTTGATATAAAAAAAGATACTCTTCAACTATTAACTGCAGATTCGGCATCTTTGCAGGATAATATATTTGATGCGAGAGTAATAAATAGAGATCACTGGATCGGGTATAATGAGATAAAATTTAAGCTGATTGATCCGCCGATTGATGTCGTCTATTTTCCAAAAGAAGGTTCACATGAAAAAGTTTTTGGTTTAGTTGAGGTTGATGATGGCATATTCGAGATACAGGCTTTAAAAGAGTGATAGTAGGTTTAAAAGGAATTGTTGAGTACAGAGAACCGACCTTTGTACATGTGGAAGTCGGAGGTGTGGTTTATGAAGTTTTTATCTCTTTAAAAACATTTTCGGCACTGCCGAAGTGTGAGGTTAAACTTTTTATTTCGCATATTATTCGTGAAGATGCACAAATTTTATTCGGGTTTTTAGACAGTAGCGAAAAAGCACTCTTTACCAGACTTTTAAAGATAAACGGAGTTGGTCCAAAGGTGGCAATTGCCATCTGTTCCACTTATACACCATCCCAGTTTGCGGCAGTCATAAACAATAAAGATATTAAGGCAGTTCAAAAAGTTCCTGGAATCGGCCCAAAAAGTGCTGGGCGGATATTGGTAGAATTGAGTGGTTTTGATGAAGAGATGCTTGTCGCCGCTTCACCAAAAACAAAATCATTCAATGAAGCAAGTGAGGCGTTGGAATCTTTAGGATTTACAAAAGCAAAAATAGTAAAAGCTCTTAGTGCATGTGAGGGCAGCGATACTGCCGTACTTGTAAAAGAGGCACTGAAATTATTACAAACTCTATAAGGAAAAAATATTGAAATTAACTATTTTATTTGGAGGTGCTAGTTACGAACACGAAATTAGCATCGTAAGTGCGATAACGCTCAAGGCTAAGTTGTCAGGATTTGATTTAAGTTTCGTTTTTTGTGACCAAGACCACACATTTTATTTGATAAATCCATCAAAAATGAAAGCAACCACTTTTTCAAAAGGTGAGCATAAAAGGATGCCAAAATTGAGTTTGATAAACGGCTCTTTTTTCCAGAAAAATCTCTTCTCGTCCGTTGCGCATTCCGGCACTGTTTTAAATCTTATTCATGGAGCAGACGGCGAAGACGGAACTATTGCTGCACTTTTGGATTTTTACTCCATCAAATACATCGGTCCTAGAACGAATGGTTGCGTATTTTCGTATGACAAAAGATACACAAAATATTTATGCACGGCAAAAGAGATAAAGAGTCTTCCATATGAAGTTTTAAGTAAAAATGAACACAAAGATATAGCAATTCCTTATCCGATTATTATCAAGCCTGCAACCCTTGGAAGCTCTATAGGCGTGAGCATAGTTAAAGAAGAGAGCGAACTCGATTATGCACTCGACACCGCTTTTGAGTTTGATAATAATATTTTAGTTGAGCCATTTATTAATGGTGTAAAAGAGTACAACTTAGCCGGTTTTATGGCAAATGGCAAGATGCACTTCTCTATCGTAGAAGAGCCTCAAAAAAATGAGTTTTTGGATTTTGAAAAGAAGTATATGGATTTTGCAAGAAGCGATCAGGTTTTAAAAGCAGAAATTAGTGATAAATTAATTACAAAACTTAAGGCAAATTTTGAAAAGGCGTATAGAGGTTTATTTGAGGGTGCGTTAATTCGATGTGACTTTTTTGTTATTAATGATGAAGTCTATTTAAATGAGATAAACCCGATTCCAGGCTCCATGGCGAATTACCTTTTTGAAGATTTTGGTGCTTGCATAGAATCACTCTCAAAATCACTTCCACATGCCAAAAGAGCAAAAGTTTCGTATGAATATATACACTCCATTTCAAGTGCCAAAGGTAAATAATGGCAATCAAGTCTATCCAGTATAATCAACATACTATCAATATGAGTTATGAGATAGTCAATCCGCATGCAAAGGTTGATTTGATACTCTTACATGGTTGGGGGAGCAACAAAAATTTGATGAAACAGGTGTTTTCACAACACATGAGTCATTTTCGTCACATCTATATCGACTTACCCGGGTTTGGCGGCTCTACATGCAACCTAACTCTGCAAACAGCAGATTATGCAAGGATTGTTGAGCTTTTGATGGTGCATATAAATGCTCAAAAAGACATTATTTTGGGTCACTCTTTTGGCGGTAAAGTAGCACTTCTGCTTGAGCCAAAAGTGCTTGTACTGGTTGCAAGTGCTGGGATTTATGTTACAAAACCTTTAAAAGTTCAGGCAAAAATCGCACTCTTTAAACTGCTTAAAATCTTTGGATTTACAACACTCAGAAATCTTTTTGTGGCAGACGATGCTAAAAATTTAAGTGAGCCGATGTATCAAACTTTTAAAAATGTTGTTAATGAAAATTTTAAAGATGAGTTTGCAGCTTACGGCGGAAAAGCTCTCCTTTGCTGGGGTGAAAAAGACAGTGCAACACCCCTTAGCTCTGCAAAAAAGATAAACTCTTTAATAAAAGATTCTACGCTTAATGTGTATGAGGGCGACCACTACTTTTTTATGTACAAGGCAGATGACATCTCGCAACATATCGAAGCAACATTTCTAAAAACTCTGGAGCATTAACATGGAAGAATATAAAATCTTCATCGCATTTGTGACAAACTTGCTTTTTGTTATGGCTTTAGGTTGGTATCTCATTACAAATCTTCAATGGTATGATTATAAACTCTCTCGTGTAGTGCTCAAGCATCACAAGCCGCTATGGCACCTTTTCTATTTTATTCTTCCATTTATCGCCTACTATGTTTTGGGTCAATACTTTGCAATACTCTTTTATATTGCTCTTCTGCCGGCTCTGTTTCTCTGGCATAAAAGGTTGGATAAAAAGCTGGTACTAACATGGAGAGTCAAAAGATTTCTTACTCTTTTAATCTCTTTGGTGCTCTTTTTTAATCTGCTTTGCACGCTTAAGTTGGCATGTGGAACCTACAGTGTTTTTATGCCGCTTGCATTTGCATACATCGTGAGCACTTTGATAGAAAAGTTCCTTTTTATGGTGTACAAAAAAGAGGCAAAAAAGAGACTCAGAGAAATGGATAATTTACAAATTATCTGCATAACCGGAAGCTATGGCAAAACAAGCATTAAAAATTTCGTGGCGCAGATTTTGAGTAAAAAGTTTAGAGTTTATGCGACACCAAGAAGTGTAAATACAATAGGCGGGATTGTGGGCGATGTCAATAACTCACTTCCTGCAGACAGCGAGATTTATGTGTGTGAAGCGGGTGCGAGGGAGAGCGGTGATATCTATGAGATTACTACATTTTTAGAGCCTCAAACAGTTGTAGTCGGAAAGGTTGGTGAGGCACATATCGAGTATTTTCAATCTCTAGAAAATATCATTGCAACAAAGCTTGAGATTATGCAGTCACCGAGGCTTGAACGGGCTTTTATCCACACTTCTGTAACAGACGAGCCGCATGCAAAGGTGACATTTTTTGGTGATGACATATTGAATCTCCATGCAACACTTGAAGCAACGGAGTTTGAACTCAAAATCGGTGATGAAATTCTCTCTCTCCACACAGATATTTTAGGCGAATTTCAAAGTATGAATATAGCCGTGGCTGCAAAAATTGCTAAAAGTTTCGGCATGTCAAATGAAGAGATAATCCAAGCAGTAAAAGAGCTAAAACCCGTAGAACACAGGCTTCAGATGATAAAAGCAGGCGGAAAACTCATCATTGACGACGGCTATAACGGAAATATAGACGGAATGCTAGAGGGCGTAAGACTCTGCTCTCTTCATGGCGGACGTAAAGTGATTGTTACTCCGGGTTTAGTAGAGAGCAGTGAAGAGCTCAATCTAAAACTTATCCATGCCATAAACAGTGTCTTTGATATTGCAATAGTTACAGGCGCACTCAATGCAGAACTCTTTGAGAAAAATTTAGATGTCAAAACAAAAATCATGCTGAGCGATAAATCAAAACTTGTTGATGTTTTAGCAGAGCAAACAAAAGCAGGTGATATTATTTTATTTGCGAATGATGCACCTAACTTTATTTAGGTTTTAGATTTGCTTTTTTACAAGGAGAAGATACATTATGAAAGAGATTCTATACGCCCCATGGCGAGATGATTATATTGCTGGTAAAGAAGTGCAAGAGTGCGTTTTTTGTAACATAACTCTTACTCCTTCCGATGATGAAAAACATCGGGTACTTTATAGGGATGAACACTGTTTTATTGTTATGAATCTTTACCCTTACACTCCGGGACATTTTATGATAATTCCGCATCTTCATACAGATAAACTTGAAGAGTTAGATAGTGCTGTTTGGCTGCATATGAGCGATTTGGCTCAAAAATGCGTTAGGCTTCTAAAAGAGGGATTTAATGCACATGGTGTAAATATAGGAATGAACCTTGGAGCAGCGGGTGGGGCAGGGATAGCCGAACATATCCATATGCATCTAGTTCCAAGGTGGAATAGAGACACGAACTTTATAACCTCAATTGCTCAAAATAGAGTTTACTCAACTGATTTTATTAAAATATATCAAAGAATCAAGAGCTTGATTCCAAAATATATAAACAATGATTAATTTGCAATTAACATCTTTGCAGATACAATCAAAGTCATCAAAATTAAAGGAAGAAATGTGAAAAATGTACTGAAAATAGCTGCGGTTTTAGGAATGATGTTTTTAAGTTCGGGGTGTACTGCTGCACAAGATAGATTAAACGGTATAAATGAAGGTCAGTGTAACAATCCTAATTGTCAATGTCCTAAACCGTGCCAGTGTGGGGCAGGTTGTCAGTGCGGTATGAATGGAAACAGTACAAATTTAAATAAAAAATAAATTTTATACTCTCTAGCGAGAATTAATATACATTGACGTATGTTAATTCTTATCCTCTTTTTTTCCTCTCAATATATAGAAAAAAACTCCAAGAATAGATAAAAGCACAAAAGTTCTTATCCCAAGTGTCAGTAAGTCGTTTGCAGAATCTTCCAATTTATAGCCTTAATAAGAATAGATTGATTTTGTGGATGGGGTGGAGGGATTCGAACCCCCGAATATCGGTACCAAAAACCGAGGCCTTACCGCTTGGCGACACCCCAAAAAGTTATAGAGAAGTAGAGATTTTAAGGCTTTATAAAGTGCTTTAAAACGGGTGGGATTTTAAAGTAAAAAGCCTTATAATATACTTAATTTACACCTTATTTTTCAAATCTTTTATCGCTTGTTTATCCATAATCGCTAGCTCTTGCTCAGCTGTAAAAACTGTTCTTACATCCATTCCAAAGTCAAGCGTACGGCTTCTTCCGTGATAATCAACTTGATTTAGGATGAGTTTCATAGTCTCTAATCTTGCCTTATGTTTATCGCTAGAACGAATTACATGCCAAGGTGCCTTTGCGTGATTTGTATCTTTTAGCATTTTGTATTTAGTCTTTGTAAACTGCTCCCACATGCTCTGTGCCTGAAGATCAATTTCGCTTAGTTTCCATTGGCGAAGCGGGTCTGAACGGCGTTGCTCAAATCTTTGTGCCTGTTTCTCTTTGCTGACGCTAAAATAGAGTTTAATAAATATTGTTCCCTGCTCAACCAAAGACTCTTCAAAAGGGATAACATGTTTCATAAATAGCTCATGCTCCTCTTTTGAACAGAAACCAAATACAGGCTCTACCATAGCACGGTTATACCAGCTTCTATCAAAGAGCACTACCTCCCCGCCATGAGGAAAGTGTTTAATGTAGCGTTGAAGATACCACTGCGTAAGCTCCTCTTCGGTAGGGCGACCAAGAGCTACTATGCGGTAGTGTTTAGGATTCATATATCTGCTCACGCTTCCGATAACACTTCCCTTTCCTGCCGCATCGCGCCCTTCAAAAAGAATGATAAGTTTTTTTTTATGTCTCTCAAGATGCTGTTGTAGTTTAACAAGTTCAGCTTGGTAAGGTTCTAAAGCGAGCGTTTCAGAGTAGGTGTTAATCGCCTCTTGAAGCTGTGTCTCCGTGAGTGTGTGTAATTCCATCGGTAATCCATAACTTTAATATATATTTTTTACGAAATTATATCGAAAAATATAAATAATTTTCCAATTTAAAGCCCTAGCAAGTACCCATCCGAAATAAATCCCAATTTAAGAAAACTATTTCTTTTATGGTTATAAGAACAATTAAATACATAAAAATTGATGCGCAATTAGAGTCTGAATGTGTAATTACAATTTAGATTATTTTTTTATGAAAGGAGTACAGCCAGCGTGGATTTCTTTGCGTGTATGTTTGATAAGAGCTTCTATTTCGATATCCTCTGTAACAACTTGATCAAGTAATTTTAATGCCTCATCTGACCTGCCGGTATGACATAAAAGATCAGCCAGATTGTTCAAAGCAAACGGATGTTTAGAATCAATCAATAATATTCTTCGATAAATCTGTTCAGCCTTAGTTATCTGATGCGAATTATAATAAGCATTTCCCAAGGCAATAAGGGTAGGAATATCATTTGACCACCGCGAAAGAGCACTTTTATAGGCTATGATGGCTTCGTCCAACATTCCTATTTTTTCAAGGTCATATGCCGCGCGCAAAAATTTTTCTGCAGTGGCGGATGTAGGCAGTTGCCCCGGAGGCAAAAGCACAACGCTCCAATTATCGCTTCTCTCCCATAATGCCGTAAATGTTCCAATCGGCACTGCTTCATTTGGCGTATCGCCGAAATGCATCAAAATGGTTTGCGCCTTCGCATCATACCCCGTAACAGGAGCATAATGCCAAAGCGGATACCAAGAATAGCCTCTGTTTACCAATACAATTACCGGATGATGCTCGGAGAGTTCAGAAAAAAGTGCATCAAACGTCGGTTCAATCGGATAAACAAGCAGACCATCAGCCCTTGCCGCGGCAATAAGTTCTATCTGCAGCGTACCGCCTTTTGCAGGAATCAATGTTCGCTCATCTAACTCAGAGAGTGACAAGCGAGGAACATAAGGTGTTCGTGATTTCCAATAAGATGAAACCATCTCTATGGATGTTGAGGCACAAAGTTCGGAACGAGGGGTTACAAAAGGGACATCTATCTTATATGAAGAGTAATTATTGTTTAAAGGCAGAGGATTTTTTGGTGCGCAACCACTTGAACTAATCAAAGTGGCTACTGCAAAAAAGAAAGAGAGAAGTTTGGTTGTTTTCAATTGATTAGTTACGTACAGATTTCGTAAAGTTAAAAACTTTTGTTACTCCAAGAATATCCGTAATGAGTAAAACTAGAAAAATAAAAATAACAGCACCGACTATTGACATGCCTGCATCTGCACCAGCCGGCAATGTATCAATTTGATGTGCGACTTTTGAAGCTTCCTCGTCCGTCATAGAAGCAACTCTTGCTTCAACTATTTTCGAATCTACACCCAACTCCTGAAATCTTTTTGCCACATCCTCTCGGGATATGATTTGAACAAGCTTTTCTTTAGACGATACTGCAGACTGCCCAAGAATCGCTTCAGTTGAAGCTATCTGCGCCGATAGAACTTGAGTAAACAGAGATACACTCAATACAAATGATAAAACAAGTTTTGAAACTTTCATGTAATTTCCTTTAAATAATTTTAGCAAAATAAGAAATTATAACTTTCAAGATGCCTTGCATATTTTAATCACATTAAGCTTTAATTAAAATTTTCGGTGTGAGCGAAGAGAAGCATAACTTTTGGAAAGGGCGTGTAAATAAGTTTTTATTTTTCAAGTCTTAACAAAATATCTAAAGCGTCCATTTCAAACTTTGAAAATGCAAACCATTTTTTGCCCAAATCTTTGAGACTTGCACCGATGTGGTAAACATTTTTTTCATCAAGTATCAAAAATCTGTCATGGGAAGAATCAAACTTTTTTAGCTCTATTTTAGGGTATTGTGAGTTGTGTTTTAGTAGGTCTAATTGCAACTGTTTTGTAAGATTTTTGGTGTAGATGGTGGCTTTTACATCCGCTTCTCTTTTTGAAAGAAGAGTCAGTACGCTCTCATCACAGTAGTTGTCAATCAGCACGATGCTCTCCTTTGCACTTTTGATAAGCTCAGAGACAAACAAATAAGCATCATAAACCTGCCCATCGTAAAAGATACCTTGCTTGGGCTTGATAGATTTGTCCTCGATGGCATTCAAAACAGCATCCACTTTTTCATCCGTTTTAAACTGCTTTTGCTCAAGCAAATCTAATCTTTGAAATATGAGAGCATTGTTTGAGATGAACTTTCTCATTTGGACAAAAGCATTGATGATATAAATACTCGTTTGCACCGCTGTTTGACTTTTGAGTACAGCCGAGAGCATCGCCACGCCTTGTTCTGTGAAGACATAAGGTAAGTATCTTCTTCCTCCATGATAAGGTGTCACATTTTGTGATACCAAACTTGAGGTCGCAAAATGCGACCTCAAGTTGTTAAACTCATTTTCTGTAAGTTGAAATCTGAAATTTTCAGGAAATCTATCAATATTTCTTTTTACTTGCTCATTTAATCTTTTTGATTCAACACAATAAAGTTCTGCCAAATCACTATCAAGAATCACTTGAAAACCTCGTATCGTGTAGATATTATTTTTTATAGTCTCTTCGTTTATAACTGATATTGCGTTCATAACCAATCCTAGATACTTTTATTTATCATGGCGTAAAAAAATGAGTATTTTTAAAAATATGACATTTTGAAATGATTTTTTCTAAGGTCACAATTTGTGACCTTAAAGGTTTCTGTTTTTGTTCGGTATGAGATGGCTCAAATAAGGTGAATGAGTTCACTTTATTTCAGACTATATTGTTCGACATCGCAGAGTATCTGTCACTTTTTTATAAAAGTAACCAAAAATCGTATCACGGTTGGATTTCTTAACGCCTTTTTTCGGTCGCTCCGTCTAAAAATCAAAAACTCGTCGCTACACTCCTCAGACAGTTTGATTTTCTTAACGACTACACTTGGTCAAAAAGACTAAAATCCAAAGTGACACAAAAAGACGACTAAGCTACTTCCATCAGTTGCAACATCTGCAGAGCCAAGAAATAGTAAAGGAATTCTGTTAAGAAAATGCAACTGTTTGAACGAAGTGAGTTTTGCATTTTTAGGAATGGATTTGCTATTTATTGGGAACTTGACGCAGTCAAGCTCGAAGCCGTTGCAAGAGCTTTTTTGATACTTTTTTGCGGAGAAAAAAGTATGAGAGTTTCACTTAGTATGTGAATTTTGCAGATAATAACAAGTAGTTATCTGCAATCTAAAATTAAAAATTAGATTATTTTTAGAGTAAGATGGATGGTACTTGCGGAGCTCCACACCATTCTGCAATAGCATTATATTTTTTACCAATTTTTTGCATGGTATCAACTCCATTTGAGACAGAATCTAGAAAGGTATTTAATGCGCTACCTGTTTTGTTTGCATCTTCTACTAATGCTCTTATTTTACTTAAAGCTGAAGACTCTTTTACTTTGTTTTTATCTTCTTCTTTAGTAATTTTATGGACTTCGTTATTAACATCAGTTAAATATGTTTTAATCATATTATCATCGCAATCGTTGATGATTTTTTTTAACTCTGATGATATTTCTGAAATATTATTTATAAGAGATACTTTTGTTGTTTGTTTCATTTCAACAGTAATAATTGGAGATACTTCCATGTTTATTATTGGTGAATTATTTTGAGTTAAAGCATGTTTGAATAAGTTTTTTATATCCATAAGTTCTTTATTCTGATATGCAAGTAGTTCTTTTTGTGTTTCTATTCTAAGTTTAGCTATTCCTAGTTCATGATTCAAGTTTATTATTTGAAGTGGCGTGTCAAAAAAAGTTTCAGGTTCTTGTTCTCCAATAATTACAAGCTCGTAATTTTGGAGTAATTTTTCTATTGTTTCTTTTTCTCCATCTTTTGTTTCAATTGTCATAGTAACAGAGTAACCATTTTGTTCTATTTTTACTTTTGCATTTCCATCAGGATATTTTTCTCTTACAACAGTACCGAAATAGTTTAATATACCAAGCCCAGCTTGATAATATTCAGGTTCAAATTCAATACATCTTTTGATTATATTAGTAGTCTCTCCCTTGTTATATGTTTCTATAATTTCTTGATGTAATTTTGATAAAGTGGAAGAGATTTCATTATAACAATCATTTATTATATTGTTTAATTCAAACACAATAGCGAACGAAATGTATTGTTTACCTTCATCTATGTATTTGCCCGAACTAATGATATTAGAGATATTATCTAATTTTATTGATAATAAATCAACGTATTCTTTCAGGTTTATTTTTTCATTCCACGTATACCATTCAATAGAAAAATGAAATTTGAATATTAGTAGTTCATGATTATTTGCTATATCAAACCAATTTAAATTATCATTTATGGCTTCAAAGTTATAAATACTCATAGAAAGGTTTTCAATTAATTCTTTGCCACTAAGTGTTTTGATTTCATCGTATTCAATAGATTTTTCACATAAGTAATTACAATTATTATAGTATCTATCTGGTTTAGCAAAGTAATCTACATTATAATTTTGATTATTATGAACGAGTATAAATTCATCTTTTATTTCTGTATTAAGTAATTTCATTAAATTTCCATTTTTAAAGTTCCACAACCCGCTCAAACATCTCCTTAATCTCCATTTCATGGGATATCAAAAATATCTGTCGGTATTGCTCTTTGATGGTGTGGAAAGCTTCTAGTATTTCCATCCTTCTTGCCTCGTCTTGACTTCCGAACACTTCATCAAACGCCAAAAATCCTATGCTACTTGCTCCGCTGAGTTCTGTGAGAGTTTTTGAGATGGCTATGCGTAACACCAAGTTTGCTAGGTCTATTTCTCCGCCTGAGTATCTTTCAATCGGGTACTTTTTGCCCTCGTCGTAGATGAAAAAGTCGAAGTCGTTGCTTACTTCTATGTGTTGGTATTTGCCTTTTGTGATTTGAGAGTACATCTCTGAGGCGATGCTAGAGATTCGCGGTGCAACTTTTGCATTGAGTTTGGTTTTGAACTCTGCAAGGCTTGTTTTGATTTTCTCATAATCGACCAAATCATCTTTTTTGGTCTGCACTTTTTTCTTTTGTGTTTCGTTGTTTTCAAGGGCGTTTTGAATAGTTTTTATTTCGCCGTCTATCCGTGCTATTTGCACTTTTATCTCATTCAAATGTGTCGTTTTTGTCTCTATGGTTTTAAGCGTTGCTTCATGTTCTTCAAGCGTGTGTTTGTGCTTTACATCTTCGTAGATGACAAGGTGGAATTCTGTCTCTTTTGCCTTCTCTGCAACACTCAGCTCTTCTGTCTTTTTTATGACGGTAATGAGTTCTGTTTTTACGAGCGGTGCGCGTTTGAGCTCTATTTCTAGACTTATTACATGTTTGTATTGCGGTTCGATAAGGGCGAAATTTGTTTTAATAGAATTGTGCAGTTTCTCATCGTAAATATACTGCTCCAACTCTTTGAGTTCCTCTTTGTTTTTGAGACCTTTTTGTTCTACCTGTTTGAAATGCTCTTGTGCGATTTTGAGGTCTTTTTGTTTGCTTTCTATCACTTTTATGGTGTTTGAAAGCTCTATAAACTCTTTCTCTTTTGGTTTTTTCTCTGCTTCAAATGCAGCTTTTTGCGTCACTACATTTTGGAGCTGTTTTTGGTATTCGTTTATCTTTGTTTGGTGCGTGTTGTTTACCGTCTCGACAAGTGAGTTTATAACATTGTCATACTCTTCCAAAAGCGGTCGTGTGCAAGTTGGGCAGGCTGAATCACTTCCGAGTTCTCTCAGTTTTGCGATTTTTTCGTTTGTGAGGTCTATCTGTTTTTGTTCGCTTGATATTTCGGCTTTGAGCTCGTTTTCGATGGTGTGTTTGGTGTTAATTTGCTCTTGCAACATGGCGAGGTTCAGTTCTAAATTTTTTGCATTCAACAGAAGTTCATCGTAATTTCCACATGCCACCTCGAGGGCAGCAATGTCGCTTTTGCTTTTGGTGTATTGCTCTCTGAGTTGCACGAGTTCTTTGTTGAGCCCCTCTTTTTTGAGATGGAACTCTTTGAGCTTCTCATGGATTTTGAGTTGTTCCCCAGCGGAGAGATACTCTGTCTTGAAGTGAGAAAGTTCTACGAGTTTTTGCTGTTTGTGTTCTAGCTCATGATTCTCGGCGATGAGCTTTGCCTCGTTTAGCAATTCCAAGCTTTTTGTGTTTTTTATGAGTTCAAGCTCTGAAAAAAGCTTCTGTTTTTGTTCCTTTGTTTTGGCAAAAATTTCAAGCTCTTTTTTTAGCTTTTGCTCATGGAGTTTGATGGCTTCTAACTCTTTTGTTTTTAGCTCCACATCCTTGGCAAATGCCTCTTTTACGGCTTGGTTGGTTTGAATCTGCTCCTGTTTTGTTTTTACATCTTCACCGCTTAAAAGCACTTCATCAAAAGCACTTATTTCCCGTTTGAGCTCTCTGCTTTTTTCTACTAGAGAGTTTTCTATGAAGTCGATTTTTTCAAGCCCGAGCAATTTTCGTATCATCTTTTTTCGGTCTTCATTTTTGAGCATGCTGAGGCTTGTCAGCTCTTTTTGTGAAGCGAAGAGTGTGTGCATAAAGGCATCTCTGCTCATCTTTGTGAGGTTGATTATGGCGGTTGTGACCTCTTTTGCTCCCGTGGTTGTGAGTTCAGAGTTTTTGTAGAGTTTTGCGTTTGCTGTGAGGCTTTTTCCTCTAAACTCCCTTTGTACCTTGTAAGCAACTCCCTCAAATTCAAATTCGAGTTCAACGACAACAGCATCTTTTTCGGAGGCATTCGCATTTCTGATGATATCTTTTGTGCCTCTGTTCTTGAGTTCGCCATAAAGTGCAAAAAGTATCGCTTCAAAAAGAGTAGATTTTCCGCTTCCGTTTTTGCCGATAATGCCCACAAGCCCTTCTCCAAATTCAATCTCATAGGCACTGTATTTTTTGAAATTTTCTAAGTGGAGTTTAGAGAGTATCATCACAAGCCTCCTCATATTGTGCAAATAGCTCTTGCACTTTGCCTTTGAGTCGTTCAAACTCTGCCTCGTTTGCGTCCTCTTTGATGTGCGTTAAAAAAAACTCTTCCAAAGAGAGTGCCTCGATGTCGATTAGGTTTGTTTCGTTTGTGCCAAGTTTGAACTCTCGTTTGACGGTGACACTCATGGCATCTGGAAAGAGTTTTTTGATGTCGGAGTTTTGGATGTCGATGGATTGCAGAGGTGTGAGGTTTATGAGCTTCACTTCGACTATGGCGTTTAGGGTGTCGCTTGCATCTATGAGTGCGTTTTCATAATCTTCGCAATCCAGCTCTTTTTGCACAATTGGGCGAATTCTTATCTCTTTGAATTGTATATCTGCGGTGTCGAACAAAGAAACAGTTTTGGAGTTGTCCTCAAGGGTAATCTCTACAAACCCTTTGGAGTTGCGTTTGTCGTTCAGGCTTGTGCGTTCGGTCGAACCGCTGTAGTAAACATTTGCATGTTTGCCGACACGACCAAAACCGTGCCAATGTCCGAGTGCCACATAATCCATTTTTGCAAACATGTACTCCTTGTCATGAGGAAAAACCCACTCGCCAAACTCCTGCATGAGGTAGCTCGCGCCCACGGAGCAGTGCATCATCATGATGTTTTTTTTGCTCGCGTCAATTTCAGCTTCGCAAAGTTCGATTTGAGAAAGTGCCGTAGTTTCATCGTTCATGTGCGGCAGGGTGTGGAAAATTGTGTCTTTAAACACCACTTTTTTATACTCTTGATTGAAAGAAACATGGATGTTCTCAAAGTTCTCAAAAATTTTCAGAATGGGTGAACTTAAATTTGTCCGCGGAGTGGAGTGGTTTCCAGCGATGAGAATGAATGGAATGTTTAGAGAGTTTATGATTCTGAACTGTTCAAGTGCAAAGGTGATAGCTCGGTTGCTTGGGCTGGAACGGTGAAACAGATCGCCTGTGTGGATGATAAAATCCGGTTTGATAATTTTTATCTGCTCTACAACCTGAGAAAAAGCATCGTAAAAGTCCGCTTCTCTTTGGTTTATGTTCTCTTCGTTTATTACTTCAAGGTCGTTGTAGCCTAAGTGAGTGTCGCTGAAATGGATTATTTTCAAAATATTTCCTGATAATTTTGAATAGTTTATCTAAAAAAATTATCCTTTGATACAAATCAAGAAAAAAAATCTCTTAGTTGAATAAAATGTAAATTCAATTTAAAGGATACTTGTTATGAAAAAAATGTTACTTCTGATACTTTCGTTGTCGTCGCTCCTTTTTGCGGGTGCCCAAACGGATACCTGTAAAAAATGCCATCCGGCTATTGTTGAAGAGTTTGGGAGTTCTATGCACAAAAAATCTTCCGTTGATGATGACAAAGTTCATAAAGCGGTTTGGGATAAACATCCGGCTAGAGAAAGCGGCGATTATAAGTGCGCGAATTGTCATACGCCAAATATTAAAAAAGAAACTGCTATAAAAACAGATGAAGTGCAGCAAGGTTTTTCATGTTCAAGTTGTCATGCTATAAAAGATGTGGAGCTTCATGCGCAAGAAAATACAAATATATATACAAGTGAGGAAAAAACATTTTTCTCTGCCGAAGCCGGAAGAGAAAAAGAAAAAGTGAAGTACACACATGAAACCTCCATGCTTGGTTTAAATAAAACAACGGTCGGTTCACCTTATCATGCGATTGACTACACAAATGAGAAATTTTATACAGGTGCAGTGTGCATGGGATGCCATTCGCATAAACAAAATGCGGAAAAGTTTACGATATGTGAAACAGATGAAAAAGGTGCTAAAGATAAAAAACAAAATTGTATCACTTGCCACATGCCAAAAGTCCAAGGAAGTGCAACAACGATTAGAATGAGTGAAAAACACGCTTTTCACGGTTTTGCAGGGGCTAGACACAAGCCGGAGATGCTGTCAAAGTATGTTGAACTGGGGTTTGAAAAAACGGCGAATGGCTTTAGTGTTGTTGTAGAAAATAAAGCACCGCATAACCTTATGACGCATCCGCTAAGGGTTGTACAGCTGAGAGTAAATCTTATAAGAGAGGGCAAAACTATGGCTTTACAGACGCAAACTTTTGTTAAAGTGCTCGGTCGCGACAATGCGCCGTCTATGCCATGGACGGCGAATGCAGTTTTAGAAGATACGATGATTAAGAGTGAGGAAAAACGGGTTATAAACTACAGCAACGCTCTTCTTGCTAAAGATAAAATAGAGGTGCAACTTGGATTTTATGTTGTAAATCCGAAAGCTCTTAAGGGGCTAAATCTTGATGGGGATAAAGAGTTAAAAGCGTTTACAATACTTAAAGATAAATATTTCACTGTAGAGTAGAGAGAGTAACGCTCTCTCTAAATGTTTTAATGTAGCACTTTCTTTCTCGCCAAACTCAAAACTAAGCGAACGATTCTGCAGCACTAGCGAAGCCTTAGTGAGTGTGTTTTGAGTTTGGCGAGAGGTTTATTGTTTCAATTTACCAAAAAATTTGTAGTAAAAATCTTTTACTGTTCTTAATTTTTCTCTGCTGATGGCTAAAGAACCTTTCTCTATTTTACCGCTTGTGAGTGTCGTTCCTGCGGCTATCATGACATCATCTTCTATTGTAATCGGTGCAATAAGCTGGCTGTCGCTGCCGATAAAAACATTTTTTCCTATAACGGTTTTGTACTTTTTGATACCGTCATAGTTGCATGTGATTACACCTGCACCTATGTTTGTTCCCTCATCTATCTCGGAGTCGCCGATGTAGCTTAAATGCCCTGCTTTTACGCCAATGAGTTTACTTTGCTTGACTTCTACAAAGTTCCCTATATGCGTGTCTGTTATGTGGGAGAGTGGGCGGAGATGCGCCATCGGTCCAACATCCGAATTTATAACGGTAGAGTTTTCTATAACGCTTCCTGCTTTGATATGGGACTCTTTTATATGTGTGTTCCCCGTAAAGCGGCAGCCGTTTTCAATGATACATTCGCCCTCGAAAACTACTCCCTCCTCAATAAAGATAGTTGAGGGAAGCTGCATAATGACACCGGCATTCATCCATCCGGATTTTATTTTATCCTGCATTATCTCTTCCGCATATGCCAAATCAAGTTTTGAATTGATGCCTTTAAAACACTCTTCCTCAACCAAAAGAGGAGTGATGTTTAAGCCATCCGCTTTCGCCATGGAGATAACATCCGTCAGGTAGTACTCCTGTTGGGCGTTTTCGTTGCTTAGTCGCGGAATGTACTTCTCTAAAACACTCTTTGAAAAGGCGTAAATTCCTGCATTCACGCTTGTCACACCCAGCTCATACTCCGAAGCATCCTTTTGTTCAACTATGCGGAGAACCTGCGCATCCTCAATAATCACGCGACCATACCCGTCCGGATTCTCAAGCTGAAATATCGACATGATTATCTCTGCTTCGCTCTGCATAAAACCTCTCAAAGCATCTGCAGTTATAAGGGGCATGTCGCCGTTTAGAACTAAAATTTTCTCATGTTTAGGTGCAATATTTTTCATCGCTCCGCCGGTTCCGGGGAAGTTCTCCGCATCTTGAACAATAAAGTTTATATCGTCAAAATAGAGACCCATCTGCTCAATCACAGCCTCTTTCTGGTGGGCTACGACAACACTGATATCATCTGAAATCTCTTTTGAAGCCTTGATGATATGGTAAAGCATGGGTTTTCCGCTAATCGTGTGGAGAACTTTTGCCTTTGGGGATTTCATGCGGCTCCCTTTGCCGGCTGCTAAAATTACTATGCTTATATTACTCACTGTTTTTTCTCCACACATGTTGAATTGTCTTTTTTGATTGTAAACTCATCCGCAATCTTGCCCTCTATAGTTAGAAATTTGGAGCTTAAAGTTGTCGGGGTAATGTCGATGATGAGTGAACCCATCATCTCAAAACTAAAGGGCATTGCAGGGTGTTTGAGCTCTGCATGGTCGAGCTTTGAAGAGGAGCCGCAAACTTGGTAAATCGTCCCGCTGTTTTTTGCAGCTTTGAGGGGTTTGGTGTAGCATGTAGCACTCTCTTGAACAACATGTTTTTTAGCATCAAAAGTATCGCTTTTTCCCGTGTGGTTCACCAAAAGTTTTGAGCGTTCATAGTCATGCGAGTGTCCGCTTACAACTAAGTCAACTCCAAACTCATCAAAAATAGGGACAAAAGTCTCTCGCATCTCTTTTAACCTTCCGCCACTGTCAAAGTCACTATCAGATTTATGTCCGCCGTCCGTATAGGGAGGGGTATGAAAAGCAACAATTACCCATGGTTTTGTGTTCGCTTTTAAATCCTCTCTGAGCCATGTAGCCATTTCGCCATCACTTTTTCTACTTACCGTTTCACTGTCTAACATGACGAGATGAAGATTGCCGTTATCAATAGAGTAAAACTCCTCATATCCACTTGGCACACCGCCGCTCTCTGCATCTGTCGGAAAATCCCAGATATTATAAAAAGCCCATCTTCTTGCATCATGGTTGCCTATTACAGCCCATGGAACAAATTTTTGTACCAGTGCTTTATAGGGTTCAAACAAACCTTCGTTATACTCTTTTTGTGTTCCGCTCGTGTAGGCATTGTCCCCCAAAAGAATCCACATGTTAAGATTGTTTAAGTCATCGCCTATATATTTCAACATCTCTTGATACACTTTTGTCTGTTTTTCACCCTTTTTACCGCTGTCGCCTATAAGCCAGAGCTTTTGAGATTCAGCCTTCTGGCAGAGTGTGGTAAAACTTCTCTCTTCGTTGTCTATCTTCATGGAGGGGGATTTTACCAAGTAAAAATATTTTGTACATTCGCCTAAATTTGAGATAGTGATGGAGTGTTTATCTGTTGCTTTGATGTCGCTAACGGTCTCATTTTTTGCTTCATTTGATAGACCATAACTCACCTCTCCTATCTCTTCCTCGGGACTTTGCCATTTTATAGTTATAGAATTGTCGGTTTGCATCACCATATAGGGCTGTCGTTCTACGAAAGCGTAACTGCCGTACATTATGTCGATAATTCTAAAAAAACCATAAACTATGGCAATAAAAAGCAGAAGGAGTAAACCTATTTTACTATATTTTTTCAATTTTGTCCTTCATTTTTGAATAGATAAACATGGTCGATAATGTGCCCACAATTATACCAGCAAAAATATCACTTACGAAATGGTCATTATCTAAAATTCTTCCGCAGGCAAGAGCAGTTGCGATGCTGAGCCATAGATAAAAATACTTTGGAAAAAGAATGCTAAGGTAGGTAAATGCCGCAAACAAAGTAGTTGTATGACCTGATGGAAAGGAGGAATAGGTCGTCGGTGCGTCTGCCAAAGTCGTAAAATGGTACTTCATTTTCTCTATAAAACCCATGTCAAAATTTTGAAAAAGTAAAAAACCGTAGGTATCTCCACCGTCTCTTAGACCCCAAGGTCGAATGCGTCCAAAGAGGTTTTTTAACACTAAACTTATGACTCCTGAGAATAAATTAATATAGAGTAAAAAAAGAAATCTTTGGGCAAAGAGTTCGTTTTTTTTGAAAAATCTAAAAAAAGCAAAACCTATAATTGCAGTGGCAAAATACCAATGTGATTCGCCGAAAATACTTATAAAATCGCCTAACGCCTCATAAGTAGATACATTCGAGAGAAAATATTTTGCAACCGTTTTATCTATAAAAAAATATGAGAAAAACAGAATAGGAACCAAAGATGAGATATATAAAAGATACCGTTTTTTTGAGAAAATCATCTAAGCCCTTGGTAGTTTTTGCATGTTACGAAATTGATTTTGTTTACTCTGTTTGAGCCCAGAATTATATCAAACTCAGGGTGAGGAATCACCTCGTCACACAGAGCATATTGCGATATATCTTTTTTAAAGCAGGAGGTGTTTATAAAGAGTAAATCTTTGCCGATTGCCGACTCCTTCTCCCAAATGTCAAACTGGTCATATCTCGCGTCGATGAGAAAAACGGATGAGTTATACTCACGGTTGTAGTACATGGCGCGAGAGGCGAGTGTCCCGTTTGTAACGGCGAGGGCACTGTTTGCCGTGAATGCTATCTGCTCATTTGCTTTTTTCATAATCGTATCCCAGCCATAAATATCGCGATGCGGCGACTGATAATCGGGAAAAGGCAAGAACTTGAAGCCCAGTTCCGCATAAGCTATCGAGCTTAAAAGCAGGCCGAAAGCTATCGCAAATTTCAGATACTTTTTCATTTTTTTGCCTAATTGGAGCGCAAAAAAAGTTCCAATAGGAATAAAAAGCAGATAAAAAAGAGCACTCCAGTGGGGCAGGGCAATTTTATAGAGTGAAGCGTAACTGAAAAAGAGAATAAAAACTAAACCAAAAAGAGCCGTTAGAAAGAGCGTGTCGTTTTTGCTTAGGAGTGCCTTATAGAGTCCATAAAAAGCGAGCGGAAAGAGAAACGGGTTGTATGCTGCAAACTGAGCGGCAAAAGAGCTAAAAAATGCACTCCATTTAATGGCATTCTCTCCCACTACATGTTCGCTCTGATAGGCAAAACTTGACCAGTCGTTTTGGATATTCCAGATGAGAACAGGAGAAATAATTATAAGGGCAATGAGGACGGCAGGGATGATTTTTGGAGTGTAGAAGAGTTCGTATCTTTTTTTGATGATGAAGTATAAAATAATCGGAGCTATAAAGAGGACTGCCGTGTATTTTGCCAAACCTGCCAAACCCAGAAGCGTTCCGAGCAGAATCCAGTTGCGTAGCGAGCTCTCTTTTTCTAACTTGATAACGGCAAAAATAGTCGGCAAAATAAGTAAAAAAAGAAGCGTATCAGGCATGAGCATCAAAAAAAGAGCATTAAATAAAAAAGAGGCATGGAGTGCTAAAACCGCTATAAAAGCTTCATTTTTATTTTTATGAATATCGTAAATAAGTTTATAAACAAAAAGAGAGGTGACAAAGCCGATAAGTATGGCTGCTACTCGTGCGCCAAACTCATTTGTGCCGAAAAGGGAGGTGAAGATGTACTGAACCCAGCCAACCAAAGGAGGATGGTCAAAATAGCTTAAATCCAAGTTTAAGGCGTAAAGCACATAGTGCGCTTCATCGACTCCAAGCCCTACAAACGGGGCTAACAGCAGCCTTAAAGCGGCTACTAAAATAATGAAGTATAAAAAGAGGGAGTGCTCTTTAAAAGCTGAGTTCATCAAGTTTAAATTTAAGAGTGTTAAATACTAAATCTGCCGTGATAACTTGGATGCACTGGTTGTCCGAACATGGCGTTTTTCTGTGGTTAGAAGCACTCACGCAAGGACTGCATGCCATTCCTGCATAAATAGGAGTTGTCGAACCTAAAGAGCCGTAAAGTGCCGGTGTCTCAGGGCCGAAAATTACAAATGTATGCATGTCGGTGATTGAAGCAAAGTGGGCAGGTCCCGAGTCGTTTGTAAGCATAAATTTACTGACACTGTAGAGTGCAGGAAGCTGTAAAAATTTCACTGCTCCGGCGAAGTTTATACATCTTTTGTCGTTTACATATCTTGCTAAGAGTTCTGCTCCCTCTTTTTCAGCCGGTGCACCTGTGAGAAGAACCAAAACATGCGGATTATAGGCTAAAACTTTTTTAATAACATCCCCGTAGTTTTCTCTCTCCCAACGGCGTTGAGGAAGAAGGTCTGAGGCATTGGAATTTACCAAAATAACAGGATTTTTTTCTCTGCTGAATCCCTCATACATGTCGGCAATGGTTGCTTGAACGCTCAGTTGCTCCTCATCGCTTATAACTGCTTTTGCTATGACTATTTCAGAGTCTGGAATAACTCTTTTTGTGTAGGGAAGCTCCACTTTTTCGCTTAAAAGTGCATCCACCAAAGAGATAAAGTTTTTTGCAATATGCTGGTGCGGATTGTAGGCTACTTTTTTTGTTAAAAAATCGCCGCGGTAAAGCCCTTCGTTATGAAACGCATGAAAGCCGACACAGTTTGTAGCTCCGCATGCCGCGGTTAAAAGTGCCGTAAATCTGGAAAAAAGTTCCAAATCTATTACGGAATCTATCTCGTTTTTGCGACACCATGTGAGAAATCCTAAAGAACTCTTGGCTAAATTTACAATGCTGCTCTCATCAATCGTGTAGATATTTTTCTCTTTTACCGTTTCTAAAAGTTGCAAACTCACCTTGTTTTTAGAAAAAATTACAAAAAAGAGTTCACCCTCGATATTTGCTTTGAGCTTTCGCATGGCAGGGTCAACGATGATGGCACTTCCCATCTCAGAGAGCTCAATCAGAAGTACATTTTTTGGTTTTAGAGCTTTTGGAGCTGAAAACAACTCTACTGATTTTTTAATTAGAGTACCGATAAATGCAAGTGGAACGCCTGCATAGTGGTCAATATTTCTCATTGTATCTACATTCATGTAATTGAATCCTTTATAATTTTCAAGTTGCTTTTTTGCTTTTTACCCAGAAGTATGAGCCGGGAAGTGCGCTGATAATGAGCAGCAATCCATAGAGAATACTCATAGCTAAAACTTTTGTCTGGTCTGCTCCTATGAGCATAAATATTCCAACCATAGCACCCTCTCTGATTCCCCAACCTGCGAGGGAGATAGGAACAATTGTGAGTAAAAACACGGGTGGAACGGCTATAAGAAAGATTTGAAACGGCATGTGAAAATCTATGCTCCAAGCGAGTGCATAGATGGTTAAAACGGAAAAGAGATGGACAACTACGGAGATGGCGATATGTTTTAGAAGCAGAGTTCTGTCTGCGTAAAGATTATTTAATCTTTTTGCCAGACGATGAAAAAGGTTTAAAAATTTGTAATTTGCTAAAAATGTAATTTTTTCAAGTTGAAAGAGAAGTGCAAAACCGCTTATTCCGCTGATGGCAATAAAAATAATAAGCAGTGAAAAGTCGTTATCAAATGCACCCCAAAAGAGGGTGGTTGCCAGAAGATTTAAAACTAGGAGACCGACTAAACCTACCACTCTATCCACAAATATGCCGTAAAAAGCATCTTTTTTATCGTACCCTTTTTGAGTTAAATCGATGATGCGAACAGCATCTCCGCCAATGCTGCTTGGCAATACTTGGTTGAAAAAGGAACCTTTAAAATAGCTCTGCACATAGTAGGATACACTCTCTTTAAAGACCAAAAGACGCATAATAAGCCGCCATCTGTATGCCGCAATAAAGGTGCTTGCTATTTGAAAAAGAAGGGCAACTGCGATAGTTCCGCCATGGGATTTTGCAAGAATATTTATAAGATTTTCAAAGTTCACATACTGAAAGAGAAAATAAAACATAACAATTGTGATGATAAGTTTTATAATGTTTTTCATGTTTCACCGTGTTTAAAATTAGTGTGATTTTATCAAAAAAAAGATTAATTATCTACTTAGGAGCCGATACTCTGTAGATATAAAAAGTTTTTTCATCCTTAATTCCTTTTTTGACCTTGAGGGTATCAACCAAATTGACAACATTATATAAATTTTGAAGACCCTCTAGCTCAGGTTCTCTTGTCAAAACTAAGCCCTCTTTTAAAAAATCCTCTTTTCTCCACATGTCATATTGTGAATATCTTGTGGGGAGTGCAACATCTGAATCCGGATGATTTTTGAGGTAATATTTAAGATATGCGGCGGTTGTTAAGTGGTCGCCGTAAAAGCTGTCACTCTCTTTTACATGTTTTTGAAGAAGTTGCACGGCTTCTCTGTATCCGTCCATTCTCTCTTGAACAACTTCTAGGTAAAAGATAAAACCTAATCGTCCGATAATCGTTAAAAGTAGAGCTATCGCCAGAGCGACTTTGAATGTTTTAACCAATCTGTAATGCTCAAACATGTAAGCAGCAAGGATTGCACCGCCGATATATGCGGGGGCGGTGTAGTTGAGTGCCATTTTGCTAAAGAAACTTTTGTAGAAGAAAAAGAGTAAAACGACTGCTACGCTGAGTGCGAGAAAAAAGAGCTTGTTGTCTCTGAAATAAAGTCTCTCTTTTACTAAAAAGTAGAATAATACGGCTGTGAATACCGGAGTAAAAATTCCAAACTGCCCTGCAAAAAATTCAAAGAAAAGGTTGGGATAAAAATCGAAAGTCTCCGTTGTGCCATGTCCGAGTTGAAAAGCAAAACTAATCCACTCGTTTTGAACATTCCATAAAAGCATAGGAGAGACAATTAAAAGTGCGATAAGAACCGCTAAATAGAAGTTTATATTTGTTAGGATATTTCGTCTTTTTAGGAGTATAAAAATCAAAAGCATGAAGACAAAAAGGATAGCGGTATATTTGCTCAGCATCATAAGCCCGAGCATAATACCGGTTAAAATATAGTCGCTTCTTTTACCGTAAAAAATGGCTTTATAGGAGTAGTAGAGAGCAAGCGACCAAAAGAGAATAAGAGGAGAGTCGGGTGTGGTTAAAATATAGCCTGCATGTACGATAATTACGCTTGAGAATATGAGGAGAGAAGTAAGGGCAACTCTCTCGTCAAACATCTCTTTGGAGAGCTTGAAAATATAAAGGGCTGCCATGCTCATGGAAAAGACATTCACCAACCGAACGCCCCATTCCGACTCTGAAATAAAGTTTGTGAGGTAAATCATGTAAGCAATCATGGGTGGATGGTCGTAGTAGCCGCCCTGAAGATTGTAACTCCACATCCAATAGTAAGCTTCATCGCCATGCAGAGGCAAAAAAGCGTTATAAATAGCACTGAACAGTGCTAAAAACAAAATGATTGTATAAGCACTTTTTGTCGGAGTTTTGTATAAAAGATTGAGCATATTTTGATAATCCATAGTGAGTTTGAGTGTGTAATTGTACTGTTTTAGGCTTATCAAAACACGACGCTCTCAAGAATTCCCAAAACCTTAGCTAAAACTTCATCACTTACTTTTGCAACAAACTTAACTTTTCTGGCATTAAAGTCTATAGATTTTATCTGTTCAGTCATAATGAAGCCTGTTAAATTTTCACTATTTACCAAAACATGGAATGGAAAATTTCTATCTGTATTTGTTATCGGGCAAGCAATAGCCAAACCTACATGCTTGTTAAAAACCTGATTTGAGATTATAAGTACCGGTCTTCTTCCCTGTTGTTCATGTCCGGCTGAGGGGTCGAAGGTAAGGATAACCAAGTCCCCTTTTTGAGGAATATACGCAGATTCTACCACTCTTCTAGCCCAACTGATGAACTGAACTCTTCATTTGCTTTATACTTCTTTGGGATTTTTGCAACAAGTTCATGAATATCGTATTTGATTCTCTCTTCTTTTAGAGGTTCAATTATCACCCTATCATTTTCTATAAAAATATTTACCCTGTCCCCGACAGACAAATGCAGAGTTTGCATAACATCTTTTGGAAACCTAAGCCCCTGGGAATTTCCCCATTTTGAAATAAGAGCAGTCATTGTAAACTCCTTTTTGTATATCCGAAGTATATCATATATGGTTTAATTGATGAATAATAAATCGGCTATACCTTTCATCTCGTTCCCGAGCTCTAGCTTCACTGTCATTAAGTTTATAAGCACTTTTTGTTGGAGTTTTGTGTAAAAAATTTAGCATATCTTGATAATCCATGAATTAATATAGCAGTATATATTCACAGGCTTGAGTTAGTTAGCGGGATTACTTTTAAAGTGAAGAAAATCTAATAAGAAAGTCATCTCAACAAGATGATAAACTACAAGAACATAAATAAATACACCAATAAAAAGAAATATTATTACATTTTTGATAACTCTTTTCTTACTTATAGAAACTCCTAATTGTCTTAGTATGTGGTTATATGCATATTCGTTATCAATTGCCGCTATCAAAAACAAAAAAAATGACATATAAAATGAAAAAACAAAAAAATTATATGAATTTATACTAAGGTCTATATTCGTAATAATCTGTACAAGCGAATAAGCACCAACTGTTAAAAGTATTACTATAATTTTTTGATGATTTTTATACATTTCTATTACATTCTTCAATCTATTTTGCTCAGTTTCTTTTATTTTTAAATCTAGTTCTCTTTGTTTTAGCAGCTGTTCTTTTTGTTTAAATTTTAACTCTTTATAACTATTCATAAGTTTTATTCCTGTTATATTCTTTTGATTTTATAATTCTTATCGTAGCGTACAAAAGCAAACATACATATATGCAATTTATTTGTTAAGTATTCTAGTTCCAAAACTCCAGCTTTGGAATGCATATTTAAGCCCATTCAAACTATAAATATTCGAATGAGCAGAAGCAGATATAAATTTTCAGCAATTTAGAAAATACTCTCCTCAGAAATATTTTTCAAATATCTTTTGTGGTACTATAAGAGTAATTTTTTCCTCAAGGTATTTGTTTGCAAAAGAGACCCGCTCGTACCATTTTAAGACTTCTTATTTTACTTTTTGGCATTGTTACGGTTCTTGGTGCGGAGTCTGCGCAAATCCCTACTATGAATTTTGCTCTCTCAGCCCCTGATACGCCTAAACAGCTTGTCGGCTCTTTGAATGTACTTGTAGTCTTAACACTTCTCTTTTTAGCGCCTAGTTTAGTGCTGGTTATGACCACTTTTACACGCTTTGTCATTGTATTTGGATTTTTGAGACAGGCTCTTGGAACGCAGCAGGTGCCTCCTACGCAACTTCTTGTTATGCTTGCCATGGTTTTGACTTTTTATGTCATGGAACCCGTCGGCACGCAGTCGTATGAAAATGGCATCAAGCCCTACATGGCTGAGAAAATAGGGTATGAAGAGGCTTTTGATAAGACGGCTCTCCCTTTTAAAAACTTTATGATTCGAAATACAAGAGAAAAAGATTTGGCACTTTTTTTTAGAATAAGAAAAATGGAAAATCCGCAGAGTATTGCAGAAGTCCCACTCTCTATAATTATTCCTGCCTTTGTTATCAGTGAGCTCAAAACATCTTTTGAGATAGGGTTTTTACTCTTTCTGCCGTTTCTGGTAATAGACATGGTTGTTGCGTCTATACTTATGTCAATGGGTATGATGATGTTGCCGCCTGTTATGATTTCTCTCCCCTTTAAGATACTGATTTTTGTTCTTATAGACGGCTGGAGTCTGCTTATCGGCAATCTAATATCTTCAATAAAATAGGAAATAAGTTTGGAATGTAAATATTTTGGTGAGTGCGGTGCCTGCAGAGTGTATGAGAACGGCTACGAGGCACAATTGAGTGATAAAGTAGAGCTGAATCGTGAGAGATTCTCCTCTTTTTATAGCGGTGAAATTTCTGTTATAGAGTCTCCGCAGGAGCATTATCGCTATCGTAGCGAGTTTAAAATCTGGCACAAAACTGATAATGAAATAGATTATGCCATGACCAATAGCGACAAAAATGGTGTGATTTTTGTAGATGAATGTCCGCAGGTAAGCGAATATATCTCAAATCTCATGCCAAAACTTTTAGCTGCAATAAGCGCACATAAGATAGGTTTCAAACTCTTTGCGGTTGATTTTTTAAGCTCTAGCAGCGGTGAGATAGTTGTTTCACTCCTTTATCATAGAAAGCTTGATGAAGCTTGGGCAGAAGTCGCATCTCAAATCTCAAAAGAGCTTACTATTCATATAATCGGGCGAAGCCGTGGACAAAAGGTGGTTATCGGACAAGATTCTGTTTTAGAGAGTCTCAATATAAACGGCAATGTCTATGAATTTAACCATATTGAAAACAGTTTTACGCAGCCAAACCCACGGGTGAATGAGCAGATGATAACATGGGCACTTAAAAATCTTTCTAATATAGATGGAGATTTACTGGAACTTTACTGTGGTGCGGGTAACTTTACTATACCTTTTGCAAAAAAATTCAACAAAATTCTGGCAACAGAGGTCTCTAAATCCTCCATAAATGCGGCTAAGGCTAACATGCTTCTAAACAGTGTAACAAATATAGAGTTTGTCCGCATGAGTGTAGAGGAGTTTGTTCAGGCGCTTGATGGAGTGAGAAAATTTAATCGAATGAGCGAAGTGGACATTGATTCGTACAGTATAAAAACTATCTTTGTCGATCCACCTAGAAGTGGTATGGATGATGCTTCATGTAGGTTTGCTTCAAGATATGAGCATATACTCTATATATCTTGTAACCCCGTGACGCTTTTGAGAGATTTGGAAATTTTGTGTCAAACGCATGTAATTACGGACATGGCGCTATTTGATCAATTTCCATACACTCACCATGTGGAGATGGGTGTAAAATTAATACAAAAGGGATTAGAATGAAATTTTCAATTATAGCTTTAGCTTTTGTGTCCATTTTGAATGCAAATGAGATGGCTAGAATAGATGCGATAATAGAAGATATATCTAAACTTAGAGATAGTTATTCAAGCTGTAAAACTGAGTTGGAGTCTAAAAAATCTCAGAGTACGGCTACAATAAATATGCAAAAAGATAATAGTTCTCTATGTCAGGCGAAAGAGAGTGAACTAAAAGAGTATAAAGAGTTACTAAAAAAAGAGCAGTTAAAAAATAGTTTATTAACAGAAAAAATAGAATCAAAAACTAAATCAACTCCAAATAGCGGTAAAGAAAATCAAATAATTTCAGAACTAGAAAAAATGCTAGAGAATCAGAATCAGGCTTTAAAGCTCAAAGAGAGTGAGATAAGTTCTTTAAAAAAAGAGCTTATAGAAAAAGTTAAGGCTAAAGATAATCAGATAATTTCTTTAAAAAGCAGTAAAACAAAGACAGTAGCAGTAACAACAGCCGCTCCGGTAGAAGAGAATAACTTTCCAAAACTAAAAATGAGAGAGGATGAAACACCAAAAGATGTTCCTAAAGAGGCAAGCTACTCCTCAGCTGCTTCGTTTCGTTTAACAGTTGATTGTGAAGTGTATGATTCTGCAGGAGGCACAACAGTTGTGGCTACATGGATTAAAGGCAGATCTTTTACATCCAATCAGAGAACTAAAAATTGGATAAAAGTAACTGGATATTTTGTAGATAAAGTTTGGCAGAGAGCCACAGAAGAACTTTGGATTGAAGAGGCAAATGTAGCTGTAAAATAAAAGGTAGAAGGAAAAATGATATAATCACAAAAAAATTAAGTTTGAGATTATATGAAAAAAATTCTAATTATTAGTGATGGTGAAGCCGGTTCACATTTTATTCAGCGAGTTGCACAGACATATAGCAGTGAAAATATATATTATGTAGTTCAACTTAAAGCTAGAGAGTATGAGGATATAAATCCAACTAAATTTAAGTTTTATGAGTTTGACCCGACAAGTTTGTATAAGCTCTCTAATCTGCTTAAAATGGAATTTATTCAGGTGTTTATTGCCATGGATAATCTGATAGATGTAGAAAATACCATAAAAAATATCAGAACAATTAAAAAACAACTCCGCATTATCGTTCTTGATAATTGGAAATTAGAAAATGAAGATTCTAATATTGTTTTGATTAATTCAAATGAATTTTTGGCTTCAAGACTTTTAGACTACCTGCCTAATGTACCTGTTATAGCACAAAATGTCGGAATGGGCGAGGGTGAAATAATGGAAGTTCTAGTTCCCTTCGGCAGTTCCTTCGTCTATCGCCATATTGGTGTAATTGAGCAAAAAAATTGGCGTATAGTTGCTATATACAGAAACAGAAAACTTGTCATGCCATCACGCAGAAGAATGATTCAGCCAAATGATTTACTGCTTTTGGTCGGAGACCCAACGGTTTTAAAATCAGTCTATCGTGCTATTAAAAGGGAGTTAGGGCAGTTCCCGGAGCCTTTCGGCTCTAATTTATATCTTTATATAGATATGAATCTTATAAACCATGCAACCATAAAAGAGTTGGTAAGACGGGCAGTTTTTGCACATAAAAAATTCAAACACAACTTGATAATAAAAATAGTCAATCCAGGAAATATATCTGTAATACAACGCATCAAGTCTTTCAGAGACAGCAATGTTATTGTAAATATTGAGTATGACAAAAAAGATTTACAGCAAGAGTTTTATAATGATATAAAATTCTACCATGTCGGATTAGTTATAGTTTCAAAAGAAACATTTAGCAATTGTAAAATGAGAGTTATTTTATATGAGTCGCATGTGCCGGTACTGAAAATATCTGATAAATCTTTTTCAGCAGTTAAAGATGCCGTACTTATCTTATCCGACAATCGTGATTTAGAGAAAATTTCCACAACAATTTTTGACATCTCCGAGCAGTTAGGCTTTAATATTGAAATTTACAACTATTTGTCAGAATATCAAGATGCAAAAGAGCAGGTGATTGAGCATTATTACAACCTGTCAACAATTTTTTCAAAGTCTATCAAGGTTGTAAAAGAGAATGACAATCCTCTTAGAACTTTGCAGCAAAGAGAAAATTTTATACAAATTTTGCCTTTTACACAAAAACTGACACAAAGAAGAATTTTTTCACTCTTTTCTGTTGACAATGAAAAACTTTACCATAAGCTTGACGATTATCATCAGATTTTTATACCGGTTCAGTTGTAAAAGTTGCTAATTTAGCCATTTTTTAGGCTAGTTAAAGTATTATATTTCCATTTTACAAATTAAAATTTTGGATAGATAATGCAAGTAAATATTTCTTTAAAAAAAGTCGTTGATGACTCATATGACATAACAATAGACCCACTTCCAAAGATTCACTTTAATACAAAAGTTGCCATAGTTACGAACCCTAAAGTAGCAGGATTGCATTTGGGATACCTTCTTGGTAAAATCTCCGCAAAAGAGCTTTATATA
Source organism: Sulfurimonas sp. (assembly GCA_041662225.1). Lineage (GTDB taxonomy): Bacteria > Campylobacterota > Campylobacteria > Campylobacterales > Sulfurimonadaceae > Sulfurimonas. The sequence continues at coordinate 230,096 of JBAZSX010000001.1, forward strand.
ATTACTGTGCCGGACGGCGAAGAGTATAAAAATCAGAACTCGATAGATACTATTTTAGAATCACTTTTTAATCATCGTTTTAACCGTAAATCTATGTTAATAGCTTTTGGCGGCGGCGTTATAGGCGATATGACGGGGTATGCGGCGAGTATTTACCAAAGAGGAATAGATTTTATTCAAATTCCTACAACGCTTCTCTCTCAAGTGGATGCAAGTGTCGGCGGAAAAACCGGTATGAATAACTCCTTCGGCAAAAATTTGGTCGGAGCTTTTCATCAGCCAAAATCAGTTTTCATAGACCCCTATTTTTTAACTACTTTGCCTTTGAGAGAGTTTGGTGCAGGAGTAGCAGAAATAGTGAAGATGGCTGTTACTTTCAACAGAGAGTTTTTTGAGTTTTTAGAGGAAGCCGATTTAAATGATGCATCCATTTTACAAGAGGCTATCAAGCAGGCGGTGCAGACAAAAGCGAGCGTAGTTGCAGAAGATGAGAAAGAGCATGGTCTTAGAGCCGCACTCAACTATGGACATACTTTCGGGCATGTGATAGAAAATGAGACTGCCTATAAAACTTTTTTGCATGGAGAAGCGGTGGCTATCGGGATGGTTATGGCAAATGAGTTGGCTGTTAAAATGAACTTGATGAGTCAGGAAGAGGCTCTTAGAGTTAAAGCACTTTTAGAAAAATATAATCTTCCGACAAAATATAAAATAGAGAATGTAGAAAGCTTTTATGAGACATTTTTCTTAGATAAGAAAAGTTCCGACTCTAGCATAACTTTTATACTTCCAAAAAATATCGGTGATGTTGCAATTACGGACAAAATAGATAGAGAGACAGTTATCTCTGTTTTAAATAAGTTTGGAGAGTTTTAATGAGTAAGATAGTTCTTTTAATCTTAACTTCCTATCTGCTTTTTGCACAAAATGCACCCAAAGATGAAAATGTTATTTCTTCTAAAACAGAAACTAAATTAATAGAACAAGAAGAAGAACAGCTCAAAAAAAATAAAATCTTAGAGTATAAAGCGGAGCTAAGAGCCTTAGAAAAAGAGGTTAATAAAGAACAGGTTTGGACAAAGAGTTACTCCTCTTACATCACTTCACTAGAGGTAAGAGAAAATTTAGAAAAGATTAAAAATAGAATTGATTATCTAAAGAAAAAAGGTTCCTCTGTAAGTGAGAAGGATGAGCTTGACGCTTTAATATCAAAAGAGAAAATTTTAGCATCTCAAATAGAAAAAATAAAAGAAAAGGATAGTGCACCATTCTCAAAACTATTAACGCCCTCGAGTATTGATGTAATTCCAACTATAACAAATCCATTTGATATATTCACAGGCATCTCTCTTATTAAAACCCTAAATACCGACTTTGATGACTATATAAAAAGAAAAAAAGAGTTAACTGAATTAATAGAATTAATCAGAAAAGAGAACAAAATATATGAGAGTATTGAAGCGCTTGATACTAAAAAAGAGTATGCCCAAGAGGTAGAGTACAAGAAAAAACAGCTTGAGAGGTTTGAAACGGCACTGGATACTATTACGGTAACAGCGGATGTTTACAGACAAAGATTAGAGATTATAAAGCTAAATACAAATAAAGAGGTTGAAGGGCAGCTTTATAGACTTGTCAATATCGGTATTGTTATTTTAGTTGTTTTTATTATATTTTTTCTGCTTAAATTGATTGTTAAGAAGTATATAACCGACAATGAACGTTTTTACATGGCAAATAAAATCATTACCTTTACAAATGTAACGCTCGTTATTTTGATACTATTTTTTAACTATATAGAAAATGTAAGCTATCTGGTTACGATACTCGGGTTTGCATCTGCCGGTATCGCAATTGCCATGAAAGATCTCTTTATGAGCATTTTAGGTTGGTTGGTCATAGTTATCGGCGGAAGTATTCATGTGGGAGATAGAATCAAAGTGAACATGGAGGGTTTGATATATGTAGGAGATGTTATGGATATATCACTTCTGCGCATAACACTTCTTGAAGATATTACACTTACCTCCGTTTTAGAAAATAGAAGAGCGGGCAGAATTATTTTTGTTCCAAATAATTATATTTTTACCAAGATGATAGCAAACTACACGCATAGCTCACTGAAAACTGTCTGGGACGGTATCAAAATAACTATAACCTATGATTCAAATCATAAAAAAGCGATGCACATTTGTAAAGAGATAACCAAAAAGTACTCTAAGGGTTACACAGATATTACAAGAAAACAGCTCAATAAACTGAGAAATCAGTATAGTCTTAAAAATACAAATGTTGAACCAAGAGTTTTCTCTTTTATAGAGCCAAACGGAATATCCATTGATGCGTGGTATCTCACAAACGCTTATGCAACCCTTACTTTAAGAAGTGTTATATCTACTGAAATTGTGGATGCTTTTAACAAAGAGGATGACATTACCATAGCGTATCCTACGCAAAGAGTACATCTTCAAAATGAGACAATTCCGGTACTGGGAGAAGAAGAGAGAATATGAAAAAAGTCTATTTTAAAACCTTCGGATGCAGAACAAACCTCTATGATTCTCAGGTAATGATGAGCTCCTTAAAAGAGTATGAAATCACCGAAAATGAAGAAGAAGCGGATGTAGTCGTTATCAACTCATGTACTGTTACCAACGGCGCTGACTCGCATGTCCGCTCCTATATCTCGCATGTAGAAAAAAACTCAGGTGCAAAAATATTTTTAACAGGTTGCGGTGCGCATACAAAGGGTGAAAAACTTCTTAAAGAAAATAGAGTGCATGGTGTTTTTGGACAGAGCGAAAAACAGAAGATTGATTTTATGCTCTCACAAGAGAAGCCTTTTTATAATCCGGGAGATTTAAACCATATCGATGAAGTTATAGTGGATGATTTCATCGGCAAGAGCAGGGCATTTATTAAGATTCAAGAGGGGTGCAACTTTCGCTGTTCCTACTGCATCATTCCCCATGTCAGGGGTGATGCCAGAAGCATGGATGAGGGAAGAATTTTAGAGCAAATCTCAAGACTTGCACTGAATGGTTTTGGAGAGTTTGTACTTACAGGTACAAATGTTGGCAGTTACGGTCAGGGAGTCGGCACATCAATCGCAAAACTAATGAAAAGAATATCTCAAATTCGCGGAGTAAGACGCATCCGACTCGGAAGTGTTGAACCTATCCAGATAACCGATGAGTTTAAAGAGATACTAGACGAGCCTTGGCTTGAGAGACATCTGCACATCGCACTCCAACACACTTCGCCAACCATGTTAAAACTTATGAACAGAAGAAATGTTTATAAGCAAGACAGGGAGCTTTTTGAGTTTTTGAGCAGCAAAGGTTTTGCAATAGGGACTGATTTTATCACAGGACATCCGGGTGAATCAGAGGAGCTTTGGAGTGAAGCGATGCAAAATGTGAAAGAATTGCCGCTCACCCATCTTCACGCTTTTACTTACTCAAAGAGAGACGGAACTCCCTCTGCTACGATGAAGCCGGAAGTGAATGGGAAAGTGGCTTCAAAGAGACTTCATGAGTTGGAGAGTTTGATAGATGAGAAAAATATTCTCTTTAGAAACGCTTATAAAGGCGAGCTTGAAGTGCTGATTGAGAGTGAAAAAGAGGGTCTGTTTCACGGGTTTGACCAACACTTTAACAAAGTGATAGTCGAATCAAGTGAAGATTTGGTAGGAAACTGGATAAAAATAAAGAATTATGAGGTAAGAGGAGATTGCAATTATGTTAAACTCTAAAACAAATAGAATAGCGCTCTATCTCTCTGCTTTTTTTGTGGTAGTACTTGTTTTGTTCGCACTTCTGCGAGATAACGCAGAAAATATTTCGCTCAAAGATGCAAACAAATTGCTTGACAACAGAAATATAAAAAGCGTAGTGATTACAAAAGAGTTCGTTTATTTAAAGAGCGGCAGCAATGTCTATAAGATAGCCTCTTCTCAGGTAAATCCTAAAATGTTTACCGATTATAAAGTAGAGATTAGCAGCGGTTCGGATGTGATTATTTATACTCTTTTCGCGATTTTATTTTTAAGTATGGGCACGCTGGGTTTTAGATGGCTGCAAAAAAATAGTTTTTTGACTCAAAATTTCGGTGGAATAGGCGAGGTTAAATCCTCCAACTCTTTAGAATCATATACTCCGGTTGAAGCTATAAAAAGCGATATTACCTTTGATGACATTGGCGGAATTTCCGATGTCAAAATGGAGTTAGAAGAGATTATAGACTTTATGAAAAATCCAAAACGGTATAAAAGTTTTGGTGCAAGAATGCCTCGCGGCGTTCTTTTGGTCGGTCCTCCGGGGGTTGGAAAAACCATGATTGCAAAAGCAGTAGCCCATGAAGCAGGCGTGCCGTTTTTTTATCAGAGCGGAGCCTCTTTTGTTCAGATTTATGTAGGAATGGGTGCAAAAAGGGTGCATGAACTCTTCGCTGCTGCAAAAAACAACGCACCTTCCATAATTTTTATCGATGAGATAGACGCTGTCGGTAAAAAACGCGACGGGCAGAGAAACGATGAGCGAGAGGCGACACTCAATCAGCTCTTAACAGAGATGGACGGTTTTGAAGGTTCGAGCGGTGTTATCGTTATCGCCGCAACCAACAAAATAGAAGTTCTTGACTCCGCACTTTTGCGTGCCGGCAGATTCGATAGAAGGATTTTTGTAGAACTTCCTACAAAAAAAGAGAGAGAATCGATTCTCACGAAATATCTGCTCAAAGTTCCGCATAAGCTTGATGTAACAGCGGTAGCGAACATGACTATCGGCTTTAACGGCGCATCTTTGGCGGCTCTTGTCAATGAAGCGGCTCTTCTCTCGCTCAGACAAAATGACTTCCATGTTACGATAGAACATTTCCACCAAGTAAAAGATAAGGTAATGTTTGGAAAGAAAAAACTTCAAATGTTGAGCGACGAGCAAAAAGAGTACCGCATAACCTATCAAGCAGGAAAGGTCGTCTGTGCCACATTTTTTGACCTCCCTTTTGAAAAACTGATGCTCTCAAACGAGAGACTCACTCCCTCGTCCGACACCCCGCTTATCAAACATGAGATAGAGTCGATGATAAAGATGCACATAGCAGGAATCGTGGCATGCGCCATGAAATATAATGAACACGCCAGCAATGCCAAAGTGGATTTGGATGATGCAAAAGAGCTTCTAAAAAATATGTTAAACGAGTATGGGATGGGAAGCTCTCTCATACCTACTAAGCATGAAGAAGAAGAGGTGATGAAGAGATTGTACGAAGAGACCAAAGTGCTTTTAACAACAATGTCATCAACAATAAAAAAGGTTGAGATTGTGCTAAACGAGAAAGAGAGCATAACAAAAAGCGATGTCAGAAAGTATATAGATGAAATTTTATAGCGGTTTTTCTCTCAAAAATGAGTCCTCTCTTTTTGATGTATTTATAAAAGAGAGTGAGTTTACTGTATGTGGATTTAGTTATGGGGCTATCAAGGCATTTGAGTATGTTAAAAAAGAGTTGGCATGTGGAAAGAGAATCGATACTCTACAACTCTTCTCTCCCGCTTATTTTCAGTCAAAAACAAGAGAGTTTAAACGACTTCAGCTTATGGCATACAGACGAAATGAGGAGGTATATTTGAGACAATTTATAAACTCATGTTTCGCTCCTTATAGCGTCAAGCCCTTAGAACACTCCGTGACAATTTTGGATGAGTTAGATGAACTTCTCCATTTTCAATGGGTTTTTGATGAACTTCAGGAGATAGTAAAACAGGGTGTAAAGATAGAGGTGTATTTGGGTTCGGAGGATAGAATCATCGATGCGGAGAGTGCGAAACACTTTTTTTTACAAGTGGCAACTGTGACTTACATCAAAAATGCGAACCATTTTTTACAAACAAATTAGAGGAATTATAGAGATGAATACAATAAAAATAGGCGTAATTACAGCAAGCGACAGAGCAAGCAAGGGAATATATGAAGATATTTCAGGTGTGGCAATACAAGATACCATGAAAGAGTATTTGAGTAGTGAATTTGAGATAGTGTATAGATGTATTCCTGATGAACAGGATATTTTGGAACAAACCATGATAGAACTTTGCGATAGTGAAGGGTGCTGTCTGGTTGTTACAACCGGCGGCACAGGTCCGGCACTGAGAGATGTGACTCCCGAGGCTACCGAGAATGTGTGCCAAAAGATGATGCCGGGGTTTGGTGAGCTTATGCGTCAAGTGAGTTTGCAGTATGTTCCCACGGCAATTCTTTCAAGACAAACGGCGGGAATACGCGGCAAATCCCTCATCATTAATTTACCCGGAAAACCAAAATCTATTCGTGAGTGTTTGGATGCAGTGTTTCCTGCTGTTCCTTACTGTATAGACCTTATAGAAGGTCCCTATATTGAGACGAATGAGGATGTTATCAAGGCTTTTAGACCTAAAAAGTAAAGTTAGATACTTATTCTAATTCCGACAGGGCAGTGGTCGGAGCCTTCGATGTGTTCGAGTATAAAAGCGTCTTCGAGGCTCTCTGCTAAATCTTCACTTATAAAAAAGTAATCAATTCTCCAGCCGACATTGTTGGCTCTGGCGTTTGAACGGTAACTCCACCAACTGTAATTGTCCGGTTTATCGCCATGCACATAGCGGAATGTGTCGATATATCCACATTCCAAGAGTTTATCTATCCACTCTCGCTCCATCGGTAAAAAGCCTGATGTTTTGGAGTTTGCTTTTGGATTTTTGAGGTCAATCTCTTTGTGTGCCGTGTTTACATCTCCGCAGATGATTATAGATTTTCCATCCTCTCTCAGTTTTTTACAGTACTCTAAAAAGTCATCATAAAACTTCATTTTATGAGCTAGTCTCTCTTCATCTTTTTGCCCGTTTGGAAAGTAAACATTGAAGAGAACGACATCACCATAGTGCGTCTCTACGATTCTGCCCTCGCTGGTTGTGTCAATATGTTGGCATGTGGAGTTGTAATCGCTTTGCAAAATACTCCAAGTCATCGTTCCGCTGTACCCTTTTTTGCTTGCTGAGTTTACTAAAATATCTTGATACTTTTTCTCAAATAGAGCTTCAGGAACTTGGCTCTCAAGTGCTTTTATCTCTTGAAGGCATAAGATATCCGTCTCCCGCTCATCAATCCATTTAAGGGCTTCTTTATTTGCCACTGCACGGATTCCATTGACATTCCATGAGATTATTTCTATTGAGTTTGACATTTTTTGTTCCGTTATGATGGATTTGAGTTTATTGGAGAGAATTTCCCGCAAAAAGTGCGGGAAAAAAAGAGGTTTAAAATTAAATAAAATCTACTTTAGTTAAGTGGTGTTTCAAACCTAACTGCTCATGTGTACATCCAAGAGCAAGTCCTAACATCTGTTGCATGTGAAGAACCGGAAGTTTTACTTCTCTGCCGATTGCTACAGAAGCGTGGTGTGTTTGCGTGTCAAGTTTGAGGTGGCAAAGTGGACATGGAGTTACCATCCAATCTGCATTTGAGTCCATGGCACCGGCAATCGCATTTCCTGTTAAAATAGATGCAGTGCGAGGTGCTTGAAGTTCAACATGGAAACCGCAACACTTATTTTTCTCTTTATAATCAACGCTCACACCGCCACAAGCGACGATTAAGTCATCAAGTGAAGTAGGGTTGTAAGGGTTTTCCGCTTTTTTATGAGACTCATTTTGAAGCTCAGAAGGGCGGATATTGTGACAACCGTAAAATGGTGCGATGTTAAACTGGCTAAGCGGTGTAACAACCATCTCTTTAATTTTATCAAGACCGATATCATCGATAATTGCATATAAAAAGTGAACTACATTTGAAGTACCTTTGTACTCAAGTCCAATCTCTTTAAGCTTCTCATTTACTTTTTCTTTGAGTCCATGCTCATTGTCTAACCTGTGTTTTGTCATGGCAGTGTTTAGCTGACAAGTGTTACAAATAGTAACCATTGTCAAGTCATGTTTTTCAGCATAAGCAATATTTCTGGCATTCAAAACTAAAGATAAAAAGTCATCATAATCTTGTAAATGTGAAGCACCACAGCATGAAGCTTCTACGAGTTCAACTAGTTCAATTCCAAGTTTCTCTGCAACAGCGTAAGTGGACATGTATTGCTCTGGAGTACTCTGTTTTGCTGTACACCCTGTAAAAAGTGCGTATTTTAATTTTTTCATCTATTTAACTCCTAGAACTTTGCAGTTGATGATGATTTTACAAGTTTTTTAATTTCATCAAGGTTTTTCGATTTTGTTAGAGCCCAAGGCGGAACAATTTTACCTTTTACGAACATTCGTAGAGCTACCGGTACATGTTTAACAATTCCAAGACCCTCAGAATAGAGAACAAGTCCACCCTCATCAAGTATACCGTTTCTAGCAATTGAGTGTTTGAAACCTACTGCGTGACGCGTAGCAACATTGCTTGTAGCGATTCCCTCTTTGAATAACATTTGGTGGAGCTTAGTGATTTTGTCAATCGGATTTACATCTTTCGGGCAAACCTCTGCACACTCAAAACATTTAACACAATCCCAAAGACCCTGCTTCTCTTCATGCAAGTTCAGTAACCTTTGATCAAGAGCATCATCACGAACATCTGCTTCAAAACGGTACGCTTTAGCGAACGCTGCAGGACCGAAGAAATCTTCATTTATCTCTACAACAGGACAAGCGTAGTGACATGCGCCACATTGGATACATAAGTCGGCTTCAAGCAATCTCTCCGCTTCTTCAGGCGTTACAAGGTGCTCATGTTCTGGATGTTCATCAACATCAGAGATTAAATAGGGGTGGATAGCATCGTGCTTCTCCCAGAAATCGCCCTTATCGATAATCAAATCTTTCACAGCTCTTTTAATACTTAACGGTTCAAGTGTGAGTTCATTTCCAAAAAGCTCTATCATGTCGTTCATTCTCTCTTTACAAGCAAGAGTTGAGCGACCGTTTACTTTAATGGCACATGCCCCACAGATACCGTGACGACAGCTTCTTCTGTATGAAAAACTGCCATCATGGTCCCATTTTATTCTATTTAAAACATCAAGAACAACTTCTTCTGAAGTTACATCCATATTGTAATCTTCATAATATGGAAGATAATCTTCGCTCGCATTAAAACGAAATACCTTGAAGTTTACTTTTTGTGTAGTGATTTTATGTGTACTCATAAGTTCTCTCCTTAGTAGTTTCTAGCTTTTAGCTCATGTTTGCCGAGAACGACATCCATGTAATCAAGCGTAATTTCGCCATTTTCATTCATATACGCCATAGTGTGTTTTAGGAAGTTTTCATCATCACGCGTTTCAAAATCTTCTCTAAAGTGAGCTCCACGGCTCTCATTTCTAGCAATCGCACTCTCAACTATAAAGAGAGAGTAATCAAGCATGTGACCAAACTCTATAGCCTCTTGAAGTTCCGTGTTAAATACTTTTGATTTGTCTTTTATGCGGATATTTTTATAACGCTCACGAAGAGATTTTACATTCTCTATTTGTGTAGCAAGGGTTTCTTTTGTTCTGAATGCACCTGCATTCGCAGTCATTCCCTGTTGAAGCTCCTCACGAAGAGCTGTTACGGTTTCGTCTCCATTGTTGCTCAGTACCCAATTGATTTCTTCAAGAGCAGTCTTTGCATCCTCTTGCGTAGCAGGGCGAAGTTCAATGTTGTCAATCTCTGAAACCATTGTTTTACCGACAAAACGACCAAAAAGAAGAGCCTCTAAAACAGAGTTTGCACCAAGACGATTAGCACCGTGAACAGATACACAAGAGCACTCACCGGCGGCATAAAAACCTTCAACTATTTCATTGTTGTTTTTACGAACATGCCCCGGAACATCCACGGGAATACCGCCCATAGAGTAGTGTGCCGTAGCAGAGATAAGAATTGGTTCTTTAATCATGTCAAGACCTAAGAAAGTGATAGCTAAATCACGAAGCTCAGGAAGTCTCTCCATAATCAAATCTTTTCCAAGGTGTGTAACATCTATAAATACCGCATCTTTTCTAGGACCGACACCGCGACCCTCTCTGATTTCGTTGATAATCGCACGGCTTACAACATCACGGCTTGCAAGTTCCATGGCATTCGGAGCGTATTTCTCCATAAATCTTTCGCCTAAAGAGTTAAAAAGTTTTCCACCCTCACCGCGAGCAGCCTCTGAGATTAAAACACCGTTTCCGGATAATCCTGATGGATGAAACTGAACAAATTCCATATCTTCTAAAGGAAGACCATGTCTTGCTACGATTGATAAACCATCGCCCGTATTGGCATGTGCATTTGAGTTAATTTTGAAAGCTCTTGCGTAACCGCCGGTTGCAAACATTACAGATTTTGCGTTAAAAATTACTGTTTGCATGTCGCGAATATTAAACGCTACAACGCCTGAAACTTTTCCATCTCTGTAGATTAAATCCGCTGCATACCACTCATCCCAAAACTTAACGCCTGAACGGTGTGCTTGTTCATATATAGTTTGAAGCAGTGTTAAACCTGTTCTGTCTTTTGCATAACATGCACGAGGAGAAGATTGCCCGCCAAAAGGTCTTTGAGCGATTTTTCCATCCGGAGTACGGCTAAAAGCCGCTCCCATTCTCTCTGCCCAGCGGATAGTCTCCGGAGCTTTTTGACACATAAATTCCACAGCATCTTGGTCTGCTAAATAATCAGAGCCTTTTACTGTATCGAACTCATGTAACTCGACACTGTCTGCATCACTAAATGCCGCATTAACGCCACCCTGAGCCGCACCAGAATGACTTCTTAGTGGATGTAGCTTTGTAATAACAGCAACTTTTTTTCCTGCATTTTGCAACTCTCTTGCCGCCGCACAGCCCGCTAGACCTGCACCGACAATAATTGCATCGTAAGTATAAATAGGAACACTCATTAACTTTCCTTCGTATTAAGAACTAAAATAAGGCTGATTATATCGTGACAACTCTTATGGAAGTTTATAAAAAGAGCTTTGTTTCTATGAACTTTTAGTTTGTTACTATTTGAGACACTTATATATGGTTCATTTTATGATTTTAATGCGTTGTTTGAAAATAATTTTTCTAAAAAATGATATAATGTAACACATCTTATATGCACTTCAAGAAGCTCAATGAATTTAGAAAACTATTTTATATCTCTGTTTGATAGTCCGCATGTGGGCGATGATGGCGCATTTATCTCGGATACGGTTTACTCTAAAGATGCTTTTTTTGAGAATGTCCATTTTAAAAGAGAGTGGATGAGCTACTATCAAATAGCCTCAAAAGCGATGATGGTGAATATTTCAGATGCAATTGCGATGAATGCAAAACCAAAATACGCTCTTTTGGTTGTTGCCATGCCAAAGGATATAACAAAAACTCAGATGAGGGAACTGGCTCGTGGGTTTCGTGACGCGGCACATGAATATGGCATTGAAATTATTGGCGGTGATACTATTAGTAACACAAAGCTTGATATAACCGTAACGATAATTTCGCAGACAAAGAAACCACTTTTAAGGAGCGGTATAAGAAACGGCTACATGTTGGCCTATACGGGCAAGCTTGGAGAGAGTAAAAAAGAGTTGCAGAAGCTACTAAATCTTGGAAAAATACATGCAAAATCTAAGTTTGTAAATATCAGACTCAGAGGTGATTTTATTACACGTTCATCAAGATTTCTAAGTTCCGGCATGGATATTTCAGATGGGCTTTTTAGCGATTTGGATAAGCTTTGCAGTGTCAATAAAATAGGCATAAAGTTCAATAAAAAGATAGCCAAAAACATAGGATGCAGCGGAGAAGAGTATGAGATGCTGGTGGCTTTTGACAAAAGGGTTAAAAAATCCGTTTTAAAAAGAGCCGCGCAAAGCAGAACGCCGCTTACGATTTTTGGCACAAGTGCAAGAGTTAAATATAAAAACAGATGCAAACCACACCATTTTAACAGATAGGACAAAAAATATGGATAGATTTTATTCGCTGGGACACTCAAGTATTGAGTTTCATTTTAAACAGTCACCAAGAGATTTCGTGGTCGAAGAGATACCGCTTTATGAGTTTTCGGGCGAGGGCGAGCATCTTGTTTTGTTTGTGAGAAAAAAAGGTCTCTCAACCCTTGAGCTTGTCAGCATGATTGCAAAATATTTGGGTATTCAAAATAAAGAGATAGGCTATGCAGGCTTAAAAGATAAACATGCCATGACAAAGCAGTATATTTCGCTTCACAAAAAACATGAAGAGGCCATGGAGAATTTTGAGAATGAGAATGTAAAAATTGTCTCAAAAACTTACCATAATAACAAGATAAAAATCGGGCATCTTCAGGGCAACAGATTTTACATTAAACTTAAAAAAGTAAACCCGACTGCTGGGCAAAAGATAGATGAAGCGCTCAAAAATATCTCTGAATTCGGTATGCCGAACTATTTCGGATATCAAAGATTTGGAAATGACGGCGATAACCATATTGATGGAGAGAAAATCGCAAAAGGTGAGAAAAAAGAGAGAAATCCAAAGATAAAAAAACTTCTTATCAGTGCCTACCAGAGCCACCTTTTTAATCTTTGGCTTAGCAGAAGATTGGAGATAAATAATCTTATAAACAGTTTTAAGCCCTCTGAGTTGGAATCGCTTTTAAACATGCCAAATGATGAAGTGAAAAAATTAAAAGCGCAAAAACATCCCTTTAAAGTGATGCTCGGCGATATTATGGAACATTATCCGCATGGCAGACTTTTTGATTTTGACGGAAGCGAAGAGGATTTGGAGAGATTTTTAAACCGAAATATAAGCGTTACGGGGCTTCTGTGCGGTAAAAAAGTGAGGGTTTCTTCAGGAACAGCCGGAGTGATTGAGAAAGAGTTTAATGACACCATAAGTGAAGATGGAGCAAGAAGATATGCGTGGGTTTATCCGACGGAGGTGGAGGGGCGGTATAACTCAATGGTAGCTCAATATGAGATGAACTTTACACTTCCAAAAGGTTCGTATGCGACTGTTTTAATCGAAGAGATAGCTAAAAGAAAAATCAATTAAGGGTAAGATAAGAAATGAGTAGACATATGACATCGGCAATTTCACAATGTTTTGGAAAATTTGCTTCAAAAGAGTTTCCAAAATGGTTTCAAAAAGTAGTAAATGGCTCTTATGTAGGCTTGATGGGTTTAGACATGAGAGAGTTTCATGCACCGAGCACTTACAACAGTTTAAATGCACTTTTTACTAGAAAACTCCGAGAAGATAGAAAATACTCTCTTGACGGCGATGATTTTATATCGCCATGCGACTCTTGGATCTCTGAGTGTGGGGACTTAAGTGATGAATATGCACTACAGATAAAAGGGATGCAGTACAGATGCGACGAATTTTTAGGCGAGCATTTCACACAAGATGAAAAAAATGTTGTTCATAACGGCACCTTTATAAACTTCTATCTTTCGCCAAAAGATTACCACAGATACCATATGCCGACGAATCTAAAAGTTTTAAAAGCAGTGCATATCCCAGGCAAGTTTTTTCCTGTAAATGTCCCATCTTTAAAAAACAAAGTAAACCTTTTTATAGAAAATGAGAGAGTTGTTTTGATGTGTGAAACTCTAAGCAAAAAGAGATTTTTTATGGTTCTTGTAAGTGCCTTAAATGTCGGTGTTATGCAAGTCTCTTTTGAGCCTAAAATCAAGACAAATGCAAATGCAGAAGCTTCTGCTGCTTACTCTTATGAAAATTTACATATGAATAAGGGCGATGATTTTGGATGTTTTGAGATGGGTTCAACCATAGTTATCTTGGCAGGAAAAGAGATGTTAGAGCTAAATATAAAAGCCGGTGAACATGTTAAATATGGTCAAACCATAGCAAAGCTAAGATAGTTTTTGTATTTACTCAATGAATAAAACAACGCAAGCAAAAAAAGAATTTGTAACAAGGCTTTTTAGCAATAGACAATTTTTTGAAAGAGAGATTTTACAAATTGAGTCTGAAAATGATAGAGCAGAAATTATGAAATTTTTGGCTGTATCACTTGTACGAGATACTTTAAAAGAAGAGCTAAATTTTTTGTGTATGAAAAATTTTTCTGATTTTACATTTGTACCGATAAAGAATATTATATTTAAAGAGATGGCACATGAGTGGTTGACTTATGCTTTAGAAGTACTTCATTATGAGAGAGAAGATGCACTTCAAGAGCTTCAAGAGAAAAAAAGAGTCCGATTAATTTTATCTATTATTAACGATTATTTTCAAAAATATCAAAATTATTTTTTTGAAGAGATAGCGGATACACTCATAGAATTAATATCAACAATCCAGCATTCCAAAGGTAACACTGCCATCATTGGAGAATTAATGAGCAGTGATTTGATTAAAAATGAAAAGCTTATGTCTGTCGATGATTTTCAAGAGCTTTGGAAGAGAATTAGGGTAGCAGATAGTATTAGAATAGCTGATATACATAGAATTGAGACAAAAATAGATGAGAGTCGTGCAGCACTTGATGAGAAAGAGTTGGATACAGAAAAAAAAGATTCTCTTTCGAAATCATTAAAAGAGTATCAATCAAAGGTTGATAAGATGACGCACGCAAAGCTTGATAAATTTGATAGAATTCTTAAAAATATAAAAGATGCCATGGTTGTTTCCATGGCAGATATGAGTGCGCAGATTAATTAGCGAATATTCAAAAGCTGAAGTTTTACCAGAAGAACGCCATTTTCTTTATAGATGTCAAGTTTTGTCTCAACAGGATACTTTTGTGCCTTTAAAGTACCTTGAACAGAATGAAGTACATGATTGAATTTTTGAAACATCGGTACAATTATGTGGTCAATTTTACCTTTTTTTAGCAACTCCGCTAAAGCATTTACCGCACAGTAATAAACAGCCTTATTTATAGAGCGTTGAATCATATAATCATGCATAATGTTTATGTTGTTTTCTAAGACCTCTTTGTCAACACTACTCAAAACAGAATTATCATGTGCTCTTTGGAGTTGATGTTCAATCTCATCCTCAATGTTATGATTTGCTTTTTCCATTAAAGAGTCTATATTCGGGCAATATTTTTTTAATTCAGTAAAAAGTTCATCGGGAGAAAATCTGCTTGTGTCCGATTGATATACATAAGTCTTATTGTCAAAGTACTCATGGTCAAGTGCTTTTAGCAACTGAACAACTATGTTTAAGTAGTTGTACTTATCCTCTTTATTGTTATCAAACTCTATTCCGGTATGCGAGATAATAGGCTTCGGCCCAACATATTTCAATTGCATTATGATTTCCTACCTTTTTATTAGTGTTAAATATTAAATCTAAAGTGCATGATATCGCCATCTTGCACAATGTACTCTTTACCCTCTAATCTCATCTTACCGGCTTCTTTTGCCTTTGCTTCACCGCCTAGTGTTACAAAGTCATTGTACGCAATAACTTCAGCACGAATAAAACCTTTTTCGAAATCGTTGTGTATAACTGCTGCCGCTTTTGGAGCTGTCGTATTTTTGTGTATCGTCCAAGAACGAACCTCTTTTACACCCGCCGTAAAGTAGCTCATAAGACCAAGTTTGTCAAAACCTTTGTGGATAATCTGCTCCAATCCTGATTCTGTTACACCAAGGTCAGTTAAAAACTCTTGTGCCTCGTCATCTTCAAGACCAATGAGTTCCTCTTCGATTTTTGCACACAGTTTAATGATTTCGCAATTGCTCTTTTTTGCATGTTCGCGAAGTCTTACAACATAATCGTTATCTTCAAGTAAGCCGTCTTCATCTACATTTGCACCGTACATAATTTCTTTATTGGTTAAAAGTCTGACTTCATGATTGAGTTGTATGTACTCTTCAGTGTCGGTCTTTGAAAAGTTTCGAGCCAGATTTCCATCTGCTAAAAACTCTAAAAGTTCTTCGGCTAAAGTTAAAACAGCGGCAGCATTTTTGTCAAATTTTGCCTGTTTTTTAAGTCTCTCAATTCTGTTCTGTAAAACTTCGATATCAGCCAAAATAAGCTCACCCTCAATAATATCAACATCTCGTAAAGGGTCAATATTTCCCTCATTGTGAACAATGTTCTCATCATCAAAACATCTTACTATCTGGAGAATTACCTCAGTTTCACGAATGGTTGATAAGAACTTGTTCCCTAATCCTTCGCCCTTACTTGCACCTTTAACCAAGCCTGCAATATCAACAAAGTCAACTACTGAATATTGAATTCTCTCAGGATTGACAATTTTTGCAAGTTCCGCCAATCTTTTATCAGGAACAGGAACGACTGCTTTGTTGGGCTCTATTGTACAAAAAGGGTAGTTTGCAGCTTCTGCATTTTGTGCTTTTGTGAGTGCGTTGAAAGTTGTTGATTTGCCTACATTTGGAAGTCCTACTAAACCGATACTTAATCCCATTATTAACCTTTTTGTTGCTTTTAAATAATTTTGTAATTTTAACGAAATTTTACTTGATAATCCATATGTCGCAGTTTGACATATGGAAATTTAAAATTAGTCTATATTTCTTAAATATTCGCACATCAAGCGAACACCTGCACCGGTGGCTCCGTAAACATTGCAATCCCATGGTGTTTCTGTATAGGCTGAACCTGCAATGTCGAAGTGCATCCATTTCTCTTTGTTTTCATCTTTTATAAACTTATCCAAAAACAGTCCTGCGGTAATCGCTCCTCCGTAAGGCTTAGAGGATGTGTTTGAAATGTCTGCTATTTCGCTTTTGAGAAATTTTTTAAGATGTTTGTTGAACGGAAGTGAACCTGTAAGCTCTCCCGAGTTGCTCCCTGCTTTTGAAAATTCATGTTTTAGCTTATGCGAGTGACCCATAACTCCGGTTGTAAAGGGTCCAAGAGCGACAACACAAGCTCCTGTAAGCGTAGCAAAGTCAAATATTCCATCAGCTTTAACTTTGTCTTGCGCGTACGAAAGAACATCTGCTAAAACCAAACGACCCTCGGCATCAGTATTTCTAATCTCAATAGTAGTTCCGCTTCTTGCAACTAAAACATCATCAGGCTTGTAGGCATCTCCTCCAATCATATTTTCAACTGCACCAATGAAAGCATGAATCTCAACATCAAGTTTCAATTCACTCGCAGCTTTTATCATCCCTAGAACTCCACAGGCTCCGGCTTTGTCCATCTTCATGGTTACCATCGAAGTTGCAGGTTTGAGGCTTAGTCCGCCGCTATCATAAGTAAGACCTTTTCCGACAAGAGAGATGATTTGCTTAGGATTCTTTGGTTTGTATGAGAGATGAATTAAGGCGCTTCCATGAATAGAAGCTCTCCCAACGGCTAGCATTGCATGCATATTCTCTTTCTTTAAATCATCTTCTTGAAGTATTTTACACCCAAGTTTATTATCCTCTGCTAGTTTTTGCGCTAAGGCTACAAGTGTTTGCGGGTGTAAATCATGCGGAATAGTATTTACGATATCACGGGTAAAATTTGTAGCATTTGCTACAATTACCGCCTCATTAAATACTCTTTCTGCTTTTTCAAAATCTAATCCATCGGCAGTTAAAAAAATCTTTTTAAGTATTGATTTTTTTGGCTTTGATTTGTAAATATTGTATTCATACCCGCCAAGAATGATGCCATCTACTAAAGCGGCTAAAGTTCTTTTAGAATGTATACTGAGCTTTGCACTCTCATAGTTTGATGCTCTTAGTAGCTTAATTCCACATGCCATAGCACTTCGTATATCGTCACTTTTTTGGCTGTCCACTCCACAAACAAGGAGTCCTTTTTCATGCAAGAAGCAGGTAGAATCTTGTTCGGCTTTAAATCCTGCTTTGTTTAAAATTGCAACTTCTGCATGCTTTGATAATTCATCCGGCATTACAAACTCGACTAAAATGTCTGCGTTTACATCGGTAATATTTTTATTTGATAGTTTGATATTCATGTCATTCCATTTTCTTAAATTTTGCAGTTGAGATAATAGCAAAAATATATATAAAATATAGTACACATGCTATTATAAAGCTGTAGTAGGGTAGTTTTATAATTTTTTTTGATAAAATGCGAGAAATAGTTTAAAGAGAAGGAAGTTAGAAATGAAAAATATGAGTATAGGAAGCAAGGTTCATATTCCTTTAATCTTGTCAATATTGTTGGGTTTTTTGGTTATCGGTATCAATTATATTTACTCGACAAATCAGATGCAAGAGGATGTCTATAACTCCCAAAACAGTTACATGCGCTCGACTTATAAGGATTTGATGGATGCAAAAGAGAGCGTAGGTTTGACAAATGCCATCAGTATGGCTGATAATCACTATACAATCAAGGCGCTTAAAGAGGGTGACAGAAAAGTAGCTATCAGTGGGCTGAACAATTTAACTCAAACGTTTAAAGATAATACACAATTCCAAAATATAAAAATTCATATACATACTGCGGATGTAAAGAGTTTTTTAAGATCATGGAAACCTCAGGAGTATGGAGATGATTTGAGTTCATTTAGACACTCTATAGTGAAGGTAAAAGAGAGTAAAAAACCTTTAACAGCCATAGAAATCGGAAATGCAGGACTTACCTTCCGTGGTATAGCACCCGTCATAAGTGAAGGAGAATATTTAGGCTCAGTTGAATTTATGCAGGGACTTAGTTCTGTGATAAAAACAGCGAAAAGTGCTTATGGTTTAGATGTTGTTCTGCTTTTGAACAACGACTATATAGCAGAGGCAAAAGATTTAGCAAATGCACCAAAATTTGGTAACTATACACTTGCAGTTCCTGAGAAAGAGATAGATAAAAATCTCTTTAATGAATTAGCGAGTATTAATATAAAAGATGTTGAAAACGGGCTTCACACGAAAAATTATTTTGTAGCTTCAGAGCCAATCGTTGATTTTTCTAAAAAAACAGTTGGGTATGCAATTATAGCAAAGCCGATTTCTGCGGTTGAAAAAACTCTTTCTCACTCTAAAGAATCTCTCATTAGACAAGTCGTAATCATGGCTGTGATTGATTTAATTATTCTTATCTTCATAATGATCGTTCTAAAAAGAGCAGTTGTAAATCCGATTGTAAATCTTGACAGAGTGGCACATGAACTAGCCCAGGGTGATGCAGATTTATCTAAAAGATTACCGATTACTTCAGGTGATGAACTAGGATCCGCAAGTGCAAGTTTCAACACCTTTCTAAATAAGGTTGAAGCGCTTTCAAATGAGGCAAAAGAAGAGACAAAAAAAGCTGAACATTCTTCAAAAGAGATAGCAATCGCATTAGAAAAAAATGAGTTGAGTCTCCAGCTTTCACATGAGATGATAGCCGGTTCAATCGCTAATGCAAACGATTTACATAAAAGCATGCGAGTCAATATTGAAAATATAAATGAAGTAAATGATTTAAATACAGTTACAGGAGAGGTTATTAAAAGGGTTACAACCTCGACGGATGAGATAATAGAAAATATTTCACAAATCTCAGAGATGATAGGCGATTCAAGAATCTCATCTGAGCAATTAAACACGAATGTAGCAGAAATATATAGTGTCATATCTCTTATCAAAGATATTTCTGATCAAACAAATTTACTTGCACTCAATGCTGCTATTGAAGCCGCAAGAGCGGGTGAACATGGACGGGGATTTGCAGTTGTCGCAGATGAAGTGAGAAAGCTTGCAGAGAGAACGCAAAAAGCCACGAGTGAAGTTGAAGCAAATATTAGTGTGTTGAAACAAAACTCTATTGCTATGGCAGAAAATAGTGAGAAAATTGATGATTCTGCATCTGAGTCACAAAGAAAATTAGATGAGTTTAAAGATGCAATGCATGAGATGGTAACAAATGTCGATAAAATTAAAACAGATAACTCCAAGGTAGGACATGAGCTTTTTGTAAATATGGCAAAACTTGACCATATGATATTTAAAACAAACTCCTACTCATCCGTATTTGAATCTAAACCAAATCACAATTTGAGTGACCATACCAACTGTAATCTTGGAAAATGGTATGCAAATAAAGGAAAAGAAGAGTTTAAAAACTCTTCTTCCTTTGTAGCCTTAGACAAACCACATGCCGTTATACATGAAAATATGAAAAAAGTCATGCAACTTATAGGTTCTAATACTACAAATAATGATATTTTGAAACTCTTTAGAGAGTCTGAGATTGCCTCTCAAGAACTATTTGGATTTCTTGATAACTTGCTAGAAGACAAACATAAAGCTTAATGCTTTATGTTTGTCATGACGCAGGTTAATTCTCTTTCTAGTAATTTTTATACTTTTGATTTTGAATCTCTTCTTTTATTTCATCCAATTTTTCTTGTAAAATAGTAATTAAAACTTCAGAAGCGTTTTGGTCATCAGCCTCTGGAACATTCCAATCGGTAATTTTGATATTATTTTTAAACAGAGCCTCTAAATCATCTCTGATTTCATCTTTTCTATTTTTTAAATCTTTTTGAACCGGAGTTGCCGGTGCGGCTTCTTCTTTGTTTAACCATTCATGCGCTTCATCCATTGATTTAAAAAACTTGATTTCACCACTCATAAACCAGCTTCCAATCTTTATGCCATATTCTTCCAAGATTTTTGTTCCGACAAAGGCAATCTTAGTAAATAATTTCTGAAATTCTAATCCGAATTTAAAATCATCCCACATAGCTCTTAGCTCCCATCCATCGAACTTTTCAGCATCTATTAGAACTTTAATTTTAGGCTCTTTAACGCCGGCTATAGCACTCTCTATCATCGGAATCATCATCTCATAATCAGAGTGAGTCAGAGTGCCTTCTATTTTCATTTTTATAAAAAATAATGCATCAACTCTGTGGATACCTATGGAAATACCATGTTCTTTAATCGTATTCATCTTATTCTCCTATTAAATATTAGATTCCCAATATTGTACCTATAGTTATTTAATATAGTTATTGAATGTTTAATATTTGGAGTTTTTATGGATTGTTATCAGAACTGAATGATTAATTTAGTCCTGAATCGTAAATGTATTTTTCGGCTTTCCTATATGAAAACCTTGAAGATAATCAACACCCATCTCTCTAAGTGTTTTTACTATCTCTTCATCTTCTACATATTCCGCTACTGTTTTCACATTTAACTCTTTTGCTAAAGTTAAAATACTATAGACAAAAGCACGGTCTTTTTCATCTTTATTGATGTTTATTATAAACTCTCCATCAATTTTTAGGTAATCAATAGGGAATTTTTTGATGTAGTGAAATGATGAAAAGCCAGAACCAAAATCATCAATTGCAAATTTATATCCGGCCATTTTCAGATTCATAACAAATTTCTCTAAAACAGAAAAGTTTTTCACTGTTTCCCTTTCTGTAATCTCAAACACTATACGATCTCTAGAAATATCGTACTGTTTGATAAGTTGTGTTATTGAGTCTGCATAGTTTCCGACAATGAGAGATTTTGGAGAGAGGTTAATAAATAAAATACCTTGATACGCTTCTTCTTTTATCTTAATAAAAGCGTTTTCTATATTGATTAAATCCATACGATTTATCATACTCATGCTCTCTGCTACTTCTATAAATTCATAAGCAGGTATAACTTTTCCGTCTATCTCTATTCGCATGAGAAGTTCATGTATCTCATTTTTACGAGTTGATGCTGTTTGTATAGGCTGAAAATAGGGAACTATACGGTTGTTCGCAACTGCGTCTATGAGTAGAGCTGATTTTGCTTTTTGCTCTTTTACTACAGAGATAAGGTCATCGCCTGAAGGAATTCTAACGCCGTTTTTTCCCTCTTCTTTCGCTTTGTACATCATTCCATCGGCTATCAAGAAGAGATCTTTTTCGGTTTTTGCATGTTCCGGATAGATTGAAATACCGATAGAGACAGTTACCCCAACATAGTTTCCATCCGCACTCAGCAGTCTGAAATCTTCTATTGCTTTTATGATTTTATTTGAAACTGCTAGAGCACACTCTAATCCGCACTCCGGCAAAATGAGGGTAAACTCATCTCCTCCGTAGCGAGAAAGAATATCTTCAGACCTCTTTGTTTTGCCTAAAACTCTTGCAAACTCTTGGAGGTAAAGGTCACCGAAAGCGTGACCATATTTATCGTTTATAGGTTTGAAATTATCGCAATCTATAACCATCAGAGCAAAATGATGCTCATGGGATGCGGATCGTTTTATCTCATAACCTAAGAAATCCGTAAATACGCGTTGATTAAAGAGTCCTGTCAATGGGTCGTGCGCCGCATAATACTCAAGGTCGTTTGTATATTTATTTATAGCCTTGACTGAGCCTACAAGATTTGCCATGGTTGTCAATATGCTGTCAATAACTATATGTTTAATCGGGTCTGCTACTATCTCGGACTGAACACTTAAACCTACAATTCCACCGATTCTAGGAGTGTCTAAAAAGAGTGATTTTGTTCTGTGTGCAAAGTTTTCATAGTCGTTTAAATTTATACATCTGTTATATTCAGAGGTGTTGTGGCGAATTGTATAATCTGTGTAACCTAAAAAGTGGTCACTCTCAAGCACTGATTTTTTTACATATGCTTCAAAGCTCTCTTTTACACTCTTCTCCGGAATGCCAAACCAAAATATATCCACTTCAAACTGATCATCACCGACCCTAAATATAGTCATAAGCGTATAGGTCGGCATGACTTTGTTTATGTCAATTAAAAGTTCATTAATATACTCACGCCAATCTTTTACAACTTCAGAAGAAATTATGAATTTATCTAAAAGTTGTACCTCAAACTCTAACAGGTCTTTATCGACGGCAATAGCTTTTAGTTTTTTTGCCAACTCATTTACATTTGTAATGATTTTATTGAGTTCAATAAATTTTAAATCTATCTCTGTTGGGTCAAATTCTTTAAAATCTTTTATTGAATTAATATTTTGAACTTTTTGATTAAATAGTTTTAGAGCATCTGTTATTTTTGAAGTTGTAAAT
Source organism: Sulfurimonas sp. (assembly GCA_041662225.1). GTDB lineage: Bacteria > Campylobacterota > Campylobacteria > Campylobacterales > Sulfurimonadaceae > Sulfurimonas. Next base: position 253,008 of record JBAZSX010000001.1, read on the forward strand.
CTTGAAGCAAGAAACGCCACTAACCCAAAGAGCGGAAGAACTATCAAAAAGAAGTATATATATTCTAAAAATGTCTCATGAATAATGTTGATTAAATTTTGCTCAACATCTATAACACCTAGGGTGTCTCCGACCTTTGCGTTTGTGTGGCAAACTAGACACTCTGCCTTTGCGTTGAGTGGCAAAAGATTTCTAATAATTTGGGTTTCACTCAAGGTTAATTTTTCACCACTGCTAAAAACTCTATTTACAACTTCATCTTTCGTTTTTTCATGAACTTCCCCAAAAAGCTCTTTTACTACCTCACTGCGATAGATATTTATGGTGTAATTGCTATCTTTAAAGTTCTCTTTGAGTGCATTCATAAAATCATTCAGCTCAACTTTACTCCAGCCTCTCTTCATCACTTGGTACATGGATGAAAAAACTTGACTCGAAACTGCATTCGCATGTTTGATTGCCTCTTTTTGTGCCAAAGTTGTGTGCAGATACGTTGTAAAGATAAATATTAATACAAAAAGGGATGATAAAAGTATGATATTTATAGAGAATATAAAGTTTTTTAATGTTTTTGGCACAGGGCATTCCTATAATTTTTTATTATGTGTTGTCAGTATATCTAATAATTGATATTAGTCATCAAAATGTAGTATGTTTTTTGCTTGTATCATATCTTTATCACCACGACCTGATAGATTTACTATGATGAGTTTATCTTTTATATTTGTCATTTTTTTGAGGTATGCGACGGCATGCGCACTCTCAAATGCCGGGATAATTCCCTCTCTTCGGGAAAGCCAAACAAAGGCATCTATGGCTTCTTGATCTGTTATATTGTCATAGCTTACAGATTTATTATCCTTGTGAAAAGCGTGTTCAGGTCCGATTCCAGGGTAATCAAGTCCTGCACTTATGGAGTGAGCCTCTTGAATTTGTCCATCCTCATCTTGAAGCAGGTAAGTCATTTGACCATGTAAAACTCCAGGGCGACCTTTTTCAAGAGAACAGCCATGTTTGTCTGTTTCTATACCCAACCCACCGGCTTCTATGCCGATACACTCAACCTCTTGATCTTCCAAAAAGTGTTGAAAAGTTCCGATAGCGTTGCTTCCACCACCGATACATGCAATCACATAATCCGGTAATCGGTTCTCTTTTTCTAAAATCTGTGCTCTTGCTTCGTAGCCGATTATAGCCTGAAAATCTCTTACCATCATAGGGTAGGGATGCGGTCCTGCAACTGTTCCTATGATATAAAAAGTATCTCTTGCATTTGTAACCCAGTGGCGAATTGCGTCATTCATAGCATCTTTTAGGGTTTTTGAACCGCTTGTAACAGAGTTGACTTTAGCACCTAAAAGCTTCATTCTAAAAACATTCAGCTCTTGTCGCTCAACATCTTTTGCACCCATGAATATTTCACACTCTAAACCCAAAAGTGCACAGATAGTTGCAGTTGCCACGCCATGCTGACCCGCACCTGTTTCGGCGATTATTTTTTTATAGCCGAGTCTTTTTGCCATGATTCCCTGAGCTATTACATTGTTTACTTTGTGAGCACCCGTGTGGTTTAAATCTTCTCGTTTTAAATAAATTTTTGCACCAAGCTCATCCGAGATATTTTTTGCAAAGTAGAGGGGAGAAGGGCGACCTACATAATCTTTCAGGTAGTAGTGAACTTCACTCCAAAACTCTCTGTCAAAGCGGATTTTTTTGTATTCGTCGCTAAGTCTTAAAAGTGCCGGCATCAATGTTTCCGGAACATATCTGCCTCCAAAAATTCCGAAGTGTCCATTTTCATCCGGATCATATTGTGATGGTGACGGTATATACATTATTGAACCTCGATAATAGAATAAACTGTAGTTTGATTTTTTAGATTTTCAATGCCGTCTAAAAAGGTAAGTCCTATAACAAAACATGCTTCAACACACTCTCCGCCGGCTTGTTTAATAAGTTTTGCTGCTGCATTTGCAGTTCCGCCTGTGGCAATGAGGTCATCTATGAGAAGAACTCTCGCATGAGGAATCTTACTAAAAGCATCTATATGAACCTCTACTTCATCTATTCCATACTCAAGAGAATATTTTTCGCTGATAGTTGTGTATGGAAGTTTGCCTCTTTTTCTGATAGGTACAAATCCGATGCTAAGCATCTGAGCTAATGCTGCCCCAAAAATAAAGCCTCTGGCATCAATTCCAGCGATATAATTTAAATTATAATCTTTATATTTTAGATAAAGATGATTCATCAAAACACTATACGCCTCTTTATCATTCAAAAGAGTCGTGATGTCTTTAAAAACTATTCCCGGCTTTGGAAAATCTTTTATATCTCTTATGGAGTTTTCTATAATTTTTCTTTCAATTGAGCTAAGTTTCATAAATATCCTTATAATAGAGCGTCTATACGACTCTCTAGTGCTTTGATTTTACCGTTTAAGCGGTCTGTCTCTTGTCTATGCTTAGAATTTCTCTGTTTTAACACTTTGAGTTCATTTCTTAGTTTGGTTAACTCTTCACTTAAAATATCAACATTTCCCAAAGCTCTTTGAAGCTGGATTTGATATTTTCTGATAAGTATTTCGGCCTCTTGAAGTGTTAGTTTCATGAGGTCGTTGCTTCTCTGCTCTCTGTTGGTAATACTTTTAAAGTAGTACATTTTAACAAATAGATAGATAGAGAGTGTTGATAATATTGTTAAAAGCGACCATTCCCAAAACATGACTTTTCCTTTAAGATTCTAATATTTTATAGCTTCTATCTTCTCAACTCTGCCGACATGTCTTCCACCTTCAAAGCTACCTGCTATCCAAGCATCTAGGATGGATTCGGCAACACCTTTGCCTATGATTCTCTCTCCGAAGCAGAGTATATTTGCATCATTATGCGCGCGTGCAACAGTTGCGGTGTAGGCGTCATGACAGAGTGCCGCACGAATTCCAGAATGTCTGTTTGCTGCCATACTCATGCCGATTCCAGAACCGCATATAAGTATTCCTTGTGCCTCAGAATCGCTTAAAACGCTCTGTGAAACTTTGATTGCATAATCAGGATAGTCAACTCTCTCTTTATCAAAGGGTCCCAAATCTATCACCTCATGCCCTTTTTCTTTGAGTAGTTCTACGGTAAAGTCTTTTAAATCAATTCCGGCATGGTCCGTTGCTATATAAAATTTCATTTTTTTCCTTTATGGTAAGAGTAAATTTAAAATAAGTTGTACAGGTAAGAGAAGCAAATAATCTTTTAACGGCGTCATAAGTATGATTAAAACTATGATGATGCCGTATCTTTCGTTTTTGTAAAAAAACTCTGCAATAGAGTTGATTTTATATTTTAGAGCAAGATGCATAATAAAATGTGCTCCGTCAAACTGAGGAATAGGGAGCAGGTTGAATATTCCTAAAACTACATTTATAATAAGGAGTTTGAAGACAAAAATATAGAAGAAAATGTAGATTAAGCTATCGGCACCTGTCGGTTTATCTAAGGCTACAACAGCAACAGAGGCTAACGCCGCTAATGTAAAATTATAAACAATTCCCGCTAAATCAACCTGCATGGCAGCATTGTAGCCACCTCTGTTTATAACGGTTGACATATTGATAGGAACAGGTTTTGCCCAGCCAAATAAAAATCCGCTCTCTCCGCCAAGAAGTATAGGCAAAAAGTAGAGGGTGAGCGGAACGATGATTGTACCGACTAAATCGATATGCGTAAGTGGGTTTATAGATAAGCGTCCTGCATTTTTGGCAGTTGTGTCGCCGTACATGTAGGCAATGAAACCATGCATAATCTCATGCCCGATAACAGCTACAGCTAAGGCTAAGACAGCTGCTGCTATTTTTAGTAAATCAATAGATTCCATGGTCGGCTTTGTCTTCTTTTAGTCTCTGCTTTTGTGCTCTCTCTAAGATAGCCGGAGACTCTAAATCAGTCGGTGTTTTGCCGACTCTGTCCCATCTGATTTCCCAATTCTCATCAATAGAGAAGTAAACAAACCAAGGAGTTCCTTCTATGTTTTCGTATGGAACCGTGCCCCAAAAACGGCTATCGTTCGAGTGGTCACGGTTGTCGCCCATCATAAAATAATTATCTTTAGCAACTTTTACAGGGGCGAAATTAAAAAGTTCTTGCGGGTATCTTCCATCATTTGTGATTTTATCATCATGATGAATTCCTAGATGCTCTTTTTCATATGGATTTTTAACCCACAATTTTGAGTCAAATATTACCATCTCATACTCTTTAAAGTTCTCTTTTATCCACGCATCACCCTCTCTGTGGTGAAGATACAAATCTTTGTTCAGTACAAAAAGTTCATCATCCGGAAGTGCAACACATCTTTTTACAAAGTGCTGTTTAACGTTGTTTGGATATCTAAAAATAACTATGTCGCCTCTTTGTGGCGTATCTCCATCAATGAGGTGAAGTTTATCGCTCCATGGCATAATGGATAGTTCTAAAAATGGGATATGCGGCATAGCAATACCATACGCAAACTTTTTAGCAAAAAGGTGGTCACCTATGAGAAGCGAATCTTTCATAGAGCCTGAAGGAATTCTAAAAGCCTGTGCTATAAAGAAGATGACAAACAGAACTATGATGATAGTTCCCGTCCATGAGTTGGAAAACTTATACGATTTTTTTAAAAATTCTTTCATTTATGCTCTTTTGTCTGCGTTTATTTGGGCTGCTTTTAGAGTGTTACTCAAAAGCATAGCGATTGTCATAGGTCCGACTCCACCCGGAACGGGTGTAATGTAAGAACATTTTTTGCTAACACTGTCAAAATCAACATCACCGACGAGTGTTCCGTTCTCTGCACGGTTAATGCCGATATCGATGATAATAACTCCCTCTTTCACCATGTCCTCTTTTATAAGATTGATAACACCCACGCCGACCAGAAGAATATCGGCATCAAGCGTATGCTTTTTCAAATCATCTGTAAAAATATGGCAAATTTCAACGGTTGCATTTGCATTTAAAAGTAGAGCCGCCATCGGCTTTCCGACTATATTTGAAGCACCGACAACCACACAGTTTTTGCCTTTTACATCTATGTTGTACTCTTTTAAAAGCTCCATAACACCAAGCGGAGTACAAGGCACAAAACCGTCTAATCCTGTTGTGAGTCGCCCCACATTAAATGGGTGAAAACCATCCACATCTTTACTCGGCTCTACAAGTTCAAGAATCTTTGTTGTCTCTATTTGCGGGGGAAGAGGAAGCTGAATCAGAATGCCGTCTATATTCGGATTGGTGTTCATCATTTTGATTGTATTTTCTATGGCATCTTGAGAGATATCTTCGGGCATCTCATGTGTAACGGAGTAAAAACCTACTTTATCGCAAGCCTTTTTTTTCATGTTGACATAGGCTGCACTTGCAGGGTCATGTCCTACAAGAATAACTGCTAAACCAGGAACTGAACCTGTTTTACTTTTTAACTCTTTAACCTGACTAGATACTTGTTGTTGTATTTTTTCTGAGAGTTTTTTACCATCAAGAAGCTGCATTTATACCCCATAAATTATTTTTTTGTTATTATATCATTTAATGATAAAAGGTCGCTTTACAATGAAATATCTACTCTATCTTACTTTACCGTGCTTACTTGTTGCTGATTCCAGTTTTATAACTATTATGGAATACTCTTCTCAGCTCTACAAAAACCCAAGAGGTATCGGCTGTCAAAATTGCCATGGTGAAAAGGGCGAAGGCAAACTAGTTGCAAATTATACGCACAACAATGTGAATAAAAAATTTGCCGGATCGGCTATAAATAAACTTGAATGGAGCACATTTTATTATGCGCTCAATAGATCAAATAACGGTATGCCGCGATACTATTTAACAGAAAAAGAGATTCAGGCACTCTATTTGTATATCAATGAAGATGAGCTTAGAAAAGCTGAAAAAGAGGCCTCCAAAACTAAAAAAGAAGAACCAAGAAAAGAAGCACTGAAAACTGCGGTAGAAGAGCCAACTGTTCAAACAATAGAATCAAAAGTTCAAAAACCAGAGCCGAAAAAAGAAGAACTTAAAGTTCAAAAAGTAGAACTAAAAAAAGAGAAACCTCAAATGAAAATAGAAGATCCTAGATTTCAAAGATTTCAAAAGATGGAGCCAAAAAATGAAGCACCGAAGATATTGAGATATGAAGACTATCCAGATAGATAATTTAAACAGTATTGAGTCGGCTTTTAAAAACAGAGATTTAGAGGCGCTTCGTAGGTTAGCCGTTCCAACGCAAAGAATTATAAATAAAAGCAGTGATTTTTCTTCGGTTTTGATGCTCTCATGCAACAATATAAAGCATCTCTCCAAGATAGAGACACTTGAAGCTGAATGCATAATATTGAATTTGGAAGATGGAGTCGCTCAAGAGGATAAGCCTTTTGCCCTTCTTCTTTGCGCCATTTTTTTATCGCAACATACTCATAGTAATAAAAAACTTGTTGTGAGGGTAAATGCGCTTGATGAGGGGGGATACGAAGAGATAAGTTATTTAAACCGGTTTATGCCCGATGCCGTAAGGGTTCCAAAGATTAAAAACCCAGAGGAAGTTGCATCTGTTTTAGAGCGTTTAAACAGCAATATAGAACTCCACCTCTCAATAGAAACAACCTCGGCATGGCAGAACCTGCACTCTTTGGCAATAAATGGAAGAGTTACCGCTTTTTATCTGGGAATTTTGGATTTGTTTGCAGATATGAAACTTCCTCAATCTCTTATAAAAAGAGACAATCCAACCATGTTATACATACTTTCCCATTTTTTAGTTACATGCAAATCTATGGGCGTCAAAGCTGTCTCTTTTGTCTATCAAGAGTTTTTAAACCTTGAAGAGTTTAGCATGTGGTTATCTTTGGAAAAACGGATGGGTTATGATGCAAAAGGGTGTATCTCTCCAAAACAGGTTGCGTTGGTAAATGAGATTTTTTCACAAACACAAGAAGAGATTATTCGGGCGAAAAAAATTGTAGAGCTTTTTGAGTTCAACAGAGAAAAAGGAATTACGGGTTTTGTTGATGATGTATATGGTTTTATAGACGAGCCAATCTACAAAGGCGCTTTGTATTTAATAGAGAAAAATTAGTTTTTACATGTTAATTAAAAGCAAGGCATTCAAAGGGTATTTCCTCTCTTCTCTCACGGTACATGTGAAAGTAGTTTTGTTCTAAAAGCAGCAAAAATAATTAAGAGCGTTAATAACAAAAGCAGTAATATCAAATAAAGGGAGTTGCATGAAAATATTTATATCTATCCTGTTAATCAGTTTAAGTCTCTTTGCCAAAGATATGACATCGAGTGAGGTGTACGGTCAGGTTATGCTGATAGAGGAGGAGTTGGATTTTTTACTTGACCATTATAAGGTGCTGCATCATCACCACAAAGATGGTGAAAAAATGACACATGTAACAGTAGAACTCAGACCTAGGGATGTCTGGCAAAAAACTTATGAGATAATGATAAAAATAAATATTTTAAGAAATAAGTTTGGCTTGCCAACTATAGAACCGATAAACATGTCACCTGTTTTAAGTTTAAGTCCAAATTTGGTGTATGAACAGACCCAAAGAATATTGACTGAACTGAGCATTTTTAAAACTAGAGAAGGAATAGCTAGTTCGGTTCTTAAAAAGCAGGAGTTTAAAGACAAAGTACCGTTGGATGTTTTTAACGCCCTCTATCATGTCTCTGTTTTGTTAGATGAGCTAAATGGGGCTGAAATTCCTTTCTCTTTTAGTTATGGTGAGACTCTTAGAATATATGATGATATTACATCTGTTTTACAGCATTTAAATATAGAGGACAATACAATTCCTGAAATTAAAAATTTCAGTGCAACACCCACAGATATACTGAATAATGGCATATTACTACTTGAAAAAATAAAACAGCTTCAGATACTCGCCGGCATAGCTGTTGTAGATTTTAGTGAGTTTAAAAAAGCCGAGGCGGGAGAGAGGGATGTGTTTGAAATATCTCAGATGGTATTGGCAGAATTTCAGACCATAAAAGCGTATGTAGGAATAAAAACAATCACACCTGCAGCAACACAGTACGAAGGTAAAACAGTTGCTGAAGTGAATCAGCTTATGAGTTGGAATTTAAGAAAAATTAACTTGATTCAATCCCTGAATAAGGGAGGAAAATAATGAATTTTTCAGTTAAAAATAAAATTTTTATACTGTTTATCACTGTAATTATCACCTCCGTCGCCATTGTAGGGTGGTACGGTTTTAAGAGTGCAAAGAAGTCTTACATAGACTCTGCCCTGCTGATAAATAAAAGCGAAACAGTAGGTTTGTCCAATGAGCTAAAAGGAATATTAGAAACCGTGCCTAACGATGTTATTTATAACGCTAATCTTTACGCACTGAAAAATCTCCTTATCTGGAAGGATTTAGGTGAGGAGAGGAAGATAAATGATTGGCTCCATCTCTACACCCTATCTCTTAAAGGTTATCTCTTAAATAAAAAACTCTATTATAAAATCAGGTTTCTTGATGTAAACGGAAACGAAAAAGTAGCACTCAATTATGATGAAAAAGAGAATAAAGTCATTCAAATTAAAGAAGAAAGTCTTCAAAATAAATCAGATAAAGATTATTTTATAGAGGCTATGAAATTAAAGAAAAGTGAGATATATATATCAGAATTAGATTTGAATACAGAATATGGAAAAGTTATGGAGCCGCACACTCCGGTTTTGAGATACTCAACTCCATTTATAGACGAGAATGGCGAGATAAAAGGGGTTCTAGTAATTAGTTTAAATGCCAAAAAAATATTAAATGCAGTTGCATCCGCAAAAGCTATAGATGAGACCAAAGAGTTTAAAAAATATTATCTTGTAAATGAGCAGGGAGATTATCTTTATACAGATGATGAAGCCAAAAGATGGGGTTCTCAATTGGGAACTAATTACAACTTTAAAAATGATTATAAAGATGTAATGGATGAGTTTGCGAACAAAGACGAAGCACTCTTTGTAAAAAACAATAAAATATTCTCTATGAATAAAATTTACCCGGATAAAAAAAACAATAAAGTCAGGTTTTTCTATCTTGTAACTGAACTTAATGAAAATGTAGCGCTCTCCTCGTTAGATGCATTTGTTATGATGTTTTTTATAATTTTAGGTAGCACACTTCTTTTAGGCCTGTTTTTTGTCAATAGTTACATCTCAAAACTTATGAATCCTCTTAGTAGAATAACCTCTCAGTTAAAAGCCCTCTCGAGCGGAGAGATACAAAAAGAGGCTATTGATTACAAAGCGAATGATGAGATTGGTGCAATTGTAAAAGCGACAACTATACTTATAGATGCCATAGAGACTACTATAAATCAGGCGAATGCAGTTGCAAACGGCGATTTTACAAAAGATATAGTGCTCCTCGGCAAAAATGATAAGCTTGGATCGGCACTTATTGAGATGACAAAAAGGCTCAAAGAGATTTCAGCTCTTGCCACAAGCCTCTCAAGGGGTAATTATGATGTCACTATATTGGCAAAGGGAAGCAGTGATGAATTAGGTTTGGCACTCATTGAAATGGTTAAATATTTAGAACAGATAACAACAATTTCCGAATCTATAGCCCATGGTGATTTAGATGTAAGATACAAATCAAAAGGGTCTGATGACAGACTAGGTATTGCTGTTTTGGAAATGATAGAGTATCTGAAAAGCATTTTAAGACAGGCAAATGCCATAACGAAAGAGGATTTTACGCACACAATTCAGGTGAAATCAAAGAGTGATGAGTTGGGACTCTCAATTGTAACCATGACCGATATTTTAAGAGTAAATAGCGTGAAAAACAGAGAAGATATCTACTTTAATGAGGGAGTAAGTGAGTTTAATGATGCTATAACCGACATAGCCGACATTACAGAGCTCTCACAAGAAGCTATTACGACTATAAGCCGTTATGTGGGTGCTGTGAGCGGGGCTGTTTACGGTTATGAGCAAAGTAAAGCCAGTTTGGAGCTTGGAGCAACTTTTGCCATGAATGAATTCAACATACAATCTCATAGCTTTAAACTGGGGGAGGGTGTTGTTGGTCAGGTTGCTTTAGAAAAAATCCCAATGCATTTAAAAAATATAGAAGAGAGTGATTACAAGATAGAGACGGCTACAACACTCACGAATGCAAAAGAGGTCTATATCTTTCCTCTTACTTATGAAGAGGCACTTTTTGGTGTGGTAGAAATTATGAGTTTAAGAGAATTGACAAAAGTTGATAAAGAGTACTTTGCTAAAGTGGCAATCATATTTGCAACCGCACTCTATACAACAGCGCAAAATGCGCAGATAAAAGTGCTGCTAGAAAAATCACAACAAGCATTTGAGGAGTTACAGGTTCAAAGCGAAGAACTCCAAGAGTCAAATGTTCAGATGGAAGAGCAGCAACAACAACTGACCCTTCAGTCAAGAGAGCTGCAGGAAAAAAACAGTACTTTAGCTCTGGCAAAACAAGAGATAGACAAAAGAGCAAAAGATTTAGAAAAAGCTTCTAAATATAAGAGTGAATTTTTGGCAAATATGTCGCATGAGCTTCGTACACCGCTCAATTCAATCATTCTTCTCTCAAAACTTTTGAGCATAAATTCGGATGCAAAACTAGACGACGAGAGTGTAAAAAAAGTTTCTGTAATCAATAGAGCAGGCAATGATTTGCTTCTTCTCATAAATGATATTTTAGATTTAACCAAAATTGAATCCGGAAAAATGGAGCTTGTTATCTCAGAGCTCGACTCTGGGGATATATTAGAAGACATGCGTGGACTTTTTGGCGCTTTGGCTGAAGAAAAAGGGGTTGAATTTGTTATAAACGACAACTTCAATGGGGTATTTATGACCGATAGTATAAAGCTCTCTCAAGTACTTAAAAATCTTTTATCCAATGCATTTAAGTTTACAAAAGAGGGTTCGGTTATCTTAGCTCTCAGCCTAAGAGATGAAAATATTTTGATTAGTATCAAAGATACGGGCATTGGAATACAAAATGATAAGATAAGTACAATTTTTGATGCGTTTAAACAGGTTGACGGCTCTATCAGCAGAGAGTTTGGCGGAACAGGTCTTGGTCTTTCGATAAGTAAAACCATAGTAGAGCTTTTACATGGACATATTTTCGTTGAGAGTGAATTTGGCAAAGGTACAACATTTACCGTAGCCCTGCCTATAGCGCATGAGGCTTCAGAAGTTAAAGTTCCACACACGATACAAGAGGAGATACATGAGAACAACCATGAACTTATCTCTTTTGTGTCGGATGATAGTTGTTTGTTTAGCGGAAATGAGTTGTCAAATAAAAATATTTTAATAGTGGATGATGACAGTAGAAATATATTTACTCTTACCTCTGTTTTAGAAAACTTGAATGCGGAGGTATATAGTGCTTTTAACGGAAAAGAGGCTATAGAAATTCTTGAAAAAGAGGGAAAGATAGATATTGTTTTAATGGATATTATGATGCCTGTCATGGATGGTATAAATGCTATAAAAAGTATCAGATCAAATGATAACTTTAAAAATATCCCTATCATCGCAATTACCGCAAAAACTATGCCGCAAGATAAACAGGATTGTCTCGATGCCGGTGCAAGTGATTACCTGCCAAAACCCTTAGAACATAGTGCCCTCATTTCCATGGTTAAGGCATGGATAAAGTAGATGCTTAAATATTTTGAGGATTCGAAGGTGTGCAGAGTGATGCTTCATCCTCCTTTGGTCGCCGAGGACATCAACGCTCTTCAGAAATTATTTTATAAAGATTATTCGAGATGGATAGTAGAATTTGGTCGTATCTATAATATCAGCGGAGTGTCGGTAAATTTACTTTATAAAGAAATATTCAAAAACAATAAAAATATTTTAATTATCACCCATAAAAATAAATTGAGTAGATACTTAGACAAACTTGGATTTAAAACAACTTTTATCTCACTTTTAAAAGATTCTGTTGTGAAAACGAGTTTGATAGAGGTGGTTTTAATAGGCGGAAGTGCAGACTCTTCACCAAAAATTGTAAATATCGTTTCAAATATTGACATTACAAACTTGAGTGTTGTAGTGGTTCAGCATGTGCAGATGGACAGGGTGGGCATGTTTGATGAAATACTGCAAAAATATACTACTCATAAAGTCTGCTATGCAAAAGAGGGTGAGAAAATTCAAAAAGGGGTTATCTACTTAGCTCCTAATAATAAGCATCTCAAGGTAAAAGCCGGTCTCTTTTTTCTGAGCGATGAAGAGAAATATAATTATGCCAAGCCGTCTATATCTCTGAGTTACGAGTCGTTTTCTGCATACTATAAAGAGTCTCTTTTGGTGATACAGGAGTGTGGATATGCAAGTGACGGAGTGGATAAACTGGAGTTTTTAAAGAGAAACAGATCAACGCTCATCATACAAGACCAATGTGAGTGTGAAGCGAAAAGCATGGTTTTAAATGCGGTTGCCCTAAATATTCAAGATTACATATTGAATCAAGAAGATATTATACTCTTTATAAATTTTGTAAATAAAAAAAAGACAAAAGAGGAGTGGATAGAGTATTTGTTAGAGATGATTTTAGAACGCTACGGCTATGATTTCAGGCTCTATCAGAGGGATATGATTCAAAGGCGTGTTGAGCTTTTTATGATTAAGCATCAGATAAAAAATATTAAAGATGCGGTGGCTCTTATACTTTTTAACAAAAGCGCATTTAAAGTTTTCTTTTTAGAAGTCTCTATAAATGTAACTGAATTTTTTAGAAAGCCAAGCTCTTTTCGTCATATAATAAAACTTTTTAAAAAGCACTATAAAAAAGCTCATAACATAAAGGTATGGAGTGCGGGGTGCAGCAGTGGAGAAGAGGTTTACTCTCTGGCTATTTTGCTGCAAAGTTTGGGAATGCTTCAAAAAACCATTCTATACGCAACTGATTTTAACGGTGTAGTTTTAAAAGAGGCCAAGAACGGAATCTATTCCAATGACTCCTATGCGCTTGCTCTTAGTAACTTTGAACAGATTGGTCTAGATGACAGATTGGAAAAATACATTACAAAAAATGAAAATTATATAACCGTTGATGAGAAAATTAGAGAAAAAACGCTATTTTTTCAGCATAATTTGGCGACAGACAGCTCTTTTAATGAATTTGATATTATAATATGCAGCAATGTGATTATATATTTCGACGACAATTTGCAAAAAAGAGTCTTTAATTTATTTTATGAATCGCTAAAGTTTGGCGGATATCTGATTTTAGGTCAGAGTGAAACCGTTCACTCTGCATTTAAAGATAAATTTAAGAAGTGTAGTGATGAAAGTAAAATTTATAAGAAAGTGGCTTGATGAGAAACATATTATGTATAGATGACATGGCAACAAACCTATTTGTTCTAGAGAGTGTTCTTAAAGAGACGGAAGATGCATTGTATGATGTTTTTGTTGCTAAATCTGCACATGCCGGTTTAGATATTTTGTTGAAAGAAAAAATTGATTTAATTCTTCTTGATGTAATGATGCCAGATGTTGACGGCTTTCTTTGTGCTAAGATGATAAAATCAAATAAAAAAACAAAAGATATACCTATTATATTTATAACTGCAAACAAAGATGACGCAACGATTGAGAAGTGCTACGAAGTGGGTGGTTCAGATTATGTAAATAAGCCGTTCAACAGTGTAGAACTTTTAAATCGTGTCTCTTTTCATTTAAAACTAGCGGATAAGAAGAAGTTAATAACAAAAGAAAAAGAGTTTACTCAAAGCGTATTAGATTTGCAGGATAACTTTATAATTGTAACCGATGCAAATCAAGTTTTGCATGCAAACAAAGCTCTCCTGAACTTTTTCTCTTTTAACTCTTTATACGATTTTCAAAAAAACATGGGCTGTATCGCCGACCTATTTATAAAAGAAGAGCCTTATTTTCATCTAAACTTAGTTGAAAACTCTCTTGCTTGGATTGATGAGGTTGTAGAAAGACTCAAGGAGGGAGATGTCCTTGTTAAAATTACTAGAGATTTTCAGGAGTATATTTTCACTCTCAAAATTGCAATTTTTCATGACTACTATATAGTAACCATGACGGATGTTACGACTATCTCTGTTCGTTCACTTGAGTATGAACATGATGCCAATTTTGACAGCCTCACACAAATTTATAACAGAAATATGTTCAATCGTCTGATTGAGAAGAAAATTTACGAAGCAAGGCTGCAAAAGAGCTCTTTCGTATTTGTTATATTTGATATTGATTTTTTCAAAAAGGTAAATGATACCTATGGACATCTAGCCGGAGATAGTGTACTCAAAGAGATTACAGCTCTTACAAAAGAGCATATAAGAGTCAATGATATTTTTGCAAGATGGGGCGGAGAAGAGTTTGTTATAGTCCTGGATGCGGATATAAAAAAAGGTTCTGAAATAGCTGAGAGTTTAAGAAAAAATATTGAGTGTAAAGAGTTTGCCATTGTTAAAAACATCACATGCAGTTTTGGTATTACGGAGTTTAGAGAAAAAGATAGTTTAAATAGGATGATTAATAGAGCAGATGAATCTCTCTATGAGGCTAAATCGAGTGGAAGAAACAGAGTATGTCAGAGCAGTTAGCACGCACTTACAATATATTATCCGTAGATGATAATCAAAATAATCTATTTACGCTGAGTGTTCTGCTTGGGACTCAAAAAAATATAAAAAGCATAGAAGTTTTAACGGCTAAAGAGGCTTTAAATGTACTTTTGACTGAAAAAATAGATTTGATTCTGTTGGATGTTCAAATGCCTGAGATAAATGGTTTTGAGTTAGCAAAAATGATAAAATCAAACAAAAAGACAAAAGATATACCAATTATTTTTGTAACGGCTGTGTTTAAAAGTGAAGAGTTTATCAAAGAAGGTTTTGAAATCGGTGCGGTCGATTATATAACAAAACCCATAGACGATAACCAGCTTATTAATAAAATCATACTTTATCTTAAAGTGTTTGATGAAAAAAATAGATTAGTTCAGAGTGAAAAGAGATTTTACGATATAGCCCAAAGCATAGGGGATGGAATTTACACACTCGATACAGAGAATAAAACAACATTTATTAATAATGAGGCGCTTAAAATACTCGGTTTTGAGCATGAAGAGCTGATAGGCAAAAATATTCATGACTATATTCACTATAAAGATATTAGGAATAAACCAATAGCATCCAAACACTGCCCTGTGCACAACACAATCCTTCACGGCGATAAATATATCAGTGAAAATGAATATTTGGTTAAAAAGGATGGCACATTTGTGCAGGTCTCTTTAGTTGCAACGCCGCTTTTTATAGATTACAAAACAGTCGGCACGGTAGTGATATTTAGAGACAAAATGCATCAGCAAAGAATACTCTCTTTGGAAGAGGAAAAGTCAAAAAATCAAGAGCAGATAATCCACTCTATGATTAACATGATAGAGTCTCGTGACTCTTACACGGCCGGTCATACAAAAAGAGTTGCAGAATATTGTGTTCTAATCGCAAAAGAGATGGGTTATAGCGATGCGGAGATAGAAATCCTGAAAAATGCGGCTTGGCTGCATGATATAGGTAAAATCTCAACACCCGACAGTATCTTACTTAAACCAAACAGACTGAATGAAACAGAATATGAACTGATTCAAGAGCATTTAAGAGCCGGCTATGAGATGCTCTCAGAAATAGATCAATATAAAGTAATGGCCGATGTCATGAGGGAGCATCATGAAAAGTATAATGGAAGCGGTTATCCAAGAGGGCTAAAAGCGAATGAGATACAACCGCTCAGTAGAATCATGATGGTTGCAGATGCCTTCGATGCAATGACAACAAACAGGGTGTATAAGCCCAGAAAATCAATATCTGCTGCCCTAAGAGAATTAAAAGAGTTGAGTGCCGTACATTTTCATCCGGAGGTAGTAGATGCAGCAGTTGCCGCCTTAAAAAAGGTAGAGATAGACACTGAAATTTCTCAACTACCAAGGACAATTATAGAAGAGCAAAGGTTTTCTTATTTTTACAGAGACAGACTTACCAATCTCTTTGTGTTAGAGTATCTCTCTCTTATTCTTAGATACCATATAGCTTCAAAATCTGTATATATGTACAAAATACAACTGCACAACTTTTCAGATTTTAACAAAAAATTTTCTTGGGCAAAAGGGGATGCGTTTTTAGTTGAATTTTCAAAATTTATAGACAGTTTATATAGCAACACTATTACATTTAGAGTGGAGGGTGATGATTTTATGATTCTAAGTGAAAATGCCCTTGATAACATAAATGAGGATATTCAAAAGAGCGAACTTCTGAAAAATTCAATCATAGTCTGCAGTGTTGAAACGGAGTATATTGATGATATTAACAATAAATTTGAATATATTTTAAGAAGTCTGCAGGGATAAAGTTAACTACTGTAGAAATGAGCGTGTAATGATTTTCTATCAACTTAGCATGTAGCCGATTCCAGATACATTTTTGATTTCTAGTTCAGGGAGTTTTTTTCTGAGTCTAAACATCAGTTCTCTGAGGGATGCTACTCTGTTGTTTTCATCGCCCCATATTTCTGAAATAAGCTCTTCTATGTAAGTATATGAATTTTTCTTTGCCACCATGCAATCAAGACAGATTCTCTCACTCTTGCTAAGGTGTATAACCGCCCCATTCAAGGAGATTTCTTTTGAAATTTTGTCGTACATGTAGGGAGCGAGTTCTATGAAAGAGGCATCTTCTTGTTTCACATGCTCTCTTGCCGATTCAACCACCATTAAAATTGCTTCAATATCAATTTGTGAAATGGGTTTCATAAGATACCCGAGCGGCTTGATTTGTTTGGCTCTGAAGATGGTTTGGCTATCTTTAAAGGAGGTGACAAATACGATAGAACACTTTGGATAGGTTTTTATCAACTCTGCCGCACACTCTATACCGTCAACTTCTCCATGTATTTGAACATCTATAAAAAACAAATCGACCGCTTCACTCCTCTTTAGAAACTCTAAAATTGAGTTTGAATCATCAAACATTCCCACACATGAGTGCCCGCACATCTCTACACTCTCTTCCAAAAACATGGCGGTTATGGCTTCATCTTCAACTATTGCTATATTCATATAAAATCTTTACTAAAATATTTTGTTAATTATTGCGGAAATAATACTATAAAACACCGATAAAAAAAATTAGAATTTAATTAGAATATTTCCAAAACTTTGATGTTCTCTTTGTTAAAAGTCATAATATAGTTTAATCCGTTTTCATTAAAATATTTAAAATCACCTTTTAACTGATGACGAATAAGAGATTCTATGAGTTTAAAACCAAGACCCTTTTTGAAGCCTTCAAACTCAATTCCCCTCCCGTTGTCTTTGATTTTAATGATGAGTTTTTCATCACTGTCGATGTACATTTTTATACTCACAAGTTTATTATGAGCATCCGCATCAAATGCGTATTTAATCAAATTTGTAATTATCTCGTTCAAAATCAGTCCTATCGGGACGGCGGTTTCAATTTTTAGCCCAATGTTTTCACATGCAACACTAAATCTTATGTCGCTTCCTTTGATAAAGCTTTTGGTCTCTTCAATGAGAGATTTTACATACTCTTGTATATTGACAAGTTCGAGATTATCGGATTGATACATCTTTTCATGGATGAGTGCCATAGATTTTATACGATGAATCGTGTCTTTGAATATCTCTTTTGTTTTTTTATCTTCAATACGATTCGATTGCAAAGACAAAAGACCCGATATAATCTGCAAATTGTTTTTAACCCTATGAAAAAGCTCTCTCAGGAGTACATTTTTATTGTTGACCTCTTTGTTTAACTCTCTGTTTTTTTCATCCAAATTTTTTGTTCGCTCGACAACTTTGAGTTCAAGCTCTTCATTTAATATGCGAAGCTCGGCTTCTGTCTTTGTTAATTTTACAAATACGGTATTGTACCTGTGTGCAAGCGCCAAAGAGAGAAGTCCAAGTTCTATAAATGCACCGATTTGCGTTCCATAGAGCGTCAAAAAGCTTATCGGTAAGATGCCTACATTCTGAAACTCTGTAAGCAAAACGCCCACAAGTAAAAAACTCCATGCACTCACAAAAAATTTGGCTGAAACTGTTTTGTCTTTTACAAGTATATAAATTCCGCTTACAAAAAGCGAGCCCACAGAGAGAATAGAAAAGAGGGCAACTGCTTTTGCCACAAGATTATAGGGAGCTGCAAAATTAAGCACCATGATGAGGATAAAAATAATTTTAAGAAATTTGAAATAGGTGTAGATATTTTTGTGCAGCTCTTTGACATTCAAAAAGGACATGCTAAAGGGTATGGAGAGGTAGTTTGAGAGAGCCAGCATAAACAAAATATAGTAGGAGTTTATCTCCGGAGTATTGGGCCAGAAGTGCTCAAATGCAAGACCGTTGAGTCCGAGCTGCAAAAAGAGATATTCAAAATGAAACAGAACATAATACAAATAGACTCTCTCTCTAATCATAAAATACAAAAGCAGATTATAAATCAGCATGATAAGCACCGCACCGTAGTATATCCCCAGATTCATCAGGTTGTATTTCGCCTCTTGAAAGTAGTCGCTCTTTGAGTAAAAGTTCATCTTCAGGTTGAGTGCACCCTCTGAGTTGACTTTAAAGATAAACTCTTTTGTCTCGTTTGCGCCCAGTTCGTAGGGAATAACAAACATGTTCGAGCTCTCTTTTCTGGTAGAAAAATTTGTCAAATCGCCCGTTAAATAGTTATCTCTCAACGCTCCGTCTGCATATTCCAAAACTTCTATATAATCCAAAAGCGGATATGGAAATTCGATAATATTGGATTGAAACGCATCCGAGTTGTTCTCACACTTCACATAGAGCCAAATCGTTCTATTTTGCAGCCCAAAGCCGCTTTTAAAACGCTCTAATGGAGAAAATTTATCTCTGTTTTCATAGATATTTTTGGTTGTGTAGCGCGCATCTTTATCAATAAAATAGTGTTGTTCAATGTTTGTATTTGCAAAAAGAGCCGTTTTTAAAAACAGCAGCAAAATAAAATAGTATATTTTTTTCAAATTTTTTCTTCCTTCAATATATGAGGCTTGAAGCTCTCCATAATTATATCAAGCATTATTACCCTTTGCTAAATAGACATCCCAAATTCTGATTATTTTCTAATTTTATTTGCCGACTCTCTGCCGATTTATAAGTTATAGTTTGCGTAAAGGAATGTCAATGCTCAAAAAGGATTTACAATGAGATTTAAAATAAATACAAATATAAGTGCCATGAGCGCTCTTGATACAAAATTCAAGGGTATAAATATTTTAGACGCTTCGCATAAGGGCGGAGATTTTGTATTTCACGTCGGTGTAAATAGCGGTGATACTGCAACAGTTTCGTTAGGTGCAAAGAGTATGATGCAGCGTCACATGGATGCAACTACTCAATCATTGAGAGATGTTGACTTTGCAGCGGAGAGTGCAAACTTTGCAAAAGATACTATTTTAGTTCAGTCAGGTTCCTATGTTATAAGTCAAGCGAACGCTACGCAACAAAATGTAATGAGATTATTACGATAATTTTTCGGAGCCAAAATTCTAACGAAATTCTAATTTTTATTTTGTGCTTTTGGCATAGAGGTTGCTAGAATCAAAAAAAGCTATATTAAAAAATCACTCAAGGGTCAATAAAAATGAAAAAAACAAAATACAGCCTTTTGGCAAAACTGCTTCTAGGTTCTATGCTGCTGGGGGGGGTAGCCAACGCTGCAATCTTGACGGAGTATTCCAATGCAAATCAAGATTTTGATATGGTTTCGACTAATCTTGGACAGTCATTCACATTACCTTCTCCTGCGACAGTGACTGATATTGTTTTATATGAAGGGACAGTTACAGGTAATGGTAGTGACACCTATTCGCTATATAGTTCAGCTAACTGTTCGGGCGGTGCATTGACGACATTAACTATGACATGGGCAAATTCAGTAAATAGTGCTATGACAGGTACTCTAGTCGCACCACAGTCTCTTGCGGCTGGGACATACTCATTTTGTAAGACAAGCAACAATAATGCGTTTAGTATTCGCGTAGATACTTCGGCTCCAACCTATGCCGGAGGTGATCTAATAGATACTGGCGCTCCACAAGTTGGATTAGATTTAACATTCCAAGTGCTTGGCACCGTTAATGCAGCCGCACCACTCTCACCAAAGGGCTACATAGCTCTTGCGTTATCATTTTTGGGTCTGGCATGGTACGGTAACAGAAGAAGAACATTGAATGCAAACCATCTGTAATCCACACTTCGTAAAATAAATATGTTGCGTTTTATTACACTCTACCTTCTCTTTATCTCACTCTCTTTCCTGCTGATTGAGCATGACTACTTTAAGTCATGGCTTCAGATTAACGCACTTTATACCGTCTGGGTTACTTTGATTAGCGCTAAGATGATGAGTCTCTTTGTCAGCCTGCAGTATGACACTACCTTTATTCATCTCCCCACTTTAAGCCTTGAGATAAAGTTTGGATGCAACGGGTTAGAATCTATTGTGCTTTATATAAGTGCGGTACTCGCATACAAAGCCACTTTAAAAGAGAAACTTTACGGTCTTGGCATTGGACTTCTCAGCATTTATGCCATCAATATTTCAAGAATCATGGTTTTAGGGTATGTCGGTGTAAATCATTTTGAATATTTTGATGTGATGCACACCTATATTACGCAGAATATTATGATTGTCTTGGTCTTTTTTGTGTTTTTAATCTATATCAATTTTGTAAAAAGCCATGAGCAGCAACACAGCACAAATGAGTAGAGAGATACTCAAAACATTTTTATATTTTGTTGTCGTCTACGCGCTTACAATCTATGCATGGATGCACTTTAAGATAGTTTATGAAGTGGTTTTAGTCAAGAGTGTTATGGAGTTTTTTGCATTTACATTTGACCAAACCATCAATAAAATAAACTATGTGAATGGAATGTTTAGTGTTTACATGAATAGTAATATGCTCTTTTTAGATGCTATGAAAAAGCCTCTAACACTCACATGGACGATGGGGCATAACCTCAATCATATTATCTATAATTTTCCTATGTCCCTCGCCGCAACAATGGCTTTGATACTCGGCAGATACAACACAAAAAGAGACTTATTACTGATTTTTCATGTAATGGCATTGGTTATTTTATTGCATGCAACTATTCTCTTTTTTGAGAGTGTTGTCATTGCCGCAGATGATATGAAAAGTAATCCAATGGTGCAGACCGCATTAGAGCAATACACGCTCATGCACATAGACTATAAATATATTCTCTTTTTTCTTGTTAAATACGGACTCCAATTTGAGCCTTTTCTTATGCTGATTTATGTCTGGACGCTTTTGAGTATAAGAAAACACACACCTTAAAAACTCTACTAACCTGGCACAGAGTTTTCATCGCTATCTCGCTAAATTATAAAAAACATTGTACCTTATTAATATCTTCTCTGTAGGTCTCGGATATTTGCTATAGGAGTACTCTATTGTCTCTTTTGTTGTGTCATCAAGCTCGTAGTAGCCGCTCTTTTTCAAGAATTTAAAGTCGGTCATGTCTCCGTTTGGATGAAGATAAAACTCTATTACATTCGTGCTGTTTACATTTAAATTTCTTGATAAGTTCACACCGGCAACACGGGTAAGAGTCTCTTGCGTGATTCGTCTCATAATCTCTTGATTGTCAATAATATAGCTCTGCTGCCCCGGAGTCAGTTTTCCAAACTCATCCCCATAGAGCTCTTTTATGTTTTGTGTTAAACTGCTTCCGCTAGCTGTTTTTTTTATCTCTTTTTTCTCTTCTTCTGCTGATTTGTCCTCTTTCATCCAAGCAAGCGGGTCCTCTTTGATTGGCTCTTTTTTCTCTTCTTTTAGAGGTATAAAAGGCATTTGCGGTGGCAGAGGTTCAATTTTTGGCTGTGGTTTTGGCACCTCTCTAGGAATTTCAGGCTTAGGATTTAATTTCGGTTCTGTCGGCTGTTTTTTTGGCACATATTTCACAGGCTCTTCATGTACAATCTCTTTGAGTTGAGACCCTTTTGGCATCGGCGGAGCAATGGACGCGGCAACCGGCATAGGTTGTTCTATCGGTATTTCAGGTTTCTTCTCTTTTTTAGGCATCTCTTTGAGGGAGATTTTTATCTTCTCCTCTTTTTGTTCTTCCGGTTTTTTTAGCTCAGGCATAAAAGTCAATAGAATCCAAAATAGTAGAAAAAGTACAAAATGTAATAAGAGAGCAACAAAGAAAGCAAAAGAGGATCTGTACACTGTTTTTCCGTTTTATCTAAAATTTTTCTCGAATTATAGCAAATGAATATTAATGCAACTTTGCTATAATAACGCAAAAATCACAAGGTCATAAAATGAGCATAGACGCATCAATCAAAGCTTTTGAAGAAGCACAAAGTTTAATTCCTGGTGGGGTAAACTCTCCGGTGAGAGCATTTAAAAGTGTCGGAGGAACTCCTCTTTTTATTACTGAGGGCGAGGGTGCTTATTTGCGTGACATTGATGGCAACAAGTATATTGACTTTGTTCAAAGTTGGGGACCGCTTCTATTTGGACACAGAGATGAAACGATAGAGAGAGCAGTTATAGAAGCCGTAAAACATGGCTTAAGTTTTGGTGCTCCTACATTGGCGGAGACAGAACTGGCGAAACTTGTTATCTCGTTTTTTGACTCTATGGATAAAGTAAGATTTGTAAGCAGCGGAACGGAAGCTGTTATGAGTGCAATTAGACTTGCACGCGGATTTACGGGTCGTGATGATATTGTGAAGTTTACGGGTTGTTACCATGGGCATAGCGATTCTCTTTTGGTTCAAGCAGGAAGCGGGGCGGCAACTTTTGGAAATCCAAGCAGCCCAGGAGTGCCGGCTGATTTTACAAAACATACACTTTTGGCTGAATATAATAATATCGAGAGCGTGAAAAAGTGCTTTAATGATTCTAAGGAAATAGCATGTGTAATTATAGAGCCGATTGCAGGAAATATGGGGCTTGTTCCTGCAGATAAAGAGTTTTTGCATGCACTCAGAGAACTTTGTGATGCAAATGGAACTCTGCTTATTTTTGATGAGGTTATGAGCGGTTTTCGTGCAAGCGTACATGGTGCAGAGTCTCTAACGGGCGTAAAACCGGACATTGTAACACTTGGAAAAGTAATAGGCGGCGGCATGCCCGTAGGTGCTTTTGGAGCGCGCGCAGAGATAATGTCAAAACTCTCTCCTGAGGGTCCTGTCTATCAAGCCGGAACGCTCAGCGGAAATCCGGTTGCTATGGCAGCAGGTCTTGCAGCACTTACAAAGTTAAAGCAAAATGCAAGAGTTATATCTGTTTTGGAAGAGCGAGCCAAAAGATTGCTTGAGGGGATGCAAGAAGCGGCATCGGCATGTGGAATCACAATGCAGATAGATGTAAGAGGAAGCATGTTCGGCTTTTTCTTTAATGAAAAGCCTGTTAAAAATTTTGCCGATGCATGCAACTCGGATGCTGAACTTTTTGCTAAGTTTCACTCCGGCATGTTGAATGAGGGGTTTTATTTCGCATGTTCACTATATGAAACAGGTTTTATCTCGACTGCAATTACGGATGAGATGATAGAAGAGACAATCAAGGCAAGTGCAAAAGTATTTAAGGAAATCAGTAATGGCTGAAAATAAACAAGAAGAGCATGTTCCGAGAATAAAGCCTATCATAGAGGCTGCAGACAGCCTTTCTTTGGGTATTTCTATGGTTGTTGCAGTTCTTATGGGCGTTGGAATCGGTTATCTGCTTCGCAGATGGACTGACATCGGTTGGCTATTTTGGATTGGTGTCGGAGTAGGGATCGCGGCAGCTATCTTAAATGTTTATAAAGCCTATTCAAAGCAATACAAAGAGTATGAAGAGTTGGCAAAAGAGCCACGCTATGCAATCAAAAAACAGCTTGACAACAAAGAAGATGAAGAGAGTGGCGGGGGTATGGATTATGGTGAAAAAAGCTATTAAGCTTATAGCACTGAGCGAGTTTTTTGTTCTGCTCTCCTATTTTATCTCTTTTGCTTTTTACATGAATCTGCAAATTGCTTATTTGAGTAGCCTTTTTATTATTTTGGGTGCATCATTCGCGTATAAAAAAATGGTAAACACACAAGTTGAAGCGGATGTTATAAAAGAAGAGAGAGATTTTTTGGATGAGCTAGAAGACCCGCATGGGCTTTATGAACCGATAAATGAAGCACCCTCAGAGGAGCTTGACCTTAAAACTATAGTTCAAGAAGAGAAAAAAAAGATAAAAATAGTGAATTTTAAAGATATGAAAAATGGCTCAAAGGCAGGTTTTTCACTCTTTAGACTTATCCCCTATCTCTTTTTAGTTTTAGGCTTTATTGCACTCAAAAACAATGAACTCTTAAATATATCTGTCTATCTGCCATCGTTGTTAGTTGGAATTGTTGTAGGATATTTGAGTTCTAAAGAGATTTTTGCTTAAGAACTGACCTTTCGCACTTTTTTTAAAAGGGCAAAAAAAGTCAGTTTTTCTCCCATATCCGGAAGATATGGGTAGCTTTAGGGGGTTGTAGGGACAGATTGTCCCTGCCGCTTTATGGGCTTTGACCATAAAGCGCGTAACATAAGAAGAAGTCTCTTAAGCTGTAATCATTGGAATATTTATTGTTATCTTACCTTGTACATCTATATAAAAGTTACTGTTTGAGACTAAAGTTTGCAACTCATTGGCTTTTTTTTCATCTAAAACAGCACCGCTTATTTCAATAGAAAATATACTATATTTTTTTTCTTCAAATTTTATATGCTCACCGACTCTATAATATATTTTCGTGTTGATTTCACTACTCTCTTTAAAACATATATATATTTTGCTGAGTATTTTTATGAAACTATTTGAATTTATTACTATTTCCGGAATAGTCGGGTCAAACTCTTTGCCAAATTTTATTTTTGAGCCAATGGAGTTTGTAGAAATACATAAGTCAACAAGTGTGTAGATATTTGTAAGCTCACCTGTAGGTTTTGGATTTTTAAGCTTGAATGCTGGTGCTTGATAGAGTTTGATACCTATCTGCTCATCATCTTCATATCCAACCGTGATGCCAAAAAATTTATATCTTCCAAATTCAAGCTCTAAAAATGTAGTTTTAAAACCAAAAGATACGCTTGCATAAGTTGTTGCTAGTTCAAATAGTTCAGAGTTTGAAACACTTCCAAGTAAGAATTGAGCCTCTGTATTGAGTGAGATAATTTTTGCATTTGAGCTAAAGAGTATAAAAGGGTTATAATCATACTCTAGCCACTGCTGTTCAAAAGTCATACGGATTTGCTTCTTATTCTTCTATATAATTTTTAAGTTTTCGTCCAACTTTAGGGTGCTTAAGCTTTTTAATAGCGCTGGATTCGATTTGACGAACTCTCTCTCTTGTTACATTTAACTCTTTTCCGATCTCTTCTAGCGTTCTGTCAGACTCATCATCCATAATTCCAAAACGAAGTTTGATAACGGCTCTTTCTCTCTCGTTTAATTGCTCTAAAACATGTTCAATTTGTACTCTTAAATCATCTTTGAGCACAGCATCGGATGGTGAAAGAGATGATTTATCCTCGATAAAGTCACCAAATCTTCCATCCTCTTCACTCCCGATCGGTGCTTCAAGAGAGATTGGCTCTTTTGTAATTTTGATAACATTCTTAACTTTTTCAACAGATAAGCCAACTTCCTCTGCGATTGTTTCAACATCCGGCTCTTTGCCATGCTCTTGAAGATGTTTACGCATGATTTTATTAATTCGGTTGATAGTCTCTATCATGTGAATCGGAATACGGATTGTTCTTGCTTGGTCTGCAATAGCGCGAGAGATGGCTTGACGAATCCACCATGTAGCATAAGTAGAGAATTTATACCCTTTTTGGTACTCAAACTTATCAACCGCTTTCATAAGACCGATATTTCCCTCTTGAATCAAATCTAAGAAAGGCAATCCACGGTTTGTATATCTTTTTGCAATTGAGACAACAAGTCTTAGATTTGACTTTGCCATTTTAGTTTTAGAGATTTCAGAGATGTTTTTACCTCTCTTAATCTGCTCTAAAATATCTGCAAGTTTTTCAGGTTCCATGTCAAAACTGTTTTTTGAAGCCTCTTTCGTTTGAACAAGTTTTTTAATCTCCATGTAAGTACTTACCATTGTAGCCTCAGGAACCATTCCTGCAATGTCTTCTTTGTTTAAATCACAGATTTTTTCTACTAAAATTTTATGGTTTGCTTTTAAAGTTGAATTAAAGAGTGGAAGTTTATACTCTAATCTTCTCAGCTCTTTATCATAACCCTCATCCGTTCTGAGTGCAGTCTCCATGGCACGAACAAGCTCATTAATCAGTTTTGATGTCGGTCCTAAATCTAGCAGTTTTTCTTTAAGAATAGATTTTTTAAAAGTAACATTTAAAAAGTAGTTTACAATATCTTCTGTGAGTTCGACTTCTAAATATTCAGGAGCTTTTTCTTCAAGTTTAATCCACTCTTTTTTGGCTTTTTCGAGTGCTTTAAAGCTTGTAGTTACTTTTTCAACTCTACTTTTATCTTCTACCGGAGGGCGCTCTTCCGCCTCTTCATCGCTATCGTCATCTTTTTCTTCTGCATCGTCTTTTTCATCTTCAAAGCTTTTAAATAGCTCTTTGACTCTTCTTTCACGGTTAATTAGAGGCTCTTTGTAGTCTAAAATAAACTCTATTAAGTATGGAACAGAACAGATGGCATCAATAATAATACTCTCTCCGCCCTCTATCTTTTTAGATATTTCTATCTCTTCATCTTTTGTTAAAAGAGGAATCTGCCCCATTTCACGGAGATACATACGAACAGGTGAATCAGAGCGGGACCATTCTAGCAGCTCATGCTCTTTTAAAATGTCAAATTTATCTGTGTCATTATTTTGAAGCATCTTTCTTTGAGCATCTTTTCTTGCATCTGCTTCTTTGTCATTTAGTTTTTTTGCATGCTCTGAAGAGGTGTAAAGACAAGTTTTATTTTTTTGGGCAAGTTTAAAAATATTTTTTGCTTGTGCCGCTGTGGGCTGTTTATCAAAAAGGTCTATTAGTGATTCGTAGGTTAAACAATCTTTCGCTTTTACATTTGTAAAGAGTGTTTCTATGGCTTTGTTGAGATCTTTTACTGTTACTTTTGCACTCATATTTAGGCAAGCTCCGTCGTTTAAGAATTTTAAAAGAGTGGATTATACCCAACTTTTCTTAGAAGTTGCTTTTTTACAGAAAAGTTTTAATTTGTTTTATCAAAAATTTGGAACAATATTTGCTAGTTGCTTATAAATATTTGTAAAAAAGGGCTTGTATGCAAACAGGTTATTATGCTTCAGCTGCCGGTATGGTTGCTCAGTTTAATCGTTTAGATACCATCTCTAATAATCTTGCCAATGTTAATACGGCTGGATTTAAAGAAGATAATTTAGTTGTAGGCGATTTTATGCGTCTTTATAAAGAGGCAAGAGATGAGTTGCCTATAGAGAATCATACAAAAGAGGGAGCACAGTTTCTAAACAGAGCTATGACAAAATCTCCTCAGATAGTTGATTCCTATACTGATTTTTCCGTCGGTTCTATGCAAAAAACAGACAATACTCTGGATTTTGCTCTC
Source organism: Sulfurimonas sp. (assembly GCA_041662225.1). Taxonomy (GTDB): domain Bacteria; phylum Campylobacterota; class Campylobacteria; order Campylobacterales; family Sulfurimonadaceae; genus Sulfurimonas. The sequence goes on from JBAZSX010000001.1 coordinate 280,714, forward strand.
TCAAAAGATGACATGTTTTTTGCTGTAAAAACTCCACAAGGTGTGAGACTTACAAGAGATGGTTCATTCTCAATGAATAACGAAGGTAAACTTGTAACAAAGCAGGGTTATGAAGTTTTACCGGCTGATTATTATCAAGGTGGAAATAGTATTACATTAGATACGCAAAATAGCACGGTAAATGTAGATAAAGATGGTCAGATAAGCACAAACAGTTCAAACGTTTTAACCTTTACACCGGCTACTAAGCTCATGATTGTTCAGCCTGACAACAAAGCGCTCTTAAAAAAAGAGGGTGATAACCTTTTTGCATATGGAGAGAGTGCAGAGTTTGTTGGTTTAGAAAATAGCGGTGCAGTTACGCAGGGTTTTATAGAAAAAAGCAATGTAAATGCCGTAAAAATGATGACTCAGATGATAGAAACAAATCGTTTAGTTGGAATGTACCAAAAAGCCATGAGTGCTCAGATGGATGATATGAACACTGAAGCAATTACAAAAATTGCTAGAAAATCTTAATTAAGGACTAAATTATGATGCAATCACTTTATACCGCCTCAACAGGAATGTTAGGGATGCAGACACAGATAGATACTACGGCCAATAATATTGCCAACGTCAACACAATAGGTTTTAAAAAATCTCGTGCGGAGTTTGCAGACCTTATGTACCATGTAATGGAGTATGCGGGAACATCCACAAGTGATGCAACGAAAAGCCCGACAGGAATAGAAGTCGGTCTTGGTGTTAGACCGACGGCGATTAATAAGATTTTTTCAGAGGGAAGTTTAAAACAGACTGATAACCAACTCGATGTTGCTATAACCGGCGGCGGTTTTTTTAAGATGGCACTTCCTGATGGAACTGAAGTTTACTCAAGAAACGGCGCATTTAAAGTTGACAGTAACGGAACGGTTGTAAATAGTGACGGTTATACTCTCACTCCGGAAGTTGTTGTTCCGCCTGATGCTACGAGTGTAAGTATCGGTATGGACGGCACAGTTTCGGTTGTGCAACCGGGTCAAACAGGGGCAACACAGATAGGACAGATAACTACAACAAGCTTTGTCAATCCGGCAGGTCTTCATGCTATGGGAGACAATTTATATTTACCGACAGATAGTTCCGGACAACCGGTAGAGGGAACACCCGGCCTCAGTGGACTTGGAGTGTTAAAGCAAGGTTTCGTTGAACTTAGTAATGTCGAGCTTGTTGTTGAGTTGACAGACCTGATTACAGGTCAAAGAGCCTATGATTCTAATTCAAAAGTAATCACGACAAGTGATGAAATGCTACAAACTACGAATAGTCTCAAACGATAATAATATCCTCAAAATAGCCTAATACTATATTTATCTTAGGCTGTTCCTTCTACTCTTTCCAAATGCTGACCGCAGTTTTATAAAAATACAATCTCATTTTAGATACAATCGCAAACTTAATTTAGAAAAAACAGTTAGGATTTTTATATGCAAAAAGCAAATATTGATGGAAAAGTTTGGAAATTTGGCAAGGATATTGACACGGATTTAATCATAGCAGCACGCTATTTGAATACATCTGTACCTGAGGAGTTGGCTAAACATGTTATGGAAGATGCTGACCCTGAGTTTGTAAGCAAAATGAGTAAGGGTGACATTATAGTCGCCGGTGACAATTTTGGTTGTGGGAGTTCTCGTGAACACGCTCCTATTGCACTTAAAGCTGCAGGTGTCGCTGCTATTATCGCTCCGACTTTTGCTAGAATTTTTTATAGAAATGCCTTTAACATGGGTCTTCCAATCTTTGAACTGGGAGAGAGCAGTGAGATAAAAGAGGGTGATGAAGTGAGTGTGGATATGAACGCAGGAACTATCACAAATAAGAGTATAGGCAAAACTTACAACTTCACTCCGATTCCAGAGTTTATGCAAGAGCTCATAGACGCCGGCGGACTTATGAACTTCGCACAAAATGAAATAAATAAAAAATAATTACTTTTGGAGACTAAATAATGAAAACATATAAAATTGCACTGATTAAAGGTGATGGAATCGGTCCGGAAATTATAGATGAAGCTGTGAAAGTTTTAGACTCTGTTGCCTCATGTTATGATTTTGATTTCTCTTATGAAGAGGCCTTGATGGGGGGATGTGCGTATGATATCACAGGCGACCCGCTTCCTCAAGAGACTATAAATATTTCATTAAACAGTGATGCAGTCCTTTTTGGAGCAATCGGTGGAACAAAATGGGATAATTTGCCTCGTGAGAAACGCCCGGAAAGCGGACTTTTGAGATTTAGAAAAGAGCTCGGCGTTTATGCAAACCTTCGTCCGGCTGTTGTGTATGATGAGCTTGTAAATGCTTCATCGCTTAAACCGGAGATTGTCCGTGGTGTTGATTTAATGGTTGTTCGTGAACTTATCGGTGGAATCTATTTTGGTGAGCCTAAAGGGCGTGATGAAAATAGAGGGTGGAATACCATGGTTTATACCCGCCCGGAGATTGAGAGAATTGCGCATCAAGCTTTTAAAATAGCGATGACAAGAAGCAAAAGAGTTTGTTCAATAGACAAAGCAAATGTTTTGGATGTTTCTCAACTTTGGAGAGATGTTGTAACAGAGGTAGCAAAAGAGTACCCGGAGGTTGAACTCTCCCACATGTATGTGGATAATGCTGCCATGCAACTCATCCGTGACCCTAAACAGTTTGATGTAATGCTTACAGGAAATATTTTTGGAGATATTTTGAGCGATGAGGCAAGTATGCTCTCAGGTTCAATCGGTCTTTTACCGTCAGCTTCCGTTGGAGCAAAAATCGGTGTTTATGAGCCTATTCATGGTTCGGCACCGGATATTGCAGGTCAAGGCATAGCAAATCCGATTGCTACAATAGCATCGGCTTCTATGATGCTTCGATATGCGCTTGGCGAAATCTCTGCCGCTGATAAAATTGATGAAGCTATAAAAAGAGCATTAAGTGAAGGGTATAGAACAAGAGATTTGGCGCAGTTTGATGCTAAAGAGGTTTGTTCAACAAGCGAAATGGGCTCTATTATCGCTAATTATGTTGCAAAATGCAAACACTAACACTCGCAAATATCTATGAACTGCAAGGACTCAAAGAGGAGGCCTTGGACATCTATAAAGGGGTTCTAAAAAAAGACCCCTCAAATAGTGATGCCAAAATAGCTATACGAAGACTCTCCGGCATGAGAAAAAAATTCTTAAATGTAAATACTCAAATGAAAGCCTTCTTTCTAAAAATGGATACCGATGTTGAATTTAACGAGTTTGAAAGGTGGTTATTAAAGTCATGGAATTAAAAGATGTAATACTCTCAACCCTTGCAGAAATGGAAGATAACGAAGTCGCCAGAAAAGCTCTTGAAGTTTCTGAATATGAAATAAAAGAGATGGTGAGACCTAATCTCAACAATATAAGTGCAATCATAAAACAAGAGACAGAAATAGAGATAGAAGTTCAAGCAGAAACTAGGGGCTCAACGCCTGAGAGTGAGCTTATGTATCTCAACTCTATAAGAGAGAGACTTTTGGTTTTATTTGAAGGATTTCAAGCACCTAACAACACAAATATAGAAGCCAAAGTGGATATGACACTCAACTTTTTAGAGTATGTTTTAGCAACAATAGATAATAGAGTGGAGAATTTAAAAAGAGGACAAAGTAATGAGTCAATATAGAGTGCTCATAGATGCCTATGATGAAAAGGGATTAGTGAACAAAGTCTCTGGTGTTTTTTACAGCTATGACTTAAATATTATGTCAAACAGTGAATTTGTTGACCAAGAGAATAATAAATTTTTTATGAGAAGCGTTGTGGATGGAGATGTTAATTTAGAGGAGTTGAAAAAATCTTTAACTGATATTTTACCAAGTAATACAAGCATAGAAGTAATAGAACCTCAAAAGAAAAATATTATTATAATGGCAACGAAAGAGATGCATGCTCTTGGAGATATTTTAATCCGCCATGAAGCCGGTGAATTGGAAGCAAATATATTGGCTGTTGTCTCTAATTACAGTGATTTGGAATCTTTAGTTAAAAAATTTGATATTCCCTTTATTACAATTTCTCATGAGGGTTTAGACCGTTCAACGCATGAAAATAAAATTATTGAGTGCATTAACGGCTTTAAAGATGTAAATTATATAGTTTTGGCTAAATACATGAGAATCTTAACTCCTCGATTTGTAGAGACTTATGAAGATAAAATCATCAATATTCATCACTCCTTTTTACCTGCATTTATAGGTGCAAATCCATACAAACAGGCGTATGACAGGGGTGTTAAAATTATAGGTGCCACTGCACACTTCGTAAATAATAATCTTGATGAAGGTCCGATTATCGCTCAAGAGGTTATACATGTTGACCATGCTTATGGGTGGAGAGATATGCAAAGAAAAGGCAAAGATGTAGAAAAAATTGTACTCTCCCGTGCACTTAAGCTTGCACTTGAAGATAGAATTTTTGTCTATGCAAATAAAACTGTTATATTTTAGGAGTTTATTTGTTTAATTTAGTTTTAGTAAATCCTCAAATTCCAAACAATACAGGTGCAATTGGCAGACTTTGTGTAAATGCGGGAGCGGCTCTTCATCTTATTAAGCCGATAGGTTTTGACATCGATGAAAAAGCCGTAAGACGTGCAGGGCTTGATTATTGGCACAAGCTAGATTTACATGTTTGGGAGAGTATAGAAGAATTTTTTGAACAAAACGAGATAACTGATAACGCATATTTTGCTACAACTAAAACAGATAGACCCTACTTTGAAGCAGAGTTTAAGAGTGGTGACTATATATTTTTTGGCAGTGAAACGGCTGGAATACCCCAAGATTTACTAAACAGATACAAAGAGCAAACTATTACAATTCCTATGACAAAAGAGGGCAGAAGCCTTAATTTAGCAATCAGTGCAGGCATTGTCTTGTATGATGCAATTAGACAAAACTATATGACTTTTAAGGAAAATGTATGAATCCAATTATAGACAATATTATGATGTTTTTGTTTGTCCTGTTTCTATTTTGGGTATTTATGGGCTATCATAAAACAAAAACAGAAAATAGAGAAAAAGAAGAACAAGAAAAAAAAGCTAAAGAGAATTTGGACGAATAGACTCTTAAAAAAGTTTTTTTGCCCAAATTTCTATACGGTTTTCAAATCTCTCCAGTAAACTCTCCGCACTTTTAATTATCAATATCATCTCATCTCCTTTGGTTGATTTGAAAAAGTTTATACTATTTTGTAATACTTTTTTAAAAATATTGCAATTTGTCAATAAAATATTGACTTAGAAAGTAAATATCATTATAATATTACAAAATGCAATAGAGGAGTTATTGTGAATAATTTTATAGAAATAGTTGAAGAGATAAAAAGCATAGTCTCTAATGAGTATAGTGGCAGAAAGATATTTGACAAAGATGTGGCGGATATTTTGGGTATAACACAGATGAACTTTGCAACAATGAAAAAAAGAAATAAGATACCATTTGGAGAACTTTTAGACTTTTGCGCTACTAGAAATATATCTATCAATTGGATGTTGTATGGGCAATCACCGGAGAGTCTTATAGAAGCTACAAACAAGTTCTACATAGTTAAATATTTTAATGATATTCATGCAAGCGCCGGCGGAGGAAGCCAAAATGAGTGTGAAGAGATAAAAGAGTTAGAAATTCCGGAGCAATTTGTTTTTATGCTTGGTGGAGAAAAAGAGTTAAAAAACATAGAGGCAATTAATGTTTCAGGCGATTCTATGGAGCCTACCTTCAGTTATAACGATATTGTTTTTATAAATAGAGCAAAAATTGACCTTCAAAGAGGCGGTATATTTACAATTAAAACAGAAGCCGGACTATTTATAAAACGGGTCCAGAAGAGGATAGACGGAAAAATTGATATAATATCTGACAATAAAGTTTATTCTACGCAGACTCTAAATCTAAATGAGATAGAAGTTATAGGCAGGGTAGTAAGCAGATTTGGTGATGTTGACTAATAAGGTTCTGATTTGAGATATTTTTTTGCAGTTTTAGCAATTCTTTTATTTTTTGGTTGTTCTTCAAAAGAGATAAAGCCAAAAAGTGAGGAAATCGTAATCTCTGATTTAGTGAATCTTCCGCAAAATATAGAGTCTTACACTGAAAATTTTGATGACAACATGTCTCTTTTTGATATTCAAAAGAAGTATGACGCATCCTACTTCAGAATGTGGAATGTAGAAAAGCCTAAAGAGAGTATAGAAAATATAAAATGGCCGTTTTATACCTATGCAAATATAAAAACTTTTGGAGAAAATCTACAGCCGCTGCAAAAAGAGTTTTTTGACAAGATGTATGAAAACTCAAATTTTGACTCTTATGCCACATTGAATCGAAGAGCTATAACACTGAAATATTCAGATTTAAGATTGTTTCCAACAATCGCACCTCTGCTGAAAGATCCATCTTTGGCTGGGGAGGGTTTCCCTTTTGATTATCTGCAAAATAGCTCGATTCATGCAAATGAACCTGTATTAGCTTCGCACTACTCAAAAGATGGGGAGTGGATATATGTATTTGCGAGTTTTGCAAGCGGATGGATAAAGAGCGACAGATTGGCATTTATAGAAAAAAAATATACTGATATTTGGCAAAAATCAAAGCAAATTTTTATAACAAAAGAGGGTCAGTCTCTCTTTACGACCGAAGGAATTTTTCTTTATAAATCAAAGATAGGCATGTCGTTTGCACTGATTAATGAAGATAAAGATAACTACACTGTGCTGGTTATTGTTGCATGTGGAAATTCTAAACCGCTTTATAAACAGGCAAAGATAACAAAAGAGATTGCAACTAAAAATGTTTTGAGCCTGAACAAAACGAACTTAAATAAAATTATGAGTGAAATTTCAAAGTCGCATTATGGCTGGGGCGGCATCTATGAACAGAGAGATTGTTCCTCATCTCTCCGCGATTTGTTTGCACCGTTTGGCATGTGGCTACCAAGAAATTCTGCAGAGCAGAGTAAGGTAGGAAAAATAATCAGTCTAAAAAATTTAGCAGATGATGAAAAGATAGCATTAATAAAAGAAAAAGCTATTCCATTTCAGACACTGCTCTATAAAAAAGGACACATAGTTCTTTATGTCGGAACATATAATGATGAGATAATTATATTTCATAATACTTGGGGAATCAAAACTATAATAAATGGTGTTGAGGGCAGGTTGGTAATTGGCAAAACAGTTTTTAGCACCCTAAAATTAGGAGAAGAGCAAGAGAACTACGACCCAAATGCAGAGTTGCTAAAAAATATAACGAGTATGAATATTTTAACCCAAATTATGCAATAGGAAATTAAGCTTTTATATCTAAAAGTGAGCCGAACATCTCGTTTTGTGTTTTTATGGCACTTACATTTACGGCTGTCGCCTTTTGCACTACAATCTGGTCTGGAATCTCTTTTGTTAAATCTGTTTGGCTTTTTATTGAACTATTATTATCAGCCATGCGACTGTTTGCACTCACGGAATTTCCATTACTAGACATTCTCACGCTTGATGGAACAAAACCGTCACTATTCACATTCGCGACATTATTTGCATTTACATTCATCATGGTTTGATGCGATTGTATCGACGAAATATTACTTGAAATATTCATACCACACTCCTTATGCTTTCAAACATTTTATTACTAAATTTATAAATGCAAGTTTATGATTTGAAAGTAGCATGTGGAAATAATCTTCCACATGCAAAAGAGTTAGTGAAGTTCAGCGTTTAGTTTAATCTCTCTTGTTGAGCGAGAGACCGTAATTTGACCAGTTTGTGAGTTTTGTCTAAAGTGAAGACCATGAAGACCTGCTAACTCTTTGCCTTTAAAGAGTTCGCCGGAAAGTTTACTATTTTGATTGACCTCTTGTATTTTCAAGAGTTCTTTTGCATCAATAAAAACTTTAGTACCGGCAAATATTGCCAATCCGCCATCTAAAATACAGCCATCTCCCATTGGAATTCCACATGTTGAGTTTGCGCCCAAAAGAGTATTCTGCCCAATTGAGATAGGGTTCCCGTCCGTTCCGCTTAGTACTCCCAAGATAGAAGCGCCACCGCCAACATCGCTGCCTGCTCCAACAATTGCAGAGCTAGAAATTCTTCCCTCAACCATAACCGGTCCTGTTGTTCCGGCATTGAAGTTGATATAGGAAGCTCCAGGCATTACTGTAGTTCCCGCTGCTAATTGTGCGCCAAATCTTACTTTAGAGGTATCCAGTATTCTTGTATTGTCTGCAGGAATGATATGTTGTAAAAATCTTGGAAATTTATCTATAAAATCAATATGCGGATACTCATTTGAAAGTTTTAACTCGATTTCAAACTCACGGAGATAATCAAGTTCTATCGGTTGTCCATTGGACCAAGCAACATTAGGTAAAGCGCCAAAGGCACCGTTTAAATTAATGCCCCTAATTTGTACTTTTGCCTGAGATAGGGCATAGAGTTTTAAATAAGTTGCCTCTACGCTTTTAAGAGGAGCATCATTGTAGATAAATGTTACTTTGAATTCTCCTTCTAAACTTCCACTGCTAATCATCTGATTGTAGAGTGCCGAGACAACTTGAATATTTTTGTGAGCATCACCATACGCTTCATCCGAGTAGGGAGTAAAAGCAGCCAAAGCACTTCTTAAAAAATCTAAATTCACATTGCAAACAACTTCATCTTGAGTAAAATCAACAAGAGTACCTTGCTCTGCCAAAGCTTTAACAAAAATCGCAGCGCTTCCGAAGTTTTCATTCCAATTAATTACAGGGTAGGTTGCTTGAAGAGATTTATCTACATTTAATTGCCCCAAGTCAACTCTACATATTCCAAAAGCCAGTGGATCTTTGTATCCTGCCATTGTTGATTTAATTTCTTCAATTAACGCCTTAAAAGCGTCAGCTGTTTGAATAATTTCCATGAATTCTCGCTTAAATGATTTATTTGTGGCATTATACTTAAAAAATACTAATTACTTTTTATATAGACTAGGGTAATGAATAAAGGGGATTTAATGAATAAGTGGTTAGAACTTTTGAAAAACAGTGATTATCTAAATGCCAAAAAATATCTCAAAGATGGTGCTAGCTTGAGTGAGGAGAATGAGGCTGGGGAGTCAGTTTTGGCATGTGCAATTAGGAATAGATGCGACATGAATTTGCTGATGCTTCTTATTGATAGCGGTGCTGATATTTTTGATTTTGACAATGAAGGTGTCAGTATTTTTGACATGGCAATTACATATGACAATATAGAATTAGTTGAATATTTAATAAAGCATGGGGTTGATGTTAATAAAACAAAACGAAGAAGCGGTTTTACTGCTCTAATGGCTGCATCTTGTTATGGTAGAGTTCAAATTGTAAAAATATTATTAGAGGAGGGCGCTAATCAGTATGCAGTTGATATTAAAGGTTTTACCGCTGCCGATTTTGCTAGAAAAATGAATAAAAAGAGTGTTTTGGAGCTACTTGATTTTGATAAAAGTAATTCTCAAAACACTGCGCATGCAAAATGAAACAGATTCTTTTGCTCCCTTCTGCTGTTTAAAACAATTAAGAAACATCTAAAAGGTGCACAAAGCTTCTGTAGCTGTCAACAATTTTTTGGTTTTTTGTGCTTAATGCATAAAACTCAATAGCTTTTTTACCAAGTCTTGGTATTTCATTCTTAACAGCCCAACTACTCACCGTTCCTTCAGGTACTTCTAAAATCTCTGCAAGGTGTTTTTGTGTAATATGAAGTTCTTGGCATACACTTTTCACTACATTTGTTTTTGTTTTTTTGACTTTTCTGACAGGATTAGTCAGAACTAAAAGTTCTAGTTGTACCGGTTCTTTGCCTTCTATTTGTGCTTCTTCAGTTTTTACTTCTGTCGCCTCTTCTATTTTCGGCTCCTCTTTTTTAACTGTTGCTCTTTTTATTAATTTTATCTCTGGTAACTCTTCTATTTTAAATACTATCGCCTCTTCTATTTTCGACTCTTCTGCTCTTTTGATTAATTTTATCTCATGTATCTCTTCGACTTTAAATACCACTTTCTCTTCTACTTTCTTCTCTATCTTAAATACCGGCTTCTCTTCTACTTTTTCTTCGTTAAGTTCAAGCCAAGCTAAAACATCCTGTGCCGTGACTAGCCAATCTCTGGAGTTTAGATGGCTTACTGTCTCCATTGCATATTTAGTAGCATTTCTGCTTGCTATATCAAAATTGCTCAGCTGAAATAGCATTGAAAAAGAGAGCTGGATTGCCCCTGAACCGGCAGTTCCCCAGTCAAAACCACTTTTTGATTTAGAAAAAAGCTCATATCTTGAAGGAAGCTCTACCTCTCCATATGTGACATATTTGCTACCTAGTAAAGTTTTGTGTCCTTTAAAGACATGATTATTCATATTAATTGCCATTTGAATCTCTCTCTATTTTTAAGGTAAAGCGTTGTCTATTTTTAGCTATTTTTTCTCATTTAACTAAAAAAGAACATACTTAATAAATATAAAGCAAAAAGAGTACCAATAATCAAACCAAGATGATTGATTTCTTTGACTTATTATGAAATCATATCGACAAAAACTATTACTACATTAATGCATAGGGGATATTTTTACTATTTAACTCTTTGCAAAATAGATTAAAGTGGTGTTCAATCTTTGATTTATCAAATCCGCTCAGTGATAATTCAACAGATGGTTTGCCCTTATTTAGCATGGGAAGAGATGAGAGTTCTATGTCTGCCGGAGTTTTTTGCATTAATGATATAAGAGTGTTTTCGCTGGTTTGAGCTAAAAGTGTATATCTAAATTTTTCTTTTGATGTAGAAAAATAAGTTTTTATAACACTGCTTATCATAGGGTGTGCCATTTCAGGAAACCCTGGCACAAAGAAAAATCTATCTTCTAAGGAGTAGCCTGACATGTTATTTATAGGATTAAAAAGTAACCCGGTATTTTGCGGCAACTCTGCCATATGGATTCTGTGAGGATAGGCATCCTCTCCAAATCTCTCAATAATATCTTGCTCAAACTGTTTATGAAGTCTTAATGGTTTAGATGTAAAAACTTTCGCAGATATTTCTCTCGTTAAATCATCGGGCGTTGCACCTATTCCGCCAAAAGAGAATAGAACTGAGTTTTTATCACTTTTTACAAGTTCATAACTTCTTGCAATAAGCGCTTCATCATCTTTTATAATAAAGGATGCAAAAAGTTCATGTCCATATTTGTGAAGCTCGGTGCGAACAAAATTGAAATGTTTATCTTCTCTTCTCTCATTTAAAATTTCAGTTCCTATTATGATTGCATAAAAATTCATGCTCAGCACCTTTATATTTGTTATTTATATTTGGAATAAAGCTTATGATACTCTATTTTTGTGTATTATTTCATAAATGAATTAAAGAGGTAAGTATGTCTTATGCACAAAAATTAGAAGAGTTGATTACAAAAAGTGTTATTCCCGATATTGACGAAAGATTGGATGAAATTTTTGCGGAGATTGCAGATAGCAAAGAAGCGAGTGAAGATGCAAAAGAAGAGATAGAAGAGCTTCGTGAATTTAAAGCCGATTTACAAGATGTTTTAGCTGATATAGAGAGCGGAGACATTGACGAGGATGAGTGTCAGGAGTTAATAGATGATATTTTAGAAGCTCAAAAAGAGAGTGACGACGATGATTTTGGATTTGAAGAGGAAGAGTAGTTCTAAAAGTTAATTTTATTTACACATGCCCATAGAATGTGTAAATAAATTATAAAAATTATTCAGTAGCGTCGTGAAGACCTTTTCTGGTGTTATTCCACGCATTACCTGTATCTTCCTTGACGCCTTCCCATGTCGAAGAACATCCGCTTATAAACAAAATAGCACCTAATACAGCCGACAATATTAAAAACTTTTTCATAACAACTCCAATTTTAGATTTGATGTTATAGTATCAAAAAAGAGCTAATCAAAAAAGAATATAAAACCTGGCAAATGCTTACTTATAGTTAGTTTTAACTTCCTTTATATATAATATCATCAATAAAATCAATAGGATAAATATGAGAATAATATTACTAGGAGCTCCCGGTGCCGGAAAAGGTACTCAAGCTCAATTTTTAACAAAAATATATAACATTCCTCAAATCTCTACAGGTGACATGTTAAGAGCAGCTATAAAAGCCGGTACGGATATGGGTAAGATGGCTAAAGCGGCTATGGATGCCGGTCAGCTTGTGACCGATGAAATTATTATCGGTCTCGTAAAAGATAGAATCGCTGAAGATGATTGTAAAAACGGTTATCTTTTAGACGGTTTTCCTCGTACTCTTCCTCAAGCGGATGCTGTTACAAATGCAGGTATCGTTATTGATGCTGTGATTGAGATAGATGTTCCGGATTCAGAGATAGTTACTCGTATGGCTGGTCGTCGTGCGCACTTGGCTAGTGGCAGAACTTACCATTTGCTTTACAACCCGCCAAGAGTTGAAGGTAAAGATGATGCAACGGGTGAAGATTTAGTTCAGCGCGATGATGATAAAGAGTCAGTAGTGCTTGACAGATTAAAAGTTTACCACTCTCTTACACAACCTCTAATAGGTTACTACAAAGAACAAGCTAGTAAAAACTCAAGTATTAAATATGTTACTGTTGACGGTACAGCGCATATAGCCGATGTTGAAGCGGATATTATTTCTAAACTAGCTAAATAGAGCGGAATATCCAGAGCTTTTCTGGATGTTTTTTTAGTTTTCCTCTCCAAAACATATAAATTATCTCTATTTCATATCTTTCTTTTTGTTGCTATAATGTTTGCTAAACAAATTTGATGAAAAACTTCATATTACTCACTCAAACTCTAATTTTTGTTTGATAGTTGAACTATGTTTCCACATATAGCAAACATCGTTCAAAATCTTTTACAGATTGTCTATCAGCTTTTTTAGTTCGTCAGGACGATTTGAGTTTTTAAGTGCATTTTCTTTAGAGACTTTTTTTCTTTGCACTAAATCAATGAGCTGTTGCGTTTGGGTTGTCATGCTTGTCTCCGTCTGATTTAACTGCATTTGAGAGTAGAGCTGGTGCACTTTGTCCTCTCTGATAAGGTTTGAAATAGCCGGATTGGTTATTAAAATCTCTTGAGAAGCAACTTTTCCGCCGCCGATTTTTGGTATAAGCGACTGAGCTACAACAGCGATTAGAGAAGATGCCAGTTGCGCTCTTACCTGTGCCTGCTCCTGCCCGCTAAAAACATCAATAATACGGTTAATTGTACTTGGTGCAGAGTTTGTGTGGAGCGTTCCAAAAACCAAGTGACCGGTCTCTGCCGCAGTAAGTGCTGCACCGATAGTCTCGGCATCCCGCATCTCACCGATGAGTATAATATCAGGATCTTGTCTTAGAGCAAATTTGAGTGCTGTTGCGAAGGATGCAGTGGAGTTTCCTACATCTCTTTGGGAGAAGAGAGATTTGATATTTTTATGCACAAACTCAACAGGGTCTTCAACGGTGATGATGTGTCGTCTCTCTGTGAGGTTTATCTCATGAAGCATAGAAGCAAGAGTGGTTGATTTACCGCTACCTGTTGGTCCGGTTACAAGAATGAGACCTTTTTCTCTTTTAATAAGCTCTTTAAAAATCGGAGGATTTCCGTACTCATCAAGCGTCGGAATATCGATGGGAATCATACGAAAAGCACAGCCAATCCCATAAATAGTACGGTAGTAGTTTGCACGGAAGCGGCCGATACCCTCGAGTTGAAATGAGAAGTCAAGTTCATTATGCTCCTCAAACTCTTTCTTCTGTTTATCTTCGATAAGAGAGTATGCCATCTCCTCTATTTCTTCTGCATTTAAAACCGGCAAATTAAGAGGTCTCAACTCTTTATCTATACGAATCTGCGGTTCACTGCCAACTACAAGGTGCAAGTCAGACGATTTAAAAGCCAGAACACTTTTTAATAATTTTTTAATATCAATCGGTTTTTTTTCTTCCATCTCTTCACTCATAAAAATACTCCTTTATAAATCTCTTCATCAAATCCTACTATAACTTTGTCATCAAACTCTACTACGGGTCTTTTGATGAGCAGATTTTCCTTGCAAAGCCACTCTTCTTTGGCTTTGTCGTCTAAGTTTAGCTCTTTTAGGTTTAAGTTTCTGTATGTTGTGCTTTTTGAGTTGAAGAGGGTTTTCATATCCACATGTTTAAGCCATGAGAAAATTTTGTCGCAAGAGAATTTCTCTGCCTTAAAATCATGCAGTTCACACTCGATATTATGTGTTTTAAAAAAAGAGAGAGCTTTTTTGACACTGCCGCAACTCTTAATTCCATAAACTTGTATCATTTTTTATTCTATTATTTTTGGAACTATAAAAAAGTTGTCTGCACTTTGCGGAGCATGTCTTAAAATATCATCACTTATTTGTGCACTGCCTACAATAACATCTTCTCTAAGAAATGTACTTGCATCGCTCATAGCAAAGGTGTCATCCACACCATCTGTATTTAATTCGCTCAAATTGTCAACAAAACTGACAATTTCGGATAGTTGATTTATGATTTCTTCTCTTTTATTATCCGAAACTTTTAAAAAAGAGAGCTTTTCAAGTTTTGTTAATAGTGCATCATCTACTTGCATGTAATAGTCCTAGAAGTTTAAATTTGTAAAATTGTAACAGAAAAAAGATGTGTGTTTGATGAAACTTTAACAAACTATGCGATATTATTTTGGACAATTTTAAAATATATATTAAGGAAATATTTTTGAGCTTTAGAAATGATATGGATATGGTTAAAGAAGAGCTAAACTCTGAAGAAAAGTTTTTTGAAAAAGCCGTTATAACTGAAAGATTTGTGAAAAAATACAGAAATGCAATCATAGGCTCGTTCGCAGCAGTCGTTGTGGTTGCGGCAGCGAATATAGCGTACGATGTTAATAAACAGAACAAAATTGATTCTGCTAACCAAGCTTTCATAGAGCTAAGTAAAGATGCAAACAACAGTGATGCTCTTGCAAAACTTAAATCGTTAAGCCCAAATTTACATGATGTTTGGCTTTACTCAAAAGCAGTGGCAGATAAAGATTTGGCTGCATTAGAAAAACTTAAAGATTCAAAAGCAATGGTGGTGGGTGATTTGGCTTCTTATGAGATAGCTCAAAATACAAAAGATGCTGCGAAGTTGGATGCTTATGCTTTGGAACAAAATGCTGTTTATAAAGATTTAGCACAGGTTCAGAGTGCAGTATTGCTTATTAATGAAGGCAAAATTGAAGCTGCCCATCAAAAACTTTCTCTAATCGGTGAACAGTCACCACTGAACAATGTAGCAAAAGCATTGCTTCATTATGGTGTGAAGTAAATTTTGAAAAAGTTATTTTTACTACTTTTAGCGCTTTTTGCACTTTTTTTCAGTGCATGCAGCACAAAGAAAGTTTTTGAGCCACAAGTAGTTGCTGGTAACTGGGACAAACATGGCAGTTTTGATGATAAAGTTGTTGATATTACTTCAAGTGTAGCACTGTTAGAAAACCGTAAAGTTTTAGCAAAAGATAAAATTATAGAGATAGAAGTCGCAGAGTCATACAGACTTTTGGCAAGCAGCGATGGCTGGATAATAAGCTCTACTATTGATGGCAAGCTCATGCTTCAATATATTGCAGATAATAAAATGGTTGAGAAGTTTGACCTTAAAAAAACTATAGCGAGTGCTAGTGTAAAAAATGATATGTTAGCAGTTTTATTTGCTGATAATGAGATGGCGCTTTATTCTATAGGAACCAAAGAATTACTTTTAAAAGAGCAGGGCGATGCCGCTTTAGCAGTTGATTCTAGAATCGTCAGTCCACACTTTATGGGCGAATTGGTTCTCTTCCCGACCCTTGACGGAAAAGTTGTAATTGTCAATACGAAGTTAAAAAAGAAACTGAGAACTATTATAGTTTCATCAGAAGAGCATTTTAACAACATTATATATTTTGATGTGATAGAGAATAAAATCGTAGCGGCAACAGGACATAAACTGCTCTCCATGTCCACAAAAGAGGAGAGAGAGCCCTATGAGATTAGAACTATCGTTTATGACAATAAGGATATTTTTCTTACTACAAAACAGGGTGAGGTTGTATCTGTTACTCCTGACTTGAAGCTGAGTGCAAAAACAAAATTTCCTTTTGCACACTTTTTGGGAATGATTGTTAAAGAAGACAAAGTATATCTTTTGGAAAAAGAGGGGTATATCATAGAACTTAGTAAAGATTTTAAAGAGCAGAAAATATATAAGGTTAGTTTGGCAGACGGATATGTTTTTGCAGCAGATAAGATGTTTTATATAGATGATGAATATATCTCGGTTGAGTAACGAGCTAGAAGCCTACTTAGAATATATTAGTGTTACAAGGGCACTTAGTAAAAAGAGTATAGAAGCTTATAAAAGCGATTTACAGATGATAGAAAATGAGCTTCAAAAGGCGCTCATTACACTGGATTCTAAAACTCTTTTAAGCATTCTCTCAAAATACAAAAATAAAAGAACCCTCAACAGAAAATTATCTTCCGTAAATGCTTTTTTTGACTTTTGCTATAAAAGTCAGTTTTTAAATGAGCAGACAAAATTAAAACTCTCAAAAATCCCTAAACTTCTTCCAAAGTTTTTATCATACGCAGAGATACAAAGTGCACTTAAAGCCATAGACAGAAGTTCGTGGATAGGGCTTCGTGATTATGCTTTGATACTCTTTTTATACGCAACAGGTGCTAGAATTAGCGAATGTCTGGCCCTAGGCACGGATGATATTGACGGTGACTGGTTGCATATAAGACATGCAAAGGGCGAGAAGGAGAGAATTGTTCCAATAGCAAGAGTTTCTAAGCTTGCAATTGATGAATATCTGCGCGAGTTTAAGTATGAAAAAGAGTTTGTTTGGTGCAACTACAAGGGTGAAAAGCTGAGCAGAATCTCCGCTTTTAAGATAACACAGAAATATCTCGGCGTATCACCCCATGTTCTTCGTCACTCCTACGCAACTTCTCTTATAATCGGCGGAGCAGATTTACGGGTTGTTCAGGAGCTTTTAGGACATGCTTCGCTTTTAACGACACAGATTTATACACATGTTCAAAAGCAGGATCTCAAACATACCGTAGAATCCTGTCACCCAATGGCGTAATTATAGTGAACACTGCAAACAACAGTTTTTTTTCAAAACCATATCTGAAATCACTTTTTTGGATTCAAAATAATTGGCACCGGCATGGTGTTTTGGTCCACACGCTTCGAGTTACATACTATATTTTAAAGGCAGGGGATTTTAAACTTTTTGCGGCAGGATTGCTGCATGACATAGGAAAGCCGTCGGTTGCATTTCAAAAACCAGAAGATGTAGAGTTTGGAGAGTATAGTTTTACAGACCATGAAGAGAAGAGTTACCGGATAATTAAAAATTGGCCATTTATAAGCGAATACACTAAGCAGATAGTTCATTACCACTATCTCATAAGAGATATCCAAAAAAGCTTTACAGAAGACAAATCTAGGTATGATTCAAAAAAGAAAATTTGGGATAGTCTGAGTAAAAATATCCAAAAAGATTTAGAGAGATTTATACGCTATGATGACTTAGGTAAGGGCAAAAAGAGAAGATGAAAAAAATCACACCCTTTTTAATTGTTTTTATAATAATTTTTATTATTGCAGCTCTCTTTTTATCTCTGGCATCCTCACAAAAAATGATAGTGATTAAAGAGGGTAATACAAAAATGCTACCTCTTGAGATGGAGCTGGGCACATATCAAGATAGTGACTGCGGAATGGTTATAAAAACTTTGGAGTACGCCTCGCAGGTAGTATCTAAAGGTGGAAAAACCTGGTTTTTCCATGACCATGGTGGGTTTATTAACTGGCTTAAAGATAAAGAGTTTCAGGATGATGTCACTATTTGGGTAATGAGCAAAGATACAAAAAGATGGATACATGCAAAAGAGGCATTTTACTCTTTAAATGATAAAACACCTATGGGGTATGGCTTCGGTGCCTATGAAAATAGCGGTAAAGGGCAGGTTGACTTTGAAACCATGAAGCTCAGAATGCTTCGAGGCGAAACACTCAATAATCCACATATTAAAAAACAACTCCTAGGCAATTAATGGAAACCGTAAATATTTTAACCATTATAAGTATAGCTTTTTTAGGCTCTTTTGGACACTGCATAGGCATGTGCGGAGGAATTGTCGTAGCATACTCGACAATTAAAATAAATCCTAAAAATTCCAAACTATCTCAAGCCCTCTCGCATATTCTCTACTCCTTGGGCAGAGTCTTGACCTACACAACTCTTGGTGCGATATTTGGAGCACTTGGGGGAGTTGCAACTTTTAGCAATAGTGCAAATGGTGGGTTGCTAATTTTTGCGGGTGTTGCCATGGTGCTTGCCGGTCTCTCATTGATGGGGAAAATAAAATTTTTAACTCTTATTGAACACTCCTTTGCATCATCACCTCTCTACAAAAGTACCTTTAAAAAGGTACTTAACTCTAAATCAAATCTCAGCTTTTTTGTTTTGGGCATGCTCAATGGTCTTCTGCCTTGTGGATTTGTCTATTTCTTTGCCATAACAGCGGCGAGCACCGCCGACCCTCTCTCCGGTGCTTTAGTCATGGCAATTTTTGGACTTAGCACGATTCCGGCTATGTTTGCTCTTGGTTTTATGACATCTCTTGCCTCGGCAACCGGGTTTAGAAATATGATGATGAGTCTCTCTTCGATAGCCGTAATTTTGTATGGAACATACACGATTTATAATGGTTATGATTATATTTCTAATCCTCAAAAAACATTAAGAGATTGTCATAAATAAGAGTTTATTTTTAAAGTGATATAATAAATGAAAAAAAGGTTTGATTGTGAAAAGTTCAATTGTAAATAGCATAATGTCTCTTCCCCCGCTTCCAAAAACGATTGCGGATGTCAATTTGATTTATGCTAATGAAGACTCTTCTCTCTCGGACATGACGAAAGCTATAGAGTCTGATCCAATGATAGTTGCCAATATATTAAAGGCTGCTAACTCCCCTTTGTATGGATTTGGCAGAGAGATACAGAGTGTCGCTCAGGCAGTTGCTCTTTTTGGCATAGAAATGACTCGTTCCATTGCAGTCGGAAACTCTGTTAAAAAACTGTTAAATGTGGATATGCAACCTTATGGGATTACATCGGAAAGATTTGCTGAAATATCTTCACTGCAAGCAGCTTTGATGTTGAAATGGTATAACAAAGTAGATAAGAGAAAAGCTGCAAAACTCTACCTTGCCGCATTTTTACAAGAGACTGGAAAGATAATTATTGCAAGCAATATAATGCAAAATGATGAAACGATTAGTTTTGCATCTGAAGTTGAGATGACAAACAATTTGGCAGAAGTTGAAAAAGCTTATCTTGAAGTTACAGCCTCTGAAGTAACCGCAAAAGTATTTGAACATTGGGGATTTGATAGTGAATTCATAGATATTATTAAGTATGCAGATGATCCACATGCCGCCCCTCAAAGCACAAGAGAGTACAGTATGGCTCTCAATATCATTAAAACTATAGTTCCTGTAAACAAACCGTTTTCAGAAGTGGCAATTAATTTTGGATTAAAAAAAGCGATGGATGAAGAGTTCGATTATCGTTCATTAGAAGAGGCGATAGAAGAGATGATAGATGTGCAACAAAAAGGGGATTTATGAGTAAAACCGTCACAATCATAGATACATTCGGTTTTTTCTTTCGCAGTTTTTATGCTCTCCCACAACACCTAAAAAACAGAGACGGTTTTCCAACAGGTCTTTTGACAGGCTTCACAAACTTTATAGCAACCCTCCAAAAACAGCATGACAGCGACTACATAGTTTTTGCCATAGATTCAAAAGGTGCAACTTTTAGAAATGAGATAGACCCAAACTATAAAGCGCACCGTCAGGCACCGCCCGAAGAGCTTACCATGCAGCTGCCGATTGCCATAGAGTGGATTGACAAGATGGGTTATAAAACTCTGGGTCAAGTAGGTTTTGAGGCGGATGATATTATCGCAACCGTTGTAAAGTTTGCAAAAAATCAGGGTTACAATGTGAGAGTGGTCTCGCATGACAAAGACCTCTATCAGCTTATAGACGATGGCAAAATTGTTCTGGTGGATGCCATAAAAAGAGCGATTGTGGATGAGGATGCATGTTTTCAAAAGTATGGAATCACCCCCAAGCAGTTTATAGATTATCAATCTATTTTGGGCGATAGTGCCGACAATGTTCCGGGTGTTAGAGGTATTGGCAAAGTTGGTGCCGAAAAACTTCTGGTTGAATATGGAACCCTTGATAATATTTATGCGCATATAGATAATATAAAACCCGCAGGAATTCAGAAAAAGCTTATAGAATCAAAAGAGAATGCTTACATGTCAAGAGAGCTTGTAACTCTGAGAGATGATGTATTGGATAGTTTTGATTTTGAAGAGTATAAGATGGATATTGAACATCCGTTTTTAAACATCTATGATGAGCTTGTAAAGTATGAGCAAAATGCTATTTTGAGAACACTTCAGGCAAAAGGGCATGTAAGCCAAGAAGCGCACCAAGAGGCACAAACGAGAGTAGATACGATTCAAGAGAGTGAAAGTACAAATTTGGAGTTTAAAACGACACTTCTGACCGACGCCAAAGAGTTAAACAAAATTTTGGACACTCTGACCAAAGAGACGGTTATTGCCTTTGACACGGAGACAACAGGGCTGGAATATGACAAAGATTCTCTAGTAGGATTTAGTTTTTGCTTTAATGAGCAAGAGGCGTTTTATGTTCCGATTGCCCATTTTTATCTAGGCGTACCGGAACAGATAAGCCAAAATGATGCAAAAAAAGCTATAAAAAAAATATTTAACTCTCGCGTCGTTGGACATAACATAAAATTTGATTTACATTTTGTAACACGGTTTTTAGAAGATGATAATCTAGATATATATTCAGACAGCATGCTATTAGGATGGCTTATAAACCCTGAGAGTGCATTGTCTCTTGATAAGTTGGCAGAAAAATTGTTAAACCACACAATGGTCTCTTTCAAAAATACGGTAAAAAAGGGCGATACTTTTGCAAGCGTAGAGCTAGAGACGGCATGCGAATATGCGGCAGAAGATGCCTATATAACGCTCAAACTTTTTCATAGATTTAATAAAATGCTGGAGCTGCAAAATGCAACGCATCTCATAGAAGAGGCACAGCAGGTGGAGATACCTTTTATTCTGACGCTTCTGCACATGGAAAAAGCAGGTATAAAAGTAGATGCTACATTCTTAAAAAAGTTTTTGGTAGAGGTAAAAGATACTCTAGCAGGATTGACAAAAAATATCTATGAACAAGCCGGAAGTGAGTTTAACATTAACTCTACACAACAGTTAGGTGCAATTTTGTTTGATACTTTGGGGCTTCCTTTTGGTAAAAAAACTAAAACCGGCTACTCAACGGATGAGAATGTACTCACTTCACTCAAAGATGCGCATGAAATAGTCCCGATGCTTTTGGAGTACAGAGAGGTTTATAAGCTCTACTCCACCTACATCGAACCGCTTTTAAAGCTTAGCATGGAGAGCGAGGAGAGCCGTGTTCACACCTCGTTTGTACAGACGGGAACGGCAACCGGACGACTCAGCTCTAAAAATCCGAACCTTCAGAATATCCCCGCACGAACCAAACTCGGTCTGAGAATAAGAGAGGCTTTTGTAGCGCCAAAGGGCAAAAAACTCGTAGGCATTGACTACTCACAAATAGAGCTTAGGCTTCTTGCACACTTCACTCAAGACCATGTTTTGGTAGATGCATTTAAAAATGACAAAGATATCCACATGCAGACAGCCATCGCACTCTTTGGCGAAGAAGAAGCAAAAGAGAAGAGAAATGTGGCAAAAACCGTAAACTTTGGACTTCTTTACGGCATGGGACAAAAAAAACTCTCAGATACTTTGGGTATAACGACAAAAGAGGCAAAAGAGATTATAGAGAGATATTTTGATAGTTTTAAAACGGTCAAGAGCTATTTTCGCTCTATTGTGGACACATCCAAAGAACAGGGTTTTGTAGAGACGCTTCTTGGTCGCCGCAGATATTTCGATTATGAAAATGCTTCTCCTATGTTTAGAGCAGCCTATGAAAGAGAATCGGTAAACAGTGTATTTCAAGGAAGTGCAAGTGATTTGATAAAGCTCTCCATGAATAAAATAGACAAAATCATAAGAGAAGAAGGGCTTCCTGCTGTGATGCTGTTACAAATCCATGATGAACTTATTTTTGAAGTGGATGAGGCACATGCAGAAGCCTTAGGAAATAGATTTAGAGAGATTATGGAAAATATTATGGAGTTAAATGTTCCGCTCAAAGCGAGTTTGAATATTGGCAATAACTGGGGTGAACTGAAATAGTTTCAACATGCCAAAGTAATTGCGGCTTGTGGAAATAGTATAAAATTTAGTTATTGTTTCCGTGAGATTTATTTACGGGGAGTGTATTTTCTCGTACTTGTTAATGTCTATCTATTTAAAAGCTTTTGCAATAAGATTTCTTCAACATTTTGTCTTGAATCTAAAATTGCCATAATATAGACAGTCTCATTTCCCACTTTGTAGATAATTCTCCAAGGGGATGCAACAACTTTTTAATACAGAGTTATTCCCTTTTTTTGGAGCTTTGGAACAACTCTGCCTTTTAAGGGAAAAAAATTACTAGAGTGAGCGTTTTCTCTGATTTTTAAATAAACATCGTTTGCTATATTTGGACTATCTCTTTTAATATATTCGACAATATTTAAAAGGTCATTTTTAGCATTGGATGTCCATTCTAACTTATATGTTTTACTCATCTTTTGAGTAATTCTTCAACTGAACTAAAAACATCTTCTTCACTATGGGTATTTCCATTTTTTATATCTTCTTCTGCAAAGGAGAGAAGTTTTAAAAGAGAAAGTGCATTTTTCATATCTTCATAACTTTTTGGGTCTTGAATTACAGCTTTTGCCTCTCCGTTTTGTGTAATAATCATAGGTCTATGTGTTTCATTGATTTGTTAGACATTTAAAATTCCTCGTGTATATAACAAAAACTTTATGCATACACTTAATTGAATAAAATCTTACCCTGAAAGGGTTTAACTAAATCAATCTGTCCTTGTTCTAATAATGCTTGTTCTTCTTTTTTTGTAACTTTCATATTTAATGCATCAGCTACATAAGATATCCATTTTTCGTATAAATATCTAACAGCATTAATGAGCAATGGGTTGTCTATTGTTTTAGCGATATGTCTAGCATATAATGGATTTTGATTATTTTTAAACATATCTATAGTTGTACAACTAACAAAATCAATTGATGAATAGTTATCCATTTTCCATTCTTTTTTAATCTTCCATTCAACTAAGCGAAATAATAGATCCGTTGCTAAGTTGTAATCATTGCTATTTATTAAAATTACCCCTTTGAATCTACTTTTATTCGTTTCATGAATAAAAGTTTCTGTGTCTTTCAGTTGACTAGAAGCCTTATTTAAAGTTCTTGATATCGATGGTCTGAATTTTTTGTAAAATTTATCCCATTCTGACTTTGATAGACTTTCTGGGGTGATTTGTATTTTATTGCCGTTTAGCTTCTTGAAATTTTGCAGTTTTCCTTTGTTTAACTCTTTTTGGAAATATTCATCGATTGAATTATCTTTTTCATATTTTGTTACTTGTTTTAATTCTAAAATAATCTCGTAATCATTGAGATAAAAAATATAATCAGCATTATCTTTCCCATTTGGCACATTGAATTTATCTGTTAAACGAGTGCC
Source organism: Sulfurimonas sp. (assembly GCA_041662225.1). Lineage (GTDB taxonomy): Bacteria > Campylobacterota > Campylobacteria > Campylobacterales > Sulfurimonadaceae > Sulfurimonas. The sequence goes on from JBAZSX010000001.1 coordinate 304,578, forward strand.
TCCAGCATATCTTATAAAATCATCATATACTTCTTCATAAAGTTGAGTAGTACGCTCTAATGTTGGAAGTGCTAATAGTTGTTTTAATTTAATACTCATTTTTATTGCATACCCATTGCTACGATTTGTTAGACTTGTTACTGCTTAAAAAATTGAATTGCTTCAATTATATTCTTTATTTTTTCTTCATCTTGATTTATTGTAGCTTGATGCAATAACCCAGATAACATAGCATTTCTTGTATCTTTTGGAATTACACAAGGACTTAAGACACCTCGTGATTGTGGGTAGTCTCCCCAATGCACACCTAACGCTTTTTCTCCACCATTATATTCATTTTTATGGTCATAATTTCCAATAATTAAAACTAAACCATTATCATTATAAAACTTTTTTGGATTTTTCCAATATGAAATCATTTGCATTTTTACTCCTGTAGTCTAACGTTTAAAATGAGCTAATAAATTGCCCGCAGGGTAATTTATTAGCTCCACTGATTTGTTAGTCCTTTAATCTCAAACTTTCCGTACTGTTAGTCCACTAAGATCTTCACTCTCAACTACTTCAAAGTATTCCATGTCCGTTAGTATGTTTTTATTAATGAGGCTTTTATAATGTGCTTTTCGTTCTTCATTCATTCGCATACCAAAAACAACATGAGTTAGGATTCCTGGAAAATCAAATAAACCATGACTTTCTTCCACATAGCGCCATTCTTTTTCATACTCCCATGCTGGAGTTTTTGTGCTAATAGTCGATCTAAAAACGTCATCTTCAAACGAAACTCTTTGAACATTCGGAGTATCACTACCTATTGCCATAATTTGTACTTCACTTTTAAACCCAGTTTTGAATGTTGGTTTTTCTCTTGCATATGTAACAGGTAAACAATGTCTTGGATTAGCTAACTTACAATTATCAGACATACTAAAACCAAAAGCAACGCCTTGGTGATTAGCACTATAATGTGCCCACATCAATTCATTAGAGCACGTTTCGCTAAGGCTAAATATTCCTACTTTAGATAAGCGCTTGTGCATATCCTTAAATATATTTTCAGGTCTTGACAACTTAATCCCATGTTCGGAGTAGAGCTTTCTCATAGCTTTTATTTTTCGATCATGAGTTAATATTTTAAATCGCTTTAACCATTGCTTTGTTTCGCGCTCACTTAATGAAAATAATTGTTTTCGTACTTCAAAGAGTGGTGGACCAGCGATTACTCCCATTAATTGTCCGTTCTCCATCTCTCGAATGGTTTTTACTTCCCATTCTTTGGGAATTTCACCAATTCGGCACTCCAACGGATCATTTAGCTGATATGGAGATGAAAGCCAAATTCGCTGATTTTTTATTATGTCCTCAGTGCGCTCGGAGTCATCACGATACTTAAAAAGTACTTTTGGCTTTAGTTGTTCATCATTATCCATTTGTTTAACCCTATATTTTGCTTAATTTTTATGGAGGCCTAACTACTTATTAATGCTCATTATAGTGAACTCAGCCTAAATATTAAGAAATAAAGGAACAAATAAAATGTTCCGTTAAAAATATAAATTTAATGAACTTCATATAAAATAGTTACAATTTTTATCTTTGTATCATTATCCTTAAAAATAAAATGTCCTTTTATCATTTAAATAGCCGTTATTTGGACAAAGTGTCTGTTATTTGTTAAATAACTTGCTAAAAGGACACAATGTCCCTTAAGTAAGAGAAGTGATTTGTTAAAAGTGAAAATCCGTTTTGAAGTGACAACTTTGAAAACTTACCTGCTAAAGCCTAGCACTCAACCAAGGAACATAAAGTATCAGTTGCAGATTTACAACATCCACTTTTCAAAAAAACACCAAAATAGAACAATAATTGCAAGTAGCCTTATGAAGACTAAGGATGTATTTATGGTTAGTAATATTGCAAAAATTTCAGAGAGTGTTCATTTTATTGGGGCATTTGACCCGCAGATTCGTACTTTTGATATTATTATGAAAACAGCCAACGGCAGTTCTTATAACAGTTATCTGGTGCGTGGCAGTGAGGGTGTTGCCGTTATGGATACTGTCAAAAAAGAGTTTTCTGCCGACTTTTTTAAGAGACTTGAAGCTTTGTGCGAATATTCGGAGATAAAATATATTGTAATGCATCACTTAGAGCCTGACCATTCGGGTGCTTTGGTGGAGCTGATGGCTCGCGCACCTCAGGCAAAGCTCATAATATCGGGTCGCGCCGTTATGATGCTCAAAGGACTCATAAAAACTGACATCCCTTTTGAAGTGGCAAATACAGGCAAAACTATCTCTTTAGGTGATAAAACAATCGAGTTTTTAAGCACGCCGTTTTTGCACTGGCCAGACACTATGAGCTCCTATCTGCATGAAGAAAAAATCCTTTTCAGCGGTGATGTCTTTGGTTCTCACTACTATGATGAAAGACTTTTTGACGATGAAGTGGGCGATTTTTCTTATGCTTTTAAATATTATTATGAACATATTATGCGACCTTTTAAGCAGTATGTACTCCAAGCGCTTCAACTCTACGCTAAGTTTGATATACAAATCATAGCACCTCTGCATGGTCCTGTTTTGCGCTCAAATCCACAGTTTTATATAGATAAATATGCGCAGTGGAGCAGTGAAGCAAAGTTTAGAAAGCACGAATTCGGCAAGAAAATGGTTTCTGTGTTTTACATGTCAAGCTATGACAACACACAAAAGATGGCTCAAAAAGTGATGCAAGGAGCGGATGAAGTGGAGGGTGTAGTTGCAAGCATGTACGATTTAGCCTCGCTTAATGAGCAGAACATGATAGATTTACTTGAAGAGTCGGATGCCATTATGATTGGCTCGCCTACAATCAACGGCGATGCGGTGAAACCTGCTTGGGATCTGCTCTGCTGCATGGCATATTTGGAGAGCGGCGGCAAAATCGGTGCCTCTTTTGGGTCGTATGGCTGGACGGGAGAAGCACCGGAAATGCTGCATGACCGCATGCGTTGGTTAAAATTTAGACTCCCTGTAAAACCTCTCAAAATCAAACTCATTCCGACCGAAGAGGAGTTGGAATCTTGTTTGGTTTTTGGAAGGGAAGTTGCGGAGATAGCTATGGGAAAAATGGTGGAGATGGACATATGAACGCAGAACATAAAAAAATGTATGATGATTTGACTCAGCTTCTTGCCTCGTACGCTGTGAATGATTTTGCAAAAAATCTGGCTTCACATGTCGCTCTCGTTTCATTAGAGATGAATCATCTTTATGAAGATATGGGTTTTGACAGCCGTACACAAATGGGTCTGTTTATGTCAGAAAATTTTCCCGAGTTGGCTGCGCAAAAACCAAAAGAGAAGCTTTGGAAAAAGTTTTTGTATGAGAAAATAGATGCAATTGCTCCGGCATGTGCAAATTGCGACGACCAACTGACATGTTTTAGATGCGTAACGCCCTAGAACAAAATATGTATATTCTTTAAAATAAAGGAGAATAAGATGAGCAAAATATTTGATAAAAGTGTATTGACATGTGCAAACGCAGAGTATGATGAAGCGTACATAAAAGCATTACAACACGCTAAAGAAGCCGCAGATAATGGGCATGCAGATGCACAACTTAAAACAGGATTACTGTATAGACAAGAGGGCAAAGTAGCTGAGGCTATGCGTTATTTAATTGCCGCGGCTCATAATAATAGCACGCAGGCACAAGCACTCATAACGTATGTCAGTAACGCATCTCTTGAATCCTCAAGAAACAGTGCTTTTCATGATTTGGATGTAGATAAACAGCGTGCTTTGGTCGAAAATATGATTGCGACAAAAATCCGTCCTACTTTGGCAGGGGATGGCGGAGGAATCGAACTTATAAATTATGTAGGCGGCACAACACCACAGATTTGGCTCAACTACTTGGGCAACTGTTCTGGCTGTCAGCTTGGTTCTACATCAACAGCCGACATGTTACTCAAGCATTTTGAAACAATGATTGACAAAAATGTCGTACTTTATCTGATGTAGTTATTTAAAATAACTAGAACAAAAAATGCAAAATAAATTTTAAACAATATTAGGAGAAAGAAAATGGCTGTAATGATAACTGACTTATGTATAAACTGTGGAGATTGTGCTCCTGAGTGTCCTGTTGCTGCGATACTTGGTGATGACAATGAGAAGAACCCTTTTGAAGGTGAGAGATTTTATGTAAAAGCTGAGACTTGTGTCGAATGTGTCGGACATGCGGATTCACCTCGTTGTGCAGATGTTTGCCCAACTGAAGGTTCAATTGTTTGGGACATGCCATATACGACAGATTTTGAAGAGTATTATGTTGCAGGTCAAGAAAACGGTACATATGCAATACGCGAACATAAGTCAAAAGGTTTGATGTTGCCATCGGTGAAAGCTCAGCCATTTATGGAAAACATCGGTATGGATTTGCGTGAATCACATGCAAGTGTAACGGCTTAGTCGTGTAACATCGTGAATATCGCATTTGCATCCTCTGACGGAGAACTTATTGACCAACATTTTGGCTGGTCTAAAAAGTTTTATTTATACAGAGTCAATAAAGAGAGTTCAGAATTCATTGAAGAGATTGAGAGCTCGAATGAACCGGAGGGTGAAAAAGAGAAGTTAGATTATAAGATTGGTACGATTAGTCGTGCAGAGATACTCTACTGCACTCAAATCGGTCCAAACGCTTCAAAAATGGTGCAATCTGCGGGAATTTACCCTGCACGGGTTGCGGAGGGCGAGAGCATAACCGAAGCTATAAAAAAACTTCAGGCAACTCTAAACGACAATCCTCCGCCTTGGCTATTGCGTATATATTATAAAACAGAAGAGAGGGATAAATAATGGCGGTAATCATTACAGAACTATGTATAAATTGTGATGCATGTTTGCAAAATTGTCCAGTGAATGCGATAGCAGATGATACTGATAATCCAACCGGAGCAAATCGTTATTATGTGCAACCGGAAAAGTGTGTTGAATGTGTTGACCTGTTTGACGACCCGCAATGTGCAGCAATCTGCCCGAGTATAGGGTGTATCACATGGGATATGCCCTTTATTAAAGAGTTTGACAGTCATTTTTTAAATGAAGAATTTTACAAGCTTTGCTCTAAAGACGGAATAGTTAAGTCTCCGGCTTTTAAAGAGAAAAAGTACCGCAAAGATATTCCATTAAGTATGCGTGGAGTCGGTAAAGAGGTGCAGGTCGAGCCGGGAAATTAATCCGGCAAAAACTATTTAGGTGTACTTTTTAGAGTTTTTTATGAAGTACGCCGCCTTTTTTAATTATAATCTTGAACTATTTTGTATGTCATATCCAAATTAGTTGCTTTTAAAACTTCTATTCTCAAACCCTTAAATCCTACCAAAGCAGTATCGTTGCTATCAAGTTCATACTCTACATCTTGTGTAAAAGTCGGTCGTGACATGTCATTTGTGAACTCTTTGAATGATATTTTTATTTTAGTACCTAATCTACCTTCATATAAAGCTTGATATTTAAAAGTATTTACAGAAGAGTTTGGAGAGAAGGTCGGTATTTTACTATAATGTATTGGATGTTCAAGTTCAATCAAATTTTCGTTTGGATACTTTGTAGAGTGCGTAAATGTATTCTGATTGTATGCATCAACAATACAACGGGCTTTTTCATTGCAAGCAGCAGTCCAATTATTCCATTTTCTTAAATATAACACTCCTGATGAAGTGGTGGCAGCAGTAGTCGTATTCTCACCATTCATGTACATCAATCCGGCTCCGGCTCCAGCTACCGGAGCTAGTGGTCCTAACAGGAGCCAAGCAGGATTGTAGTCATAGTCATTGCCACTGCTTTTTAATACTTCAGCAGGCTCATCCAGTTTTACTGAGTAGCTCATATTTCCTAACTTTTCATAAATACTCTCACCGACTTCAATCGTATTTACAGTATCAAGTTTAGGAGTGTTTGACTCTTTTTCATAATAAATATTCGGTAATTGAGGCGCTCTGTTTGTACATCCGCTCCACATGAATGTCATAGATAAAACAGTAAATCCAAATAGAATCGTTTTTGTTCTTTTCACTTTTATTCCTCGTGATTTTTAACTTTTTGTATTGTGACACATAGTATCTAAAGGGATAGTATAAGTCAATATCGTGTCCCAAAAAAAAGAGGTGCAGAGCAGACTCAAACAGCATTTGATATAATATTTACGCTGAATATAAAATTACAGAGTGAGTGATGGAAATTAAGATGAACTTTAAGATTAAATATGGAAATCTGGTAGAAGAAAATGCTACATTCATAGTAAATGCATCAAACACAGAGATTACTTTGGGAAGCGGTGTTTCACATGCTTTTAGTGAGCAGTGCGGCGGTGCAGTTTATCAAGATGAGTTGTATGCGCTTAAAAAAAAGTTCGGCGCTATAGAGCAGGGCGATGTAATACTCTCAAGCTCCGGCAGTGCGACAAACTTTAGATATGCTCTGCATGTCGCAGTGATGAACTACAGCGACGACTCAAAACCGCCGTATCCTTCCTACAGTCAAATACAAAATGCTCTCAAAACGCTCTTAAATATTGTTGAAGAGAGAGTTAAAAATGAAAATATTAAAAATCCAAAATTGGTCATTCCACTCCTAGGATGCGGAGTAGGAGGACTCAAAAAAGAGAAGGTGTTTTTATTGATAAAAAGTGCTTTCCAAAAATCAAAGCTGGATATGGAAGTAATAATCTATTTTCATAACAAACAGGATTTTTATCTATTTTCTCAGAAAGAGTTGTGAGGAGATAAAAATCTTGCAGATAATCATCTGTCATTATTTGTAATTTAACTTACAATGAAGTGGTGCTAAGCCTTAGCAGTACAATCCACCATCTTTTTATATATTGCATGCACATCTAAAATGGATAGCAACTGCTCTTTGTGTATCTCTTTTTCAGGTCTTACGACTGCCTTTGTTAAAGTGTTGCTTCCCGTAATAGATGATTTATAGTGTTGAATGTCTTTGTTGGCAATTTCTGGGCTGTCAAAAATACGCTCTATTGCGATTCCCAAATTGACCTCTCTTCCGTCCTCCGTTAAGCGTAAAAGAATGACATCATGTGTTGTGTAATCATAAGAGAAATCTTCTCCGGTAATGAGTGAGTAGAGTGCGACTACGCCGACAGTTTTACTTTTATGGCTGATAACACCGATAAAGTATTCATTACAGCCGATGATTTTTGTGAGGGGTTGATTACTTAGAGATGCAACAATGTACTCCGACTCGATGCCATAAATCATATTTCCCAAAAAGAATGTAGATATATCTGTTGTCGGCTCCCCAATCTGTGGTTTTGAGTAGGAGTAGGATTTTACTTCATTTACATCGTCATGAGATGCGCTTGTTTCTATATCAGCTATTTGTGCAAAAACTAGAGCTATAACATCATTTGAATAGTTATCATTCACTTTATATTCGCGGTATCCTTTTGAAAGTGATGCACCGACTGAAAAATATTTACCGTCATATTCTATAATATTTGCATAACTTTCACCATATTTTAGGTCAAAAAAACTATTATCAATGTTGAGCGTATCACCAATCTTTAGCTGTTTATCGGTGGAGGAGATAATTGTTTTTTCTTTATCACAAAAGAGGGCAAAATAGCTCTGCTCAGTTTGACCGTCGCTATCTTTTGGCAGTGTGTCTTCTAACATGGCATAAAACTCAGGTTTAGAGTTGAACACAACGGCAATGCCTCCCAGAACTTTACTATGGTTATCTATGTCGGTAATACTCGCTCCATAAATGTAGGTGCTACGGTTAGAGTATAAAGAGGACTTTGCATAGGGGCTAACGCTATAAAATTGTGAATCTGTCAGATTCAGCGTATCTATAACCCAGCTACTATTGAGTTTATTACCGATGATATGGCTCTCATCTGTGTTTGATACAGCAACAATAACACCATTCTTGTCATAGATAAATATGTTTGTATAAACCGTGTAGAGGTTGTTTATGTAAGCTAAAATTTTACTCATAGCTTCATAGTCGGCATTTTCGCTCTTGAGTGATTTTCTAAAAAATGTAGTTAATGCCCACCATCTGCAATCATTAGCTCTCTCATAAAGGTTTCTATCCATGATTTCAATTGCGAGTTTTGCCAAAAATGAGACATCATTTAAAATAGAGCTGATAACTGTATTGTTCAGGTTTGCGATGCTCTCTTCAAAGATAGTTTTTGTTCTTGAACCTGTTTTTGAGATTTCTATAAGTAAAGATTTACTAAAAGAGTTGTCCCCGCTCTTTGTATTTGCAATTTTTACATTTCCATTCCAAACAGTAATATCGAGCTCTCTTTGTATTTTTTCTGCCTCTTTTGGAATTGTTATAAGCTCTTCCCCAAAAAGATTGCTGTTTCGCATAACAGATTGTAAAATCGTAGCATCGAGTGAGGGTAATTTTTTATCAGAAGTGATTGCAAAAGCATTTTCAAGCGGAATCATTACATGTCCTAACCAATCAAGCCCAAAAAAGCCTTGATACCCTTTTGTCTTACATGTCTTTGCCAAATACTCTCTTCCGGCAAATCGCACTATTTTATATTCACTGTTGATGACTTTTTGCATCGTTGCACCGAGTGGAATTTGGTAGGGGTCGGAGGATGAAATAACCTTTGAAGAGCTGTCAAGGAGCATGACATTGAGCCAATCCTCTTTGTCGATGAGGTTGTTAAAAATTCCTCGCATCTCATCTTTAAATTTGAAAAACAGAGCAAGTACACCCAAAACTTCAGAACCTGAATCATTTGTTCGTGTCACTCTAAAAGCATAAACAAGGCTCTTTTCTTTGGATAGAGTTATGTCGCAGTAGTCATAGAATTCTATATAATCTTGCGAGGTTGTGAGTGCTTCGTTGATAAAGTTGCAAGAGGATTTTGTACATGTGTTGTGTTGGTCAAGCTGAACTAATATCTCACCGGAGGTATTGAAGAGAACAATATTGTCGTAAACACTATATTTTGCGACATATTCGTTAAATCTTTGTATTAACTCTTTTTTGAGTATAGATTTTCTATGCCTGTACTCATCATCTGTTTTGTTGTTGATTAAAACATGTTCCATATATTCGCGTATATCATCATCGGTTGCCAAAAAACCAATGTCAGCCGTTCTCTCGAACAAATTTCTAATGACAATATCCACTGCCACTTGTGCTTTAGAATTCATTTCAGATGTCAATTTTTTGAGGCGTTCTCCTCCTAGTTTGAGTAAAAGCTGCTCAGTCAAGCTTTGAAATGCTTCTCTAGTGTCAGACATATCCATACCTAAATTGGACATCTGCCCAAGAAGCGTAAGAAGATTCCATCGCTCAGAGAGTGAGTTTAAAGCACTGTTATAATCCGTAACTTCCGGCATGTAGGCGGTGAGTTTTAATAAATCGTTGTTCTCCATTTCGTAAACCTTCGTAATTAATATTTTTATACCATTTGGTTCAATTACATAAAAATATTAATTTTTATCCCTATATGAACTCTTTTACTGTCGGCATGTGGAAATCCTTATATTAAATTAAACACCAAAGGAATTAAATCCCTTTAGCTACGCTAGCCGCTAAGGCACTTCTAGGCTAAAGCCCTGATACAAGAAAATCACTAAATTATTTTTTGTAAAAGCTTGTTCTTTTTTGTAAGTGCAATTTTCATTCTGTGATATTTACGCCACTGCATTTGTGTAAGCATAAGTTGACGATATGGAGCGTAATAGCTCCGCTGCTTTGGTAAATATTTCTATCGTGTAGTCAATCTCTTCTTCAGTAATATAGCGTGAAAGGCTCAAACGTGCCGTGTGGGCGAGTCCCCGGTCTTCGCCTATGGCACTCATAACAGGATTTGCATGGAGAGATTCAGATACATAAGTAACATCCACGCCGTTTTCGCTTAAAAACGAGAGCGTTTCCAAGACTGACGGATGTTCTACCGATGTAGTGACGATATGATTTTTTTGCGGATTTGTAAGAATATGTTTGAAAAAGATACCTTTTAGTACACTATTGTTACTCTCTGTCGCACATAGTGCGGTTCATTCGCTAAAAGCTCTTGAAGTTTTGCATCTCTGTTTCATCATAAAAAATCGCTCCATCTTTAGAGATTACAATGAGTGCTTTTGTAAGCTAGAAGTCATATGGCTCACCTAATTTTCGAGAGTAACTCTTTGGGACGCATACCCAACATCGAGTGGTAAATCTTCTAGTTTCATTGTTTGATTTTTAAATTTTATCTGCAAAACAGCCTCCTTTATTAGAGTTTTATTGTGTTCTATGTAGAATAATATTATGACAAAATAAAAATTGTCAATGGAGATTAAAGATGCGAATAATGGTTTGATATAAAAAAGTTACAAGATTGAAAAAATGATAAAAGAATGTCATGATTATTTCGAGCTATATCAGGCAATAGAAAATGATTTTAAATTGAATTTTGCAACAATAATGAAAAATTATTATCAGAAGGAGTTAAATTTTTTGGAGAATAGGTTGGAGCTCTGTAGAGAATATGCTAAAAAAATAATTCTAGATTAAAAAGCTTTTCAAAATAAGGTTTTATCTTTCTCGTTCTCAATGTCCTCATTTACTGCCATTAAGTTAAGGATTAAAAGCATATTTCGTAACTCCTTTTATGGAATCTCTTACTATCAAAAGGGCAATATTACAAAGCAAAAGAGTTTTTTGAGATTGAAAAATATCAGTTGAAAGATAGATATAAACCTGTCTGGTATGCTCTAATGAAACTCCTCGAAAAAGAGTTCCCCGATGAGATTAAAAAAATGGGTAGTGAGCTAGCAGAGAGTGTGGAAGAAATCCTGCTTGAGATTGAAAGATTAAAAATAAAATATGCTATTTAATTTTTTCATTAAGCATTACTAAAATTTGAAAATCAGATATAATAAATAAAAAAAATACGAGAATTAATGAATGAGAGAAATTTTTAGCAGAATAGAAGACAACAGTTCAATGAGTGTTGAGTTTGAGGTGGATGCAGGTGATTACAAAGAGGAGAATCCTTGGCTTTTTAGTATCTTTGTAAAATATGAAGGTATAAGCGAAGATATGGATGGCTATGAGGAGTTTTTGGAGACGAAAGAGTCTCTGATTATAGCTCTTGAACATGATGAAAGAGCAGTATATGTGGGCAGCAGAGTGGTAGATGGCTGGAATGAGCTTTACTTTTATGCACCTGATTCAAAAGAGCTTAACTCCATTGTATCAAAAATTTTGACGCCTTCAAATTACGCCTATGAGAGCAATGTCGTACGAGATACGAAATGGAGTTTTTACGAGCTTCAACTCTCTCCAACGGAGTTGGAATTGCATCATAGCCAGAGTGCAAAAATTATCTTTTTACTGGAAGAGGAGGGCGATGATTTGAGTGTTGCCAGAGAGGTTGAACACTATGCAGTGTTTGACACAAGTACTCAAAAAGAGAGGTTTGTGAACAATGCCCTAGCAAACGGTTTTACATTTAAAGATGATATTGCTACCGATGAATATGAGTATGGAGTTGCCCTTATTAAAGTCCACATGCCGACAGAAGATGAAGTGAAAAAAACTGTTGAAGAGTTGTATGCACTCATCAAAAAAGAGCATGGTTTTTATGAGGGGTGGAGTACGATTTTGGTAAATGATAATGAAGATGATGAAGAAGAAAACAGTTAACTTATGACAAAATTGTTTGCAATAACCGGATTTATTAACTATCTCATAGTCATTTTTCTGAATGCTTTTACAGATTTGGGTCATAAAATCATCATTCAAAATACTGTTTTTAAAGTGTATGACGGTCAGATTCAGATTGTTCTGACTGCCATCGTAAACGCTCTTATTCTTCTCCCTTTTATCTTAGCATTTTCTCCGTCGGGTTTTTTAGCCGACAAATTTCCTAAAAACAAAATCATGGAGTATGCATCTATTTTTGCAATCGTGATTACTCTTGGCATAACCTACTCTTACTATCAAGGGTGGTTTTTTACGGCATTTGCTATGACTTTTTTACTTGGGCTTCAAGCTGCAATCTACGGACCTGCAAAATATGGGTACATAAAAGAGTTGGTTGGCGTTAAATTTATAAGTTCTGGAAACGGTGCCGTCCAAGCCACTACAACGGTTGCTATTTTGGGTGGAATTATCTTCTATACAATTCTCTTTGAGGGCATGTTGGATGATAGTTTTAAAACTAAAGAGGATATTTTACTTCTTATCGCTCCTCTTGGCTGGCTGTTGGTTCTGAGTTCGGTCATTGAGTGGTTCCTCACATCCAAACTTCCAAATAAAATGGTAGAAATTTCCAAGAGAGAGTTTACCTTTGCACGATATATAAAAGGTGCCTATTTACGAAAAAATCTAAAAATCATAAAAAGAAAAAAAGAGGTTTTTGAGGCAATTATTGGACTGAGTCTTTTTTGGTCTATCTCTCAGGTTGTTTTGGCTGTATTTGGTGAGTATGCAAAGAGTGAGTTGGGCGTCACAAACACTATCTTTGTTCAGGGTGTAATGGCACTGGCGGGCATCGGAATTGTTATCGGTTCTATCATGGCAGCAAACCTCTCAAAGCACTATATTAACACCGGTTTGGTAGCCATTGGCTCGGTCGGCATTACTCTATTGGTATTTCTGATTCCCTTTGTCTCTTCGATGGGCGTAATGGCTTTTATGTTTACACTTTTTGGAATTTCTGCAGGTTTCTTAATGGTTCCCCTTAACGCTCACATCCAGTTTCTCTCGCCGAGAGTGCATTTGGGAGTAGTTTTAGCAGGTAGTAACTTTATTCAGAATGTTTTTATGTTCTCTTTTTTAGTTTTAACTACTCTCTTTGCCTACTTTGGAATGAACTCTGAACTGCTTTTTTATCTTATGTTTTTTGTTGGAGTGTATCTCTCTTATATGCTCTACAAAAGATATTCAGTTATGACTATTTGGGCAATAATGGAGCTTATATTTAGAACAAGACATAGCTATAATTATGTAGGTTTAGAAAATATCCCCTCAACTAAAGCAGTTTTACTTTTGGGGAACCATGTGAGTTGGATTGATTGGATAATTTTGCAACTCTCCATAAACAGAAGAATAAGTTTTATGATGGACAGAGATATCTATAAATGGAGAGGTTTCAACCTCCTTTTTAAGAAGGGTGAAGTTATACCTCTCTCGCCAAAAGCCTTTAAAGATGCTTTTAAAGAGGCACATGGCAGACTCAAAAATGGTAAAATCGTTGCACTTTATCCTGAGGGAGAGATAGCAAGAACATCAGATATTGCGGAGTTCAATAGAGGGTATGAACTTATACCAAACGATTATGACGGTGTTATAATTCCATTTTTTATTGACGGAGTTTTTGGAAGTACTTTTTCAAAATATAAGCCCAAAGAGAGAAAGAGTTTTTTTAGAAGAAGAGAGATAAGTGTCTATTTTGCTCCGCCTGTATCCAAGGATACAAAAGCGGATGAACTTAGAAAAATTGTACAAAACATGAAGGAAAGATATGAAACTAAATAAACCAAAACATTCGTTATTCAGAAACGGAAAGTACGCCCTCGAAGGCTTTATAGATATAACAAAAAATGAGACATCCTTTAAATGGCAACTCTTGATGCTCTTTGTTATGAGTATTGTTGCATGGAATCTTCCTATCAGTTTTGCACATGCAAGCATACTTTTTTGGTCTCTCTTTATCCCTGTTTTGGCAGAGATTACAAACAGCTCCATTGAGAGAGTTGTTGATTTGGTAACAAAGGAGTATCACATACTTGCAAAACAGGCTAAAGATGCGGGGGCAACGCTCGTTTTACTAAGCTTGATTGTAACGGCAGGCATTTGGATTACAGTTTTATTACTGGCATTTGGGTTGGTTTAAATGTTTAAAAATAATATATCAGTATAATATCGCAACTATTTTTGGAGAAATTTTTTATGAAAACAACATTGATTATCGGTGCAGGCGGAGTAAGTAGAGTCGTCGTGCATAAGTGTGTACAAAACGCAGATGTGTTTGGCAAAATTGTATTGGCTAGCAGAAGCATCGGAAGATGTGAAGTAATTAAGAGCGAACTTCCGCATGCCGACATAGAGATAGCAACAGTCGATGCAGACAACACAGATGAAGTTATAAAACTCATCAACTTGCACAAGCCGGATATCCTTATAAATGTGGCACTTCCGTATCAAGATTTGACAATTATGGATGCATGTATCGCTACAAAAACTCCCTACCTCGACACTGCAAACTATGAGCATCCGGATGAAGCGAAGTTTGAATATAAACTTCAGTGGGAGAGAGACGCAAAATTTAAAGAAGCCGGAATTATGGGACTTTTAGGTTCAGGCTTTGACCCCGGAGCTACGAATGTATTTTGTGCTTATGCGCAAAAACACTACTTTGACGAGATTCATACCATCGATATTTTAGACTGTAACGCAGGCGACCATGGCTACGCTTTTGCTACAAACTTTAACCCTGAGATTAACCTAAGAGAAGTCTCTTCAAAAGGGCGTTATTGGGAAAATGGAAAGTGGATTGAGACTGAGCCGATGGAAATTAAGATGGTTTGGGATTATCCTGAAGTGGGTGAAAAAGACTCTTATCTGCTCTACCATGAAGAGATGGAATCTTTGGTTTTAAACATCAAAGGTCTCAAAAGAATCCGATTTTTTATGACATTTGGACAGAGCTATCTGACGCACATGAAGTGTTTAGAGAATGTTGGAATGTTAGGCATTGAACCGATTGAACACAAGGGTATGAAAATCGTTCCTATGGAATTTCTAAAAACTCTTCTTCCGGACCCAGCCTCTCTTGGTCCTAGAACGAAAGGAAAAACGAACATCGGCGTAGTCGTTGAGGGAATCAAAGATGGAAAACCAAGAAAAATTTACATCTACCAAGTAAAAGACCATGAAGAGTGCTTCCGTGAGACGAACTCTCAAGGCGTTTCCTATACGACAGGCGTTCCTGCCATGATTGGTGCAAAACTTATGTTAAAAGGCATCTGGAGCGGTAAAGGCGTGTTTAACATGGAACAAATGGATCCTGATGCTTTTATGGAAGAGATGAATACACAAGGGCTTCCTTGGCAAATAAAAGAACTGTAAGCTCTTTTATAAAAGCATACTTTTATTGATATTAAATTACTAGTTCTTTTTAGTTTGGACTCAAATTTACTATTTAATGAGTCAAATTAAAAGGATTCAAGTGTATTTTGCTATTTTAAATTTTACACTCTCGGCTCTTATTGGGGTAGTCGGCATTATGACTTTACGCAAAGTGAGCACTCCTCATGAAGTTGTTTTTGCCAGTTTACCTCTACTATTTGCCATACATGAGTTTACTCAAGGGTTTGTCTGGCTTGGAGTCCATGGTCTCATTGAAGCGAGAGCTCTTGAGATTGCCGAGTCAATTTATGTTTTTTATGCTCAAGGTCTGTTACAGTTTATAATTCCATTGGCAATCTGGCTCATAGAACCAAAAGGCATAAGAAAAAATTTAATTGCGATACTTATGATTATGGGTGCCTTATTGTCAATTTATACCATGTGGGGACTCTCCTTTGAACCTACGACGGTCTCTCTAAAAGATGGTTTACTCTACTATGTAAATCCTACTACGGATTACCACTGGGTAGCTATTATATATATTTTGACAACCGGCGGCTCTTTGATTTTAAGTAAAAATATTGCTATACAACTCTTTGGATGGTTAAATATAGTTGGAATAAATTTAATTTACTGGTTCAGACCGTATGGACTTACATCGCTTTGGTGCCTTTATGCGGCTGTTGTTAGCACCGTTTTATATTTATATTTTGTCAAACGACGCATAGCATTTCTTGAGATTCTTAAAAAAAATGGAAACCAATGGGGCAGTCAGTTTGAAAATGAATTAAATAAACTTGTAAAGCATTACCCAAGTCTTATAAGTAAGAGAAAATAAAAATGATAAAATCACTAAAAAGAGTTATAACATGAACATAGATAATATAAAAACTCCTTGCTATGTTTGCGAGGAGGAGCTTTTAGAAAACAACCTAAAACTCCTTGATTATGTACAAAAAGAGAGTGGGGCAAAGATAATTCTAGCTCTTAAAGGCTTTGCCATGTGGAGTACATTTCCTCTGGTCTCAAAATATCTCAAAGGGTGTACTTCAAGCGGACTTCATGAAGCAAAATTGGCGAGAGAAGAATTTTGCAAGTTTAATCCGCATGCAGAGGTTCACACCTACTCTCCGGCATTTAAAGATGAAGACATAGACGAAATAGCCAGAATTTCAGACCATATTGTTTTTAACTCTCCGAATCAACTTTTTAAATTTAAAGAGAGAGTAAAAGAGATAAATCCGCATGTCGAGCTCTCTCTTAGAATAAATCCTGAAGTCTCCTCCTCTCCAAAAGATATTTATAATCCATGTGGCATTTACAGCCGACTAGGTACGACTCTTGCAAACTTTGATGAGAGCGTTTTGGAGCATATTGACGGGCTCAACTTTCACGCACTTTGTGAACAGAATGTGGATGCGCTTGAAGAGGTTTTAGTCGCTTTTGAAGAAAAATTTTCAAAGTACTTCAAGGGTCTCAAATATATCAATTTCGGCGGCGGACACCACATCACCAAGAAGGGTTATGATGTTGAGAAACTCATCCGTCTTATTAAAGAGTTCAAAGCAAAATACGATGTTGAAGTTTATTTAGAACCGGGTGAAGCGGTGGGTTGGCAGACAGGATTTTTAATCGCAACTGTTTTAGATGTTTTTGAAAACGGTATGCATGTCGCTATTTTAGACACTTCCGCAGAGGCACACATGCCGGATACTTTGGCAATGCCTTACCGTGCAGATGTAAGAGGAAGCGGTGAGGCCGGTGAAAAAAAATATACCTACCGTTTCGGCGGAAACACCTGCTTAGCGGGAGATATTATGGGTGACTACTCTTTTGATACACCGCTAAAAATTGGCGATAAAGTTATTTTTGAAGACCAAATCCACTACACTTTTGTAAAAAATACTACTTTCAACGGCATAAAACTTCCATCGCTTGCAATTTACAGAAAAGATGGCTCATTAGATGTTGTAAAAGAGTTTGGTTATACGGATTATAGAGGGAGATTATCATGACATCTGTTGTACGTCAGGTACTTACGCTTCCAGTTATCGTCATTGCGATGGGATATTTTGTTGATATTTATGATTTGATTTTGTTTGGTGTGGTGCGAGTTCAAAGTTTAACCGAACTTGGGCTAGATAAAGATGGAATTACGCTTTGGGGGTCGATTATACTCAATGCGCAAATGTCAGGAATGCTTATCGGCGGGATTTTATGGGGCATATTAGGAGATAAGAAGGGGCGTTTATCGGTGCTATTTGCTTCTATTATTCTCTACTCTGTCGCAAATTTCCTCAACGCTTTTGTGAGTAATGTCGAACAGTACGCACTTCTGCGTTTCATTGCAGGGATTGGTCTCGCAGGAGAGCTTGGTGCCGGAGTAACGCTTGTTGCCGAAATTTTGCCAAAAGAGTTGCGTGGATACGGGGTTATGAGCATTGCAGCATTTGGGGTACTTGGTGTTGTAGCCGCAAATCTCGTTACAGAACACTTCGCATGGCGTAACGCCTATATTATCGGAGGAGTGCTTGGCTTTATGCTCCTCATTCTGAGATTTCGTGTCAAAGAATCAGCGATGTTTGAGCATCATGTAAGTGATGATATTAAGCGGGGACACTTTTTTGCACTCTTTTCGCATAAAAAACTTTTCAGTAAATATATTAAAGCAATTGTAATCGGGATGCCACTTTGGTATGTGGTCGGGGTTTTAGTCATGTTTTCTCCAGAATTTGCAAAAGCCCTCTCTATCAGTGGTGAAGTAACCGCAGGTCAGGCACTCATGTATTGCTATATTGGGCTTTCAATCGGTGATTTAGCGAGTGGCTTTCTCTCTCAGCAGATGAAAAGCCGCAAAAAAGCCTACACTATTTTCATGGTTTTGTCAGTTCTTAGCGTGTTTTACTATTTTACTCTCTCCGGTGCAACTGCTTCCTATTTTTATGGTGCAATATTTTTACTTGGTCTGTTTTGTGGCTATTGGGCACTCTTTATCACGATGGCGGCAGAGCAGTTTGGGACAAATATCCGCGCAACGGTGGCAACGACGGTTCCAAATTTTGTCCGAGGTTCTGTAGTGCCTATTACCTCTAGTTTTATGCTCCTCAAAGGAAGTTTAGGGGTTTTAGGCTCAGCTGCTGTAGTTGGCTCAGTAGTATTTTTTATCGCTTTAATTGCACTCTATTTTACCCGTGAAACATATCATGAAGATTTAGATTATATCGAGTCGTAAAAGCTCGATATAGTTTTCCCTCCCACCTTTTCAAAGTTTCTAAAGAGAGAAACGGGCATAATCTGTAATCGTTTTGTAACTAAATAATAGCATTAGAAATTTTGCTTAATATTAAATTTTAGGATAACTACATGTCTGTAATTTGGGACGCACTCAACAATGTTAACACTATCACCATCGGCTTACTGCTTCTATCGTTAGCTATCGCTCTCTTTTATGAGATGATTAACGGTTTTCATGATACTGCGAATGCAGTCGCCATGATTATTTATACAAACTCCATGGAAGCAAAATATTCCGTCATCATGTCGGGAATAATGAACTTTTTAGGTGTTATTTTGGGTGGTATCGGGGTTGCCTATGTTATTGTCCATCTATTGCCACTAGATATTATGGTTGCATCCAATCAAAATGAAACATTAATCATGATTTATTCTCTGTTAATTTCCGCAGTCATATGGAATTTTGGGACATGGTATTTTGGTTTGCCGGTTTCTAGTTCACATTCGCTTATTGGATCTCTTATCGGAGTTAGCACTGTATTTGGTGTTATGCAAGGTTTTGAGTTTTCGCAAAGTGTGAATTGGAAAGTATTGTATGGCGTATTAACAGCTTTAGCTCTTTCTCCTGTCGTAGGGTTTGGCTTTGCATTTTTAGTTATGAAAGGGACGAAAAAATTTATTCATAGCTCGAAATTTTACAAAACACCCGATAGTGAAGTCAAAAGAAAACGCCCAAATTTTTGGATGCGTATGGGAATTATTGCAACGGGTGCCGGTGTGAGTTTTGCACATGGTTCAAATGATGGGCAAAAAGGAATCGGTCTTATCATGATTATTCTCATCGGGATTTTGCCGACATATTATGCGCTCAATATGGATTCGCATCAATACAAAATCAAACAAACAAGAGACAGTGCCGAAAATTTAGCGAAATTTTATGCTGAAAATAACGAAGCCCTCAACAAACTCGTGAGTGAAAAACATCTCATAAGTGCGCTTAAAACAAAAAATACGATTGCAGAGTGTAATGTGAACCAAGTTTACGACACGACTTCATTGATTGCTACAAAACTTGATGGTATTAAATCCTATGCAGAACTTTCATCTCAAGATCGCTGGAGTGTTCACACCGCTATTTTATGTTCAGATAACTTTTTTGGTCAAGTAGAAAAAACATATTTGATAATAGACAAAGATAAATCGGATTACATAGCAACCCAACGAAAAACTATGCTTCAAGCCACTGAATATGTTCCTACTTGGGTAATTATAGCTGTTGCATTGGCACTTAGCATTGGAACGATGATAGGGTATAGAAGAATCGTCGTTACGATTGGTGAAAAGATAGGGTCTCAACCGATTAACTATATGCAAGCTACAGTTGCACAGGCCATGGCTATGATGACAATTCTTTTGGCAAACTTTGCTCACGCTCCGGTCAGTACAACGCATATCGTTTCAAGTGCCGTTGCTGGATCTATGGTTGCAGAACCTGAAGGTGGTGTGCAAAAAAATATGGTAAAAACTATTTTACTTTCATGGATTTTTACCCTGCCAGTAACCGCATTGCTTAGTGCAGGGATTTACTACTGTCTTAGTTTTATCGCGAAATAAGAGTATCTCAGTAAAGTAGTATTTGGCTGTTAATCCAAATACTACTTTAAATCAACTTTTCTTACAAACCTTCAAGCAAAACATACCAAAGTCTATCGACCTCTTTGTCGCTCAAAAAGAGAGTGGATTTGTTTTCAAAAAGCTCAATAAGAGCATCCCTGTTTATACTCAGTGTTCGTGAACATGTTTTGTGTGTCGGCAGGTAGGCTCGTATGAGTGAAATCTCTTTCTCTCTTATATCATGTGAACATAAAAAGCAGTTAAGTTCAGAGTGAAGCCGCCCCTCATGCTCTAAAAGTTTTACATATGATTCTATTGCCACTCTTTTTGGGTTTTGCTTGTTCCACTCTCTTGAGGCGTTGTCGATGAGTTCAAAGTAAAAATCGCCCAACTCTTCGGCATCTTTGAGATGTTTATAAAAAAGTGCCAAAAAATCTTGCCAGAGTCTAAGAAGTTTGTAATCGTTTATCCATTTAAAACCTATATGTATCACATCTTTGAGTCTTGAAATATTGGATTTGCCCGATGGCTCTTTTTCGTAGTCTATCTTAAAGCCTATATTTATGGTTCCATGCCTTGCTCCATAGAATCTATAAAGCGTATCTAAGCTATCTCGTGATACTATCGTAACAATCAAATCTTCATCTTTTACTTTATTGAGATTTATGATGTAGCCCTGCATTTTTTTGGTCTTCCCTAGTTTCTTATATACACATTATCAAAATTTATTCAAAAAATATTCCTATAATTATACTTTTTTAAACCTTTAAAGTGTACAATTAAGGACTTTTTCTCTAAATAGACTAAGTTTCTTTAAAAAGAGATTAAATTTAAAAAGAATTATCATTAATTTGCATAATTTACTAATAATGTAGGAGTTAAAATGGTTGAACATCATGATTTATTGAGATC
>JBAZSX010000002.1:0-80307 GCA_041662225.1 Sulfurimonas sp.
GAATGAAAACTCGCTTGGTAATGTGGGAGAGAGATGAAAACACTAAAGAAAAGCTTGGTGTAAAAGATATTAAGGAACAAAGTATATTTGTTCGTGATATTCCACTTATGACTGAAAGAACTTCATTCATTATTAATGGTGTTGAGAGAGTTGTTGTAAACCAGCTTCACCGCTCGCCAGGTGTAATTTTTAAACAAGAAGAGTCAACAACAGCCGGTAATAAATTGATTTATACCGGTCAAATAATTCCTGATCGCGGTTCTTGGTTATATTTTGAATATGATCCAAAAGACATCCTCTATATGAGAATTAATAAACGCCGTAAAGTTCCCGTAACAATTATGTTCCGTGCTTTAGGTTATTCTAAGCAAGATATATTAAAACTTTTTTATCCTATTCATAAAATAAAAATCAGTGATGGCAGTTTTTCAATTGCTTTTAATGCACATGATTATGCTTCAAGACTATTCTATGACTTAGTAGATACGAATGGAAAAGTATTGGTTCAAGCCGGAAAAAGACTCTCAGCTAAAAAGGCACAAAAATTTGTTGATGATGGATTAACAAGAGTTGAATACCCTCTAGAAGTTCTACTTGACCGTTACCTAGCGCAGCCTATTATAGATCCTGAAACAGGAGAAATTCTTTTTGATACTATGACTCATATTGACGAAACTAAATTAAAGAAAATGACTGAAATAGGAATTACTGAATTTAGTATTGCAAATGATTTAGCTGAAGGTGTTGACAGTTCAATAATTAATGCGTTTAATGCAGATGCAGATTCACTCAAACTTCTTAAACAGACTGAAGATATTGAAGACGAAAATGATTTATCGGCTATCCGTATCTATAAGGTAATGAGACCAGGCGAGCCTGTAACAAAAGATGCAGCAAAAGTATTTGTTAACCAACTGTTTTTTGACCCTGAAAGATATGATTTGACTAAAGTCGGTCGTATGAAAATGAACCATAAATTATCTATGAGTATTCCTGAATATATTACTGTATTAACGCATCAAGATATTATAGAATCAGTAAAATATGTAATTAAAGTTAAAAATGGTCAGGGTCATATCGATGACAGAGATCACTTGGGTAATCGCCGTATTCGTTCAATCGGTGAACTTTTAGGAAATGAGTTACACAATGGTTTGATTAAAATGCAAAAAGCCATTCGTGACAAACTTGCTACTATGAGTGGACCAATGCAAGAGCTAATGCCGCATGATTTGATTAATTCTAAAATGATTACTTCGACAATTATGGAATTTTTCTCCGGTGGGCAACTTTCACAATTTATGGATCAAACGAATCCTCTTTCAGAAGTAACTCACAAGCGTCGTTTATCGGCTCTAGGTGAAGGCGGTCTTGTTAAAGAGAGAGCCGGCTTTGAAGTGCGTGACGTTCACCCGACTCATTATGGTCGTATTTGTCCGATTGAGACACCGGAGGGTCAAAATATTGGTCTTATAAATACTCTTGCTACTTACTCAAAAGTGAATGAGCATGGTTTTATCGAAGCACCGTATAAAGTTGTAAAAGATGGAGTTATAACTTCAGAGGTTATCTATCTTACAGCAACACAAGAAGAGGGCAAAAAGATTGCTGCTGCATCGAATAAATTAGATGAGCATGGTCAATTTACAACTAGCATTATAGATGTTAGACAAGACGGAGAGATATTACTCCGTACTCCGAAAGATTGTGAATATGCGGATTTATCTTCACATATGGTTGTCGGTGTTGCAGCTTCCCTTATTCCATTTTTGGAACATGATGATGCAAACCGTGCGCTTATGGGATCAAACATGCAACGTCAGGCAGTACCACTTTTGAGACCACATGCTCCAATGGTTGGAACAGGTGTTGAAAAACTTGTTGCTCGCGATTCATGGGAATGTGTAAAAGCTGACCGTGCCGGTGTTATAGAAAAAGTTGATGGAAGACATATTTATGTTATGGGCGAAGAAGATGGTGAGATATATATAGATTATTATCCATTACAAAAAAATCTTCGTACAAACCAAAACACATCTTTTGCGCAAAAACCAATCGTAAATATTGGAGATAGAGTTGCTAAAGGTCAAGTGCTGGCAGACGGTCCAAACATGGATCAGGGTGAATTAGCGCTTGGTGTGAATGCTATGGTTGCGTTTATGCCTTGGAATGGTTACAACTTTGAGGATGCTATTGTTATTTCTGAAAGACTTATTCGTAAAGATGCTTTTACTTCTGTGCATATTTATGAAAAAGAGGTAGAAGCCAGAGAGCTGAAGCATGGTGTTGAAGAGATTACTAAGGATATTCCAAATGTAAGAGATGATGAACTCTCTCACCTTGACGATAGCGGTATTGTTAAAATCGGTACCAATGTTAAAGGCGGTATGATTCTTGTCGGTAAAGTTTCTCCAAAA
The DNA here is from genome assembly GCA_041662225.1 of Sulfurimonas sp. GTDB lineage: Bacteria > Campylobacterota > Campylobacteria > Campylobacterales > Sulfurimonadaceae > Sulfurimonas. Next base: position 2,418 of record JBAZSX010000002.1, read on the forward strand.
GGTGAAGTAAAGCCTACTCCGGAGGAGAGACTTCTTCGCGCAATTTTTGGCGAAAAAGCTGGGCATGTTGTAAATAAGTCACTCTATTGCGCTCCAAGCATGGAAGGAATAGTAGTAGATGTAAAAATCTTTACTAAAAAAGGGTATGACAAAGATCCTCGTGCTTTAGAGCTTGAAAAAGAAGAGAGAGACTATTTAGAGCGCGAACATTATGACCGTCTTTTAATGATTGATAAAGAGGAGATGTTAAGAGTAAGTAAACTTTTGACAAAAGAGCCTCTTTTAAATGATATTAAAATCGGTGAGACAGAGTATAAAAAAGGCGATACCGTCGCTGAAAAAGATTTAGTCGATGTGAGCCGTTTTGCTATTAATGCAATTGTTAAATCATTCAGTGAAGATATACAAGCTCAATATAATAAAACTAAAAACTATTTCCAAAAGCAAAAAAGAGTTTTCCGAGATGAGCATGAAGAGAAGCTAACTATCTTAGAAAAAGATGACATTCTGCCAAACGGTGTTGTAAAGTATGTAAAAGTATATATTGCAACTAAGCGACAACTCAAAGTCGGTGATAAAATGGCAGGACGTCACGGAAATAAGGGTATCGTTTCTATCATAGTTCCTGAAGTTGATATGCCGTACATGGAAGATGGAAGAAGTGTGGATGTTTGTCTGAACCCACTCGGTGTTCCTTCTCGTATGAATATTGGTCAGATTTTAGAAATGCACCTTGGTATGGCGGGTCGTGAACTCGGTAACCAAATATTAGCAGAATTTGATAATAAGCAAAAAGATTTTATTGCTAATCTTCGTGCAAAAATGATAGAAATATCCGATGTAGCCGGCATGATGAATGCTGTAAAGGTTATTGGTGATATGCCGGATACAGAATTTTTAAAATATGCACGAGATTGGTCGAAGGGTGTTAAATTTGCATCCCCTATATTCGAGGGTGTAAATGCTGTTGAATTTGCTAAACTTTTTGAGTTAGCAAAAATGGCTACAGATGGTAAAGTAGTGCTTTATAACGGTCTAACAGGTGAGAAGATAAAAGAGCGTGTTAATGTAGGATACATGTATATTCTTAAACTACATCACCTTGTTGATGAGAAAATACATGCCCGTTCAACTGGACCATATTCTTTAGTCACTCAACAACCGGTTGGTGGTAAAGCGCTCTTTGGTGGTCAAAGATTTGGAGAGATGGAAGTTTGGGCTCTTGAAGCTTACGGTGCTTCAGCAGTTTTAAAAGAGATGTTAACGATTAAATCAGATGATGTGGATGGCCGTGTACGTGCATATAAAGCAATTACGAAGGGTGAGCTTGTTCCAGCATCTGGTATTCCAGAAACACTGTTTGTATTAACTAAAGAGCTACAATCATTGGCTCTTGATGTAGAGATTTTTGACGAGGTTGAAGACGATGAGTAAATTAGTATCAATACAAGTAACAGAAGATAATAGACCTAAAGATATTAAGCAGCTTCAGTTTCGCTTAGCATCTCCTGCAAAAGTACTATCTTGGAGTCATGGTGAGGTTAAAAAACCTGAAACTATTAACTATCGTACACTCAAACCAGAAAGAGACGGTCTATTTTGTGCTAAAATTTTTGGACCTGTAAGAGATTATGAGTGTCTTTGCGGCAAGTATAAAAAGATGCGCTACAAGGGTGTTGTTTGTGAAAAATGTGGCGTTGAAGTTACTAGTACAAAAGTTCGTCGTATTCGTATGGGACATATTGAGCTTGTAACACCGGTAGCACACATCTGGTATGTAAGTTCGCTACCGTCAAGAATTGGTACTCTACTTGGTATCAAGATGAAAGATTTAGAACGCGTACTCTATTATGAGGCGTATATCGTAGAGAGTGGTGGAGAGGCATATTATGATGCAGAAGCAAAAACTGCTGTTGCGCAATATGATGTTTTAAATGAAGAGCAATATCGTACTCTTGTTCAAAGATTTGGTGAGCTCGGCTTTAAAGCTCGCATGGGTGGAGAAGTTGTTCGTGATTTATTAGATTCAATAGATTTAGTGGAACTATTTACAAATCTTAAAGAGGCGATAGAGCTTACAAATTCAGAAGCAAAAAGAAAAACAATTGCAAAAAGACTTAAAGTAATCGAATCATTCTTAAATTCAGGAAACAATCCTGCTTGGATGATGCTTACCGTTCTGCCGGTTCTTCCACCGGATTTAAGACCTTTGGTTTCGCTGGATGGAGGTAAATTTGCTGTTTCGGATGTAAATGACCTCTATCGTCGTGTAATAAACCGCAACCAAAGACTTAAGCGTCTTGTTGAACTAGAGGCACCTGAAATTATTGTTAGAAATGAGAAGAGAATGCTTCAAGAGTCTGTTGATGCACTTTTTGATAACGGTCGCCGTGCAAATGCTGTTAAAGGTGCAAATAAGCGTCCACTTAAATCTTTGAGTGAAATCATCAAGGGTAAGCAGGGTCGTTTCCGTCAAAACTTACTTGGTAAGCGTGTTGACTTTTCCGGTCGTTCTGTAATCGTTGTTGGTCCATCTCTTCGCATGGATCAATGTGGTTTACCTAAGAAAATGGCACTGGAATTATTTAAGCCGCATTTGATTGCAAAGCTTGAAGATAAAGGGTATGCAACAACAGTTAAAGCTGCTAAGAATATGATAGAGGCTAAAACGAATGAGGTTTGGGAGTGTCTTGCGGAGATAGTTGATGGGTATCCGGTACTTCTTAACCGTGCTCCGACGCTGCACAAACTCTCTATTCAGGCGTTTCATCCTAAGTTGATTGATGGTAAAGCCATCCAACTTCACCCATTAGTTTGTGCGGCTTTTAATGCCGACTTCGACGGTGACCAGATGGCTGTGCATATACCTCTAAGTTCTGCTGCAATTGCTGAAGCGAAAGTGTTAATGCTTGCATCTATGAATATTTTACTTCCTGCATCCGGTAAAGCAATTGCTACTCCGTCTCAGGATATGGTTCTTGGTATTTACTATATAACACTAGAGAAAAATGGCGTTAAAGGTTCAAATAAACTTTTTGCCAATGTTGATGAGATAAGAATAGCTATTGAGCATGATGCACTTGATATACATGCAAAAATAAGAACTCGTGTTGATGGAAGAATAATTCATACAACTGCCGGTCGTATGCTTCTTAAGGCAATATTGCCTAGCTTTGTTCCAATTGAAGTATGGAATAGAGTTATGAAGAAAAAAGCTATTAACGAAGCCGTTGATTATGTTCAAAAGCATGGTGGAATTGGTATAACAGCAACATTCTTGGATAATTTAAAAGATCTAGGTTTTAAACATGCTACTGAATCGGGTGTTTCTATATCTATCGATGATATTATTATTCCCAAAACTAAAGCAGCAAAAATTACTGAATCAAAAAACAGAGTTATTGAGATTCAAAAACAGTTTGAAGCGGGTCTTTTAACTGAACAAGAAAGATATAATAAAATTATTGATGTTTGGACAGATACAAACAATACTCTTGCTACTCAGATGATGGATTTAGTTCAGACTGACAAAGATGGATTTAACTCTATTCACATGATGGCTGATTCAGGTGCGCGTGGTTCTGCTGCTCAAATTCGTCAGCTAGCCGGTATGCGTGGTCTTATGGCTAAACCAAGCGGTGATATTATTGAAACACCGATTATCTCTAACTTTAAAGAGGGTCTGAATGTAATCGAGTACTTTATTTCTACTCACGGGGCTAGAAAAGGTCTTGCGGATACCGCTCTTAAAACAGCGAATGCAGGATATTTGACTCGTAAACTCGTAGATGTTGCTCAAAACGTTAAGATTGTTGAGCATGACTGCCATACACATGAGGGAATTGAGATAAGTGATATTTCTGACCAAAATACTTTAATTGAGTCGTTAGAAGACAGATTAAATGGTAGAGTTTTGGCGGATGATGTAATTGATCCAATCAGTAATGAGATTCTGTTTGCCGAGGGAACACTTCTTGATGAAGTAAGCGCAAAAACAATCTCGGAAGCGGGTATAAAAACTGCCCATATTAGAACGCCTACAACATGTAAAAGTGAAAAAGGTATCTGCGCACTTTGTTATGGTGTGAACCTTGCAACTGGGCATATTGTTCGTGCAGGAGAGGCTGTTGGTATCGTTGCAGCTCAATCAATCGGCGAGCCGGGTACTCAGCTTACTCTTAGAACATTCCACGTCGGTGGAACAGCATCTTCAACTGCTCAAGAGAGACAGGTTGTTGCTGAAAAAGAGGGTTTTATTCGTTATTACAACCTTAAAACTTATAGATCTAAAGAGGGTAAAAATATAGTTGCAAATCGTAGAAATGCAGCAGTATTACTTGTTGAGCCAAAGATAAAAGCACCATTCAATGGTACAATAGATATTCAAACAATTCATGATGAAGTTTTAGTGAGTGTTATATCTAAAACTGAGACTGTTCGTTATACTCTCCGTAAAAATGAGATTGCTAAGCCGAATGAGTTAGCAGGTGTTGGCGGACAAATAGAGGGCAAATACTATTTTCCATATGAGTCTGGCTCAGAAGTAAAAGAGTTTGAATCTATCGTGGAAACAATAAAAGATGGCTGGAACGTTCCAAGTCGAATCCCGTATGCATCTGAAGTTTTAGTGGATGATGGTGCTCCGGTTACACAAAAAATACTTGCAAAAGAGAAAGGAGTTGTAAAATACTTCTTGCTTAAAGGTGATTATTTAGAAAGATTTGAAGGTGTTAAAGCAGGATATGAAGTTGTTGAAAAAGGACTTTTTGCTACCGTTGTTGACTCTAATCTTCGTGAAGCGATAAGACACTATATAGCTCGTGGGTCTGTAATAGTTACTGAAGATGATGAAAGTGTTGATGCTAATACTCTTCTTGCTAAACCGGCTACTGATGAGTCTGTAGTAATAGCAGAGTGGGATCCATATTCTAACCCTGTTATCAGTGAAGCTAATGGTACTATCAAATATGAAGATATTATTGTTGGAATAACTGCTACAGAACAGATGGATGAATTAACCGGTAAAACTCGTTTGATGATTAGTGACCATATTCCAGCTGATTATAAACCAACAATAGTTTTAGCAAGTGAAGATGGTGAATTGCTAAGATATCCAATTGACTCAAAATCATCTATATTTATTCAAGATGGTGCGACGGTAAAAGTAGCTGATATTATTGCCAAAACACCAAAAGCGCTTCAAAAATCAAGCGATATTACGGGAGGTCTTCCACGTGTATCTGAGCTTTTTGAAGGTCGTCGTCCAAAAGCTACAGCACTTATCTCGGAAGTAGATGGTGTTGTGACGCTTGGTAAACCGCTTCGTGGAAAAATAAGAATCATTGTTTCATCTGATAATGGAATAGTTAAAGAGTACTTTGTTGACAAATCACATGTAGCAGTTGTAAATCCTGGCGATTTCGTGCATGCAGGAGAGAGATTAACGAGTGGAATTATTTCATCACATGAACTTCTTCGTATTATGGGTGTTAAGGCACTTTATAACTACTTAATAAGTGAAGTACAACAAGTTTACCGTTCTCAAGGGGTAAATATTTCGGACAAACACATCGAAGTAATTTTTACACAGATGTTAAGACAAGTTAAGATTGTAAAATCGGGTGATACAAAATTCATCGAAGGTGATTTGATTTCTAAAGCTAAATTTGCACAAGAAAATGAGAAAATTATTCGTTTAGGTGGTCGTCCATCAATTGCAGAGCCATACTTGGTCGGTATTACAAGAGCAGCTGTTTCAGCGGATAGTATTATATCTGCTGCATCATTCCAAGATACTACTAAAGTATTAACAGAAGCGGCAGTATCGGCAAAAGTTGATGATTTAAACGACTTGAAAGAGAATGTTATTATTGGTCGTACTATACCTGTTGGAACCGGTATATATAAAAATCAAGAGATTGTTTTTTATCAAGACGAAGAGTAACAATCTAGGTACTTCTATTTTATATAAGGCATGTGGTAATATCCACATGCCAACTACTATTTCTTCTCACCTTCACAAATAAATATTAATTCGCACTTAAAATAAGCTAACTTTAAATACTTTTTATGTAAGATTTCGTGTTTATAATTCTCTAAAAATAGAGAGTTAAATTCTACTGGAACAAATTAAGAAAGGAATTGTATGCCTACAATCAATCAATTGATTCGTAACGAGCGCAAAAAAGTGGTTAAGAAATCAAAATCACCTGCTCTTGTTTCGTGTCCACAACGTCGTGGTGTTTGTACTCGTGTTTACACAACTACACCAAAAAAACCAAACTCAGCTTTAAGAAAAGTTGCTAAAGTTCGTTTAACTTCAGGTTTTGAAGTTATTTCTTATATCGGTGGTGAAGGTCACAACCTTCAAGAGCACTCAATTGTTCTTGTTCGTGGCGGTCGTATTAAAGATTTACCGGGTGTTAAGTACCATATCGTTCGTGGTGCATTAGATACAGCTGGTGTTGCTAACCGTAAAGTGGCTCGTTCTAAATATGGAACTAAGAGACCAAAGGTAAAATAAGTTTTTTTAGAAGCTTATAATAAACAAATGTCAAGCTAGCACAGGATATATCCAAGATGATATATTTTGAGTAAATTTGAAAAAATTGAAGTAAGGAAAATCAGAAATGAGAAGAAGAAAAGCTCCCGTTCGTGAAATTATGCCAGATCCAGTTTATGGAAGCAAAGTTTTAACGAAATTTATTAACAAAATAATGTACGATGGTAAGAAAAGTACTGCTGAAAAAATCATATACAGTGCACTAGACCTTATAGGTTCTCGTGGTGAAAAAACTGGTATTGATACTTTCAATGATGCTATCGACAACATCAAACCAATTATTGAAGTAAAAAGTCGCCGTGTTGGTGGTGCTACATACCAAGTTCCAGTAGAAGTACGCCCAGTGCGTCAACTTTCACTTGCAATCCGCTGGTTAATTGATGCTTCTCGTAAAAGAAACGAGAGAACAATGGCTGAGAGATTGGCAAATGAATTGATGGATGCATCATCAGATAAAGGTTCTGCATTTAAGAAAAAAGAAGATACTTACAGAATGGCTGAAGCAAATAAAGCATTTGCTCACTATCGCTGGTAATATCTAAATAATTGTATATCTCTTAACTAGAAATAGTTAAGGGGTAGACTTTAAAAACCTCTTTTATAAATAGGCAGATTCGCCCACTTATAAAAGAGGTTAACTCTATAAATAAATCACTTAAGGCATTATAAAAATGGCAAGATCACATAAACTAGAAGATGTAAGAAATATTGGTATTGCTGCGCACATTGATGCAGGTAAAACTACAACAACTGAGAGAATTCTATTCTACACGGGTGTTGAACATAAAATTGGTGAGGTTCATGATGGTGCTGCTACTATGGACTGGATGGAACAAGAGCAAGAGAGAGGTATTACAATTACTTCTGCTGCAACAACATGTGAGTGGGCAGGAAAACAGATTAATATTATCGATACTCCGGGTCACGTTGATTTTACTATTGAAGTTGAGAGATCTATGCGTGTTCTTGATGGTGCAGTTTCAGTATTCTGTGCAGTTGGTGGAGTTCAGCCTCAATCTGAGACTGTATGGAGACAAAGAAATCGTTATGGCGTACCGTCAATTGTTTTTGTTAACAAAATGGATAGAACAGGAGCGGATTTTTACCAAGTTGAAGAGCAGATTCGTACGCGTCTAAAAGGCAATCCGGTTCCAATTCAGTTGCCAATCGGTGCTGAAGACACTTTCAAAGGTATTGTTGACCTTGTTAAAATGAAAGCAATTGTTTGGGATATTGATGCTGAAATGGGTTCTAATTACCATGTTGAAGAGATTCCTGCAGATATGTTAGAAAAATCTGAAGAGTATCGTGAAAAAATGATTGAATCTATTTCAGAAGTAGATGGTAATGAACAGCTTGCTGAAAAATATTTAGAGGGCGAAGCATTAACTGAAGATGAGATTATTGCAGGTATTAAAGCAGCTACAATTGCTATGCATATTGTTCCTATGACTGCCGGTACTGCATTTAAAAACAAAGGTGTTCAAACTCTGCTTGATGCTGTTGTTGCTTACCTTCCAGCTCCAACTGAGTGTGCTCCTATTAAGGGAACTATGATGGATGATGAAGAGATTGAAGTTGTTGTTCCATCAACAGATGATGGCAAATTTGCATCTTTAGCATTTAAAATTATGACGGATCCATTCGTTGGAACACTTACTTTTATTCGTGTTTATCGTGGTTCACTAGAAGCAGGCTCATTTGTTCATAACTCTACTAAGGACAAAAGAGAGCGTATCGGTCGTATTGTGAAAATGCATGCTATAAAGCGTGAAGAAATTAAAGAAATTTACGCCGGTGAAATCGGTGCGGTTGTCGGTCTTAAATATACGACTACCGGAGATACTCTATGTGATCCGGATGAGACTGTTGTTCTTGAACGTATGGTATTCCCAGAACCGGTTATCTCTGTTGCCGTTGAGCCAAAAACAAAAGCGGATCAAGAAAAAATGGGAATCGCTTTAAGTAAACTAGCAGCTGAGGATCCATCTTTCAGAGTAAATACTGATGAAGAGACAGGTCAAACTATTATTTCAGGAATGGGTGAGTTACACCTTGAAATTCTTGTTGACCGTATGAAGAGAGAGTTTAAAGTAGAAGCTGAAGTTGGTGCTCCACAAGTTTCTTACCGTGAAACTATTAGAGATACAGTGAAGCAAGAGTATAAGTATGCTAAGCAATCAGGTGGTCGTGGTGCATTTGGACATGTTTACCTTGAAATTAAACCGGGTGATGCCGGTACAGGATTTGTATTCCACAATGATATCAAAGGCGGAACTGTTCCAAAAGAGTATATTCCTGCTGTTGAGAAGGGCTGTAAAGAGTCTATGTCAAATGGTGTTCTTGCAGGTTATCCAATGGAAGATATTGATGTTACTCTTTATGACGGTTCATACCATGATGTGGATTCAAATGAGATGGCGTTTAAACTTGCTGCTTCAATGGGATTCAAAGAGGGTTGTAGAAAAGCTAAACCAGCTATCTTAGAGCCAATGATGAAAGTTGAAGTTGAAGTTCCTGAGGATTATATGGGAGATGTTATCGGTGACCTTAACCGTCGTCGTGGACAAATTAGCAATATGAGTGACCGTTCAGGTAACAAAATCGTAGATGCATTTGTTCCACTTGCTGAAATGTTTGGTTACTCAACTGACCTTCGTTCTGCTACTCAAGGGCGTGCTACTTACGCTATGGAATTTGATCACTATGAAGAAGTTCCAAGAAATGTATCTGAAGAGATTATCAAAAAACGAAATGGCTAATTTAGTCAAGAAGTTACTTCCTTTTGGAAGTGGCTTTCTCTCCCTCTATCCAAATCCTTATCGTTAAATTATCAACTTTTTTATCATTCGGCATTCTCCCCCTATAATTTGATATAATTTTTTAAACAAACAAGATGGAGCAGTAAATGGTAAAAATATTTTTTCTCTGCATAATATCAACACTTCTGTTGGCACAAAATCCTAAAACCTATTCCTCGTTGGGTGATATTTTATATGATAATAGCCTCAATATTGAAAAGCTCAAAGAGATTGATATATATACGCAATATGGCGAAAAGATTGAGGAATATTTAAGTGATATAAAAAGTGTAAAAGAGCTTGGTTTTGAAGTGGATAGGGCAGATAATAGTGATGAAAAAAAAAGATATCTGAATAGGCTAAGAGAGCTCTCGAAGACAAATGATTTTTTTGTCAAAAGTGTCAACAGTAACTTTTTCTCTTCAATTAAAAGTAGCAATAGTAAACTGTTCTTGCAGATGGTAAACAGTAAAATGTTGGATACGGAGAAATATAGAAGTGAAATATTAAAATATTACAACCTTCATAGTGATGAGATTACTCCTTTTGATATTATGCAAGATTTTTTAGCAACAGATAAAAAAGTGCAGAATAAAGTGTCTGTTAAACAATCTGACAAAAAACGCCAAGAGGAGAAGATTTCAAGAATAAGAGAGAGTGATAAAATAAATCAAGAGACTATGGAAAAATCCTTAGAAGAGGAAACCGCTAAAAAGAAAAATATCATAAACGATGAGAAGATGAAGGAACTTAATAATTAAGTGTAGTTTAGCTCCCATATACCGTTCTCATTCTCAGTTGGTCTTCCGCGGAGAGTAAGGTAGGGCTTGTACTCTGATTTATAGGATAAACTCGAACACTCTTCAACATAATAGCCTAGGTAAATCCACTTTTTTTTAGAGCTTTTTGCATGTTTTATTTGAAATAAAAGCGAGAGTTTTCCTAAAGAGTAATCAATATAATCCGGGTCGTAATAAAAATAGATAGACGAGATTCCATCTTCAAGGATGTCTATTAAATCAACGCCGATAAGTTTATCTTTGTCGTAGTACAAAACTTCGTATCCGTAGCTTCCATGTCCGCTTACAAAGGAGTTGTAATAGTGCTCAGCACTAGTCTCTTGATAATTCCAGCCCTTTTTTTCACTCATGTAAAGGTGATACTTTTTAAACAGATTTATATGTGCTTTTGTAAGAGTAGGGCTTTGAATGTAGCTACTGATATGCCCGGCTTTTTTAATAACTCTTCTATGTGATTTTGAAAAAACAAAATTGCCTGCATCTATTTTTATACTCTGGCACTCGTCACAATCCCCACAAATTGGTCTGAAATACATCTTTCCAAATCTTCTAAACCCTCTTTCTACCAAATTATGGCAGTGCATAGCATCACAGCCGTCAATTATTTTATAGTGAGTAGTCTGTTCTTTATCTTTAAGATAAGAGCATTTGTCATTCAAAGCAAATTCTTTAAGTAAATTCATTCTAGAGAAATGTTTTCTTCAAAAAGCTACTATTGCTTCTGCTCTGAGGAAGTAGGTTGAGACCTGTTTTGAGAGATAAGTACATCTTCTATCATCGTATCAATATCGCCATCAAGAATAGCAGAGATATTTGAATATGCCATATTGCTTCTAGTATCTTTAATCTGCTGATAGGGCTGCATAACATAGGAGCGAATTTGATGTCCCCAACCTATCTCACTCTTTGCAACTCCATCTTTTTCTGCTTTTTGTGTTTCAAGTTCCAGCTCATAAAGACGAGATTTTAACATCTTCATGGCGGTAGCTCTATTTTTATGCTGACTTCTGTCATTTTGACACTGAACAACCACATTGGTTTTGATGTGAGTGATTCTAATTGCAGACTCTGTTTTGTTAACATGTTGCCCGCCGGCTCCGCTTGATCTGTAGGTATCGACTCTTATATCTTTGTCTTCTACAACTATATTGATGTCATCATCAACCTCAGGAGAGACCATGACAGAGCTAAAAGAGGTGTGTCGTTTTGCATTGGAGTCAAAAGGAGAGATTCTAACAAGTCTATGAATGCCGTTTTCAACTTTTAAATAACCGTATGCGTTTTCACCTTTAATGAGTAGTGAAACATCTTTTATTCCTGCCTCTTCGCCCGATTGATAATCTAACACTTCAACACCAAATCCTCGTCTCTCGGCAAATCTTTTGTACATTCTAAGAAGCATGGATGCCCAATCTTGGCTCTCTGTTCCGCCGGCACCGGGGTGAATAGAAAGAATAGCATTACTAGCATCGCTTTCGCCGCTAAGCAGAACCTCTATCTCCATGTTTCTTATAAACTCTTCAAGTTTTGCGGCATCATCAAAAAGAGCTTGGACTGACTCCTCGTCTCCTTCATCCATCGCCATCTCATAAAGCTCAATCGCATCATCTATCGCATTTTTTGCCGCAAAATATTTATTTAGTTTTCTTTGAATTTGCGTTTTTTCTTTTTGTACTGCTGCTGCATTTGCCGCATCATTCCAAAACTCTTGGTCGTTTTCCATAGCTTCTATATCGCCCAGTCTTTTTTGAAGCTTATCAGGCTCGACAACGCTTGTAATGTTTTTCATTTTGACAGCTGTACTTTTTAAAAGTTCGGTGTATTCGTAGTTATCCATAAAATTATTCCAATATTGTTATAATTGCGATTATATTAAATAGAGGCTTAAAATGAAGATTATCACTCAGGCACCGGAGTTAAAAGAGTTTACAAAAAATACAAACCGGAGTATCGGGTTTGTTCCGACTATGGGTGCTTTGCATGAGGGTCACATATCACTTATCAAAAGAGCAAAAAAAGAGAATGAAATAGTTATTGTCTCAATTTTTTTAAATCCTACACAGTTTTTAAAGGGCGAAGATTTAGATAAATATCCAAAAAAAGATGAAGCCGATAAGAAGATATGTGAACTCGCCGGCGTTGATGTTCTCTTTTTTCCGCATGTAAATGATATCTATGGCAGCGATGAAGCAAGCCTATTGGCTCCAAAAGTGAGAGGATATATTCTTGAAGGAGCTACTCGTCCCGGGCATTTCAACGGTGTTTTAACTGTTGTCATGAAGCTTCTGAATATTGTTGCTCCTACAAATGCCTACTTTGGAAAAAAAGACGCTCAGCAACTTAACTTAATCACTCTAATGGTCAAACAATTTTTTATGAGCGTTAATATTGTGGCGGTAGATACGGTTCGAGAGAGCGATGGTTTGGCACTTAGCAGTAGGAATATCTATTTAAACAAAAATGAGAGAAAAGAGGCGCTAAAAATCTCAGCTTCACTCTACATGGCAGGGAAGATGGTGAGTAAAAATATTTTGGATTGCAAAGAGATTATAAAAGAGATGCGAGCTACACTTGAACCGCTTGACATATCCTATGTTGAGATACTCAGTCGTGACTTTGAAAAACTATTGCATGTAGAGATAGGAAACACAATTATTTTAGTAGAAGCAAAAGTAGGAACTACAAGATTGCTTGATAACATCTGGCTTTAATGCGGTGCTATCTCTTCAAGAATATCCGGCGTTAGGTCAACATCTGGCTTAAGTGTCGTAGCCTCTGTCTTTAGCGGTGTCAGATAGCCATCTTCAATCATAATATTAACAGCTTTTTTAAAAACCGGGACAGAAGTTTGAGCCGCAAATTGGCTTGATGTAGGCTGAGCAGTAATAACGCCGATAGTGTAGTTGTTACTTGCATCATTTGCAAATCCCACAAAAGCAGTATTGTACTTATTTACATATGTTCCCTCTTCAACTATATGTGCCGTTCCTGTTTTTCCACCTATGACTAGACCTTCAGTTCTTGCCTTATATCCTGTTCCTTCATTGACTGTTTTAATAAGAATTTTTTGCATTCTTGATGCAGTAGAACTTTTTACTATCTGGTGTTGCTCATCATTCTTTATAACCGTTTCTCTATTAAAGGCATCTACATAACTTGCGGCAAATTGAGGATACACAATTTTTCCATTGTTATTAAACACACCGTAAGCACGAATTAACTGCATAAGATTTGCTGTCATTCCGTAGCCGTAGGAGCATGTGGCTTTATATACCTCATTGTCAAGTCTGTTACTATTTGGAATGGAACCCATTCTCTCATAAATAAAATCGTTTGTTGATTTTTGAGAAAAACCAAACTTCATTAAACCTTCATGAAACTCCACTCCGGATAGCTTTTGTGAGAGTTGCGCCATTCCAATGTTTGATGAGTGGACTATTACATCCTCAGCAGAGAGCCTATCAAATTTATGTTCATCTGTTATTGTCTTGTTACCAAGGACATATCTACCATGGTATCCATTAACCATGTCATAAGGATTTATTAAATCTTTATCAAGCAGTAATGAGAATGTTACTGCTTTTAGAACACTTCCCGGCTCAAAGCTATATTCAATAATTCCACTGTTTAAATTAGGATAGTCACTTTTTTTTATATCTTTTGGAAAAAATCTATTCGAGGTTGCCATGGATAAAACTTTTCCGTTTTTTGAGTTCATAACGGCAATCATTACCTGCTCGGCTCCAAGCTCTTTCTTCATCTGGTCGCACATGTTTTCCATTTTTATTTGAAGAGCAATGGGAATTGTAAGTTTTATATCTAGCCCATTAATATTTGGCTTTGTAAAACTGTCTCTATTGAGAATGATATAACTATTTACATCTCGTGGACCAATGCTAGAACCATCTTGTCTGGCTGAAAGCTCTTCATCAAACCTTTTTTCTAGCCCTTTAACACCCTTGATTCGCGTATATCCATTGTCTTCTTGTTTATGGGTATAACCTATGATTGGCGTTAAAAGTTTTCCATACGGATATTCTCTGCTCTCTCCACTCTCTATAATGCTTAACCCATGGAGCATTCTAGTACCTGTTTTACGGTCTTTTCTTTCTATAAAAACTTTATATTTTCTAAGTTCTTTTGCCAGATTCTTTAGATATTGTGCCTCTTTTTCCGGTATGGAGTAGCTTAAAACGATAACACCTTTTTTTTCTTTGAGCTTCTCTCTAACCTCTAGCGCATCCATTCCGGAGTAGATACTAAAAAGTTGTATAAAAAGTTCCTCTTTTTGGGGATCAATATAGTTGTTATTTACGACTACTTTATAAAGTTTTTTTGTTGTTGCAATATGAAATCCATCTGCACTGATGATGCTTCCTCTTTCAGCCTTTGAAGTGTCATCCGTATAGAGCGAGGGTAGATTGCGAGATTTTAGCACCGTCACAAGCATAACGCTTAAAAAGATGGTAAAGCCAAGCCCAATAAGGGCATAAAGTAGAAATATCTTTTTGTTTTTGTTTTCGTTAAGCATTGAGTAGTATATACTTTAATAGTGGATTTATAGTTGTGTTCTGCCTATCTCTTTGTAAGCACTTAGGGCTTTGTTCCTTATTTCAAGCATTAGTTTCATGCTTGTTTCTGCTTTGCCGATAGCAAGGGCAGCTTGATGGAGGTCTTTAACTTGTCCGGTTGCTATGTCTCCAACGGCTTGTTCTGCTGTAATTTGACGGTCGTTTTCTTCGTTTAGTGCTGTTTTTAGGTGCTGTGCAAAATCAGTTCCGGCACTCTCTTCAGGTTTACCTTTTTGTTTTAAAAGTTCGGCAGTTGATGTGCCTGATATACCGCTGATACTCATAAACCTCTCCTTGCAAAGGGAGAGTCATCGTTACATAATGTAATCATTCTTACTCTTCTCCTTTTATATATTTTATTTTTATTGCAACAGTGAAATAGCACTGCTTGCCATGTTTTTAGCACTCTCAAATGCGGCGACATTCGCTTGGTACGAACGTGTTGCCTCGACTAAATCGGCCATTTCTATAACAGGATTAATATTCGGATACGCAACATAGCCATTCGCATCTGCATCCGGATGGCTTGGGTCAAATTTGAGTTTTGGTTCTTTGTCGTCTCTTGAAATTTTATCAACTATTACACTCATTATAGCAGGATTTACTTTTTTGCCAAAATCGCCCTCATTAAGCGGGTCCTGATATTTTGCACTATTTGTTGCGTCACCCATTGCCTCATTGAGATGCTGGCTAAAATCCACTGCTTTAAATACTACTTCTTTTCTTCTGTAAGGTCCACCCTCATCAGTACGCGTTGTTTGAGCATTCGCAATGTTTGAAGAGATAGTATTTACACGAACCCTTTGAGCCGACAAGCCATAACCGCTAATATCGAAACTGCTTAAAAAATCACTCACATGTCATCCTTATGAAACTTTAGATGAAGAGTCAATAACACCTTTATAGACCATAGACATTTTTTTGTCTGCACTTACAAGAGCATTAAACATTATGGAGTTTTTGCTCATTTCAGTTGTTTCAACATCTAAATCAACACTATTTCCATCATTTCTAGCCATGTGCCCATCTCTAAAAAATGTTGTGGCTTTGCTGCTATCTTTTTCACTATATATTGGCATGTGAGAACTATTTGTCTGAGCCAAATCGAGTGTTTTTTTCTCATTTTTATAAAGTTCTGCTTGCTTTGCTGCCAAAGTGTCCCCAAAACTTACATCTCTTGGTCTATAAAAAGGAGTGTCAGCATTTGCAATGTTTGATGAAATCATATCTTGACGCATAGAACGGTAATCTAAAGCTTGTGCAACTAGATCACTCGTGGCATATGTTTGAATGCTCATGTGAACTCCTTTTAAAGTTAAGTAAACTAAGCAATAATAGTTCCATATTTGTTATGTGATTTGAGTGAGATGTGATTTTATAAAGTAGATAAATAAATTAAGCAAGATTTTATTCAGTATGCTCCATAATATCTGTCAAGGTTGCAAGAGTAACCCAAATTTTTTATTTTTAAGGAGTTCTTATGAAAAGAGCTGGTTTTACTATGATAGAGTTGATTTTCGTTATCGTTATTTTAGGTATTTTGGCTGCAGTTGCGGTTCCAAAGTTGGCTGCAACGCGTACGGATGCTGCAGCATCGGCTGTGCAAGGTAATTATAAGGCTGCTATAGATGGCATTAAGGGAACTGCTCTCGCAACAAATGCTGTTCCTGCAAATTTAATTGATGCTACAACTGCTACTGCAAATATAGTTGCAAATGGCACTGGTGTTGATATTATATATAAATCTGCTGCTGGCGTGTGTATTAGTATCGTTAGAAGTAGTGATACCAATGTGACAGTAAATAGAGGAGCTCAGATTGCTGATGCAGAATGTGCCCTTGTGGGTTTAAATGTTCCAGCAGCTTTCAGCTTTGCTCCATTAGGTTCTTCAGTAACTCGTTAATAGTATTTTTTCTCGTTTTTCTCGTTCCACCTCTCTTGAGGTGGAATGCATATATAAAATACATCTTCTTCCAAAACTTTCACTTAACTCTTCAACTGCGACAATCATTTTTTTGATATAATATTTTAAATATAAAAAGGATACTTTTATGAAAAATGCATTCACTATGATAGAAATGATATTTGTAATTGTAGTCTTAGGTATTTTGGCGGCAATAGCAGTTCCAAAATTTGCTGCAACTCGCACGGACGCAGAGATAACGAAAGGGCGTGCAGACATCGCTTCTATTCGTTCAGCAATTATTACCGAGAGACAGGCTCGATTGATTGTTGGAAGCAACTCCTATATCCCTATTGGCACAGGTACATACACAGTGAATGGCACAACATACAAACAAATTGATAACGGTGGATTATTCGGCGGTTTGCTTATGTACCCGATAGCAAACTCCGCAACAAATGGTCATTGGAGCTCTTCTGCCAGCGGCACCTATATTTTTAAAATCTTAGATAGTGATAATACATTTGATTACAATGCAACTAGCGGAAGATTTGATTGTACATCGGGCACTTATTGTTCAGATTTGACTCATTAATTTTTTAAGAGAGACGAGCCTTGTTTTTTTATGAAGTAGCAATTCTCTCATCCCCCCTATCTCAACTTACTTATTATTATGATTCTCTTTTAGAGATAGGAACCGCTGTAGAAATAGCGGTAAGAAACAAAAGCTATAAAGCAGTAATAATTTCAACATGTCAAAAGCCCGAGTTTAAAACGAGTGAGATTTTAGGTGTAGGCGAGTTTTACTACTCTGTTAAACAGATAAAGTTAGCACAATTTATAGCTACCTACTATTTTTCATCCTTAGGCGAGGCACTCGGGCTGATGGTTCCCTATCTCGGAACACAGATTTCAGTTTTGTGTCAGCAAAACAAAGTAAATTCAACTAAAGCCGTATCTACAATAATGCTTTCGCTAAAACAAAATGAAGCACTCCTTTTTTTACAGCAACACAAAACCTCACTTCTCTTCGGCGATACGGGAAGCGGTAAAACCGAAATATATATGAAGTATTTTGAGCAGATAATGAGTTGTGGGAATCGTTCCATATTTTTAATGCCTGAAATCTCTCTAACACCGCAGATGGGTAAAAGATTAGAGGAGCATTTTGGTGATAAAGTGGTCATGTGGCATTCAAAACTTACTCCGCTTCAAAAGAAAAAAGCACTTGCAAAGATTTATGACGGAAGTGCTTATATAATCGCAGGACCTCGCTCGGCTCTCTTCTTACCCATAAAAGATTTAGGACTTATTGTGGTCGATGAGGAGCATGACGACAGTTACAAATCCTCTTCAAGACCTCGCTATAATGCAAGAGATATAGCAATCTATATGGGAAAACTTTATGACATTCCTGTTGTTTTAGGAAGTGCTACTCCATCCCTAAACTCCTTTGTAAAGTTTCCGCATGTAAGACTCAAAGGCGGTCACTTCAGCTCAAAAAAAGAGTTTATTTATGAGCGCTCTGCTGAAAATTTATCGCCTATGATTTTACAAAATCTTAAAAATACACTCGATGCAAAAGAGCAATCCATTGTTTTTCTGCCAACTCGTGCAAATTTTAAGTACCTTATTTGCGGCGATTGCGGTCACACTTATGAGTGTGTTTTTTGCAGCATCGGTATGAGCATTCATCAAAAATCTCATGCTCTTAAGTGCCACTACTGCAACTTTACGCAAGCTATTCCTCAAGTTTGTTCTGCATGCGGGAGTTCTAATCTGACAAGTTCTCGTCTTGGAACTGCCGAGGCCACAAAAAACATTAGCGAAACATTTCCGGAGGCAATAATTGAACAGTTTGATAGAGATGTTATCACAACGGCAAATAAACTGAAATATGCACTTAAGCGCTTTAATGATGAAGAGATAGACGTACTTGTAGGAACTCAGATGTTAAGCAAAGGACACGATTATCATGGGGTCACTTTGGCAGTGGTTTTAGGCATGGATAACATGTTGAATATGAGTGATTACCGCTCAAGAGAGAAAGCTCTTTCATCTTTGATTCAGGTTGCAGGGCGAAGTGGGCGGGCTAAAAATGCAAAGGTTCTGGTGCAGAGTTTTAATGAGGAGTTTTTCAGTGCATTTGTTGAAAATTACGAAGAGTTCTTAAAAGATGAAATGGAGTATCGTAAAGAGTTATATCCGCCCTATAAAAAATTGTGCAGAGTTCTCTTTTCACACAAAAATGGACTAAAAGCAAAAGATGAGATGCTTCATATGCAAGAAAAGTTAACCAAGTTTTCAAATATAGAGATAGTCGGATACGGAAAATGTGCGATTGAAAGAGTTGCAGATAAATACAGATTTGAGATTTTACTTCGTTCAGATAAGAGTACGGATTTAATCAGAGCCATCTCTACATGCAAGGTTGATTTGGCTGAAGTGGACATGGATCCTATAGAGTTTGGATAACTTATTGATGCTACACACTAAGCAACCACCTAAAGCTACGAAAACAAGAGAATCGCTTTTCGCTAAGCGAAAATGTTTCTTTAGTAAAACAAGTTTTTCCAGATTTGTTATGAAGAAGATGCAATTTTTTCTTGAGTTTTATTATTGATAAAACAGCTATTGCCTGTCTCATTTAATTTTATAAATTTTGTATTATTTTGAATATGTGAAATAATCTTGTCATCATATTTTTTTCTTAATTTTAAAAACTCATTTCTCTCTTTATCACTTAATTTTTTAATAGTGACTTGCACAACTTTGAGAGGATCGATTGCCTGATTGTCTTTATAAAGACCAAAATGGAGGTGCGGACCGGTTGATAATCCTGTGCTGCCAACATATCCGATTACCTGATTTTTTGATACTTTTAGACCTACTTTTATACCTGGACGAAAAGATTTTTGGTGCGCATAGAGTGTCAAAAATCCATCAGCATGTTGAATCTTAATGAGGTTTCCATACCCGTTAGTAGTGCTTGCAAAAACGATTTTTCCATCTCCGGCTGCCATAATCGGTGTTCCGGTTCTTGCGGCATAATCAATACCTAAATGAGCACGATATTTTTTAAGAATAGGATGGTAGCGACGAAGCGTGAAAGTAGAGGAAATTCTGGTATTTGCCACTGGATTCACAAGTAAAAAGCTCTC
This sequence comes from Sulfurimonas sp., assembly GCA_041662225.1. Taxonomy (GTDB): domain Bacteria; phylum Campylobacterota; class Campylobacteria; order Campylobacterales; family Sulfurimonadaceae; genus Sulfurimonas. Next base: position 22,216 of record JBAZSX010000002.1, read on the forward strand.
AATCTGAGCACCTTTTTCATTATAGTAAACGCCGTCACTGTTCAAATAGATAAAGTGTCTTTCACCGTTTATTTCTACCATGGCAGCATTTAAAGTCGGCATAGAGAAGGGTCTTCCCAGTCTATATTTTTGTTCATAAATCATGGCTAATCTATCGCTCTTTTGTATGGCGGTAAAGTTGACGGATTTTTTAAATGCATTAATAAAAACACTCACTATTCCAATAGAACCGGTTTCATTTAAAATATCTACAGATGGGTTTGCATTTATTTTTAACGAAAATGCTTCTGTTTTTAAATCGTATATAATAGGAATGGCTTCAAAACTGTAGGTGTCTTCATCTTGGTATATGTGGATTTGGAGTTCGTCATTGAGCGGGATTAATATTTGTTCTATCTTATTATCGGCACCTCTAAGCATTTGGCAATTTATGCCTGCTCGAATCTCCTCTACAAGCTTTTTATCATCGTCGTCAATGTCAGTTAGGAGTTCTTTAGTAGGTAAGTTTTGCTTTTCTAAAAAGACAGAATAGGGCACACCCTCCTCCCACTTAAAGTCTTTTACCTCTGAACCAAAAAGTATGGTTGCAAAAAATAAAAGTATGAAAAATCGTATCATAAATAGAATCCTAAATAAATTAATTTTGAAAGATTAACAAAATTTGGCTTAGTATGAGATTTGTTTGCTATAATCACGGCAGATTTATAATTAGGAATTGAAGTTGATTAAATATATTTTTTTACTTTTTATTTTTGTTTCAAGCATATTTGCTAATGTGTTGAAATCGCCTATTATAGGAGTAGATGACTCTTTAAATGAAGCAACGATAAAGATTGAGATGGTAAATGTCGGAATGAGTGGATTCATCATTCACAGCTTAGCTGAGGGTCATGGCACTGTTTTAAAAGAGATTGTTGTAACAAAATATGATGAAAAAAACAAAATTGCTACGCTAAAAATGAGTGATTTTGAGCTGCTTAAACAAAACTCACTTCCAAAGGGTCAATGGCAAGTAGAGGCAGGCGATACGGCTCTTTTGGCATTTGGATATTCAAGAGCTCTATTGATTGCACCGAATGAGGAAATCTTCCATCGCACAACAAAGGCTTCTGAAGGAATCCAATGGGTGCACCCCGATATATTTGCAGCAATTTTATCTATAAACGGCCACCCTTCACCGCAAAAAAAAGATTTTGATGAGATGGCAGACTCAGCCTCTGTCGGAGTGCTTTTTTTCTTTATCAATAAAAAACTTTTTACAGTTGACTCAAAAACATTTAAACTCTTAAATATATCCGATGCGCCGCTCAAAGATGATGACAAACAACTCCCTTTTTACAGTAGAGTTTTGGAGATTGATGAGGCATGGTGGGGAGCGGGAAGCAATCCTATAAAAGAGTATGAGCCATACTATTATGAGCTTTTACTTGAGTTTAATGAAGAGAACAAAGAGCTTCTTAAGTTGTACGAAGAATTTAAAAATAAGAAATAATCATGATTGAAACAACACACATAAAACACTTTACCTCCATTGTCGGCTCCGAGAATATTTATAGTGATAAAGCACACTTAATCGCCTATTCCTACGATGCTACGAGAGAGCATTTTGAGCCGGATGCCGTAATCTTTCCTAGAAATGAGGATGATATCAGCCGGATTTTAAAGTATTGTAACGAACATAGAATTATCGTAGTTCCTCGCGGAGCCGGGAGCGGTTTTACGGGCGGAGCACTTCCTAGCAGCGGCGGGATTGTTCTTGCCATGGAAAAGCATATGAATAAAATCTTAGAGATTGATATGAAGAACATGGTTGCAGTCGTTCAGCCGGGTGTTATCAATATGGATCTGCAAAAGGCAGTTGAAGAGCTTGGGCTTTTCTATCCGCCGGATCCCGCAAGCCAAGAGTACTCGACCATCGGCGGAAATGTAAGCGAAAATGCCGGCGGCATGCGAGCTGCGAAGTATGGAATTACAAAAGATTATGTGATGGCAACGCGTGCAGTTCTGCCAAACGGCGATGTTATCAAAGCCGGAAAACGCACTATAAAAGATGTAGCAGGCTATAACATCAGCGGTATTTTAATTGCGAGCGAGGGAACTTTGGCAGTTTTAACAGAGATTACTCTCAAGCTCATTCCAAAACCTAAAATGACAAAAACTGCTATGGGCATATTTGCAACGGTTCACATGGCGATGGAAGCGGTTTATAAAACAATGGCGAGCGGAATTACTCCTGTTGCGATGGAGTTTTTGGACAACTTGACAATCAGAGCGGTTGAGCAGACTTTTCATAAAGGTTTACCGATTGATGCCGGAGCCCTGCTTATAACAGATGTAGACGGAAATTTAGAAGAGGATTTGAATTTTCAGCTCGCTCAAATCGAGAAGGTTTTTCGTGAAAACGGATGCAGTGAATTTAAGATAGCAGCCAATGATAAAGAGGCGAAAGATATCTGGTTTGCGCGTCGTAACGCTTCTCCTGCATTGAGCGTTTATGGAAGCAAAAAGCTCAATGAGGATGTTACGGTTCCTCGTTCAGCTCTGCCGGAGCTGCTTGAGAAGTTTTACGCAATTGCAGAAAAGTACAATATCAAAATCCCATGTTTCGGTCATACGGGGGATGGAAATGTTCATACCAATGTTATGGTGGACGGCAAAGACCCTGAGCAGGTAAAAATTGCCTATAAAGCGATAGAAGAGGTCTTTCAGGCAACTATAGATTTGGGCGGAACTCTCAGCGGTGAGCATGGAATAGGGTTGGCAAAAGCACCTTACATGCACATGGCATTCACGCCCGAGGAGATGGCTCTTTTTAAATCCATAAAAATGGCGTTTGACCCGAACAATATTTTAAATCCAGCTAAAATGGGACTGAATTAAACTCATCCGGAGTATACGATAATGCGCCCGAGCAAAGCGACAAGTACCCTCGGGGTGCCGATAAGCAGAATAGATATAAAACATTTTTTTAAACATGCATCATTTCTTATCGGTATTTTCCTTGATAAAGAGCTGACTCTTTATGCGGCAAGTCTTAGTTTTTATACTATCTTTACAATCATTCCGCTTCTTTTGATAATGCTTACACTGCTTACATCCTTACCCTCGTTTACCGAACATTATGAGAGTGTAAAAACATTTATAGTTTCAAATCTTATGCCTGTAAATTCTGAATCAATTATGGGTTACATAGACAGTTTTTTACTCAACTCTGCAAAAATGGGTGTTATTGGTTTGGTTATGGTTTTAGTAGCTTCCCTTCTTTTTTTTCAGAATTTCGAGTATATTGCAAACAAAATTTTTCATGCGAAAAAGAGAACTCTATGGGAGTCGATTACAACTTACTGGACAATGCTTACCCTCACGCCCATCGCTCTTGGAGTCTCCTTTTACATGAGTGCCATGCTGGCAACTGTTATTGAGTCAAACGAGATAACCTCGGGCATAAATATTCTTCCAATCATTCCCTATATAATTATCTGGGCTCTCTTTTTTCTTCTCTTTCAAATCGCTGCAAACACAAAGATAGAACCAAAAGCATCGCTCATCAGCTCCTTTATCATATCAATAGTTTTCAGTATCTCCAAAAACGCTTTTATCTACTATGTTTTTTATAATAAATCCTACACGACAATGTACGGCTCTTTTGCTATTTTGATATTTCTTTTTTTATGGATTTATGTTTCGTGGATTATCTTTATTTATGGACTCAAACTCTGCTATTTGATAAATCGTGTCTATCAAAAAAGAGAGTTAAAAAATCAAGATACCCATGCTACAAAGGAAGATATTTCCTTATAGCGTAGGTGGTTTTGGAGGCTGAAGCTCCTTATTTTCGATATTTGGCTGAAGGGCATCCGTGTTAGAGATGCTCGATTGGCTACTGCTTTTATCATCGCCACATCCTAAAAAAATTAAAACCATTATTATGCCTAGTAAGTATCTCATTTTATTCTCCGTTTAAAATAGTATCGCTCAAAATGTTTGAACCTTCAAAAAGTGCCCCATAGCTTGTATTGTTTAGGTCAAATATAAGACCTCTATTCTCATCTCCCCAATAATAATCAACTAGAGGTTTACTCATTGTATGAATCTTTTTGATGGACATGCCATCTACTTTGTAGATACCGAAATTTTCGGTAGAAGCTGTTGCCACAAAGTCGGTGTATTGCAATCCAAACATCAAATCACTCGGGCGATAAACAAAGGCTTTATGGTTATATTCGGCTGAACTATATGTATAACTGCCCCCGATAGTTGTTTTATCCACCAGTTGAGGGTTTGTAAAATCTGTAACATCAAAGAGTTGCAGTTGCAGTCCAAGAGCTTGCCCGGTAATCGTATCCGCATCTCTACCTATGCTTAGCACCCTGTTTTCATCTACAACATGAAGGTATCTTGAGAATCCAGGAATCGAAAGTTCCCCTACAGCCTTTGGACTGAGAGGATTACTCAAGTCCAATGTATAAAGTGGGTCTGTTTGTTTAAATGTAACTACAAAACCCCTATCTCCCATAAATCTGACTGCCATAATTCTCTCTCCCTCTTTTCCTAATCCGCTGAGTGTGCCTTTGACTTCCAGCGTTTCGTTATTCTCTTTGAGCGTAAATACAGAGTTCTCTGTCCCAGCTCCGCTCCATGTGTTGCCTTTTGTTGTAGCCACTCTCAGGTATTCATCTTTTTCACTCATGCTAAACTGATTGAGCATGGTTCCATCCACAAAACCTCTTCCTTTGTAACTAAGCGTATCACCAAGAGCAAATTTATATATCATCTGTCTCTCCTCAAAATTATCAAAATTGTAATAGAGAGGATATTCATTTGAGACTAAATAGAGAGATGTTAAAGAGGCATAATATGTTTGAGTGTTCCCTAAAAATGAGATACTCTCTTTATAAATTGCGCTTTCAATATCAAAAGTACTAATAGTGGTAATCGTAGAGTCTTGGTCGAGCTTTTGCGGCACATAAAATCTTGATGGTTCTACAAGTTCGCTAGTTACTCCGTTTGAGATTATTTTTGGAGTGAAATTTTCGCTTGTTACTGTTGGATTTTCATAATCATATTTCCATGTTTTACCATCTTCATCATAGTTGTAGATGTAACATTGATTGTCTTGGTAGGCAGAATAATCCGCTCCATAGCTGCAACTCTCTGTTTGATTTGTGAGGGCAACATCGCCCATAAGAACCGGAGTTGTGCCACTGCAAGAGCCATATATCTCCTGTATATTTAGTTTTGAGCAGATTGTATCGACATAAATTTTTGGATAATCATATTGTACCTCCGGATAAAACTTTGTTATAAAAAAGAGTTTTCCATTGATGAGGCGGCTCTCTTGATAGGTGCCATCAATAGCATAGGATGATAACTCTACGATATTGTTTATATCTGTCGTGTCATAGATTGTAATTTTTGCATTTTGTGAATTTGCGTATGGATAGAGAGCAGATTTCATGTCAGCATTCATCGCTCCCTCCATCCATAAATAGTTTGTCTCATTTGATATAAGAATTAAACGGTTGTTTTGCAGATACATGCACACAACAGAACCTTGACTGGCTGTAGAAATTGTGTTTAGAGCCTTATAGTTTTTGAGTGCGATATTTTCAAAGGAAGTTATAAATATCTGCTTATTTACACTGTCGATACTGAAAATATATTTGCCGTCATGTTTTAAGATGTCTGACTCATCTACGCCTATCTCCTGAAGGTTTGTTACACTTGCATCTGCAACATTTTGAGTGTTATCAGCAGCTGCACCTGCTGTTGCATCATTTGCCTGCGGTGGGATTGTTGGAGTCATGACAGCAACAGGAAGATAGTTATATCTATAATAGTTGCTTTTTTTCATCTCTCTTAAATAAGAGAGCATCTCCTCATTTGAATCAAAGGTAGTAAGTTTGGAGAGCTGGTTTCCCATCTCAATGGTTGCGTCCTCTTTGGAATTTACCCATAAACCTTCACTCTCTTTAATGTTTGTAATGGTTGGAAAGTTTAGAGATGCATCGTTCACGCTCCAAGCTTCATCGTACTTCCACACAACTGCATCGCCAAAAAAGTTCTTTGATGCTATGGTTTTGTTTGGAATCGTTACAAGGTTCCACCCCTTTTTTAAAATAATAGAGTCGTTTGTCGGTTCGCTCTGCAGAGTAGCATTTGCGATTTCTAAACTCCAAGCCTCTTTGCTTAAAATCCATACAGCTTGATAGGGTTGAATCGAGTTCAGCGTTGAAATATTATTGTCACTTATTTTTTTACTTATTGCAGAGTCCGGAGAGTATCCCTCCCACTTTTGCTCGTCTGCATTAAATCCCCACATTAACTCAACATGGGAGTTGTCAAAGTTCTTCATACTATCCATAGCAAAAAGAACCCCGACAAGCTTCCACCCCTTGTCAAAGTGTACCGTTGAATTTGCATAAATGAAGCTCCATGTAAAAACCAGAAAAATAAGCGTTTTCATAAATGTTCCCACCTTTTATTTTATATTGTGATAAGTATAGTGCAAATTGTGTGTGTTAGTCATTAAAGCATGTAAAGAGCATAGACAAAGATTCCACATGAATATGCCAATAAAACCCACATTCCAAGCTTTTTAAATATCGCCCAAAAGGAGAGGGCAATATGAAGTGCTAAAAATGGCATGCCCAGCGGCACAACATGCTTTACTTCTCCTAATATAATCAAGCTTTGCAGCAACCCATCAAACAGATTCCCGAAACCTATAATATGCAGAAATATACTGAGCGGATAAAAAAGGATAAAAAGCATACTCAAAATTACAGAAAACGGGTGGTAGATGCCGAAAGCTCCAAAAAGAGCCAAAGCAAGCGGTAACATTAAAAGATAGGTGCTAAATTCAACTAAGATAAATTTCCAAATAGTGCCGAGATGTTTGAAGTGGATAAGAAATAAGAAGATATAAAAAACACCAAAAACAGAGAGCCAAAATCCAAGCGAAAAGAGAAGCCGAGGAAAGAGAACTAGAAGCAGAGTTATGGTTACAAAAAGTGTTTGCATGGAGATGATTTTAAAACCTCTGTCATACAAGATAAAGCCAACAATCAGCATGGCAAAAGAGCGCAAAAGTGAATCAGGCGAGTCTAAAAAAAGCATGTAAAAGAGCAAGAGCGTGGCAATTATCACAAACAGATCGACTTTAGAATTTCTGTAAACAAAGTATCTATTTTGCAAAATTTTGTAAGGCTTAGAGAGCAAAATATAGAGCAGGGCACTTAAAATACCAAGATGAAAACCGCTAATAGCAACGATGTGCGAGACCCCTAAAACCGAGAAATTTGCCTGTAAATTTTTATCGACCGGCATGGCTAAAAAGAGTGCTTGATAGACGCTTGCAATCTCCTTGCTTTCATGTTGTGCGGCAATAAAGTTGTTTAATTTTTGTTTTAGAGTTTCATCATAACTACTATCGAAGATGGTGGAGTAGGAAAAAAAAGAGGTTAAAAAGTTATAAAAAGTAACCTTGTCGGTAGTGATTTCTAGTTTGAGTGTTTTGCCTGTAGCATTTGCAAAGGCTCTGTTTTTCATGGTGTAAAATACAAATCCCGTATCACTTTTTAGCTTTAGAATCTGATAGGTCTTTGACTCTTTTGTTTTTGTGTATTGGCTTAAAACGGTAGCATTTACAAGTGCAGTGTCAAACTTTGTAAAATTTTTGTAGTTTTGGTACTCCATAAGAAGTGTGTAAAAAAGGATAAATCCGCATGCAAAGAAGAAGTTTAAAAAGTCTCGCTTTGCATTAAAGAGCGAGACCTTTTCGAGCATGGCTAAAGGGTGGGCATCGAGATGGAGGAGTCTCCAAAGTCAACTTGAGCGGAGCGGGTATCAATATTTTCATACACAGTCTCCACCCCTTTTGCAAAAGAGGGAGTATCGATAAAGCGGGTAAGTTTTTTCTGAAATATTAGCTTTACATGTCCCGTAGGTCCATTTCTCTGCTTGCCGATGATTATCTCCGCTTCCTCCTCCTCTTTTTCAACATAGGAGGAGTTGAACTCTTTGCCGTCGGCTTTCGCAGCTTTCTCGCGCTCTTTTTCCTCTTTGTAGAGATAGACATCATCGCGGTAAACGAAGAGAATAATGTCTGCATCCTGCTCAATTGAGCCAGATTCACGAATATCGCTGAGCATCGGTCGCTTGTCGTTTCTGCTCTCAAGCCCACGATTAAGCTGAGAGAGCGCGACGATTGGCATGTTCAGTTCTCTTGCCAACATCTTCAGACCTCTTGATATTTCCGAGACTTGCAAGTGTCTATCTTGCGTTCCTACACCGCTCATAATTTGCAAGTAGTCAATCACCGCTATTTCTATTTCAGGATGTTGGTTTTTAAGTTTTCTCAGTTTGGAGCGGAGCTGATTTATATTGATACTTCCATGGTCATCGACATAAAGTTTTGCACTGTTCATCTTGTTTATTGCACTGCTCAGGCTGCTCCACTGGTCATCATTCATGTCCCCGACACGAAGTTTCTGAAGAGGAATGGAGGTTTGGATGGAGAGAAGTCTCAGCATCAGCTGCTCTGCCGGCATCTCCAAAGAGAAAAAAGCAACACCTTTTCCCTGCATGATAAGAGAGTTAACGGTGTTTAACACAAAAGAGGTTTTTCCCATGGCAGGGCGAGCCGCGATGATAACCAAGTCCCCTTTTCCAAAACCCGTCGTCATCTTATTGAGCTCATGATACCCTGTATCCACCCCGACCAAAACAGTATTCCCGCGCACTTTCATCTCTTTGATGTACTCCATAGTGTCGAAGGTCATCTTTGGAGAGTCTTTAAAATCGCTTGTCTGGTTGTCTTGCGTGATTTCATAGAGCTTTTTCTCAACTATGTCAATCACTTCGGCACTTGTGAGTTCTTCCTCAACGGTTACTCTTTTTATCTCCGTTGTAAGGGTTAAAAGATGGCGTTTGAGCGACTTGTCTTTTATCTCATTCACATAGGCTTTTGTGTTTGAAATAGGGTTTGCGGAGAGAATTTCAAGCATAACCTGTTCATCAAATTTTTTGACTTTAAGAAGCTCTTTTTTGATAAACTCCTCATCAATCGGCTCATCTTTTTGCAACAGTTTCAGCATCGAGGCAAAAATATCCTGATGTGCAGGAAGGTAAAAATCATCTTTTTTCAGGGCGGTGCTCAGTTCATCAAACTGTTGAGGTTCAAAAACTATCGAGCTTAGAATAGAGCGTTCAAAGGCTAGGTTGTATAGGTTGTCTTGCATCAGTTATTCTCTTTTGACATTTTTTCTATCTCTTCTATAAATCTGTCAACAAGCTCTCTCTCATCAAGATTTGCCACAACTTCGCCCTTAACCATGACAAGTCCTTTACCTTTGCCATAGGCAATCGCCACATCGGCATGTGCGGCTTCTCCTATGGCGTTGACCACGCATCCCATGACGGAGACATTGAGCGGAGTTTTTATGTGTGCTGTGCGTTTTTCTATCTCGCTCACGGCACTCACTAAGTCCGCTTCGATGCGTCCACATGTCGGGCAGGAGATGATGTTGAGTCCATCAGGCATCGCACCGCTGTCTTTTAAAATCGCACGGGCTACTTTTATCTCTTCTTCGAGTTCGCCTGTGATGCTTACTCGCATCGTATCGCCGATGCCGTCAAGCAGAAGTGCTCCAAGCCCGATAGAGCTTTTGACCGTTGCATGAAAAAGCGTTCCTGCTTCTGTAACTCCCAGATGAAACGGGTAGTTGTTCTTAGGTCGAAGCATTCTGTATGCGGCAACGGTTCGCTGAACATCACTTGCTTTGAGAGAGATTTTGATGTCGCTAAAACCTAAATCTTCCAAGTATTTGATGTTGTACTCCGCAGAAGCGACCATTCCCTCGGCAGTTTGTCCGTACTTGTTCAAAAACTCTTTTTCCAAACTCCCTGCATTCACACCGATGCGGATAGGAATATTGCGAGCCTGACATGCCTTCACAACTTCTGCAACTTTCTCTTTTGAACCGATATTCCCCGGATTGATACGGATGCAGTCAACCACTTCAGCGGCGATAAGGGCGAGCTTATGGTTGAAGTGAATATCTGCTACAAGAGGCAGAGAAATCTGCTCTTTTATAGCTTTGAGGGCGAGGGCATCTTCCATATTGGGAACGGCAACACGAACGATGTCACACCCCGCAAAATGGAGCCGATTAATCTGCTCAACCGTGGCCGCAACATCCGCAGTTTGCGAGAATGTCATAGACTGCGTAGAAATAGGCGCATCACCGCCAACAGCAACATTACCGACGAAAATTTGTTTAGTAGGAATTCTTTTTATCATAAAAAGATTTTATCAGTTTTGGTATAAAAGAGGGCTTTGGTTGTTTAGCATCCTTGGCATGTGGATTTAATATCTTTCTATTTATTGATATATGAAGCAAGTTCAAGTCTATGACAAATTGCAATATTTTATGTAATTTAATAAAATAAATTGTAACATAGCTACATTTGAAAAAAAGGCAGTATTTGTGAAATATTATGAACTGAAATGCATGGCATATATAAAAGTAGATGTGGTTCTTGAAAAAAGTTTTGAGGTTATCTCAAAGTATATAAGTTTCTCCATGGCAAGGGGAGGGCTTGAAACTATTCATAAAAAAGATGGATTTAAACACTATACTTTTGGCGGATTTTTACCGCTTGAAAAAGATAAAATTTACAAAAAAGGCTCAACCTGCAACTTTACTATCCGTTCACTTGATGAAGCTTTTATAAACACCTTAGCAACTGCACTCAGACAAAACATCGATAACAGCGACTTTTTAGTCGTACATGTAAAGAAAAAAAAAATAAACCAGTTTTTTATAAACGAACTCTATAGTGCAACTCCCGTTGTAGTTTCCATAGAAAACGGTAAGTTTTGGACAATGCAAAGCAGTGGCGACGTCCTACAGCTTCAAAAACAACTTCATGATAATTTGGAGAAAAAGTACCAAAATTTTTTTGGTGAAGAGTTACATGTGCCCGATTCCATAGCAAGGAATAGGATTAATGCACCACAAAATTTCATCCAGCTTTTAGAAATAAAAAATAGAGTTCCACAAAATATAAAAATTACAAAAGAGGGTAAAAAAGTAACATTCTTCGGAAACAAGTTTAAAATTGTCCCGAATGAAGATGAAGCTTCTCAAAAGTTAGCGTTTATAGCCTTGGCATGTGGAATTGGGGAGAAAAATAGTTATGGAGGTGGGTTTTTGTTGGGAAAGGGGATGAAATGATAACAATTCAAGAAGCTCATTGGAAATCAAAAGGACTTTTTAGCGAAGATGAGTTTCATAATATCATGACACTGGTACTTGAACAAGATGGTTTTTATTTTGATCCGAGTGATGGCGATTTTTTAGGAGCAATTTTCAAAGAGTATGTGCGAAACTTTTTAGAAGAAGATAGTGCTACTCTCAAACTGTCAAAAAAAGAGCTATTTTATTACGGTGATAATGCAAATCTTTATTTACTTAACTCTATTTATAACGATTTTTTTCAAGATAAAGAGCCAAATCCGTTTAAAGCCATCGTTGAAGATGATGAGGATGGATTGATAAATCTAGGAATGTTTAATCTTCCGTTTGCCCCTCAGCTAAAAAATCTTATAGAGATTTTAGAAAAAATGAATTGTGATTTTAAAAAGTTAAGCAAAGATTACATGCTTTTAGGATTTCCAAACTCAATGGAGTGTTATGAAGAAAAAGATATGGTTGATTTGAGCTATAAGCTGTGGGAGGAGAGGGAATGATTAAAGAGATTGTGGATTTTATGGATGCGAATGAAGGGATAGAAGAGTATTTTATACAAGATGAGCCATCGGCAACATATGAACATTTTTATATCAAAATTTTAGAGGAAAACGATTCTATTGTTATTGATGACACAAAAAGTATATTTTGGATTTATGACAACTTAGAATCTAAAGAAAAAGAATTTATAAAATATATGACTTATTATCAAAAAGCTCTATTTAACAAAGCTTTAGATCGTATTCATGGATTAAAAGGTTCTAATCCCTATATTTTAACTATTAATATAGATTTTGATGGTACTAATTTTACATCAGATATTAATGACTCTAAAGAACCAAAGAATAGAGAAAAATATTTTTTTAATAGAATTGAAAAACATTTTAATGATGCTAAAACTTATGGCATCCAACAAGACAAGCTAGAAAAATTAAAACAATGTTTGCTAGATAGCTTAGAGCAAACTATTTATACTAATCAATTTTTCACACAATATATAGAACAAAGAAAAGCAAAAAAAGATAGTGTATCCATTTCACTAAGAATTTATATTGATTTTGGAAATTATGATACAAAACAAGCCAGAGATTTTAATACTGTTTATTTAAAGGATTCAGTATTCCTAAGTTCTGATAAGAAATATAGTAAGTATGGAACTTGCTCAGTATGTGCTATTGAAGACGATGTTTCTTTGCCATCATTTTTAAATACATTTGGCACAAAAACATTTGAAATGAAGCCTACAATGCCACTTGATTTAACAACTTTTGTATGTAAAGCTTGCTCTGTCAAGCTTTATAAGTTTAAAGTAATGACTGATAAAAATCAACTTACTAAACCGTTTCCGCTATTTATTGACAATAGATCTCTTTTTGGACAACAAGTGGCTGTATTAAATGATAATGAGAGAAAAAGAAGTTATAAGGAAATTCTTAAAGCAGTTCTGAAAGTAAATCCAAAAGATTTAAAGAATTTTTATTTAATAAATTATTATTCAAATTGGAATAATGATAGAAAAATTTATGAATTAGAAATACGAGATTTAGATTATGTAGAAAACTTTGAATATATGACAAAATTTAAAGTTAGTAATTTTATGGTTTTAAAAAATAGTTTAAAATTAGCTGATTTTTACGAGAAAGAGGTATCAGTATTTCAGTTTGAAAAAATTATTAATGAACTAGTTTTCGAGAATACACTTCAATATAATTATTTCTCAGATTATAAAGATATTGATATCACTTACTCCAAAATTGATTCAAAAAATTCAAATAGCCTACTCAAAAATTATCTTATCAAATACCGTCAAAATTTTTATGATTTTATTTACAAATCCTATCAATCTAGTCTCGATAACATTGAGTTTAGAGAGATGATTTTGGATATTATCAAAGACAATATAAAGCATGATAAAGCAAAAAAATCTAAGGATGAGAAATATTATTCAATCTATGAAAATGAGATATTAGAAAAACTCAATTTGCTATTTAGTATAAAACATCATTTTAAAAAAGGAGATCAAAAAGTGGAACAAGGTGAATTTGTAAAATTAAAAGAGAAGATGAATAGCTCTTTAGGTTGTTGGCAAGATACAAAAGATAAAGATGGTAAACCAATTTTAAAAGAGGATAAGACACCCCAAAAAGAGTTTATTGATGGAGTCGATTATATAGAAAACGATGATAGATTTTTTGCTTTTTTATGTGGGCAGGTATCAAGGTTTTTGATAGGCAAGAAAAAGGGCAAAGAAGAAAATAAAAGCCATAGTGATTTTAGTGCATTTACTGATTGGCAAACTAGCAAACTTTTAAAAGAGTATATATGTGAAGTACATCGAAAATATGCTCATACATTAAAGTTTAACAAACGATATGATAATGCAATGAGCATCATTTTGAGTTATAAAGATGACTTAAATATGGATAATGTAATGGAATATATGATGGTAGGATATTTTGCTGACAATCAAATCAAATATCAAAATAATCAAACACAGGAGAATGAAAATGAGTAACACGGAATTTGAAAATAGAGTTTATGGGTGTGTGGTTGTTAAGGCAATTAATGCTAATTATAATGCGGATTTTAATGGTCTGCCAAGAAGACTAAAAAGCGATGGTAGTTTTTATGCTACGGATAAATCATTTAAGTGGTTAGTGAGAAATTATATTAAGAAAAATCATGAGAGCGAAAAGGTTCTTTTTACAAAACAGTTGAATGAAAATTTTGAAGCAATTGATTTGGATAAAGCATTTGATAAACTTGAACAAAAAGCCAATGTACTCTTTACTCTATTGGAGTGTATTGATGTTCGATTATTCGGTGCAACTTTTGCCGCAAAAGGGAAACAACTATCGTTACACGGTGTTGTTCAGGTCACTCATGCAACAGATTTATATGGAAAAGGAAAAGTTTATACTGATGAGATATTAGCTCCATTTACAGCAATCGGAAGTATGAGTAAAGCGACAGAAGCTCATTATATTCATAACTTTTCAATAAATCCAAAAAATCTATCAAGTTGGAAAAATGTTATAAAAAAAGAAAAAAGTTTACTTGATGATGGGAAAGAGAACTCATTAAAATTATTGTCACAAAATGACATCAATATTTTAAAAAATGCTTTCAACAATGCGGCAACTTTTTATGATTCACATTCAAAAAGCGGTGTAGAAAATGAATTATCTATTTATGTAACACTTAAAGAGAATTCAATTTTAACTCTGCCAAATTTTGCTCAGTTTGTCAAATTTACAAAGGGTGAAAATGGGGATAAAAACAGCTTTGATTTAAGTAATTTAATAAGTTATCTATCAAAAGAAAATATTGCCAAAGAGATTGTTTCAATAGATATTTATGTAATTGATGAACTGACGAATGTAATTTATGATAATCAAAATTCAATAATTCATAAATTTGATTTATCTCAAATTTTATAAAGTGTTTTGATATGAAAAAACTGATTAGTTTTACTATTAAATCTGATTTTGGCATGTTTAAAAAACCTGATATTAACGATAAGATTTTCATCACTTACAACATCATTCCTAAAACATATATTTTGGGTATGCTGGGTGCAATCATGGGGTATGAGGGTTATGCTCAAAATAAAGATAAAACTAAAATGCCCGAATTTTACGAAAAGCTCAAAGACATAAGAATAGCGATAGCTCCGAGTAATCAAAATGGAGGTATTTTCAAAAAAGAATTTATCTTATTTAACAATACATGTAACGGTGAAACAAAAAATATCACAGAGCAAACTCTTGTAAATCCTGCGTATGATATTTATATTGAGATTGATGAAGAGCATGAATTAATAAAAAGATTAGAAGCTAAACAAGCGGAGTTTCTTCCATACATGGGGAAAAATGAGTTCTCTTTGTGGTGGGATGATTTTCACGAGCATACAATATTTGAAAAAGTTGAACACAAGGAGCAATTTCAAGTATTGACAATTATTCCAAAAGATGAAAATTTTATGCTTAAAAATAGTGGACATAAAGAGCTGACGACAAACTATTTTTATCTTTTTGAAAGATTGCCTATTGATTGGAGTGATAATCCTAGACAATATAGATACCAAGATTTTCTATACACCAATGCCGTATTTAAATCATCCGATAGTTTAAAATCGATTGATTCTTTAGGTAAACTTTTTAAATCCGATAAAGGTGTTATATGTCTCTTTTGAAATTTTGTGATTTTGATATAAAGCTAAATATTGATAATAAGTACAAAGCTCATCTATCAAAAAATAAGCAATACAAAGAGTCATTAAAAGAGCATATCGATTTAGTGTATGACTACTTCTTAAAACTTACTAGTCAAAATGGGTTAGAACAACATTTAGACTCTCTATTTGAAAAAAGTACCAATCTATTTGAAGAAATAGAATTTCAAGAAGAATTTGCAAATTTCACAAAATATCTTTTTACAAAAGCAATATATTGGCATGACATGGGCAAGATGAACCCCAATTTTCAAAAAGATAAAATGCTAAATGATATAGAGGAAGAATCTATAATTTCTGACAGTTATCATTCCCTTCTTGGAGCGTATCTTTTTATCAATCATTCATTGGATGAATTGTATACTAAAAAATGGTGCTATGAAGAAGAAATTATGGAAGCAATTATCCATATATTTGGGTTTTTAATTTCTAAACATCATGGAAAGGTTTATCAATATGAGGATTTAGATTTTCAAATGGAGTTTGTTGCATTTTTAGATAAATTTCATATTGAAACTGAACATACAAAGATACTAAAAGATAAGAACAGATTGTTTTCTTCTATATTTGATTATATAGAAAATAATCAAGAGATATTATTTCTCCTCTCAAAATCCCTTTTCTCTCTTCTTATTATTTCTGACTATTATGCAACAGCTCAATTTATGAATTACGGAAATTGTAAAGAACTAAAATATAGTGATTTTGGACTTGTTAATAAAACTTTTATAGATAAAATCTACAAAGAATTTTATACAGATAAATTTGATAAAAATAAAAAACAAATAACGTTTAATCAATTATTGGAAAATAAATCAAATGAAGATTTTAAAAACTTTGATGAATTACAAGAAAAATCCAATGACAATCTCAATCACTTGCGAAACAAACTTTTTGTAGAAGTTAGAACAAATTTACGGAAAAATTCAGATCAAAATCTTTTTTATATCGAAGCTCCCACAGGCGCAGGTAAAACAAACCTATCACTCATGAGTGTAGTTGAGATACTAAAAAATGATACTTCTATCAATAAAGTTTTTTATGTTTTTCCATTTACGACGTTAATTACCCAAACTTACATATCTATCAAAACAACCCTAGAACTTAGTAATTCTCAAATAGTGCAGCTTCATTCAAAAGCAAAATATAATCAAAAAAAAGAAGAGAAAGAAGATGGAGTTTACGGAGATGAAAAAACAAATTTTTTAGATAATCAGTTTATGAATTATCCCATAACACTTTTAAGCCATGTGAAGTTCTTTGACATATTGACGGGAATTAGTAAGGATGACAATTATATTTTCCATAGACTCGCTAATTCAATTGTTATCATAGATGAAATTCAAACATATAGTCCAGAGTTTTGGTCACGAATTGTGTATTTACTTGATATGTATGCTAAAAATTTCAACATAAAGTTTATAGTCATGAGCGCAACTTTGCCTAAGATTGGCAAGATTATTGATAGTCAATTTACTTTTTTAGTTTCCAATAAACCTCAATATTTTCAAAATCCAAATTTTGGACAAAGAGTGAAAATTGATACAAATGTCAGACACATAAATAAACCTGATGATATTTATGGGTTGTTAATAGACGAGAGTAGAACCTATCAAGCCTTAGAAACAAACAGTTCAAGCAAAGTAAAAACAATCATAGAATTTATCACCAAAAAAGGGGCAGATGAGTTTTACAAGTTTGCTAAAGAAGAAAATGAAATTTTTGATGAAATTTTTGTACTTAGTGGTACGATTTTAGAACCAAGACGAAAAGAGATAATTGATTCTATTAAAAATGTTTATGATAAAAATATTTTGCTTGTAACCACGCAAGTGGTTGAAGCTGGTGTGGATATAGATATGGACATAGGGTTAAAAGAAAAATCATTAGTTGATAGTGATGAACAACTTGCAGGAAGAATAAATAGAAATAGTTCAAAAGAGGGAAATAAACTTTTTTTATTTAGTATTGGTAAAGGTAATGAAAATTTTGTTTATAAGACGGATAAACGAAAAAATATTTCAGCGATATACCATGAAGATGGGGAAGATAAAAATATATTAGATACTAAAGATTTTGATAAATTTTATAGTCAAATTTTAGACAAGATTATTGACAACAATCAAAAAACATTCATAGAAAATCTAAATACTTATATCAGTCATTTGAAAAATTTACGATTTAATGAATCTCATGTCAAGCTTATTGACATGCAATCTGTTTCGGTTTTTGTTCCTCATAATACAATGGCAAAACTTTATTGGAATGCTTATGAAAAAGCGATTCAAAATAATGAAAAGGATTTGATTGATAAGAAAATAGATATAAAAAAACTAAGTGCGAAAATCTCTAAATATACTTTTTCTTTAGCTGATTATCCAAAGAGCGGTATTGAATATTTGGAAGCATACGGTGAAAAAAAATATGGCTATTTATATCTTAAAGAATGGAATACGCAATGCGATGGCAAAAAGCTCTATAGTTACAAAGACGGCTTGGATACAAGTGTGTTGAAAGGTGATTTTGTTTCAATGATTTTATAAAGGAACCCCATGCAAAAAATACAACTTTTTGAGTCAAAAAAAATACGAAGTTATTGGGATGAAGAGGCTGAGCTTTGGTATTTTAGTGTAATCGACACCATTGAAGTGCTTACACAAAGTGACAGACCTCGAAAATATTGGAGCGACTTAAAAAGTAAGCTCCAAAAAGAGGGAAGTGAACTGTCCGAAAAAATCGGACAGTTGAAAATGAAAGCATCTGATGGCAAAATGAGGGCTACTGATGTAGCGACAACCCAGCAACTTTTGCGCCTTATTCAGTCTATCCCCTCTCCCCAAGCAGAACCTTTTAAACAGTGGCTCGCAAAAGTAGGGTATGAGAGAATCGAATCGATGCAAGACCCTGAAAAATCGATTGATCAAGCGATGCAAGATTATCTTAACCTAGGCTATTCGGAAAAATGGATTAACCAAAGACTCAAAAGTATCGAGGTAAGAAAAGAGCTGACCGATGAGTGGAAAACTAGAGGCGTAGAGGAGGGCAAAGAGTTTGCACTTTTGACTGATATTATCTCAAAAGCATGGAGCGGTCACACTACGCAAGAGTATAAGAAACTCAAAAATCTCAAAAAAGAAAATCTGCGAGACAATATGACAAATCTAGAACTTGTACTCAACATGTTAGCAGAAGCAACTACGGCAGAAATCTCAAAAGAAAAAAAGCCAAGTGGGCTTGAAGAGAGTGAAAAAGTTGCTAAACAAGGCGGTACGATTGCAGGGGATACACGAAAAGCGATTGAGAAAAAGACGGGCAAAAAAGTGGTGACGAAGCAAAATGCTAAAGGGTTGTTGGAAGAGAAATGATGCTAGCACTTCTAAGCCACTATTTTCCATCATTAAATTTGACAAACTTCCGTATTTAGAGGGAAAACAAAGAAATATGATAAAAAAAATAGTGCAAGAGCAAAATTTACACTGGAACTGTATTTTACCATACTTTTTAGAGTTTCGTCACGATGCTTCGTACTTAGATGTAATCTATGAAGAGTATTTAAAGCTACTTAATCCGCTCAAGTCGATGAAAAAGATCTATGTGAAAGATAACGGCTTTTTGCAAGTTTTGCCAAAACTCTCTAGTAACTTAGGAAATGCACTTGAAAATGCGGTGTTTAATGCTTTGTCGATGCAACAAGAGACGGTCCCTTATCTTAAAGATAACTACGAAATAGATTTTTATGCGGCTAAAATACTTTATCAAGTGTCTTATGATATTCGTGAAGAAAAAACAAAAAAAAGGGAACTGAATGCCTTTGGCTATTTTAAAAAGAGTGATGAAGTATGCAAACTTATCACCTTTGAGACTGATGAGGTAATAGAGAATGTTGAAGTGATAAGTTTTGAGAGGTTTGCATTACCATGAATGCTTCAGTAAACGGCACTCTCATCAACTACTATTTTCACTGTAAAACGCAGTGTTGGCTCCACGCCAATCGCATAAATCTCGAAGACAACTCCGAAGATGTTCGCATCGGCAAAGTGCTTCATGAGATACAAGAGCAAAAGTCTAAGCAAGGTGAGATTAAAATCGACAATGTAAAGGTTGACAAGATTACAAAAGAGTATCTTGTTGAGTTTAAAAAGTCAGATTCCGACCCCGAAGCGGTGAAGTGGCAGGTGCTTTTGTACCTTTACAAGCTGAGGCAAAAAGGGATTGAGAGAAAGGGTAAGATTGAGTATCATGAAAAAAAGAGTACAACTAAAACCGAGATTTTAGAGCTTGATGCACAAAATGAAAAAGAGTTATTAGAGGTACTTGAGGCTATAGAAAATCTCATAAATCTACCAACTCCGCCATCGCCGAAGTTTGAAAACAAATGCAAAAAATGTGCTTATTATGAGTACTGTTTTATCTAGGAGCTACCATGGCAAAAAATCATACAAGATATATATTTTCTATGGGGGAACTCAAACGAAAAGACAACTCCATCGCTTTTAGCAATGAAAAGGGCAACTTTTACATTCCCATCGAAGACACTCGGGAGCTTTACTGCCTGAACGAAGTGAGCTTTAACACAAAGTTTTTAGACTTTATATCGCGTGCAAGAATCACCATGCATCTGTTTAACTATTATGGAAACTACAGCGGAACTTTTTACCCGAAAGATTCCTATATTAGTGGAGATTTGACCATAAAACAGTCCTATGCTTTTGTAGAAAATCGTTTAAAAATTGCAAAAAGTATAGTTTTATCCATCTCAAAAAACATTCATGAAGTGCTTTACCATTACTACCGACATGACACAAAAGAGTTAAAACCGTATCTTGACTGGCTAAAAAATGATGTGGTCAAATTTTTAGAAAAAGAGCTGACTATAGAGCAAATTATGTTTATAGAAGGGCAGATTTGGCATAGATTTTATGATAGTTTTAAGCACTTTTTGCCCGAAGATTTTGTGATGAACAAGCGGGTAAAAAGACCGCCGGACAACCCGATAAATGCCCTTGTGAGTTTTGGAAATACTCTGCTTTACACAAAAACTATTTCAGCAATTTATCACACCCACTTAAATCAGTCCATCAGTTTTTTACACTCACCAAGAGAGGGGCGGTTCAGCCTGAGTTTGGATTTGAGCGAGGCATTTAAGCCTATCATAGTTTTTAAAACAATATTTGATTTAGTGGGGAGAAAGCAGCTTCAAGTGGCTAAACATTTTGACAAAGATTTAAACTTTGCACTTTTAAATGAGAGCGGTAAAAAGATATTTATAGAGGCTTTTGAAACACGAATAAATGAAACATTTATGCACCCAAAACTCAAAAGAAAAGTCTCATACAAACAGTGTTTAAAATTTGACGGCTACAAACTCATAAAACATATCTTAGAGGGTCGTGAGTTTGTTCCATTTTTACTCAAAGAGAAACAATGATGTGTGCAAGTGCCACAAAGAACAGCAAAAAAGATACAATCAACTACAACTATGTTTTTTTATTTTATGATATTGCAGATGAGTTCAGCGAGGTCGGCAAATACAGAGTTGCAAAAGTTTTCAAAATATGCAAAAAATATCTGAAGCATCATCAAAAATCAATTTTCAGAGGAAGCATCACCCCTGCAAATCAAATAAAATTGGATAATGAACTCAAAAAAGTGATAGATAAAAATCTGGACTTCATCACCGTCATAAAAGTTTTAAACACGGGAAGTTTCACTGAAAACACAATAGGCACACAAAAAAAAGAAACCGAGTCCATATTTATATGAATTTTCCAACCAATAGGATTGAGTTTTTTGATATAAAGTGCTAAAATAAACGGTTTAACGATGGTTCATTAAAAACTTATTGTTAATTTATTTTAGTTGGAAAAAGAGTCTTAAATGTCCTTTTTTAGGGCTTGTAGATTTTTTCAGACTGCTGTTTTTCTTCTTGAACCGACACATGTGATGTATTTAAACGAACTTGCAGAGTTGAAATTGAGTGATATTATAGAACTTGAACCGACACATGTGATGTATTTAAACGAGAAAACCATAGGTTTATAAAAAATACTAGAAAAACTTGAACCGACACATGTGATGTATTTAAACAGGATTAATTCAGTTATATGGATATAAATGCGATGCTTGAACCGACACATGTGATGTATTTAAACACAGTTGCAAGTGTAGCAATAGGCACGACAATATCGCTTGAACCGACACATGTGATGTATTTAAACTTAGCTTATTCAATCTTTTAATGATTCGAGTATCACTTGAACCGACACATGTGATGTATTTAAACGATAAAAATGAGATAAACTACACGAAATTAGAAAACTTGAACCGACACATGTGATGTATTTAAACTTTCTAAGATACGATTGTTTAATTCATCTAATGTCTTGAACCGACACATGTGATGTATTTAAACTCGCTAGTATTTGTATGACTTATAGTTAGTTTTCCGCTTGAACCGACACATGTGATGTATTTAAACGTAGGTGGCATAGCTGTTAAAGCAGGAATAGTTTCTTGAACCGACACATGTGATGTATTTAAACATAGCTATGGGTAAGTACGATATTTGGACTTACACTTGAACCGACACATGTGATGTATTTAAACCTATAATATAAGTAAGAAAAGAGTTAAAGGATTTCCTTGAACCGACACATGTGATGTATTTAAACGAGGTGCGAGGGCGTGTATTTGTGCAAGCGTTAACTTGAACCGACACATGTGATGTATTTAAACCTCTTTACCAAAAACTTGAACCCAGTCCACGCTATTCTTGAACCGACACATGTGATGTATTTAAACCCCATAAATGGCTTATGCTTTGCAAAAGACCATGTCTTGAACCGACACATGTGATGTATTTAAACTCATTTGAAGATAAAGAGACAAAAGAGCCAGATGACTTGAACCGACACATGTGATGTATTTAAACGTTGTAAAAAGTGGGATTACTCTTAATTCTGAATTTCTTGAACCGACACATGTGATGTATTTAAACTTAACCGGAGCTCTAAACACAGCCAGAGTAACAGCTTGAACCGACACATGTGATGTATTTAAACTACGATATAATGCTTTTTCTGTAACTACAAATTCATCTTGAACCGACACATGTGATGTATTTAAACTTGATTCATAATATTTATTTAGATTATACGAAGAGCCTTGAACCGACACATGTGATGTATTTAAACCTTCATTTGATTTTCTTTTAGGGCTATCAAATCTTGAACCGACACATGTGATGTATTTAAACCTTGTTACGATATTTAAAAAGGCTTCATTATCTGCCACTTGAACCGACACATGTGATGTATTTAAACACTAAAAAATACTACAGTTGGAGAAATAAATACTTGCTTGAACCGACACATGTGATGTATTTAAACAATACTATTCTTGCCGAATCAGACAGAAGCACTCTACTTGAACCGACACATGTGATGTATTTAAACGTGGCGATATAAAACTTAAAGCCAAAGACTTTGAGACTTGAACCGACACATGTGATGTATTTAAACTTGCATTACAAATGCTTAGTAGTCTTAGCGCACTTCTTGAACCGACACATGTGATGTATTTAAACTTATTTTAATCCTATCGGAGATGATAGGTCGGGCTCTTGAACCGACACATGTGATGTATTTAAACCAGCAACTCAAAAGTTTGAAATGTCACAAAGACAAGCCTTGAACCGACACATGTGATGTATTTAAACCCTGTACCTGAGTTTCTGATATAACAAAACCAACCACCTTGAACCGACACATGTGATGTATTTAAACAATAATAGCGGCGATTTTAATTGATAGCGGTTCACTTGAACCGACACATGTGATGTATTTAAACTCTTTACAAGCTGGAAACATAGGGCATACACCTTTCTTGAACCGACACATGTGATGTATTTAAACGGTTGTATTAGGCGGTATGTCTATGGTCCACTCAACCTTGAACCGACACATGTGATGTATTTAAACCATCTGTATCCGTACAACTGAATTAATGCTTGAACTGCTTGAACCGACACATGTGATGTATTTAAACTCGGGATATATTTTCCCGTTAAGAGTTTGCAAACTGCTTGAACCGACACATGTGATGTATTTAAACTAAATATTTGTTGCTGGACAAGTTTTATTACATGTACTTGAACCGACACATGTGATGTATTTAAACGAGCGAAAGCTTATTATTGCAGAGACAGACGGAAACTTGAACCGACACATGTGATGTATTTAAACATAGATAAAGCTGGCACAGTAACGGGCGATTGGTTTCTTGAACCGACACATGTGATGTATTTAAACACAGAGTTTATTGATAAAGGTATTAAACGAACGAACTTGAACCGACACATGTGATGTATTTAAACTGGTGAGGCTTATGATAGTGTTCAAAAAAAATGGAAGCTTGAACCGACACATGTGATGTATTTAAACGTTGAGGGTATTGCAGATGCCGAAGAGGGTTACTTCACTTGAACCGACACATGTGATGTATTTAAACTACTTTATTCGTGTAAGTTTAAACTGCGTGGTAGACTTGAACCGACACATGTGATGTATTTAAACTCGTAACCGCTGCACTATGTACTAGTTTTGCTTGGCTTGAACCGACACATGTGATGTATTTAAACAGTTCATCATAATTCACATCGAAAACATTTTCATCGACTTGAACCGACACATGTGATGTATTTAAACATAGAGATATAACTCCTCGTTCTACTGCGCGAGTTGCTTGAACCGACACATGTGATGTATTTAAACGCAGTAACGAAGCGCACAACAAAAGCAATCATCAGCTTGAACCGACACATGTGATGTATTTAAACCTTTCAGGTGCTAGGGGAGATACTGGTGCATCTGGCTTGAACCGACACATGTGATGTATTTAAACGCGGGTGCAGGGGCGAAAGCTTTAAAAGCGGCTGTACTTGAACCGACACATGTGATGTATTTAAACAATTAAAGAAGATATTTCTGATGCCGTGAAATTTGCTTGAACCGACACATGTGATGTATTTAAACTCTATGGCTATCATAAACTCATGTTTTAAAAAACCTTGAACCGACACATGTGATGTATTTAAACATGCGAATGCTTTTTGGCACTCGTATTTTTAGATTTACTTGAACCGACACATGTGATGTATTTAAACAAACTTCCTCGTGCCATTGGTTACAGCAAGATAGGCTTGAACCGACACATGTGATGTATTTAAACTTTGCAGCACAAGTTACCGTTGAGCCACTTGCTACACTTGAACCGACACATGTGATGTATTTAAACAAAAGTCCGGTATGGGATTGGTCTTGTTTTGAATATCTTGAACCGACACATGTGATGTATTTAAACTGGGAGTGAAAGTTTTTTATCAAACACAGATTTTGCCTTGAACCGACACATGTGATGTATTTAAACGCAGCTACACGCTCACGCTCTGTGTTTTGAGCTTTGCTTGAACCGACACATGTGATGTATTTAAACTTGAGACCGGTCGAATTAAGCCTAAAAAGCATAAAACTTGAACCGACACATGTGATGTATTTAAACTAGACAATGCTACGCAATCAGCAATCCTAGCCATTGCTTGAACCGACACATGTGATGTATTTAAACCTTCTTGATATTTGAGAGGCTATTTGTTGTAGTGTTCTTGAACCGACACATGTGATGTATTTAAACTCCCGTACTGCATTTGTTTGGGTTGCGTATGTGTTTACTTGAACCGACACATGTGATGTATTTAAACGAGCAGTTTTATATTTATCTAGCTCAAATTGATTCTTGAACCGACACATGTGATGTATTTAAACATATTTGCTGATTTAGTTAGATTTTTAGGAGTAAACTTGAACCGACACATGTGATGTATTTAAACGAGCAAATGGCAAACGAATATACCAAAGCTATGGATTCTTGAACCGACACATGTGATGTATTTAAACTTATGTGCAGAGCACGCAATACTTATTCAAGAAACTTGAACCGACACATGTGATGTATTTAAACTCAGATAGTTCGCCGTCAATACTAAAAGCGCCCGCTTGAACCGACACATGTGATGTATTTAAACTACATAGCAGACTTCAGATATAAAAAGGGTAGTCACTTGAACCGACACATGTGATGTATTTAAACAAAGAAGATGACGCACCGGGAGAAATATTCAGTGATCTTGAACCGACACATGTGATGTATTTAAACTCGCCAACTGTTTATCAATATAGTACTTCCCTTCCTTGAACCGACACATGTGATGTATTTAAACGCTATTATAGAATGTGAATGTAGTAGTGGAAGTAAACTTGAACCGACACATGTGATGTATTTAAACAAGGTGAGTGGAAGATACTTTTACTTAGTATCTACTTGAACCGACACATGTGATGTATTTAAACCAGTTAGAAAAGGAGTGGTTTATACACCTGCCGACCTTGAACCGACACATGTGATGTATTTAAACCATAGTTAAAAATATTGTCGTCCAGTTTTAAGCCTTCTTGAACCGACACATGTGATGTATTTAAACTTCTGGTGCTTTAAAAAGTACGCCGATGAATTTTGCTTGAACCGACACATGTGATGTATTTAAACAATAAACTTCCTTGTCTGTCTGCTTTTATAAATAATCTTGAACCGACACATGTGATGTATTTAAACTATGCTTAATGATTTGACAAATGCGAATTACAACAGCCTTGAACCGACACATGTGATGTATTTAAACATAGCAATCGGTGGAGCAGTGGTTGTAGCAAAATCTTGAACCGACACATGTGATGTATTTAAACAGAATTAGAAGATAGAGAAATTAACTCTCTCGAACTCTTGAACCGACACATGTGATGTATTTAAACGAGGAGGACGCAGAGCAACTTCAAAAGTTATCCGACTTGAACCGACACATGTGATGTATTTAAACTAGGAAACCACACAGGAGTATTAGAGCCAACGGAATCTTGAACCGACACATGTGATGTATTTAAACAGAACTAGGCTAACAGGTTTTAGAAATGCCGTTAACTTGAACCGACACATGTGATGTATTTAAACTTGACACTTGCAGTAGCAGATGATGTGAATGTAGGCTTGAACCGACACATGTGATGTATTTAAACTTTGGCATTGTATTTTCTCCTTGTTTTTATGATAAACTTGAACCGACACATGTGATGTATTTAAACTATTTTTTAGTATGTTGCCCTTTACTCCGTTAAAGTCTTGAACCGACACATGTGATGTATTTAAACTCTGCATGCAGCACAAGAGCTTTAATGGTTGTAAGCTTGAACCGACACATGTGATGTATTTAAACAATTATGTTCTAAAGACAAATATATGAATACTTTCTTGAACCGACACATGTGATGTATTTAAACTAAGATATTTATTAAGGCTATAAATAGATTAAAAGACTTGAACCGACACATGTGATGTATTTAAACATGAATATAATAAGGTAGCCAAAAATTAGTGCATTCTTGAACCGACACATGTGATGTATTTAAACTAAGTTTTGAAATATGAATTTGCATCCACGACTGACTTGAACCGACACATGTAATGTATTTAAACTCCGTTTGTGTGCTGGCATTTGGCCATGTGCCTATGCTTGAACCGACACATGTGATGTATTTAAACTGGGAAGCTTTAAATGTTCAGCTAAAAAACACGACCTTGAACCGACACATGTGATGTATTTAAACAATGATGATAGCTCGTCTTCTGTACCTATCCAGCTCCTTGAACCGACACATGTGATGTATTTAAACTGGGAAGCTTTAAATGTTCAGCTAAAAAACACGACCTTGAACCGACACATGTGATGTATTTAAACAACATTCGCGGATGATTTTATTGCACTTGATAAGACTTGAACCGACACATATGATGTATTTAAACTTCGTAAATGTCGTCTTGCCCGAGCCGCTCACACCTCTTGAACTGACATATATGATGTATTTAAACAATGGAATGAGCGTAGTTTGTGAGTTTACAAAGCTATCAATCGCCAATAACCATATCTTCAGGTAAACTTTTTATATTGTTTTTTCTCTATAAAAAGAACCTCTGCCGTAGAGATAAACTTTTTACTTATACTGTGTGCGTAGGTGCTATCGTTCATGAGTGAGGTTGTCATCTTGATGCAGATTTATAAAAATCTGCGACTAAACATCATACTCCGCACCTAGTTCGGAGCTTGTGAGGCGGAGTCTTTCTGCTAATACGGTAGCGAGACTTTGCATAAAACGAAAAGAAGCTCTATGGTGACGCTCAGAAAATTTGTCAAATGCCTCGCGGGATATGACAAACAAATCTGTGTCCATGGTTGCGACTGCTTCACTGTATTGGGGGCTTCCTTCTAAAAAAGAGAACTCGCCAAAAAAATTACCCTGTCCCAGTGTGCTTAAATGGACTATGTTGTGTTCGGAAACTCTAAGAATAATTCGAACCAACCCGCGACGGATGAGGTAAAGTTCTCCCGCCAAATCTCCTTGCTTAAAAATAACCTCTCCATTTTTAAAACTTTTACACTCAAATAAGCCTTGAATTTCATCTATTGTCTCTTGTTTTCTAGTTCCTAAAAGAGAAAAATCTTTAAGTTCATAGAGCAACTCTTCTGTAATTGTTGTGCGATTTTCATTAAGAACTCTCTCTTCAACCCACTCAATCGCATACTCTAAATCATCAAAAACTTTTATAGGACTCAAGTGTTTCAGGAGCCCGACTTGGTTAAAATAACTCTCCAAGTCATCCCCCGTCGGGAGTTTGTGTGGTAATCTGCTTAATAAGAGATACCCATTGTTGTCATGCAGAATATCTTTAATCTGCAGCAAAATATGTGCTGCTGTTAAATCAACAGTTTGTACGCGTTTCATATCCATGATGATGTATTTTTTCTCTTTTAAATCATCTCGTAACATGGAGTAGAGTTGATTAGCAGTTCCAAAAAAGAGGCTTCCATGGAGCTCATAAACAGAAAAATTCCCACCTTTTTTAGATAGGATGACTGATTCATCTTCACTGCGAACAACTTTGCTTCGAATATCATTTCCATCAAGATGACGATAAACGACGGAAGCTCCGATTTGTTGTGTAATATAAAGAGCAATTGCCAACAATAAACCAACTCCGGCGGCTGCAATAAGACTCACAAAAAGTGCAGTCACTGCAACGGCAATAATAATAAAAAAATCAAGTGCCGTTTTTTTAGATTTTAAGAGTTGAATACTATGTTTGTCAATCATTCGAAAGCCGATAACAATCAAAATACCGGCGAGGGCAGAAACTGGAATCCACGCTATAAATGTACCCAAAAGAACAAAAGCAACAACTGCCATGACCCCTTCAATAAGCCCAGATAGTCGTGTTGTAGCGCCGCTTGAGATATTTACCATAGTTGCACCCATAGTTCCGGAGCCGGGCATTCCCCCGATAAGAACAGAGAGAAGATTTCCAGAGCCTTGAGCAATCAACTCTTTGTTAGAATTATGAAAAGAGTGCGTCATAGAGTCAAGAATAACGCATGTTTTGAGTGTATCGATTGAGAGAAGTGCGGCAAGGGTGAGCGCAGGAAAAAATAGTATTCCGATATTCTCCCAAGAGAGTTCCAACAGCTCATTAAAACGCCATGACATCATCTCGAAAAAATCAATTCCATCATTTCCGCCAAGTGTTCCTATAATGAAAATATTGTTAGGCTCAAACAAAGATGGTTTCAGCAGACCTAGTAAGAAATAGGTTCCTATGCCCATGGCTAATGCCATAATAACAGCCGGAATAGTCTTGAAAAGCTTCTCTCCATACATCATAGTTGCAATTGTTACCACTCCGACAACTAAGCTTTCCCACTGCCATAGAGCAGGGGATTGAATCGATTCTAAAAAATGTTCACCATGGGATAAACCTAAAAATTTAGGTGTTTGTGCGGCAACAATATAAAGACCCACTCCGCTTAAGTAACCGCTAACAACTGGAAAAGGCATATATTTTATAAGCCGTCCAAGACCTGCAACTCCAAAAAGCACTTGAATAACGGCTGCGATGAGAGCGATTACCATGAGCATTACAAATACAGTGTCTGCATTAATTCCTTGTGATATATGTTCCATCGCAAAAGCGGATAAAACGGCTGCAGCAGGAGCACTTGGAGCAGATATGAGCCTTTGTGTTCCACCTAAGAGTGAAGCAACAATTCCGATTGCGGCAACACCTAAGATACCCGCAATTGCACCGTATGCAGCAAAATGTCCACCGATAGTTGCATAAATTGTAACACCGAAGGCGATAGCAGCAGGCATGGCAACAAGCATGGCAGCGGTACCGCCCCAAAAATTACCTGCAAAATTTGTTATTTTTATCATTCAACTTATTCCATAATTAATATATTTAAATTGTATCTGATATTATGCATTTTTCAAAAAAATAGCGTGTAAAATACCTTGTAATTCTCGAAAAATTCATTTTACTAAAGAAACATTTTCGCTTTGCGAAAAGCGCTTCGCTTGTTTTCGTAGCTTTAGGGGGTTGTAGGGACATCTGCAGCAGCCACTAAAACGGACGCGTTCGTTTTAGTGCATAACATCAGTGAGTATAATTTTTTCAAGCGCTTCTAGCGGTGCTGAGGTAACATTTTCAAACTGTGTGCGGTTAAAAGTCTGCTGTCTTTTTGCGAGTTGTGCCGTGTGCATAGAGATATTTTCAAGCATCTTTTCTTTGGTTACTTTGCCGTCCAAAAACTCCAAAACTTCCACGATGCCGATCGAGTTCATGGCATTTGGAAGTCTCGTATATTTTTGCTCCAAATAACAAACTTCATCTATCAAACCATATTGCAGCATTTTGTTCGTTCTTTTTGAAATTCTTTCTCTTAAAATATCTCTCTCCACATCAATATTATAAATATCTAAATTCTCAATGATTGGTTTTGGAGGATTCTCTTTGAACCACTCCGAAGGTGTGAGCTTTGAAGCCTCATAAATCAGGAGCATCTTCTCTATTCTGTAGCTGTCGTTTGGTGCGATATTTTGCATGTAGTGCGAGTCAAGATGAGACAAAAAAGCATGTGCACTCTCTAAGTTTGCCAGTTTTGTCTGCACATACAAAGAGGTCTCTTTGGTTATTTGAGGAAGCTCTGATAAGCCCTGCATGAGAGATTTCAGATAAAAAGAAGTACCGCCGACTATGATAAGATTTTTGCCCTCTCTTTGGCAGGTAGAGAGTACCTCTTTGTATAAATCTATAAAAATATCAACACTAAAATGTTCATTTGCGTACAAAACATCTATGCCGAAATGTTTTACTAAGGAGAGCTCTTCATGGGAGGGTTTTGCCGAGACTACATCAATCTCTTTGTAGATGCTGAGCGAGTCGATTGAGAGAATATACGCGTCTATTTTTTGAGCGATTTTTATCGCCAAATCACTCTTTCCCGATGCCGTTGCACCTATGATTGCCAGTTGTTTTATCTCATTGTTCATCCGGAAATTATATCATTTTAAAACAACTTTGGATAGAATAAGCCTCAATTATTGGGTAAGGTAGAATGGTGCAAAGATATATCAAAAAATTAAAAGATTTTAACGAACTGGTTATGTTTGAACACTCTATATTTTCTTTGCCATTTATTTTTATAGCGATGATTGTTGCGGCGAACGGATGGTTTGGCTTCTGGCTCCTTTTTATGGGTGCTTTGGCAGCTCTCAGTGCAAGAAACTTTGCCATGGGGCTCAACAGATACGCGGACAGAGACATAGACGCGCTCAACCCTAGAACTTCAAGCAGACCCAATGTAGACGGAAGATTGGATGGTGCAAGTATTATGATTTTTATTGTCGTGAACGCCTTAATTTTTGTAGCTGTGGCATTTATGATAAACTCATTGGCTTTTGCCCTTAGCATTCCGATTCTTTTCGTTTTGGGGAGTTACTCTTACTTTAAAAGATTTTCATCTTTGGCACATGTAGTGTTAGGTATTTCACTCGGACTTGCGCCGATTGCCGGGGTTGTTGCCGTGAGTGGAGCAATACCGCTTTGGTCTGTTTTGCTTAGTTTGGGTGTGATTTTTTGGGTGGCTGGGTTTGATCTGCTCTACTCACTTCAGGATATTGAGTTTGATAAAAAGAACAATCTTCACTCCATTCCATCTAAGTATGGAGCTAATGCTACCCTTTTTATCTCATCGTTCTTTCACATGCTGAGCGTGCTATTTTGGACTCTCTTTGTTTGGAGTGCCGGATTAGGGTTTTTTGCCATTGCGGCGGTGGTTGCAAGTGCTGTTATGCTAGGCTATGAACACTTTTTGGTACGAAAAGATTTTACAAAAATTGACCGTGCATTTTTTACGGTGAATGGTTACTTGGGCGTTGCATTTTTGATTTTTATTATTTTAGATAAGGCGGCTTTATGAATCCCCGTTTAGTTCCGGCACAAATAAATATCAGTTTTAGCGAACTAACAAGTGAAGCAGAGGCGTATGAGAGTGAGTACCATAAGCTGATTGAGTCTGAGAATAGCCCTATAAATCAGTGGGTCAAACATGCTAAAACAAGAGGTGATACACAAGAAACTGACCCTATTTTATTAAATCTTCTTGTTGAACTTCATAATAAAATAGATGCACTTGAGAAATTCCTAAAACATGAGGAGCCTTCAAGAGTTCCACTTACAACAAAAGCACACATAGACTCTATCGGCTTTGAACACTTTAATTTAGATGCGCCTCTTTTGTCTGTGGGCACGAAGTATTATGGAAGAGTTGAGATGCCTATTCATCCAAAAAGAGATATCGGTATTTTTTTTGAAGCACTCTCTCCGACTTTGGCTGCTATTACCAGAACACATGAAAGAGATGAAGCAGAATGGGCAACTTACCTTACATCAAGAGAGCGATTGCTCATCCGTGAAGCAAAAGAAAGTAAAAAATGAAATTAGAATCTTTGAATTTGAGCGCTTTTGTGAGCAGTTTTGGTCTTACAGAGTATATTGCAGCGGCGATGGTAGCTGTGATATTTTATCTTATCTATTATGTATCAAGTAAAGATTCCGACTATAGCAGAAACATCCGCTCTATTGCTACAGTGGTTGATGAGTTACAAAGAGAGATATTCTACCTCAAGAAAAATATTACGGAGTCTCAAAAAAGTTTGCAGCA
Organism: Sulfurimonas sp.; assembly: GCA_041662225.1. GTDB lineage: Bacteria > Campylobacterota > Campylobacteria > Campylobacterales > Sulfurimonadaceae > Sulfurimonas. The sequence goes on from JBAZSX010000002.1 coordinate 54,866, forward strand.
AAATACAAGAGGAATGAGTGATGAGGAGATTTATCAAGAGATAGAGAGAAGCGTCTATGATATGATTCAGCCTCTCACAGTCGGGCTGAAACATATGCAAGAGACTATCCATTCAATAGATATGCAGGTTGATTCTAGGATTTCATCTTTGGAGAGCGGGGTAAAACAGTTTTCTATTCCCTCCTCAATCCATGCAAATGATGATGAAAAAATTATCTCGCTTTTCAAGCAGGGCGTATCGCTGGAGACAATCTCTAAAGAGCTACATCTCTCACAACCTGAAGTTGAATTTGTTTTAAAAATCAACAAAATTAAGTAGTTTGGATTTATGGCGGATAGAACTCTCTTTGCATTAGTTTCGACACTTATCGGTATCGGAATAGCTCTCTCTTATACCCTATCTGAATATACAACACTCCTCTTTGGCGTAAATGAGTTTCATTTTGCTATCAGACAGGTTGCTTTTGGACTTTTTAGTATTGTGATTATCTGGATGTTGTCTCAGCTAGAGCCTGACAAATGGCTGAAAATTATAGGGTTTACACTCTTTTTTATCTCAACAATTTTGATGATTGCTATGCCGTTTTTGCCGGAATTTCTGGTTTCTGCCGTAGGCGGAGCAAAAAGATGGATAAAAATCGGCGGTTTCTCTTTAGCCCCGGTTGAGTTTTTTAAAATCGGGTTCGTCTATTTTCTTGCCTGGAGTTTTTCGAGAAAATTGGGTCACCATGACGGTATGGGAATCTTTAGTGAATTAAAGCGCTTCACTCCCTACGCTCTTGTTTTTGTTGTTGCCATGTTTATTATAGCTTTTGTACAGAATGACTTGGGACAGGTCGTAGTGCTCGGGCTTACGCTCCTATTTATGTTGATGTTTGCAGGAAGCAGTTTTAGATTCTTCTTAACCATTTTATCCGTTGTTTTAATGCTTTTTGTCTTTTTTATTTTAGCGGCAGAGCATAGAATCACCAGAATAAAATCTTGGTGGGCCCTGGCTCAAAACAGTGTCTTGGAACTTTTTCCGGCTGCCATGGCAGAGAAGTTGAGAATTCCTACAGAGGTTGAACCCTACCAAATTGGACACTCTCTCAATGCTATCCATAACGGTGGAATTTTTGGAGTCGGACTAGCAAACGGAACCTTCAAGCTTGGCTTTTTGAGCGAGGTTCATACAGACTTTGTTTTGGCAGGAATTGCCGAAGAGTTTGGTTTTGTAGGTGTTGTGGGTGTTGTCTTTCTCTTTATGTGGATGCTACTCAGAATATTCAGGGTTGCAAACCGCTCCAATGACAGAAGTGTCTATCTTTTTAGTCTGGGAATAGGGCTACTTCTCTCTTTTGCCTTTTTGGTAAATGCTTATGGAATCAGCGGAATCACTCCGATTAAGGGTATCTCTGTTCCCTTTATAAGTTATGGCGGTTCTACAATGTTGGCAGCATCTATCGGTATCGGCATGGTAATAATGGCATCAAAAAAAGTTTTGCCACAATAGTTAAGTTGCAAAACTCAAAATACGCTCACTAAGGCTTTGCTTTGCTACAGAGTCGTTCGCTTAGTTTTTCAAGAAGCTTATTGTAAAATGTAATGGAGAAAAAAATGAAACTTTGTATTACGGGCGGCGGAACGGGCGGTCATCTGATGATAGCGCAATCCTTGGTTGAGAGTGCCGTGGCATGCGGACATGAGGTGATATTTATAGGTTCGACTTCAGGTCAGGATAAAAAATATTTTGAGCATAACAGCCCATTTTCTGCTGTCTATTTTTTAGAAACTACGGGTGTTGTAAACCAAAAAGGTTTTGGAAAGTTCAAGGCACTCTATAAAATACTTAAAGCTTTTTTTGCTTCAAGAGGGATTTTGAAAAAACATAAAATCGAAGCGGTTTACAGTGTCGGCGGATTCTCGGCGGCACCTGCATCATTCGCCTCTCTAAGCCGTTTTATACCTCTTTTTATACATGAGCAAAACGCAGTGGAGGGAAGGCTGAACTCTCTGCTCAAACCCTATGCAAAAAGATTTATATCGGCGTATGATAAAAACTCTCCAATTCAAGGCTATCCCGTAAACGAGAGCTTCTACATGGGTGCAAGGGTGAGAGAGGAGCTTAAAACTATCATTTTTTTAGGCGGCTCTCAGGGTGCAAAAGCTATCAATGCGTTGGCACTAAGCGTGGCAAAAGAGCTTCAAAGCAGAGGCATAAAAATTATCCATCAAGCGGGTGAGGGTGATTATGAAAGAGTTAAAAAAGAGTATGAAGAGTTAGGTGTCGAGGCGGAGTTGTACGGTTTTACAAAAGAGCTGCCGGATTTAATTTCACAAGCGGACTTGGCGGTGAGCCGTTCAGGGGCAAGTACACTTTGGGAGCTCTGCGTCAGCGGAGTGCCGACTCTTTTTGTTCCCTATCCGCATGCCGCGGGTGACCATCAGTTTTATAATGCACAGTTTATAGTTGAGAACAGTCTTGGCTGGTGTGAGAGAGAGGGGAAGGGTTTGAAAGAAATACTTCTGTCAATATTGGATGAGAAGCTCGAAGATAAGAGCCAAAGACTTTTGGAATACTCCAAAAAAGATGTAGCAAAAAAGATGATAAAAGATGTAGAGGATGCACTTAAATGATAAAAGAGTTGGCACAAGATTTAGTAGATTTGATATTTGACTGGGGTTATTGGGGCATCTTCATACTTATGAGCATCGAGAGTTCTTTTCTCCCACTTCCGAGTGAAATAGTCCTCATTCCCGCCGGATATTTGGCTTCGCAGGGGCAGATGAATATATCTTTGATAATCGTAAGTGCTACGGCAGGTTCACTCGCCGGTGCCTTTGTAAACTACTACTTAGCACTCTCTCTTGGGCGAAGAGTACTCAAAAAATATGGAAAATATTTTTTTGTAAATGAAGATGCCTTGGTAAAAATGGACGGCTTCTTTGAAAAACATGGTCATATATCCACTTTTATAGGAAGACTCTTGCCGGTCATTCGCCACCTTATCTCCATCCCTGCAGGACTTGCACGAATGAATTTGGTCGTATTCTCAATTTATACAACTTTAGGCTCGGCAATATGGGCTTTTATCCTTGTTTTGCTTGGATATTTTATAGGCGAAAATCAAGAGTTAATAAACCAATATTTGCACCAAATAATCATTGTACTTGTGATAGCAATTGTTATGTTAGGATTAGCGTATGCGTACTATCAAAAAGCAAAAATTGCGAAAACTAAAATTATCTGAGGCAATAGAAATGAAGTTTATTGTAGATAATGAAATAGATTTAAGCGAACAAGATGAAAACACCATTAAAAAGCTTTCTCCTCAAAAAGTATCAAAAAATGGCTGATATTCAAAAAAACAGCAATTTGTACAGCGAGATAAAAACTCTACTTCAAGATGCAAGAAACAGAGTTTATCAAACTATTAACACAACCATGACAGAGACTTATCGGCAGATAGGCAGAAGAATTGTAGAAGAGGAACAAAATGGAAATCAGAGGGCAGAATATGGCAAAGGGCTGATAAAAATTCTCTCAGCTGAACTGATAAAAGAGTTCGGTAAAGGTTTTTCGGTAGATAATTTAGAAAATATGCGAAAGTTTTATGTGACATATTCAAAATCGGAGACAGCGTCTCGGAAATTTGCTCTTAGCTGGTCGCACTATATATTTCTCACGAGAGTAAGCAGTGAAGACGAAAGAAATTTTTACGAAATAGAAGCCGTGCAAAACAGCTGGACTTTAAGAGAGCTCAAAAGACAATTTAACAGTGGACTTTTTGAACGGCTGAAACTTAGTTATGATAAATCAAAAGTACAAGAGTTGTCGCAAAAAGGGCAAATAATAGAATCTGCTAAAGAGATGATAAAAGATCCCTATATTTTGGAGTTTGTAGGTTTGCCAATATTGAAAAGTTACAGTGAAAGTGAACTAGAGCAAAAACTTATAGACAAACTAGAACACTTTTTGCTAGAACTTGGCAAAGGTTTTACATTTGTTGCTCGTCAAAAAAGAATTACAATAGATGAGAAACATTTTGCCGTTGACTTAGTGTTTTACAACCGTTTTTTAAAATGCTTTGTAGTGGTTGACCTCAAAATCGGTGAGTTAAAACATCAAGACATTGGGCAGATGATGATGTATGTAAACTATTTTGACAGGGTAGAAAAAATAGACGAGGAAAACCAGACTATCGGTATAATTCTTTGTAAGGACAAAAGTAAAGCACTTGTGGAGATGACCCTGCCAAAAGAGAACACTCAAATTTTTGCAAGTAAGTATCTCACCATTTTACCAAACAAAGAGGAGTTGCAAAACCTTTTGGAAGAGGAAATGGATGAGTAGCCTATATACAAAATTTCATCAAAAAATGAATTATCAAAGGATTAGAATATGAGTAATATGGAATATATGTTTCACCAAGGTTTTTTAGGAACGAGAGCGCCCTTTTTTATGGATATGGTTACTCTCATCGTGGCACTTTTGCCTCTTTTGGTAGCAGGTGCTATCTATTTGGCAAAACTTAAAAAGTATAAATATCACGCTTTTTTACAGATATTTATCTTTGCTTTCTCGGTTATTGTTCTTACTTATTTTGAGTATGGAGTGAGATTGGGCGGTGGATATAAATATTTTATTGAAGGAACTTCCGCATCGCACAACTATATTTTTGCAGTTCTAATGTTTCACATTGCAATATCTGTAACAACGCTGATTATCTGGATTACGACATTTGCTATGATAAAAAAACTTTTAGCAACACACAACCATAAAAAAGCGGGACTTTTTATATTTACGGGAGTCGTTCTTACTTCACTCACAGGCATTTGGGTTTACATGCTACTATTTATGTATTAATTGATTTTACGCACTAAAACGAACACGTCCGTTTTAGTGGCAGGGACTAAAGTCCCTACAACCCCCTAAAGCTACATAAAGCTTTGCTTTATGAGATTAAATCAAAGGAGTTACCATGTTAGAAATCGGCAGCCAAGCACCGGAATTTTGCTTACCGAACCAAGATGACATAGAGATATGTTTAAGAGATTTAATGGGCAAGTGGATAGTTTTGTACTTTTATCCAAAAGATAGCACTCCAGGGTGTACAACAGAGGCATGTGAGTTCAGCGAAGCAGCACCGGATTTTTCAGACCTTGATGCCATCATTATCGGTGTGAGTGCAGACAGTACAAAAAAACATCGCAATTTTATAGAAAAACAAGAGTTGAATATTACGCTATTGAGTGATGAAGAGACAAATATGATGCAGCTCTACGGCGTATGGCAGTTGAAAAAAAACTATGGCAAAGAGTATATGGGAATCGTTCGTACAACTCTGATTATTGATCCAAACGGAGTGATAAAAGCTCTATGGAAGAGTGTAAAAGTCAAAGGGCATGTGGAGATAGTAAAAGAAGAGTTGGCAAGAGTTCAGTCGTTATTCGCTCTCTCTGTCTAAATCTTCTCTCTCACGCGTACTATCAAGCAGGTATTGAATAGTTTTTATATTGTCAAGCAGTTGATTTGCAGGTTTAGTTTTGGATATGTTGCTCTCAGGTTTGTCAGCTTCATTCATGTTTATAGGTGTAATCGGTGCTATCGGTTCAATAGGAATCCACTTTATATCCGCATAGAGATTTAAAGTTATAAATTTAAAAAATAGAATTATTATTACGGCTTTCATGATGTGTCCCAATATGCAGTTTAGAGTCGTTATCATATCAAATAAAAAATAGAAATGTACAAATACCCATAGAGGACATAGGATGAATAAAAAAAGTTTCGAAGAATTTTTTCAGTTAAAAAAAGAGGGAAAAGCATTAGATTGTATAGGTAATTTACTTAAAATTATGTCAGTACCGACACTTTTGACTTTTTTAGTGCTAATTGCCTACATGGGGATTATTCCTCTGCAAATGGAGCTGCACTCTATTCTTATCATTGGTGTAATCTATGTAGTTTTTGGTTTTTTTGTAAAGCATAATGCATGTTATTCAACCTGTACTTTTCACAATACTAAGAGAGCTCTTATATTGGAGGTCTCCAAATATATTGATGAGAACCTTACTCTTTTGATGGGAGAAAAAAAGGCTATCGGCTCAGTGGATAAGTTTTTTGATAGATTCTCACAAAAACTTCGCAACGATAATTATGCTGCAGTGGCGGCGGGAACATTTCCGACTTTGGGCATATTAGGTACTTTTATCAGTATCGCTCTCTCCATGCCGGATTTTAGTGCAGGTTCGGCGGATGCCTTAAACCATGAGATAACGAAGCTGCTCGGCGGTGTCGGAACTGCTTTTTATGCCTCTATTTATGGAATCTTTTTATCACTCTGGTGGGTCTTTTTTGAAAAAAAAGGGTTTTCCCTTATAGAGAGAGAGTTGCAAGAGATTAAAGAGGTGTTTGAGAAGAAGTTGTGGAGCGAAGAGGAGCTCAAAAGAGCCACTTTTGTAGAGCAGCAACTCCTAAATCGCGGTCTGCAAGAGACAATCAAACAGTCGCTTTCGCCGGACTTTATTCAAAAACTCAACGATACGATTAATGTGCAGACCGGACTGCTCTACAAAACATTAAAAGCAGATAGAGTATTCCATGAGGAGCTCCGAAAAACATATAAATCGGTAGTTGAGAAATTTTCAATAATCACAGAGAAGCAGGAAGCAATTAGTGAACAATTAGATCTGTCAATTACGGCAGCCAATCAATCTTATTCAAATTTATCCGATAATGTGGATAAATTGCAATCACTCAGTCAACTGTTTCAATCGAATTATGATGCCATGACATCCCAAAATGAGTCATCTAAAGAAGTTGCAGAAATCTTAAATAAGGTAATATCTTCCTTTAGCATGCAGACAGAAAATATTACTCAGACCCTTGAGATTACTACAAATAACTTTAGAAGCTCGCAAACCTCAATTGATGGCGTGTCGGAGAGATTGTTGAATGTTTCGGAAGCTATGGATGATTTGGTTGATCGCCTCGTAATAAGCACAGATAAGCAGATTACGGTAAGTGAAAAACTGGACAAATCCATTACAGTAGCCAACACCTCCTATGAGACGCTCTCCTACAATATCTCAGAGCTGGAAACATTAAGCAAAGTATTTAAAGATAGCCAGAAGCTTATTGTTTTACAGAATGAATCATCCACTAAGGTTGCCGATATTTTGGCTACATCTTTAGTAGAATTAAATTCAGAAACTCATAAAATAAACGGCTTTTTTGGCGGATTTAGTACCAACTTAGCTGAGGCAAAAACAAGTATAGGTTCTATGTCTGACAAGCTGCTTGACCTCTCAAACGGAATGCTGAAGCTTCTGGATGGGCTTGATAGCGCTTACTCTGAGACAAACAAAAAACAGATGAAAGGTATTGATAAATCAGTTTCCACACTTGAAATGTTGTACACAAGATTTCAGGATAATATTGAAAAGGCACTCAAATCGTTTGAAAAAAACAGTTTGAATATTAAAAATGGCAATGACCGCATGGTAGAGTCAGTAATATCTTTTGAAGAGAGTTTGGAAGATTTCAATATAGAATTGCTTGAAAAACTGGATATATTGATACATGCGACATCCAAAGCAAAAGAAATTAAATAAGCATGAAAAAAATTAACGATTCTCAAAATAATTTCTGGATCTCTTATGCCGATTTGATGGCTGGATTGCTCTTTGTGTTTATCTTGGTTGTCGGTGTTGTCGTCATGAAGTACTCCTACATGACAAGCGAACTTCAGCTTCAAAAAGAGTCTATAGAAAAACTTGTTCAAGAGGCTGCAAAAAAACAGGACGATGCAGAGAAATTAAAAGAAGAGCTTGAGCAGACGAAAGAGTCAATTAACAAATTAACATCCGTAAAAGCAGTGGTAATAGAGAAGTTGCGAACCAAACTTGGCAACAAAATAGCCGTCAATCCAAAAGACGGCTCTCTCAGTATTGCCGGAAACATACTCTTCGACCAAGGGGAATATACACTCAAAGATGATGCAAAGACGGCACTTCAGGGCGTGTTGTCTGAATATATTGATGTGATGATGAACGAGCAAGAGATACGAGATAATTTAGAGAGAATAATCATAGAGGGGCACACAAACAGCGATGGAGAGTATCTCCACAATTTAGAACTCTCTCAAAAAAGAGCTTTCGAAGTTATGAAGTTTATACTCACCCTTCAGCCGAAACTAGAAAAAGATTTAAAAGTTTTTATAGCTGCAAGCGGCAGGTCGGATACGGATTTGATTTATGACATGAATGACAGCACTCTTGAAGATAAATTCGCATCCAGAAGAATAGAGATAAAGTTCAGACTAAAAAATGATGAAGCAATAAGTGAAATTTCTGAAATGTTGAAAGAGTGAGAAAATACACCGCCAAAAGGCAGTGCATAATTGTTAGTTAGGATAGTTCGCCATACAAGTGTCAATTTGAGTAGGGGTAACAGATTCGTCAGTACTAATATATCGTGCAACATCTGCTTTGTTTTTAAACTTAATTGTATAATCATGACCAAAAATTGCAGTTGGAGTTGCAGCTGCAAACGCCACATCATGTACTACACCATCTACAGCATTGGCAACTTTATTATCAAGGCTAGTTTCTGTTGTTAATACTCCATTTTTCATGTAAGTAGAAGTCACAGTTCCATTGCTATCGTATGTAAGCATTGCTTGACACTCATAAGTACGGCTACCGTTGTTAGAATTAACATAAAGTTTATACCAAGGATTGGCTGTAAGCATTGCAATCGTGAGCTTTTCACCGGCAAGCAGTGCCTCATATGCAGTTTTTTGTCCACCCTGAGTTGGCGTCCAAACAGCTATATCTCCACCCTGACCAATAAGCAGGTTGCCATTGAGCTCTTTGATTAAAGAATCTCCACCATGCCCAGTAAAGCCTAAAATGTCTTTATCAATTGTGATTGGAATTGTCCCGAAATTTTGATTATCTGTGAGGCTAACGGCTTCAACCGCAGCAGCATTCGCAGAGAAATTGAACTGCATGTCCTCGTTATATGTTACGCTAGTTACAGTGTTTGCATTATAATCTATTTGATAATTTGGCCAACTCGTGTAAAAAGTTTTTCCTGCCAGCATCGTTGTTGTGAACTGAGGTCCTTGCGCCGCTGCAGGTGTTGTTGTGTCAGTTGTTGTATTAGCTGCAGGTGTAGTGTTTGCATCCGCCGCAGGAGTGCTGCTTCCGCTGTCTCCACATCCAGTTAAAAGCACCGAGCCGATTAATAACGCACTAAGCGTTATACTAAGTTTTGTTTTCATATTACTCCTTTAATATTTTACCCATGAAATAGGTATATTTAAATGTTCAAGAATCTAAAGAGGATTGCATCCTTGCAATCCTTCAATATCTTAAAATGAACTTTTAAATATAATTATTTATTATTTTTTTACAATCTAGATATATTACCCCCCCCCCCATCTTATAAAGTCAATACAACTATATTTTAATATTAGTTGTATGTTGTACTTGTAACTTTACGCTACATTTGATTGAATAATGTCAATTTCTTAATAAAAATTAACCAATAATAGTAAGCTAAGGATTTACATGCAAACAAGACTTTATTTTTACAAAAATGCAATACTGACTTCTATATAAATAAGATTCAAATCCAGCATAACATAAAGTAAGCTTATTTTAAAGAGCATTTAAGTATAATGCGCCGATTTTTCTTTTGCTATATGCAGCTGAAAACATTAACAGGTATCTGCCACAAAATCAGTGCAACACCCTTTTTAGGGCATAATTGTTCGGTGATACCAAAGCTAACTGATAAAATTTCTGGCTTGAGAAACAGCCCTTAAGGATTACCCATGGTAACTATGAAAGACCTTTTAGAATGTGGTGTTCACTTCGGACACCAAACACGTCGTTGGAACCCGAAAATGAAGAAATATATTTTCGGTGTTCGTAAAAACATCTATATTATAGATTTACAAAAAACACTTCGTTATTTCCGTAACACATACCAAATTGTTGTTGATGCTGCTGCTGAAGGCAAAACTGTTCTTTTTGTAGGAACAAAAAAACAAGCGCGCGCTTCTGTTAGAGATGCTGCGATTGCATGTGGAATGCCGTATGTTGATAACAGATGGTTAGGCGGTATGCTTACAAACTTCCCGACTATCCAAAAATCAATCCGTAAACTTGACATCATTTCTGAGATGCAAGAGAATGGACAAATCAACCTTTTAACTAAAAAAGAAGCTTTAATGCTTTCAAGAAAAAAAGAGAAACTAGAAGAGTATTTCGGCGGTATCCGTGGAATGAAAAAAATCCCGGATATGCTTTTTGTTGTTGATGCAGTAAAAGAGCACATTGCTGTTTTAGAAGCTCGTTGTTTAGGTATTCCAGTTGTTGCTCCACTTGACACAAACTGTGACCCTGACCTTATCACTTACCCAATCCCTGGAAATGACGATGCTATCCGTTCTATCCAACTCTTTTGTCGTGAAATGACAGAAGCTATCAACGAAGGTAAAGCTTTAATGAATGGCGGTTCAACAGAATCAAAGCAAGTTGAAGAAGAATATAACCCTACTGAAGAAGTTGAAACTGCAGTAGAAACAGAGGAAGTATAATCATGGCAGAAATTACGGCAGCAATGGTTAAAGAGTTGCGTTCAGCGACTGACGCACCGATGATGGATTGTAAAAAAGCTCTCGTTGAGTCTGATGGAGATATGGAAAAAGCAACTGCTTGGTTAAAAGAAAGAGGCATTGCACAATCAGCTAAAAAAGCTGACCGTGTTGCTGCTGAAGGTCTTGCCGGCTATATAATTGCAGATGATTTTTCTAAAGCTACAGTAGTTGAAATCAACTCTGAAACTGACTTCGTTGCTCAAAATGATGGTTTCAAAAATTTAGTAAAAGATACTGTAACTGAGATTTATAACAACAATCCTGCGGATGTTGATGCTCTTATGAGTAGCCCGTTTGGTGCAAAATTTACGGAAGCTGTTACAAAAATCGGTGAAAAAATCGTTGTTCGTCGTTTTGCAACTATAAATGCAGATGCTAATACGGCAATAAACGGTTATATCCATTCTAATAACCGTATAGCAGTTATTATTGAAGCAAAATGTGATTCTCCAAAAACTGCAGAGGGCATGCGAGCGACTTTGAAACAGATTGCAATGCATGCATCTGCGATGAAGCCTACAACGCTAAGTTACAAAGATTTTGATGCTGCGTATGTAGAATCAGAAACAATAGGTAGAATTGAAGCTATAAAAAAAGAGAACGAAGAACTTTCTCGTCTTAAAAAACCACTTATAAATGTACCTCAGTACATCTCTATGTGTCAATTAACAGAGGAAGTTTTGGCAAATGCTGAAGCGGCTATCAAAGCTGAGTTAAAAGCTCAAGGTAAACCGGAGCAAATCTGGGACAAAATTGTTCCGGGGCAACTTGCTCGTTTTATCGATGACAACACAACTTTAGATAAAGAACAAGCACTTTTAGACCAAACTTATGTTTTAAATGACAAATTAACAGTTGCAGAGGCTGTTACTGAAGCTGCTAAAGCGTTGGGTGGAACTGCTGAGATTACAAATTTCGTTCGCCTAGAAGTAGGTGAAGGTATTGAGAAAAAAGTAGATGACTTCGCTGCCGAAGTCGCTGCGCAAATGAGTTAAGGAATTTTCCTTAACTCACTCCTTAGTCAGAAAATCAAATACACCATTAAACTCTTTTATATTCCCGCTTAGAAGATGCTTGAATCTCTCTTTGTAGAGTTTATAAAGGTGCTTCTCATACTTTCATTTTTATCGCTGTGATACTTTTGTTAATGGCAGATATCAAAGCATTTATTTCATCAATTTCTTACGAATAATGTATACTTACGTGCAACTAATACGGTTACACTAATTCACGCAGGGAATGTATAATGAACTTGAAGAAATAGATGAGTATTACTTGGTAGTAGATTGCAAAGAAAAATTTAACTATTTTTAAATAACATATAGGGTGGCTAAGCAGATGAAAAAAATTAAAATGTATCTTATGGCAGGGTTTCTTGTATCTTTATTAACAAGTATTGCTTATATTGTAATGCCTGATAAGTTTATGTCATTAGACAATCAACTTAGAGACAATATTTTTTTAATTAGAGGGGTTTTAAAGCCATCCGAAGATATCGTAATCGTGGATATTGATGAAAAGAGTTTAAAAGAATTAGGACAATGGCCTTGGAAGCGTAAAGATGTTGCAAAAATTCTTCAAAATCTTACAGATGCCGGTGCAGGAGTTATTGGACTCGATATTGTATTTGCCGAATATGATAATTCAAACCCTGTTAAAGTGTTAAAAGAGTTGGGACATAGTACAGAGGGGATAGAAGACTATGAGGAGATACTAGCTAAAACCATTGCATCAACACCTACAATCCTTGGGTATATCTTTGTGCTCAATGATGATGGAATTAAAACAGAGGGTGCTCCAAGTATCCCGGCAATTTATATTGAAAAGCATAAGCCCCAAAGAGATTTTCTTGCTGATGCGAAACGTGCAATTTTAAATGTTTCTATTGCTCAGGAAAATGCTTACTCCAGTGGTTTTTTCAATACCTTTCCTGATAGTGACGGGTTAGTTCGTAGTGTACCTTTGGTTATGAAATATGATGGAGCAGTTTATCCTTCACTTGCGATGGAGATGGTTCGTATCATGACACAAGCAGATAAAGTTTATGTAAATTATGCAGAAGATATTGGAGTTCAAAGTGTACGCTCAGGTTCTGTGGAGATTCCAACAGATAGCTTTGGAAGAATGTTGGTTAATTTTCGCGGTCCTGCCTTTTCTTATCACTATCTTTCAGCTTCAGATATTTATAGTAAAAATTTCAAACCCGAAGATATAGAGGGAAAATTTGTTCTTATCGGAACCTCTGCTGCCGGATTAATGGATTTAAGAGCTATACCATTTGATAGTGTCTATCCAGGGGTTGAAGTGCATGCAAATGCCATAGATAACATAATTGCCGGAGATTTTATATCTAAGCCTTCTTGGGTCATGGCTGCAGATATTACTCAGATTTTTTTAGTTGGAATGACATTGTCAATTTTGTTTGGTATGCTAAGTGCCGTTATGACCCTCCTCGTTCTTACTCTTGTTGTTTTATTACAACTATCATTCAATTATTATATGCTTTTTTATCAAGGAATTGCTCTCAATATTCTCTTTAATGTAGTTATTTTGTCTTTTTCGATATATATAATATCTATGGTTTTGAACTATTTTCTTGAAACAAAGCAAAAAAATATGATAAAAGGAAAATTTGCTTCCAAGGTAAGTGCGGATGTAATGGAAGATATTCTAAAAAATCCTGATTCAAATACTCTTGATGGTGCTGAAAAAGAGATAACAGTCTTTTTCTCAGATGTTAGGGGTTTTACAAATATCTCTGAAGCTATGGGAAATCCTAAATCGCTTATTAAATTTATGAACGAAATTATGGAACCCATGACATCCATAATAATAGAGGAGAGGGGCACGGTTGATAAATATATAGGTGATGCAATTATGGCTTACTGGAATGCACCTGTTTCTGTTGAAAATCATGCTGATAGAGCTGTATGTGCGAGTCTTAGACAACTTCATAAGCTTAAATCTCTTAATGAAGCGTTGAGAAATAATCCGGAATTTGAGAATGTAACAAAAATGGCAGATAAGGCTAATATACCAATCGTAGATATCGGTATAGGACTCAATAGCGGAGTGGCAATTGTCGGGGAGATGGGTTCAACAATACGCTCAGATTATACAGTTATAGGTGACCCGATAAATGTCGGTGCAAGATTAGAATCTTTGTGTAAATATTATAACTCCAGGCTTAATATTTCTAATTTTACAAAAAATAAATTAACCGGAAAATATATCTACCGTTTTTTAGATTTGGTAACTGTTAAGGGGAAAATAGAGCCTCTTGAGATTTGGCAGATTCATGATTTTGATAGGGAGGGGGAAGAACCGCTCTTTTACTCAAGCAGAGAGAGACTCGTAGAAGAGCTTCGTCTGTATCATCAAGCAATAGACCTTTACAAATCAGAAAAGTTTGAAGAGGCTTTAGCGATTTTTAAAGAGCTAAATGGATGGGAAGATAAGAGTAATATAAAAATCTATGATATCTATATAGAGCGATGTGAACACTATATAGAGTTTCCGCCTCAAAATTTTAATGGTGTATTTGTCCATACGACAAAAGGGTAGAAAAACTACTTGGCATGTGGATTTTTCTCTTTCGGAATATTATAAAAATCTCTTACACGATTATCGAGTGATTGGAAGTAGTTTGGTTAAAAGAGGCATGCACCTCAAAGAAGTGCGATGAGGATTGTGTATTGTTTAATTATTTTGGAGTAATAGCAGTTGTGGTAACTTCATACACACCTTTTGTTACAGGTACTGTGTTGTTGTATATAGTAAAAATTCCACCAACTGATTTACCATCTGTGCCATAGAATTGCCAATCAGTATGACTACCAACATTATTAGTGCCAGAACCGGAACCACCCGTATAATTCCCATATACAGACATATTATAGTGTTCCCAAACTGTAGTATTTGCTGTTGGAAGGTATATGTTTAATGAAGCGGTACCGGCACCGAAATCAACAAACATATCCGAATGTCCACTTTCGCTTTTAGGTAAACTCGTGCCATTATCCGAGTAAGCCTTGTATATTCCATCATATTGTGCAATCATATTCGAAGTGTGATAACTCTCAATAATACTATATGGCGTTGGTTCTCCCGCCATCCATAATCCATTTCGTGTGTTCTCAATAGTCTCTCCGTTGGCATTAATATAAGCTGCATGTGTACTCCAATCCCCCCAAATCATTGAATCAGTAGCAGAAAGATCATCTTGCGTAGTTCGCATATAGTTACTTGCAGAATCTTGGAGAAGGTTAATATTTACCTTGCCGCTAGTATGGCTATCCGTATTAATGTCATAATTCCAACCGTAAACCCCTGTAAATTTAACATTAAAATTGTTCGTTGCCTGCCCTGCTAAAGCTCCATAAAACTCAAATGAAACCGGATTATTTATATCATTAAACTCCCCTGAGGATAAAACAGCCATGTTGCCCATGATATATCCGGGAATTGAAATATTATTTACTACTGTCGCCGAGCCATAATAGTAGTGGTTGGCATAATGAGTAAAATCAATATCACTAGTAACGCCGGAAAAATAAGTATAATAATCGACAACGGCATCTGCCGCTTTATCCGGTGTAGATTTTTCTTCAGTAATATTTTCAGCGGCACCGAATGCAACTGTTTGGAGACTGTTTGTTGTTTGAGCTGCTATATCTCTCGCTTCCATGTGGATATTTTCAACTTTTGTCGTATCTATCGGAGTTTTAATATCAACGGAAGTTATAGCTTCAGATTCTTCTTCATTGTTGTCTTCAGTTTTTGTGAAACTTTCGTTTCTCATATCATTTAACTGTTTTGGCGTGAATTTTATAGGATCACTTCTTTTTCCATCAGGAGAAATCCCCATGTAAAACCCCTGAGTAACAGTAGAGAGCTTGTGGTTTATACTCACGGTAATCTCTCCTAAAGTGCAATAAACCATATTCACTCCATTTGGTTGCACTAAGACAGTAAAGTTTGTTCCACGAATGCCAATTGTTGTTGTTCTGGTCTGAACACTGAATTTGTCAGGGGCTATTTTGCCTATTTTGCCTGTTATGGTTCGCATGGCACCATTGAGAAGACCAAACTTCGCAGAGGGTTCTTTGTTCTCCTCATATAAATATTCATTGATAGAAAAATTACTATTTTTACCAATGGTTATGATAGTTTCATCATTGAAAATGAGTTGAACCTTGCTTTTATCTTCTGTTTTTAGAGTGTCTTTTTCACTTAGTGTTGCACCAACTGTTGCTTTTATGCTGTTAGCTTCATGAACAATAGAAGCACTCCCTTGCAGAGATGTAATAGTTGCAACACTATTTGCCAGTACAACCGAACTTAGTAACATTAAAGAGAGAATGATTTTATTAAATATTTTCATAGTATACATCCTAAAAAGTTTTTACTACGCCGGCAGATACCGTGTATTTTTCATAGCTGAACACATTCTGGTTTGAATCTACTCTATCGTAGTGTGTTATAAATTTAAAATGCAAAGTTTCTACTATTTTTGCACTCAGAGATAAAGCTATGCTTTTGCCGGTATCATCTCTTGAAGAACCAAAAAGTGTATTGTAATCGTCATATTTTCTTTTTCTGATTTGAGCGTATAGTTCACCGCCATAAGTAGGTGTGAACTGATTTGCATAAGTAGCACTCATCTTATATTCATTATAGTCAACATCTACTCTGGTACCTTGGATTTTTTTCTCTGTAATGCCTGTGAGATTTGCTTGAATATAAGAGCGAGGAGTTAAAATATTTTGCAATCCATAAGAGAGCTCATAATGATTTGCATCTAAATTATACAGCTCTGATTGTTGAAATTTTTTTGCTTGGTACTTCAAATATGCAATGCTTCTTAAAGTGTTTGTATGTCCATGCTCAAATCGGGGCATGAGAGAAAGCGTTTGCAAATAATTCTTATTTCCTAGAGTTACAATATCAGCACCCAAAGCAATCTCTGCAGTATATGCAGGTTGTTTGTAGAGAAGACTTGGCATGTAAGCGAAATATTGCGTGTCATAATCTTTTTCTTGTTGGTAATAGTTCAAATAGGCAGAAGCTCTATTTTTAATGGCGAAGCTATTTGTTTCACCGATATCATAGATGTTTACCAACTCTGCAGAAACTTGATATGCATTATCTGACTTCTTATCAGGTGTTGCATACTCTGTATTTCCTAGAGTGTAACTAGCATCCATCGGACCGGAGTTTATATTTGAATCATAAAGCATATCCATAGCAATTGTTAAATATGTAAATGATTTTTGTTGTACTTGCGTAACTTTAGAGAGATATAACTCTATATTTTTTCGTACATTCTCGGGAATTAAGGGGTTGGCTAAAACCTCTTTGAATGCAAGTTCTGAATCTTCATACATTTTTAACATAAAATAAGTTCTGGCTTTTTCTAGCTTATTTCTAAGATTTGCAGGCTCAAGCATCTCAACACGCTCAAAAGCGGCAAGTGCCATTTCATAATGTCCTGTTTCATACGCAGACATGCCAAGGCTAAAGTTCAAATTTGCATCAGAGAGCTTTGTCATGTAGAGCTTTGAGAGAAGGTCATACGAGGTCTGAAAATCTTTTGCTTTATAAGCATCCATAGCTCGCACATAACTCTTTTCTATATCTAAAGCAAATATATAAAGAGGCATCATAAACATAATAGCAATAAAAACTTTTTTCATCGAGAACCCTTTAGAAATATTTGGTAAAGTTTACAGAACTTCTTATAAAAGCTATTGTAAAATCAACAGCAATAAATAAAAAAAATCTACAATGTTACCAAAATGACGGTTTTAAACAATTTTTTTAGTAAACATCTATCTGTTCAGGTTTAAAACATTGTTCTGCATATTTTAGATGCAATTTTTCATCATAAAAGAACTGTACTAAATCACCGTCCAGCTCTCCATCTTTAATCATAAAGCTTATGATTTTCATAACTTCGCTCATCTTTTTACCATCTTTGTAGGGTCTGTCAGAGGCTGAGAGTGCCTCAAAAATATCTGATAATGCTAATATTCTTGATTCTAAACTTAATTCATCTGCAGTTAATCCTTTTGGATAACCTTTGCCGTTGAGTTTTTCATGATGCCCGCCGGCTATTGCAGGCACGCGTTTTAAATGTTTAGGAAACGGTAACGCATCAAGCATTTCGTTACTGACTCTTGCATGATCTCTCATTATTGCAAGCTCTTCATCTGTTAGAGTTCCTTTTCTTATACATAAATTTTGAACTTCAAAATTACTCAATATATTCTGTTTAATCTCATTTATCGTAACTTTTCTTTGTGCAATTTCTTCTATTTTCTTAATGTGCTCATTTGTCATAAACTCTCCGCCTACATTGGAGACTACCAAAAAATATATCTCTTCATCGAGTATATCTATCTCTTCTTCTAATGCATCCTCAATTAATTTAATCTCATCCGAACTAGCTCCACTTTCGATGAGTTTAATTTTTTTGTTAAGCATCTCTACTTTCAAGTCTCGTTTTAAAAGTTCAAACTTTATTCTAATTGTATTAATTCTATCATAGACGGTTTCTAGTTTTGTAGCTTTATCCATAACATGTTGAGGTGTGGTAATCTTTCCAACATCGTGCATCAATGCAGAAATTCTAATCTCATCTAGCTCATCTTCGCTGTATTTTACATCTGCGTACTTGCCGGATGCAACGCGATTGAGTGCATCAGCAATTATTAGAGATAAAATCGCCACTTTTTCCACATGCCCACCCGTGTAAGGTGATTTTTGGTCAACTGCAAAAGCGATACTTTTTATAAATGATTCCAAAAGCTCTTTCAAGTCATGAATCATCTTTGCATTTGTTATTGCTATTGCCGCTTGTGATGTTAGAGACATTACAAGCTTTTCATCTTCTTTCGTAAATCCTATAACATCTCCATCACTGTTACGAGCATTAAGAAGCTGCAATACACCGATAACATCTTTATTGTTATTAATCATAGGAACCACCAGCATCGATTGCGAGCGAAAGCCGGTGCTAGCATCAAATTTCTTCGTTCCCTCAAAATTAAAACCATCACAGTTATATACATCTTCAAAATTGATTATTTTTGATTCTATAGCACAGTGAACTGCAACCATCTTATGATTGTAAGAACCGTCTTCTAGGTAAATAGGAAGCGGAGGCCATGATATTTCTTCTCCGTTTGCACCCATCTTAATACCAAGCGAATCGGTTTCTACTATTCTAAAAAGAAGCGACTTTTCATCTTCACTCATCATGTAAAGTGTTCCGCCATCAGCATTTGTAAAGAGTTTACCCTTAGATATAATCATATAGAGTAAATTGTCAACTTCAGTCTCTGTTGAGAGGGCAGCTCCAATCTCATTGAGATGAGAAATTTGCTCTGTTTTTTTCTCGCCAAAAGTTTTAATAGCTTCCAAAACAGGGTTTATGGAATCCATCCTATTATTATCTAAATCTGCTGACAACTTTTGAATCTTATCGGCTACACTTATAAGGAGATTGTTGATTTCTTTGTTGTTTGAATGAATTAACATAATCTATCCTATCTCAATTTCTGAATTATCATCTAAAATCGTAACTCTATCGTATAAACCTATCTCTTTTAATTCGTTTATTATAGCATCCAAGTACTCATATTTTATGTGATTGATATATATTTTAACATCATCTCTCTTGAGTGCCCTCAACTCATCTTCTAAAAGCAGTGGCGTGAGATGTTTACTCAAAACTGCAAGACGATTATATGCCGAAGGAAAAGAGACCTCAATAATCAGCTGTTTAAGATTTTTGTTGTTATTTAAGAAATCCCATGTGTGGTAACAAAGAAAGGTATCCGAAGTAAATACCATTGCATCATTGATTATATATCCACAACTGCCGAAAGTATGGAAATTCGGATAGGGTTTAAATTTGAAATTTCCTATAGTGTACTCTTTGAAATACTCTAAAGCATGAAATACGATAGTTTTTTCATTGCTGTTCATAAGTGGTATCTTTGAAAAATCGGGCCATACTTTGTTATTAAATATATTTTCTTTTAAGATGTCTATTACTTCTTGTGTTGCAAAAATATTGAGCGGTTTTTCTAGGCTTGAATAAAAAGTATCAATGGCAGTAGGCAAATCAACAATATGGTCAAAGTGCGCATGTGTGATAAGTATATTGTGTAGCTGTAAAAAATCTCTGCCAAGACTTTGAATCAAGTTTCCGGCATCAATTACAGTTTCTTCATCAAGTAAATAGGCACTTAGTTGTGAATTTTTTGTTTTAGAGCCAAACGCACCTAATACTTTCATCTCTCATACCCCCAAAAGAGCATTTGGAATAAAATAAACCCAATAGCTCTCATACCTATTGACACTGTTGAGCCTAGGTATCGATGAACTTACTGCACTGTTATTCGTTGGCGCATACACATACCATGTATTACCTCTTAAAACTAATATGTAAACTAACTCTTTACCTTCTGCTGTAAGTGATGCTGAAATCTCCCCTACTGTTTGAGCTTTATTGTTAGACATGAGTGTCCAACCTGTGCTAAACATGTTTGTGTAGTCATTCACTATTTCACTGTCTTCATCAAATGGCATATTTACAGTTGTTGCAGCAGATGTTTTTACCATAATCCCTTCAAGAGGGTTTATTGTTGAAAACTTTTGCATCGAATAGGCTGGGTTTACTGTTGAATTATTATCCCAATACATCCACTCTCGTCCAAATTTGAATACTAAATCAATAGTACTGTTAACTCCAAAAACTGATTCAAGTGTATTGCTTTGATCACAATTTACTAGGCTGTTGCCAGTAGTGTTTTCATCACATAGTGTTTCTGATGATGGCAGTGAAATATAGGTGTACCCACTATTGAGAGGAGTAGCTATTTTTGGATTTGGTGAGAGAGAGTAGTATATCTCATCTTTGGCTGCTTTGTTTAAAAGTATGTAGCTGTAGATATCGCCACTCGCTTTATAGCTTGCACTTTTTACTATACCGCCATCAAGGACAAATGCTATGTCTGTATCGTAACCGCTTGCCGTTGCAAGAGCGGTCGTTGGATATATTAAAAGTACTTCTTGTGAGGAAACTGTTTGTTTTATCCATGTGCCTGCATTAGCTGTTAGTACGGTTCCGTTTTCACCTAGCTCAATCAAAGTTCCGTTGCTATTTGCTACTTCATTTTGATTGAATACCAATAGCTTATTGCGTGCATGGTTTCTTATTCCCAATGTTGTAATGCCTTGAACCGTCGCACTCATAAAACTATTTATAGATGTAAAAAAAGAACTGTTTTGGTCTCTCATATCACTTGCGTAAGATTCTAATCGCTCGGATGGGTAGGTTACATATACTTTTGTTCCAAATACTCCTTCCGTAAATGCAAAAGGTGTGCCATAAGCACTATATGCATTACTTAAATCCATACTTCCTAAATTACTACTCGCATACTGAAATGGTGCCGGAACGGTGTTTGTTTTAGTCGTTAGTGTTACGGTTCCATTTATGTCTTTTATGGTCGTGAGATTACTATCAAATATTGAGTTTGTTACTTTTAGTTTTTCATACTCAACTGTTAGATTATTCTCTTCTAGGTGGGAGCTAAGTGCATATAAAGTTCCGTTGTAGTCTGCATTGAAGCTTATACCACTTATATTTGCTTCTTTAGTGGCAATAATCTCAAATTCATGGCTTAACTTTACATTGAAGATTTGCTGTACTGTAGTGTTTCCATCACTTAGGGTGATTGTTACTCTTGTGTCCCCTACAGAAGTTGCGCTTACGGGAATTATATTAATTGATTGAGTTTGATTTGCCGCTAAGGAGCTATTTACCGGGAAACTGGCTGTATTTAGAGTGTTATTATTGTCTGCAGTGACGCTGAGCGTGAGAGTTAGAGAATCCGTGTCGTTTATATCAAAGGGGATAATTAAATAGTTCATTTCTGAATATTGAAATGGTGTTCTAAAGTAATCATACACATGCGATATGGTTGGAGGGATTGTGCCACCCGCTACAGAAGAATAATCTGCAAAATGAGCAGAGGATAAATTTAAATCAAAACTTTTAACCGTAGATGTATCTATTGTTGAAGGTGTTGATTGGTAAGTTGAGTTAATATCCCCTGTTACAAAGTTGTAATACCACGGAGTTGAAGTGTTGCCATCAACAAATAGAAAAACAGTATGCGCTCCAAGTTCACTATACATAACCGAATAACTTGTAGCACCTTGGGCAACAATGCCGTGATATCCAAGGCCGATATCGTTGCTTATCAATACTATGTTTGTTACATTATTGTCATTCTCAAATAAGTTTCCAGTAAAAGTATAATATTCTCTATTGGATGTACTTATTGTGAAGGTATTGTTTGTTGCGTTTATCTCCGTCTTAAAATCAGTTGTGCTATTTATATCCGGATAGAGTTTTCCATCATTAAAGTTATAGTACCAGCTAGTTGGTTGAGGTTGTCCATTAAAAAAAGTTCCATTGACTTCTATTGCAAAGTTATTGTTAGGAAAATATATCGGTACGGAGTAGTTGTTATCAACTCCATTTGTAATACTATTTGATCCGCCTCTGCCATAGTAATCATAAACAAATAAATCTTCTATAGCGCTGTCTGGGGTGTATGCTCTTATGGATGTGATATTAAAGTCATTTAGATTTAGGGATGGGATGTTTATGTTGAGATATATTGTAGGATAAACTGTAGCTTTAAAAAGTGAGTTTAGATTTACCCCTCCGTCATTTGCATTTATATCCAGAAATTGGGTTGCTGCTATTAGTGAAGAGTATGTAAACACACCTATTGTTCCGTTAAAATCTAAAATAGTCGAAGGAAGAGACCCGTTGTAGATGTAAGTTGGTATTGAAGTATTGTTTTCAACAACAAGTTTATTTAAAACCGTGATACCTGATGATGTGTAGATGTTATTACCGTAAATAGTCGGAGCTGTATTTGTCCATGTAGCAGCTGTAATAGTTCCATTGTGAGGAATCGATGAATGGTCATACGCTATCGAGCCACCACCTTCGTTTAACGGCCAGTATCCTGTGAGGTTTGCGTCATTTACATTTGGCATGGCATTCATTAGTTTTTGGATTTCGGCTTGGTTGAGGGCTCGATTCCAAAGCGAAAGCTCTGCAATATTTCCGTTAAAGTTGTACCCATTATTAAAATTACCAATTGTTCTTGGATTTGCCGTTGTGTTCATAGAACTATTATTTTCACACGAACGATCCAAAACACCATCGACATATAGTTTGACTTCATTTAAACTGTCATTATATGTTGTAACCACATGATACCATCGGTTTTTTTCTAATGTGTGTATGCCTCCAGTACAAGTATTCGTACCGTCATCCCAGTAAAGTTTATACGCAATAATTTGCATAGAGCCTACGCCCTCTTTAAGCGTAATTACATCGCTAGAACCATCATAGTTATTGTTAAATTTTACCCATGCAGCCATTGTAGATTCTGCTGCTCCGTTTAGAACATCTCCGACATTTACAACGGCATTAGAAGCTGAAAAATCTAATCCATCCCCCAAAAAGTTAACTCTTGTGACATTACCTTCTATGGTTGCATTATTGTCATGCCCTGCTATATCTATTACGGTTGTGCCGATTCGTTCATCAAAATTATAGTAAGCGACAAGTCCTGTTTCATTTCCATCTAGTTGATGGTTCATCGAAGCTTTAATTTCGGCTTGTGTTCTTGGAGTATTCCATATGCGAACTTCATCTAAAAGCATATCAGCTTGATTGACACCATTTATTTTGAGTATTGCAGTTACCGAACCAAGTCCAGTGGTAAAACCTGTATCCGTTATTGAAGATTCTAATAAACCATCTATATAAAGTGCAGAAGTGTTTGCTGTAGCATTATAATCATAAGCAATATGGTGCCATGCACCATCGTTAATAACAGATGCAGAAAATATATCTCTATAATTAGTTACATCTGCTGAGATTTTCACATACACTTTTCCATCAGCAAGCATTGAAATTTGAGAATATGTATTTGCGTTCACGGGAAGTTGAACTAACTGTTGATTTTGTATAGATTTTGTTTGTACCCAAAATTCAACAGCATGTGAAGCAAATGCAAAGTTAGATAAGCTTGTCATACTACCTGTCGGGGAAAACTGCACCGCTCCGCCATGTGCTTTAAGTGTTAGTTTTGGCTGTGCATCAGCATAAAGCTCTGTTATATCTGTAGCTGTCAGTGTGCGGTTATAGATACGGACATCATCAACCGAACCTATAAAGGCGTTAGCGATTCCTCCCCATCCAATATAAATATTTTCACCAAGACCTGGATTTTCACTATTATGCGTTCCAGACTGCAATGTGCCATCAAAATATGTTTTACTTGAATTAGTTGTTCCATCAAATGTCATCACTATATGGTGCCAGTTGCTATTATTCAAATCAGCAGGGAATGTGTCATATCCAGCCTGTCCGTCACCAATGGATAGTTGTGAAAAATCGCCATTCGTATAGACCCCTGCATTTTTAGTTGTACCATAAGTAGCTACAATCGTATCAAATAAATCTTGCGGCGATGTTCCATTTACCCAAAATGCTACAGTGCCCGCGTTTTGAGCAGTTAGTGCAGTTAAAGATGATAGATAGTTGTTTGAGCCGTTAAGGCTATAAGCACTACCAAGCTTACCCGCAATGTAGCTACTTGTTCCACCACTATTTACACTTAGATTTCTATTGTTACCACTCGAATCGTTTATATTTCCTTCAAACTCATAGTGCGCTTCAAGCCCCGTGGTAATATCAGCATACATAACTGTTGTGAACATGGTAAAAAACAGAATCCAAATAGAGAGTAACTTTTTCATAAATATTCCTTTATTGCTTTACTTATGGTGCTGTGACTTTAGTAGTCCCAAAGACACCACTCACACTGCCGGCATCGCTGCTGTTTAAGTTAAACCTGCCACCCGCTGCATCTGCATTTGTTCCATAAAACTGACCATTTAAGTTTCCACCTGTTACATTTGCTCCTGTACTGTTAGCAGTTTTTGTTACACTCGCAGCATCAAATCCATACTTATGAACATTTCCTGCTATATCAGCTTGAAAGTTCCCCTCAGTTACATTTACATTTCCTGCAAAACTTTGATTTGCAAAGTTAAAATCTAAATTTACAGTTCCGCTTGAAATTATTTTAGCTCCACTAGGGTCTGTTACAATTGAGCTAAGTCCACCACTGTATGTTGCAGCTGAATCATTTCTTATCATTTGATCCACAAAATCACTTGATGTTACAACACCGCTAATATATGAAAAAACAGGGGCGCTTCCATTGTTCCAATAACCATACTCCAAATAGTCATCTCCATAGCTACTTACTTTGGTTAAGTCTGTTGTATCAATTTGTATATTATTTAAAGTTGATGATTCAGTTACTGCTGCTATAGCTGCTACAGCTTGTGCTTCTGCAGCCGCTTGAGCGTCCAATAGCGCTTGAGTTGCTGCTGCTTGAGCTGCAGCTTGAGCGTCTGCTGCGGCTTGAGCGTCCGCTGCGGCTTGAGCGTCCGCTGCGGCTTGAGCGTCCGCTGCGGCTTGAGCGTCCGCTGCGGCTTGAGCGTCCGCTGCGGCTTTTGCATCCGCTGCGGCTTTTGCGTCCGCTGCGGCTTTTGCATCCGCTGCGGCTTTTGCATCCGCTGCGGCTTTTGCATCCGCTGCGGCTTTTGCATCCGCTGCGGCTTTTGCATCCGCTGCGGCTTTTGCATCCGCTGCGGCTTTTGCATCCGCTGCGGCTT
>JBAZSX010000002.1:80317-244069 GCA_041662225.1 Sulfurimonas sp.
TTTGCATCCGCTGCGGCTTTTGCATCCGCTGCGGCTTTTGCATCCGCTGCGGCTTTTGCATCCGCTGCGGCTTTTGCATCCGCTGCGGCTTTTGCATCCGCTGCGGCTTTTGCATCCGCTGCGGCTTTTGCATCCGCTGCGGCTTGAGCATCCGCTGCGGCTTTTGCATCCGCTGCGGCTTTTGCATCCGCTGCGGCTTTTGCATCCGCTGCGGCTTGAGCATCCGCTGCGGCTTGAGCATCCGCTGCGGCTTGAGCATCCGCTGCGGCTTGAGCATCCGCTGCGGCTTGAGCATCCAACAGAGCTTGAGCATCCGCTGCGGCTTGAGCATCCGCTGCGGCTTGAGCATCCGCTGCAGGCGGAGTCACGACAACTGCTACAGATTCGGTTTCTGCTACTACTTTTACTTCAGTATCTACTACAGTTTGAACTACTGTTATAATATTTTGAACATCCGGCACAATATTTTGAACATTCGGCTGTATTACTGTTTGCTCCGGCATGGCACTATTATTTATACCAGGGAGAGGAGTGTCAACATTGCTCAAAGCTCTCGAATCTATGCTTGAGCCTGCGCCGTCATCCATAGCGGATGGCGCTTGAGGTTGAACATTTGGTGTCTCGTTAGAACTATTTTCTTGTTTAGAAGGTGATTGTTCAGCTGCTGCATTTGATTGTGCAGGGGAATTGGCAGGAGTTTCCTCTTTTGAATCTGATGCGCTTCCTTGTTTATCGTTTGTTTCTCCATTGGCAGAAGACTTATCTCCTTTGTCACTTTTTTCTCCATCACTAGAAGATTTCTCTTCTTTATCACTTTTTTTTTCTTCTACTTTATCACTCTTTTTTTCTTCTTTTTTGTCGCTCTTTTTTTCTTTTTCTTTCTTCTCTTCAGGGGCAGGAGCATCTTCCACATCGCCTATACTTCCTGCTACATAAGGCTGAGGAGGTGTAGGTGGTGCATTCGGCGGTGTTTTAGAGAACATTCCGGCAGGTACTACCTGAGTGACTCCGTTAGAACTAATAGCAATCTCTCCCTGCGTACATGCAACAGCTTCTTGATTACCAACTATGGTTGTTCCTCGAATACCAATAGTTGCCGTTTTTGTTTTTAAGTTAAATTTATCCGGTGCGATTTTTCCGATTTGACCGGTAACTGATTTGAAGGAACCCTCTAAAAATCCAAAATCTACCTTGGATTTATCAGACTTTGCTTCATCATAAACATAGGCAGCTATGTCAAATGTTGATGATTTTCCTATGGTAACTACAGTTCCGTCTTTAAAAATGATTTGCAGTTTCGCATCTTCTTCGGTTTTTAAAATATCTTTCTCTTCTAATTTTAAACCGATAGTTGCATCTATGGCACTACTTTCTCTTGTTACGGTACCAGAGCCTTTAATAGAGGATATTTCACCTATGTTTGCAAAAATGGAAGCGGTTAGCAACAGTAGCAGTAATAAAATTTTCATAATCAAGCCCCTTAAAATAGAAGGATAACATTAGCAGTTACCGCATGTTTGTTAAATTCCCAGGATGGAATGTTTGAGATGTGATCCGTGTACATATAGTCTAAGCTCATAAGCATACTTTTGGTATAGGAGTATGTGGTGTTAAATAAAAACTGGTACTCATTATCTTGTTGCTTCTTTAGATAAAACGGGTCCTCTTCTTTGTATTGTTTGTCATACCACTGTATTTTTGGTGTAAAAGTTAAAGTCGGCATGTATTTGTAGGAGGCGGAGAGAGCAATATTTAACATATCTTGGTTTATGTTTGTTAAATTACTAGATAGTTTTTTTTCGGTATAGAGTTGAGTATAAAAGGTAAACATAATATCTTTGGAATAGATGCGGTTAAGAGTAAACTCCAACGCTTCAATCTCAGAAATACTTGTATCAAGAAACTTTTTTTGGTATTTAAAAGTGGTTCCTAAAATTGTAGATGTAGAATACATATATTTTAATTTTGGATAGATGCCATAGTCACTTAGCAAGGGTTTCGTACTCAACCATATCTTGTCAAAAAGAAGGGCATAATCAACCAGTATCTTTCCGTTATACACAACGGAGAGTGCCGGAGAGTACTGAATAAGTCCAATATCCTTAGTATGATCTTTGATAAGTGATTTTGAGAATAGAACAAAATCGTTTTTTATATTGACATCTTCAGCAAAATTATACATGTGATTGAGCGAAATTGCTTCTTGATGTGCAAGTCCTGCTTCATCTTTTGTGGAATTTGCAGCTTTAATAGGTTGGTTTGTGATGCTGTCAATGATTCCCGGTATTGTAAATGTATCATTGTTTGCGCGATTGTTTATATTTGTATCATAATTAACCCCTAAAACAGCAGAACCACTGAAAAAGTTTGTTTGTATTTTAGAGTTAATTGCACTTAAATACAGTTCGATATTTTGTTTTACATTTACGGGCATGTTCTCTTTAATAGTTTCTAAAAAGAGGGTTTGTGCTTTTTTGTACTCTTTTAACTCAAAGTAGCACTTTGCAATTTCGAGTTTGCTTCTGGTTGCATTTGGGTCAATCATCAAAACTCTCTCATATGCCGTTATTGCAAGTTCAAAATCTTTGAGCATATAAGCACTTCTGCCGAGATAAAAGTTTATATTTGGATCTTGCAGATTTTTTTCAAATAACTTATAAAATGCATTATAGGCTTGTTGATACTCTTTTTTTTCAAAAAGAAGCTTTGCTGCATTGTAGCTACTTTTTTGATCCTCTTGTGGCACCACAATTTGCATCTCAGTTGCAGGCATTGTTGCTACCCCTGTTCCAAGGCTTTTCTCTTCTTCTTTGCTTTGGGTTGCTTTATTTATCACATCCGATTTAAGGCTATATGCCCCCTTATACTTTGGCTTAACTAAACCCATTACCTCTTGATATGTCTCTTGATTTTTTATTGGTTCTATTACCAAAGCAGTATGCTTGCCAAGAGGTCGCGCATAAATTACAAAATCATTTTTTGTTGCAAGGATGTTAAGCTTTGCATATACTTCATCCTCCTGAAACCTTTTTAGCTCCTTATATGCGCCCTCTTTTAGAGAATATGCGCCCAACATAATTCTTTTTGGATACTTCGATGTTGATGCAATATCAGCAGATAATGTTTGCACTGCTTTTTGTGATGCGTTTTCAATATCTTTAACACTTGCTATTAGAAATATTTGCATTGATAGTAAAAAAAATAGTAATTTCATTTCCATCCCCTTCTTTTGAAGAACTCATAACATTTAATATCAAAATATAATAACAGAGTTCAATTTTATGTATTGTAGTACTCTTACCATAAAAGTGTGATGAAATAAAATATTTAATAAAAAATTTATTTTATAATGAAGTGTTGTATAATCTTGTGATAAAGTTTAAGTATTAAA
The DNA here is from genome assembly GCA_041662225.1 of Sulfurimonas sp. Taxonomy (GTDB): domain Bacteria; phylum Campylobacterota; class Campylobacteria; order Campylobacterales; family Sulfurimonadaceae; genus Sulfurimonas. The sequence goes on from JBAZSX010000002.1 coordinate 83,709, forward strand.
AAAAGAAGGTGTTAATGTGAGAAGTATTATTGTAAGTTTAGTTGCTATATCTTGTTTGATTCAAGGTTGCGGAGATGGGAAGGGTACAACTAATTCAAGCGCTGCTGTGGGCGACTCGACTACACCGACAGTAGTAACTTCACAAGTTGTGAATGAGAATGCAATAAATGCGCCAATCCTTCCGGAATTATCCAATCCTCTCCCAACAGAGAATATTAAAAATCTTTTAAAGTGATAGTCAACTCTTTATTTTTGTCTCTCTTGACTAACGCCGGAAAACTAAAATATTATAACCCTTTTGTAATAGAGTTCTTGTACAATTATTAAGTATGTATATTTGTGAGGTTAAAAAATGAATTACAATTTTTATTTACCGTTAGCTGTTATCCTCGCTCTCACTATTTTAATCCCGTTTATGTTTCATTTAAGCCGTTATATTGGCGAAAAATCAAAGTCCGGCACTGCTATAAACTCGACCTACGAGAGCGGAATACAAAAAACATACAAAGATAGTTTTGAGCGATTTAACATTAAATACTATCTTGTTGCAATCATCTTTGTTATCTTTGATGTTGAAATATTATTTATGTTCCCATGGGCGGTGACACTCCGCCAAACCAGCCTTTTTGGACTTTTTGAGATGTTTACTTTTATGATACTTCTGCTTGCAGGACTCATTTATATCTACAAAAAAGGTGCTTTAAAGTGGAGTTAAACAGCCCGTCCCTCGAAGTGGCAATTACTACAAAACTTGATGAGGCAATAGGGTGGGCGAGAGAGTCCTCTCTTTGGCCGATGATTTTTGGAACTGCATGTTGCGCCATTGAGTTTATGAGTGTGGCGGCCAGCAAATATGACATCTCCCGTTTTGGTGCAGAGGTTGTTCGTTTTTCACCACGCCAAGCGGATTTACTCATAGTTGCAGGAACAATCACCTACAAACAAGCCCCGATTCTCAAACAGATTTATGAGCAGATGAGTGAACCGAAATGGGTGATTAGCATGGGGGCTTGTGCATGCAGCGGAGGATTTTATGATAACTACACCACGCTTCAGGGAATTGACGAAATTATCCCTGTGGATTTGTATGTAGGTGGTTGTCCTCCACGACCCGAAGCCCTTATTGACGCACTTTTAAAACTTCAAAATGATTTGCGAACCAACAAATATAATCCAAATAGACACAAAGATTTTAAAGGGCGATTAGATAATGTCTGAGATTATTAAAGTTACATGTATTGAGCTTCACTCGTTTATAAAAACAAAATACGAAGAGGGTTTTAACTATCTTCTTGATATTACGGCGATTGATTATAGTGAGTATGTAACTGCGCAAGAGGAAGATTTTGCCCTTATTTATATCCTTCGTCATGAGAGTTTCAAAGAGCATATCGTTATTAAAACATATCTGCATGAGCTAGAAATTGAGACGATTACCGATATTTTTAAGGGTGCAGATTGGCTAGAGCGAGAAGTTTATGACCAATACGGAATTGTCTTTAAAAACCATCCGAATCTCAGAAGAATTTTGAATCATAAAGAGTTTGTAGGGCATCCGCTAAGAAAATCCTACCCAATCACAAAAGGGCAACTCCTTCATGAAGTGGATGATTTGATTGAAGAGATGAACAACAGACTTCTGAGCAAAAATGTTGTCTGCAAACTCGAAAGCGGCACATTTAGCGAGTGCAACAAAGATTTGATGTTTTTAAATCTAGGACCTTCTCACCCTGCTAGCCATGGAACAATTCGTACCTATGTTGCCCTTGACGGGGAAACTATAGAGTGTGCGGTGAGTGAAATCGGCTATCTGCACCGCGGCTTTGAGAAGAGCTGCGAAAACCACACCTACAATCAAATCGTTCCCTACACAGACAGGCTTAACTACTGCTCCGCAATCAGCAACAATATCGCCTTTGTAAAAACAGTCGAGGATATGCTCGGCATTGCAATAAGTGAGCGTGCTCAGGCAATTCGTGTCATGTTGCTTGAACTCTCACGCATCGAAGACCATGTTGTCTGTTTGGCGGCGGTTTTGGTGGATATGGGCGGACTTACAAATTACTGGTACATGTATAATCCAAGAGAAGATATTTATGATTTGCTCTCAAAACTCACGGGGGCAAGGCTCACAAACTCCTACATGAGAGTCGGCGGAATGGCAAACGATTTGTATGAGGGATTTGAAGCGGATTTGAAAGAGGTAATCAAAAAAGTGCAGTACGGCGTAGAACAGACTTTATCTCTGATAAAACACAATAGAATTTTCCATGACAGAACCCAGAATGTAGGAGTGATAAGTGCCGAAAATGCACTGAATTATGCAATGACTGGTCCAAATCTTAGAGCTACCGGAGTTGCTTTTGATATGCGTAAAGATGCTCCATACTACGGCTATGAGAAGTATGAATTTGATGTTGTCGTTGGAAGTGTAGGCGATGTTTACGACCGCGTCATGGTTCGTTTTGGCGAGATTGATGAGAGCATAAAAATCATAGAACAGGTAATGCAAAATCTGCCGGAGGGCGAAATAAATATCAAAGATGCAGCAATCACTTTGCCAAAAAAAGAGGCGGTTTACACCACGATTGAGGGTGTCATGAATCAGTTTAAGCTCACCTTTGAGGGTGTAAAAGTTCCGCCAAGTGAGCATTACGGCTCAATCGAGGCGACAAACGGAGAGTTGGGATTTTTCATAGTGAGTGACGGAAGCGGAACACCCTACAAGGTGAAGGTAAAAGCTCCCTCTTTCACTGCTATGTCTGCCTATCCTGAGATGGTTGAGGGTGCGCAACTTGCAGATGCGATTTTGACACTTGGCAGTCTCAATATTATTGCAGGGGAGATGGACAGATGAGTTTTTCTTTTAATGATGAAAACAGCTTGAAAATCGAGCATTTAGCAAAACGCTATCCGCAAAAAAAAGCTTTAATCTTGCCACTTTTATGGTTGGCTCAAAAGCAGGAGGGGTTCATAAGTGAAGAGGCGATGACAAAAATTTCTGAAATTTCCCAAATGCCCTACATGCATATCTACAGTGTCGCAACTTTTTATACGATGTTTAAACTCTCTAAGAACGAAAAAAGAGTGGTTGAAGTTTGTCGCACTCTCTCATGTGAATTAAACGGAAGCGAGATGATAAAAAAACATCTGCTAGAAAACCATAGTGACAAGTATGAAATTATTGAAGTCGAGTGCATGGGAGCGTGCGGCGGTGCGCCGATGTGTACGTTGGATGGGAAATACATGGAAAGCGTAACACCAAAGATGTTGGATGAGGTTTTAAATGCAGACTAAAATAGTAAGTAAAAACTTTGAAATTCCGTATGCCAACACTTTAGAAGTTGCTCTGAAACATGGTCGTTATGCTTCGCTGAACAAACTTTTTTCACACACTCCGCAAGAAGTAATCGACATCATCAAAGCGAGTAATCTTCGCGGAAAAGGGGGCGGCGGTGCTCCGGCAGGGGGAAAATGGCAGTTGGCGAGTGATTATAAGGGTATAAAATATCTCGTAGTCAACGCCGATGAGAGCGAACCGGGAACTTTTAAAGATAGACAGATAATTTCAAAAGATCCGCATCTGCTTATTGAGGGAATCATCTGCACATGCTACGCAATCGGCTCAAACACTTCTTACATCTATGTGCGAGGCGAGTATGAAGAGTTTAGCGATATTTTGCAGGTTGCGATTGATGAGGCGTATGGGAAAAATCTTTTGGGTCAAAGTGCAAAATACCCGGTGGAGATTACTATTCACAGAGGGGCAGGGGCGTATATCTGCGGTGAAAAATCTGCACTTTTGGAATCCCTTGAGGGGAACCGCGGACATCCACGACTTAAACCCTTTTCGCCGGAGCCGGAGTTTTATTTTGGGCAACCGACTCTTGTAAATAATGTTGAAACTATAGCTTCCGTTCCTTTTATCGTGGAAAATGGCGCAGATGCTTATACGGCGTACGGCACAGATTGCTCCTCGGGAACGCTTCTTTTTGCCATCAGCGGGCATGTAGAAAAACCGGGTGTTTATGAGGCAGAGTTTGGTGTGGGCATGTGGGATTATATACAAAAGCTTGGCGGCGGAGTCAAAGGCGGTAAAAAGTTAAAAGCCGTTATTCCGGGCGGTGCTTCAACCCCGATACTTCCTGCGCATCTAGTCATGGAAGCAAAACTTGATTATGAAAATTTGAAGAGTTTAGGCTCAGCACTAGGAACGGGTGGCATGATAGTTTTGGATGAAGATGCTTCGATGGTCAAAGCTCTCAAAAATCTTCTCAGATTCTATCATCATGAATCATGCGGACAGTGCACACCGTGTCGTGAGGGAACTTCGTGGGTGGATAAAACGCTTGATAAATTTATTACAAAAACGGCGACACATGATGATTTGAGAGTTTTAAAATCGGTGAGCAAAAGCATGAACGGGCAGACTATCTGTGTATTTGCACCTGCTGCAAGCGGCGTAATTGACGGCTTTTTAAAACATTTTGAGAGTGAATTTTTGGAGTGTATAGTATGAAAATTATAGTTGACAATATTCCAATTGAATGCCAAGAGGGCGAACTTTTAATCGATGTTTTGATAAATAATAGTGTTGAAATCCCTCACTTTTGCTATCAACAAGATTTAGGTGCGGATGGAAATTGCCGCATGTGTATGGTAGAAATTAAGGGGCAAAAACGACCGCAAATCGCATGTAACACCTTTGTGTGCGAGGGTCTTGAAGCTTCAACAAAAAGTAAAAGTATAAATGCCGTAAACCGCTCTATTTTAGAGTTGGAACTTATAAATCATCCTGTTGACTGCCCCATTTGCGACCAAGCGGGAGAGTGTAAACTTCAAGATTACTACATGAATTACGGGCTTTACGAGAGTCATTTAACCACTCCAAAAACCAAAAAAGGCAAACATATTGAGCTTGGTTCGGGCGTTATGCTTGACCAAGAGCGATGTGTTTTGTGTACAAGATGTGTCCGTTTTACCACAAGTATCACAAAAACCGGAGAGCTTGGAATTGTGGGCCGCGGAGACAATGCAAGAGTTGCCGTTGCACCCAATCATGCACTGAATAATCCCTATGCTCTCAATGTCGTAGAACTCTGCCCTGTCGGTGCTTTGACCTCAAAAGATTTCAGATTTAAACAGAGAGTCTGGTTTTTGGACTCCTCAAAAAGTATCTGCCATGGCTGTTCGCGCGGGTGCAATATTTTTATAGACTACAATGAAACAAAATACTCAGATGAAAAAGTATATAGATTTCGTTCAAGAAGAAATAAGCAGATAAATAAATCATTTTTATGCGACTTTGGAAGGTTGAGTTACAAAGAGTTGAATGAGAAAGTTATTTCGACTCCATTGCCTATGGAAATTTTAAAAGATTTATTCAAATCAGAAAAAAAAGTGGCTCTTGCTTCGCCTTCGCTCAGTTTGCAACAGCTTCAGTCCGTACAGACATTTTGTAAAAATCATGCAATAGAACTTTTTTCACTGCCATATATCGATGAGAGTTTCGGCGATGATTGGCTAAAGACAAATGACAAAAGTACAAATTTTGCAGGTGTGAAAGAGTTAAATATTTCTCTCAACCAAGATGATTTTGAAAACTCTTTAGAAAGTGCAAATCTCATTATAAATTTCGACCATACACTCTTAAAAGAAAGAGAAATAAAAGATAAAAAAGTCATTCATTTTACAACTACAAATATAAAAATTCCAAGCGAAGCAGTTTTTGCCATAGCAAACTTTGCCCATGAAAGCGGCACACTTATTAATTGTGATGGTTTGCGACAAGAGTTTTACGCTTCAAAATACAAGAGCGAAGCACCAAGGCTTACAGAACTTTTGGAGAAACGACCATGAGTACGATTTTAATTCTTCTACCTCTGGTTTTAACCATTCTATTTTCACTTGTAACTGTGCCGATTTTGGTTTGGATGGAGCGTCGTATCGCCGCCCTCATTCAAGACAGATTAGGGCCAAACAGATGTCATATTAACGGAATCAGACTCGGCGGAATTATCCAATCCGTTGCCGACATGATGAAACTCATTTTTAAAGAGGAGTTTTTACCTTCACACATTAAAAACAAATTTTACTATCTGGTTGCCCCATCTATCGCCTTTATGAGCGCATTTTTAACCTTTATGGTTATTCCTTATGCAGACAATATTACGATAGCCGGAGAGACTTTTCACATGCAGGCATTGCCTACAGATTTGGGTGTTCTGTGGTTTTTGGCTTTTGCAGGGTTGGGTGTCTATGGCATCATTTTAGGCGGCTGGGCAAGCCACAATAAATACGCGATTTTAGGCTCCATGCGAGCAACAGCTCAGGTTATCGGCTATGAAGTTGCTATGGGTCTGTCTCTGGTTTCTATGCTTATCACTTATGGCACAATCAGCCTCAACGAGATGGTCGCGTACCAATCGCAAACTTTTTTTATCCTCCCTGCATGGGGAATAGTTTTGCAACCGATTGCTACAATTATTTTCATTGTGACCGCATTTGCCGAAACAAACCGTGCCCCTTTTGATGCGGCGGAGGGAGAGAGCGAGATTGTAGCAGGATACCATACCGAATATGGAGCGATGAAGTTTGGACTCTTTTTTGTGGCGGAGTATATCGCCATGGCAGCTTCCGGAGCTTTGATTGTGACGCTCTTTTTGGGAGGGTATCAGCTTCCTTATCTCACGACCGCAGACCTAATAAACAATTTTGAGTTGGTGTTATGGCTCATCATCGCGTTTGCTGTTGTGAGCTCCTTTTTATTTATAAGATGGATGAAAAAACACAATATCTTTGCCATGTCAGGTCTCAATGAGACGAAAGTTTATACGACAATCATTATAGCTTTTACCATCTTTGCGATTATGGTGATGTCCTACTACGCATTAGGATTTGCACATGCGAGTGAAGTAGGTGTGATGCTTTTGCAGTTTGCGATTTTCACCGTGAAGCTCTTTTTTTTGCACTTTGTTTTTATCTGGGTTCGCTGGACGCTTCCGCGCTTTAGATATGATCAAACCCAAAAACTGGGATGGAATATTCTGCTTCCCCTCTCTCTCGCAAATATCTTTGTTACGGCGATAGTCGTTGTAGGAGTGAACTATGGGAGTTAAAGTTGTAAAACGCTACGGAAACACTTTTAAAGAGAAGATTTATTTGCATGCTATTTTTGGCGGAATGAAGACGACACTGAAACATTTCACCGCAAATTTGAGTGACGCTTCAAACATTCCTACAATCTGTTACCCTGAGCAACTTCCTAGGGATATTACGCCTAGCTACCGTGGAGTGCATAGGTTGACACATAGAAAAAGTGACAATTCAATAGCCTGCGTGGCGTGTTTCATGTGTGCGACTGCATGTCCTGCAAAATGTATAAATATAGTCGCGCGTGAACGGACGGACGGAGTGGATGAGAAGATGCCGGAGATTTTTAACATCGATTTGTTGGAATGCGTTTTTTGCGGCTACTGCGTTGAAGCGTGTCCTTGCGATGCTATTCGCATGGATAGCGGTTTGTACTCCGTTGTAGGCGATAGTCGAGAGAATTTTATTTACGACAAAGCCAAACTTCTCAGCATCAAAGGAATATCAAAAGAGGAGTTTAGCCTTGCAAAATGAGATATTGTTTGCCATTTTGGCACTGGTCGCAATAGTGAGTTCCATCGTTATGATTAGTGCGCACAGACCGATTGATTCGGCTCTTAGTTTTATCGTCACGCTTATCAGCATTGCCGCGCTTTTTGCTCTTGTGAATGCCACATTTCTGTTTGTTGTGCAGATTATTATCTACGCCGGGGCGATTTTGTCGCTGATTCTCTTCATTATCATGTTCTTAAACATCAAAGATGAGAATCTCCCCGATGAGAAGTACAAAAACAGATGGCTTCTTGCAACAAGCATCATCATCGCTCCATTTTCTGCGATTTTGATTGATTTAATTATGAGAAGCGATATTGCAATTAATGGCGTAACAAGCGAGGGTTTTGGGACTATAAAAGATGTGGGTTTAACACTTTTTAGCAAGTGGGTCTTGCCTTTTGAGCTAGTTTCTATTTTACTTCTTGTAGCCCTTGTCGGCGCAGTTACTCTCTCAAAAAGGAGCGAATAGTGTTAAAAGCATATATGATTCTCTCGATTTTGCTCTTCTCCATCGGGGTTGTCGGGCTAATTAGCAGACGAAATATTATAGTAATTTACATGTCGATTGAGCTGCTTTTGAATGCGGTAAATTTATCGCTCATCGCCATTAGTGCAGATTTGGCAGATAGTTCAGCTCAGGTGATATCGCTTGTAATAATTGCAATCGCTGCCTCTGAAGCGGCTCTCTTTATGTCACTTTTTGTGGTGCTTTTTAGAAATAGAGCTTCGCTGGATGCAAATCTATTTGATATGCTAGGAAATAAAAATGAGCGATAATCTTTTACTTACTCTATTGCTTCTTTCACCGTTTTTAAGTGCAGTTCTGATTTTTTCAATCAATCTGCTCTTCAAAAATGCGAAGCAGTCTGTTTATACTTTTTTTGCTCTCTCAGGTTCTGGAATAAGTGCAATTCTTGCACTCTACATCAGCTATCACAGCTATTTTGAAAAGCAGATTTTTTCTTCGCACCTCTTTACATGGTTGAATATCGGTGACTTTACCATAGAAGTGGCTCTCAAAGCCGATGCACTCAGCTCTTTTATGATTTTGTTTGTTGCCCCCGTGAGTTTTTTAATTCACATCTACGCAACGGGTTACATGAATAGAGATGCGAGTTACGGGCGATTTTTTGCCTACTTTAATCTTTTTATATTTTTTATGTTTTTGCTGGTTTTGGCGGATAATCCGATTATCATGTTCATCGGTTGGGAGGGTGTCGGGCTTACTTCGTATGCGCTTATCGGCTTCTATTTTGGGGATATTCAAAACACTTACGCAGGCAATAAAGCTTTTATAGTGAACCGTGTTGGAGATTTCGGTTTTTTGAGTGCTTTGATGCTTCTTTTTCTCTCCATTCCTGCCGGCGGTTTTGGCTTCTCAAACATATTTCTCAGCCTTGCACACATAGAGCCTTTTACTCTAAGTCTTATCGCATTTTTGCTCTTTGTAGGAGCGATGGGAAAATCTGCTCAGATTCCTCTTTTCGTCTGGCTGCCCGATGCGATGGCGGGTCCAACCCCTGTTTCGGCACTTATCCATGCGGCTACGATGGTTACGGCAGGGGTTTACATGGTGGCTCGTTTCGCGCCGCTTTACAATATGACACCTGAAGTTTCACTCTTTATTGCCTATGTCGGGGCACTCAGCGCCCTCTTTGCCGCCTTAATTGCCACAAAACAGTATGACATCAAGAAAATTTTAGCCTACTCGACCATGAGCCAGTTAGGATTTATGTTTATGGCTTTGGGGGTCGGAGCCTATTCGACCGCACTTTTTCATATGTTTACACATGCCTTTTTCAAGGGGCTTCTCTTTATGGCGGCGGGTGCGATTATAGTCGCATTTCACCACAAGCAGGATATACGCGATTTAAGAGGTATAAAGTTTCCAAAGATATTTGTTATGATGGCTGTTGCCTCTTTAACAATTACTGCTATTCCTCCATTTTCAGCCTTCTTCTCAAAAGATGCGATTATGGGTGCTTTGTATGCAAGTGGACATCTAGAACTTTTTGCTATGGCTTTTGTAAGCTCAATTCTGACCGCATTTTATATGTCAAGATTGATGTTTGTGCTCTTTTTTAACAAGGGTGAACAGGTAGCAAAAGAGAGTCCGAAATCTATGTTTTACCCTATGATGCTTTTAACTCTGCTCTCAGTTTTTGCAGGTCTGCTCAATGTTCCCGAACTCTTCGGCGGTGATCTGAACTTTTCTCACTGGTTAAATCTAGCAGATAAAATCTACACAATTCCTCATGCCAAAGAGTGGGCTTTAATGTCTGTAAACACCCTTTTTATAGCCCTTGTTATTTATAACACCTATAAAAAGTATGCCTATACAAACGCAATCATTATGGAAAAAAATTATGGTTGGGTTGCAAACAAGTTTTACATAGATGAATTCTACAACAAAACAGTTGTGGCTGCCATAGACAGACTCTCACATTTTTTTGAGAAAACGGTAAGTCACTTTTTGATTGATGAAAAAATTAATCTCACTGCACTTGCCTATCTGAAACTTGGAAAAATGGTCTCCATTGCCGAAAATGGAAATGTACGATTTTATGCCCTCTACATGCTTCTCGGTGTAGTCTCCGGTTTTGTTTATCTTTATTGGATGTTAAGGAGTGCTGTATGAGTCTATTAAGTGCAATAATTTTTATTCCGATATTCACTGCAATATTTCTGTTTTTTGTAAACTTACACATTACGCTTGTAAAAATAGTTTATATGATTTCAACCTTGGTTGTCGCCTATTTGGCGCTCACTCTCTACATAGATTTTGATGCTTCTTCCTCAATGCAGTTTATAGAGCAGCATGCATGGATTTCGCAATACGGCATAGAGTATCATGTCGGGGTGGACGGTGTTTCGCTTGGAATTGTGATGATGAATGCTCTCTTGATGCCGCTTGTTGCAATCGCACTCTATAAACAGAGGGACAAAAGAGGGTATTGGATAAATCTGCTTTTTGTTCAGGGCGGCATCATGGGTGCAGTTTTGGCACTTGATTTGATGCTTTTCTACCTTTTTTGGGAGCTTATGCTTCTTCCGATATTTTTTATGATTGGACTCTTCGGGTATGGCAAAAGCAACTTTATCTCTATGAAGTTTAACATGTACACCATCTTCGGCTCTTTGATGATGCTTATCTCCATTTTATACATGGCGGTGGAGCACAAGGAGCAGTTTGGTTTTTACTCTTTTGCTCTGGATGAGCTTAAAAATATTACACTCACAACGACAGAGTCGCTTCTGGTCTTTAGCGGTTTTATGATTGCTTTTGGTATTAAAATTCCGATTTTTCCATTTCATACATGGCTGAGCGATACCTACAGAAGCGCACCTATGGGGATTGTTATAGTTATGTCGGCTCTGATGGCGAAACTTGGAACTTATGCGATATGGAGATTTCTTTTTACTCTTTTAAACGAGACTTCTCAAGAGCTGGCTCCCTATTTTATATGGCTCGGACTCTTTGGGCTTATCTATTTTGGAATTTCTGCCATAACTCAAACGCATCTCAAACGCATGTTTGCACTCTCCTCGGCATCGCATCTCTCTCTGATTGTGGTTGGATTTTTTATTTACAGCAGTTACGGGCTTATCGGTTCATCCTACTTTATAGTGGCACATGCCCTCTCCTCTGCCGCCATGTTTTTGATGGTTGCCATGATGTACGAGAGAGTTCAAACCTACACGATTGAGTCGCTTGGAGGCATTGCAAAGGTCGCACCGCTCTTTGCACTCTTCTTTGCTTTTTTTGCTCTGAGCATTGTCGGAGTTCCGCTCACAGCAGGATTCGTTGCTGAGGTTTTAATTATTTTGGGAGCATTTGAATATGACACGACTATCGGCTTTTTTGCGGCAACTTCGCTACTTATTCCTATGCTTTTTATGTTCAAAACAATAAGCAAAGTTCTCTACGGTGAAACAAACGAGAGAACGAAAAACTTTCAGGATTTGAGAGCGCATGAGCTTTTAGCGGTTATTCCGCTCGCCCTGCTTATTCTTGCCATGGGAATATTCCCGAACTATTTTATAAAAAAGATTGAACCGACTGCAAAAGCATTTGTAGATAAAAAAGAGGCGGTGTATTATGAGTAATGAGTTTATTGCACTCGCAGTTCCGGCACTGCTTCTTTTGAGCGCTATCTTTATTCTGCTCTTTGGATTTAGCTCGCACTACACTAAAAACAGAGGCTATTTCATCACGCTTGCGACGCTTTTTATCGCTTTTATACTCTCGGCTAACGGTGTTGGTGCGAAGTACAGCATTTTGATTTTACCTGATATATTTAACTCTATGGTCATTTATGATACTTTCAGTGCCACCTTTATTTCGCTCTTTTTGCTTGGCGGATTTTTGACGCTGGCGATTGCAAAATCGTTTGTAGATAAAACCAACTTCTTTACGCATGAGTCCTTTGTTTTGCTCCTCTTTTCACTCTTTGGCATGGTAGTTTTAACTATGGCAAACGAGCTTCTTACGGCTTTTATAGCCCTAGAAATAGCCTCCATGTCAGTCTATATTTTGGTTGGACTCAACAAAAATTCGCTCAAAGCTTCCGAAGCATTTTTTAAATATCTGCTTCTTGGCTCATTCAGTGCATCCTTTTATCTGCTTGGTTTGATGCTTATCTATGCGCAGGCAAAAAGTACAAATCTTGACGCTATTGCGGAGTATATTTTGCACACTGAGTTACACTCTCAACTCCTTATACTGGCGGGAAGTATGCTTATCATGATAACAATCATGTTTAAAATCGCAGCCGTTCCCTTTGGTGCTTGGGTTTTGGATGTTTACGAGGGTGCATCTCTGCCGATTACCGCTTACATGGCAGGTGTTTTCAAAATTGCTATTTTTGCTTTTGTTTTGAGGCTGTTTTTAAAAGATTACATAACCTTTGATGCCATTTACGACCCGCTTATCATCGGCGGAGCTTTGGTGACGATGTTTGTAGGTTCGCTTTTGGCGGTGATTCAGCAGAGTGTCAAAAAAATGTTAGCGGCTTCATCGGTCGTTCACAGCGGATATATTCTCATCGCTTTTGCCTCCATCGGAGAGGCTACTTCGAGTGCCGCAAGTGCCATCATGTTCTACCTTTTTGCCTATTTTATCAGTGCCATAGGGGCTTTTGGAGTTTTAAGTTACATAAGTAAAGGAAGCGATAAATTAATCAATTACGACGATTTGGACGGACTTGCAAAAACAAGACCGATGATTGCCGCTTCGCTTACCATTTTTATGCTCTCTCTCGCCGGTTTTCCATCCACCATCGGATTTATTGGCAAGTTCTATATTTTAACATCCGCAATCGAGGCAGGTTACACATTTTTGGCATTTTTTGGAGTGGTGAGTGCATTTGTCTCCATTTACTACTACTTCAAAGTTATTGCACATTTATACTTTAAAGAAGCCGGACATGTAGAGGTGCACTACGGATACAAAGTATCACTGGCTTTCATAGTGCTCTCTGGGGTAGTTGTTTTGTGGGGAGGAGTCGGAACATCACTGCTTTTGGATATACCGGGGATTAATGCACTCAATGAATTGAGCAGATACTCAATCGAGTCGCTTGGGCTGTAGGAAAATTGTACATGTTGGATTTTTTCTTTGACATGTGGAGAAAATATATCATATTTCTTCATTTCGACGATATTACCCTATGAAATTAATATTTTAGTTAGAAAAGATGAAGGAACATACATGAATATATTTAAAAAACTGCAAGAAAAAGCTAAATATATGACTATTCTTTGTGTAGAGGATGAAAAAGATTTGCGGGAGTCGATAGTTCTTTTTCTAAAAAAGTTTTTCAAAAGTGTTGATTCTGCCGAGGATGGTCTGCAAGGGCTTGAGAAATATATGAGTAACTCTTATGACATTGTTTTGACCGATATTCAGATGCCAAAAATGGATGGATTAGAACTATTAAAAGAGATAAAGAGGATGCATCCGGATAGACAAGGCATAATATTATCTGCTTTTGATCATAACGAGTATCTGCTCAAAGCCATAGAGGTAAAGGTAGATCACTATATCATAAAGCCAATCGATGTAAACCTTATGGCAGCAACGCTTCTCTCAAGCATAGAGACGCTTGAGCTAAGAGCCGAACTTGAACAACAAAGAGAGATTATTATCAATCAGTCGAGAACATCCGCCATGAGTGATATGCTCTTATATATTTCACATCACTGGAGACAGCCTCTTAATGCAGTTGCAGTATCTATTCAGAGTCTCTCTTTCGCATACGAATTAGGAGAACTTAATAAAGAGTATCTTGATAAACGGATTGCGAAAAGCATGGAGATTATCCAAAATTTGTCTAGTTCTTTAGATCAATTTAGATCTTTTTTTGTTGCGAGTCCTCAAAAAAGTTTTAACCCTTTTACGGCCATAGATGAATTGGTCACACTTTTAATAGATGTCTTTGAAAGTGATGGGATTGATATTAAATACTCCATCAAGAATAAAATTAATGCTATAGATAAGATAGAGGTAAAAGGCGATGTTAATGAATTTAAACAAGTAGTTTTATCTATTTTAAATAACTCAAAAGATGCTATTAACAGTGTTAAGAAAAGTGAAAAAAAGTATAGAGGTGAAATCGATTTTACTTTTATAGATAGCGGTGACTCCATTGACATCGTTATAAAAGATAATGGGGGAGGAGCTGATCCTGAGATTCTAAACAGGGTTTTTGATCCTTTCTTTACTACTCATAATATAGCAGATAAAAAAGGACTTGGACTTTACATCGCCAACATGATAATATGTAAAAAAATGGGTGGAGAATTAAAACTAGAAAACGAAGGTAAAGGTCTAAAAGTGGAGATAAACTTATCAAAGATAGAGTCGTAATCAAAGCAATAGATAATTTGATAATATTTGATATAATCCCTTTATGAATTTATTATCTGCTAAAAACTTATCACACACTTTTGATTATGAGTTATTTAAAAATATCTCTTTGGATTTACATGCAAAAGAGTCTATCGCTATTATCGGTATAAGCGGGAGTGGAAAATCTACTCTTTTACATATACTCTCAACCCTTTTAACGCCTGATGGAGGAGCTGTTTATCTCTTTGACGAAGATGTCTCAACTCTTAAAAAAAAGAGGCTGGCAGAGATAAAGAGAGATTCTCTCGGGCTTGTTTTTCAATCTCACTATCTTTTTAAAGGTTTTACTGCGTATGAGAATCTAGAAGTTGCGGCTATTCTCTCTAATCAAGAGATAGAGGGTGAACTTTTAAAGAGACTAAATATTGATAAAAACATGGAGCAAAAAGTAACTGAACTCTCAGGCGGGCAGCAGCAAAGGGTCTCTATTGCAAGAGTTTTAACAAAAAAACCTCGCATAATATTTGCCGATGAACCAACCGGAAATCTCGATAAACAGACTGCAAATGAAGTTATGAATCTTTTCTTTGAATATTGCCAAAACAACAGTGCCGGAATGATACTTGTGACACATGACGAAGAGTTGGCGCACAAATGCGACAAAGTTTATAGACTTGAGAATAAAGAGCTGGCTAGGATTCAGTAGTGGGCTGGGCACAGGTATTTACAGAGGCTTATGTTGTTGGATTTATCTTGCTCTTTTTTCGTTTTGCAGCACTCTTTATTGCAGTACCTATATTCTCTCACCAAAATATACCTATAAATATTAAAGCGGCAATGGCTTTTTTCTTTACTATAGTTTTTTACTCCTCCATGCCGCCTTTGGCTATAGCCATAAATCTTCCTACAATCATACTTGCAATTTTGAGTGAGTTTATCTTTGGTTTAGCTATAGGCATAGTCCTTCTTTTGGCTTATAATGTTATAACTTTTGCCGGTGGATTAATCTCTTTTATGATGGGCTTCTCTATGGCAAGTGCTATCGACCCGCAGTCCGGTATCTCAATGCCGATTATCTCTCAATTTTTGTCATTAATGGGTTTGATGGTTTTGGTCTCAATGGATCTGCATCACTGGATGCTGCTCTATATTGATAAATCACTCGCAGCTGTTCCACTCGGCGGTTTTTTGATGAAAGAGAACCTTTTTCATCACATAATACAAGCATCTTCCAATATGTTTTTGGTGGGTTTTTTGATAGCATTCCCAATCATCGCATTATCCATGCTTGCCGATGTAATATTTGGAATGCTGATGAAAACAATGCCTCAATTCAATCTTCTTGTAATAGGGTTTCCTATAAAAATTATAGTTTCTTTTGCTGTTTTAATCGCGACATTCGTTTCTACAATGCTGATTTTAAAGATACAGATGCAAGAGGCGTTTAACATATTGGAAATGTTTTTTTAGTTTTTTTTTGATACAATAGTGTCAAAATAGCTTTTCCTAAATCATAATCTGAAGTTCCAAAGGAATCCATGTGAAAATATTGCTCTTAAACGATAATCCGGTAGTAAATAAGTTAGTAACCCTAAGTGCACAAAAAACTTCAGATGATTTAGAAGTGATTAGCAGCATAGATGACATATCCTCACAATCTTGTGATCTCTTGGTTCTTGATGACACTCTCTATACTGATGAGGGATGGGAAGAAATACAAGAGAAGGTAAAGTTTAAAAAATCTCTCTACATTTGTGCAAAAAATGCCATTGAAGTGAGCGGTTTTACGGCTACGCTAAAAAAACCTTTCTTACCTACTGAACTAGTAGAACTTTTTTCTACTTTAAGCAAGGGGCTTAGCCCAACTGATTTAAGTGAAACACAAGAAGCTGCCAAGACGAAAAGTCTTCATCAATTGAACGATTTAGAAGAGGATGAAATCTCTCTTGATGATGAGTTAGAAAGTTTGGATTATCTGGATAATCTAGATGACTTGAGAGATGATGAGTTGATTAATTTGGAGCATTTGGGCGAATTAGAGGATTTAGAAGGTGATGAAACCTCTCTTGATGATGAGTTGAATGATTTAGAAGAAGAGACAACACAAAAGCATGAGAAAGAGACATTAGCAAAAGAAGATGAAAACCCTGCCATTTTAGATAAAGATGAGCTGCAAGAGGTACAAGAGCTTTTAGATGAAGCAGAAGATTTGGAACTTGAAGAAATGAGCGGTAGCGATACAAGTGAATATGATACAGATTTAGAAGATTTTGATTTAGAAGAAAAATTGCCACAGTCACTGCCTCTTGACAGTGAGCTAGAAGAGCTTCTGGGTGAATTAGAAGATGATGATAAAGAGATAAAAGGGATGGAAGATCTAGATGCTTTTGCAGATTTATCTGATGAGTTAGAGCTTGAAGAGTCAGAAATTAGCGCTCCAAGTAAAAATGATGAAGTTGCGCATATAGATGAACTTGATGACTTTGATGAGTTAGAACTTGAAGAAATGGAGATTAGCACTTCAAGTAAAAATGATGAGGTCGCAGATTTTGATGAGCTCGATGAGTTAGAACTTGAAGAGACGGAGATTGGCACTCCAAGTAAAAATAATGAAGTTGCAGATATTGATGAACTTGCTGAGGTAGATTTAGAAGAAGACTCTTTTGAAGATGAGTTGGAACTAGAGGATCAGATTCAAGACGCAGTTGAAAAGTTGAGTGACGAAGATTTAGAGAGCGAACTTGACGAGGATACTCTGCTTGATATGGTTGGCAACGATATAGGTGGTTTAGACTCTTTGACATCAAGAGATTTGAAACTTGCTATGGGTGAAGAGATAGAAGAGCCTTTGGAAGAGTTGAATTTTGAAGAGATAGAAACGAGTAGTTCACATAAAAATGAAATAGCTGAAGTAGAAGAAGCTGATATAAAAGAGTCGTCGACAGATGAAAATGAAGGGGTAGAATCTCTGAAAAAATTGTTAGCAGCTCTTTCGAGTCATGATGTGGCAGCTTCTTTAAAAGGCATGAAAATAAGTATAAATATAACTTTAGGTGAAAAATAGTGGAGAGAGTAAGTGGAGCAGTTTTAGTACTATCAGGTCCTAGCGGGGCTGGAAAAAGTTCTTTAATAAATAAAATTTTTAATGATCTCGGTGACTGCTATTTTTCTATATCTACAACTACTCGCCCTATGAGGGTCGGTGAAGAAGAGGGTGTCCACTACCATTTTGTAAGCGAGGAAGATTTTAAAAAAGATATTGAAAATGATTTTTTTCTCGAATATGCCGTTGTGCATGGTAACTATTATGGAACATCAATAAAACCTGTAAAAGAGGCTTTGTCCAGAGGAAAATTAGTTCTATTTGATATAGATGTTCAGGGAAATACTGCGGTAAACAACAGACTTGGCGATATAACAACTTCTGTATTTATAACCCCTCCAACTCTCTCTGAACTAAAAAGAAGATTAGAAAATCGCTCAACTGATTCAGAGGAAGTGGTTGAACGCCGTGTAAAAATGGCAAAAAGAGAGATACAAAGAATATCTGAATATGATTATTTGATAGTTAATGATGTTTTAGATGATGCGGCAGAACTGCTAAAGCTTATCGCAATTACAGCAAGAGTGAAAATGTCAAATGATGAGATTAACAATTTTGTGCAAGAGTGGGAAGATATATAAGAGTGTTTTAGAGTAAAAATATTTATAAGAGTAGTTACAGCAAAGAATAGATACACTTCCCACCTAAATTTGAGAAAACAAGGACAAAAAAAATGAGTATGCCTAGCGGAATGGAGTTATTAGTAATTTTAGGAATTATCGTTTTATTATTTGGTGCAAAAAAAATACCAGACTTAGCTAAAGGTATCGGTCAAGGTATCAAAAACTTTAAAAAAGAGATGAGTGAAGATACTGTAGAAACTGCTCATACAGATGTAGCAAAAAAAGTAGAAGGTTCTGAAGAATCTGCAACACATACAAAAACTACTACACAAGCATAACTTTTGAAACAACGAGTATCGACGCTATTGCGTGAAAAATTTGGTCGTGAAGTTGTTTTAGAAAAGCCAAAAGATCGTTCTTTTGGCCATTTTGCTACTCCAATAGCCTTTTCTATAGCAAAAGAGCTAAAAAAATCTCCTATGGCAATTTCAGAAGAGTTAGCCTCCTCCTTTAATGACAATGATGTGTTTTCAAGTGTAGAATCAGTAAAAGGTTATTTGAACTTCCGTTTGAGTGAAAACTTTTTGAGTGATTACGCTGCATGGGCATTAACAAATTCAGAAGAGTTTGGCAAACAAGAGAAGCGAGAGAAAATACTTCTGGAGTTTGTAAGTGCGAACCCTACCGGTCCACTTCACATAGGACATGCCAGAGGTGCGGTTTACGGCGATACACTTCTAAAGCTTGGGAGATATTTAGGCTACGACATCACAGCTGAATATTATGTAAATGATGCCGGCAATCAAATAGATTTACTGGGCTTATCTATCCAACTTGAAGGTCGTGCAACTCTTTTAGGTGAAGCAGTTGAATATCCTGAGAGCTATTACAGAGGCGAGTATTTAGCACTCCTTGTAAGCGGTGCTGTTGAAAAATTCGGCAAAGAAATTTTAAGTGATGAATCTCGCCAAAAAGAGCTTGCACTTTGGGCTAAAGATAAAGTCATGGATATTATCGTAAAAGATTTAGGCGACTTAAATATCTTTTTTGACACTTTTGTATATGAATCATCTCTTTATGACGACTGGGAGAGAGTTCTTGCAAAAATGGGCGAGGGCGTTTATGAAAAAGAGGGTAAAATGTGGATTGCCTCTGAAGTTCATGGCGATGAAAAAGACAGGGTAGTAGTTCGTGAAGATGGGCGTCCTACATATTTAGCTGGAGATATAGTTTATCATAACCAAAAATTTGAGCGAGGCTATGAGCACTACATCAACATATGGGGTGCTGATCACCACGGCTACATTTCCCGTGTAAAAGCCGCCGTAGAGTTTTTGGGCTATGAGAGCAAAAAGTTAGAAGTTTTACTCTCTCAAATGGTGAGTCTGCTCAAAGATGGTGAGCCATACAAAATGAGTAAGCGTGCCGGTAATGTTATTCTTATGAGTGACATAGTTGAAGAGATTGGCTCTGATGCACTCAGATATATTTTTGCTTCAAAAAAGTGTGACACAGCTTTAGAGTTTGATTTAGCAGAGTTTAAAAAGCAAGATAGTTCAAACCCCATTTTTTACATCCAATACGCACATGCCAGAATAAAAACAATTCTATCAAAAAGTAATTATAGCCAAGAGGAGATTTTAAATGCTTCCCTTAAAGGGCTTGATGAAAATGCAGATAGCCTTCTTTTTGATGCACTTCTTCTTCCTGAAATTATAGAAGATGCTTTTGCTTCCCGTCAAGTTCAGAAGTTGCCTGATTATTTGAAATCACTTGCTGCTTCTCTTCATAAATTTTATTATGATTGTAGAATTATCGGAAGTAATGATGAGGCAAAACTTCTTAAACTTTTTATGGTTGTCGCACTTTCGCTCAAAACCGGTCTCTCTTTGCTAGGAATAGAGGCAAAAGAGCAGATGAGCAAAGAAGAGGATTAATTAAGTAATCTGGAACTTTTAAGTTCCGGATATAACTTTAGTATCTCTTTTGCTGATGATTTTGGAATCTGAATAAGGATAGGATTTTTACTCCTATCCAGCCAAGAAGTTATTTTTTTTATCTCATCCAAACGCATTGAAGTGCACCCTGCCGTTGAAGCATCTTTTGATTTTGCAACATGCATAAAAATGCAGGAACCTCCTCCTTTTACTCCATTTTTATTATGTTCCACAACAACTCCTAGCTCATACTGGTTGTCATCTCTTCTCATCATCTCAAAACTTTTAGGCTCGTCAATCGGCATAGGGAGTATTTGATTGTAGAGCGTAGAATTTACATCATCCACGCAAATAAGAGTCTTCGATGTATAAATGTATGGCATAGACAAACTTTTATCATTTTTATACCCAAAAATTTTTGTAAGTTTAAAGACTCCTGCAGGTGCTTTTTTATCTCCCTCTTTTTTGATTGGTTCGGACTCTTTTTGGCTTAATTTAATTTTTCCTAAACCCCATCCAAGACCGTTTGTGCCGATGTTTACCTCTCCCGTATCAAATACCGTTTTGCCATCTTCATAACACTCTAAAAAAGCTTTAGATGTGTTCATATCTTTACTTACAACTAAGAGTATCTGTTCGCTACAAGACAAGAATGTTTGAAGAGTTATTAAAATTAATATACTTTTTATCATAAGATATGGTACTATTACTAATATATGTATTTAATTAATTTATGGAAGAAGTGATGAGCATTACAATAAGAAAAGCAACGTCTTTAGATGCATCTTTTTTAGCACAGATGATATTGCAAAGTAGTAGGGCAGATAAAAAAGAGTCTATTTTTGATTTGATTTTTGAAACAAATGATAATGAAATGATTTTAAAAAAACTGGAAATGCTTACTCAGACAACAGCAAAAAGTCAGTGCCACTTTAGTAATTTTTTAATTGCTGAAGTGGATGGAAAATCAGTGGGTTCCCTTTGTAGCTACGAGCCTAGAATTGCTACAAAACAGACATTTGTTGATGCCCTAAAAGAGGTGGGATGTAGTAGTAATGTCTCTGATACTCTGGAAGTTTTATATAGTTGTGATTTTGAGCTAAACAACAGAACCCTTATGTTTGATTTTATGGAAGAGGCGGAGGGCTTTGTGGATGTCGGTGTTTTAAAAGCATTAATGCAAAAAAGTCTTTTAACCGCTAGACTCAAAGGGTATCGAATAGCTCAAAGTATAGTTGAAATAGGCTCGTTAGAGACAATTTTGTCCTATAAAAAAATGGGCTTTAAAGAAGTGCAGAGCATGGAGTGTGAGCTCTACAGAGAAAAATTTGGCAGAGTTGGGCTGATGCTACTAAGCATTGAGTTCTAAAAGATTCCCCTAGAACTCTCATCTCTATCAATCCTTCCGTCAATGCTTGCCTTAGCGTTGGCACTCTACACAAGAAATGTACTTATGGCTTACTCGGCTCGGACATGGCTTTTATAGTTTTTAATATTCTTCTGCATCATTCGGGTTTAAGCACTCAAAACAAAGTTTATAGAGTATCTCATATCTTCGTCAAGATTCTCCATAGAAGTGAGCATCCATCGCAAATAACCTGCATCACTTTTAGCAACTTCCTCTAAGGTTTTGCCCTTATATTTCCCAAACTTAAACGATTTTACCAGAATTGGAGTATTCGTTAAATCAACCATCTTCTCAACCGGATTCTCTTTTGGAAATTGTTTTTGAACGGCCTCCCTTAGTTTAGAAAGAAAGAGTTTTAAAACCAAAACATCCCCTATCGCGTCATGCGCTTTTACTACAATTCCAAGTGCATCTGCCTCTTTCTGCTCCTCTTTGTAGAGTTCCATTTTGTAGCGGAAATATTGAAGTCTGTGTGCCTCTTCATCAGCAAAGATGTGTTTCGCGACCCGCAGTGTATCGATTACCTTCATTTTGGTGTTGAAACCCTCTTTCTCAAGCATACCCAAATCAAAAGGGGCGTTGTGGATAATTATGTAGTTTTCATCTGTATTTAACTCTTGGAGTCTTTTGAATGCTGTTGTCTCTTGGCATGCGGGCTTTGTTGCAATCATCTCCGGAGTAATTCCGTGAATCTCCATGGCCCCGAAGCTGATAGCTGTATCGCAGGAGCAAAAATCGTTTTGAACCTCCGGTTTCGGTTCACCTAAAACTATGTATCCAAGCTGTATCACTCTATCATTTTCGCCTGTTCCTGTTGTTTCCGTGTCTAAAAGTACATATTTTTTTGCCAAAATTTATCCCCTAATTTAAAAAGTGTAATATAGTCATATTGTGATTAAAACCCTCTAAATATATGATACAATTTTTTATGAAAAAAACAATAATTACACTTCTGATTGCCTCAGTCACGCTTTTTGCTTATGAAATAAAACAGACTCCGATTCCTTTCGGTGCGCAGAGGATTTCTCTTACAAAAGCATATATAAAATCGCACTACAATCTAAGTGTTGAAGATATTAAAATTGTCCCAAAAATCGTTCTTATTCACTACACGGCGATTGATAGTTATGAAAAATCACTAGGGAGATTTACTCCAGAGACTCTTCCTACCGATAGACCGGACTTGGTAAATGCCGGAGCGGTAAATGTCTCTATTCACTTTCTTGTGGAGAGAGACGGAACGATTCATCAGCTCATGCCGCTTGACTTTATGGCAAGACATGTAATCGGACTCAATTACAATGCGATTGGAATAGAAAATGTGGGCGGAGAGAACAATAAAGAAAATTTAACGCATGCACAACTACAAGCCAATATATATTTGGTAAATTATCTGCGTGAAAAATTCAGCACCATCGAGTATGTTGTAGGGCATCAAGAGTACAGATGTTTTGAAAAGAGTTCTTTGTGGCTGGAGAGTGACAAAAATTATAGGACTGAGAAGCATGACCCCGGAGTCAGTTTTATGAAAGAGTTGCGAGCCAATATAAAAGGTTTTAAAGAAGCTCCTTGTGATTAGTTCACCTCTTTTTTACCTCTTTGTCTTGGTTTTTATCGCTCTGTTTTTTACTATTTTAGAGAAAAAAAGTGAGCTGAAACTTTTTAAATATCTTCCGCCTGTTGTACTGATTTATGCCCTCAGCATGCTGCTGGCAGGTTTTGGAGCGTTTGAAAAAAACAGTGCCATAAACAACAGTTACTCATTGGCAAAAGCAAATCTGCTTCCGGCTATGTTATTCTTAATGCTTCTTAAAATTGATTTTTCACACTTTTTCAGACTTGGAAAATCTCTGCTTATAGCTTATGTTCTGACTGTAATCAGCTTGGCATGCGGATTTATTTTAGTCTCTGTGATTTTTAATTTTAACCACGACATGGCTGTGGCTTTTGGGGCATTGTCAGGCAGCTGGTTTGGCGGAACTGCAAATATGGTGGCGGTGGGTTCAGCTCTTGGAGTGACGCAAGAGGCGTACGGTTTTGTACTGATAGTGGACAGCGTGAACTACACTTTTTGGGTTATGCTTTTACTCTTTTTGGTTCCGTTCGCACCAATTTTTGATAGATTCGTAGGAGCAAAAAAAAGAGAAAATGTCCGTTTGAAGATTGATTATGAGAGTGATAAAAAGGCAAAGAAATACCCTTTTCTGATTCTTTTTGCGGTAGTTGCTTCACTCCTTTCACAAGAGATAGCGCGGCATGTTGAGATGATAAATAGCACTACAATGACAGTTTTAGTTGCGACTCTCTTTGGAATTTTTGGTTCATTTACAAGGCTGAAAAATTGCAACGGTTCAAGTGAAGTTGCAACAATGATGCTCTACATGCTCATAGCCCTCATAGGCTCTAAAGCGGTGTTTGAGAGTTTTAGTGCGGTAGGGATTTATGTATTTGCAGGGTTTATGATTTTGGTAATTCATACAATCATTATGGTTGTGAGTGCAAAAATCTTTAAGCTTGATTTGTTCTCTATCACGGTTGCTTCACTCGCAAATATCGGCGGCGTAGCATCTGCCCCGATTTTAGCAGCAGCATATAATAAATCACTTGTAAGTGTAGGAGTTTTAATGGCGGTAATGGGGTATTTGATAGGCACTTTCGGGGGTTTATTAGTCGGAAATATAATGGTTGGTTTGGCAAAATGAAAATAGTAAAAATAGAGACTGAAATAAAAAAAATCCCGCTTAAAACGCCTTTTATTACGGCTTTACGGAGAGTTGAGAGTGTGGAGTTTGTGAGAGTTACTTTTACATGCAGTAACGGTTTGATTGGAATCGGCGAAGCTCCTGCAACGAAGGCTATTACAGGCGAGGGGATTGAGGAGATATTGGACTCCATAAACAGCGTAAAACGCTTTTTAAATAATCACATGCCCTCCACCGCACTGGAGATTTTACATGATAAAGATAGTGTAAAACATTCAATCAAGAAAATAGGAAGCTCGGCAAAGGCAGCGCTTGACATGGCTCTGCACTCTTTGATTGCGCAATCTCAAAATATTCCTATGTATCACTATTTGGGAGCAGAGAGAGCGGTAACATTAGAAACAGATATAACCATCAGTTTAAACGAGACATCCGTAATGGTAGAGGATGCAAAGAGGGCGCTGAGTGGCGGCATGCGGATACTCAAAATAAAACTGGGTTTAGATATTATACATGCGATAGAGGTTACCAGAAATATTGCCAAAGAGCTCCCGGAGGCAAAGCTCATCATCGACGCAAATCAAGCGTGGCATGTGGAAGATTCGCTGAGGTTTATAGATGCTCTGCGAGATGTAAAAATAGAGCTTATTGAACAGCCTGTTATTGCAAAAGATTTAGAGGGTTTAAAAAAGATAACTTCCTATTCAAATATTCCGATACTTGCAGATGAAGCTGTTTTTACACTTGAAGATGCGCAAAAAGTTGTTGAGACAAAAAGTGCCGACATGATAAATATAAAACTTATGAAGTGCGGAGGCGTTACAAAAGCGATAGAAATTTTGCAGTTTTGCAGAGCAAACGGTGTTGCATGCATGCTCGGTTCGATGCTCGAAGGTCCATTTTCTATAAATATCGCTCTGCATCTGGCGATGGCATACAGCGATGTGATAAAGTATATAGATTTGGACAGCCCGCTTCTGTACAAAGAGCCATCGGATGCGTTGGAATTTGAGTTTAGTGGATGTGAGATTCAATACAGAGTTTAGAAGATATTTTTAGTGCGTAACATCAGTTAGTAACAATGCAATTTCTGCCGCTTCTTTTTGCTTTATAAAGAGCATCATCGGCAAGTTTTATAAGATGTTCAGCGTTATCATCTCTCTTTGGAGTAGTGCAACTCACTCCGAAACTCATAGTAATATGCCCGATTTTTTTTCCGGCAAAGACAAAATCATCGGCATTTTTAAGATTCTCTTGAACTCTTTTGCACAACTCCTCGGCAACATCAAGATTTGTCTCATACATCACTATAATAAACTCCTCTCCTCCATATCTTGCAACAAAGTCACTGCTTCTCTTAAGCGATTTTCTCAACAGAGCAGCAACCTTCTTTAGAACTTCATCCCCTGCCTGATGCCCATATGTATCATTCACTTTTTTAAAATAATCTATATCGCACATAATTAGAGAGACAGCAACACCTTTACGCTTTGCAAGATCCCAGCTATTTTGAAAGTACTCTTCAAAATGTCTTCTATTGGAGAGTTGTGTCAGCTCATCCGTGACTGCCAAAGCTTTTAGCTGCTTATTCGCCTCTTCAAGCTCTTTTGTTCTCTCTTTTATTTTATATTCAAGCGATAAGTTTACATCATCTAAAATTTTTGTGTATGAACCTATTTTTTCAACCATTGAGACGATTGCATTATGTATTATCCCAACTTCATCCCGTCTCTCTGTCGTTGTTAACGAAAAATTATTGAGTTTAGGGTCGTAGGACAAAACATTTTCGCTAAGAATATTTAAGTATTTAAACTCCCTTCTTATTAAAAAGACAAAAGTGCCGAGTAAAACAAGCGTCATAAAAAAGATTTTTAGAGTCAGCCATCTGTTTTTTGACAATATGTTTTGATAGTCACTGTCGGAAAAATGAAGGTGCAGAACTCCAAGCATATCTTCCGTGGCTGCATCATTTATATTTTTATAGCAAAAATCAATATATTCCATTTTGTTTGCATGGTCACGCCTCTCTTCGTTTGGAAGAGCATAACAGTAGAGTGTTTTGTTGTCTGTATTTTTTATTTCAATAAATGTCAAATCAGGGTTTTCTCTTGCAATATAGTCCATATACTCTTTATTAGCACTCTCTAAACCTAGGGATATATTTAAGCTAAGAATAGGGGCAATTGTGTTTACTAAGAGAAGATTTTTTGATTTTTTAGATTCAATAAATTGACTAAAAATATTTTCAGATATTTGGTATCGTTCGATTGAGACTATCAATATAGCAAAAATTATAATTCCGATAATCGTTTTAATTTCAATACTGAGAGTGCGGTGTAATTTTATGATTTTATGAATCATTTGTCACTCTCCATATAAATTTTTGAAACTCTTAATAAAATATTGTCAAGTGCAATTTTTTTATGAGTTATATTTTTTATATTTATATAAGGCATAACATTTCTCCCTATAAACAGAGAGATGTCAGCCCCTTTTTCGAGAAGAGTTATGTCATAGGACATCGACAGAATATTTTCTTTATTTAAGAAGAGTATAGCTTTTTCAATATTTTTGTCATCAGAATTAAACATAAAAGCAAGCTGAGCATTTTTACATGTCTCCGGCTCTGAGTAACTGCTGTTTATCAGCTTTATTTGAAAATTTTGAATCCCTTTGGGATAGTTGCCGTAGATTTTATTAATCAATGATAAAGCTACCCTCTCATCGATTTTATCATACAACACACATATCTCAAGGTCATTTTTTATTTTATCTTTTTGGCTGCTCATGATAATAAATCGCGGCACCATTTTTGAGAAAATATTTAACATGTCATCATCGTAAGTTGAAGCATTCAAGATTCCGGCATTAAAAAATATGCCGATAATAAGCAAAAAATGAAAAACATTTAATTTACTAAATATAACAAACTCCTCCGATTAATCTTTGTATGAATCTCTTATATACAATATTTTATCTATATTTTCTAAAAATATCTCTGTTAGCACAGGGTCGAAATGTTTAGATTTCTCTATTTCAAAAAATTCAATTATTGTGTCTAATTTCCATGCTTTTTTATAAACCCTATCGCTTCCAAGCGCGTCAAATACATCGGCAATGGCGGTAATGCGTCCAAATATGTGAATATCTTCACCTGAGAGGGAGTTTGGATAACCTGAGCCGTCCCATTTTTCATGATGCGTATGCGACACGATAGCAGCAGCTTTTAATATGGCTTGATTGGAATCTTTTAAAATATTATAGCCGGCCTCCGGATGCGATTTCATTAATACCCACTCATTCTCGTCGAGCTTTCCTGGTTTAAGCAAAATACTATCCGGTATTCCAATTTTGCCGATGTCATGCATCGGTGAGGCAGCATATAACAAATCGGCATCCTCTTTGCTTAGCCCTGCTAGCAAAGCAAGCTCTTTTGAATACTCAGAAACTCTTCTTACATGAGAACCTGTCTCTTTTGATCTGCTCTCTCCTATCTCGCCCATTTTATTGATTATCTCTTTTTGGGTCTCTGTTATTTCATTATTGAGATTTATTATCTCTGTAATATCATACATAATTTGCAGATGCTCAATAATATTCAGGTGGCAATCAACAATAGGATAAAAAAAAGTATTTAAATGAAGTTTCTTGCCATTTTTTGTACTATTCGTGAGTATCAAATTGACAATTTTTTTATTTTTAATCTCATCTTTTACTTTTTCGCAATCAAGCACAAGTTTGTGCTTTTCATCTCTGAGTTGAGTACAGTTTATGCCTATCAAATCTTCAATATCGTATCCCATAAGTTCACAAAACTTGCTATTTGCATAGGTGATAATATTGTGAGTGTCTGTTTTAAGTACTGCCGTAGAAGCACTGACTGCATTTTCATATTGCTGATGATAGCTGATATTTTCTTCAATATCTTTATTTTTTATATTTAGCTCGTCTTTGAGTAACTCTTTATACTGTTCAAGTTCTGTAATGTCATGCCTAATGGCGATATATTCGATTATATTTCCATTGCTATCAAAAATAGGATTAATAACTGTGTCCACATGGTATGAGCTGCTATTTTTTTTGCGGTTTTTTACTTTTCCAAACCAAGGTTCACCGGATTGTATAATCTTCCAAAGCTCTTCAAAGGCAGCCGATGGCATATCAGGATGACGAATTATATTGTGTGGCATGCCAATAAGTTCCTCCTCTGAATAGCCTGACATTTCACAAAACTTGTTATTTACATAGGTAATAATCCCAAACTTATCGGTTTTGGAGACAATGGCACTTCTATCTACTATGTTTTTATACTGCTCAAGTATTAGAGTTTCGTTTTTATCTTCTCTATTCATCTATCATATGCTCAACTAAGGCAAATAACTCACCGCTTGCTATTTCCATCTCTGTAAAATCTTGTAAAATAATATCTCTGTTCGCAACACAGGTATCTTCATCCTTAACACATTTTATTGCTTCTATTACCTTATTATGAACAATTGAGTGTGGTTTGTCTATTTTCTGATAGCTCGGGGTATGTCCAAATTGTTTTTTACCTTCGCCCACAAACCATTTTCCAAAGCGACAATCGTGATGTGTGCCAAAATTTCCAACTTGTTTGCCAAGGTTGATCGAGGTATAAGCATCTGCTTTAAAAAGAATATGGTCAATCATAATGAGGTTTACGAATATGCGGTTTTTAATGCCTTGTATTTCATCTTCTATAGTTTCATTTGTGTGACGAAGCTGAGACATGCTGTCGCTAAATGTATTTATGAGTTGGCTAAACTCACGCACTACATCACGCATTGACTCAGAACTCGTTGACATTTCCATGCTTTCCTGTTGGAGAACCTGAACCGTTGTTCTGATCTCAGCGGTGGCTTTTTGAGTTCTCTCTGCAAGTTTACGGACTTCATCTGCCACAACTGCAAATCCTCTTCCATGTTCGCCGGCACGTGCCGCTTCTATGGCTGCATTGAGGGCTAAAAGATTTGTCTGGTCTGAGATGTCGCTTATGAGGTTGATGACGGTTGTAATCTCCTTTGTGCGCTCTTCCAGAGAGTGCGTTGAGTGCGTATTGTTATCTAAAAGTTGATTAAGTCCTTGAAGTTTATCGCCGACATTTTGTGCCTCATTTGCCCGCTCAATAGTCATTTGTGTAGCATCCTGAATACTGGTTGAGATGTTTTCTAGCTTTTGGGTATTGTTTTTAAAGCTTGCATGAAGAGATTGAAGTTGCTCATTGTTTTTGTTTACTTTACTTAAGTCTGCGTTGAGTTGTATGCGCATCTGTGATATATGATTACTGTTCATAACATCAATGCTCTCATTTATTTTATTACCGGCACTGCTAAATGCAGGATTAAATCCTATGGTATTGAACTTTCTAAAAAATTCGTTATTGCCTGCATATTCAATTGAGGTTCCCATTTCACGCATAAATGTTTCCATCTGGTCTATGAGATTGTTAATTTGATGGCAGATAATGCCTGTTTTGCCACTGTCATATATCTCTACAACGCGACTCTCCAGATTTCCTTTAATCGCATTGTTCAAAACAGTAATTGACTTATCCATTGCACTGTTTAAGCTAAAAAAAGAGGTGCCAAATAAAACTAAGAGACCAATGTATAAAATTAAAAGAAGTGTGTCCACAACATTAAATTCATATATAAAGAGCTTTACGAAGTACCCGATAATAAAGGTGGCAAAAAAAGTATATCCTATGATTTGCAGTTTAGATAGATAGGATAAATTTGTCATAACGACCTCCGTTGGTGTTTAGTAAATCGTTGAACATTTTTTCGGATGCATGAATGCCACCGCTCTTCTCGGCACTTAACAGCTCTTTATAGAGTGGCTTTATGGCTCTAATTGCTTTTTGTGACGGTTTTCTTCGTACGGAGTGGTATCCAATAATATTTCTGTTGTGGTCGTAGGAGGGTGTTACATTTGCTAAAACCCAATAAAAATCGCCGTTTTTAGATTTATTAATAACATAAGCATAGATTTCTTTCCCTTGACGTACCGTTTCCCATAACAACTTGAAGACAACTTTTGGCATATCAGGATGACGAATTATATTGTGCGGTGCACCTAGTAACTCTTTTTCACTGTATCCTGCCATCTTTAAAAAAAGATCATTGCCGTAAGTTATTCTCCCATTTGTGTCTGTTTTGGAAACAATTATTTCATTGTCATGAAAGGTTAACTCTCTCATCTGCTGCTCCTTAAATCTGGATGGCACCATTCTAATATAGTAAAATGAGAATGAAATGAGATTTAGTTATCTTTTGAAGTGCTGAGCATGTATCCTATATTTACACTGCTGTAAAGAGGCAGATTCGGAAGTTTTTTTCTCAAGCGGTAGATTAATTCTCTTAGCGAATCAACTCTATTATCCTCATGTTCCCAAATGGTTGCTATGAGTTGTTCAGAGCTTATGTATGTATTTCTGTTTCGTACTAAAGCGTCGATGCATCGGAGCTCATTTTTACTTAAAGCAATTACTCTGCCATCTCTATATAAAGTTTTTGTTTTAGTGTTGTAGCTATATTGTTCAAATAGTATCTGGGTAGTTTCATCTTTAACATAGCTCTTTTTATATCCATCTACAACCATTAAGATAGCCTCTAAGTCACTCACCATAACGGGTTTGATGAGGTATCCCAGAGGTTTGACAGCCTGCGCACTTTTAATGGTTTCGCTGTCTTTGTAGGAAGTTAAATAGACAAACGAAATATTTGGATATTTGTCATGTGCAATATTTGCGGTTTTAATTCCATCAAGAGAGCCTCGAATGTTGATGTCCATAAATATCAAATCAACGCTATTGTTGCTCTTTAAAAATGAAAAAAGTTCATCACTATTATCAAAAACACCCACTACGGTATGATGCAAATCTTTAATTACCTCTTGTAAAAAAAATGCAGTAACACACTCATCTTCGATGATAACAACATTCATATTAGAAGCCCTTTTGAAAATATTATTTGATAGTGTAAGCCATTTTCATTAAAATAGCTTAGGATACCTTTGAGCTGAAAAGAAGCAAGCGACTCTACAAGTTTAAAACCAAATCCTTCATGAAGCATTTGCAAATCAGCACCTTTTCCATTGTCTTGCACATCCAGTAAAAATTTATCATCAGGTAAGATATTCATTTTAATAGTGATTTTTTTATTTTCATCTCCCGAATCAAACGCATATTTAATAGAATTCGTTACCAACTCATTGATAATTAATCCCATGGGCACAGCTTTTTCTAAGTCAAGATAGAAGTTTTCACATGCAACTTCAAAAATAAGGTTATGATTTAGAAAACTTTGTCTTAAATATTCTACCAACTCTAATGTATAAACTTGCATGTCAACAGCTTCTAAATTCTCTGATTGATAGAGTTTTTCATGTATCAATGACATTGCTTTGATTCTCTGATTTGTTTCATCAAATATTGATTTTGTTGTTTTGTCTTGAATGCGTCTTGATTGCAGCGAAAGCAGACTTGATATAATTTGTAAATTATTTTTTACCCGATGATACAGCTCTCTTAATAATACATTTTTATTTTTGATTTCAAAGGAGAGCAGTTTGTTTTTGTCATCCAATCTTTTTGTTCTCTCCCGGACTTTTGTCTCTAGCAAAGCATTCGTTTCATCTAGGAGTTTTGAATGAGAGTGGATTCTTGCAACCATTGAAACTATCGCATTATGGATAACACCGACTTCATCCAATCTCTCTGAAGCGCACAGGGTGAAATTATTCAATTTTGGGTCATAAGACAAAACATTTTCACTGAGTTCTTTTAAATTTCTTAACTCTTTTTTTATAAAAAACACAAAGAGCAGTAATAAAACAAAAGTGACAGAAAATATCTTTATCGTAGTATCTCGATTTTTGGATAAGACTCTATGATAATCATCATCGGAAAAGTGTAAATCCACATGCCCTAAGTATTCTCCTGAAATTGAATCTATAATATCTTTCCCACAAAAGTTAATCTTGTGTTCGCTGTTATTTAACACATTTTTGTACTCTTTTGTATAACTGTAGGTGACCCTGTTTTTTAAGTCCTGCAGCTCTATAAATTCCAAATCGGAGTTTTGCTCTACTATTTTGTCTAAATACTCTCTGTTCGCACTCTCTAAGCCAAGAGATATGTTGAGTGCCATGATTGGAATAATCGTATCTATCAACAGGTTATTCTTTGATTTTTTAGATTCAATAAACTGCTCTACAATATTTTCAGATAATTGATACCGCTCAAGCGAGACGATAAATAGTGTAAAAAATATAACACTTATAATAATTTTGATTTCAATACTTATACTACGCATTCACCACTCTTGACATCAAATCAACTCTTTATCTTTATAAATTTTAATTAAAGCTTGTATGAATAAAATATATTATAACATGATGCATAGTATATTTTATAAGAAATTTTTAAGTATTGTATTATTTATCAACTTAATACAATATTTTAGGTGAGTATCACAAATGAAAACTGTTTTTTTACTAAGTGTTGTATTGTTTTTTATGTTGAGTGCAGTAAGTGCGTCTGAGTTAGAGAACGAAAAAGATTTTGAGTCTCTTTTGGAAAATGCAAGTGATATTGCAACAAAAAAATCTTTAAATATAGGGTATATGCCCTCCGTTATTTCCATAGTAGATGCACAAACTTATATGAATGCGGGCGTCCAAAATGTAGGAGAGGCCTTAGGCATGCTACCGGGCATCCAAATCCAGTTAAGTCCTATGGGATACTCGATGACTACCGTTAGAGGTTTCAAAAACCCTAACGCTTACCTCTCCGATAAAATCAAAATATTGATGGATGGTGTTGCGATAAACAACGAAGTTTCAGGCTCCAGTAACTTTTTCCTAGATTTT
Organism: Sulfurimonas sp.; assembly: GCA_041662225.1. GTDB lineage: Bacteria > Campylobacterota > Campylobacteria > Campylobacterales > Sulfurimonadaceae > Sulfurimonas. Next base: position 116,811 of record JBAZSX010000002.1, read on the forward strand.
CCGATGCAGCTTGTTGAGAGAATAGAGGTACTTCGCGGACCCAACTCTACACTCTACGGTGCGGGTGCATTTTACGGAACGGTGAATATTATCACAAAACTTGGAAGCTCAAAAGAGGAGAATCAGGTTTATTTGGGCGGTGGAAGCTACGGTTACGTGACAGCTGGAGCTAATGTTTACAATGTCTCTGAGGATTGGAAAATTTTTGCAGACGGCTACTATCAAAAAAACAGTAAATCACTTCCTGTCGAGGGAAGCTCGGTTGGCACGGATGAAGCTATGAAAGATTTATCGTTAGGATTCAGGGCGGTTAACGGCGGTTTTGAGTTTTTGACACGCTTTAAACAAAATAGCTCCGGAAATTTTTACAATTTTGAAGGCGAACTTGACCCAATGCCGGAGCATCCAAAAGAGCATAAAAATTCATACTTTCTTTCACAACTCTCCTATAAAACAGATATAAATGATTATAAACTTGAAACAAAAGCCAATTTTTCACACAGAGAATTGGATGAAGGTGCCAATATTCAAGATCCTGTAGGCATCGCACTTGATTTTGCAACTGTCGGCGTGCCGAATATGAATGAAGGCTTTTTCTTTCATGAGAAACAACAAGAGCAAAATCTTGAAGCAGAGGCTATTTTAACACTGCCCCAGATTAAATCAAATGACATTTTGGCAGGTGTTGGAGCTCGGCATGTGAAAGTTACTCAGGATGATTACTACAACAGTGTCGAAAATGCTATTACACAAAACTTGAGTACCATTTTGGCAAGTTCTAATTACGATAGGTTTAGGTACAGAGAATATCCTAAAGAGCCTGCATTTTGGGCAAATCCGACAACATCTTTTGTAAAAGACGGCATTAGCCGTACAATTACCTATGGCTATCTTCAAGACTTACTATCAATCAATCAGGATATTGATTTAATTCTTGGTTTGCGAGCGGATGACTACTCGGATTTTGGAACAAAAGTGAGTAAAAGAGCGGCTGTGGTTTATAGAGCTACGGATGAAACTGTTTTTAAACTCCTCTATGGCTCAGCTTTTCGTGCACCGACATTGACAGAGGCGTATGCTAATGGGCATATAAACTATCGTGCAGGGGATGAAAATCTAAAACCGGAAGAGACAGATACTTATGAAGCCGTCGTAATTTATTCACCGGATTTCTACAACAAATTCTCGCTCAATCTTTTTTACTCAGAGTTATCAAATGTAATCGATTTAGAGGAAGCCCAATCCACTATTGCAGGTTATCAGAACTACGATGATAGAATGAGCAGAGGTGCAGAGTTTGAGTACTCTTTTAATATAAAACGGGAACACTCTCTCTATTTTAATGCTACCTATGTTGATACGGAATATACAACTCCGCCGGAAGAGGATTCACTATCCGTGGATCAGTCTATGCCTGATATATCAAAGATAATGTTTAAAGCCATGTATATTTATAGCCCGATAAGCAAGCTCTCACTTGGCACAACATGGCATTACTACTCGGCAACGACACAGACCCGGTTGCAATGGGTGGACATAGATTCTAGAGTACAACAGGTTCATATTTTTGATGAAACTCTGACATATAGACTCTCACCTTTAAGCGAAGCTAGAGTAGGTGTCAAAAATATATTTAACGCAGATGTCAGACAGCCTAGCTACTACTACTTTAGCTCAGAGGGCGGGATTAAAAGAGAAGGCACGAACTATTTTGTAAGCTATGTGCAAAAATTTTAGGACCCTAAAATTCAGTTGTGCACCATCTGATTTCTTCCACTCTGCTTCGCATTGTAGAGTAGCAAATCCGCCTGATTGATATCCTCTTCGAATGTATCTTCATGGCTGATTGAAACGCCGATGGAGATTGTAAATCTTATCTCCTCTTTATTATCGGAAAACATTACATTTCTTTCTATATTAGCACGAAGTCTCTCGAATGCAATAAGTGCATTATGCGCTGAAATATCTTTGAGAAGAAGACAAAACTCCTCTCCGCCGAATCTTGCGACTATATCTTTTTGGTTCACGCTTGTGCGCAAAATCTCCGAAAGACTCACTATCACCTTATCACCCATGTCATGCCCGTAGGTGTCGTTTATCTTTTTGAAATTGTCTATGTCAATCATGGCGATTGCAAAACTCTCACTGTTTTGCATGGCATCGTTAAAATAAGACACTGCATTTTTAAAGAAGTATCTGCGGTTATAAAGACCTGTTAAAAAATCTCTGTTTGCATGGTTGGTGATGATAAAGATGTTTTCTAAAGCTTCTATCGAGTTATTGATACGGCAGGAAAACTCCTCTTTCGAGAAGGGTTTTTTGATGTAATCATTCGCACCGCTTTTGAGAAACATGGCAGTTATCTGCTCATCTTCATTGGATGAGAGTGCGATGATACTCATGTCGTTTTTGTTATGCAATTTTCTAATCTCTTTTGTAAGTTCCAATCCATCCATGACCGGCATGTTGTAGTCGGTTAGAACGAGAGAGATGTCAGGGTGCGCGATAATCATCCCCAATGCCTCTTCTCCATGTGCCACTGTCAGCACTTGAAAAAACAGGTTCTCTAACATGGCTTTCATCGATTTGCGAAAAACCATAGAATCATCCACAACTAAAACCTTATGTAATTGATTCATATGAAGTCTTCTGATAGTGTGGATAATATAGTTTATATCTTCTACACCGCTCTTATTGATGTAGTCTATAATATTTTTTTTCAGTATTTTCTCTCTAAACTCTTTGTCGATGTTTCCGCTGAGAACAATCACACGGCACTCTTTGGAGAGAAGATAATCTACAACCTCTCCATTGGGCGCATCCGGCAGGTTGAGGTCGGTAAGGGTGACAAAATATTTATATCTTTGTAAAAAAAGTTTGGCTTCAGAGAGTTGATACGCCACATCCACAGCAAAGTTGAGCTCAGTACTTATCTTTTTTGCAATAAGTTTCGCCAGTGTTTTGTTGTCTTCAATGATTAAAATTCTTTCCATTGTTTCTTGAATCCCTTGTTTATTTGTAGTAAAAATTTTACACTATTTATCAAAATTTATAGTTTAAACCGATAATATAAAGGCATGAATTACTTAAATGTTACTATCGATAAATTAAAATCAAATCAAAATGTCTTTTTGACGGGTGGTGCGGGTGTCGGCAAAACAACAATCACAAGAGATGTTATAAAAGCCTACGAAGAGGATGCAAAAAAAGTTGCAAAGCTTGCATCCACAGGCATGGCGGCAACACTCATCGGGGGGCAGACGCTTCACAGCTTTTTGGATTTGGGCATAGCATCCAACTTGAAAGAGCTGGAGCTTAGCGGCAAGCTGCCAATCAGCAAAAAAGTAAAAAAAATTATAGCAGTTATGGATTTAGTCGTAATAGATGAAATCTCCATGGTGAGCGATGTTTTGTTGGAGATGATTCAGCTTAGACTCAGTCAAGCAGGTTTCAAGGGTTCTCTTCTTGTTGTCGGGGATTTTTTACAGCTTCCTCCTGTTGTTCGCTCTCAGGGCGAAGTAAAATTTGCTTTTGAATCCCCTGCATGGGAAGAGTTTGAGTTTGAAAAAATTGAGCTGACACACATCTACAGAACAGATGACAAGGAGTTTATAGAGCTTTTAAACTCCGTCAGATTCGGTCAAATTGACGAGCAGACGCATAACCGTCTTAACGAATATATAAAACCGCTCGGGCGAGATTTGAGTGAGTTTACCTTTTTGTTCGGCAAAAACGACTCCGCTTCATGGCACAACAAAAGACAGCTCTCTTTCATAGAGAGTGAGCTTTTTGTAAAAGAGGCGCAGGTTATCAAACATGTAAAGAGTGTCAAAGAGAGTGAGATTGAGCGTTACATGAGCGATGCGAGGATAGAGAAGGAGTTGGAACTGAAAGTGGGCGTGCCTGTTCTTTTTACAAGAAATTCATGGAATTATTTTAACGGTGAGCGAGGCGTGATTGTAAACATGGACTCTAATTTTGTTTATGTGCAAAAGAGCGATGAGCGGGTGGTTAAACTCGAAGCCGTCGCACAATCCAAGAACATGTGGAAAGAAAAAACGGTGGAGGGGAAAAAAGAGATGGTGGAGGAGAGCCTCTTTAGCGTCTATCAGTTTCCCATAAAACTCGCCTTTGCAATAACCATTCACAAGTCGCAAGGCATGAGTATTATGGATTTGATTATTGAGACAAATGAGATTTTTGCACCCTCCCAATTTTATGTGGCACTCTCAAGAAGTTCCAACCCTTTGAGGCTCAATCTTATCGCTCCCAAAAAGCAGTGGCATGCATTGGCATTTGTAAATAAAAAAGCTTTGGATTTTGTAAATAAATAGGTAGAATATGTCAAATTTTAGTTTATCGGAATTGAAGAGGGTTGAAGTTTAGCATGGCAAAAAAGACAACGGATAAAAGTTCTAAAAAGTTATTAGGTTATACTGAATATAGAGAGGGAAATGTACCTTTTCCTATTGTAGGTATCGGTGCTTCCGCCGGAGGTCTTAGTGCTTTTGAAGCCTTTTTTTCTGCCATGCCAAAGGGCAGCAATATGGATATGGCTTTTGTCTTAGTGCAACACTTAGCACCCGACCGCAAAAGTATTCTTAGTGAAATAATTCAGCGATATACAACTATGAAGGTTCTTGAAGTCATAGACGGTGTGAGCGTGGAGATGAACACTGTTTACATCATTTCGCCAAGCCATGACATGGCGCTTATGAACGGTAAGCTTCAACTCTTAGAGCCAAGTGTTCCGCATGGTTTTAGACTTCCTATCGATTTTTTCTTTCGCTCTTTAGCTCAAGACCAAGAAGAGAGAGCTATCGGCATAATCCTCTCAGGCACGGGGAGTGACGGGGTACAAGGAGTTCGAGCTATAAAAGCGGCTGAGGGAATGGTTATGGCTCAGAAGCGAAGCTCCTGCGAATATGAGGGCATGCCGAGAAGTGCAATAGAGACAGGCTTCGTGGATTATGAACTTTTACCCTCCGAAATGCCCGCAAAGCTTATCGAATATGTTAAATCTATCTCAAAAAGACCTACAAGTGCTACAACTCTTAGCGATGAAAATGCACTGATAAAAATATTTATTCTGCTTAGAAACCAAACGGGACATGACTTCTCTCAATACAAACCAAGCACAATCAACCGCCGAATAGAGAGACGAATGGTTCTTAATCAGTTTGCAACAATAGATTCCTATATTAAATACATGCAACAGACACCTAGCGAAATCGAGGCTCTTTTTTATGAACTTCTTATCGGTGTCACAAACTTTTTTCGTGACAATGATGCTTTCAAATCACTCGAACTCGTTCTTCCGAAAATATTTTCGGGCAAAAAAATGGGAGATACGATTCGTGTCTGGTCTGTCGGCTGTTCAACAGGGGAGGAAGCCTATTCTCTTGCAATACTTTTGTATGAGTACATGCAGGAGATAAAACAAAACTTTCCCGTACAGATTTTTGCCACCGACATAGACCCGCATGCCATAGCCATAGCAAGAGCCGGTGTCTATCCTAGCGGTATTGCAACCGATATCTCTGCAAAACGAATTGCACACTTTTTTACATTCGATAGCGACAGCCAAAAATACCGTATAAATAAAAATATTAGGGATATGCTCATCTTCTCCGAACAAAATGTTATTAAAGATCCTCCCTTCTCAAAACTGGATCTTGTTGTTTGCCGTAATTTGCTTATCTACATGAATGCAGATTTGCAAAAGAGAGTTATTCCTACATTTCACTATGCACTCAAAGAGGGTGGAATACTCTTTTTGGGTAGCTCTGAAACCATAGGCGAATATGGCAATTTATTCATAACAATAGACCACAAAACAAAGATTTATGAGTCTAAAAATGCAAGTCGAGGAGTGTATCGAATGGCATCGCATGTTGCAGAAACAACACAGTCACTGCCGCCGCAAAGTGTAGAAAAACTTGTTGTTCCAACCAAGATACCATTTAAAGAGCTGACAGAGCAAACACTTTTAGAGCAGATAGCTCCTTCGGCAATACTTGTAAATAATAAGGGAGATATTCTCTATCTTTATGCAAATGCAGGAAAATATTTGGAGCTGCCATCGGGCGAAATATGTGTCAATAATATACTTAGAATGACTAAAAATAGTTTGCAAAGGGCTTTGACAATCTCTCTGCACAAAGCAACTGAAACAAATGAGACAGTACGAAGCGGCGCAATTAAAGTAAAAACAAAAGATAAATACAGCATCCTAAATCTTATTATCACTCCGGTGCATGCCTCTCCTGATTCATTATCAAAACCGACCATGTATCTTATAATTTTAGAAGAGCTTCCTATGTCCGCCGAGAAAGGGCTTATGAATTTGGATGCGCTTCAATCTTCGGATGTAAATACCCACATAGTACGATTGACACGGGAGTTGGAGACGCAAGAAGAATATCTCAAAACCTCTAATGAAAAACTGGGCATCTCCAACGAGGAGCTTCGCTCTTCAAACGAAGAGATTCAATCTATGAATGAGGAGCTTCAATCAAGTAATGAAGAGCTTGAAACCTCAAAAGAGGAGCTGCAATCGGTAAACGAAGAGCTATCAACGGTCAACGCAGAACTGCAGATGAAAGTGATTGACCTCTCCCGTTCCAACAATGACATGAACAATCTTTTAGCAGGCACGGGAATAGGAACTGTTTTTGTGGACCATAACCTCTGTATATTAAGATTTACGCCGGCTGCAAGCAGAATTATAAATCTAATTTCGGGTGATATAGGGAGACCGGTAAACCATATTGTCTCCAACATGCTAGGCTACAACAAACTCAGAGAAGATTTAAAAGAGGTGCTTGGTAATTTAATTCCAAAAGAGATTGAAGTAAAAACAATAGACGAGAAATACTATATTATGCGTATTCAGCCCTATCGCACGCTTGAGAATGTGATTGAGGGAGCGGTAATTACTTTTATAGAGACTACAAAAATATTGCAGATGCGCGAGGAACTAAAGCGCGCGAATAGAGAACTTCTTCGCATGGCGGCAATAGTAAGAGATTCGAATGATGCGATAATTTTGCAGGATTTTGAGGGTAAGATTTTAGCTTGGAATCCTGCGGCTACCGCTATCTACGGCTGGAGCGAAGAGGAGGCACTTGGTTTGAATATAGAGCAGATGATTCCGGATAGCGATAAAAAAGAGGCATTTCAAACAGTGGAAAATTTGAGCAAATCAAAGGTTCTGAAATCATACACTGCTTCAAGGATTGCCAAAGGCGGCGAGGAGGTAGATGTCTCAATTACCGCTTCTGTTTTAGTGAATGAAGAGAAAAAACCATACGCAATCGTGACAACGCAGAGAAAAATAAATCTTAAAGTATCAGAAAACATGGAGGCAGATAATGTTTAGTGAAGTGGAACATACATGCAATAGCTGTACAATTGACCAATATATTTTGCGCACTAAAGCCAAGCATTTGGTGCATGAGAAGTTAAAAATTTTGCCTGAGCTTACAGTAGAAGATGCTACAAAACTGTTTCTTGAGCTGGAGATTCAGCACATAGAATTAGAGATGCAAAATAATGAGCTGCATAAGACACAGGAGGAGGCAGAAGAGGTCAAAGAGCGTTATTTTAAACTCTACAATGATGCTCCTGTTTGCTACTGCACCCTTGATGAAGATGGCTTTATTCTAGAGGCAAACGAGAGAACAACAAAAACAATGGGATTAGGGGTGGAACAACTTTTAAGAAAAAAGATATCAGATTTTGTCTTTAGTGAGGATAAAGATATTTATTATCTGCATAAGCAAAAAATCCTTGAATCAAATGAACCGCAAACATGCGAGCTTCGCGTTCTAAAGAGCGATGGCTCATCTGCTTGGATGAGTATATCTGCCACAACAAGCTATGACAAGAAAGAAAATCGTATCTATCACTTAATTTTTAACAATATAGATGAGCGAAAAATGATGGAAGAGAGGCTAAGAAATAAAGAGAAGATGCTCCTGGTGCAGTCGCGATACGCTGCCATGGGTGAGATGATTTCGATGATAGCACATCAGTGGAGACAGCCTCTGAATATTATCGGATTAGCAATCGCCAACATGAAGACAAAAAAGATGTTTCACATACTTGATGAAGCGTCTATTGATGAAAATACGGATATTATCACTGAAAATATAGCCTTTATGTCGAACACTATTGACGATTTCAGAAATTTCTTCAAGCCCGATGCCCTAAAGGAACTCGCAACCATGGAGGAGGCTATAACTATTACTCTAAATGTTATAGGTCAAAGTTTGGTAGCCAATAATATTACAATCAGTGTTCACAACAACAGCAAAACTTCTCTTCTCATTCACAAAAGCTCCTTAGTGCAGGTCTTGCTCAATATAATTGGAAATGCAAAGGATGAATACATATCTCACAAAGTTGAGCCGGCTGTAATTGATATAACCGTAAATGAAACAGAAGATAAAATTGCCCTTGCTGTGAGTGATAAAGCAGGTGGAATATCAAATGAAATAATAGAAAAAATTAATCAACCCTACTTTACAACCAAAAAAGTCAACGGTACAGGGTTGGGTTTGTACATCTCTCAAACAATCATAGAGAAACATTTTTTCGGAACCTTGACTTGGTATAACCAGCATGGCGGTGCATGTTTTGTGATAACTTTAAATAAAAAAGAGAGAATGGGGTGAAAAGTGAGAGATTTGAGTAGCAGTAAGGAAAAAAAAGTTTAACTTTGGCATTGTGAATAGGTTTAAGGGTGTTTGATAAGTCAGAATTTCTCCCGTATCCGAAAGATACGGGTAGCTTCAGTGCCTCAGCGGCAAGCGTAGCAAAATGGACTTAGTTCATTTTGCGTATAAAATTATAACTTTTCTGCGTGAGAAGCTAAATATTCAGCAACACCCTCAGTAGAAGCTTTCATACCCTCGTCACCTTTTACCCAGCCGGCAGGACAAACTTCACCATGCTCGTTTGTGAAAAGCATAGTGTCTACCATACGAATCATCTCATCGATGTTTCTTCCAAGTGGTAAATCATTAACAACTGCATGACGTACTGTGCCGTCAGCGTCAATCAAAAATGAACCGCGAAGCGCAACTGATTCACCAAAAAGTACATCATAATCTCTTGAGATCTGTTTTGTCAAATCTGCAACTAAAGGAAACTTAACTCTGCCGATACCACCCTGATTTACAGGAGTTTCTCTCCATGCAAAGTGTGAGAACTGGCTGTCAACAGAAACACCGATTACATTTACGCCACGGCTAGTAAAATCCTCAATTCTGTGAGAAAAAGCGATGATTTCTGATGGACAAACAAAAGTAAAGTCTAGTGGATAGAAGAATAAAACCGCACCTTTTTTGCCTAGGTTTTTGTAAAGATTGAAATCTTCAGAGATTGAACCGTCCGCTAAAACTGCTGTTGCCGTGAAATCCGGAGCTTTATTTGTTACTAACATATTATTTCCTTGTGTTTTTATTTGCAGAATTCTAACTAAAAAAGAATTAATCAAACTAAAAAAATAAATAAGTAGATTAGTTTAAGGATAATTTTTATCTTTTAAAAAAATAAAGATATATTTATACAAATAAGATATAATTTTCACGATTTATGGGGCTGGACTCTGTACTTCAATAAGGAAAAATCGATGACAAAAGAAGCAAAAGCTCTTAAAGAGCATATATTCACTTCAGAGTCTGTAACAGAAGGGCACCCTGATAAGATGGCAGATCAGATAAGTGATGCAATTCTGGATTATATTATTGAACGAGATACTACTGCGCATGTAGCGTGCGAAACATTAGTATCAAATGGTTTTTGTATAATTGCAGGTGAACTGAAAACAACGGCGTACGCGCCAATGCAAGAGATAGTTCGCAAAGTTGTTCAAGAGATAGGTTATACAGATGCAACCTATGGTTTTGATTACCGTTCATGTGCGGTCTTAAACGCTATTGGCGAGCAATCACCAGATATAAATCAGGGTGTTTCTCAGGCAGATGGAGAAATCGGAGCAGGTGATCAGGGCTTAATGTTTGGTTATGCATGTCGTGAAACGGATGTCTTGATGCCTCTTCCTATCTATTTGGCACACCGATTGACAAAAAGATTGGCAGAAGTTCGTAAAGATGGAATTATTCCTTACCTTCGTCCGGATGGAAAGGCGCAAATAAGTGTTAAATATATTGGAGATAAGCCTGTTTCGGTTGAGACAGTTGTTATTTCTACACAACATGCACCTGATGTTTCTCAAGAAAAAATTCATGAAGATGTTATCAAAGAAGTTATCAGACATGTTATTCCTGCTGAGATGATGAGTGAGAGTACAGTTTTTCACATCAACCCGACAGGAAAATTTGTAATCGGCGGACCGCAAGGTGATGCAGGGCTTACAGGACGAAAAATTATTGTTGACACATACGGCGGAAGCTGCCCACATGGCGGCGGCGCATTTAGCGGCAAAGACCCGACCAAAGTGGATAGAAGTGCGGCGTATGCGGCGAGATGGGTGGCTAAAAACCTAGTGGCTTCAGGTGCCTGTGATAAGGCTACTATCCAAGTTGCTTATGCAATCGGTGTTGTACAACCGGTTTCAATCATGGTAGATACGCATGGAACAGGTAAAGTAGATGAGGCAAAAATTGAAGCATGCGTGAAAAAACTTTTTGATCTCTCTCCAAAAGGAATCATTGTAGCACTTGATTTATTGCGCCCAATCTATAGACTTACTTCTGCTTATGGTCATTTTGGAAGAGAGGAACCATCTTTCACATGGGAGAAGACAAATAGAGTAGATGAGATTAGAGCATATCTAGGGCTTTAATCTGGCGACTGACTTTACGCATTTTTATTAAATATGCATTTCATTCCTTGTAAATCTCGAAAAACTTGTTTTTCGTAGCTTTAGGGGGTTGTAGGGACATTTTGTCCCTGCCACTCAAATGGACGCGTTCATTTGAGTGCGTAACATTAGTAACTATTTTGCAGAAAATCATTTTTTAAAATCATTTTTTAGCTCTCTTTAAAAATCTTTCGTTATAGTTATCTAAATTTAAAATAGGAGAAAATAATGGCAGTACATATTAGTGACACATGTATCAACTGCGGAGCTTGTATTGATGAGTGCCCGGTAGAAGCAATCGTAGATGAGGATGATAATCCAACCGGCGAAGAGATATATTATGTTTATAATGATAAATGTGTAGAGTGTGTTGGTCATCATGATGAACCTGCATGTGCTACAGCATGTCCTACAGAGGGTTGTATAACATGGGATGCAATCGGTGGTAGTCCGTCACACCGTGAAGATATTACAGACGAGCAACGCGCGAATAAAGTGCCTGTTGTAGATTAATTTTCTTCTTGCAAAGTACTTTCTTGGTACTTTGCAAATCAATTTTTTATAAAATCCCCTGCATTTAAACTCAAATAAGTTAAACTTTCGATATGCTTCCGCTCTAATTTTATATTTTACAGGAGATTTGATGGAACGAACACTATCAATAATTAAACCGGATGCAGTTGCTAAAGGTTTTATAGGCAAAATTTTAGATCGTTTTGAGACTGACGGTCTTAAGATAGCGGCAACAAGAAAACTTCAACTTTCTCGTGCAGAAGCAGAAGCTTTTTATGCTGTTCACTCGGAGAGACCTTTTTTTAACGATTTAGTTGATTTTATGATTAGCGGTCCGGTAGTTGTTTCAGTTTTGGTTGGTGAAAATGCTATGGCAAGAAACCGTGATCTTATGGGAGCTACTAACCCTAAAGAGGCTGAAGCTGGCACTATTCGTGCAGATTTTGCTGAAAATATAGATGCAAATGCAGTTCATGGAAGTGATTCAGTTGAAAATGCAGCTGTTGAAATCGCATTCTTTTTCTCAGAGAGAGAAATTTCGTAAGTACACAATGAAAGTAGCACTAAGAAAAATAACAAGTACACCATTAGATTTTGATGTAAAATCTAATGAAATAACTTTTAAAGGTTATTTAGAGTATCATGCCGGCAAATTAATTTTGCTCAAAGCAGGATTAAATGGTTTGCTTGGCATTCAGTGTAATCAGTGTGGTGAAGATTTTAAGCTACCTGTAGATGAAGAGGTAGAAATATTTATCTCCGATGGCATTTATGAAGATAGTGAAGATATCGAACTTGATGTAGTAGAATCGTTAGATTCTATGGCTGATTTAGATGAAATTCTAAACTCTGAGCTTGAGCTTATAAAAAGTGATTATCATTGTTGCGACAATTGCGAAGATTCTAGATAAAAAGTAAAAATGAGCTGAAATATAAAAAGTTTCTAGTTCATGAACTTCTATCTCGAGAGAGACAAGCTTTTACAAGAAATTATTTAGTGATTTCTTTGCATTTGACTTTAACTTAGAAGTGACCAAGGCGGTCTTAGCGTAGAAAAAGGAACTTGTTCTTTTTTCGTATTAATTAAAATGAAAGGATATAGATTATGGCAGTACCTAAAAGAAGAGTGTCTCACTCTCGTTCAGCTAAAAGAAGAACTCACTACAAAATTACTTTAGCTAAACCAATTAAAGACAAAGATGGAACGTATAAGCTTCCACACCATATTAACCCAGTTACTGGTGAGTATAAATAGTCAATGGTCAAGATTGCCATTGACGCAATGGGCGGGGACTTTGGTCCCGAGCCGATTATTAAGGGTTGTATTGCTGCACTTAAAACGAAATCGTTTGAGCCTATTCTTGTAGGTAAATCATCAGAAATTTTACCTCTGTTACCAAAGCGTTATAGAGGTAAGATTTTAATTATTGAGGCGGATGATGTTATCTCTATGCATGAAGCAGCGACCGAAGCAGTAAAAAGAAAAGAGAGCAGCATATATAAAGCTGTTGAATTAGTCAAAGATGGTAAAGCAGATGGTGTTGTTTCCGCTGGACATAGTGGCGCTACAATGGCACTTGCAACCTTAAGATTGGGTCGTCTAGCAGGTGTTTCAAGACCTGCTCTTGTTACTCTTATGCCAACGAAAACCGGTCGTCGTTCCGTTGTTCTGGATGTTGGAGCGAATGTTGACTCTAAGCCTGAGCATTTAGTAGAATTTGCTGTAATGGGTGGATGCTACGCAGAGGATGTTTTAAAAATAGAAAACCCTTCAATCGGACTTTTAGCAAATGGCGAAGAGGATTCAAAGGGCAATGAAGTAACAAAAGCAGCTTTTAAACTGCTAAAAGGCTATCGAGGCTTTAAGGGAAATGTTGAAGGCGGAGACATCTTTAATGGAAGTTGCGATGTTATTACCTGTGATGGTTTTATAGGAAATTTAGTTCTTAAAACAAGTGAAGGTGTTGCATCTACGATAAGTCAGCTCATTAAAGATTATATCAGAAAATCACCTATAGCAATTACCGGAGCACTTTTGATGAGAAAAGTTTTTAAGCTTCTTAAAAAAGAGATTGATTATGCTGAAATTGGTGGTGCTCCACTTATCGGTATTAAGGGATGTGCTATTGTTAGCCATGGTAAGAGTGATGCAAGAGCAATAGAAAATGCTATCTATCAAGCCATAAAATACGTAGATACTGGTGTTAATGAACATATTATTTCAAGACTTGCAGCACTAAAGCAAAAGGAAGTTTAATGACTTATGCAGCTTTTCGTTCTATCGGCGCTTATGCACCGAATAAGATATTAACGAATGAAGATTTATCTAAAATGGTTGATACGACTGATGAATGGATTACGAAAAGAACAGGTATTAAAGAGAGACATATTGCTTCAAAACATGAAACAACGAGTGATATGGGTGTCAAAGCTGCAAAAAAAGCGATAGAGCGAAGCGGAATAGATAAATCTGAGATAGACATGGTGATTTGTGCCACTATATCACCTGACTATTTTTGTATGCCATCTACTGCAACAATAATCGCGAACAAACTCTCTCTAGGGCATGTTACTGCGTTTGACATCTCTGCCGCATGTACAGGCTTTGTTTATATCCTTTCAATAGCTAAAGCATTTATAGAGTCAGGTATGAAAAAAAATGTTCTTATTATTGGGGCAGAAAAGCTCTCTGCTATTACAGACTACACAGACAGAGGAACATGCATACTCTTTGGTGATGGTGCCGGTGCTGCAATAATTAGTGCAACTGATAACAAAGATGAAGCAATAATAGATATACATACAGGTTCTGACGGCACTTATGCAGATTTGTTAATGACACCAAATGGCGGCAGCGGTTCGATTCATGATTCTATAGACCAAGAGTCAAAAGCATGTTTTATGCAGATGAAGGGAAATGAAACCTTTAAAGTTGCGGTAAGAACTTTGACAAAAGATGTTGTTGAGATACTAGAAACGAATAGTATTGAGAGCTCGCAAATTACCCATTTTATTCCGCATCAGGCGAATCTTAGAATTATAAAAGCTGTTGGTGAAGCACTAAAGCTTAATGATAATCAAGTTGTTATAACAGTAGAAAAGTACGGAAACACTTCTGGTGCTTCTATCCCAATGGCAATAAACGAAATATATGAAAACGGCTCACTCAAGACCGGTGAGCTCATGCTTCTTGATGCTTTTGGCGGAGGGCTGACATGGGGGAGCGCACTAGTCCCATTCTCCCCACTTTAAAAATTTAAAATAACTCTTTTAACCGATTTCTGCGTTGAATTATAATTTATTTTCGTTACATACTACAGTCTGCTCCTCAAAGAAATTATAACTCGCCTTGAACTAAAGCAAAATAGAGAATTTAAAAATGACATCACTTTCATTAATTAGGTATGCTGAATGAATTAAAATTTTGTAATTTCTCTTTTAAAATTTCAAAAAACTCATTCTCATCCGGCAAATCCAGCTTAGCTTCTCTTAATTTCTCTCCCCACATAGGATTTGGAAAATAACTATCATCTTCAAATCTTGCCATTACATGGAGATGAACTCTCGGGAGCATATTTGCAAATGATGCCATGTTTATTTTTTTTGGATTGTAGTAATTTTTCATCTCGAATTCTATAATGTCATAGACATCCCAAAGTCTTACTCTTAAACTCTTTGGCAAATCTCCAAGTTCTCTGTACGGCTTTTTTGTAAAGATTTTCAGCCAAGGAATTTCGCTGCTCTCTTTTTCTATATATAGGTCACTGTCTTCATAGATTATCATATTTGAAATCTCCATTTTTGACAATTATAACGAAATTTTTGTGGTTTGATTTAGTATGTAGAATTGGTCTGATATGTGGGAATTTCCACATATCATAGTAAGATACGAAGGTTTGAGAATTAATCTCTGTGTCTAGGTGTGCTGCTTCTTGGAGTACTACTTCTACTTCCGCCGGCTGCATTTCCGCCACGGTATCCGCCACCGCTTCCGCCTTCACGACTACGAGTTGCTCCTCCAGCTGAAGATCCGCCGCCATCACGGCTACGACTTGCCCCGCCACCAGAACGGCTTCCGCCGCTTGAAGAACGATTTTTGCCTTTGTATCCGCCGCCTGAGCCTCTTGTATCTCTTCTTCTTCCGGCTCTCTCTAAAATTTCTTCAATTTTATCAGCAGGGATACCAATATTATTCGGTCCTTTTATCTCTTGATTGTCTAAAAGCATAGAGATAAGTTTGAAAGCCATTTTTTCTTCATCTATATCTAAACGAAGAAGGTCTAAAACTTTGTGCGCTTCGTCATAGATGTGTTGGTCTTCTATCTTTTTAACTAAAGCAGTAAGTGTAGTTTTTCTAAGGTCGTTTTTACTTGGAACAAAAGCGTGAGCCATTGAAGTTCCAACTTTTTGTTTAATGCGTTGAAGCTCTTTAAACTCTAATGGAGTTAAAAGTGTAATTGCCTTACCCTTTGTTCCGGCACGACCTGTTCTACCGATACGGTGAACATAGCTCTCAGGATCAAATGGAATATGGTAGTTGAATACATGCGAGATATTGTCAACATGGATACCACGTGCAGCAACATCTGTTGCAACAAGAACTTTTACGCCATTATTTTTGAAACCTTTAATAACTGTTTCTCTCTGGCGTTGCTCCATATCTCCATGAAGACCGTTTGCCAAATAACCGGCACTTGAGAGAACATTTGAGAGTCTATCTACTTCACTTTTTGTTCTACAAAAAACGATTGACTTGTCCGTATCTTCTGAGTCCATAAGACGAATAATTGCATCATCTCTCTCGCTCTCTTCAATTACATAGTAAAGTTGTTCAATATCCGTATTTGTAGTTTCGCCTTTAGTAATCGAGATAAATTCAGGATTATCAAGAATTCTACTTGCAAGAGTTTTAATAGGCTGAGGCATAGTAGCCGAGAAAAGAAGTGTTTGACGACTTGTTGGAAGGTAAGAAAATATTTCATTAATATCATCCAAAAATCCCATGTCAAGCATCTCATCAGCTTCATCAAGAACAACCAAAGTAGGAGCGAAATTTTTTACTAAATTCTTTTTTAGAATATCTAAAAGACGACCCGGAGTTGCAACAACAATATTTCCGCCTCTCTCGATTAGATCAATTTGTCTATTGTATGAGCTACCACCGTAAACTGTTACAGTTTTAACACCTAAATTTCTGCCGTACTTGAAAAGCTCATCAGAAACCTGCGTAGCAAGTTCACGCGTTGGAGTAATAACTAAAACTTCAACACCACCTTTTAAATGCATGTTTGAAATAGCCGGAAGACCAAAAGCTGCAGTTTTACCTGTACCTGTATGCGCTTGACCGACAATGTCACGACCCGCTAAAACAAAAGGGATTGCTTGTGCTTGAATAGGACTTGGAACTGTAAAACCTGCATATTTAACTGCTTGTAGTACTTCTTTTTTTAAGTTTAAATCATCAAATGTGATCAACGCTTCTTCTTTTGGAGTGTTTGTTTGTGCATTTTCTTGCATCATATACCTTTAATTAAGGAGATGATACAAGCATACTTTTGCAGTATGGCACCTTCTCCTATGAATATTTTGCGAATTATATCTAAAAATACATAAAGAATAATTAAAGTTAAATATATTTAAAATAACTTAAGTTAATGATGTTCTTTATTTATACACTTTGGTAGTATTTCTTCCACTTTTTTTAGCTTCATATAAAGCTTCATCAGCTTTTTGCAAAATAGTTTTTACATCTTTGTCATCTTTTAAGCTTGCAATTCCAATGCTGACACTATATTTTATAGTCTGAGATTCTATAGTTACACTTGAGTTAAAAACTTCGTTACGCAATTTTTCCGAGAAAATATATGCACCTTCTATATCTGTTTCCGGAAGAATAATCACAAACTCCTCTCCGCCGATTCGAGCAACAATATCAGCTTCTCTTGCTATATGCTTGCAGATATTTGCGAAATGCTTTAAAACTTCATCTCCTATTGCATGTCCATAGGTGTCGTTGATATTTTTAAAATAATCAATGTCCAACATTAATAGAGTCAAATCATGGTTGTAACGCTTTGATTGTTTTATTTCAAGTGCAGACAACTCTTCAAATTTACGGCGATTTAACATCCCCGTTAATATGTCATAAAATGCCATCTCTTCAAGTTTAACATTTTCTCTTTGTTTGCTTTTGAGTTCTATATCTTTTTGATTTTTATATAACTGTGTAAATATGTCTCCTTTTAACAGTTTTAGTCTAGTTGTTTCATAGGAATCATACATACATGCTATTTCGTCTCTGTTAATCATAATTGGAGAGAGTCTAAAACTTCTACCACCGCTTGCTAAATCCTTCATAGCATCTGTTAGTTGAGAAATTTGCTTTGTTGAACTTTTCTTTAGCGTATAGAGTATAAAAAAAGTAGTAGCCAATATGATGGTATTGAAAAGAATCCATAAAAAAAGATTTTGAATCGTACCGTTTATGCGGTTGTCAATTAAGTCATTAATTCCAATCAAAAGCTGATCTTCAAATTTTTTTACACTATCTATTAGTTCTGTGAGTGAATTGAACCAAATTTCAGAATCTAAGTTCTCAAAATCTCTGTTTTTTAGTTTTTTCTCAGATTCGGATATTTTTTTTGCAATGACAGAATTAAAAATAGTCTCCTTTGTGCTCTTTTGATTTTGTGATGCCGTTTGCTCAAACATAAGTAAAAAAGATTTTTGAGCACCAAGAAGTTGCATGAATGAAATATCCTCATCTCTGGTTGTGTCTTTTTTCTCTATAAACATTGTTCCGTAAGCTCTTTCTTGCCCTAGAGCCTCTTTTAAATGTAAAATAGACGATAAGGTTGATATAGAAGAGGAGATTGCACCGTCAATATTGAGAAAGGCTATTTTTTGGGTGATGGAGAGTATATTTCTTAGTATCTTAGAATAAGTATTTATTGCATCAATTTGAGAGATTTTTTTATCGTTAATCTGCTTACGAAGATTATTTAATGTAAGCATATCTTCTTCAAATATATTTATAAACGGCTGTATTGTAATTAACTTCTCTTTGTGAACAGTTTTGAGTTTATTAACGAATGAGATTACATCATTGTCCACAATTTCTTTTTGTTTGTGCAGTCTATTATCAAATTTATTTTCTATGGATGTCAGATACCCACTGCTTAAACCTCTTTCAATTTGGATATTGTGAGCAAGTGTATTAATGTTGCCGATAGTGTATGTTATGCTAGAAGTACTTTCCATCTCTTCATACTTTTGATAATTATTCCAAAGAATTATAGAGCCAAAAAAAAACATTCCAATAAGGGGAATAAGGACAGAGAGCAATATCCTCTTGGTAAAACTAAAGGTATTGGTTGTTTTTTTTATTAATCGTTGAAATAAAGATTTTTTGTCCCTGCTTTTATTTTTAGCAAGTTCACAGTTCTCAAAGAAATTTATTAACGGTATATCCTCGGTAATTATATGGTTGAGTAACCAATCAATTAAATAGATAGTTGTGTCTTGGGCAGCGATATAATCGTTTGTACTTAAAAATTTAGCTTTGAGTTGCGGTATTTTAGAAATAAAATCATCATGCTGCTCCTTATGTCCAGAAAGAGCATTCTGACTGCACTGCTTTATATAGGACTCTTCTTGAGCGAAATGTATTAGAGCATACTCTTCCAACTCTTTAAAAATATTCTCTAAAACATTCTCCGACGCATTTGCATCTATCGCTTCCGAGAGTTGATTGATAATGTCTAAAAGTTTTTTATGGTCATTGTCTAGCACTTCAACACCGACACTTAAACCGTCATTCCACTCTATCATCTATCCTGACCACCTTGCTTTATTATAAATATTATATAGTTAATTTTATATCAATGAGATTAAAATCGACACTTATGGATTAAGCGATAGGAATGTTGTATAATGTTTGTATTTTATTTTATGGTTGACATGTGGATTTATATTTGATACTTTGTGTAGTTGCTCTTGTTGTGATTTTATTTCTGCTTTATTTATTGCTGAGTAAAAACGATCTTCTTATAAAGGTTGTTGGTGAAAATGAGGAGCTGAAAGCTCGGCATGTGGAGATTCAAAACTCTAAGAGCGAGCTAGAAATAAGACATGCTGTTTTAAATACCCGCTATGAAAATGAGATACAATCTTCTAATGAAAAATTGTCAATACTTCAAAATGCTAAAGATGAGTTAAGTAACGAATTTAAGCTGTTGGCAAATCAAATATTTGAGGATAAAGCAAAACAGTTCAATCACACACATAAAGAGCAGTTTGAGATACTTTTAAAACCTTTTCGAGAGCAGATAAGTAACTTCTCCATGCAATCAAAAGAGCAGTTTAACACAGAATCCAAAGACAGACACCTTCTCAAAGATGAGTTAATCAGATTAAAAGAGATGAATGCCAGACTCTCAGAGGATGCGCTCAATCTTACAAATGCACTCAAGGGTGAGAACAAAACGCAAGGAAACTGGGGCGAGATAGTTTTGGAGAGAATTTTGGAAGAGTCGGGACTACGGGAGGGTATGGAGTATGAAACACAAGCTACGCTCAAATCAACTGACGGCAAAACTTACCGTCCCGATGTAATCATTCATATGCCCCAAAATAGAGATATTATCATTGATGCAAAAGTCTCCCTTGTAGCCTATGAGAGATTTATGAGCGAAGATAATCCGCAAGCCAAATCTCTGGCACTTAAAGAGCATCTTCAAAGTATTTCAGCCCATATAAAAGGGCTTAAAGAGAAGCAGTATGAGAAACTGGAGGGTGTAAATACGCTTGATTATGTACTTCTTTTTATGCCTATTGAGGGTGCATTTTTGCTTGCACTTGCGGAGGACGGTGCATTTTTCAAGAGGGCATATGAAAATAATATTTTGATAGTTTCACCATCCACTCTGCTAGTGACGCTCAAAACCATAGAACATATCTGGAGAACGCAAAGACAGCAAGACCACACAAAAAAGATAGTGGATGAGGCAGAAGCCATGTATGACAAACTTGTGTCATTTGTAGAGGAGATGCAAAACATCGGTACACATCTGCAAAGAAGTCAAAACTCCTATGAGAGCGCTATGAAAAGATTAAGCAGCGGAAGAGGAAATATTATAAAAAGAGCTGAAAACATGAGAGAATTGGGATTGAAACCTAAAAAACTTTTGGAAATAAGTAATAATGAAGAGTAAAAAACTATTTTTAGGTATGATTTTGAAATGAATATACAAACACAATACAGCTATGAGAAAACATGGAGTGATACAAAAGAGGCTGATCTGCTAAGGATTATAGAGGAAGAGGTCGGAGATTCTGACCCAAAAGGAATTCTGGCATACATTAAAGAGGCAATTGCCGGCGGCAAAGTTATAACCGTAGGAAGTTGCAAATTTAAAAAGAGTGCAAAATCCAACTAAAGACAATTCGATTGAGCATCCGTTAAAACTTTTTAGGGATGTGGAACTTTAAGAGTAGAGTTTAAGCTCCATCCGATTATAGCCATGAGTGCTATAACCGCGAATGCCGGTATAAGTGCATAAGTGTGACAAAGATAGACAAGCCAGAGCAGAATTGCTCCAAGCGGTGTCGGTACGCCTGTGAAAAATTTGGAAACTTCGCCTACATGTGCATTGATATTGAAGTGTATAAGTCTTCTAAGCCCTGAAATAACATAATAGATACTTACAATTGCTGCCACAATTAACCACGCTCCGGAGAGAGAGGTTGTGTAAACAGCTTGGAAAATCAGAAACACGGGCACAAGTACAAAACTTAGAAAATCCGCAAAACTGTCGAGTTGGATTCCAAACTCATTGGAGAGCTTATATTTTCTAGCAATCTTTCCATCAAAAATATCAAAAGCACCGCCAACCCAGGCGAGTATTATCGCTACAAAAAAATTGTTTTGAGTAATGAAATAGGTTGCTGTAAGACCGGCGGTAATGTTCACAAATGTAAAAAGATTTGCTAAGTTGAAATGCGATGATGCGTTGTATAAGAATTTCATAAAATACCTCTTAAAATTATTTCGTAATTGTAGCTCAATTTCTTTTGTAAAATTTGAAAAAGGATTAACAATATAGTTTTAGTTATGCATTATCTACTTTGCACTATAATTCAGGCAATATGAAAAAATATAAAAACAATATACTCTTGATTCTACTCTTTATATTTACATTTCTTGTTGTGCATGATTATGCGATAGTGTCTTTTGATGCAGATACACAACATGAAATCTGTTATTTGGGCAATGATTACTCATCGTTATTAAATAAAAGCAGTTTAGATTTAGCATCTCAAATTCATAACAGTATTCACACTCTGCTTGAAATAAATATAACGCAGCAGCTGCCGATTGTATCAGCTCCTTTAAAGATAAATCCATATACCTTAGAAATAGCTTCAATTTCTTATATCAATTCCGTTCTTCAACGCCCACCTCTTATATAATTTATTAAGATACACTCAAAAAACAAATATATTAAAAAAAAAAGGTTATTAATGAAATACGTAATATTTTTGATTCTGTTCATATCAATTAATGTTAATGCACAAAATTTAGCACAAATTTTAGAATCGGTAAAAGTCAGTAATAAAGCAAAAGCAATTTTAGAAAAAACTAAATCGCAAATTGCACAAAATGAGCTTTATGCAACAAATGAAGCACCGGCACTTGGAACAACGCTCTCACATGCTAAAGATAATGCAGAGAAGGGTTCAGAGTACTCAGTAGGTCTTTCTCAAAAGCTCAGTCATCCTTTTTCTGTATCTCAAAAAGAGAGAGGTGTAGAGCAGTTAAGCAAAGCAATAGAGCAGGAGACAAAACATGAACTTCATCTATTGACTTTAGATGTTGCCTCAAAGTATCACAACTCGTGTGTCTCAAAAGAGATGAGAGACAAAGCGACATCTTTGTATGAGGAGCAGTCAAAAAGAGTTGCACAGATTCAAAAGGCATATGAGTTAGGAGAGATATCTAAAAAAGATCTTCTCTTCAACAAGTTGGATTTAGCAAAACTTCATCAAAGTGTAAACAACTATAAGAGAACATATCTATCAGAGCTTGCAGGATTACAGGAGAGAGTGGATAATCTTGCTATCAATGATATAGAGTGCAGTGACTTATTTATTCCGATTCGGCATGTAGAGTTAAAACCATTACTTGAGCATGATGAGTTGAAATCCATAGAGTATAAAATGAATTCTTCGAAGGCTTTTTATGGAGTCCATGGCTCAGTTGTCTCCTCTTTAGGGTATGAATTGTTATATGAAAAAGAGTTAAATACGCAGAGATATACGGTTGGTCTGAGTATTCCTTTGGATGCTCTGAGTTCACAAAAAGAGAAACTAAAAGCTGAGCAGCTCTTTATGAGTTCATCCTATGCGTTTGAAAAAGCTTCGTTGGAATCTGAGATACAAAACTCTTCAAATGCTTTCGTATCAAAACTTGAAGCTCTTTTTGACGAGCTTAGTTTGCTCAAAGATGAGATAGTACCGCTCAATGAAGAGCTTGCAAGCCTTTCAAAGAAGGCTTTTGATGAGGGTGAAGGTAATATTATGGAATACATTGATGCAACCCGCTCCTACTCTCTTAATTTATTAGGAATGTTGGAAGTTAAAAAAACTTATTACAATGAACTTTTTGAACTATACAAAAAAGCAGATTTAGATTTTGGAGAAAATAATGCACAGTAAAACAAGCGCCCTTTGGGTAAAAATAGTAATCACTACACACCTATTCGGATTGGCTCTTTTTGGCGCGCAAACTATAGAGATTTCACAAAAACAACAGAAAGATTTAGGTGTAAAATGCCAAGCTGTAACAAGAGTTGAAACTATCTCTTTTGGTCCATATAACGGAGTTGTAGTTCTCGATAAGAGTGATATTCTTTCTATTAGCTCAAATGTTGAGTCAATTGTAAAAGAGATACATGTGAGAAAATTAGAGCATGTAAAAAAAGGACAAAAGCTTTTAACACTTAAAAGTAATGAACTTTTAACTCTTCAACAAGAGTATATTCAAGCACTCTTAGAGCATGATAATATAAATCAAAATCATGAAAGAAATGTAAAGCTTTACGCTGAAGGGATAATTTCAAATAAAAAGCTTTTAGAATCAGAAAAATCAAAACGAAGCAGTGATTTAAATGTTAGATTAATGGCGAATCAACTCTTGACAAATGGTTTTAATGACGCAATGCTAAAAACTCTTCAGGCGACAAGCCGCCCAATTGTTGAAAAAACTATTTATGCTTCACAAGATGGTACCGTATATGAGGTCAATGTGAATATTGGCGAGTATCTTCAAGCAGATCACAAAATGATTGAGATTTATGCCGATGGAACAAGATTTATTCAGCTGACACTCCCTGTGAAAATTGTACAGAATGTATCGATTGGGGATACATGTACATTTGATTCCTACAGTGCAAAAGTGAGTGCCATCGGAAATGTAGTAAATAGTGCTTCTCAATCAGTTGAGGTAAGAGCTACCATAGAGAATGCCAAAGATATTATGATAAACAGAGTCTATGAAGTTACTATTACCGATGATATCAGTGGCGCATTTAAAGTTACAAAAAATGCTTTAGTCTTTGACGAAAATAGATCTTATATCTTTAAAAAAGTTTCACAAGGCTTTGAAATGATAGAGGTAAAGATTATCAGCGAGGGACCTGTCTGCTACATTATAAAGGGCGATTTGCGTGAGGGGGATGAAGTGGCTGCCAGTTCGACCTCTGCACTACTGAGTGCTAGAGGGAGTAAAAGTGAGTGAGCATTTAGTTAACTTTGCCCTTAAGCAGAGGGTTTTAGTACTTTTACTTGCTGTCGCCGTACTTTTTTTTGGTGCATTCTCTATGTGGAAACTTCCTGTAGATGCGTATCCGGATGTAGCACCTACCCAGGTTAAATTGATTTTAAAAGCTTCTGGAATGACACCGGCAGAGATGGAGACAAGAGTTACGATTCCTATTGAGCAGAATATGCAGAGCATTCCAAATCAAAAAATTGTTCGCTCTTTGTCAAAGTATGGAATATGCGATATAACGATTGATTTTGAAGATGGAGTTGATATCTATTGGGCAAGACAGCAGGTGGCTCAAAGACTTTCAGAAGTTATGAATGACCTTCCTTCTAATGTTAGCGGAGGGCTGGCACCTATTACGACTCCGCTTGGTGAAGTTTTGATGTTTACAATAGAGTCGGACACTTTGGATTTAATGGAAAAAAGAACTCTGCTTGACTGGGTTATAAATAAACGCCTTCGCAGCATTGACGGAGTTGCTGAAACAAATGCACTTGGCGGATATGTAAAAACTTATGAGATTATTCCTGATTTTGCAAAGATGAAACAGTACCAAATCACTATGGAAATGTTAAAAAACACCCTCTCTCAGAATAATAAAAATGACGGTATCGGAAGACTTTCATTGGGTGAACAGAGTCTCTATATTCGTTCAGAGGGAAGACTTAAAAATATAGAGGATATTTCAAAACTTATAATAAAGCATGAACAAGGCAATAATATAAGAGTCTCCGACATAAGCAGTGTGCAGATAGGCTCGTTAACAAGAGCAGGTTTTGTGACTAAAGATGGAAAGGATGAAGCAGTTGAAGGTCTTGTGCTCTCAAGAAAGGGTGTAGATACCTCAGGCATTTTGACAAGAGTAAAGGCTGAAATACAAAAAATAGAAAAAGATTTGCCAAAAGGAACTAAGATTAATATTTTCTATGACCGTTCAGATTTAGTTTCTAAAGCTATAAAAACAGTCTCATCAGCTCTCCTCGAGGCTTTAGCGTTGATTGTCGTAGTCCTTTTTATATTTTTAGGCAACTTTGCATCCGCATTCAGCGTTGCAATTATCTTGCCTTTTGCCGCTATGATGACTTTTATAGCAATGGGTTATTTTGGGTTAAGTGCAAATTTAATGAGTCTCGGAGGATTGGCAATTGCCATTGGAATGCTTGTAGATGCCGGTGTTGTGATGGTCGAAAATATCAGCGAGCATCTGCAAGATGAAAAATACAGGAGTGAGCCGAAGCTTGACTTGGTTTTAAAATCAGCAAAAGAGGTTGCAAGTCCTGTTTTTACAGGTATTTTAATTATCATCATATTCTTTTTGCCACTTTTAACGTTGGAAGGTTTGGAAGGAAAACTCTTTGTTCCTGTTGCTTTAAGTATAGTTTTCGCACTTACTTCATCCCTCCTATTGGCACTTACCTTTATCCCGATAGTAAGTTTTTATGTTTTAAAGCAAGTTCCGCATGCCAAAGTCCCTCTGATGGTTTTTTTAGAGCACTGGTATGAGAAGATTTTAAGATACTCATTATCGCATCAAAAAATTGTTTTTTTCATAGCAGGAGTTTTATGGATACTTGCCCTTGGCGCTTATACACAAGTGGGTAAGACTTTTATGCCAACACTTATGGAAGGAAATATAATCATCGGCATAGAGAAAAATCCCTCTATTTCTCTTGAGTCAAGCCGTGATATTGATATTAAATTGCAACAGGCACTTATGCGTGAAGTTCCGGAGATTCTATCGATTATTGCCCGTGGCGGCAGCGATGAGATAGGATTAGACCCTATGGGATTAAATGATACGGATACATTTTTGGTGCTTAAGCCTAAAGATGAGTGGAGAGTTCCCTCAACTGAGTGGATACATGATGAATTTAGAAAGGTGTTGGATCAATTTGTAGGAATTGAGTATGGATTTACGCAGCCGATTGCCATGCGAATATCTGAAATGCTAAGTGGCTCACGCGGCGATATCGTTGTCAATATATATGGAGAGGATTCTGTAAAACTAGAAGAAATCGCAAAAAAGATTTTCACTCTAACAGAAGCTACAAAAGGTAGCAGTGATGTTTATAAAAAAGCAAATGAAGGTGTCGCATATTGGGAAATAGAGTTTAAAAATGAAGCTATGGCTCGCTATGGCGTTAGCAGAGATGAACTTTCACTCTATCTGCAAAGCTCAATTAATGGAGTTCAAGAGGGAATAATCCAAGAGGATTTAAGAAGAATACCACTTATGATTAAAGGCTCTAAAGACATGCAGACAAGCATGATAAAGAGTATTAATTTACAATATGTTTTGGAAGACGGGAACAGTATTGAGTTGAATGAGTTGGTATCGTTTAAAATGACGCA
Organism: Sulfurimonas sp.; assembly: GCA_041662225.1. Classification (GTDB taxonomy): domain Bacteria; phylum Campylobacterota; class Campylobacteria; order Campylobacterales; family Sulfurimonadaceae; genus Sulfurimonas. Next base: position 143,333 of record JBAZSX010000002.1, read on the forward strand.
GGGACCGGTTCAAATAAACCATGAAAATGGACTCAGAAAAACTTTGGTTCAGACAAATGTCGTAGGTCGCGATTTAGTCAGCTTTGTTGATGAACTCAGTGCAAAAATAGGCAGCGGTATAGAGTTGCCGCCTGGCTATTTTATTGATTTTGCAGGAGAGTATAAAAATCAACAGAGAGCATCTAAAAAACTCTCTTATATTGTTCCACTTAGTATAGGACTTGTATTTATACTCTTACTGTTGACATTTAAGTCATCTTTGCAAGCATTCCTCGTTCTGCTTAATATTCCATTTGCCCTCATTGGCGGAGTCTTTGGACTTTATTTCACAGGCGAATATATGAGTGTTCCGGCGACTGTCGGGTTTATAGCCTTAATGGGTATAGCTGTACTCAACGGTGTCGTAATGCTTAACTATTTTAACTATTTAAAGCATAGCGTAAAGAATTCTTTAGAACTTGTTACCATGGGTTCAATAAGAAGGCTTAGACCGGTTCTTATGACTGCTTTCATAGCAGCGCTTGGGCTTATTCCTATGCTCTTTGCAACAGGACCGGGTTCTGAAATACAGAAGCCATTAGCAATTGTAATTATTAATGGGCTTGTTTCATCTACCTTTTTAACTTTAGTATTACTGCCTATCTTATACCAAAGATTTGTACTCAAAAAGTAGTAATCGGCATGTGGAATATCCACATGCTCGAGACTATTTATTTCATTAAATATTAATAATCACTTAAACTTAATAGTTATATACTGTTCTTCAATATAGATAAGGATGGTTGATGAATTTTTTGAATAATTTTAAAATAAGACAGGTTTTAGCGGCTTCAGTGACTTTAGTGTTGGCGGTTTTGTTGGTTAGTGGGGCAGTAAATCATACGAGTATGGGAGCAATCAGTAAAGAATCAAATAAACAGATGGAGGAGGTTCTTCCAAATCTGTTTGATTTTTTAGATTTACAGTTAAATGTAATACAAGTTCAGCAATGGTTGACCGATGTATCGGCAACAAGAGCAGCTGAAGGATTTGATGACGGTTTTAGCGAAGCAAAAAAATACTTTGACAAGGCTAATGTTGATTTGGAAAGATTGATAAAGATGCATGCAGATTTGGGTGAAGCTGAGATGGTTTCTGAGCTTAAAGAGTATAAAACGGGGGTTCAAGAATTATATGTACTCGGTGTTGAAATGGCAAATGCGTATGTAAAAGATGGACCACAAGCCGGCAATAAGCATATGTCGAAACTTGACCCTTTGGTTGAAAAATTGTCTGGCGCGCTAGATGTATGGATAGCTGAACATAAGAAGGAAAATATTGAAGCATCAGAGCATATGAAAATGAGTATTGCAAGTTATAAAGTCCAGAGTATCTCACTTTATGCTATGTTGCTTGCTATTATTATTTTAGCTTTTTTTATGATTGATACAGTTCTTAAAGAGATTAAAAAAATTGATAATTATTTAGAAAAACTATCAAAGCTTGATTTTACGGGTAAACTAGATATCTATGGCAAAAATGAGATAGCTTTTATTGCACAAAATCTTTATAAAGTTATTGAATCAATCAAAGATTTTATCTCTGAGGCAAAAATTTCCTCTTCAGAAAACTCATCTGTTTCCCACGAACTATCAACAACAGCTGCCATTGTTGGAAGAAAAGTTGAAGATGTAACCAAAATTGTAGGGGCAGCAACTTTAAAAGCAAAAGGTATTACGAATGATATAAAAATATTTATCGATGGTGCTAATAGCAGTCGTTTAAATACAATGAAAGCTAATGAAAACTTGGCTGATGCAACGCATGATGTCATACGATTAACTGCAGATGTTCAAGAGGCTGCGAACATCGAATCGGAAATGGCAATAAAAATAGAGAGTTTAAGCCATGAAGCTGTTCAAGTAAAAGAAGTATTAAGTGTTATATCCGATATCGCAGATCAGACAAATCTTTTAGCCTTAAATGCAGCAATAGAAGCGGCAAGGGCAGGTGAGCATGGGAGAGGTTTTGCCGTTGTAGCCGATGAAGTAAGAAAACTTGCAGAACGCACACAAAAAAGTTTGGTCGAGATACAATCAACAATTAATATTATGGTGCAATCTATAAATGACTCAAGCGAGCAGATGAACAAAAATTCCAAACACATTCAAGAATTAGCAGATATCTCATCAAACGTTGAAGATAAAATCAATGTAACATTGTCACTGATGGATTTAGCTTACAAAGCGAATGAAAAAACAGTCCACGATTTTGGAGATACCGGTAAATTAGTGAATGAAATATCATTTGATATCAGCAGTGCCAATGAGATTGTTGCCTCAAATGCACGAAGCGTTGAAGAGATTAGTGCAGCGGCAGAGCATTTAAATAATATGACAGAAAATTTAACGGCTAAAATGGAACAGTTTAAAGTATAATCATATATGTTAGGTTAGAGAGGGTTTTTTAACCTACGATTAAGTTGATATTCATTATCATTATCTAAATCAAACATAAAGAGGTCAAATTGAATTGTATAATAAAAATAGGTGTTGTGAGTTTGATTGCGGGAGTAACTTGTGTATCAGCAGATGATACAATTATAAAAAGCTTAAGCAGTCTGGATAACGCAACACAAGGAAATAATGAAGATTCAGTTGCGGTGAAGGAAAGAACTGAAAAACTCGAGCAAGGTGGTTTGATACACGATAAAGGACCGGGCAGATTTGAAATTGTAAAAAAATTACCCGAAAAAGCCGATACATTTGATGAAATGTTCGATTACGCGGATGCATACGGAAAGCTTAAACTGGCATTTATAGATAGTGCGCATAAGGTAAGTGCTACCCCGGATAAAAAAGAGAAGATTGCGACTGCCGCCGGTGGAGAAGTCGGCATAAATACAGCTGAATTTTACGGATTCGGTCTTCATCTGAGCACTTATATTTCACAAAGCGTAGGATTTCTCAACCCTTCACAAGATGAGATAAATGAAGATTTTTTTAATATCAACAAGAATTCTTTTGCCTATATAGCAGAGAGTAGTTTAAATTACAACAATGAATTGATAAATGCAAAAGTAGGTCGTGTTAAAGTTGAAACACCCTATGCAAATAGTGATGATATCCGCATGGCTTCAAATACTTTTGAAGGAGCATGGGCAAGTTTAAACTATACAAGTGAATTGCAATCGCAGGTTCTGTTTGTTAACAGATGGGCAGGCTACGATTCGCAAGACGATATAACTGAATCTCAAGATAAATTTAAAAACTTAGTGAATGAAAACAGTTTTGGCATGGTAGCCATATCCCTTGCTTATAAGTATGACAAAGATGGAGAACTCTCTTTTTGGTATAACTATATTGATGAAATGAGTGCAATAGCATATGCAGAGATAGCCGGCATATATTTTATAAATGGAGATGGCTTTCACATAGATTATGGTTTTCAGGCTAGTAATATTCAAGATTTAAGAAGTTCCGGTGTAGCTGGAAATGTTTTTGGAACCATGCTTCTGCTCCACTACAATGGAGTCTATTTTGGTGGGGCCTATAATATTGCTTTAGTTGAAAATGGAAAATATGTCACAAATGGATTTGGCGGTGGACCATATTACACTTCATTAGATGAAGCAACAATTGCTGCTATATCTCAAGCATCTCTGCAAGATAGTGGAGCATTTAGATTCGCCACCGGATATGATTTTGCAAATGTCGGCATAGACGGAATGTCCTTTGAAATTGCTTATGGAGAAGGGTTCAGCGATGTATTTAGAGTAAAAGAAAAAGATCTTATCTTAACGTACGAAGTGAGTGATAAATTGTATGTTGAGGCAATATATGCTGTTTATACATCTAGCAATAATATTAATGATTTTGACAGAGTCCTTGTGAGAGCTGCGTACTCTTTTTAACTGATGTTACGCGCTAAAACGAACAAGTTTATTTTAGTGGCAGGGACAAATGTCCCTACAACCCCCTAAAGCTACAAAAAATGAATTTTTCGAGATTTTAATTACTAATTAACATGATAGTAGTTATCATTATGAAAATATAAACAATAAAGAAATTCATATGAAAAAATTATCCACATGCCAAAGAGGCGAGAAATTAAAAGTAATAAAACTAAATGCAGACAGAGAACTTAAGCAGAGGCTTATCTCTTTTGGAATTATGAAAGAGACGGTCATTGAGGTTTTGGAACATGCTTTAGGAAAAAGTACGATAGAGATAAAAGTCGGCAAAATGAGAATTGCTCTAAGAGCCCAAGAAGCGGATATGATAGAGGTAGAAACAGTATGAGAGATTCGAGCGGAAAATTCTGTCCGGTAATTGCAAAGCATATCAAAGTGGCCTTAGTCGGGCAGCCAAATGTCGGAAAGAGTATGCTTATCAACTCTATCTCAAATGCACATCTGCATGTGGGAAATTTTACGGGTGTGACGGTTGAAAAATCGGAGGTACTGTTTGATTATAAGGATTATCATTTTACAGTCGTAGATTTACCGGGGACTTACGCTTTTACCGACTACACGATTGAAGAGAGAGTAACGCATGAATACCTTTGTGCAGAGAGTTATGATTTGATTATAAATGTAGTTGACTCTACAAACTTGGAGAAAAATCTTCAACTCACCTCTGAACTTATGAGCATGAGTAAAAGCATTGTAATTGCATTAAACATGAGTGATGAAGCTGAGAAGGAGGGAATAGAAATAAACTCCGAGTATATGTCGCAACTTCTTGGCGTGCCATGCGTAAAAGTGTCTGCTGCCACAAAAATGGGAATAGAAGAGCTTATAGAGGCATTGATAACTCAATATGAAAATGGAATGCAAGAGCATAAACTTATATTCAGTGAAGCTGTTGAGGAGGAGATAGCTATTATTGTTGATTATTTGAGCAAACATAAATATAAGACCCTAAATCCATATAGAAATGTTGCAATAAATCTTCTTAAAAATAATAAAAAAACTTATGAAAAAATTCATGACAACCCTATATGGACAGGCTTACAGCCAATTTTAATAGAAGCTTCAAGACATGTAGAACTGCACCATGACAGCGATGATATAACAGAGGCATTTGCAGAGGAGTACGCTTCATTTAATAGAGGCATAGTTGCTGAGGTTTTAAAGCAGGAGAAGCTGGAGGAGAGAAAGAGTCTGACAGAGAAGATAGATAGTGTCCTTATTCATCCTATTTTCGGAATACCGATATTTTTATTTTTTATGTGGTTTCTTTTTCAGATTACATTTGAACTTGGCTCTATCCCGATGGAGTGGATTGATGCCTTTTTTGGATGGTTTGGAAACACGATTGGTGCAACAATTCCAAATGATGATATTCGCTCACTCATGGTGGATGGAGTGGTTTCAGGGGTCGGAGCAGTAGTTCTTTTTGTACCAAACATTATTATTCTCTTTATTGGAATTGCTCTTTTGGAAAGCACGGGCTATATGTCAAGAGTGGCATTTTTGCTTGATGGCTTTTTTCATAAATTTGGATTGCATGGACAGTCATTTATCCCTCTCGTAACCGGTTTTGGCTGCTCTATTCCTGCCTACATGAGTGCCAGAATTTTAAAAAATGACCGTGATAGACTTTTAACCCTTTTTATTATCAGCTTTATGAGCTGCGGGGCGAGACTGCCTGTTTATGTACTTTTCGCAGGTGCTTTTTTTGCTCCTGAAATGGCAGGAAATATTCTATTTGCAATCTATATCTCAGGTGCAATGCTAGGTCTCATAGCCGCTAAAATATTGAAACTTACAGCTTTTAAAGGTGTAGATGAGCCGTTTGTTATGGAGATGCCAAAGTATAGAGTTCCATCTGTTAAGCTTATTTGGCACACGGTTTTAAGTAAAATATTGATGTATCTAAAAAAAGCGGGAACTTTTATAGCGGCGGCTTCTATGCTTATTTGGTTTTTAAGCAACTACCCACACAATTTAGAACTTAAAAATGAGTTTGCTTCAAAAATTGAGATGGCAGTTGATGATAGAGAAAAAGCAATTCTTGCAAACGAGCTAGCCATGGCACATTTAGAGCAGAGCTATTTGGGCTCAATCGGGAAATTTTCTGAGCCTCTATTTGCTCCGCTTGGTTTTGATTGGAAGATGAGCATAGCCCTTCAAACAGGACTTGCTGCAAAGGAGGTTGTAGTTTCAACTTTGGGCGTGCTTTATTCTCTGGGCAGCGAAGTGAATGAAGAGAACTCATCTTTAATGGGTGAAATATCAAAAAATATCCCTTTTGCATCCGCAGTATCTTTTATAGTTGTTATCATGATTTATCTTCCATGTTTGGCAGCTTCTATAGTTTTTACCAGAGAAGCAGGAGGTATAAAATACTTCTTTTATCTTTTTCTTTTTACTTCAATAACCGCCTATGGCTTGGCGTTTGTTGCTTACAACATAGCCAAATACTTCACCTAAAATATTTCCACATGTCAAGCTCGGCATGTGAAAATATATACAAAACCACTATGCCATAACCCCGTTCATATCATTTAAAAAGTTGTTGTATATTCTTTTAAGTTTAAAGTTGTTATATGCATTTTTAAGTTTAAAAGGAGTACATTGTCGTATATCAAAAATAAAGGGTGGGGTTATGAAAAATTTAGTAAAAATAGCGAAGTTAAGTTTAGCAGTAATTGGTATTTTATCGATTGTTTCAACGAGTATGTTGGCGGAGGGGATGCCTGCAAAAACTATTCTCCCCTTTGTATCTTATGATAAAGATCAAGATAGGTTTGTGAGTAAAAGCGAGTTTTTGCAAGTAAATTCGGCGAGAGCGTCTGCAAAAGAGGCTCAAGGTATGCCTTTGATGCATTCTGCTAATTCTCCTGATTTTAGTGAATATGACACGGATAAAGATGGACAACTGAGTGAGATGGAGTTTCTGCAGTCATGTAAGCGTTGCCATACAAATCGGTAGATGCAAGAATAAAGCGCCCTTCATTTTTAGCTTAAGGGCAGTGACTCTGAAGTAAGCGGGGCGAAACTCTTTCGTTAAATATATTCACATGCAGAGTTTGGCATGTGGAAGCCTTAACTTAAACTAAAATAGTCGTTTTTAAAATTCTAATCTATCAAATTGAAAAGTATTGAGTGAACTTTCAGTCCGTAGTGGTTTAGTTCTTACAAATGTAATCATTATAAAAATAAAAGGAGACAAAATTATGAAAAAATGGATACTCATCTCATTCCTCACTCTATCACTCTTTGGAGATGATTTTAAAGAGGGTGTTTGTGAATACAATAAAGGCAATAATACTAAAGCAGCAGAGCTTTTGAAAAATGCTTGTAATGGTGGAGTTGCTGAGAGTTGTAATAATCTTGGAAATATCTATGATAACGGAGCAGGAGTGAAGCAAGATAAAGTTAAGGCGGTGAAGCTCTATAAAAAAGCTTGTGACGGTGGAATTGCTAATGGTTGTTCCAATCTTGGACTTATGTATTTCAATGGAGAGGGCGTCCAGCAAGATAGAGGTAAAGCAGCAGAACTCTTAGAAAAAGCTTGTGATGGTGGAAGTGTTGGGAGTTGTGAAAATGTTGGACTTATGTATGCCAATGGAGAGGGTGTCAAACAAGATAAAGTTAAAGCAGCAGAACTCTTAGAAAAAGCGTGTGATAGTGGAATTGTAAATAGTTGTTCTAATATTGGGCTTATGTATTTCAATGGAGAAGGTGTCCAACAAGATAAAATTAAATCAGCAGAACTCTTAAAAAAAGCCTGTGATTCTGCAGATACAGGTGGTTGTTTTAACCTTGGATTGATGTATGCCAATGGAGATGGTGTCAGACAAGATAAAAAAATAGCCAAAGATTTTTTTGAAAAAGCTTGTTATAGTGGAAGTGTTGGGGGTTGTAAAATTAATAAAATACTAAATGAGCAAGGATTTTAAATTTATTATATTGTACTTTGGCAGCCCCTATTTAGGTAATACTTTGCAATAGACTTTCTCTCATGATTTAAAGCCTTAGATATGAATTTCTAAGGCTTTTTATATTTAACTTTTATAATAACAACTTTAACAAAGCACACACTATTGCACTTGTCAAACCAATTTAAAAATTTTGGCAGGTCATATAACATCCGATATGACTTAAACTAAATATGCAAGAAGTGTCGTAAATAAAGATAAAAAAAGGGGTGCTTTTTTAATGGCTCCCTCATAAGCTAAATGGCATGAATTGGCACAATTATGGGCACATAAATTAAAGATAGCATGTTAAGCTCCCAAATATGGCTTTAAAAATCAGTTAGCCATTAACCCCATATTAGCTCTTATCTTGCTAAAATGACGCTATGAAAAAAATATTAATGATTGAAGATGATTTGGAACTGGCAGAGATACTCACAGAGTATCTTGAGCAGTTTGACTTTAAAGTTGTGACGGAAGATGACCCTTTTAAAGCGGTTAGTATTTTAAAATTAGAGCCATTTGATTTGGTGATTTTAGATTTAACACTCCCCGGTATGGATGGTTTGGAAGTTTGTGAAGCGATTCGTGAAAGACAAGATATACCAATCATCATATCGTCGGCTAGAAGTGATGTGACGGATAAGGTAAAAGCACTTGAACTCGGCGCCGATGATTACTTGCCAAAGCCTTATGACCCAAGAGAGTTAGAGGCGAGAATTCACTCAGTTTTAAGAAGATATGAAGCAAAGTCAGAGTCAAAAGAGGAGTCAAAAAGTGACTTCAGATGCGATAAATCTACCATGGTTATCACCTATAAAGGCAGAAATATAGACCTTACAAATGCTGAATTCGGAATACTCTCCTACATGATTGCAAAGCAGGGACTTGTAGTTTCAAGAGAAGATTTGATACACAACGTAAACGCGATAAATGAGGATTCATCTAACAAAAGCATCGATGTAATGGTCGGCAGAATCAGAAATAAACTTGGAGACAAAACTCTTATAGAGTCGGTTAGAGGTTTAGGCTACAAGCTTCTTAAATAGATATGATTTTTTTTACATCAGGCTTTTGTTTAAAAGTCAAAGAGATATAGATGCAAAAGCATGCTGTTTTAATTACCGTACTTTTTGCTTTAGTGGTTACGCTCATTAGCGTAAGCATGGTTTTTTGGGAATTCTACAAGTTAAATAGACAACAATATATAAGTAATATTTTTACAAAATATTCAGTAATCACACAAATTTATCGCGAGCATAAGCAGAGAGACAGTTCTGAAATTATGCTTGAAGCCAATTTAGCCGTTTATAATTTTCATATTGAAAAAGATAGTAAAGAGCGAAAAACGGTAATTCAAAAGGGTGAAGTTCTAAAGAGAGAGGGCTTTGAAAGCACAAATGATATACTAATATTTAGTAAGCAGGGCTTTAGATTTGAGAATGACGAAGACGGTTTAAGAGCGACAATGATTGAACTTCGCAGAAAAATATATTTCTATATCGAATCTTCAAGAGGCTCTATACTTATAGAGGATGAAGAACTTACTCCATTTAAACCTTGGAATATCCTCTATTCCTACACTACGATAGTAGCAATTATATTTATATCGTTTTTTTTGATTTTGCAGAGGCTGAGACCGCTTATCCGTCTCAGAAGAAAAATAGCAAGGTTTGGAAATGGAGATTTAACAATATCTTTTAAGACAGACGGAAGTGACGAGATAGCACTTGTCGCAAACGAACTCGAATCAGCGAAGCTAAAGATAAACTCCATATTGGAATCACGAACACTCTTTTTGAGAAATCTTATGCATGAGCTGAAAACACCTATTGCTAAAGGTACCATTGCAACTCAAATGTTAAGCTCTCAAAAACAGATTGATAGATTTAGCTCCATATTTGGAAGATTAGAGTCCCTTGTTTCGGAGTTTGCGATGATAGAAGAGCTTACTTGCGTTGACAGCAAAAAAGATTTTAAAGAGTACCGTCTGATAGATATTATTGATGGGGCAATAGACATGGCAATGGTAGAGAGAAGCAGTGTAAGTGTCGATATCAGCTCAAGTGTAAAAATATTTGCTAATTACAGACTCTACACAACGGCAATTAAAAATATGATAGATAATGGCATAAAATATTCTACAGACGCACATGTAAGGATTCTGATGGTAAGGGGGGAGCTCTCATTTGACAGCAGAGGTGAGTGCATATCAAAACCTCTTCAATATTATATTGAGCCATTCACAAAAGACAATCCTTCTAAAAGCAGTTTTGGATTGGGTCTTTATTTGGTTGATTCAATTTTAAAAGTACACGATAAGGTTCTGGCACATGAGTACAAGAATGGCATTAACCGTTTTATCTTTGCATAAAGTTATAAAAGGAAACTGTACATTATGAAAAAAAATATAAATTTATCACTCTTTGCTCTTTTTGCCATACTTTTTTTTATCTTCGGGTGGATAACGCACTCCGCTTATACAAAAAGCGATATTGTAAGCAGCTCCTCGCTCTTAGATAAAATTAAAAAAGAGGGAGTACTCAATGTGGTGCTTCTGAATGCAGCTACGACCTACTATATTGGAACGGACGGTCCGCAAGGGTTTGAGTATGATCTTTTAAATGCGTATGCCAAACATCTAGGGGTTACGCTTAAAATAACTTCGGCAAATACTGTAAAAGAAGCGATAGAACTTAGTAAAAATAGCGATATTCATATAACTTCGGCAGCACTTGCAAAAACAGAAATCAGAAAAAAATCATTTAACTTCGGTCCCTCCTATTTTGAAGTTCAGGAGCAGGTAGTTTGCAACCGTTCAATGATGGGAACGAATAAGTTTCCAAGAGATGTAGAGGGTTTATCAGGGCTTAACATAACTGTTGGGGATGAAACAAGCTATAGCGAAACTATTAAATCTTTGCAAAAAGACGGTTTTGATATTAATGCAACATTCACATCTGAATTCTCAACCGAGGAGCTTTTAGAAAAAGTTTCAGCGCATGAGATAGATTGTACTATTGCCGACTCAAACATATATGCGCAAAACCTCAGATATTTTCCGGAGATAGCGTTAGCCTTTACCATCGGACCAAGAGAACAGTTGGCATGGGTACTGGGAGATGACTCTAAAGAGTTAGAAGCGGATATGTACGCATGGCTCAACAGTTTTAACCAAAGCGGTGCTATGACTGAGTTAAAAGACCATCATTATGGTTATGTAATGCTTTTTGACTACAGCACTACGACCATGTTAAATAAACATATTAAGTCAACATTGCCAAAATATAAACACCACTTTATAGATGCTGCAGATAAACATGGCATACCATGGGCACTTTTAGCTGCTATATCCTATCAAGAGTCACATTGGAATCCCAATGCAAAAAGTATGACAGGTGTGAGAGGATTGATGATGCTTACGCAAAACACGGCTGATGTTTTAGGTGTACAAAATCGTTCTGACCCAGTAGAGAGCGTATTTGGTGGAGCTAAATATATAAAACAGATGATAAAAGATGTTCCCCAAGAGGTGGAGGGCGAAAATCGCTTAAAATTTGCTCTTGCAGCCTATAACATGGGGATGGGGCATATTCTTGATGCACAAGAGATGGCTAAAACAACAGGACTTAATCACAATGTTTGGACAGATTTGAAAAAGGTTTTACCTCTTTTGTCTCAAAAAAAGTATTCAAAAACATTAAAGTATGGTTATGCAAGGGGCAGTGAAGCGGTTAAATATGTGGATGCTATATACAACTATAAAGATATTGTTGAAAAAACTATTGAAGACGTACAGCTTGCAGAGAAGAAAAGCTAAATAGTTACTTACCTTCTGCACTTTTTATAAAAGAGCATAAAAGATTTTGTAATTCTTTCGCATTTATGCGAAAAGCTTTAGGGGGTTGTAGGGACATCTGTCCCTGCCACTCAAACGGACGCATTCGTTTGAGTGTGTAACATAAGTTATAAGTCGCCCTCTCTTCCATCGGCTAACGCAGTTAAAAAACTTTCCATGTCATATTTAACTCTATATTCCGGAGTCATAATATGTATGAGTATATCACCCAAATCAATAACGATCCAATCACCGCTCTCATCCACATGATTAAACTTCTCATCACCCTTTAAATCTCTTTTTAAGTGATCCAAGAGCGCTGAGGTATGTCTCGTGCCGAGTGATGATGCTATAATTGCATAATCAACAAAGTAGTTCTTCTCTCTTAAGTCAAAAACTTCTATTCCCTCTGCCTTATTTTTATCAAGTACCTGCGTTATATTTTCTATTCTATTTTTCATTGTTTTCCTTGTAATATTCACTTATTTCTACTGCACACTCTTTTGGGAGTTTCGATATATCCATATGCTCTCTAAGCTCGGATGAGGAGATGTTCTCATCAATATTGAGTGTTAGAAATTTTTTTGGTATATCAATTTTACTCCTGCCCGCCACAACTATCGTAACTAACTTATGAAGTTCTTCATATCTATCCCACATGTGAAGCGATGATAAATTGTCGGCACCGATAATGAGATATACCTTTTTATGCTTTTTTAAAAGATGTTTCACGCTTACAATTGTTGAGACTTTTTGAGCATGATTTACTTCAAAATTATCTATCTCTACATTTTTATAAGAGGAGAAAATCTTTTTTAACCATTCAAGTCTTAACACTGCAGGAGCGTGAGATCTCTGTTTAAAAGGGTTTATGTAAGTTGGCATAATAACAACTTTGTTGACATCCCTAAAATGTAATAAAGCTCTAACGATAGCAACATGACCGATGTGCGGAGGGTCGAATGAGCCACCAAAAAGTGCAATAGTTTCCATATTTAAAGCGAATTATAGCTAACTTCGGGTAAAATAATCGACTTTATTTTGATAGGTTAGAGGAAATGGAATGGCGCTTAAAATAGCGATTAACGGATTTGGCAGAATTGGTCGCTGTGTTACTCGTATAGTAGCCCAGAGAGACGATGTTGAATTAGTAGCTATAAATGATTTGGCAAGTATAGATATGATGCTTTATTTATTGAAAAATGACTCCGTACATGGAGCTTTTAATGGCAGTGTTGAACAGATTGATGAAAATCATATTGCTATTGCCGGTAAAAAAGTACGCGTTTTTTCAGACCAAGAGCCAAAAAATCTAAAATTTGCCGATTGCGGTGCAGATATAGTCTTAGAGTGTAGCGGTGTATTTTTAACGCAAGAGTTTGGGAAAATTCATATAAATAACGGTATAGAAAAAGTACTTTTTTCTGCCCCTTCAAAAGATAATGAGACGGCCACATTCGTTATGGGAGTCAATGAACATCTCTATGATGGGCAAAAAATAGTTTCAAATGCTTCATGTACGACAAACTGCCTTGCTCCCATTGTAAAAACTCTTGACGATGCTTTTACGATAGAGAAGGGTTTGATGACAACTATTCACTCCTACACGAATGATCAAAATATTTTAGATGTAAAACATGTGAGCGACAAAAGAAGAGCAAGAGCGGGTGCTATTAACATGATACCGACTAGCACGGGTGCGGCGAAGGCAATAGGCTTGGTTCTTCCTCAGTTGGTCGGTAAGCTCCATGGGCAGAGCGTTCGTGTGCCTACACCTAATGTCTCTATGCTCGATTTGAATGTTATAGTAAGAAAAAAAACTACACTAGAAGAAGTTACGCAGGTCTTAAACAGGGTGGCAAACAGCACACTAAAAGGGATACTTTTAATAGATAAAGAGATGAGAGTCTCACAAGATATTGTAGGCTGCTCATTCAGTGCTGTCGTTGCAGAAGATTTAACGCAAGTAATTGGTGAAGACATGGTTAAAATCATGGCATGGTATGACAATGAGTGGGGCTACTCTTCAAGATTAGTCGATATGGCGTTACATATTAACAAATAGGAGAATATATGGAATTACTAAATGTAAAAAACCTCAAAATGGCCGGCAAAAAAGTTTTTATCAGATGTGACTTTAATGTACCGATGGATGAATTTGCAAATATATCGGATGACCGTCGTATTCGTTCTGCAATTGCAACAATCAACTACTGTTTAGATCAGGAGTGTGCGGTTATTCTGGCATCCCATTTGGGTCGTCCGGATGGCGAAGTAAATGAGAAATACTCACTTGCCCCTGTAGCACGAAGATTGCAACAGCTTCTAAAAAGGGATGTTGTTTTGGCAGGAGATGTTGTCGGTAAAGATGCCATGGAAAAAGTAGCGGCTCTTAAAGAGAGAGAGGTTTTACTTTTAGAAAATATTCGTTATGAGGCCGGTGAGACAGAAAATGATGAGGAGCTCTCCCGCAAGTTGGCTAGCATGGCTGAGTTTTATATAAACGATGCTTTTGGCGTAAGTCACAGAGCACACTCTTCGGTCGAAGGTATTACTCACTTTTTTGATAATGAACATAAGGCAGCCGGATTCTTACTTCAAAAAGAGATTCAGTTTTTTGGAAAACTTATTCAAAATCCTGTGCGTCCTTTTGCTGCGATTGTCGGCGGTTCAAAAGTTTCAGGCAAGCTCGAAGCCCTTATAAATCTGCTTCCAAAAGTAGATAAAGTCCTAATCGGCGGTGGTATGGCATTTACATTTTTAAAACAGATGGGCTACAATGTTGGAGCTTCATTGGTTGAAGATGATTTGCTTGAAGATGCGCAGCATATTATGGATCAGGCAAGAGAACTCGGTGTTAAATTTTACCTGCCTGTGGATGTTGTCGCAGCTGAGAAGTTTGCAGAAGATTCTGTGAGTAAGCTTGTTTCAGCTCAAGAAATCCCTGATAATTGGATGGGATTAGATATAGGACCCGCGACCGTAAGACTTTACAGAGAAGTTTTAAATGATGTGCAAACGGTGCTGTGGAATGGACCGATGGGAGTGTATGAAATGGATAAATTTGCTCGCGGTTCAAATAAAATAGCACACTTTGTGGCGGACAGCTACGCGACTACTGTTGTAGGTGGCGGTGATACGGCAGATTTAGTACAACGAATAGGTCTTGATGAAGAGATGACTTTTATCTCTACAGGCGGCGGTGCTTCGTTGGAACTGCTCGAGGGCAAAATTCTACCTGGCGTTATGCCATTAATAGTGCAAAAGGTGTAATCAGATGATTATCGCTGCAAATTTAAAAGCAAATTTAACAAGAACAAAAACGGTAGAGTATTTAAGCGAATTAGAGAAGTTTTTAAGTGAAAAGAATATCTCTCAAGAGGTTTTAGTTTTTCCTGCTGCTTCGTCTTTGGACACACATGCAGGCAGAGCAATTATTGGCGCTCAAAATGCTTATCCTGTCAAAAATGGCGCATTCACCGGAGAGATAGGAGTAGAACACCTTGATGAGTTCGGTATAAAGACCATTCTTATCGGTCACAGTGAACGCCGACATGTCCTCGGTGAATCGCAAAAGTTGATAGCAGAAAAGTTTGATTTTTACAGCAAACTCGGCTTTAAAATTGTTTACTGTATAGGTGAACCATTGGAAGTTAGAAAATCAGGTACTGAAAACATGATGAACTATCTTGATGCTCAATATGAGGGGATAGATACAGAGTATGAAAATCTCATAATCGCTTATGAGCCTGTCTGGGCGATAGGAACAGGACTCACTCCAACTTTGGACGAGATAGAGAGTTTACATACAGAGTTGAAGAAAAAATCTCATACACCGCTTCTTTATGGCGGCAGTGTAAAAGTTACAAATGTAAAAGAAGTTTTAGCTCTAAAGAATGTGGATGGGATTTTAGTAGGGAGTGCTGCACTCAAAGTAGAAGATTTTTGTATGATGATAGAATCAGCACAAAATTTAGAAAAATAAGGAATATATTGATGGTAATGAAAGGCAAAAAAGGTCTAATTGTAGGTCTGGCAAATGATAAATCTATAGCGTACGGCATAGCAAAAGCGTGTCATGAACAGGGTGCTGAAATGGCGTTTACATATTTGAATGATGCGCTTAAAAAAAGAGTTGAGCCACTCGCGGAATCTTTTGGAAGCAAATATGTTTATGAGCTAGATGTTTCAAATGAAGAGCACATGGCAGGAATCGCTGCTTTAATTGAGAAGGATTTTGGAAAGATAGACTTTTTGGTTCACTCTGTTGCATTCGCTCCAAAAGAGGCACTCTCAGAGCCGTTTATAAAAACTACAAAGCAAGCATTTGCCATAGCTATGGATATATCTGTTTACTCACTTATTGATTTAACAAACCGTTTAGAGTCTGTGTTGAGTGATGATGCTTCAATTTTGACTCTCTCCTATCTAGGCGGACCAAAATATATTGTAAACTACAATGTTATGGGTGTTGCTAAAGCTGCCCTAGAGTCAACAGTTCGTTACATGGCTGTTGATTTGGGTCGTAAAGGTCAGAGAGTAAATGCTATTTCAGCAGGACCGATTAGAACTCTTGCAGCTGCCGGGATTGGTGATTTTAAACAAATTCTTAACTGGAATGAGACTAATGCACCGCTCAAGAAAAATGTTACGATAGAGCAAGTCGGTAACTCTGCCATGTATCTTTTAAGTGATTTATCAAGTGCAGTAACAGGTGAAATTCACTATGTTGACAGCGGATACAACATCATGGGAATGGCAGCGGCAGAACAGACTGAAGATGGAAAAACAGTTTTATCTTGGGATTTACGAACAAAATAGATAGTTTTTAAATTCCAAGATAATCTTGGAATTTAACTACTTGCTTATTATAGGACATGACTCTAACTTCTTATCATGTGGCTTTTATTCGTTTTTTAAACTCTCTCATTCTCTTTCATCAAAAATTATATTTTAAAAAGCTGATTAATTTTTAATCAACACATTGGTCTATTAATAAATCATCTACGATAGAATTACTTTACAAATTCGTTTTGTAAAAAAGGAGAATACATGAAAATAGTAAAAATGAGTTTAGTAGCAGCGCTACTAGTAGGTTCAACTGCATTTGCAGTTGAGAATATCCAAATGTCCGGTAATGCTCAGGTGATGTATAACACTACAGATGCTAAGGGACAAACAAGTAATGTAATCGTAGGCAATACGGGAAGCGGCACTCTTTTTGATAAAGATTCATCTGCTGCAGATGCTGGTTTAAACCTAAATATTACTGCTGATTTGGCTAAAAATGATTTAGTAACCGTAAGCAGTGGTGCCGGATATACGGCTATTTCTACTTTAGGTCTAGAAAATAACTTCGTAAGTAATGTTTGGGGTGGTGCACACACTGCTACAATCCCTACTGCTGCAAATTATGGCGAGGCACTCGGCGGAGCTAAAGTTGAAAATGCTAATTGGCTTAATGAGGGATGGGTAGCTGTAACAACAGGTAAAACTACTGCAAAACTCGGTCGTATGGAACTTGATACACCATTGGCATTTACAGAGAAGTGGTCAATAGAGAAAAATACTTTTGAAGCTGCCGTATTAATGAATCAAGATATTCAAGATACAACTTTAGTGGCTGCATATGTTGGTAACGGTAACGGTACGGAAACATTCGGTCAGAATGCAAATAGTAATGTATCCGCAAATGCATTAGCTATGGGCGGAGTTGTAAATGGTGACGGCAAATTTGCTACTTATGGCTCAAATGGAGCGTATGCTCTTGGTGTTGTGAATAACTCATTCAAGCCATTGACTGCTCAAGCGTGGTATTACGACGTATCGAAACTTACGCAAGCGTATTGGTTACAAGCCGATGTTAAATGTTCTTTAGTAAAGGGCGTTTTAATCGGTGCTCAATACACCGGTTTAACGATTGATAAAGGAAGTGTAGCCGGTAATACAGCAGATATAAATTCAGATGCAATGGCTCTTATGTTAGGTTATGAAGTAAAAGATACTGTAACTGTTAAAGGTGCTTATTCTGCAGTTGGAGAAGATTTTGGTGCAGGTTTCAATACTGCAACTTCTACGGGTACTGCACAATCTAAACTTTATACTGAAGCATGGTGGTCTTATGGTCAAATAACTCAAGCAGATACTTCGGCTATGAACTTAACAGTTACATCTCCTGTTCAGGGAATTTTTGATTTAGGTTTATATATAACTTCAGTTGACCATAAACCTGCTAAAACTGATGTGACAGAGATGGCTGTAACTGCTGCTAAATCTTTTGGTCCATTAGATACTATGTTAGCGTTAGTGAACACAAATACAGATGGTGGCGATTCTGTAAATTATGTTCAAGCATATTTAACTCTAAAATTCTAATAAGTCATTTAGTTTTAATGCCCTAGTCAATTAGGGCATGTTCTTTTCATTCATTTCTCATTTTTCTCTCCTGTTTTTGAAAAGTGAGAGTTTTATCCACTCTTTTTTTTCCTGTTTTTCATACAAAAAAGTCATTCGTTTTGTATACTAGACTTCTTGCAAAGCTTGTAAGAAGTCGATTACCTCGAAGAGGTAGCTTTAGTAAACGGTCTTAGCGTAGTAAAATGGACTTGCTCATTTTGCGTTTAAAGTAGAGTTCTGCAAGAAACCTACTAAATGGGTAAAATATCTACTTTTTTGATATAATTTCCACATGTTAAAACTACTCAAAAAACTTTTTTATCTTCTGTTTATGCTTCTTTTAATTTCAATAATATCATTTTTGGCAATTCACTCTGCACCCAATAGTTTCTTTGCCGGTGGTGAACTTAATCCAAATATGACAAAAGAGGCGATTGAACAGCTCAAGGCTGTTTACGGGCTTGATAAATCTCTTTTCAATCAATATATGGATTGGATTGTAAATATTTTTACTTTAAATTTTGGCATCTCATTCGTAAGCGGTCAGGATGTAAGTTCGGAGATACTTAAGCGCTTGCCGGTTACTCTTGCTATGAACATTACGGCGCTCATTTTTGTTTTTGTGATTTCGCTCTATCTTGGTATAAAATCAGCACTCTCCTATGAAAAAAAAGCCGATTTTCTTATCCGTCAAATCTCTTTAATCTCTTTTGCTATGCCGTCGTTTTATCTTGCACTTCTGTTTATTATATTTTTTAGTCTCAATCTCAATCTCTTCCCGATAGCCGGATTGCATGCCATAGAAGAAAAAGAGGGAGTCTATTACATCGCTGACATGGCTTGGCATCTTGTGCTTCCCATCAGTGTTATGATATTTGTTGGGCTTGGAAGCATGATAATTTATATTCGTTCTCTTACTCTGGAGATATTAAAAAGTGATTACTACTTCTTTGCACTCTCTCGTGGGTTCAGCAAAAAAGTACTGTTAAGATTTTATATACTTCCAAATCTAATCCCTCCCATCGTCACACTTTTGGGTCTCTCTTTTCCGGGGCTTATCGGAGGAAGTGTTATTTTGGAGTCTATATTTGGAATAGAGGGAATGGGACAGCTCTTTTTTATGAGTGCTCTTAGTCGTGATTATCCTGTAATTATGGGAACTTTAATGATAACAGCATTTTTAACGCTTTTGGGAAATATGATAGCGGATTTGGTACTTTTAAAGTTAAACCCCTACATGAAAAGGGGATAAAAATATATCAAGACATGGGGAACCGATGGCTTGCCTTCGGTATGAAAATGCTTGAAAATTGCTATTTTTATGACATTACTTTAGCGAAGGCAAGCCATCGCCTCCGATAAATAGGGTAACGCATAAGAATTTACAACAAATTAATTAAACAATGCCTCTAACGCATTCACACCATCTTTTTGTTCTTTCATAGGTTCTAAACCTGACCCATCACTTTTACTATCGCTCTCAACCAGCTCTATATTCATTCCTGTGAGCATAGAAGCCAAACGGATATTGATTCCGCTTTTACCAATCGCTTTTGATTTTTGATCCGCAGGAAGAGTGATGATAGCTTTGTCATTTTCGCCGTCAGCACTTCTCACTATTTCTACATGAGAGATAATCGCAGGACTCATGGTACGAGATACAAAAAGTTCAGGAATAGTTGTGTACTCAATACAGTCGATGTTTTCGCCGATTAACTCTTGACTTACGGCATTTATACGAACACCCTTAACTCCGACAGTTGCTCCAACAGCGTCCACTTGCGGGTGCATGCTAATGAGCGCAACTTTTGCTCTCTCTCCCGGAATTCTGGCACATCTCTCGATTATAACCGTTCCGTCAGAAATTTCAGGAACCTCTAAAGCCAAAAGCTCTTCCAAAAATTTTGGAGATGTTCTTGAAAGTTCTATTTGTATGCCGTTCTCTTTATCCATGTTTACGCGTCTTACAACCGCTTTTATATGGTCTCCAACTTTAAAAAACTCGCCTTTTATGCGGCTTTTCATAGGAAGTACAGCGCGAACTTCATCCACTTCTATATAAGTAGAATTGTGAGAATCCACCCTTGTAACTCTGCCCGAGACTAAATTTCCAATTTTAGATTTGTACTTGTTAAATAGTTCATCTTCAACGAGTCTCTGGATGTGGAACTCTATCTCACGGTGAAGTGAAGAGGCTGCCGTTCTTCCATGCTCTTCTAAATCATGCTCTATTTGGAGCTGATCACCTAGTTCAACCTGGTCATCATACTCTCTTGCGTCACTTATTGAAATATATGCCGGTGCCATGTATTCATCTTGAAGTTTTGCATCGTCGTTTGCAACAACAGTGATGGTTTGAACAACATTAATTGTTTTTTTTACTTTATCGATTTGAGCTTCAAAAGCAAAATTCTGATTGATAACTCTTTTCGCAGTTTGAACAAACGCAGCTTTGAGGGCTTCTATTACCTTTTCGGGCTGAAGTCCCTTTTCATGAGCTATTGCGTCGGCTATATCTAAAACTTTTTCCATATTTTTATCCTATTGAAGGGTTGTTTCACAAAAAATATAAGTAATAATTTGGGGGATTTCTTATGAAGTATAGAATTATATCGAAAATCTATAAAAGAATCTTTAATGCCTTTTTTAGTAGAGTTTATATATAATGCAAAACTTTTTATTATGAAAATAATATTTTAAATTAAAGGATATATTATGGAATTAAAATTTGCAAGAACTGACGTGGATGCTAAACCTAAAAAAGTTGAGCTAGAGAAAATAGAACATACTGTAGAAAAAGAGGATAGCGTGATTTTCTATTTTGATAGAGAAAATTCACATAAAGATTTACTAGAACTTCAAGACCATTTTGAAGCAAAAGGCAAAAGCTTCTATATGAGCGAAGTGAAATATGGGCTTGCCGATAATGAGTACATGTACCAAGTTCACATCGTAAGCTAGAGTAAAAATGAGTAAAAAGTTATTTATTGAGACTCTAGGTTGTGCTATGAACTCGCGTGACAGTGAGCACATGATTGCGGAACTTCACGAAAAAGAGGGGTATGAAACAACAGATATTCTCTCAGAAGCCGATCTGATTTTAATAAATACCTGTTCAGTGCGAGAGAGACCTGTTCATAAACTTTTCTCAGAACTCGGCGGGTTTAACAAAAAGAAAAAAGCAGGTGCAAAGATAGGTGTTTGCGGTTGCACGGCTTCGCATTTAGGCGAAGAGATACTCAAACGTGCACCCTTTGTGAGCTTTGTTCTGGGTGCTCGAAATGTATCCAAAATTAGCCAAGTCCTCCACAAAGATAAAGCGGTTGAGATAGATATAAACTATGATGAGTCGGAGTTTGCATTTAAAGATTTCCGCTCTTCCCCCTACAAAGCCTACATAAATATCTCCATCGGCTGCGATAAATCCTGCACATTCTGCATTGTTCCTAAAACACGCGGTGAAGAGATCTCTATACCGGCAGATTTAATCATAAACGAAGCAAAAAAAGTTGTGACAAGCGGAGTAAAAGAGATTTTTCTTTTGGGACAGAATGTAAACAATTACGGTCGTCGTTTTTCCGGTTCAAATGAAAAGGTGGGTTTTACGGAACTTCTTAGAAGGCTGAGTAAAATAGAGGGTTTAGAGAGAATCCGTTTCACCTCACCGCACCCTCTGCACATGGACGATGAATTTATAGAGGAGTTTGCAAAAAATCCTAAAATATGCAAATCGATGCACATGCCGCTCCAAAGCGGTTCGAGTAAAGTTTTAAAAGAGATGAAGAGAGGCTATACAAAAGAGTCCTTTTTAAATCGTGTAGAAAAGCTAAGAAGTCTCTGTCCTGTTGCTAGTATCAGTACAGATATAATCGTAGGTTTCCCCGGTGAGAGCGATGAAGATTTTGAAGATACGCTGGATATTGTAAAAAAAGTCGGGTTTGAACAGATTTTCTCTTTTAAATACTCTCCCCGTCCTGAGACTGAAGCGGAACATTTTACAAATGTGGTCGATGAAGAGGTCGCTTCTGAGCGACTCTCTACTCTTCAATCCCTTACAAATGAAATAATCGATGAAAAAAATCAAAAACTTCTTGGCAATATCTACAGAGTCTATTTTGAAGATTTAAACAGAGATAACTTCGTAGCGGGCAGAAGCGACAACAATATTGTCATAAAAGTAAAAGGCTCAGAGGAGCTTTTGGGTCAATTTAGAGATGTTAAAATTATCTCAATCGGGCGAACTATTTTAACAGGTGAGATTGTTGCTTAAAAAACTTTTTCGTTCTCTCTCCTTAGTTTTTGTCCCATTTTTAGGCTCACTGCTGATTAGATTTATCTACCTCACAAATAAAAAAGAGTTTTATGCACCGGAGAGTTTGGGAGATGAAAAATTTATAATGGCATGTTGGCATGGTGAGCTTCTTATGATACCCTATGCCTACACAAGATACAGAAAAAATCCTCATGTCAAACTCCTTATTTCAGAACATTTTGATGGAAATCTAATTGCAAAAACGCTTAGCTATTTTGGTTTTGAGACTATCAGAGGTTCAAGTACAAGAGGCGGGAGTAAAGCTTTAATTCAATCTATGAAAGAGTTAAAAAATGGATACGATTTAGGCATTACTCCCGATGGTCCAAAAGGTCCAAGACATGAAGTGGCAGACGGCATCCTAGTTATGGCGCAAAAAACGAAGACAAAAATAGTTCTTGTGGAGATAAAAGCTACAAAGTTTTGGAAACTCTCAAGTTGGGATGGGTTTATAATTCCAAAGCCATTCGGCACTCTGCGGTACTATATAACTGATTTATTAGACATTAGTACGATGACGCTTGAAGAGGCAAGAGCTTTTATAAAAAATAGTTTACTAAAACATGAAAAAGTTAATAAACAAATATAAAAAAGAGTTTCTAACTTATTTGGAAATCCATAGAGGTTACTCTGATTTGACTATAAAAAGTTATGATGAAACAATAACTGAAGCTCTTTTACATGTAGAAATTGTCGAAGAGGAGGAGCATTTGGTTTTTAATCTTATGCCCTATCGCATAAAAATATCGCACCTAAATCCAAAAACAATATCTAAAAAATTGAGCGCAATTAGAACATTCGCTGAGTATCTGAACGATAACAGCACAAAAGTAGTTTTAAAAGCAGACAACAGTGTAAAAGTAGCTAAAACTTTGCCAAAACCAATCTCTCACAAACATATACTCGAAGCGCTTGAACATGCTGAAGAGGAAGAGAGGCTGGTTGTTGTCTTACTCTACACTTTAGGTCTTCGTATATCAGAACTTTCATCACTGAAAGTTGATGACATATCGGAACAGTGGACAAGAGTTTTAGGTAAAGGAAATAAGCAAAGAGATGTACCGCTCATACACTCAACAAAACTTTTGTTAGATGAGTATCTAGCCAAAAATACACCGATAAAATTTCTTTTTGAAAAAAATGGCGAAAAATTAAGCGAAAATAGTCTAAGATATATCGTTACTAAAGTCTTTAAAAGAGTTGCTATTAAAGCCTCTCCTCATCAGCTTCGCCACTCTTATGCAACAGCTTTGTTGAACAACAGTGCTAGAATCTCTGATGTGAGTGAGTTATTAGGTCACTCTTCTATGGCAACAACACAAATATACACAAAATTAGGAAGTGCATTGAAGCAACAAAATTATAACAAAGCACATCCACTTTGTATGGCAGATGAATAATGTTTGACATAATTAATAAACTTTTGTACCCTACCGTATTTGTAAATATTATTGTAAAACACTCCACCACTGCCGTTTATATAGAAATAATAAAAAATAAAGTTGTTATTGATTCAGCACAAAAAAGTTTTGAGACCACGGCTGTTGATGAAGAGATGTATGAATTTATAACTTCATACACAAGAGAGTCACCGTTTTATTATATCTCTCTTCTTGACCCGTCAGAGGAGCAGGGGGCGGTTCCTACATGTTCAAAAAATTCTATATGGAATTTTAGTGATTTAAGCAACTCTGAGCATATATGTTTTAATAATAAATGGACATATTATTCCTCTAAATATGATTTACTAAATTTAGAAAAAAAATATGTAACAATCGGTTTAGATTTTTTGTTTTCACCTTTTATCGTTTTGCACAACTTTTTTATTGATAAGATTAATACTCATAAAGCTATGTATGTATTGATAGAAGAGAGTTACATGTCTCTAACTATATTTGATAATTCAGAGCTGCTATTCGCACAACATATTGATGTTGAAAACTATAAGCAGAGCGATGAGCTTTCAATGGAAGATCATAGTGTACTAGAAGAAGAAATGGAAGAAATGGAAGAAACTATTGATTTGGATGACCTAGATGCGCTAGAGGAATTGGATGATTTCGGAGATATAGAAGATTTAGATACTCTTGAAGAAATGGATGATTTTGCACAAACACATGACTTAGAAGAGGAACTCAAACAAGATGAAGAGATTAAACTATTAGAGAGAGAATCAGAGAACTTTAATGAAGATTATCAAAGATTTTTACTTATTCAGAGTGCTATAAAATATTTTTATAAAGATGATAAATTTAACAGTGAGTTTATAGAAACTATTTATATCGCTGATTCAATAAAAGTGAGCAGAGATTTAAAAAAATATCTTGAAGAAGAGATGTTTCTTAGTGTTTATATACGCCACATGGATTTAGTCAAAGAAATTTGTGAAACAGCAAAGTTGGAGCTTCAATGAAGTTTAGCTATATAAGCCCAAGAAAAAAGAGTATTTTTACTCCTGACGTAAAACTGATTATGCTCTTTTTTGGCATGACGCTTTTTATGCTCTTTTCTACATACTCCTATTTAGTACTTAAAAATTATAATTTCTCCAAAAATAAGATAGATATAATACAAGAGAGAGAGAATCTAAAAATCAATATAAGTGCTATGAATAAGGAGATAGTATTCATAGAGAGAGAAAATAGACTCTCAATGAGCATCTTTACAAAAAACAGTGTGCTAAAAGACTCAATCGCGAATATGTTTGATTTAGTTCCGCAAAGGATTACACTCTCAGAAGCAAAATTACTTGAAAATGGACTTATTCTTTATGGAATCACTCCAAACAAAGATGTATATAATTTTATGCTTCAAGCACCGCTTCGCTCTATTTTTCATAGAACATACAGCAGTTTTTATCCGGCAGAAAATGGATGGCTTAGATTTGTATCTACTAACTTTATTGACGATGAAGAACCGGATACTGCCCAGCATAACGAGGAAGAGACTAAAACGAAGGGGATAGATTATGAAAACTAAAACTATCACTAGACAAACTATCTATCTCTCTGTTGTATCACTATTTTTATTTATTTTTGTATTTATTTTTTCGTTTTCAGTTCTGATACCGGAGGGGAAAACATACAGAATAAAAAAAAGTGAACTAAAAAAAGAGAATCTTGAATTCGAAAAGTATCAGGAATTCAACAACGAAACGTTAGATAGATTAAAAAAACTTCAAGGTGACAACGCACATATAATAACTGCTTTTAAAACACCTTTTAATGCTGAGCAATTTGAAAAATTAAATAAAATCTACTTCAACACTTTGAGTATTTCAGAAAAAATAAAAGTTGATAATGAGGAAGAGTTTAGTGTCTATGAAGTAAATACAACATCTAAAATAAACTCACCGAAGGTCTTTTATGATTTTTTAGATGCAATCAATAAAAGCAACTGGATAATCGCTGTTAACTTCCCGATAAATTTTAAAAAAGAGGCAGATATGATTGGTTCAAGTTTTACTATGAAAGTTTACTCGCATGAGTTAAATGCTAGTGAAAATAAATTAAGCGCACATGAACCAGTTCCTAGTGAAGATAAATCAGCTCCGCATGAGCCAAACGCTCACGATTCCCACAACTCAAACGCCACCCACTAACTCTTTTACTTTTACAAAAGCGTCACTGTTTTTGTAAAGGTATCTTCTTAGTTTAGGCTCTATTCTTAGAATTCTCATCTGCTCTTTAAACTCTTTTGACATGGCTGTATCATCTTTAATATATGGAAGAATAAAGACAAATTCATGCTCTTGAACCACTAAAAATTTTCTTCCAACTACAACGCATTTTTCTTTTTCTAGTAACTCTCTTTCGCCGGCGCTCGGCATGGTGAGTTGTGATTTTAAATATTTATCAATGGCGTAAATATCAGCCCTCATATTATGTGAACTTTTAAAATAAGCAAAATCTTTTATCGTTTTTACTTCAATTTTATCAATTAAACACTCTCTGTCTCTATCGAGATAATCAAAACTTTTTTTAATTCCGCCTAGATATTTTTCTATTAATGGCAGAGAGTAGTTGTGTCTAAACTCATTTCTTTTTATATCCTCATTGAGGTTGCTCTCATCTTCAAAATAGTGAATATTATTTGCATGCAGATAGACCAAAAGTTCCTTTTTATCAAGGTGCAAAAGTGGACGTATAAGCGTGTAATTTTTTCTTTTCTGCACCTTTTGCATCCCTGCTATCTCAGCACATCCGGCACCTTTACAAAACTGCATAAGCATCCACTCAAACCTGTCTCCGAGGTGGTGTGCGGTTATGAGATTTTCATATCCATAAGAGTTTATGAGCTCTTCAAAGAAGTTGTATCGTATCTCCCGCGCCTTTGATTCAAAGTTTTTCTCACACTTTGGAGCACTCAAGAGATGGCATGTTAAGTTGTGAATGTGTGCTAGCTCTTTTGCATAAGCAACTTCCTCTTTGCTCTGTGCTCGTACTCCGTAATCTACAATGGCAATGTCGAATTTTATATTGTGGTTAAGGAGTATAAAAAAGAGAGAGGTGGAGTCACCTCCACCGGAGAATGCCAAGAGGTTTTTTTTACCTTTTAACAGATTGAGTGAAAACTCTTCAAGCATTGTCAACTGTAGCGGTTAAAATAGTGCCCACAAGCTCTGTTACTTTTGCCTTGTAAATTACTCCAAATACCAGCTCATTGTCCAAAGTTTTGTCATTTACATATATCTCACCGTCTATCTCAGGTGCCCATAAAAGTTTTCGAGCACTGAGCAGTGATTCATGCTCATCACTCTCTCCGTCAATTACAAGTTCAATCTCTTTGCCAATCTCGCTTACGAGTGATTTCTGCATCACTTCACTGCTGATTGCACCCAACATTTCAGCTCTTAGAGCAATTACATCCGCAGGAATTTTATGGCTCATCTCATGTGCCGGAGTTGTCTCCTCGTCCGAGTAGGAAAAAACATTGATTCTGTCAAAACCGAACTGCTCTGCAAATTCACACATCTCTTCAAACATCTCAGGAGTCTCTTGCGGATGGCCGACGATGAAACTTGTTCTCACAAATGAGTTAGGCAAAGCTCTCATAAAATCTAAAAGTTCAAGCGTTTTTTCTTTGCCGAATCCTCGCTTCATAAGGCGAAGCATATCGTCGTTGATGTGCTGAATCGGCATGTCAAAGTAGTTGTGAAAAATTTCGCTTTTAGCAATGTTTTTAAGGAGTGAAATAGTGGTCGTTGATGGGTAAAGATATAAAATTCTAGCACTTTTTACACCTTCAATCAGCTCTATTCTTTGAATGAGCAGACTGAGACCATCCTTTATATTTTGGTCTCGCAGATACGAGCTGCTGTCTTGAGAAACAAAGCTAAAATCGAAGTACCCTTTTGCAACAAGCCCTTCAACCTCTTTGGCGATAGAGTCAAGGTTTCTTGAGTTTAATTTGCCTTTAAAAGAGGGAATCGCACAAAAGCTGCATGTTTGATTGCACCCCTCGGAGAGCTTGATATATGCATGGTACGATGAACCCGTAACCACACGCTCCGCTCCGTCAATCAAAAATACTTTGTCGGAAAAACGGCTCTTTTTTTCGCGCAAAAGTTCATCAATTTTGTCATAATCACCCACGCCCGTGAAAATGTCAACCTCAGGCATATCGATTGCCAACTCCTCTTTGTATCGCTCACTCAAACACCCGGCCATGACCAAAACCGAGTCCTCTTTTCGCGCTTCATGCAGGTTCAAAACAGTGTTGATTGACTCCTGTTTTGCGGCATCAATAAATCCGCATGTATTTACGATAATTACATCTGCCTCTTCTTGATTGTCTGTGAGTTCAAAGTTTTGAAGTTTGCCCATCATAACTTCCGTATCGACAAGATTTTTAGTGCATCCAAGAGACACGATGTGGAGTTTATTGCTCATATTTCTAACCATTTTCTTATAAATTTTGGCGCCATTATACAGTATAATCGCTTTATGAAAATATATGATGTTTTAATATTGGGTGCAGGTGCGAGTGGTCTGATGTGTGCATCACAAATAGACAAAGTGAGACATGTAGCGGTTGTAGATGTCAACGCAAAAGTAGCACAGAAGCTCAAAATATCGGGCGGCGGCAAATGCAACATTACAAATGTGAGTGTGGGCGAAGAACATTTTGACGGAGATGCAGAGCTGATTTCGTCAGTTTTGGAGCGCTTCTCAAAAGAGGATTTATTAGATTTTTTAAACAAAAACGGCGTCAAACTTGAACTGAGAAAAAACCGTTACTACTTTTGCAAAGACTCTTCAGATGAAATAATAGATGTTCTAAAAAAACTCACTAGGCATGTGGAGATGTTATTAAACACAGAGATTTTTGAAGCAACAAAAATAGATGGCATTTTTCACATAAAAACCTCGCGAGGGACTTTAAAATCAAAAAAATTAGTAATTGCAACCGGCGGCAAAAGCTACACAACTCTGGGCGCAAGTGAAATCGGTTTAAAAATCGCAAAAAGTTTTGGACTCAAAGTCAAAGAGTTTGTTCCGGCACTTGTAGGGATGACTCTGCAAAAAGAGCAGTTTTGGATGAAAGAACTCAGCGGACTGAGTTGCTTCGTTCAGATAAAAGTGGGTGATAAAATCCTAAAGGAGGAGATGCTTTTTGCGCACAAAGGCATAAGCGGTCCTGCTGTTTTATCTGCTTCACTCTATTGGCAAAAAGGAAATATAGGCATAAACTTTCTGCCTCAAAACACTGTTTTTGACCTGATTAAGGGAAGCAAAAAACAGCTCAGTTCAGTAATTCCACTCCCAAAAAGACTCTCAAAAGCGATTTTAGATGCACTGGGTATTGAAGATGTAGAGTGCAAAAAAATCACTCCACAAACAAAAGAGCAACTTCAAAAAATTCATAATTATGAGTTCGCACCGGCAGGAAATTTCGGCTTTACAAAAGCAGAAGCCAGTCGTGGCGGAGTTCCGGCGGAAGAGTTACATCCAAACACTTTAGAATCACGACATGTAAAAAATCTTTACTTCATAGGCGAGGTAGTAGATGTCACCGGAGAGCTAGGAGGATACAACTTCCAGTGGGCATTCAGTAGTGCAGTGGCGTGTTCTGTGAGCGTAAATGCGGTAAAAAATAACCTAAATTAATCAGTAACGAAGCAAATTTTTACTACAATGCACCCCTTAAATTAAAAATATATTGAGCAAAAATGACAAATATAATTTTATGCGGCGGCAGTGGCACTAGACTCTGGCCAATCAGCCGTAACCTTATGCCAAAGCAATTTGTTAAACTTTTTGATGATCAATCACTCTTCCAAATGACACTCAAGCGAAACGCAAAGTTTTGCAGTACCCAGTTTGTCGTCTCAAATGCCGAACAATATTTTTTGGCACTCGACCAAATTCAAGTCTCAAACGAAAATGTTAAATATCTTCTTGAACCGGTTGGAAGAAACACTGCTCCGGCAATTGCCCTTGCTTGCATGTTATGCGAAGCGGATGAGATTGTTCTGGTTACTCCCTCAGATCACTTAATCAAAAACGAAGCGGAGTATGAAAAAGTTCTAAAACGGGCAAAAGAGCTGGCAGAACAAAACTATCTTGTAACATTCGGCATAACTCCGACATTTGCCGAAACAGGATTTGGCTACATAGAAGCCGTAAACGGCGAAGAGGTAAAAGCTTTCCATGAAAAACCTGATTTTGAGCGTGCCACAAACTATCTCAAAGCCGGAAATTACTACTGGAACAGCGGCATGTTCTGTTTTAAAGCGGGCATTTTTTTGGAGGAGCTTCAAAAATATTCACCTGAAATTTACTCGGCATGTGAACATGCCATTAAACACACAGAATCTAAAACACCACTAATCAGAATCAAGCACGAAGATATGCTGCGTATTCCTGAAGACAGTATTGATTACGCGGTTATGGAGAAGTCTTCAAAAGTAAAAATTGTACCTTCAAACATCGACTGGTCAGATTTAGGCAGTTTCGATGCTCTTTATGAAGAGTTGCCAAAAGATAAAAATAACAATACGCAAAATCCGAATCATATTGCGATAGACTCAAAGAACAACCTAGTTTACGGACATGAGAGAGTTATAGCCACGGTGGATATAGAAGATTTAATAATCATAGACACGGGCGATGCACTCCTTATAAGCAAAAAAGGCTCTTCCCAAAAGGTAAAAGAGGTCGTAAATCAGATTAAAATAAGAGGAAACAATTTACATAACATTCATCTCACCGCGCACCGCCCATGGGGAACATATACCATTTTAGAAGACAGTCCGGGCTATAAGATAAAACGCATTGAGGTAAAACCGGGTTGCAGACTCTCCATGCAAAAACATTTCCACAGAAACGAACACTGGATTATCGTAAGCGGAACGGCAACGGTAACGGTAGGACATGAAACGAGATTGGTGCGACCAAACGAAAGCACCTACATAAAAATGGGTGAAGTTCACAGACTCTCTAACGAGGGCAAAATTCCCGTAGTGCTCATAGAAGCACAAGTCGGCGAATATACGGGCGAAGATGACATCGTAAGAGTTGAAGATGATTTTAAAAGGTTATAATTGAAACACAATATTTTACTCTCTTTTAGTTTTGCAAAAAGAGACTTCAAAGAGCGCTATGTAGGGACAGGATTGGGGCAAATCTGGTACATTCTCTCTCCCATTATTACCATATTAATCTACACCGTTATATTTTCCGATTTTATGAAAATGAAGCTGAATATCATAGATAATTCCTACGCCTATAGCATTTATCTCGTTCCGGGTCTTCTTGCATGGACATCCTTCAGTACGATTATCATGCGATTAAACAACTCCATCTCAGAAAAATCAAATCTCATCAAAAAAATAAGCGTGCCGATTTATGTCTATCAATTAAGTATAATTATCACCGAATTTGCCCTTTTACTGCTCTCTTACTCCTTTGCCCTGATTTTTTTATTTTTGGTAAACCAGCCGATAACGGTGACTTTCTTCTATCTCCTTCCTATTCTATTCTTGCAAACAATTTTTGCTTTTGCACTCGGTGTGATACTCTCTCTCTTTACCCCTTTTTTTAAAGATTTAAAAGAGGCAATACCTATCGTAATTCAGTTATGGTTCTGGATGACACCTATTATCTACATGAAAGAGATGTTGGCAGACAAATATCCGGCTCTTTTGGTTTACAACCCGTTTTTTTACTTTGCAAATATATATCAAGAGATATTTTTGTATTCAAAAGCACCTGCTTTGAGTGATTTAGTTGTATTAACTATCATAACTTTTATCACGCTTTTTTTAGCAGGATTTTTATATAAAAAAATGATAGCAACAATAAAAGATATTATTTAAACATGCCAAATAAAATATATTTAGATTGTACCGATACCTATAATTACGAACTCAACACAGGTATTCAAAGAGTTGTAAGAAGTATTGTAAAAAATATTCCACAAGTAGCAAAAGAGTTAAATATCGACATTATTCCGGTTGTCTCCATGTCGAATGAATACTATGCGTTTGATACATTTCCCAATACAAATAAAAGAAACAACCATTTAAAACTCTTCTTAAAAAATGCGTATATAAGTACAAGAGGATTGTTAGAATTTATACTGCCATCCAAACTGAGTAACTTATTATATAACCCGAATATAGGCATTTTTCTTAATAAATTGACTAACAAAATTCTTTTTTCAAAGAAAATAAAGAGTGATAATTTAGTAACTTTAAAAGCAAACGATATTCTAATCCTCATAGATTCCATCTGGCTCAATAACAACTATGAGCAATTAAAAAATTTAAAGCAAAAGAATGTAAAAATCATCGCACTCATCTACGATATTATTCCACTCTCCCACCCAGAATTTTTTACTAAAGATTTAATTATATTTTTCAAAGATTGGTACGAAAAAGCCACAAAATATATGGATGGATATATTGCAATATCAGAGAGTGTCAAAGAGGATATATACAGATACATCCAAAACAATATAAATCCAAATATAGAAAAAGAGAAGTTTGATTATTTCTATTTAGGCACAAATTTCAGCACAGAGTATGATGAAAATAAAGTTCCCGACTCCTTCAAAAACCATTTCAAAAGCCCTAACACTTATTTGACGGTAAGTACCATAGAACCACGAAAAAATCACTCCTATATCTTAGATACTTTTGATACATTGTGGAATAACAACGAAGATGTTTCTTATGTTATTATAGGGAGAATCGGCTGGAATACAGAGAGTTTAATAGAGAGAATAAAATCGCATAAAGAGTACAATAAAAAACTTTTTCTTCTGAGTGATGTAGATGATAATTCGCTGGTTTATGCCTATCAAAACTCAAAGGCACTTATCTTCGCTTCTTATGCAGAGGGTTTTGGTCTGCCTATCATAGAGAGTTTTTATTACAAATTGCCTGTTCTTGTCTCAGACACTCCGATTCACAGAGAGATAGCAAAAGAGAACGCAAGCTATTTCGACTTATTAGACACGCATAGTTTGTTAAGTATAATAAAAAATCAAAATATTAAGCCCGTAAATGATTTTATCTGGCAAGATTGGCACCAAAGTACAAAAGAACTGATATTAAAAAGCAAAGAGATAGTATGAAAAAAGTTTTAGAAGTAGAACAAGATACTATGGCTTTTTTAAAGCAATATTATGTAGATATACTCTTATTTACTATAATCTTTTTATTTATAATTTCTATTTACGGCTCTATCCCCTTTGCAGCCATGCCGACATTGGGGCAGGTTGTATGGGCATCAGGTTTTGCCGAATCATTTGCAAGAGAAGATATTGCGATTTATGCTACTCATTTCGGTTTACCGGAGAAAGCACCCATTGCTTTTGGATTAGCAGGTGTTTTTTTACAAAGTTTGTATATTAAATATTTACATCTGCATGCCTCAGACGCTTATTCTTTAGTCTCAATTACCTATCTGTTTTTAGCTATTTTCGGAACTATCAAATTTTCAATGTTTTTGGGAGCGACATTAAGAA
This sequence comes from Sulfurimonas sp., assembly GCA_041662225.1. Lineage (GTDB taxonomy): Bacteria > Campylobacterota > Campylobacteria > Campylobacterales > Sulfurimonadaceae > Sulfurimonas. Next base: position 176,758 of record JBAZSX010000002.1, read on the forward strand.
CATCTATCCTTGCCTCGGCGCTTTACCTAACCTTGCCGCTTATATGGTGGCATTCACTCTACTCGTTTTTATCTTTTGGGTTTGCTCTCATGCCGCTCTACATATATATGATTTTTTTTATTATTAAAAATAAATTAGAGGACAATAAATATATCTATCTTGCTTTTTTTGTTATTTCAATACTATCCATTTTTACCGATGGATACACATTTGTCATGTTCGCATTATCCTATTTTTTAATTTTATTTTTTAGCTTTGTTTCCAAAAAAACAGTATTCAAAAATGCCGCCTATCTGTTTTTATATGCGATATTCGTATTCTTAATATCTTATCTTCTCTATGTAAATTATATCAATGAAAGCTCTTTTGGTATCTGGTCTATGGACTATTATAGAGGTTTTGGTATTGATTTAACAATGCTGTTTTATCCGTCAAAAGAAATTTTCTGGTTCTATGATATTCTGGGGCTTAGTTTAGAAAGAACTTCCGTAGAGTTTTTTGGAGATGATTCCGTAGGGGCTGTCTCATTCTCTTTTTTACTTCTTCTTTTTGCACTTATATCACTCTTTTTTGTAAAAAATGAGTATAAACTTTCGTTACTAATTATCGCTTTATTTGGTTTATATCTCTCACTCGGTCCATCCTTAAAAGTAAATTCTAAAAGACCCATAGAACAGATAAATATTAAAAATTTTGACAATGCTATGAAAGAAGAGTATGCTATAGTACCCACTGGCAATGAATTTTTATACAAATATATCCCCGGTATTAAAAATATGAGAGCTACATACAGATGGATTGGGCTCTTCCAAGTTGCTTTATTCGGTCTGTTGATTATCTTGTTAGCAAAACTGGAATCATTAGAGAGAAGATATTTAGCCTACTCTATATTAATATTTTTATCCGCTTTTAACATGCCTAATCCATCCGTCAGACTTAAAAATATTATCTATAACAGAGATGCTATGATACAAATGGATAAAGAACTTATTAGTTTGCTAAAACAGCATGTTAAAGCAAACTCTAAAGTTGCATTTGTGCCATACTATAATGACCATTTTGCAAATTATTTAGCTGCAAAATCAGACATTAGAACTTATAATGTCGGTGGAGATAAAAACTTAGAATTAGCCATGAAAAACTGGCCGCAAACCATGCTCAACCTTTCTGAAATTACACTGCCCTCAAAGTTTATATATAACATAGAAAATATTCTTATAAGCAAAGATGTCGAGTATGTTATTTTTCCATACTTTGACATGTTATGGGGAGCTTATGAGTGGCCAAGAGAAGCAAAAGAGATAAACAGCAAAAAATTAATGTATGCAGAATATATAAACTATTTTAAAAATAATCCAAATTTTGATTTGATAGAAACAGAGTATTTTTCTTTTATCTCCATATCAAAAAATGCAAATCTGAACTATTTACAAAATAATAAAGAAAAAAAGATATGTGAATCAAAAAATTCTATCTGTTTTGATGCTAAAATAAAGAAGCTTTCATTCAGTAATGTAGGCATTCTCAAAGATACTAGCTTAAGTACGAATGCAGAGGAGGGAGCACTGCTCTTTGGACCATATCTACCGCTCCAAAAAGGTGAATACTCTTTTGAAGTCTATGGAAAAATATCTAATCAGGATAGAATGTTCATTCAAATTGCTGACGATTTAGGCAAAAATATTATAGGGACTTTTCAAGATTTTAACACGACACGAGAGGATAATATTATTTTAAAAGTAGATAATTTGATTTTAAAAAATGATTCTAAGGCTGTTGAAATTACAATAGCTGTTTCAAAAGATACAAAAGCAGAAATATACGGCTATAAACTGATAAATAAAATATATTTAGATAAGGGCATCAAGTGAAACTCATCATACAAATACCGTGCTACAACGAAGCAGGAACCCTTGCTATAGCACTCAATGCACTACCTCGTGAAGTTGAGGGTTTTGACAAAGTAGAGTGGCTTATTATAGACGACGGAAGTACAGACGACACAGTCAATGTCGCAATAGAGTGCGGAGTTGATCACATAGTAAGTTTTACTAAAAACCAAGGATTGGCAAAAGGTTTCATGGCAGGAATAAAAAAATGCCTTGATGAGGGGGCAGATGTGATAGTAAACACAGATGCAGATAACCAGTATGAAGCACAGGATATTCCTAAACTTACAAAGCCCGTCTTAGATAAAAAAGCCGATTATGTCATAGGTGCAAGACCTATCAGCGACATAGAACACTTCTCTGTGGCAAAAAAGTTTTTACAAAAGTTAGGCAGTTGGGTTGTAAGAAAAGCAAGCAACACAGATATTCCGGATGCGCCAAGCGGATTTAGAGCCATGAGCAGAGCATGTGCAAAACAGCTGAATGTTCACAGCGAATACACATACACGCTTGAGACCATTATCCAAGCAGGTCAAAAAAACATGGCAATAACATCAGTTCCAATCAGAACTAATGCAGACCTAAGACCATCAAGACTGCTTAGAAGCATCCCAAACTATATCAAAAAATCCATCATTACCATTATCAGAATTTTTGTAGTTTACAAGCCTTTCAAATTTTTTATGAGCATCGCAGCAACTCTTTTCGGCATAGGGCTACTCCTAGGCATCAGATATTTATACTTTGATTTTACGGGTCATGGGAGCGGACATGTTCAGTCTGTCATACTATCGGGAGTATTTATCGGCATAGGTTTCCAAACAGGGCTTATTGCATTTATTGCCGATTTGTTGTCCGTAAACAGAAAGCTCTTAGAAGAGCTGAAGTCTAAATAATGGATCTATTCAAATGGGTAGGAAGAGTTTTAGTCGCACTCTCTTTCATATTTATTTTTTTCCTGTTGTGGCAAGTTGATTGGAGTGAAATAGCAAAATATGCAAAACTAAGCTGGATATTTACCTTTGCAATAGCCACTGCAATTTACATCTATGCAATTTACCTTTTAAGCTACAACTGGAATGCAATAGTACAAAAAATAGCAGATAAAACTTTCTCAAAAGATGTCATGTATGTCTATCTTGAAACGGTTGTTTACAAATATATTCCGGGAAATATCTTTCATTTTGCAGGAAGACACAAGCTAGAAAAAAGTCTCTCAATAAGCAGAAAAACTATTATTTACGCCAACAGCATGGAGATTCTATTGCAACTCTTTTCAGCGGTTTTATTGTCGCTCTTCATGTATATTTTTATAGATGAAAAACTTTTAACATCCTATAAAGAGTATCTGCAAATCTTTATCTCTCTCTCTATCGCATTGTTCTTTTTTGCAGTTCTCTCCTTCTACAAAAAACATGGTTTAAAAGTTGAGATAAAAAACAGAGCACTCTTCTTGGCTAAAATTTTGATAAATTACATTCTGTTTTTAGTCCTATCCGGAGCCATTTTAGCCCTTATCTTGAACCTCTTTTATGATGCTTCAAAGATTTATGAACTCCTCTTTATTGTCATTTTTATAAATACCGTTGCATGGTTGGTGGGCTACATTACCCCAGGTTCACCGGGAGGCATCGGGGTGAGAGAAACTATCATCCTCATGCCGCTCCTCTCCTTGAACCTTGACAAAGATGTGGTTCTACTGAGCGTTATTTTACAAAGAGTAGTTATGATATTTTCAGAACTGTTACTCTATCTATTCGCAAAAATTCAATTAAACAAGAAATCATAAATGAAAAAAGTCCTTGAAGTAAAAAAGATTACAAAAATTTACAAAATTTACAAAAATAATTTTGATAGATTAAGAGAGTTATTTACAAACAAAAGCTACCACAAAGAGTTTATCTCAAATAAAGAGATCTCTTTTGATTTATACGAGAAAGAAACTTTAGGTATTATCGGCGTAAACGGAGCAGGTAAATCCACCATCCTAAAAATAATAGCCGGAGTTACGGCTCCAACGAGCGGCGAAATCATAAAACATGGCAGAGTTACGGCTCTTTTAGAACTGGGAACAGGTTTTAACACACAGCTAAACGGATATGAAAATATCTACTTAAACGGCACGCTCATCGGAATGAGCGAAGCAGAGATAGATGAAAAGATTAAGGAGATAATAGAATTCAGTGAACTAGGCGATTACATCTATGAACCCATTATGACCTACTCTTCGGGGATGAGCATGCGACTCGCTTTTTCAATCGCAATCTTTTCACAACCTCAAATACTCATAGTAGATGAAGCGCTCTCAGTCGGAGATGCACACTTCCAAGCAAAATGTACACAGATATTAAAAGAGAGAAAAAAGCAAAACATGTCTATCATCTATGTTTCGCATGATTTAAACTCGCTTAAAATTTTATGCGACAGAGTAGTTCTCTTAAATCATGGCGAGATAGTGCAAACCGGCTTACCGGAGGATATTATCAACAGTTATAATTTTTTAATTTCAAAACTAAACGATGTACATGACAAAATGATTATTAAAAATGCACAAAACAGTTCATACGGAACTTTTGACATAGAGATAGAAAAGGTAACCATTAAAGGTGAAAAATCAAACTCAGATGTTATAAGTTCCGGTGAAAATGCCACTATAGAACTCTCTCTCTCTTCAAAAAAAGAGTTAAAAGAGATGACAATCGGGATTATGATACGGGATAAATTTGGGCAGGATATTTTCGGAACAAATACCTTTCATCAGAAAAAAACCATAGATTTTCAAGCAAACAAAAACTACACATGCAACTTTTCTATGCCGCTCAACATAGGTGCAGGAAAATACTCTATTACAGTGGCGGTTCATTCAGAAGATACACATTTAGAAAACTGTACACATTGGTTAGATTATGCGGCTGATTTTGAAGTAGCAGGCGTAGTAGGGCACATTTTTGCAGGACTCTGCCGACTAGAACCAAATATAACTTTCAAGGAAGTGTAAATTGATTGAAATAAACATACCGAATCTCTCAAATGAAGAGATACTAAAAAAGATAGAAAAAGAGCTGAAAAACAGAAAAGCAAAAACCCCACAGTCGGAGATGAAGCCCATAAAACAGGCAGTACAATTGAATGAAATAGACAATTTACAAACGAACACTCTCTACGGCTTTGCAAAAAAAATAGGCAAGTTCCTGCGAAAAGGCGGCTTAAATAAATTTGTCCGCTACATACAAAAAACTTTTAAACTTTATCCGCAAAACAGCATCTATGTAATGAGTGATTTTACAAAATTTTATGATGAAGAGTTTATTGATAATGCCTACAGGCTTATTTTAAATAGAGCCGCGGACGATGACGGTAAAAGTAACTATTTATTACATTTAAGAAGCGGCAACCTTTCAAAAACAGAGATTATTACATCACTCTACTTTTCAAAAGAGGGCAGAGCGCAAAATGTCATAATTCTAGGAATTAAAAAAAGATATATTATCTCTTTACTCTATAAAATTCCACTTTTGGGATATATCGCAAAAACGCTTTTTACTATTGTAACCCTCCCAAAACTTTTAGCTCGTATAAACAGCCATGAAAACTTGGTTCATAGTAGTTTTCAAAATTCAGATGCCAGACAAGATGCTTTACAGGCTCGAATCGAAACAAAATCATCCAACGAGACGGTGACAAATCTTCAAAACTATTTAGAGTCCGAACTCCAAACAAAATCGTCAAACGAATCAGTAACAAATCTTCAAAAACTTATAGAGTCCGAACTCCAGACAAAATCATCCAACGAGACGGTGACAAATCTTCAAAACTATTTAGAGTCCGAACTCCAGACAAAGTCATCCAACGAGGCACTCAGTGAGTTACAAAAACAGCTACTCCTAAAAGCAAATCTTAGCGAATTTGAACTCTACCTGCAAACGGTCGGCTATGCAAAAGAGTATATGAAAATATCGCAACAAAACATGCAAAACCTTATAGATGAAGCCAAAAAAAGATTGCCAAGCAAAGTGCTCAACAAACAGGAGTTACTGACAATCACACAAGAAGAACAACACATGTTTGATACATTTTATGTTGAATTTGAAGATAAATTCAGAGGCACGGCAGAGGATATTAAAGCAAGGGTGAAATCTTACCTTCCATACATTAAAAAGCTGCCGTTCAAAAAAGAGGAGCTTAGCGTCTTAGATGTAGGGTGCGGCAGGGGCGAATGGCTGGAACTGCTCAAAGAGAACAGATATACAAACCTCAAAGGGGTTGACCTGAACAGCGTCATGGTTGCAAAATCAAAAGCCTTAGGCTTAGATGTCGAGCAGATAGATGTTATCGCATATCTTACGAGCCAAAAAGAGAATTCACTCGCTGCAATAACGGGTTTTCATATCATAGAGCATCTCCCTTTTGATATTTTGATGAAATTTTTTCATGAGTGTTTCAGGGTGCTCAAAAAAGGCGGCATGGTTATTTTTGAAACGCCAAATCCGGAAAATATAGCAGTCGGAGCTTGCAATTTTTATACAGACCCGACACATCTCAACCCGATTCCTCCTATTACGGGAGAATTTTTACTGCAACAAAACAGTTTTACAAATGTCAGCATACTCAGAGTAAACCTTATGAAAGAGGCAAAATACATTCAAGATGAAAACTTCAGTGACATCAACGATATGCTTTTTGCCCACACCAAAGAGCAAGACTACGCTATTATAGGATACAAAAAATGAGCAAAATAAAAATACATCAATTCCACTCGGGAAGTGCCTATGGTGACGCCGTTACAAATAGTCTTTTTTACACTCAAAAAATATTGCAAGAATTGGGTTTTGAGTCTAACATCTATTGCGAACATGTAGCGGATGAATTAAAAAATGAAATTCTGCACTACTCAAAATACAAAACATCCAATGAAAATATTTTGCTTCTTCACCATTCAATGGGACATGATTTAGACAAGTGGATTCTAAATCTTCAAGATAAAATCATTTTAGTCTATCACAACATCACTCCGCACGACTTTTTTCCGCGGGAAAGCCCTTTTTATCACTACTCCATAAAAGGCAGAGAACAACTCAAAATGTTCAAAAAAATTTCACATGCGAGCATAGGCGACTCAAAATTAAATGTGGAAGAGCTGCTGGAACTAGGTTTTGCAGAAGAAAAAAGCAGAGTGATACCACTCCTCATAGATTATGACAAAGTAAAAAATCATAGCTGGAACTCTCAACTCTTTGATGAGAATGCACAAACATATAACATTCTCTTCGTAGGGAGAATCGCGCCAAACAAAGGGCAACATGAGCTGATAGAATTTTTTTCTATTTTCAAAGAGCTTTACAATCTTCCATCCAAACTCTACCTCGTGGGCGGCACTTCAGACATGGCGTATGCGCAAGAGCTGCAAGAGCTTATCGTTAAAAACAACCTTGAAGCGTCAGTACAAATAACAGGAAAAGTTTCTTATGAAGATTTATACTCCTACTACCGTCTTGCAGATGTTTTTGTATGTCTGAGCGAACATGAAGGTTTTGGCGTGCCGCTCATAGAAGCTATGATTTTTGATGCTCCCGTTGTGGCGTATGACAGTAGCAATATCAAAAATACTTTAAACGGCTCAGGCGTTCTCTTCAAAGAAAAAAACCTTCAATATATGGCAGGTTTTGTATCTCTTCTTTCAAAAAATAGAGCCTTAAGAAGAGAGATTATCAAAACACAAAGAGAGAACCTTCTCCATTTTCAATACAACAATATCAAGTACGATTTAGCAGAGTTTTTAAACACGCAGAACCTTACATCTATCGACTTAACTACAATTCAAAAAATAGACACTTTAAATAATCGACAAATCCAAATCGAAGGTCCATTCGACAGCAGTTACAGCCTTGCCCTACTCAACAGAGAGATGGCAAAAGCTCTCAATACTCTCATTCCGGGTTCACTCTCTCTCTTTAGCACGGAGGGTTTATCGGACTATGCACCGAATCAAACCTTTTTAAAGCAAAACGAACTCTATAACAAAATGTGGCAAAAATCAGAAAAAGCAGCCGTAGCAGATGTAGTTTTGCGAAACCTTTACCCTCCAAGAGTTTATGATGCAAAGGGTCTCATAAACCTTACAAACTCTTACGGTTGGGAAGAGTCATCGTTTCCACAAAATTACATTCAAGATTTTAACAAACACTTAGATGCTCTCCCAGTCATGTCAAGCTATGTACAAAAAGTGATGTATGACAACGGTTTGTCGATAGAAGCTCCGGTTGTAGGTGTAGGTGTTGACCACATTCTAAACACAAAACCAAAAAATATCAGTATAAAAACAAAAAAACAGTTTAAATTTCTCCATATCTCCTCATGCTTTGCAAGAAAAGGGGCAGACATTTTACTAAAAGCCTATTGCGAAACTTTTACCTCCAAAGACAATGTAACACTCATAATCAAAACATTTCCGAATCCTCATAACAATGTCGAAGAGCTAATATATGCCGAGCAAAGCAAAAACAAACTTTGCCCGGAAATAGAGCTAATAAACCAAGATTTAGAAGATGCTTACATAGTCGATTTGTACAAAAAGTGTGATGTTTTAGTTTCTCCAACCCGTGGAGAAGGGTACGGGCTTCCTATGGCGGAGGCTATGCTTTTTGACATGCCCGTCATTACGACAGGTTTTGGGGGGCATCGTGATTTTTGTACACCCGAGACTTCATGGCTCATAAACTACACCTTTGCAAAGGCAAAAACTCACATGAACCTCTTCAACTCCTACTGGGCAGAGCCAAGCAGCGAACATTTAGGCGAACTTATGCACACGCTCTACACTCTGCCAAAAGAGGAGATAAGCAAAAAAACAGCACATGCAAAGCAAAATATTTTAAACACCCACAAATGGGAACACTGCGCAAAAAGAGTGCTTCAAGCAGTAGAAGATGTCAAACAAAAACCAATCTTTAATGACAAAAAAATAAATCTCGGTTGGATAAGTTCCTACAACTCCAAATGCGGCATAGCGACATACTCAAAATTTTTACTCGATAATCTCAACAAAGATGAGTACGAAATAACGATATTCGCAAACACTCTAGAGCAACACGAAATTCAAAATCCGGGTGAAGAGTCAAACACAAAAAGAGTCTGGACAAATGCAGGCGACAAAAACCTAAACATGCTTTACAATGCAATACAAAGTGCAAATATACAAACCGTAGTTATCCAGTTTAACTTCGGCTTTTTTAATCTTTACGCACTGCAAGAACTTCTGCAAAAGTTGCAAGAACTCAATATCAAAATATATCTCACGCTCCACTCAACCGCAGATGTCAACAAAGAAGATTTCAAAGCCTCTCTGGGCTGGATTTCAGAGACACTAAACAAAATCAACGGCATCTTTGTTCATAGCATAGATGATTTGAATATTTTAAAAAGTTTTAACATTATCAACAATGTCACACTCTTTCCCCATGGAGTTTTGAAACGCTCGCAAGATGACAAAAGTGTAGAGAACCTCAAAAACTCCCTTGCACTTAACTCAAAAAAAGTTATCGCATCCTACGGCTTCATGCTTCCCCACAAAGGCATAAATGATTTAATCCTAGCATTTGCACTTCTAAAAGAGAAGCATCCAAACATACACCTTTTGCTGGTAAACTCCATCTATCCAAACCAAGAGTCAAGTGAATATGCAAAACTTTGCAAATCAACCATAAAAAAGTTAAATCTGCAAGAAGATGTAACGCTCATAACCGATTTTTTATCCGATGAAGCGTCACTCGCCTATCTTGACTGTTCAGACATGATAGTGTTGCCGTACAAACAGACACAAGAGTCGTCAAGTGCCTCAGTACGCTACGCAATTGCAACATCCAAGCCCGTCATCTGCACCCCGATTACAATTTTCAGTGATGTTGAAGAGATAGTGCACTTTACCGAAGATGTAACTGCCAAAGGCATAGCAAACAAGATAGATATTTTACTGGGCAGCAGTGATGCACTAAACGCCAACTCTGCTTTACAAAAAGCATGGATAGATGAACATGATTGGACAAAATTAGCCTTAAGACTTTCACATATTTTAAATTCACGCCCCTAGGCTGCAAAATGTTCGGATACCTTAGGTTTGCCTTAGCTTTTTTAGTTGTCCTCTCCCACATAGGGGCAAGGTTCTACAGCTTAAATCCGGGTGTTATCGCAGTAGTTATCTTCTATATACTTGCAGGCTTCGTAGTCTCTCACCTCTACAAAGATATATTCTCTCCAAAAGCACCCTCAATCGGGGGCACTTTTAAATTAGATTTGTCCGCGCTGCTCCCTTTCTACAAAGATAGACTCTTAAGAATCTACCCTCTCTATCTATTTGTAATCGCACTAACCACAATTTTTCTCCTAACCACCTCCTACGCAAACTCAAATTTCACTCTCACAAACATAGTAACCAACCTAACCATCATCCCTCTCAACTACTTTATGTATATAGACAGCACTGTTCTCTCAAACCCCTCATGGTGGCTCATCCCACCCGCATGGTCGCTAGGCACAGAGCTGCAAGCCTATCTGCTTCTACCCTTTGCCCTTATCTCCAAAAGAGTCAAACTGCTTCTAGCCCTTATCTCTTTTATCATATATACGGCAGCAAACTTCTCTCTTTTAAACCCGGACTATTTTGGCTACCGCTTTATAGTAGGAGTCTTTTTTATCTTTTTGCTAGGTGCAGCCATCCAAAGCAACAAGCAAGAAGACAGATATTACATAATTACTATATTTGCACTCATAGCCACGCTCTCTCTTTACTTTACTTTCACAAACTCTTTTAGCCAAGCCTACACAAAAGAGACCTTTATCGGGATTCTCCTAGGCATACCGCTCGTTTACACACTCTCGCACATAAAAATCACTCTTGCCTATAACAAGCTTTTGGGTTCTCTCTCTTATGGCATCTTTCTCTCTCACTTCTTAGTCATCTGGCTTTTAGATTCTCTAGGTATAGCCGCACAACTCTCCACCCTGTACATCCTGCAACTCACAACAATATCTATAATTATCTCTTATCTCGGAGTGCTATTTGTAGAAAAAATTGACATAACAAGAAAATACATCATAAAATAAACTATTCTCACTATTTTTTTTAAGAATACTATGCTAAAATGTTGGCAAGTATTTTAAAAAATACTATCGATAGTGGGTAATTGTAGGTAAAACGTACAGTTAAAATTCGGTTACCTTCGAGTGGTGCACCTATTTGAGGGCAAATCTTTTAGCGGTAGTTTATTTAAGAATTACTAAAAAAATTAACGATTCCTGAGGAGGAATAAATGGCTTTAACAACAACACAAGTATCTGAATTATACGTAGCAATCTTTAACCGTGCATCTGAGGGTAACGGTAACGCTTATTGGGCTGCAAAAAGTTTAACTGCTGCACAAATAGCAGATCAAATGTTAGCAACGACTGACGCTACTACATACTTTGGTAGTGCTATAGACACTAACCAAGCTTTCGTAGAACTTATCTATGCAAACACACTAAACAAGACTTTGGCAGATGATGCTGCCGGTATCGCTTACTGGGTAGGTAAACTAGACACTGGTACTTCAAGAGGTGCAATGGTTGCTGATTTAGTAGCTGCAGTAGCAGACTATGCAACTTCAACAGATGCTGCAACAATCGTTGCTTACAACCAATTCACAAACCGTGTAGCGGTTTCTGACTATACTGCAGCTACTTTAGCTACAGCTCCTGCTGATTATGCAACTTCAACTTCATTTTCTCATGGTTTGACTGTTACTGCTGATGCTACTACGATTACGGCTGCAAATGATTCTATCTCTTATATAGCAAATCCTGAAGCTTATAATACTGCTGCATACGATGCTGCGGTTGCTACATATGCTGCTGCGGTTACTACTGCTGCTGCTTCAAAAGCTCTTGCTGATACTGCTGCAACTACTGTTAGCACTACTACTCTTGCAAATGCATCTTTAACAGCTGCTACTACTGCAAAAGCTGATGCTGATGCTGTTGTTACTGCTGCTGCTGCTGTTGTTACTGCTGCTGCTGCAACTACGACTACTTCTGACGATCTTCTTGCTAGCACTCTTACTGCAAATGCTGCAGCTGCTGATACTGCTGCTGCGACTGCTGTGACTACTGCTACTGCTGCTAAAGAAACTACATTAACTGCAACATATGATGCTGCATTAGTTACTTATGATGCTGCTGTTGTAACTGCTGCTGCTTCAAAAGCTGCTGCTGATACTGCTGCTCTTACAGTGAACACAGCTACTCTTGCAAATGCATCTTTAACAGCTGCTAATACTGCAAATACTGATGCAGCTGCTGTTGTTACTGCTGCTACTGCATTGGTTACTGCTGCAACTGCAACTGCTGCAACTGCTGATGATGCTGTAGCTGCTGCTGATGCAACTGCTGCTACTGCTGCTGCTGCTACTACTGCTGCTTTAGTTACGGCTGCTACTGCTGCTGTGACTACTACTACTACACCTTCTACTTATACAATCACTTCTGATGTTTCTACAGTAGTTGAAGGTCATGCAGTTACTTACACAGTTACTCGTACTAATGCATCTGATGCTGCTACATTAACTTATAATGCAACAGGTGACGCTACAACTGTTACAGCTGCTACGACTGGTACAGATTTCTCTCCGGCTTCTGGTACTGTTACATTTGCAGCAGGTTCTGCTACAACTACTTTTTCAGTAAGTGCTAGTGCAGATACTGTGACTGAAGGTCTTGAAGGTTTCAAAGTAAGTTTATTAGATTCTACTAATACTGTTGTAGCAACTAAATCTACTATAATTAATGATGATACTACTATTACTACTGGTCAAACTTTCGTGCTTACTACTGGTGTAGATGCTGGTGCAGCTTTCACAGGTGGAGTTAATAATGACACGTTTAACGCGAATAATACAGCAACTTTTAACGCACTTGATAGCTTAAATGGTGCAGCTGGCACTGATACATTAAATGTATCGGATAATACTGCTGCTGTTGCAACTACTGGTCGTACAGTTACAAATATCGAAATTGCAAACCTTTCATCTGCTTCGACTGTAACAGCTGATACAACTACATGGACTGGTCTTACAACATTAAGTGCTGTTGGAACTGGTGGTGTTAATGTTACTGCTGCATCTACTACAGCTATCACTGCTACTAATACTGGAGCAAATGCTATGGCTATTATCGGTGGTGGTGGTGCATCATCATTTACAACTGGTGCTGCTGCAGTTACAGTTGGTCAAACTGCGGTTGCGAATGCATTTACTTCTATTACAGTAACTGGTGGTTCTACTGTAGCTATTACTGATAAATCAGGAGCTGCGCTTGCAACTGGTACTACGTTAAAAACAGTATCTCTTGTTGGTGCTTCTACTACAAATGATGATGTTACTATTACTGCTGATGGTATAACAACATTATCAGTTCATAACTATACAGGTGCTACTACAGTTGGTGATGTTGCTATTACTGCTACTGCTGGTACTCGTGCTTTAGCATTGGATATTGGTGGTATAGATGTTAATAATGATGCTGCGGTAACTGCTGGTACAATAACTATAACAGATGCTACTGCTACTTCTTTAGCTCTTACAAATACTGGTGCAATTACATATGATGCAACTGTTGTTGCTGGTGTTGCTACTGCAGTAACTGTTGATGCTACTGGTTTTGCTCTTACAATGGATGCATTAACAGTTAACACTGCTGCTACTATTGCTGTTTCTGGAAATGCTGCTGTTACTATAGCTGCACATACTATAGCTGCAACAACTGCAATTACAAGTACTAATACTGCTGGTGTTACTTTTACTGGTGCATTGGCTGTTGGTGTAGATTTTGATGGTGGTGCTGGTGCAGATGCTGTAACTCTTGGTGCTACTACAAAAGGTATCACTATGGGTGCTGGTGATGATACAGTTACTCTTTCAAATGCTATAACTGCATTGGGTACAAACGGTTCAATCGATGCTGGTGCTGGTACGGATACATTATCATTCACTACACACGCTAATGCTGTAACAGCTTCTGCTACTACACCATTTGCACTTACTATTTCAAATTTTGAGAAATTAACTCTTGGCGCAGCAGCAACAGGTGGAGCAACAGATGTTAAATTAGCTAACCTTGATAGCATCAACTATGTAACAATTGCTGGTACTGGTGCAGATGGTTCTACTCATACAATTTCTGGTTTTACAACAGGTGGTACGCTTGCAGAAACTGCATTATTAGGTGCTGGTTCTACTCTTGCAGTTACTGGTGCATTTACAGGTCCTTCAGATACATTCAATCTTGTAGCAACACACAGTGGAACTACTGCATTGGTTAATGCTGGTAATTTAACAGTGGCTTCAGTAGAAACATTGAATATTTCACTTGATAACACACATGCAACTACTGTTGCTACAACTGTATATGACCTTAATGTTGATGCAACTTCTGCTACAACAGTTAATGTTACAGGTGACACAGGTATTACTTTACTAAACTCATCGTTAACAGCTGTAAGAACTATGGATGCTTCAGGTGTTACAGGAACTGCTGCAGCTGGTACAGTTTCATTTACAGCTAATGCTGGAATGGACACTACAATCAAAGGTGGTAGTGGTGATGACACATTAACTGGTAATACAGGTAATGATACAATTACTGGTGCTGTTGGTATTGATACACTAGATGGTGCAGCTGGTGCTGATACAATCACTGGTGGTGAAGGTGCAGATACAATTACTGGTGGCACTGGTTTAGATGCTATTATTCTAACTGAAACAACTTCAGCTGTTGACAATGTTATTCTTGTAGCTATAGCTACAGCTACAGCTGCGGATGCAGATACTATTACTGGATTTACATCAGCTAAAGATACTATCACAAGTAATGATACTGCAGCTGCAGGTAATTTGGTAATTGGTACGCAGATTGCTGCTGGTGCTAATCAAACTGCAACTATAGCAAACATTACACTTGCTGGTAATACTGATGCAGATGTTTATTACATTAATAATTCTATGGCATTGTCATTAACACAAATTGAAACAGCTATTGTTGCGGGTTCTGCAGCAACTGGTGAGACATATTTCTTGGTAGATAACGGCACAAGTACATCATTGTATTTTGATGCTGCTTCTCAAACAGATGCTGGTGCTGGTGCTGGTATGATCTTGATGGCAACACTTGTTGGCATCACTGGTTCAGCTGCACTTGTTACTGGTGATTTAATCTCTATCTAATAGTTTACTTTACTATTATATGGTTTCTTTTAGGAGCTTCTTCTTCGGAAGGGGTTCCTTTTTTTTTATGTTTAATTCTTCATACTATTGCATTCCAGCTATTATAGATTTATTACTGTGTGGAATTTAAGATAAAAAATAGGACAACAATGACAATAAATGAAGCCTTACAGCTTGCTATCTCACACCACAAGCAAGGGAATCTTCAAGAAGCAGAAAAGCTATATAGAGCAATACTTCAAACAGATTCAAAGCAACCTGATGCAAATCATAACTTGGGAATTATTGCAGTAAGTGTTGGCATGATAGAAGCAGCTATACCTTTTTTTAAACAGGCAATCGAATCAAATCCAAATATAGAACAATATTATTTAAGTTATAACGATGCTATGAGTAAAATCCAAAATAAAATCTCATCTAGTTCCAATATAGATATAATTATTGCTATGTTTTCACAGGGAAAATATGAAGAAGCATTGTTATTAGCAGAAGAATTTACGAAACGTTTTCCAGATAATGGGCTTGGATGGAAGGCGCTTGGGGCTATTTTAACTGTTCTTGGAAAAATGATGGATGCTTTAGAAAGCACATTAATTGCAATAAAGTTGCTACCAGAAGATTCAGAAGTACATAGTAATCTTGGTGCAATTTATAGAAATCTAGGGAGACTATTGGAAGCAGAAGAGTCATTACTTAAGGCGATTACTTTAGACGCAGATAGATTAGAAGCTCACAGTAATCTTGGAGCAATCCTTAAATATCAAGCCAGATTCTCTGAAGCTGAAGAGTCTTACCGCAAGGTTATCTCACTAAATCCAAATCATGCTGAAGCCTATAATAACTTAGGCGTTGTACTCAATGAACTGAATAGACTTCCTGAAGCTGAAGAAGCATACCGAAAAGCCATCTCTGTAAAACCAGATTATGCGGAAGCTTATAATAATCTAGGTGTTGCATTGGCAATACAGAAAAAAATAATTGAGGCTGAAGAGTCCTATCGTAAAGCGATAGAATTAAAACCTGACTATGCTCCAACTTATCACAGTCTTGGAGTATTGCTAAAAGATAAAGGAAATCTTATTGAGGCTGAAAAGTCCTATCGTAAAGCGATATTTTTAAAACCAGATTATGCCGAAGTTTACAGTAATTTAGGGCACTTACTTTGTTTTTTAGATAGAACAAGTGAAGCTATTGAAGCTTATAAAAATAGTTTTAGTCTGTGCCCATCAGACATAGGTCAAGATGCAACAGTTTATCTTGCAATACTTCAATATCTAAGTGGTGGTATTGAAGAATCATATTTTAGTTTGAGAGCTAGCAATGGAATTGTTTCAAACACTGATATTAAATATAAGAATTCAATAAGTTATTGGGTTTATCTTTACAATCTAATATCATGGTATCAAGACAATAAGCAAGAAAATTATCAAACTAACATGAAGACACTGTATGTGATAGGTGAAAGTCATTCATTAGTAGCCCATAATGTAGTTGTACAACTTCATGAGCAAGTAGTGCAATGCAAAAGTGAATGGATTGCTGGTTGTAAACAGTGGCATTTAGGAAATAAAAATTTTAATCAATACAAATACAAATTTGAAGCAGTTGTGGCTAGATTACCAAAAGAGTCAAGTATATTATTGACAATTGGAGAGATAGATTGTAGGTATGATGAAGGTATAATAAAAGCATGGAGAAAATTAAAAAACAATAGTTTAGAAGATGTAGCTACTGCTACCATAAAATCATATTTATCTTATGTTGTAAAAATGACAGAAAAATACAATCATAAACTTATTATATGTGGAGTACCTGCAAGTAATAATTCAGAATCTGACAAACTTTCTCCTGAGATGTTAAATCAACTTGTTGCGTTAATAAAAATATTTAATGTGATTTTAAAAAAAGAAGTATTAGATGCAGGTATGGAATTTTTGGATATTTACGCACTTACAAATAGAGGTGATGGTATTTCAAACGGTCAGTGGCATATTGACAGTCATCACTTGACACCATCTGCTATTGTTGAGGCATTTGAAAAGTATCTCTTAGAATAAGAATAGGAAAGAAAAAGGGTGTCAGAAAAAGGGTGTCAAGAAAAATGGTGTCAGGCACTCATTTGAAACTTTTCTTAATTTATCTCTTTTCCCTCTGCTTTACATAATGCCGGTTCTCATGAAATAATTTTCTTTCTATTCTTTTTTATATTTTGGTATAATCCCACCATGACATTGCAAGAACGAAAAGATACAGCTGATATAATTGTTAAAGAAGCAGATATAGTATATAAAAAATTATTTGTGCTGATGGCTGTAAGTGGTGCTATTGGCGGTTTTGGTTTATCTATATTTGACAAAGCTTTTATCATTAGTTTGATATTACTTTTACCATTTCTTTTTTTATCGTTTGGAATTGTATTGGCATATTTAAAATTGAACAAATTAGAGATATTAATCAAGGATTTAAGAAATGAATAGTATTGGTATTTTAATCTACGCGATTGGTTTTATAGTAGCGGGAATGTTGGCGCTTGTAGCATATAAGAAACATTGGAAAATTGCAGACTACTTTTGAAAAAGTAAAAAAAGGGTGAAAAAAGGGTATCAGTCACTCATTTATGAAAAAGGGTGTCATGAAAAAGGGTGTCAGGCACCATTACAGGAATAAAACTTAAAGTAAATTTAATTATTGTATGCTACAATGTCGCATGGCAAGAAAAGAACGATTGACCGAACCGGGACTTTATCATATTATTAATCGTGGAGTAGAGCGAAGAGCCATCTACATGGAACCAGAAGATTACGAATTCTTTTTAGACCTTATGCTCAAATGTTCACAAGATTACGAAATAACAGTTCATTCATTTTGTCTTATGACAAATCACTATCATCTTTTACTAGAAACAAAACAAAATAACTTATCAAAAGCAATCCAATTTATAAATGATAAATATGCAAAATATTTCAATAAAAAGTACACAAGAAGTGGACATCTTTGGCAGGGCAGGTATAAGTCCTATCCACTCTATGACGATGCTCATTTTTGGATAGTTGCAAAATACATAGAGCGAAACCCCATAAAAGCCAACATGGTCAAACAAGTAGAGTTCTACAAATACCAATCATTTTTTCAATGGAAATACAAGTACAAATATTATGAGCTTCTTAACAACTCTATGATTTTCGATATGACACTTGCCGAATATACAGACTATCTCAGCAGCGATATGGACATAGATGCTATAGATGTTGTATATAAATCTCCTAAGCTCATAACCAAAGATGATAAATTAAAAGTTCTCAAAAAAAGATTAGAAACTTTTTTTGAATTCGATAGAGATATTAACAGAAATGAAAACATTAAAAAAGCTTTTGAATATGGTTATACAAAAACAGAAATAGCAAATTTTTTAGATTTTAGTATCAAGACTATCAATGCAGCTTTAGAAAAATAAATATTTTCGGTTATAATTAAAGTTCTAATTGGGCGATTATGATGTGTGGCTTGTATTGTGAAGGAGAAGGTGGGACAGGGTCAGCCTTTAACTAAAGGATATAGCAATGCAAACACCAATTGTAATTGTTATAATTATTCTGCTTTTAGCAGAACGATTGTATTAAAAGCCGATAGAGAGTTACCAGCTCTCTATCTGTCCCAACTAGCAAAATTATATCGCATTAATATAAATAAAAACTAAAATATTTCTCTCTTTAAACTTTTTCTTAAATCAACTAATATCTCCACCACAATCTATAAAATACTTTCATCAATACAAATCATTATCCAAACTCATTTCATCAATCCTAGCCTATCTTACAGCTTAACTAAACCTGAAACACAAACATAAAAAAAAGCTTAAAAAGGTGGTTAAATTACAATATTTGTACTTAAAAGTTTTTAAAAATTGCAGTATAAAAAATTCACTTATAAGCTAAACTATTCTATAGTAAACTAAACTTTATTTTTATATTTGCTAAAGAGGATTTTTATCATGAATAAAACTGAAATACTTGATATTTTGAAAAACAAAAAACAAGAGATAGAAGAACAATTTGAAGTAAGCAAGATAGGACTTTTTGGCAGTTATGCAAAAGACATGCAAACCGAGGATAGCGATATAGACTTTTATGTAGAATTTAAAAAAAAATCCTTTGATAACCTCAGTGGTTTATGGGTTTACCTTGAAGAGTTGTATCATAAAAAAGTAGATATTTTTCATAAACATAAAAACAATAATCAAGTAATCATATCTAATATACAAAAAGAAGTTGTTTATGGATAAAGCAAATTTAGAAGAGCTTATTAATTTTATTTTGACAAGTATTGAACTTATAAAAGATAGATTCAAAGTCATAAAAACAAGTGATGATTTTTTAAAAGATGATGATGGACTTATGAGACTTGATGCTATATTAATGAGACTACAGTCAATTGGTGAAGCACTCAAAAATATTGACAAGAGAGATAGAGAATTTTTGTTACAAGTTGCCGATAAAATTTATTGGAGCAAAATAATAAAAACAAGAGAAATTTTGACTCATCATTATATAGATATTGATTCTGAAACTATTTTTGATATTTGTCATGAAAAACTTAGTGAATTAGAAGATAATATTTTGGAATTGAAAAAGATTAACGAGTAAAAAAATAGGTACTAAAAAAGTGTCAGACACTGTTTAATAATTATACTAAAATAAAGAAATCAACCCCATGGTTACAACCCTCGATTCATATAATGATTCTATCTATTCTGTTGGCAATAGTAGTACCTTAAACGGAGTGGTTAGAATATCCTCTAACGGCTACTATGGCAGCGGAACACTGCTGTATGGCGGCATGGCGGTGTTGACTGCTGCGCATCTTTTTTCTAGTGTTAACGCATCAGCAAATATGGTTTTTGAGACATCGGAGGGGAGGCGAACAGTTGCATGTGATGCCATCGAGCTGATGCCTCAGTATGATACACTCAACGATAATAACGATTTGGCTATTGTGTGGCTTGCAGATGCCGCACCGACTGATGCGCATAGATATGAACTCTTTAGAAGCAGCGATGAGATTGGGAGACTATTTACTGCGGTTGGCTACGGCAATATTGGAAGCGGCTCTGAGGGAATGAGCAGCACTCCTCCTACAGATATTTTACGGCAACAAGCCATGAATAAGTTTGAAACTGATGCAGCCGTTATGAAAAATATACTTGGCAGTAACATGGCTTGGACACCCCAAAATAACGCTATCTTGGCAGCTGATTTTGATGATGGAACAAGCGCGCACGATGCACTTGGGCTGTTGATGAACGATAATAACCTTGGATATGGACGCTATGAGGGAATGATTGCTCAGGGAGACAGCGGAGGTCCGGCATTTATTGACGGTAAAGTCGCCGGTGTTGCCAGTTATGTGGCGAGTGTGCATGCATATAATGTCAATCCGGATATTAACGCAACAACAGATAGCAGTTTTGGTGAAGTGGGCTTCTGGCATAGGGTAAGTTACTATCAGCAGTGGATAGACCAAAGTTTACGCGAACACTACACTAACGCCCCAAAAACAGCATCAGAAGTACAAAAAGAGGTCGTTGAGGGTGCAAGCGGTACTGTAACTGTCAACTATTTTTTAGTAGAGCTAAGCGGCATGCGCAGCGACCCAAATGAGTTGCTGAGTGTCAAATATACAACAAGAGACGGCACTGCAATCTCAAATCAGGATTATATCCCTGCAAGCGGCACTCTTGTGTTATATCCTGATGAAAATTATGCAGTTATTCCTGTTGAAATTATAGGAGACAATACGGCAGAAGCAAATGAAGTCTTTTCCCTCGATATTTTTGATCCCGTTGGAGCCGGCTTTAGCGACAATCAAATAATACTTACCGCACAGAGAACTATTCTAAATGATGATGGATATTTTTTTGTATAGTTATAAATCTACTATTAAGTCAAAATTATTTGTACCTTTGATACAATCACAAAAAATTACAAGGAGATAAAATGCAAAAAAGAGCGAAAGTTTTTTTATTAAGCCTATTCCTACTATCCGGCTTTTTATTGGTCGGTTGTGGCAGTGGTGGCTCTACTACTCCAGATGCAAATACTACTGTGGATGTGAATAGTACAGCGGAGGTTAATGCAACAGTTGATTTAAGAAGTGAGCTTAAAGAAAATACTTTCTACGCCGTTCAAGACGATGTTCAAAGTAAGGGTTTATATAAAGTGTCATTTGATGCGAATCTTACATCATGGAATGTTCAAGCATATGATAATAACTACTCTACACCGATACAAGAGAGTGTGACAGGTGACATCAATGTAACGGCAGATACCATAAGTGATGCCGGCGGTTCTCTGCAACTGGTTAGCAAAGAGGCAAACTATTTAAGTTTAGTATCCACTGCAAATCCTCTTGTGAAATTAAAGTTTTTTGCAACATCAGTATTGGCTGAAGCATACTATACCCTCTCTTTAATAGATGAGTTGAAAGCAAAAGAATTCTTTGTAGTTCAAAATAATGCAACTAGCAGATCACTCTATAAAATTAACTTTACAGATGTGCTGACTCAATGGGATGTAACAACTTATAGCACCTCCTACGCAAACACGGCCAGACTCAGTTCAAACTATGGAACGCCCATAACTGTTACGGATTCAAACCTGACTGATAGCGGAGGGAGCGTATTTAGATTTCAAAGCAAAGAGATAGATTATTTAACGCTTGTTTCAACAAATAGTTCGGCATTGACTCTGAAATTTTACGCTTCAGAAGCATTGGCACTTGAGTACTTTAACTCGTTTGATTTAAGACAAGAGTTACGCTCTAAAACATTCTACGCAGTAAGCAATAATGGGACAAACAAGGCACTCTTTAAATTTGTTTTTACCGAAGATCTTTCATCATGGAATATCGGTATCTATGCGGGAGACTATCTTTCTGCACCAACTCAGAGTGCCGATGCACAGATAGCAGTTACCGAAAATATGTTGACAGACAGCAGCAGTTCATTAAAAGTGGTTTCAAAAGAGAACGACTATATAAACTTAGTTTCAATTCAAGAGAGCTCACTGACATTTAGATTCTATGCATCTTCAGAATTGGCGCAAACTTATTTTAAAGAATAAAATTTAAGATAGATTAAGGGGATTGGATTGTTTCGTTGATGTGGTGCCGACACGAGGATTCGAACCCCGGGCCTGCTGATTACAAATCAGCTGCTCTAGCCAACTGAGCTATGTCGGCAAATAGTGGAGCAGAATTTTATCTTGTTAAACTTCAGATAAACTTATCTGTGTACAATTGCGGTCATGAAAAGAAACATTATTGCAAACACATTCACCCCCTCCTATGATGAGCTAGAAGATAGACTGCGGCTTGTCATTAATTATCAAGACATGCAAAACAGAGTTGACCTTATGATAACAAGGAGCTTTGTTTTAAATCTGATTCCTACGGCAGAAGAGTTTATAGAGAGATATTACACGCATGTTGAACCTCAGATAATCCAACAAGCAGAAAACAAAAATGAAGCAATCTCAAAAACAGATAGCGTAAATTTGGAACTGCTGCGAACAAGTGAAGAGCTTTTAACAGAGGTGAGTTTTTATTTTGATGCAGATACAAAGCTGACAACAATAACCTTTCTCTCCAAAAACAGTGCAGTACAGACCACTTTAGATGCTGCTTTGCTATCTCAAATATTCCAAGTAATAAAATCGGCTATCCCAAATATTAAATGGGGAATTTCAACTCACTTCTAATGCATGACTATGGCACTAATTAAAAATATATAAATTGGTGTCGTAGTGATTTAATCTTCTTTAAAGCTAAAAAAATATATAGTACGACTTGAATCTAAAAAAGGAAATATATTTGGCAAGAAAGCTGAGAATTTTTGTAGAAAACACACCACAGCATGTTATGCTCAAAAGCATAAATGAGATGGATGTTTTCATAGATAGCAGTGACTATGAAGAGTTTTTAAATATTGTTGCTGATGCAAGTCAAAAACATGGTTTAAAAATACACTCTTATATAGTTACGAAAAACTATTTTGAATTCTTGGCTACTCCGTCAGATGTTGAGTCTCTGCCTAAATTGATGCAAAGTTTAGGCAGGAGATATGTAGGTTATTTCAATAAGAAATATAGTCGCACCGGTACAATATGGGAAGGCAGATATAAAACATCTATAGTAGAATCGGAACTTTATCTTTTTGATGTAATGGCTTACATCGAAAAAAAGTCAAACGATTTGAACTACAGATACAGCAGTCTCTCTAAAAATTTGTATGATAACACTGATAAATTAGTTACCTATCATGAACTGTATAAAAAATTGGGATTTACACAAGAAGATAGAATAAATCTCTACTCTAAAATCTATTTTGCAAAAATAGAGGAAGAGAAAAACCGTTTTATACAAAGTTGTCTTGAAAAACAGACCCTAACAAGCAGTGATAAATTTATTAGAAATTTAGAGCTCTTAATCGGAATGACTCTAAGTGCAAAGAAAATAGGTCGTCCAAAAATTGAAAACACACAACAAAGGAAAAAAATGTATATCAATCTACAAGTACTAGACAAAGAGAAACACAAAGAGTTTAAGATTAATCCACTTGAAAACCTCAATTTTGCAAAGCAGACAGCTTTTTTACCGGTTGTAGCAAATGAAGCAGCACTTATCGCTGCAACTTTTCCTGTAGTTTTTACATCAGAAGAAAATGCATCACTCGTAGCATTAGTTTCTCTTGGCGGTGACAGTTTAGCTGTAAATAGTGAGGGCAAATGGATAACAAGTTATGTTCCTAGTTTTTTAAGAAAATACCCTTTTTCAATGGCTAGCACTAAAGAAAATGCAGACCAAAAAGTTATTCTTATAGATGAGGATTCTCACCTTTTTTCAAAGTCAAAAGGGAAGCAGCTCTTTAAAAAAGATGGTGAAAAATCAGAGACTTTAGAACATGCAATTAATTTTTTAACATCCCATGAACAGCAAAGTATCGTTACTAAAAACATAGTAAACGAAATTGTTCAAAGCGGTATTTTAGAGGAGAGAGAGATTAGTGTCGGAGAGGGTGATGAGAAAAAGGTTTTAGTGAATGGATTTAGAGTTGTTGACAGAGAAAAACTAAACAAACTCAGCGATGATATTTTAGCTTCTTGGGTAAGAAGAGGAATCATTACTTTTATAGATGCACACTTGAAATCGCTTGAAAATATACAGACACTCTTTAACTTAGCAAACCAAAGACAAAGCTAAAACAAAATAACATTTAAGGACTTCCATGGCACAAGTACAAAAAAATCAAAAGAGTAAAGTTAGCGAACTCAAAAGTGCGATAATGCAATCTAAGAAATCATTTATGATAGTCGGTTTCTTCAGTTTGTTTATCAATTTGCTGATGCTGGTTCCATCTTTATACATGTTGCAACTTTATGACAGAGTATTAACAAGCAGAAGTTTAGAGACGCTTGTCATGCTTACTTTAATCGTTCTTGTCTTATTTATTACAATGGCTACTTTAGAGATTGTCAGATCTAAAATACTCGTAATGGTAGGAAATAAACTAGACAATATTTTAAGCAAAAGAGTCTTCGACTCACTCTTTGATTTAGCAAATGCGCAGCCGGGAAAGGCATCTTCTATGCCTCTCAATGATTTAACTCAAATCAGACAATTTATGACCGGTAACGGTCTCTTTGCTTTTTTTGATGCGCCATGGATGCCGATATATATAGCAGTTCTTTTTATGTTTCACCCAATGTTTGGATATTTTGCGATTTTTGCAGGCATAGTTTTGGTTGCTCTTACTATACTTAATGAGTATGACACAAAAGAGAAGCTACTCGAAGCAAATGTAATGAGCAGAGCCTCTACGATGTATGTGGATTCTAACCTGAGAAATGCAGAAGTTGTAAATGCCATGGGTATGAAAGGGCGGATTCAAGCTATTTGGAGAGATAAATACTACGCTTTTTTAAATGCACAAACAGATGCAAGTAATAAAGCCGGCATTTGGTCTAATGTTTCAAAAAGCTTAAGAATGCTTTTCCAATCACTCATGCTAGGTCTTGGCGGCTATCTTGCAATAAAATCGGAAGTAAGCCCCGGCATGATGATTGCAGGTTCTATAATCATGGGTAGAGCATTGGCTCCGCTTGATTTGATGATTAGCAGCTGGAAAGGTTTTAGCAGTGCCAGAACATCGTATGAAAGATTAGAAGGACTGCTCGAGAATTTTCCAAAAGATAAAGAGCACATGCAACTCCCTGCTCCTCATGGTGAAATACTCCTTGAAGGCGTAGTGGTCATTCCGCCGAATGCACAACAGCCATCTATTAGAGGTATCTCAATGCAGATAAATAAGGGCGATGTAGTAGGTATAGTTGGACCGAGTGCTGCAGGAAAATCCTCTTTGGCCAGAATTATTTTGGGTCTATGGCCACTAGCTGCCGGTAAAGCAAGACTTGACAAAGCAGATATTTACCAGTGGGATAAAATTGACCTAGGAAAATATATAGGCTATCTGCCTCAGGATATAGAGTTATTTGAAGGAACTATCAGTCAAAATATCTCAAGATTTGCCGAAGTAGATCCGGCAAAAGTTGTAGAAGCTGCAACAAAAGCCGGCGTACATGAGATGATTTTGAGATTACCTAACGGGTATGACACAAAAATAGGCGCAGGCGGCGAATCGCTCTCCGGCGGTCAAAGACAGCGAGTAGGTTTTGCGCGTGCAATCTATGATAATCCTGTTTTAGTAGTTCTTGATGAGCCAAACTCAAATCTTGATGACCAAGGCGAAGCGGCTCTTGTTGAAGCTATAAAATCACTCAAAGAGAGCAAAACGACTGTAATTATCATTACACACCGACCGAATATATTGCAGGTTACAAACAAGTTAGCCGTAATTAAACAGGGATTGTTAGAGTTATACGGCGATACAAATGAAGTTTTATCAAGACTCTCTGCAGCAGCGCAAGGTGCGGCTCCTCAGCCTCAAAAGCCTGCAGCTAGCCCACAGCCGATGCAAACAATATCGCTTAGTAAACCAAGTAGTTAGGAAAGATTATGGATAATAAACAGATAAAAGTGCCATTAAGTGATGACACTTCAGTAATTAAATTTGGATTAGCAGTTGTATTTGTAGTTTTTGTGTTGCTCGGCGGCTGGGTGGCTTTTGCTCCTCTTGCAACCTCTTCAGTCGCTACCGGAAAGGTATCGGCAGATTTAGGTAAAAAAACCATTCAACATTTAGAGGGCGGAGTTATTGAAGCTATCTATGTAAAAGATGGCGATAAGGTAAAAAAAGATCAAATTCTAATGAAGCTGAGTGATGTGCAGGTTAAAGCACAACTTGATATTCTTAATGCTCAATATCAAGATGCCATCGCTCAATTAGCAAGACTCAAAGCACAGAGAGATGGTTTAAAACAGATAGAGTTTCCAAAAGAGTTGACTGATGCAGATTCGATAAAAAACCAGACGAATATATTTGTTTCAACAAATAAATCTATCGAAGATGAGGCTGTAATTGCAAACAAGAAAGTTTTGCAACTCCAAAGCCAAATTGACGGAACAACTTCACTGATTGCGAGCAAGCAAAACAGATTGGCATCTATTGCGGAGGAGGTTTCAGAGTGGGAAGATCTATATAAACAGAGACTTGTCGATAAACAAAAAATCAGAGATCTGCAACGAGAAAGCAATATGGTAGAGGGTGATTTGGCAAATGCAAAGTCTGAAATAGCGAGGCTCAAAGAGCAGATAAACGAAGTAAGTACACAAAAATTACTAAGAGAAAAACAGTTTCAAAATGACACTCTGCAAAAATATGTAGAAACAGAGACACATGTTTCAGATTTGAAGTCAAAAATTATTGCCAATGAAGATGTTATAAAAAGAACAACTATAACTTCACCGATTGACGGGACAGTCGTAGGACTGAGTCTTCATACCGTCGGAGGTGTCGTAAGCCCAAGTAAACCAATCCTTGAAATTATCCCGGAGGATGCAAAGCTTATTGTTATCGCTCAGGTAAAAACAACAGATGTTGACAAGGTTAGAGTCGGACTGCTTGCAGAAGTTAAATTCTCAGCTTTTAATCTAAAACATGTCCTTGCCATTGAAGGTAAAGTTGTGCATGTATCGGCAGATATTTTTATGGATGAAGCAACACATTCTCCCTATTATGAAGCGAAGATAGAAGTTACACAAGAGGGTAAAAAATTACTAGAAGAGAATAAATTTGTGCTGGTTTCAGGCATGCCGGCAGAAGTTATGATAAATATAGGAGACAGAACAGCACTTAACTACCTTGTAAGACCTTTTGAAGAGATGCTAGGCAGGAGCTTAAATGAAGAGTAATGTCATGCGAAGATTAACGCTCTTACTGCTATTTTCTGCAGCTTATGTGAACGCAGCAGAGGTTTTACTCTTCTCAAAAGCGTATGAGCTTGCCCTTGCAAACACAAATGCAATTAAATCTTCAGCGTATAGAGCTGAAGCAGAGAAAGAAAAGGTTAATCAGGAGTACTCTAAACTTTATCCTCAAATAAATTTTTCAGCGAACTATGGGAAATCAGATTATACATATAATCCAAACTATAGTAAAATCGATCATGTGAGACAGGGTATGGTAAGTAATACTCTCTCTCTGAGACAGTCAATATATAATGCAGATACATTCTCAAGAATAGCTATGGAGACATCCAGAGGCAAACTCTACGAAATTGATTCTGATTTAAAAAAAGAGGAGTTGGCACAGAGCGTATTTAAGGTTTATCTTGAGTTGTTAAAGTCCCATAATAAGATAAAACTTTATGAGTCAAATCTTCAATTTACAAAGTCTAAACTAGATACATTAACGCAACGATACGATATGAATTTGGCAAATAAGATGGATTTGCTTCAGATGCAAGTGGAGCATAGCTCTGCTTTGATTAGTTTAGATAAAGAGAAAAAGCAACTCAAAGTGAATGAGTTGAAACTGACTCAATTTATCGGCGATGCAGAGTATAAATTGCCGACATTAGAGATAAATAATCAAACGCTAGAGAGCATTAAAGCCATGCAGACATCCATAGTGAGTAGCGATAACTTTGAGAAAAATCTCAAAGTACTTCAGGCAGAAGTGGCATTGAAACTCTCAAAAGAGCAAAAAGGGAATGCTTGGGATGCGCATCTTCCTCGTTTAGATTTGCAAGCATCCGCTTCTAAATACAATACGGATGATCCGACAAATGATGCACCCTACAATAATGTACAGCAAGTTGCACTCGTTCTGAATATTCCAATTTATAGCGGTGGAATGGTTTCATCTATGGTTGCCTCATCCGAACTGATGAGCAAAGCTGCCAATGAAGATTTGCTAGAGACTAAAAAAGAGGTCAAAGTGCAGTATGATGAATATCTTGCATCTTTTAACACCTCTGTAGATTCAGTAACAATGTACAAAAATGCACTTGAATCTGCTGAACTTTATGTTAAAGCCGTAGAACAGGGTTATGAGCATGGTCTAAAAAGTATTATTGATTTAAACGAAGCAAACACTAAACTCTATGATGTGAAATACAAATATCTTGATAATATACATGGAATGGTTGACTCCTATATAGGGCTGCTCATTGTCAGTAACAATTTTGAGAATATAGGTTTATTAGATAAAATAGTTGAATAATTTAGAATTAGATTAAGGAAAAGCATGAAGAAAGCAATAATTACGGGGATAACGGGGCAAGACGGAGCGTATCTCGCGGAGTTACTTTTAGAAAAAGGGTATGAGGTTTATGGAACCTACAGAAGAACATCATCGGTAAACTTTTGGAGAATAGAGGAGTTGGGGATACAAAACCACGAAAACCTTCACCTTGTAGAGTATGATTTAACAGACCAAGCCAATAGTGTCCACATGGTAAAAAATATTCAGCCGGATGAGATTTATAACCTTGCAGCTCAGAGTTTTGTAGGTGTGTCGTTTGATCAGCCGCTCGCTACCGCTCATATTACCGGACTTGGATGTGTGCATCTGCTTGAAGCGATTCGAATAGTAAATCCGAAGATAAAATTTTATCAGGCAAGCACTTCAGAGATGTTTGGTGAGGTTCAAGAGATTCCGCAAAAAGAGAGTACTCCTTTTTACCCGCGAAGTCCTTACGGCGTAGCAAAACTCTACGCACACTGGATGGTCATAAATTATCGCGAGTCTTACAATATTTTTGGATGCAGCGGCATACTCTTTAACCATGAGTCGCCTTTGAGAGGAAGAGAGTTTGTAACGAGAAAAATCACAGACAGCGTGGCAAAAATCAAGCTTGGCAAACTAGAGTGTTTAGAGCTTGGAAACATGGATGCAAAAAGAGATTGGGGATTTGCGAAAGATTATGTGGAAGGCATGTATTTGATGCTTCAAGCACCTAAACCGGACACTTACGTACTGGCTACAAACAGAACCGAGACCGTAAGAGACTTTGTAACGATGGCATTTAAAGCAGTCGGAGTAGAGTTAGAATTTAGCGGCAGCGATGAAAATGAGATAGCCAAAGACAAAGCAACAGGCAAAACGGTTGTGAAAGTAAATCCAAAATTTTATAGACCATGTGAAGTTGAATTGCTCATAGGCAATCCGCAAAAAGCAAAAGACATCTTAGGCTGGGAACCGAAATGTACGCTTGAAGAGTTGTGTGCCATGATGGTGAAGGCAGACCTCAAAAGAAATGAGATAGGTTTTAGTTTTTAGTCTATGAAAAAAGTTTTAATAACCGGCATTGACAGCTTTACGGGAACACACCTCTCTTCTTATCTTGAAGCATGCGGTTATGAGGTGTTTGGCACCTCTCTTTTTGATAGCGGTGAGAAAAGGTATAAGTGCGACATAACAGAAAAATCTGACATCGAAAAAGTTCTGAAAAAAGTTGAACCGAATTTTTTGATACATCTCTCAGGCATCTCATTTGCAGCCCATGGAGATAATGAAGCATTCTATAAAGTAAATACAATCGGCACTACAAATATTTTGGATACTTTTGTAGAACTCGGTTTAAAGCCGGATAAAATAATTTTGGCAAGTAGTGCCACTATTTATGGAAATCAGGGCTTAGAGGTTTTAGATGAATCACTCTGCCCAAAGCCTGCAAATCATTACGGTGCAAGTAAATATGCCATGGAGTGTTTGGCACAAAACTATTTTGATAAGCTTAATATTCTAATCACTAGACCATTTAACTACACGGGCAGCGGTCAGGCTGAACACTTCTTGATACCAAAGATTGTTAAGCATTTTAAAGAGAAAAGTGAAACTATAGAGCTTGGCAACCTTGATGTCAAGAGAGAGTTTAATGATATAAGCTTTGTGTGTGAAGTTTATAAAAGATTGTTAGAGTGCAACAAGAAGAGTGAAGTTTTAAATATAGCAACAAATAGAGGCATAAAACTGCTTGATGTTATAGAGAACATGAATGAGATAGCAGGGTATAAAATAAGAGTAGTGGTAAACCCTGACTTTGTAAGAAAAGATGAAATCAAAAGTTTGACAGGCTCAAGCGATAAGCTTTTTGACTCTATAGGTAAAGTTGAGTTAAAAGATTTTAAAGATACGCTCAGAGAGATGTTTGAAGCCTAAGGTCGCACTAGTTCATGACTGGCTGGTCACGGATGCCGGAGCGGAAAAAGTTCTAAGAGCAATCCTAGATATCTACCCACATGCCGATATTTTTTCACTTGTTGATTTTTTGAGTGATGAGGAAAGAGCGGTTGTTTTAAACGGCAAACATGCCAAAACCTCTTTTATCCAAAATCTTCCCTTTGCCAAAAAACATTTCAGAAATTATTTGCCTCTTTTTCCCCTTGCCATAGAGAGTTTAGATGTTAGCGCGTATGATTTAGTTATAAGCTCCTCTTGGGCTGTTGCGAAGGGTGTAAAAACAACTCAAAATCAACTCCATATCTCCTACTGCTACACACCGATCAGGTATGCATGGGATTTATATGATGAATACACGATAAACCTCAGACAACCAAAAAAGTTTCTAGTAGAGCAGACTTTACAATATATAAAAAAATGGGATTTTGAGACTGCCCATAGAGTTGACTACTTTTTAGCCGATTCTAAATTTGTAGCAAATAGAATAGAGAAGAGTTACAACAGAGAGAGCAGAGTAATTTATCCTCCCGTCGATACTCAAAATTTTACTCTATGCGAAGAAAAGAAAAGTTTTTATCTTACCGCCTCAAGACTTGTCCCCTATAAAAAAACCAAACTGATAGTAGAAGCTTTTAATGAGATGCCAACCAAAAAACTTTTCGTTATAGGCGATGGCGAGGAGTACGAGTCAATAAAAAATATTGCAAAAGAGAATGTCCATATCCTTGGCTATCAAGATAAAAAAACAATGATAAAGTACATGCAAAAGGCAAAAGCTTTTGTTTATGCAGCGATTGAAGATTTTGGAATTGTTCCGATAGAAGCCCTAGCATGCGGAACTCCCGTTGTTGCACTAAATGACGGCGGAACAGAGGAGACTATAGAAGACGGCATAAACGGTGTTCATTTTGAGCATCAAACAAAAGAGAGCATAATGGATGCGATACATAGATTTGAGAATATGCACTTTAACTACAAACAAATTTCAGAATCGGCAGACTCCTACAATGAAGAGAGATTTAAAAGTGAGATGAGAGGGTTTATAGAAGAAAAATTAATAACAAATCTGAATAGATTTTAGTACAATAACTTTATGAAAAAAAACAGCTTCAATATTGCAACATATCTTTTAGCCCTGATTCTAATAGCGGTGGATTATTTTGTGCTTCTACTCACCATAAATATTACAATATATTTAAGAAGTGATTTTTTTACAGAGCTTCCAAAATTTAATGCTACGAGTCATGATTATAGTTGGATGATATTAATTATCCTTTTTTTATTTATTTATGAAAAAATATATACTAAACGATATGATTACTGGAATGATACAAACAAGATTTTAAAAGCATTACTCTACTCTTTTCTTACAATTTTCAGTTTTATAACCCTCTCTAAAGCGTCGGATGATTACTCAAGACTTTTTATAATCCTATTTTTTACATTAGCACTTATTTTAATTCCTTTTGCCAAGAGAGTTACAAAAAATTTGCTTTTTAGGCTTGATTTTTTTAAGCTCAAAGTAAAAATTTTGGCAGATGATGAAAAATATGAGATTCTCAAAAAAGAGGTAGAACAAAATTGGTACCTTGGGTATAAAATAAGTGACACAAATTTTGACATGGTTCTGATATCTTCCAAAAAATATGATGCGATAGAGCTGCAAAAAATTATAAATCAATATATCAATATAACAAAAGATATATATATCATTCCCTACCTTGAAAATATAGACTTCTCTCATGCCGAGATGATCAGCTACTCAAACATCAGACTCTCCTCTTTTCACATAGAAAACAGGCTTTTAAACTATAAAAATATTGTTTTAAAATATCTCTTTGAAAGATTTTTGAGTCTGTTGATTTTACCTTTTGTTTTGGTGCTGCATTTCATCATCTCTATTTTAGTGAAGCGCGACTCTAAAGGTGATATACTCTTTAAACAAAAAAGACTCGGCAAAAATTCAAAACTATTTGAGTGCTATAAATACAGAAGCATGTATGAAAATTCTGCTCTCATTTTAAAAGAGTATCTGCAAAAGAATCCGCGAGAGATCGAAAATTACAAAACTTTTCACAAGTATGAAAATGACCCGCGAATAACAAAAATCGGAAAGTTTTTAAGAGCCACTTCATTAGATGAACTGCCGCAGTTTTACAATATTTTTAAGGGAGAAATGAATTTGATTGGTCCGAGACCCTACATGAATGAAGAAAGCCCAAAGATAGGCGCGTTAAACCAAGAGCTTATACTTAAAGTCGCTCCCGGAATAACAGGACTCTGGCAGGTAAGCGGAAGAAACGGGTTAACATTTGAGCAAAGAGTTGATTTGGATGTCTGGTACATACGCAACTGGTCGCTCTGGATGGATTTTGTGATATTTTTGAAAACAATAAAGGTTGTTTTATCTAAAGTCGGGGCGAGATAGTAGATAGAAAAAATATAATTTTAAAGGAAATAGAATTAATGTTCAATAATAAAAATATACTCATAACAGGCGGAACTGGAAGTTTTGGTAAAAAATACACAGAGATAATACTCTCGAAATATAAACCAAATAAAGTTATTATATTCAGTAGAGATGAGCTAAAGCAGTATGAGATGGCACAATCTTTCAATGATAGTTGCATGCGATATTTTATAGGTGATGTTAGAGATGTTGAAAGATTAAAAGAAGCTATGCATAATGTAGATTTTGTAATTCATGCTGCGGCTCTAAAACATGTTCCGGTCGCAGAGTATAATCCTATGGAATGCATAAAAACAAATATTAATGGTGCTGAAAATGTTATACGAGCAGCAATAGCAAATAATGTAGACAAAGTTATTGCACTTTCAACCGATAAAGCAGCAAATCCAATTAACTTATATGGAGCTACTAAATTGGCATCCGATAAACTTTTTGTAGCTGCCAATAATATGGTTGGTGAGAGAAGAACTAGATTCTCAGTTGTAAGATATGGAAATGTTACAGGTTCAAGAGGTTCGGTAATACCATTCTTTCATAAGCTGATTAGTGAAGGTGCAACTGAATTACCTATTACAGATGCGAAAATGACAAGATTTTTAATTACACTTGAAGATGGTGTAAATTTTGTACTTAAAAATTTTGAAAGAATGTATGGCGGAGAGATATTTATACCCAAAATCCCTTCTATGTATATGACTGAATTAGCTAAGGCAATAGCCCCTAATCTGCCTCATAAAATCATAGGAATACGTCCCGGTGAAAAATTACACGAAATAATGTGTCCCTCTGATGATTCACACCTTACTTTAGAATTTGAGGACCATTTTGTAATCAAACCAACAATTCAGTTCAATAATATTTGCGATTTTTCTATCAACAAACTTGGAGAACAAGGTATCCCGGTAGAACAAGGTTTTGAGTATAATTCTGGTAACAATACTGAGTGGCTCACACATGATGAAGTATTAGAAATGATAAAAAAGGGTTAGTAGTGAACTTTATTCCTTATGGCAAGCAACTTATTGAACAAGATGATATAGATGCAGTTGTAGAAACTTTAAAATCCGATTATCTTACAACAGGTCCAAAGGTAAAAGAGTTTGAGGATGCTTTAGCAAAATATTGTGATGTTAAGTATTGTGTAGTTGTTGCAAACGGTACAGCGGCTCTTCATTTGGCTTCAATGATTTTGTTAAAAAAAGAGGATAGGGTGTTAACAACACCAAACTCTTTTTTGGCAACTTCAAACGCTATCCTTTATGTTGGTGCAAAACCAATATTTGTCGATATCGCAAAAGATGGAAATATTGATTTAGATTTATGTGAAGAAGAACTTAAGAAAGATAGTTCTATAAAAGCTATTTATGCAGTGGCATTTTCAGGAAATCCATTAAATCAAAAAAAATTGAAACATTTAAAAGAAACCTATGGCGTGATTATTTTAGAAGATTGTGCGCATGCTATTGGTGCGATTGATGATAATGTGAAATCTGGAAGTTGCACAAATAGCGATATGTCTATTCTATCTTTTCATCCTGTAAAACATCTCACAACGGGAGAAGGCGGAGCAATAACGACTAACTCAAAAGAGATGTATGAAAAACTTTTAGTGTTAAGAGCGCATGGCATGGTGAAAACAGCAGATATAAAACCATGGGAATATGAGATGCAAGAGTTGGGATTTAACTATAGAATCACAGATATACAATGTGCACTTGGACTTTCGCAACTTAAAAAGTTAGATAGTTTTATAGATAGAAGAAAAGAGATCGCTAAAATATACGATAAAGCATTTGAAAACACCATGATAAAACCACTTTATGTTTTTGACGGTAAATCTTCGTATCATTTGTATGTAGTTCAAGTTGATTTTTCCAAACTAGATGTTACGAAAGTAGATTTATTTAATAAACTTAGAGAAAAAAATATAGGTATCCAACTTCATTATATTCCTATAAATCAGCAACCATATTATAAAAGTTTAGGTTATGGAGTGGAAAATATACCTGTGATGGCTAGATACTATGAAGAGTGTTTTTCTCTCCCTATGTACCCTGCACTCATAGATGAAGAACAAGATTATGTTATAAAAACTCTTCTTGAGATTTTAAATGCTTAAAAAAGATGCTGTGGCTATCATACCTGCTAGAGGCGGAAGTAAAAGAATTCCAAAAAAAAACATTAAAATTTTTCACGGATTACCGCTCATAGCATACAGTATAAAAGCTGCATTAAATTCTAACCTTTTTGAAAAAGTGATTGTTACAACGGATGATGAAGAAATAGCCAGAATCGCACGAGAATATGGTGCAGAAGTGCCATTTCTAAGACCAAAAGAACTGAGCGATGACTATACGGGCACGGCTGATGTAGTAAATCATGCAGTTGATTATTTGGAGTCGCAAGGTGAAAGATATGAGTATATTTGCACCATATATGCGACTGCACCATTACTTCAAAAAGAGTATCTCATTGAGGGATACGAAAAACTAAAAAATTCTGATGCCGTCAATACTTTTAGTGCTACTTCTATGCCCTTTCCCGTACAAAGAACTTTTAAGCTTGATAAAAATAGAAGATGTGAAATGTTTACACCGGAGCATTACATGACACGAAGCCAAGATTTGGAAGAAGCATATCAAGATGCAGGGCAGTTTTATTGGACAAATAGAGCTAGACAACAACAGAGTAAACAAACAATTGTATTTAGTGAAATCAGCATTCCTGTAATCCTTCCTAGACATCTTGTACAAGATATTGATACGCTAGAAGACTGGCAAAGAGCCGAATACATGTATAAAGCTATAAAAAGGTCAGAAAAGCTTCAGTCATAATCAAATTAGTTAAAATAATACGAAATATTGAGGAAATTTAAAATGATAGATATTGAAAAAGTAAAAGATGAATCAGTCATGAGTATTCAAAATAACACCCAGTTTAAAGATTTTATCACAGAGATTAAAACAAAAATACTCTCTAGTCAATATGAAGCACTCAAGGCTGTAAATAAAGAGCTTATTGGCTTGTACTGGGAGATAGGCAGGGCTATTTTAGAAAAACAGGAAGCTTTTGGTTGGGGTAAATCTGTTGTCAAAAATGTATCGCAAGAACTTCAAAAAGAGTTTGTAGGGATGAAAGGATTTTCAGTTCAAAACCTTTGGAATATGCGGCTATTTTATTTTGAATACAGTCAAAATACAAAACTCCAGACACTGTCTAGAGAAATAGGCTGGTCACACAATGTGGCTATATTTCAAAAATGTAAAGATGATTTACAAAGAGAATTTTATATAAAAAGTGTCATGAAATTTGGATGGACATATAGAGTTCTTGATAACCACATAGATAATAATTTTTACGAAAAATATCTTTTAAACCAAACAAATTTTGATAAAACTTTGCCAGACGAGTATAAACATCAGGCAAAACTCGCTATCAAAGATGAGTATAACTTTGATTTTTTAGAACTTAACGAGAAGCATAGTGAATATCAGCTTGAAATTGGACTTATAAATAAAATAAGAGAGTTTTTGGCTCAAATGGGAAGTGATTTTACTTTTGTCGGCAATCAATATAAACTCGAAGTTGACGAGGAAGAGTATTTTATAGACCTGCTTTTATACCACAGACGACTCAAATCACTCATAGCAGTAGAGCTAAAAATTGGAAAATTTAAACCAGAGTATGCCGGCAAGATGAGTTTTTATCTTTCAGTGCTCAACGACACTGTAAAATTAACAGATGAAAATCCCTCTATAGGTATTATAATTTGTAAAGAAAAAAAGAGAACCACGGTAGAATATGCACTCAAAGAGGGCAATCAATCCATGGGCGTAGCAACATATAAAGTATCAGAAAATTTACCCGAGAACTTGAAACAATATCTGCCTACAAAAAGTGAGATAGAAAGCAAACTTTTAGAGTTCCTGGAAGAAAAATGACTAAAGTTGTCCTCTTTCGAGCAGACTCCTCATCACAAATAGGTACGGGTCACATCATGCGTGATTTGGTTTTAGCTTCGCAACTTCAAAAAGAGTTTCCAGATGCCAAGATAGTTTTTGCTACGCAGAATTTAGATGGCAATATAAATTATAAAATAACCGAAGCAGGATATGAAATCGTCACTCTAGATTCACATGCCATAGAAGAACTTTTAGAAGTTATAAAAGCTTGGAATGTGGAAATGTTGGTGATTGACCATTATGACATAGGTGCAGAGTATGAAAAAGAGTTAAAAGATAAAAATCCAACGATGAAAATTTTGAGTTTTGATGACACTTACGAGAAACATTTTTGCGACATACTTTTAAATCATAATATAAGTGCGAACAAAAAAAAGTATAAAGAGCTAGTTCCAAAAAAATGTGAACTTAGATGTGGATTTGAATATACACTTCTAAGAGATGAGTTTATTGAAGAAAAGAAAAAACAAAGAACTAAAAATTTAAAATCTAGAATTTTTATAGCCATGGGCGGAGCAGATACAGCAAATCTCAATATCAAGATAGTAAAAACTCTCAAAAAGTTTAAAAACATACAAGTCAATCTTGTGACTACGACAGCAAATAAAACTTTAAAAGAGTTACAAAAATATGTAGAAAACAAAAAATGGATCAAACTATATATAAATTCAACAAAGATAGCAAAACTTATGAGAAAAAGTGATTTTGCTATCATTACACCGAGCGTAACAGCAAATGAAGTTTATTTCATGGGGTTGCCATTTATAGCTATAAAAACAGCTGAAAATCAAAATGACATGTATAGACTTTTGAAAAAGAAGAAGTATTT
The DNA here is from genome assembly GCA_041662225.1 of Sulfurimonas sp. Taxonomy (GTDB): domain Bacteria; phylum Campylobacterota; class Campylobacteria; order Campylobacterales; family Sulfurimonadaceae; genus Sulfurimonas. The sequence goes on from JBAZSX010000002.1 coordinate 214,795, forward strand.
AGTGTTGGAAAAATTTAATAATACTAAGTTAGAAAAGAGAGTGCGTCAAATACTGAAGAATATTTACAAGGATGAGAAATGATGAAAGTAGCAATTTTAACATCGTCAAATCAATGGTTTGTGGAGTATGCCAAAAAACTAAACAGTCTAATTAAAAATTCAAAACTTTTTTTTAATTATGAAGAAATAGAAGAAAACTTTGATGTACTCTTTATATTAAGTTATCATAAAATTATTTCAAGTGATTATTTACTAAAATATAAGCATAATATTGTAGTTCATGCAAGTGCATTACCACATGGCAAAGGTTGGGCACCGTTATTTTGGCAAATATTGGAAGGTAAGAATGAAATACCTTTTACTATGTTTGAGGCTTCGTCAGGCGTAGATGATGGTGATATTTATATGCAAAGAACTCTTGAACTAACTGGTTCGGAGTTAAATGCAGAGTTGAGAGAAAAACAAGCAAATTTTACAATTGAAATGTGTTCTGAGTTTTTGAATAATTATGAGAAGTATAAAGTACCAAAAAAACAAGTTGGAGAAGAGAGTTTTTATAAAAAAAGAACTTCAAAAGAGAGTAAATTAGATATAAATAAAACAATTAAGGAACAGTTTAATCTTCTGCGAATTGTTGACAATGAAAACTATCCAGCTTTTTTTGAGATAGATGGAAATAGATATATTTTAAAGATTGAAATTGATAAATGGGGGGGGTAAAACTTGTTGATTTTGTTGACCTCAGTTTGGATGAGAAAAAAATGGTTTTAAATTGGAGAAATGAAGAGAGTGTCAAAAAATGGATGTACTCTCAAGATGATATTGTTCTTGAAAATCATTTACAATACATAGATACTTTAGAAGCTTCAAAAACAAAGCAGTATATGGTCGTTAAAATACTTGATCAATATATAGGAGTTATTGATTTTACAAATATAAATTTTCAAGCTAAAGTGACGGATTTTGGACTCTATGCAAATCCATCGGAGAAAGTAGCGGGTGTAGGCAGGATACTTGAAGAATGTTGTGTAAAATATGCTTTTGAGATACTACAGCTTGATAAAATGATGCTAGAAGTATTTAGTGACAATGAAAGAGCAATTAATTTATATAAAAAATATAACTTTCAAGAAGTTGGCAAAAAAGAAATTAACAATAAAGAAGTGATTTGTATGGAGTTAAGAAATGAAAATAGGAAAGTTTGATTTAGAAAAAGATGGAACTTACATCATCGCAGAGTTGAGTGCAAATCATAACGGTAGTTTGCAAAACGCACTTGACACTATAAAAGCAGCAAAAGAGATAGGTGCTGATTGTATAAAGCTTCAAACATATACAGCTGATACATTAACTCTTGATTCTAAAAAAGATGATTTTATGATAAAAGGTGGAACTCTCTGGGATGGAAAGACTTTGTATGATTTATATAAAGAAGCATACACTCCTTGGGAGTGGCATAAAGAACTTTTTGAGTATGCAAGAGCTTTAGATATTGGTATATTTTCATCTCCTTTTGATAAAAGTGCAGTGGATTTTTTAGAGCAGTTTAATTCATCTGCATACAAAATAGCTTCATTTGAGATAACAGATTATGAGCTTATAAGATATGCGGCTTCAAAAATGAAACCTATGATAATCTCTACGGGTATTGCTACCATTGATGAAATTCAAGATGCCGTGGATATTTGTAGAAATGAGGGCAATGAAAATATCATACTTTTAAAATGTACTAGCAGTTATCCTGCGCCGCTTGAAGAAGCAAATCTAAAAACTATACCAAATTTAGCTGAGACTTTTGAAGTGATATCTGGCTTTTCAGACCATACGTTAGGCTCAACTGCTCCTATAGTTGCCGTTACACTTGGAGCAAAAGTAATTGAAAAGCACTTTATTTTAGACAAATCAATTGGTGGGGCTGATGCAGATTTTTCAATGGATAAAAAAGAGTTTGCAGAGATGATAAAAGCCATACGGGATGTAGAAAAACTATTGGGAAAAGTTGACTACAGTATGACAGAAAAGAAAAAGCAAAGCCGTAGATTTTCAAGAAGCCTTTATATTTCGCATGATATAAAAAAAGGTGAAGTATTTACAGAAAAAAATATAAGAAGCGTGAGACCTGGATATGGCATGCATCCGAAGTATTTGAAAGATGTTCTGGGTAAAGTGGCAGATAGAGATTTTGAGTTTGGGGATAGATTTGCAAAGTAAATATTTTTACATAGTTGATATTAGATATAAGCAAAAAACATTAGATCTATCCAAATATATAGTAGACAAAAAATCAGAAATTATGGCTTTGACCCCTTATTCAAACTATTTATTAGATAATTCAGGTTTTGAATATAGCACTTTTCATACTCTTGTAATGACAGTTGAGAAATTTCATAAGCTTACATTAGAAAAGTACCAAGAAATCGAGTTTTTTTTTAGTAAGTGTCGAGAATACTCTTTTCTTTTTCGAGACATAGCATTTATTTTGACATACGAAATATACATCGAATTACTATTTAAATTTTTAGAAAATAAAAGAAACGAAAATTATAAAATCGTCTATATTACAGACTCGAGTTCCACTCAAGATAACGATATGAATTTAACTTCAAATGATAAAAGTTGTATATGGCAATGTAAGAGCATAGAAAAATTTATTTACATAAATAATAAAAATCTCTTTTTTTATAAAGTAAAAAATTTGGAATATAATTTTTTGACTTTGGTTTATAGAAAAAATATACTGAAAAAAATATTTGATAGATATGTTAATCCCATAAAAAACAAGGTGTTATTGTCTTATGATAATGTTATTTTCCAAAATATATATAGCAGTTTAAAACCAGTTGTGGTAGATATAGAGATACCTTATCAAAAGATAAATATTTTTCTCAGTGAACTAGAAAAATATTTAATAAGAGAAGAGCAATTAAGTTTTATTTCAAATCTTTATATTGAGTTATTAGTTAAATTTAAGAATACAATTTCAAGCCAGATAATCCCTTCAAGCATAAAAATACACCCATTTGTATTTTTGTCAAATAACCAAAATTATTTTGAAATATTGTTGTATGAAAATAATAAAATACCAAAAATCTTTATGCAGCATGGAAGCTACTTGCAGGAAAATATATTTCTTAAGTATGGAGAAATATATCCTGCAGATATTAATTTTGTATTTAATGATTTTACTAAAAAATTATTCGAAAAAAAGGGAGCTAAAAAAGCTTATTCAGTAGGAAGTATAAATTTTAACTATCAAATTCTTGAAAAAGAAAAAAAATATGATTTTTTATATATTATTTATTGTACAAGTTACAGCTACTCAGGTATGCAAATTTTTAGTGATGTTAATCTACTTTCGGTCGATGCTAAAAATATATTTGAAAGACATGCAAAAACCATTGAACTATTTGGAAAAAAATTTAAAGATAAGAAGCTGTGTATTAAAATTCAAGCAGGAATTTTTAGACACAGTATGCTTTATGTGCCATTTCTAGAGTTAAGCAGAGAATATATAAATATTGATATTGAGTTTGTAGTGCCTATTTCAAAATTGATTGAAAAATCAAAATATATAATTAGTGATTATTTTTCTTCAGAATTTACAAATAGAGAACTCCATTACAAACGAGACATTATCCTTTTTCAAGGTGCACCAATACTGCTTCCAGAAGAAACAATTGAAGATATGGATAAAATGTTTATTTTAGTAGAGACAGTAGATGACTTAAAAGATAAAGTAGAAAATATAGAAAAAATAACAAAAAGTAGAAAGCGATATGATGATATAATAGAGCGTTATTCTTCGAAAAAATGTAATACCAGGAAGATTACTATAGAAATACTTGAAAAAGAATTTGAGTTGTCAGTAAAAAAAAGGAAAATTAATTAATGTGTGGATTTGTAGGATATTTTGGAAAAAATGATATTGATTTAGAAGAAGCAAGAAAGGTTATTAACAATCGTGGACCTGACATGCATGGAGTAAAAACTGGAAGTGACTGGAAAGTGGCATTTAATAGACTTTCGATTCACGATTTATCTGCAAAGGGTATGCAACCATTTGAATATAATAATATTATAGTTTATTTGAATGGTGAGATATTTAATTATATTGAACTCTTAGAAGAGTATAAAGATGAGTTTATTCCCACTAGTGGCTCCGATGTGGAAATTATCCCTTTTTTATATAGTAAATATGGGATAAATTTTCTTAACAAATTAAATGGTATGTTCGCTATTGTACTTATTGATGAACAAAAGGAACTGAAGTATCTTATAAGAGATAGGTTTGCAGAAAAACCTTTGTATTATATACAAGATGAGAGTGAGCTTTTATTTGCCTCAGAAGTGAAATCTATAAAAAAACTAAAAAAACTAAAAATAGACAAAGTAAATGTAAAAATTAATTTTACATGTTACTTCTTGCCTCAACCATTATCTTTGTATGAAAATGTATTTAATGTTAATCCCGGTTCATATATTGAGTATAAAAATGGTCAGATTGAAGAAACAAGATGGTACAACCCAAAAATACAAAAATGTAATGACAGTGAAGAAAATATAGAAAAAACTTTTATAGAACTATATAAATCGGCAATAGACCTACGCTTAAGAAGTGATGTTCCTGTAGGTGTTTTTTTAAGTGGAGGATTAGATTCTACTTCAATAACGAAGTTTGCTAATGAAATAAAAGGAAAAGATTTTTTGACACTATGTGCCGATATATCAAACAAAGAGAGTCAAGAAAATAATAATACAGATGTAATAATCCCGCAAATGTTAGCAAAAGAGTTAGATATAAATTATGTGAAAACAATTTTAGACTATAAATACTACAATGAGAATATTGTAAAAATTGTAAAGCATTACGATGAAATATTTATAAACTCAGGTGTTTTAGTATTTTATGCTTTGTCGGATTTAGCTATTAAAAATAATACAAAGGTCATTTTAACAGGTGTTGGGGGAGACGAACTTTTTGGTGGTTATCCTTGGCAAAGTGGACATGCTAGAAAAATTGATACAATATTTAAATATACCTATGATAAATTGACATACAGTGAATTTTTTTCAAAATTTTTTATAAAATTAAATAGAAAACTGGCTACCGCTTATCAACTTTTATTTGATTACAAAGTATGGCATGCTCAGACACTATCAAGTTTTAGATATGACTTTAAATCATCCAAAGAAGATATAGAAAATAGGATAAGACAAAACGCTGATAAATATTTTAAAGTATCTCACAATGCATTAGATGGTGATATTTACAATATTATGGGATATGCAAATACTTTTACAGTTATAGGTGCAGGAAACCATTTTGTTGATATTGCAACTATGAATTATTCTGTTGAAAATAGAAGTCCATTTTTAGATTATAGATTATATGAGTTTTTAATGAGTATTCCTGATGAATTGAAATCGAAGTATGGTCAAAAAGGTTTATTAAGAAAATTTTTAAAAAAGCATTTGCCAGATTATGTAACTACTGCAAAAAAAAGTGGACCTACAATGCCTATTAATACTTGGCTATATGATGAGCGAATCAATAAAAATATAAATAATTTCATATTAAATAATTCATATCTTGTCGAAGAGTATTTATCGACTGACATCAGCAATAAGTTAAATGCTAAGTGGTTATCAGATAAAAAAAATTCTCTACAACTATTTGCAATAATAAATTTTATAATATGGGCTAAATTTAATGTACTCAATGATATTGGTGATGAAAATATTACATTTGAAGAATTGATAAAAAGTTAAATGGAAGATAGCCTAAAAAAGCGATACATGATAAAGCTTCTTTCAAATATTACCAACGGCATCATAAATGCTGTGCTTGTAGCAATAATACCTAAAGCTTTGGGACCGATTGCTTACGGGCAGTTTGTCTATTTGCAAGATTTTTTTATGAAGATTATAGGCTTTTTGGACATGGGAAGTTCTATTGCTTTTTTTACAAAACTAAGCGCTCAAAATAGCAGAAAAGAGTTGATAAGTTTTTATTTTATCTACTCTTTTGTGGTTTTGGTGCTTTTATTTAGTTTTATATTTGTTGTTGATTTTTTAGGCTACTTACCCTCATTGATTCCGACTATCGCGAATGAATATATTTACATGGGTTTGTTCTTTGGATTTTTGACATGGTTTACTCAAATTTTTATCAAAATATCAGATGCGTATGCGCTTACTGTCTCCGTAGAGCTTCTCAAGATAGGGCATAAGTTAGTTTCATTATTGCTTCTTCTCTTTTTTGTGTATCAATTATCTTTTGATTTAGAACTCTTTTTTTATTTTAATTACATGGCGATGCTCTTTTTTTTAGCAATTTTGACTTGGCTGTTTCTCAAAAGAGAGATATTCCATAATCTAAAATTTAAAATACAAAATACAAAATTACTCATCAAAGAATTTATAGAGTATTGCCATCCTTTGGTAGTTTATAGTGTCATCGGGGTTTTAGCCGGTATTTTTGATATTTGGCTTTTGCAAACCATGGCTGGAAGTGAACAAACAGGTTTTTACGGATTGGCTTATAGTTTAGCTGCCATGTGTTTTTTATTTACAAGTGCCATGACCCCCATCATTACAAGAGAATTTTCAAAATCGTATGAGCAAAAAGATTTAGAAAAGATGAAAAAACTTTTCTTTAGATATATTCCCATGCTCTATAGCATAGCTGCCTATTTTGCCATATTTATCTCCATGCAAAGCGAAAATGTACTCCTGATTTTTACAGATGAGAAGTTTAAGGATGCTTATTTTGTGCTTGTTGTCATGGCGCTTTATCCAATCCATCAAACGTATGGTCAGCTTAGCGGAAGTATTTTTTATGCTACGGGAGAGACAAAGCTTATGAAAAATATAGCTTTGTTTACTACGCCTCTTGGGCTGGCTCTCTCTTTTGGACTTCTCTATTTGTTAGATTTAGGCGCGATTGGTTTAGCCTACAAGATGATAATCGGGCAATTTATAGGAGTCAATATCCAACTCTATTACAACGCAAAGTTTTTAAACTTCGAAATGAAACACTTTGTATGGCATCAAGTTTACTCTCTCCTATTTTTTGTAGTGTTAGCGTTTATCTCTTCAAAAGTTATATCTTATGAGTCACCATTATTGGAATTGCTTATCTCAGGTTTTATATATACCGTTTTAGTTACAATCTTCGCGTATATTTTTCCACAAATTTTTGCTACAACAAGATATGAGATAAAAGAAAATCTAACAAGGTTAAAAAATGTCATTAAAAAATAAACTAAAAAACAATCAACTTACTATTGGTTCTTGGGTTACAATAGGTCACCCATCGGTCATAGATATTATGTCTAGTGCCGGCTTTGAGTGGTTAGTTATAGATATGGAACACACTTCTATAGACTTAACAATGGCGCATAACCTCATTGCGACCATTCAAGCCAATGGCATGAAAGCACTTGTTCGAGTGAGCAAAAATGAAGAGGTTATCATAAAAAGAATTCTTGACATGGGTGCCGATGGGATAGTGGTGCCTATGATTAAGTCCAAAATCGACGCTCTTGAAGCGATTGATTATGCAAAATATCCTCCCGTCGGTAAAAGAGGAGTTGGACTCTTCCGTGCTCAAAAATATGGTTTAGGATTTGATGAATACAAAAAATGGGTCAATGAAGAGCTAGTGATTATCGCCCAAATAGAACACATAGAAGCCGTTGAAAATATAGAAGAGATTATCACTACGGACGGTATAGACGGGGTGATAATAGGACCTTACGATTTGTCGGGAAGTATGGGTTTCCCCGGCGAGTACAATAGAGACGATGTCAAAGAGGCGATTGCAAAAGTACTGAAAGTTTGTAAAGAAAAAAATGTGCCCTCAGGGTTCCATGTTATAGAATCAGACCCATCAAAACTCCAACAAAGAATAGATGAAGGGTGTACATTTCTAGCCTATAGTTTGGATTTTTTCTTTTTGGGTGATTGTGCTAGAGAAGGGATGAAGAAGATAAACAAATGAGTACATTAAATAATATAGATAAAATAAAAACACTCAAACCTGCACTTTTAGATCTGTTTGGAATAGAAAAAATTGCTGTTTTTGGTTCTGTTGCTAGGGATGAAGCAAATGAAACAGTGATGTGGAAATCAAATATGATGTTAGATATAATCAAAAAAAAATTAAGGAGTTGGTTGTGGTAAACATAGAAGAGCTAAAGTTCCAAATCGTAGAGCGACTTAAACCACTCAACCCAGATAAAATCATTCTCTTTGGAAGCTATGCTTATGGTACCCCAAACGAAGATAGTGATATTGATTTGTTTTTGATTAAAGATGATTTGGATATCAAAGAGATGAGAAGTTACAAGCTAGAACTTCAAAAACGACTTTTTGATATTCAAAAAAAATATTTATTAGGAATAGATATTTTTGTGGATAGCACAAAAAGGATGCAAGATAGAATAGAAAATGTCAAAGATCAATTTTATGAGGAAATACTTTCAAAAGGAAAGGTTATTTATGGCAAATAAAAGTTATGCCAAAGAATGGCTCAATTTTTCTAAGAAAAATTTAGATACGGCAATTTTACTTTTTAATGTAAATCATTATGAGGATATTATAGGTATCGAGCTTCAACAATCTCTTGAAAAATTACTAAAATCAATCATGGCAAATGAAAATATAAAAATACCTAAAGACCATGATTTGGTAAAACTATATTTTTTGATAGAGAATTTTATAATATTAGGTGAGCAAGAAATTATCTACCTAAAATTTGCAACTGATTATTTTAAAGAAGACAGATACCCAAACCCAAATTATTCATTACCTCCAAGAGAAGAGATAAAAAAAGTTTTAGATTTTACTGAAAAATTTTTTGCCAAAGTCTGTGAAATTTTAGAAATAGAGGAAAATAACTAATGAATATCATATCAATAATCCCAGCAAGAATGGGTTCAAGCAGATTCCCAGGCAAGCCGATGAAGGACATCTTAGGCATGCCTATGATAGGGCATGTGTACAAAAGAGTGAAGATGAGTAAAACTCTGAGCGAGGTATATGTCGCAACTTGTGACAAAGAAATTTATGACTACATAGAATCCATAGGCGGAAAAGCTGTAATGACAAGTGACTGTCATGAGCGATGTTCGGACAGATGTGCAGAAGCCATGTTAAAAATAGAAAAGCAAGAGAATATTAAAGTTGACATTATGGTAATGGTTCAGGGCGACGAGCCGCTCACTTTTCCACAGATGATTGACGAAGCTGTGCAGCCGATGCTGGATGATAAAACGATTACAATCACAAATCTTGTAGCAAATTTGGACACGGTTAAAGAGTTTGAAGACCCAAATGAAGTTAAAGTTGTAATGGATAAATTTTCTAACGCCCTATACTTCAGCCGAGAGCCAATTCCAAGCAGAAAAAAGGGTATTCTTGATGTTCCTATGAAAAAACAGGTATGCGTGATACCGTTTACTAGAGATTTTTTACTAGAATACAACCAGATAGAACCAACGCCTTTGGAAATAATAGAGTCCGTTGATATGATGAGAATCATTGAAAATGGAATGAAAGTAAAAATGGTACCGACTGTTTATGTAACAAAAGCAGTGGATACAAAAGAGGATTTGGATAGGGTTGTGGAGATGATGAAAAAAGATGAATTACATGAAACTTATAGATAGGAGATAATGCCCATGCGACTTACACCTTTTGAAGTACAATCCATCAAAAAAGCTTTTTTGGAAACCTTTATAGAGGGTAAAATATATCTCTTTGGTTCACGAGTGGATGATTCAAAAAGGGGTGGAGATATTGATTTGTATCTTTGTCCATCGCAAAAGTTTGATGATGAGAGAATAAGACGAAGAAAGTTTTTGATTAAACTTGATGAGTATATCGGTGAGCAAAAAATAGATGCGATACTTGCAAAAGATGAGAATAGATTGATAGAAAAAGTCGCAACAAGGGATGGGATAGAACTGTGAATGAACTTGATGAAAAATTAATTATGATACTGTATGAGTGTAACCAGCACAAAAAAATGATAAACAATGCCTATAATCATATGCAAAAGAATTTACCGTTAGAAAAAGAAAAGTATGTAGATTTTTCTCTCGAAGAAGTGGGATTTATAGACCAATTTTTGTTTAGATTTGAAAAGCTTCAAGATAGTATGGGCGAGAAACTTTTTGGTACTGTGCTTTTTCTTTTGGGCGAGGATTTTTCGAAAAAGCCATTTATCGATATGCTCAATCGTTTGGAAAAATTGGAACTTTTAGACAAGCAAGAGTGGATGGATTTGAGAACTACCAGAAACAATGTAGCCCATGAGTATAGTTTTAATGTAGATGAGCTAGTGGATAGTCTAAATGACATTTTTCAAGTGAAAGATAAGTTGCTCTCTACCTATGATAGATTTTATACATATTGCCATCAGAAGTTTGATTTTGTAAGGGAAAGCAAAGTCTTAAAAAATGCGCTACGCTAGAAAAATATTCAAAGGAGAAAGTTGTTAAAATGATAGGCTATTTAATAATTGATGAGAGTGAAGATTGAGATAGAGTGTGCGAAATGATGAAAAAAGATAAATTACATAAGGATTATAAAAATGTATAAAAAGATTATAAAAAAAGTATTTTCTGCACTTGGGTTAGAAATTTATAGAAAACCAAAAGTTCCTATAAAATTCTTTGAAATAGAAGATGACTTTAATAGTTTGTATAAACATGCTCAAGAAAAAACTCAGATGGTCGCAACGGATAATTTATCTAGGAGAGAAAGACATTACACTCTAAATCAGTTAGTTAAAAGTGTTAGTGCCCTTAATGGTGATGTTGTGGAGTGTGGATGCTGGAGAGGATTATCATCATATCAAATTGCAACCAGATTGAAAAATAGTGAATTTAACGGGAAATTTTACATTTTTGATTCATTTGAAGGCTTGTCAAAGTTTGAGGAGGAGGATATTCCACTTGGGGGACTAAAAGATGAGGAAGCTCGTAAAAAAGAGTTTGCATGTGGAGAAAATATTGTTCAAGAAAATTTAAAAGAGTTTGATTTTATAGAGTATAAAAAAGGTTGGATTCCAACTAGATTTCACGAAGTAAATAGTAATAAATTTTCATTTGTTCATATTGATGTGGATATGTATCAACCTATATTTGACGCTTTTAAATTTTTCTATGAGAGAATGTTACCCGGAGGAATTATTGTGTTCGATGATTATGGTTTTACCTTTTTTCCCGGTGCTAAAAAAGCTGTTGATGAATTTATGAGTGATAAGGATGATTTTTTTATTGCGTTGTCATCAGGACAAGCATTTATGATTAAGAAATAAGATGATTTATTTTGAATAGAAATATTATGGAACAGCTTGTTGTATTGATTTTTGGATGGATTCCGACAGTTATTGGAATAAAGTTAAGATATTCTTTTTACAAAAAAATGTTTAAAAAAACGGATGGTATTTTTTTTATTGGAACTGGAGTTACGATAGTGGGATTTTGTAATATTGAAATTGGAAATAATATTAACATTATGAAAAATAGTTATCTTTATGCTAATGAGAATGGTATTTTATCTATAGGTAATAACTTTTCCATGAATTCAAATTCTCAGCTTGGTGCAGCGAGTGGGAAAATTATTATTAAAAATAACTGTTCAATTGGTCCAAATTGTGTTTTAAGAGCATCGAACCATAATTTTGAAAATCCAAATATACCATTTAGGGAGCAAGGTCACACTTATGGCGAAATTATTATTGAGGATGATGTTTGGATAGCATCAAATTGTGTAATTACTGCAAATACGAAAATAGGTAAAAGTTCTATTATCGGTGCCGGTAGTGTTGTAACAAAAGATGTAGAACCATATTCCGTAATGGGTGGAGTTCCTGCTAAACTTATTAAAAAAAGGAAATAAATGTCTAAATATTTGGTAACTGGTGGAGCGGGTTTTATTGGAAGTGCAATAGCTAAAAAACTTATAAATCAGGGTAATGAAGTTTATATTATTGATAATTTACAAACCGGATATTCATCTAATATACCTAAACATGCAATATTTATTGAAGGTGATTTTAGCAAAGATGAAACTATTTCAAAATTAAATAATACAAAATTTGATGCTATTTTTCATATAGGGGGGCAGTCATCCGGTGAGATAAGCTATGATGACCCTGAATATGATTTAAATACAAACACTTTATCTACTCTCAAACTACTTCAATACTCTGTAAAAACAGGATGCAAAAAATTTATCTATGCCAGTACTATGTCTGTGTATGGAGAAAAAGAAAATCAAGAACAATCTTCAGAGCTTGATGAAACAAATCCAAAATCTTTTTATGCCGTAGGAAAACTTGCCAGTGAAAAATACATGGATATATTTTCCAAACAGTTCGGTATTGATTGTATTGCATTAAGATATTTTAATGTTTATGGTCCAGGACAAAATCTTGAAAATCTAAAGCAAGGCATGGTTAGTATTTATTTAAAGCAATTCTTAGATGATTCTTTTGAAAAAGTAATCGTTAAAGGTGACTTGAATAGGTTTCGTGATTTGGTCTATATAGATGATGTCGTAGATATAACAATAGCATCTTCAAATAATAGTAAGTTTAACAACGAAATCATAAATATTGGAACAGCCAAAAAAACAACCGTGGGTGAAATACTTACCCTCATTAAAAAATATACAAATATTGATAAAGAGATAGAGATAACACAAGGCACGCCAGGTGATCAATTTGGGATATATGCAAATAATGAAAAACTATTGTCTCTTTATAATAAAGAATTGACTAGTTTTAATGATGGATTGATAAAGATGATTACATGGATAAAGGAAAATAAGAATGCCTGAATGTAGGATTTGTAATACAAATAAAAATCAAAAAGTAAGAGCTGATTATGTTTATGGCGGTAAAAAAGAACATAACTTTTGGGAGTGTGATAATTGTGGTGTAATCTATCTGTTTCCTTATTTGTCAGTTGAAGAAGAAAGACATTTTTATAAAAAAGAGTTTGAAAAGTTTATGTCAAGCAGAGTCGGCGACCATCGGGATTGGAGTAATGCTCAAAAACATGTAGTATCGAATCAAGATCAAGTAACGAGAAGATGGAAGTTTCTGGATGAACATATCAAAAAAGATAAAAAATTATTGGAGATAGGGTGCTCTTCCGGCTTTATGATGGATGCATTTAAAGATGCCGGATTGAACTGTTTTGGAGTTGAGCCATCCGGAGAGTTTTTAGAATTTTTGAAAAAAAATGGGCATGTTGCCTATGAAAGTTTAGATGATTTGAAAAAGAATGAGGATGTAAAATTTGACATTATTGCTCATTTTTTTGTTTTTGAGCATATCTCTAATCCTTTCGAATTTCTTAAAGAAACATATAGCATGTTGAACAAAGGTGGAGTGATAATTGCAGAAATACCCTCTTCTACGGATGTATTAACATCTGTTTATAATATACCTGCATTTGAAAAATTTTATTGGTCTATAGCGCATCATTACTATTACAATCCCAAGTCTTTAGAATTTATATTGAGTAAACTAGGATACAGATATGAATTGCTTCCTGAGCAAAGATATGATTTGTCAAATCATATGACTTGGATGATGGACGGCAAGCCAGGTGGGCAACATAGATTTGATATATTTTCAAGCGAAACTTTAGAATCATACAAAAATGATTTAATCAATCATTGGAAATGTGATACAGTTATATTGAAAATATATAAGGATTAATTGAATGAACATAGCCGTAACCTCACCATCTTTTTCAAACAACAAAATATTGCAAGAAGAAATTTACAAATATTTTCCGCATGCTAAGTTGAATCTTGAAGGAAAAAGATTTAATCAAAATGAATTGATTGCGTATATAAAAGAGGCAGATGCGGTTATTGTAGGATTAGAGCCTATAAATGAAGAGGTTCTGAATCAATGCAAAAATCTTAAGATGGTTTCAAAGTATGGGGTCGGTTTAAACAATATTGATTTAGATGCATGTGAAAAAAGAGATATTGCCATAGGCTGGAGCGGTGGAGTAAATAAACTCTCAGTTGCAGAGATGACTTTGGGATACATGCTTATGCTTTGCAGAAATTTGTTTGTAACAACAAATGAGCTTAAAAATGGTATTTGGAACAAGTCCGGTGGATTTCAACTGAGCGGTAAAACAGTCGGAGTTATAGGAGTTGGATATATAGGCAAGGAAGTTATAAGGATTCTTGAACCTTTTGGCTGTAAGATTTTGGTCAATGATATAGTGAATCAAGATGAGTATTACGCAGCAAACAACTTAACAGAGGTTTCAAAAGAAGAGATTTTTAAGAGTGCAGATATAGTAACGATACACACACCTTTTGATGATACAACCAATAATTTAGTAAATAAAGAGATATTTGAGATGATGAAAAAAAGTGCATTTGTTATCAACAGTGCCAGAGGCGGCATCATTAATGAACATGATTTAAAAAAAGCACTGCAAGAGAATAAAATAGCCGGTGCGGCAATAGATGCATATATAGAAGAACCACCGACAGATAGAGAGTTGCTAAGCCTGCCAAATCTTATCTGCACTCCACATATTGGTGGAAACTCAAAAGAGGCAGTAGAAGCTATGGGGATGAGCGCCATAAAACACTTAAGGGAGTTTTTTAAAGTATGAAAAAAGTAATTATTTTTGGCGGAAGCGGATTTTTAGGCTCTTATGTAGCTGATGAACTCACCAGACGCGACTATCATGTAACTATTGCCGATATAACCCAATCAAAATATATTCAAAAGAATCAAAATTTTATAAAAGTAGATATTTTGGATATAAAAAATATTGAATCAATAATAAAAGATGCAGATGTTGTCTATAACTTTGTAGCAATTGCAAATCTAGATGAAGCTATCCATGACCCCATAAATGCTATGAATATTAATGTGATGGGTAACTTAAATCTATTGGAAGCTTGCAGAAAAAATGGGAATATAAAAAGATTTGTGTATGCAAGCAGTGCTTATGCGTTAAGCAGCGAGGGTTCGTTTTACGGTATCAGCAAACAGAGTTCGGAAAAATTAACCGAGGAATATTATAAAAGATATGGACTTAAATATACCGTTATACGATATGGCTCTTTGTACGGTGAGCGGGCAAGTCATAATAATTACATCTATAATTTATTGAGCGAAGCTATAGAAATAGGTGAGCTGAACTATAAGGGCGACGGGGAGGATTTAAGAGAGTATATTCATGCCGCAGATGCAGCGAAACTCTCTGTAGATATTTTAGAAGATACGCAGTATGAGAATGAGCATATTATTTTAACCGGTATAGAAAAACTTAAAAGAATCGAACTTCTTACTATGATAAATGAAATAATGCAAAACAAGTTAAGTGTAAATCAGATATCAGATGATAATATGGGGCACTATAAAATAACTCCATATACATTTCACCCTTCAACGGCAAAGAAACTTGTAGCCAATCCCTATATTGACCTAGGGCAAGGGCTGTTGGAGTGCATCCAAGCAATATTCAAAGAAAAAGAGTGAAAGTGCTTTTCTTGTCCTATATTGTTGACACCGATACCCCTACTTATGGCAATAGAAATAAGTTTGAACAAGTTAAAAAAAGCAGTATTACGGATGGTGATGTTGCCAACGATACTTCTATTGCAACGACTCTGCATGTAGGCACACATATAGATATGCCGTATCACTTTTATGAGAATGGGCAAACCATTGAAGATTATAGTGCTGATTATTGGGTGTTTGAGAGCGTACTCTTTGTTGCAATTCAACCTGAGTGTTTAGTTATAAAAGATGAATTAATCTCTAGACTGGATAGTATGAAAGAGAACAGCTATGAAATATTGATTGTTAAAACAGGAATTTGCACCATGCGAGGGAGTGACAAATTTTGGCAAGAGAATTACGGTTTTCATCCGGATGTTTATGACTTTTTAATTAAGAAATTTCCTAATATAAGAGTATTCGGATTTGATTCTATCTCTGTATCGAGTTTTGCTGAGAGAATGATAGGAAGAGAAGCACATAAAAGATTTTTAAATCCGGATAAGCCCATACTACTTTTAGAAGATATGGATTTAACAAGCGTTGATGAGCAGACAAGTTTTAAAAAAATAATTATCGCACCGCTGAGAATATCTAAAAGCGACGGCTTGCCATGTACGGTTTTTGGATTTTTAAATGATTAAAACAATTCTATGGGATTTTGACGGTGTTATCTTGGATAGTATGAAGATAAAAGGCGATGGGTTTAAAGAGCTTTTTAAAGAGTATGATGAAGAGCATTTACAATTAATAGAAAAATATCACTATGAGAATGGCGGTGTTTCGAGGTTCGAGAAGATAAAATATTTTTTTAATTCTATTTTAGGGCAAGAGATTTCTAAAGAAATGGTTGAGGAATTTGCACTTAAATTCGCGATTATTATCGAGCAAAAGCTTTACGACAAAAGCAATCTCATGAAGGAAACATTACACTTTATAGAAAATAACTATCGAAAATATAATTTTCACATTGTCTCAGGCGCAGAACATAATGAACTCAATGAATTATGTAAATATTTTGAGTTGAGTAAATATTTTAAATCTATAGATGGAAGCCCGACTAAAAAGGAAGTTTTAGTTAAAAATGTTTTAGAAAAATATGAGTATAAAAAAGAAGAAACTGCACTGATAGGGGATGCCATGACTGATTATTATGCCTCTGCAGCAAATGAAATAAAATTTTATGGATTTAACAATCCTAATTTAAGAAAGTTTGAAAACTACATAGACAGATTTGAGGATTTGAAATTATGAATCCAAAAGAGCTATACAAGGCATATCAAGAGAAAAAACAAAAATTTCATGACTATATAGATAATGTAAAAAAAAATCATCCATGGGACATTTATACAATCATTAATCCAACCTTGATAAAAAATCCTTATACCAGTAACTTTCCAAAAAACTATTTTGTAAACAGTTCTGCGTTTTCAAATAGAGTAATAAACTTCACAAAAAACAGTTTGAAGTTTTATATCAAAAACATGTATCTTTTACTTTCTTATTTTTTAGCTTTTGTTTTATACAAGATATATTTTAAAAAACAGAGAAAAAATGAGCCTAAAATCATTATAGATACTTTTGGACTTGTGGATAAAACAAATACAGAAAATGTTTTTAATGAAAATTATCTTACCGGTATATATGAGATATTTGAGCGATTTGAGACTCAATATGCGATACTGCCGAGACTTTACGGAGTCGGTAAAAATCCATTGAAGCTCGTAGAATTTTTTAACATTATCAATCAAGATAGCAGAGATTTTATATTTGAATATGAGTTTTTAGAATTGAAAGATTTTGCTTTATTATCTTTTTTAACAGTGTCGTATCCATTTAAAACCTTAAGATTACTGCAAAAAGAGAGAACAACCGATGATAAAATCTTTAACAACTCTTTGGTAGAAGATATAAAATATTTTAGTTTTGATAGTTTGACTCGATATATTTTGGGTAAAAATTTGGCAAAGATTGAGTCAATAGAAAAAATTTACTCATGGAGCGAATTTCAAGTTATTGAGAGGGGCTTTAATTTTGCTGTGCGAAAAAATAACGATTCTATCAAGCTCATTGCATGCCAATTTTATTTAAACTACGAAACATACTTTAATACTTATGTGGATGACTTAGACTATGAGATGCTCAGCGCGCCTCATGAAGTTTTGGTAAACGGAAAGTACTATCTACTTGATAGAGAAAAAGTTGAATATAATACCGGAGTATCACTCAGATATAAAAACATTTTTGACTTTAAAGGTATAAAAGAGGAAAAAAATATTTTACTTCTAGGCTCCTATATAGAAAAAGATACAAAACATATGCTAGAGAGTGCCAAAGAGTTTGAGAATGTGATATTTAAAAATCATCCGGCAGTAGATATAAAAAAATTTGAAGGGTTACTAAAAAATGTTACAGTATCAAATGAAAATATCTACAAGCTTTTTGAACATGCGAATGTTGTTATGGGAACGGCATCAGGCACATCCGCAGAGGCGGTAGCATGTGGAGTATCTGTTATAATCATAGCAAGTGCAGATAATCTAACAGCAAATCCTTTGGTTGAACATGGTCAAGGTAAAATTTGGGATATAGCTTTTGAGAGTAGCGATGTAATCAATATTTATAAAAAACTTATGGAGTTTAGAATGAATAATAAAGATGAGATACAAGAGATTTCAAGCTGGTACAGAGATAACTTTTTTATTCCTTTGACAGATGATAATTTAGTCAAAACATTTGGATTTAAAAAGTGAATATAAAAAAGCTTTTTGGTTACTTGCCATCCTATCCACACTATAAAATGAATGTTTTCAGCGGTACAAATAACTTTGAAGAGATAAAAAATATATATAAAAAATTAAGTTCTAAAAAAGTTGTTCAAGGAGAAGAGCTAAATAAATATAATGAGTCACTAAAAAATAAGCTTTATTCAAAACATATATATACTTTTGCAAGTGGCAGAATGGGCTTTTACAGTATCCTAAAATCTATAGGTATTACAAGTGGCGATGAGGTAATTATTCCCTCTTTTACATGCATTGTCGTGCCAAATGCAATTTTATACAGTGGTGCTAAGCCTATCTATTGCGATATAAAAGAGGATGATTTTAATATAGATGTATCCAAAATTGAAAAATTAATCACCTCGCAAACTAAAGTCTTGTACGCACAACACACTTTTGGACAGATGTGTGCTGTTGAAGCTATTATGGAGATAGCAAAAAAATATAATTTGCTTGTCATAGAAGATGCCGCCCTTGCTCTTGGGGCAAAAAAAGATGGAAAATATGCCGGAACTATCGGTGATTTTGGCTACTACTCTACAGATAGAAGCAAGGTTGTCAACACAGGGCTAGGAGGAGTCGTAAGTGTCAATAACATGCAATATTTAGAACCATTCAACAAATTTTACGAACAAGTTTCTTACTTAGATGAAACCATGACAAAAAAAATTGCAAAAACATTTGTTGTAAATATCCTCACACTCCACCCAAAAATTTATTGGCTGGGTAAATTTGTAAACGCAGTACTGACAAAATTGAAAATTTTAACCTATTTTTTAGATGAACCTTTTATAAAAAAAGAGGATATAGTAAAATATCCCTATCCTGCAAGATTATCAAATCTGCTTGCAAATATAGGAATATCACAAATAGAGAGTTTGGATAACAATATTAAAAATAGAAGAAACAACGCCCAATATTTTAATGATATTTTGAAAATATACACAGAAGTTTACATGAATGATGAAAAAAATATTTTTTTAAGATATAGTTTTTTGGTTCAAAATAGAGATTACTGGGAAGAAAAATTTTCCTCCAAAATTGATTTATCCATTTGGTTTAAAACAGTAGCTTCAGGTAAAAATGATAATTTTCAAGAGATTAATTATGAAGTTGGCTCTAATAAAGTATCTGAATTCGTATGCGAACATATTTTTAACTTGCCGACACACAACAATATAAAGCCGGAAGAATTAAAAAAGCTATTACATGCATTGAAAAATTCAGGAGATATTATCACAAGGGAGAACATTTTATGAAAGTATTACTACTTGCAGGTGGATTTGGAACAAGACTGAGTGAAGAGACAGACATAAGACCAAAACCAATGATTGAGATTGGCGGAAAACCGATAATCTGGCATATTATGAAAATATACAGCAAGTATGGATTTAATGATTTTGTAATTCTGCTTGGATACAAAGGGTACTATATAAAAGAGTACTTTGCAAACTATTTTCTTCACCAAAGTAATGTAACTATTGATATGTCAAATGGCAAGATGGAAGTGCATAACAATTCGAGCGAACCATGGAAAGTCACTTTGCTTGATACAGGCATAGACAGCATGACCGGTGCAAGAATAAAAAGGGCCCAAAGTTTTATAGGGAATGAGCCTTTTATGCTCACTTATGGGGATGGCGTAGCAGATATAAATATTGATGAATTAGTTAAATTTCACAAATCACATGGCAGGCTTCTTACAATGACATCTGCTCAGCCTGATGGAAGATTTGGAGCTTTAGAAATAGATGAAAACAGCAGAGTCATTCAATTTAAAGAAAAACCAAAAGGGGATGGCAGCTGGATAAATGCGGGTTATTTTGTATGTGAGTCCAAAGTATTTGACTATATTGTTGAGGGAGACAGCACAATATTTGAACAAGAACCCTTAAATAATTTGGCAAAAGATGGTGAAATATTTACCTATAAACATGATGGTTTCTGGATGCCGATGGACACACTCAGAGACAAACAGAAATTAAACGAGATGTGGGAAAATAAAAAAGCTCCATGGAAAGTTTGGTAATGTTCAATACTATTTATAGCGCCAAAAAGGTATTAGTTACAGGACACACAGGTTTTAAAGGGAGTTGGCTTACTTCATGGCTCTTAAAACTCGGTGCAAGTGTTGTAGGAATCTCAAAAGATATACCTACAAATCCTTCTATGTTTGAAGAGCTTGAGCTTCAAGACAAAATCACACATTATCAAGAAGATATTCGAGATTTGGAAATGATGACAAAAATTATTTCTGATGAAAAACCTGATTTTCTTTTTCATCTCGCAGCGCAACCCATTGTATCTACCTCCTATAGCGACCCCATAGAAACAATCTCCTCCAATGTCATGGGCACCGCAAACATTCTTGAAGCACTGAAAAATTCTAACCATACATGCACTGCAATCTTGATTACAAGTGATAAAGCGTATGAAAATGTAGAACAAGTATGGGGTTATAAAGAAGATGACAAAATGGGCGGAAAAGATATTTATAGTGGAAGTAAAGGGGCTGCAGAGCTCATTATCCAATCCTACCATCACTCATTTTTTAAGAATGAAAATTCTCATGTTAAGCTTGCAATTGGAAGAGCCGGCAATGTCATAGGCGGCGGTGATTGGGCAAAAGACAGGATAGTCGTTGACTGCATGGCAGCATGGAGCAAAGGGGATGCGGTAGAGATACGAGCTCCAAAAGCGACAAGACCATGGCAACATGTACTTGAGCCTCTGAGTGGATATTTAAACCTTGGAGCTGAACTTTATAAAAACAGCAGTTTACATGGTGAGGCGTTTAACTTTGGTCCCCGTGCTGAACAAAATCACACAGTCGAAGAACTTTTGATGGATTTGAGCAGATATTGGGATTTTAAAGAGATGCACGAAGCCTATAAAGTAACTGACAATATTCCCTTTCATGAAGCGGGACTTTTAAAGCTTAACTGCGACAAAGCACTCTTTTATCTCAAATGGCAGGCAAATTTAGCATATCAAGAGACGATACAATTTACAAGCGAATGGTATTATGAGTTCTATAAAACAGATAAAAATATGTTAGATAAAACAGTAGAACAAATAACAAAATATGAAGCTATGGCTAAAGTAAAGGCACTCAAATGGACGGAGTAGTTCTTACCCCTCTCAAAAAAATCATTCATCCAAAAGGTGATCTCTTCCATGCCATGAAAAAAAGCGATGTTGGGTTTGATGGATTTGGAGAAGCCTATTTTTCTACTATCAATCAAGGCAATATCAAAGGGTGGAAAAAACATGCAAAAATGACACTCAACCTTGTTGTACCTGTTGGTGCAATAGAGTTTGTGCTTTAT
Organism: Sulfurimonas sp.; assembly: GCA_041662225.1. Lineage (GTDB taxonomy): Bacteria > Campylobacterota > Campylobacteria > Campylobacterales > Sulfurimonadaceae > Sulfurimonas. Next base: position 236,469 of record JBAZSX010000002.1, read on the forward strand.
GATGAGAATACAGAAGATTTTTTAAGCATAAAACTCTCTGAAAATAACTATCAAAGGCTAACTGTTAAACCAAATCTTTGGATGGCTTTTCGAGGTTTGGGAACATACAACATGCTTTTAAACATAGCGAGCATTGAACACGACCCGAATGAAGCAGTGAGTAGAGAATTAGAATCAATAAAGTATGACTGGAGTAATGAATGAATAAAATCAGACTCTCAAAATCATCTATTTCTCAAGCTGAAAAAGATGCTGTGCTCAAAGTTCTTGATAGCGAATATCTAGGAATGGGTGAAGAGGTAAAGCTTTTTGAAGAGAAGATTCAAAAATATCTTCATACTGAGATGGATGTTGTTTGTGTCAATACCGGAACATCTGCATTACATTTAGCGCTAAGTGCTTTAGGTCTTCAATCTGGCGATGAAGTTTTGGTGCCATCTCTGACTTATGTTGCTTCATTTCAAGCCATTTCAGCTACCGGAGCTAAACCAATTCCATGTGAAGTCAATCCGGATACACTCTTTATAGATGTAGAAGATGCAAAAAATAGAATAACACAAAATACAAAAGCGATTATGCCTGTGCATTATGGCAGTAGCTCAAAAGGCATGGATGCAATATACAAACTAGCGAATCAATTCCAGATAAGGGTTGTCGAAGATGCCGCTCAAGCTTTTGGAAGCAAAAGAGATGCTAAGTTGATAGGAGTTGAGGGAGATATTATCTGCTTTAGTTTTGACGGCATCAAAAATATAACTTCAGGTGAGGGTGGCGCGATACTTTCAAGTGATAAAGAGTTTATCCAAAAAGTTCAAGACGCAAGACTTTTAGGAGTAGAAAAAGATACGGATAAGCGCTATTTAGGACAGAGAAGTTGGGATTTTGATGTAAACCATCAAGGTTTTAGATACCACATGAGTAATATTATGGCAGTTATAGGGATAGTTCAACTGGATAGGTTAGATGATTTTAGAATTAAAAGAGAAAGTATTGCCAAAAGATATGTGGATGCTTTTGAAAATAGTAACGAGATACAAACTTTGGATTTTGATTTCAATGAAGTTTTACCGCATATTTTTGTCATCAAAGCTCAAAAAAGAGACAAGCTAAGAGAGCATTTGATTGCAAATAACATTGAGTGCGGCATACACTACAAACCTAACCATCTCCTCAGTAAATACAAAGTTGCATACAGCTTGCCGATAACCGAAAAACTATATGAAGAGATTTTGACTCTGCCATGTCATTACGATTTAAGCCAAGAGGAACAAACTATTGTAATCCAAAAAATAAGAGAGTTTTATGCAAAAGAATAAGCCCTTAGTTTCCGTAATCATGAACTGTTATAACAGTGATACATACTTAAAAGAAGCGATTGAGAGTGTTCTCTCACAAACTCATCAAAACTTTGAAATCATCTTTTGGGATAATCAATCAACAGACAAAAGTGCTCAAATAGTAAAATCGTATGAGGATGGGAGGATAAAGTATTTTTATGCACCAACGCACACTACTTTGGGCGAAGGACGCAATAGAGCGCTCGAACATGTAAGCGGGGAGTTTATATCGTTTTTGGACTGCGATGATTGGTGGGAAGCAAACAAAATTGAAGAGACATTGAAATATTTTTCTAAGAATACCATTGGAATAGTCCATACTAATGGAAATCAGTTTTTTCAGCAAAGTAATAAATACAAAAAATTTCACTCTTCAAAGCAGCCAACAGGCTCTATTTTTGAAGAGTTGATAGCCAATTATAATATCGCATTGATGAGTGCCATGTTTCGAAAACAAGTGCTTGAGACCCTCTCCTATTGCTTTGATAATAGATTTAGCATGATAGAAGAGTTTGATTTTTTTGTAAGAATCTCTAAAAATTGGGAGATAAATTATTGTGAAAAAGAGTTGTGTTTTTGGAGAGCACACAGTGCAAGTTTAACATGGACAAAAAAAGAAAAAGTTCAAGAAGAGTATGAGCAGTTTCTTAAGTGCATTTTAAAAGAGAACCCAGAGTTAAAAGATCATAATTGCGTGAGAAGAGTTGAAGCTAAAATAGCATATCATAAATTTTTTAACGAGTGGAACAGAACAAAAATTGCAAGAAGAGATTTTTTACTGCCTTACTTATTAGTAGATAAAAGATTGATTCTTATCTATATTTTATCTTTTCTCAGTTTTAAAAATTTTAACAAGATACTCAAGCTTGTTGGAAAAAGTGTATAAAATAAGAAAGTATAATTTGGATTGGCAGGCTTGAACTGTGAGAGTATTATATTTTTGGAATATGAAAAAGGAAAAGTAGAGTGTGCAAAACTATTATAATTGGCAAAAATAGCAATCTCTCAAATGCTTTATCAAAAAAAATAGATAATTGCATGTTATTCTCATCAAGAGAAGTCTCAAATAGTATCAATATTTTAGATGAGTTTAAAAACCAAAAAATAAACATCATTTTCAATAATTTCCAGCCCGCATCACAATTAAATGAACTTGACAGTGCGCATGAATATGTAACAAATGCCATTTCAGTAACAGCAAAAGTATTAGATTATTTTAAAGATACACAAATAAATAAAATAATTTACACAAGCAGCAGCTCCGTTTACGGGAACAATATTTTATGCCATGAAAAAGATGAACTCAAACCTATGAATCTGCATGCTTCACTCAAAGTGGCAAATGAAAAACTTATAGAGAAATATTGCAGCGAGAATAACATTGACTATACAATTGCCAGAATCTTTAACATGTATGGCGGGGATGACAATTTTTCAGTTATCAGTAAGATAATCAAATCATATAAAACTGGGCAAAAACTTACTATTGTAAACAACGGCAATGCTATAAGAGATTTTATACATATTGACGATGTGGTTGAGGTTTATACAAAGCTTTTGAATAGCAAAAATACTTCTATTCTAAATATAGGAACAGGAAACGGCATATCGATTAAAACTATTCTTGATTATCTGAAAAATAATCAAATTGATATTTTGGTAGATAACATAACAAAAAATGAATTGAAAATTTCTACAGCCGATAATCAGCTGTTGATAAGTTTAACAGGCAAAAAAACATTTAAAGAAGTGCAACAATTTTTGAAAGAAGAGCTGCAAACATGAACAAGTTAGTTATTGTCGTAACCGTTCCGGTCGTGCTGGAGACATGGCTCAAAGGACAAGCAAATTTTTTATCAAACTATTATGAAGTAGAAATAGTTACATCCAACTCTGAGAATATAAAAAGTATCGAAAAATTTGAAAATGTCTCCATTACAGTGGTTGATTTTAATAGGAAAATAAATTTTTTCAAAGATTTAAAAGTGTTGATACAACTATTTTTTTATTTTATAAAGAAACGCCCATCCATTGTATATACACTAACACCCAAAGCCGGATTGCTAGGCATGATTGCTTCTTATCTGGCTAGGGTGCCAAATAGAATTCACTGCGTGGTGGGATTACCACACTTAGAAGCGAAAGGCAGAAGAAAAAAAATTTTAATCTTAACAGAAAAACTAACATATTTATTTGCAACGAACCTTTTTTGCAATAGTTTTAATCTGATTGGTGAAATAAAAAAATTAACTGCTAAAAATGTAAACGTAATAGCTCAAGGTTCCGTAAATGGTGTTGACATAGACTATTTTAATAATACTTTCACCCAAGAAGAAAAGCTACAAATAAGAGTTGAAAATAAAATTCTTGAGAATGATTTTGTCTTAACTTTTGTCGGAAGAATTGTTAAAGACAAAGGCGTAGACGAACTTCTGAATGTTTTTATACAATTGAAAAAAAAGTATGCAAATCTGAAATTATTGCTTATCGGAGATTATGAAAATGAGTCAGACCCTATTTCAGACGAAGGTAAAAAAATCATGGAGTCGAATGAAGATGTAATCTATATCAAATTCCAAGAAGATATCAGAAAATTTTTAGCTATCTCAGATTTGTTTGTTTTACCTTCTTATAGAGAAGGCTTGCCAAATGTTTTAATCGAAGCCGGAAGTTATGGCATACCGCTTGTAGCCACAAATATTAATGGCTGCAATGAGGTAATCCAACATGGAGAGAACGGCGCACTTGTAAATAAAAAGGACGAAGCAAGTTTATATAATGCAATTGAAAAGTTTATTGCAGATAAAGAGTATTACAGCTTTATAAAAAACAATGTAAGAAAAAGTATTGTGGATAGATATTCTCAAAAATATTTTTACGATGCGTTGCATAGGGAATTTTTAAATATACAAATGAGTAATAGATGAATAAAATCTTGCTCACCGGTTCAAACGGTTTCATCGGGAGCTATTTTTTAGATAATTACAGCACTGTGCATGACATACATAAATTTTCATTTTTACATGATGATATTGCTGAATTAGATTTAGAGACCATGGATGCGGTTGTTCACCTCTCGGCGTTGGTGCACAGAATGGGCGGAGCTAGTGCCCAGGAGTATGAAAAAATAAATGTGACTCAAACTTTAGAGCTAGCAAAAAAAGCAAAAGCTTCCGGTGTAAAGCAGTTTGTGTTTATGAGTACGGTTAAAGTTTACGGGGAAGAGACAGAGGCAGTTTATAATGAAACAAGCGAGTGTTATCCTGACGACGAGTATGGAAAGAGTAAACTAAAGGCAGAGCGCCAACTGCAAAAACTCGAGAGTGAAAATTTTAGAATCAGCATAATAAGAACACCGATTGTTTATGGGCGCGGAGTAAAAGCAAATATTAAAAATCTTCTGAATTTAGTTAAAAAAGTCTCAATTTTACCGTTCGCAGAGATACAAAACAGAAGAAGCATGGTGTATGTAGGAAATCTCTCTCATTTGATAAATGAAGTAGTTATTCAGAGAAAAAGCGGAATATTTTTGGCAAGTGATGATACGCCTCTCAGCACTACACAATTGATTGAACTCATAGCAGACGGACTAGGTAAAAAAATCTATCTTCTAAAAATACCGTTTTTTGAAACGCTCTTAAAACTGCTCAAACCATCCTTTCACAAAAGACTTTATCGAAGTTTGGAGGTGGATAATAGCGCCACAAAAGAGAAACTCAATCTGAAGAATCCATATACTACAGAAGAGGCAATGAATCTTATGATAAAAGGAGAGAAGTAGTTGATTTACTTACTTTTATTTTTACTTTCTTTCATTATAACATATCTAATAAAAAATTATGCTCTTAAAAAATCATTGCTTGCTGAGGTAAATGAGAGAAGTTCTCATACCGCTCCAACCCCGCATGGAGGCGGAATTGCCATCGCCTTTACATGGTTCGCCGGTCTTCTTTATCTCTATCTTTATGAGCAAATTGAACCAAAACTTTTTTACGCTTTGATGATTGGTGTAGTTATTTCTGCTGTGAGTTATGCAGATGATTTGTTTGAACTCAGTGCAAAATTGAGGCTTCTGGTGCAGAGTGGTGTCGCTCTTTTGGGGCTTTTTGCTCTTGGCGGATTAGAATCTATTGATTTTGGATTTTTTGTTATAGAAAATAAAATCATTGCAAACCTCTTCGCTTTTTTACTTATAGTTTGGTTTATAAATCTTTACAATTTTCTTGACGGAATAGATGGCTACGCAGGGAGCGAAGCTCTCTTTTTGGCGCTTGCTGGGCTAACACTTTTTGGCGGAGCCCATTTTATAGTTTTAGCTGTGAGCGTGCTTGGCTTCTTAATTTGGAACTGGCACAAAGCTAAAATATTTATGGGCGATGTCGGAAGCACACTTTTAGGCTATACGGTAGCAGTTTTTACAATCTATTATGCAAATCAGGAGAGTTCAAACATGTGGGTGTGGATAACGCTTTTTGGACTTTTTTGGTTTGATGCCACCTTAACCCTTTTTCGAAGATACAGAAATGGCGAGAAATTGAGTCAAGCTCATAAAAAACATGCATATCAAAGACTCATTCAAAGTGGCTGGAGCCATGACAGAGTTGTAAAATACTCTATAGCTGTAAATCTGTTTTTTTTAATGTTGACACTGCTGATAGCTAACAGAGCTACTGTTTTTCTTATAAGCATTGTAATATTGTATATGATTGTAAAATTTATTGACGGCAAAAAAAGATTTGTGTAGTATGAAAAGAGTGAAAATGGTGCTCACAACAGGACTCGAACCTGTGACTTTTACCTTGTCGAGGTAAATCTTTTAATTTTTAAACCTCTTATTATAGGCTTTTTAAGAGGTAACAAAAAATCTTACCGCAACATTTACCGCAACAAGTAGTAAATTTTTATGTAATAGATTTTTTTGTCTTTAATAAATGTAATTCAAAAAGCATACGAAACTTTTGCTTTTTTTACTGTCTCAATAGCCGCTTTGATAATGCTTTTTGATTCTACACTAGCATCCACTTTTTTTATTAATGATTTAGGAAGTTTAAGATTGCTCATAGAGACATTTGAAACTTTGCCATCTTTATATATATAAGCCATCTATGAATCCTTTTTTATTAATAGTGATATCTGCACTGAGCTATTAAGATTGAATTTTCAGTAACATTATATACTAGCCTATGCTCAATAGTTATTCTTCTTGACCAATAACCCGACCAATTGTACTTTAGCGGTTCAGGCTCACCGATACCTTTAAAAGGTTCTCTTTGTATTTCTTTTATAAGAGCATTTATCTTTTTTAAGATTTTTTTGTCGGTTTGTTGCCAGTATAGATAATCTTCCCAAGCTTCATCTGCAAAAGTAAGGTTCATTCTTCTATCAACTCTCTTTTTGTACCTTGCCCTGCTTCAAGTTGTGCTATGGCACTATTGAGCCTTGATGCGTTTGCCATGCTCTGCATAAGATAAGCTGTTTCTTCTATTGATTTGTAATCATCAAGAGAAATCATTACTACAGGCTCTTTATTTTGTCGTGTGATAATAATTGGGGAATGATTATTTACAACTGTGTCGATAGCAGTAGCAAGATTTTGTCTCATTTGTGAAAATGATATAGTTTGCATCTGTTACTCCTTTTTTAAATATGTGTACAAATTTTAGTACATATAATGTGAATAATTACTTAAATATCTAAAATAATGCTTTTCATCAATCAAATAATGTATGGTACAACCTTTAAATAGCTATATGATGAGAATGTAAATCTTGAATTACTAAATTTTGTAAATACGCACTACGGTTACCATTAAACTCAACTAGCCTCTCTGGCAAAACTTCAATAATATCACTACGCATCATGACATTTATGCGTTTTAACTTTTCAACTTTTACATCTATAAGCTGAGGAATTGCATTTGGTTCTAAATCCAAATCATCTCTTTGTATCAGCTCTTCTAAAGTGGAAGATTTAGGAAGAGTTTTTAAATCCTCGCAATAAAGTTCTGCGGCTTCTTTTATATAATGAACGGCATCCGCAAATGTTTTTCCATAGCTAGAGGTAAAACCCAAATCTGGCACTACCACTACATAGTCATTATCTTCTTTATGCATAAAAGCAATATATTCCATCTTTAAATGTCAAACGAACTGCTAAACTAGGCAGTCAATAAATCACAAAAAGTTATATTTTGATTTTTGAACCTTAAACTAATAAATTAGTTTTGCTAAACTTTAATTTCATTTTTGAAATAGGAGGTTTAGT
>JBAZSX010000003.1:0-223497 GCA_041662225.1 Sulfurimonas sp.
CACTAAACCTCCTATTTCAAAAATGAAATTAAAGTTTAGCAAAACTAATTTATTAGTTTAAGGTTCAAAAATCAAAATATAACTTTTTGTGATTTATTGACTGCCTAGTTTAGCAGTTCGTTTGACAGGTTTGAATATTTCATTACTAAGGGATGAATATGAGAAAACAAACTTAAATGTACATTTTGATAATAACAGTACAGCAAAAGCAGGAATTAGAAAAAACATTGATGGGAAGACAACATTTTTATATATGAATAAAGATTTTTTAGATGATTTTAATATTCCATATAAATATCAAAGATTTTATGAGCATGAAGAAACTGCTAAGATAAATAAAGAAGCCGAAAAATTTGTATATTCTGGCAAGCCAATGCCTGATTATTTTAGTGAAAAATCACAACACATCAATCAAAGTAGTTTTTATATTTTTGATATACGAATAGAGAGTAGGTATGGCAATTATTGGGAGATATCTGATATGATGAAGTTTGCATTAGGAGCGGCAAGAATAAATGCAACACATTTTATTGAAGAAATATTTTATGATTCTAAGGGAGATATGTGCGAATTTAAATTTAATGATGAAATTTATAATGAACTTGAAGTTGAGTTAGAGTTACTGAAAATTGCCAAACATAATATTACTCAATTCTTATGGTTAGATAATGTAGTTATGCATGGAAATTTTTTGTAATTAAAATAAATCCAATAAAGGAAAATAACAATAGTGTTAATTATTGTCTCAGACGCACTACTAAATTTGGCACTTTCTTGATTTTATTTTCGTAAAGTGGGTTAAATTATTTGAAATATATTCCTTTTTTTGTATTCGTTTGACAATCATAAAAAATTTTAGCTTTAAGTACGGCATATCTGCGACCAATTTCACTATAAAACTACAATAATCCGATAAAGTAAACCGGTGCATATAGAATTTAATTTTGTATCATATCACTTGCAATTTTAGAACCTTTCAGATAATTCATAGTTAAGTATTTTGTTATTGTATTTGGGTCATTGTGACCTAATGCGCCACTCATATAAATTGCATCTACCCCTTGCTCAGCCATAGCGCTTACCATAACATTACGAGTGTAATGCATTGTAAACCAATTTCCTAATTCTGCCTTTAGCCTTGCAGTTTGTCTTTTTGCATCAGATAATCTGTTGTCGTAATTTATTGGAGATTCAAATACCCAACCTGAATCTTTTTTAAATAATATCAGTGCTTCTTTGACATTTGGCGGAAGGAAAACTTTTTGCTCCTCATCGTTTTTTGTATCGGCTAAAAAGTAATAGTCATATTCAAATGAGATATGTTCCCATCTTAGATTAATTATTTCACCTTTTCGCCTACCTTGCAGTGCCAATAAAAAGAAGGCTCTATAGAAAGGGTCATTAGAATAGAGTTTTATAATTGCTTTATAGATATTTGTTAATCTGTCGGTTGCGTTAACAACTATTTTTTTTGACTTTGGAAGTTTTATTTTAACATCCAAACAAGGGTTATGCACAACTATTCTATTAGCCCTAGCAATATTAAAAGCTGGAGACAATACTTCTATGGCTTGTTTTGCTGTTCGAGGGCTGTCACCAGACTGTATGTTGTCGTTGATAATTTTTTGTATATGCATGGGCAATACATCTTTTGCTGTCTTGTGACCTAATGCTTTTTGAACTCTTCTCTCATAGTATGATTTTCTGCTATCTTTATATGTTCCATCTTTTAGTGTCTCAAAATATAATTTAACAATATCAGTAATAGTAGCATCAGTGTCTATCTCACTTTCAGCTTCACCTTTTGCTTTTAATAGTTCGGATTCTGCGTACTTAATTCTATCTTTTTTTACCCATGATTTTTTAGAATAATCTACAAGACCTTTATATGTTTTTTTATCATAAGTGAAGCGATAATAAAATTTATCAAAGGTAGAGTTAGCCTTGAGATTGGGCTTGACTTGATTCGGATAGTCTAGTGGATTAATAGCCATAACATTTTCCTTAAAAGAGTAGGGTACTTCTTAGGGTACCACTTTATGAGAAGTTATTATACTATCAAAAGAATTAATAAGAAACATAAAGCCTTAAATAAGCCATAAAATAGGCAAATATGCATTTTAAGGAATGATAGACTTGATGGCTCATAACGGAGTGGTCAAGTGTTCGAGTCACTCAGAACCCACCACTTTCAAACTCCATCCACAACGAACTTTCAACAAAAACACCACGAACTTTTAAACTTATTGATTTTATTGGTGTCACCTAAAGTGTTACCATGATTTGCGAATTGCTCACTTGATTTGGGCTAAACAAAGTAGTCAATAAATCTAAATTTACGACTACTCAATATAAATATCATATTTTTTAGTCTCAATTAAGTTATCGGTATCCTCTATCATATTATAAAGCGAAAGCTCTTTTCCCGAAGCACGACAAACAGTATTGCCTTTTTTATCAATGAAAATATAATATTCTGAATCGTGTAGTTCTTTTGTCATATATTTAGAATATACGACATACTCTGCATCAGCTAAGTCACATATATCATCGGATACATGTTTAAACTTCTCAGAATTTTTTATTAATCTTTTTATCTGCAAAATATCATTCTGCAAACTCTCCTTGAGAACATCTTGCAAATTTGTAAGTTCACTCTCAAGATTTTCGTATTTTTCAGTTTTCATAATCGCCTCCCAAAATATAAGACACACTTACTTTTGACGCAAACTATATTCTTTATAATATAAAAAATACTTAATGACACGTTTATTGCATCATTATTTAATGCTTCATTAAGAAAACCATTTAAATAAAGATAAGTTTCTAAATCTGTATTGCTAATTACTTCAAATTAGAAATTATTTTGTAAAAATTCTGCCCAATACTGGAAGTGCTGTCTTTACAATTTATATTTTCATCTTTACTCATAACATATCTTCTGTTTTTTTATAACTTTCTTGGTCCATGAGGCTTCAAATGAAGTGCAAGCCACATGGCATCGTTTGAGGTTTTTAAAACTCTGTGTTTTTCTAGTTTTGGAATATAAATATAATCTCCACATTCAAGCTCTTGGGTATGTCTTTCAAACTCCAAAACAGCACTTCCGCAAAGCAAAACTACCCATTCATCACTGTTTTGCTCATACCACTCACCTTCTATCAGTTCATTTGAGAGGATTTTTTCTATTTTTATTTTAGAATTATCAAGAAGTGTCTCAAAGCTTTCATTCCCTTTTGTCGGAGTTTTTGAGCCGTTTTTAAATATATTATCCATTCTCTTTTCTCACTTAAATTTTTTTATTCTCCAAATATGATAACACATAATGCTACGATTTCCACATACCGTATATCTCGCATTTTTGTATTATGTTATAATCCAAAAAAAATAAAGGATTTCTTTATGAAAATTTCTAAAAACTTACTTGTGCACCTTAATTATCGACTTAGCGATGCAGACGGAGTGCATCTTAATCCGGGGGAGGAGGAGCTAATTTATCTTCACGGCGGCTATGGTCATATATTTCAGGAGCTTGAAGATGTTCTTGAGGGCAAAGAGGAAAATGAGTCGTTTAAGGTAACTCTCACTCCGGAGAAAGCCTTTGGTACGTACAAAGAGGAGCTTATATTTCAGGAGTCGATTGATGAGCTTCCCGAAGATATTTTTATCGGCATGGAGCTTGACGGCTACATAGATGAGTCTCCGGAAGAGGGGGTAATTTATGTGGTTACAAATATTGAAGATGATTTTGCAACCCTTAATGCCAACCATCCGCTTGCCGGGCGCACGCTCACATTTGAAGGAACAATCACAGAAATTCAAGAGCTGAGTAAAAAAGAGATTGAAGAAATTTTACATCATGGGCATCATCACCACGATTAAGCTATCCATTGAGTTAAATCTACATGCCGACAAAAACTCGGCATGCAAAGAGCAACTCTTAAATCATCCGCAACACTTTTTATATTTTTTACCGCTTCCACAGGGGCAGGGTTCATTCCGCTCTATTTTAGAGTTAAAGAGTATCCCGTCTTTGTAAAGCCACATGCCGTCTTCTCTGACAAAACTGCTCTTTTCATGCAGAACATTTATGATGTTCCCCTCTTTGTAAAAAGCTTTAAATTCGACTTGATTCTCACTCTCTTTTAAAACCTCTAGCCCAAGCCAGAGAGCACTTTTGGCGAACTCTTTTATACTCTCTACGTCATCTTCATAACAGTTCTCTTTCGTAGTTGTTTTTACAAGATACTCTCCGTCGCCAAGCACATAAGCACTATATCTGCTTCGCATTAGTTGCACAGGAGTGGACGGTTTTTGCATACTTTTTAAAAACGGCTCACAACATTCACTAAACTCTTTTTTGTTATCGCAGTAACATGGCATGTGGAATGCTCCTTCTTTGAAATTTTAAACTATCAATTTATAAACAACCCATGTGGTAAAAAACGATAAAAGCGTTCCGTACCCGATGATGGATGAACTTAGTTTTGGAGCTAATCCTGACATGGTGGCTACTGCTCCGGCTGTTATCATGGGACCCATGCTTGCTTCCATGATTGAGATTTGTGATGCACTGTTTTGCCATGAAAACAGAAGTGAAATACCATAGGCGATGAGCGGAGCTACCACTAATGTCACAAAAAGTGCAACGCTAAAGGGTTTTATCTCATGCGGAGGAAGTTTAAATCTCAGTTGCAGACCAACGGAGACAAGAGCAAGCGGAACTATGGTGCTTGCGAGCGAAGAGAGTACACTTGTTACAAGAGGGTGAAATGTGGTGCCTATAAAGAAGAGTGCCACAAGCAGAGATAGGAATGGCGGGAATTTTATTATTTTCAGGAGTACTGCTTTTTTGTCAACTTTTTTGTGGCTTGAATAATACACTGAGATAAAAGTTCCATAAGTGGAGAGAGCAATGAATGAGCCTAACTGGTCATACATTAAAACATAGCCCAGAGCTTTTTCTCCAAAGTATGCCGAAATTATGGGAATACCCAAAAATGAGGTGTTTCCAAGAACCCCGACAAGCATCAAAGCACCCGTCTCTTCTCTGGAGAATGAAAGAAATTTGGAGATTTTAAAAATAATCAAAGCACTCACTCCCATAACAACCCATGCTATAAAAACAGGGATAATAACCTCGTAGGAGAGGGTAAGCTTCGGAATTTGCAGTAGTGCCATCGCCGGAAGTGAGATGTAGAGTATAAACTGGTTTAAAATTAGAGGTGCATCTTTGGAAAAAACCTCCCTCTTATTTATGATATAACCGATAAAAAGTGCTGTAAATATGAGTGCGAAGTTTTCCATGATTAGAGACTCTTTTGAATTAAGTTTGGAAGTATATAATCTTTTTTACTATTTTTGAGGGAGATTTTAAAGATGAATAATGATTTTTCAAAGGCAATGGATTTTAGACATGCCTGTAAAGTTTTTGATGAGAGCAAAAAAATATCTGAGGATGAGATAAAGTTTATACTTGAAGCCGGGCGAAAATCGCCATCCTCTTTCGGCATGGAGCCATGGAAGTTTTTGGTTATAACAAATGAGGAGTTAAAAGCAAAATTAAGACCCTATTGCTGGAATCAGGTGCAGGTTACTTCATGCTCGCATTTGGTTGTCATGTTGGCTGCTATTGAGAGTGTAAAACCCGAGTCGGGCATACCGAAAATGAGATTTTTACGACGAGAGATGCCGCAAGAGAACTTAGACTTTTATCTGGATTTGTATGCAAGACATCTCAAAAAGACACTCAGCAGCGATGAAAACATCTATGCTTGGACATCCAAACAGTCCTATATTGCATCTGCTAATATGATGAGTGCCGCGTCATTTATAGGGATAGATTCATGTCCAATTGAGGGTCTTGAGAAGGAGAAGGTTGAAGAGATTTTGGGTCTTGATACAAAAAAATATCAACTCTCCATGCTGCTTCCCTTTGGATATAGAGTGAATGAGCAGTCAACACAACTCAGGCTCTCTTATGAAGAGGTAGTTGAGTTTATCAGTTAGAGATAAAAGCTACTCATCTTTTATCTCTTTTATTGCTTCAATAAAGTTTTTGACATTGAGAGCGCCGTCAATTCTGTCTATTTTTATGCCATGTGCGTCGATGAAATGGATTGTAGGAGCTCCTATAAATGTCAAATCTTCGGGAATGAAATCGTTGCGAATATCTAAATGCACACCGATAAAGCGATTTCCCATTTCAGCTAAAACTTTTTCATCTTTCAAGACTCTATCATCCATAAATTCACATGCAGGACAACCCTCTTTAGAAAGTATGACCATAACGATTTTATTTTCTGCTTTTGCCTTTGTTGTTGCATCTTTGAGCTTCATCCACTCAATCTGTGCAAAGAGTGAGGTGGCAAGAAGCAGGGTGAGTAGTAAAATTTTTCTCATGGTATATCTCTTATATCGTATTTAAGTGTTTTAAAAATTCGGTTGATTCCATAAAACCTGTAATAGTTTTGGCTTTTATAACTTCACTTTTTTCATCAAAAAACAGAATAACAGGAGGACCAAAAACTCCATATTTACTGCTGAGGGCTTTTTGTTCTTCCCCGTTGGCTGTAATATCTGCTTGAATCAGAACAAACTCGCCCATCTTTTTTGCAATGCCGGCATCTGCAAATGTAACTTCTTCAAACTCTTTACATGAAGTGCACCAATCAGCATAAAAATCCAACATGATTTTTTTGCCTTTATTTTTAGCTAAAAGAGCGTCTAACTCTTTTATGGTTCTCACTTTTGCAAATGTAACATGCTTAGTTGTATCAGACGAGATAGTGCCCTGTTGTTTTAAAAATTCCAGTGGTTTGCTCATGCTCGTTGAGCCGCCAAGTGTTCCTATAAGCAGAGATATTGAGTAGATGAGAGTGAGCAAAGCGACACTTCTTTTGAAAAAATGTATCTCTTTCTCAAATGCTCCAAGATAGATGGCAAAACTAACAAGTAAAATTGACCATAAAAGCATAGTATAGTAAACATCAACTACTTTTTCAAGCATCCAGATGGCAACGCCCAGCATCATTACCCCAAAGATATTATTTATTAAAACCATCCAATGTCCCGGTTTTGGCATAAACTTTCCTGCACTCACTCCGACAATGATGAGCGGCAGTCCCATTCCTATACTCATGGCAAAAAGTGCCATTCCACCAAGAAAAGCATCGCCTGTTTGCCCTATGTAAACTAGGGCACCTGCGAGCGGAGCCGCAACACAAGGACCAACGATAAGAGCCGATAAAAAGCCCATTACGGCAACGCCCAAAATACCTCTGTGTCTTCTTGACTCACTTACGGATGAGAGTAAAAAAGAGGGTGGTTTTAACTCATAAAAACCAAACATGCTGAGTGCAAGTATTACAAATATAGCCGAAAAGGAGAAGATAACCCATTCATTTTGCATAGCCGCTTGAAGGTTTGAACCAAAAAGACCGGCTAAAACACCGGCAATTGTGTATGCAAGAGCCATTGCAAGCACATAAATAACAGAGAGAAAAAATGCTTTTTTTGTAGTTAGACCCTCTCCCTGACTTATTATAATTCCGGAGATTATTGGAATCATAGGAAAGGTGCAGGGCGTGAGAGCTAGCAGAAGTCCAAAGCCAAAAAATGTTAAAAGAATTAATCCGATACTTCCTGAGATAATAGTATTTGCGATAGCGTCCGTTTCGGATATTTCTTGCTTATTGATTTTAGAAACTTCGCCGGCAACATTCAATTTTGAACTGTCTATGTCAAAGCTGTAAGTCTTACTTAACGGCTCATAGCAGAGACCTTGTGTAGAACAGCCTTGATAAGAGAGTTTGAACTCAATCTTTTTCATCTCTTTTGTATCACTTTTATTTTCTAAAGTAACAACAAAAGAGGGGGAGTTTAAATAAACCATAGTATCGTCATGTTTAACGCTTTTTGGCGATGCAATCTCTTTTATTGTTATAGAGTTTGTCGCATCAATCAGCTCTAACTTTACCTTATCTTCGTATAAATATATATCTTTGGCAATTTCAACGCCGGCTTCAATCTGCATCTGCTCATTGAGCTTGGCATGTGGAATAAAAGCTTCGTTTGGCATTAAAAATTTGGGTGTTGCACCAAATAAAAAGAGACTTAGAAATAGAAACAGAACAATTTTTGGCATCATTAACCCACTCATTAAATAAATTTGTTCGATTATAGCTACTCTTAAATAATAACTATCTTTTACTTCCCTTATCGGTGATTAAAATGTGATGACTTGTTTACTATTAATAACCCAACTTGAAAGCACTTCCATAGTAGAAGATATTTTTTCATCAAAATAGGGTTCATTTTTATAAATACCGCATCGCGCATTACAAGTTCCGCATGCCTGTAAATTTATGCCATGCACATACATTTTTTTGAGCATTTCAACTAAATCATTATCGTAATAATCAGGTTTAGCAGTTTTATCTCGCGCAAGGTCAACAGCGTCATTCATCAAAAAAACATTGACTTCTTCCCCATTTTTATGAAGCGTTTTTGCCAGTCGCAAAGCATTCCATGTGACATCTGTTCCATCATAGGGCTGATGATTGAGTATTATGGTTATCATTTTTCTTCCTCTGTTAGTTTTGTTACTCCTAAACCTGTTTCAATTGGATAGCCCAATGTCGCCCACCCTTTGAGTCCGCCTTTAAGGTTTGTAGCATTTTTATAGCCAAGGTGTCTAAGTGTTTGTGCAGCCAATACACCGCGACTGCCGCCACGACAATAAGTTACAATCACAGCATCTTTATCTTTAATTTTATTCATAACTTCAAACTCTAAATTACCGCGAGTGATTGCAAAAAACTTATCTGTATATATTTGCCCCTCCGCTCTTTGCTCTGATTCTCTCACATCCAGAACTATTACAGCTTCTTCTTTGTCTATCATCTGTTTAAGTTTTTGAGGCTCCATCTCACCTGCTTCTTTTACGGCTTCCTGCAATAACCTATCCATTTCAATAGACCCTGCAAAAAGAGCAGTTGTTGAGGATAGCGTCGCTACCAACACTATATTTATAAATCTTTTTTTCATCTTGTCTCCTAGTTTTATAGTAAATGCCTAATTAGGCATTTAGCTAAATAGATTTAAGTATGGTATAATTTTTAAATAACAATGTCAAGGACTACAATGCTCGATATGAAGCAAAAAATAAAAATTTTCAAAGCACTTGGGAATGAGACCCGTTTTTTAATTTTCAAAAATGTATTTACGGGTGGATATACATGTTCTTTAGATAAAAAAGACAAAAATGTAAAAGTAAGCCCGCATGCTACTTGCGTAAGTACAATTGCGGAGCATTTTGACTTCGCATTACCTACTATTTCAAAGCATCTAAAAGAACTCAGAGAAGCGGATATTATTACTATGGAAAAAAAAGGGAATAAAATATATATAGAACCAAATATAGAAACTATCCGTGAACTTGGAGGATGTTTTACTACGCTCGTGGAAAACTTTGAAACAAACCGAGAACTTTTTTTTGAGATGTTGCCGTAAGTTGAATAATGTAAAATAAATGATATTATTTGCCATTGTAAATTATTTATTTTTGGAATAAAAGTTAGTTTTTTTGTGGATTGAAATGAGATTTATTTCAAGAAAAATAGTGTAAGATAAATTTTAATTTTTAAAAGCATCTGAAAAGAAGGGTTGTTTATATGATAAATGGAGAGATATTTCGTGATGTAAAAAATAGAGAAGCCTTCAAAAATGATGTTATTCTCCTTCATTATTACGACAATCAGAAACTTCTTTTTTGTGTAGAAAAAGAGAACTTCGAAACACTTTTTGATATTCAAGCTGATAAACAAATTATCTCTCATGGCATTGAACTTTTAAGTGTCATCCATCCCGATGATGTTGCTTCATTTTGTATCTCTGAAAATGCCTCTCTCAAAGAGTTTGAGTTTAATTTTCGTATTTTAAAGCCTAATTCTGAAATTATTATTTTGAACGGGAAATGCACCCCTCTTTTAGAAAAAAACTTAGACAATGCAACTCTCTTTTTCTTAAAGTTAGCAGATGTACGATATCTTGCAAAAAAGATGGATGAACAAACCGCAATTCAAACAAATTTTGAGGCAATGATGCAATACTCAGATGATTTTATCTTTTTTAAAGATGCCCATCATGTTTTAACAGCATCGAGTGATGCTTTGGCCCTTATCACAGGACATAAAAAAGGGTCTGAACTTGTTGGAAAAACAGATTACCAAATATTTTCAAAAGAGCTTGCAGACAAATACTATAAACTCGAAAAAGATATCTATGAGGGAGTTATTCAACATGCCAACGAGATTCACACTTTTGTTGATAAAGAGGGCAATGAAGGCTGGATGGACAATAGAAAATATCCAATTTTAAACAGTTCCAATCAGATAATTGGACTCTTTGGGATTGCGAGAATAGTCACAGAAATTGTAAATAATCAACTGAAGATTGAAAAACAAAATCAAGAACTTCAAACAGAGCGAAACCGTTTTTCATTGGCGATAGAGGGTGCACAAGACGGTTTGTGGGATTGGGATTTACAGAGTGATAGCGTTGTGTTGTCTGAGCGATTTGAGACGATGCTCGGTTATGCAGTCGGGGATTTACCTCAAAATATAGAAGCATGGTTCGGGCTGCTCCATCCTGATGATAAAGAGGAAACAACGAGGGTTGTACAAACATATTTAGCCTCAAAAGGAGAACAGAGTTATGAGGCAAAATTTCGTTTAAAAGCAAAAGATGGTTCTTGGCGTTGGATTTTAGGTCGCGGTAAAGCTCTCTTTGATGCAGACGGCACACCTTTGAGATTTGTTGGATTTAATACGGATATTTCAATTCAAGTAGAGTATGAAGATAAACTTGACCACACTGCAAAGCATGATCCACTTACAAATCTGCCAAACAGATTTTTACTCACAGAACTCTTAAGCCATGCGATGCACAGTGTTAAGCGAAACAATCAGCACCTTGCACTTCTTTTTATTGACCTTGATGGTTTTAAAGCAATAAATGACACTTATGGGCATGAAGCAGGGGACAAAGTGTTGTCTATTGTGGCACAAAGAATGAGCGACATCGTTAGGAAGAGCGACATCGTTTCGCGTCTGGGCGGTGATGAGTTTGTAATAGTTGTGAATGCCCTTAGAAGTCCGCAAGAAGTTCTTCCAATGTTGCAACGGCTTTTAAGTGATTTATCCTTGGATATTGTTTATGAAAAACATTGTATGCAAGTTTCAGCGAGTATTGGGGTGAGTTTTTACCCTCAAGCAGAAGATGTCGGAAACGAAGTGCTTCTACGCCAGGCAGACCAAGCGATGTATTTTGCTAAACTCTCCGGTAAAAATCAGTACCAAATTTTTAACCTCGAAGCATCGAACGACATTAAAACACAACAGCAAAGTCTCCTCAATTTACGCCATGCAATTTTGAATGACGAGTTAGTTCTTTACTACCAACCAAAAGTGGATATGTCAAAAAATAGAGTGATTGGTTTTGAAGCGCTTCTGCGTTGGAATCATCCGCAAAAAGGTATTATCTATCCTGATGACTTTCTTCCATTTGTAGAAAATGACTCAAAGTTTATGGTTGAGTTGGGACATTGGGTGTTAGAAAAGGCTTTTTGCCAGTTAGAGGCTTGGCATATGAAAGACTCAAGCTTGACCATGAATATCAATGTTAGTTCACATGAAGTCAAAGATATAGGATTCGCTACATATCTAAAAGAACTTTTTGCAAAATATCCTAGTATAAAACCAAATACTATAGAGATAGAGTTGTTAGAAACTTCAGCATTTGAAAATATTGAACAGACTTCTACGATACTGCGTGCATGTCAAGAACTTGGTGTGAGTATAGCAATTGATGATTTTGGCACGGGGTACGCTTCTTTACATTATTTGGATAAACTCCCGATGAATACCATTAAAATAGATAAAAGTTTTATCATGAAACTTCTGCATTCAAGTAGCAATTTATCTATCGTAGAAGCTTCTATAGGACTTGCACATGCCTTTAGTTGCCATATTGTGGCGGAGGGTGTTGAATCAGAAGAGATTGGAAAAATGTTGTTGCAACTTGGGTGTGATGTGGTGCAAGGATTTACGATTGCAAAGGCAATGCCGGCAGAAGATGCCCTAGAGTGGGCTGAGGCTTGGTCAGGATATGATATATGGAAATCAACCAAGCGAATCAATACTGACAATCGAGCACTCTTGCATGCTTCCATAGAGCACCGCAATTGGATTAATTCGGTTGAATCATTTTTGTTAAATAAAAGCTTGAAACTTCCGGAGTTTAACCCATCAAACTGTCGTTTAGGCAAATGGATTATGCACGATGCTTCCATTGAGCAAAGAAAACATCCTGCTTATGAAGCATTAGACAGGCAACATAAAGAGTTACACAAATACGCAAAAATACTCATCCAATCGAGCGAAGATGAGAAAATAGCCGGAATCAACAAATTAAGACAAATTCATGAGGAGATTCTTCAAAAACTTGAGGCTCTTATCTCTTTTAAGTGAAATTCTCTCAATGGTTTACATGCCGTCTTATTTACAAAAATTTAGAACAATTAAAAGGATTTTTATATGCTTGATGAAATAATAATTAAATTAAGAAACTCCTATAGTGACGAGGACTATCTAACAGTAATTGAAAATTTGTATGAAGACATTTATGACGAAGTAACAGAAAATGATATGTATGCGTCAATTTTTGAAGAGAACTGCTCTTTTGAACTAAAAGAGTTAATTGCGCAGTATCTCAATCATAATAATTTTCGAGAGATTGAAACAGATACAAAAGAGAAAATTAATAAGAAACTGACGGACGCTTTAGAACTTTTGCAGATGTATAAAACACCTGAATATCAATGCTTAGTAGATAATGGGTTTTGTAATCCACTGAGTGAGCGCCCGCCTTATGAAGGTTACATAGACGAACCATGGCATATTGACCATAAACAACAGTTTGTAGATAAAGCACAAACACTTGGCATTGAAGAGCATCTGGCAAAGAAGATTATTTTAGGATTAGAAAGTATTATCTAAATGTGGATAGCAGATAAGGAGTTTAACATGAACAACTTTAGAGAAATAATAAAAATCACTTCTCAAATAGAGAGTAATAAAACATCTATTTGTAGAGAGTGGGTAAACACTGAAACAGCATCTGAGGTTTTTAATAGAACCGGACTAGACAAGAAAAAATTTGAAACAATATTTGCTCCTAGAGTTATAGAATATTTTTTAGATGTTGCTAACGATAAAGAGAAAATTGGAAACTGCCCGGTAATCGGAGATATGTTGGCAGTTTTTCATAAATTAAATTTACAGATTGATGATGTTTACATGCTATGTGTCAATCTGAAAAACATTTTAAATAAAATAGCCGTACTTTCATCAAATGAAATATTGTTTAATGAAATCAACGATATTCTTGACAATAATTTAAAAGGTGTAATTCAAGAGTATATTCAGATTCATTATCCTACATTACGACCTAGAGCGAAAGTACATACAATTAAACATGAAGATTTTTATACAAATAAAATAAGTGCTGAAGATTTTTTGGAGATGGAAATTATTGATAGTGACTTGATTGATGATCTGAATGATTTTGAAAAAGATTTTGATGCACTGTTTTCTGCAACAGAAGGAATAACTACTGAATTAATAGATGAAATTCAAAAACTGCTAAACTTATACATGTCAGTGTTACATCAAATAATAGATTTTAAAGAGCTCTATTCTCATATACTCTACTTTAAGACTATTTTGAGTCAAATAGATTTTGATAATATCACAGATAAACAAGCTAAAAAATATAATGAGATAATAAATTCAATTTTGAGTGATTTAATAAAATGGAAATATGAGATATTTATTACAAAAAGTGCTAAGGACATTCACTACTTAGATAATTCAATATTTAGTAACATATTGCAGATGGAGATGATTGGCGGTAACTATTGTCAAGAAGATAATGATATGGAGTTATTTTAATCATTTAGAGCGGTAAGCCGCAAGTTTGATACGCTTCTTATTGTATATATTGAAGGTTGATGACCTAACCCTGATTTTCATAATAAGACAAGCAATAAGATTGCAGCTAAAAGTTATAATCTCATAATAATTTTGGGATGTCAGTGGCATCAATAAGTATTTAAGAAGGATAAAAATGGCGGTAGTAAGTATTATTGATAATTTAGACTGTTTTGCAGAGGAGTTTAAAGGTATTTGTCTTCATGGCTCAAAGATTGAAAAAGCGGAGTTCGAATCGTGTACATTTATATCTTGCGACTTTAGTGAAACTTTCTTTTCCTCGTGCAGATTTGTCGAATGCCGCTTTGAAAACTGCAATCTAAGTCTAATGAAATTGACGAATACTAAAATGAGCGATGTTACTTTTGTTTCGTGTAAAATGATTGGGATTGACTGGACGATGGGTGACTGGAAAAGCTTACTCAGCGCCGATCCTATACGATTTACGGAGTGTATTTTAAACGACAGTAACTTTTTTGGCTTAACACTAGAGGGTCTTGTAATGAAGGAGTGCCGTGCAAAAGAGGTCGATTTTCGCAACTGTTCACTACAAAAAGCCAATTTTTCAGGTACAGATTTCAAGGGAGCATTATTTGAAAACACCCACTTGGAATATGCTAATTTTACCGAAGCACAAAACACCTACATCAACATACGCACTAACCATCTCATAGGCGCGATTTTCAGCCGATACGAGGCACTTTTCCTACTTGAAATAATGGGCATCACATTAGTGTAATTTTTGACTCTCAACATATAAATTTTTTAATTCATCCTAACTTGGGATGAACCTTTAAAATGATAAAATGCTCAAAGAAATAAAATTTCATAATGTTAAAGGGCAAGTTATAGATTCAATTAAAATAGATTTAAAAAATGATTATAGTCAATACTGTATTCATTTGGTTGATGATAGCAAAGTGATGATTGCTACTCTTTCATCAGCATTAGAAGAAAAAGGTTATAAGGTTACTTTTTCGTTAAATGGAAAAGATGCAATAGATTGGATAAGTAATCATAAACCGTCACTTGTAATTCTTGATGTCGAAATGCCTGTGATGGATGGTTATGAAACTATTAAATTACTAAAAGCTGATAAAGAAACGGCAAATATTCCGGTTATTTTTCATACATCTTTAACAAAACCGGAAGCTATTGAGAGACTTTTTAAACTTGGTGCTTCTGATTATATAACTAAACCATTTATCCCTGTAGAACTTTTTGCCAGAATTGAAAAAGAGATTAATACTATTGCATTGCAAAACAAACTTCAAGAAAAAATGTCAAAACTAGCTGAAATTCTTGCGACAGATCCATTAACAAGAACTTCAAATAAAATGCACATGACGTCTATTATGAATGCAAAACTGCAAAAACTCGCAAATGAAAACAAGGGTGTTTTTTCATTAATGTATATAGATATTGACAATTTTAATAATTTTGCAAAAACATATGGCATACCTGAATCAGAAACCGCTTTAAAAAAGTGCAGTATGGTATTTAAACGCTGCATTAGAGATAAAGATATATTGTCACGATGGGAGGGGGATGTATTTATTATTTTATTCCCTCAAATCGTCAATGATAATTTGAACAAAATTGCAACAACAATTAAAGAGAATCTTGAGAAAGTGCCGTTTGCATCTAATTCTAACTTGAGTGCAACGATTAGTATGGTCGAGGTATTTGAAGCAGATACACTCAATAATATTCTAGCAACACTGAAAATTCAAAATAATAAAGCAAAAAAACAACATAGAGGTTCAATAATTATGTCAGACGGCAGATTATTAATGTAAAAGGAATCGACCTTTGAGAGGTTTTTATTCCTGCCTGAATAGGATGTCTTATTCAGGAATATTTCTTAAAACTCTATACCCTTGATGTAAGCTAAAAAGTTCAAAATGATCAGCTTTAAGTATAAGTCATATACAATGGTGGGACGACTATATGATTAACAAATCCAAACAAAGGAGATATTATGGCAAAAGGTCAAGATGCAAAAAAAACGGTTAAGAAATCGGCAACAAAAACTTTGAAAGAAAAACGCAGTGATAAAAAAACAAAAAAAGCTCAGGGTTGAAATTCTGAAACAAGTATTTCAAGCTCTCTCTATTAGCTAAAAATTTGGGTTTCAAAACTCACTTTTTAGCTTAAAATCTTTACTTTAACTCAAAAAAAACTCTCTTACTCCGCTATAAATTTTTCATTATTTCTAAACAGTAACATTTAAAAATAAATATCTACTTTTTTCTTTAAGCAAAACATCATTAAAATTTTCATACTCTACATAAACCTAAATTAAAGTCGAGAAATTATTATGTCAAACAGATTAGCCACAGAAGATTCACCTTATTTACAGCAACACAAAAATAATCCGGTTGATTGGTACCCTTGGGGTGAAGAAGCCTTTGCCAAAGCCAAAAACGAGAACAAAGCCATCTTTATAAGCATCGGTTACAGCGCGTGTCATTGGTGCCATGTGATGGAGGAAAATGTATTTGAAAATCAGGAGTGTGCAGATATTTTAAATAAAAACTTTGTCTGCATAAAAGTTGACCGCGAAGAGCGACCCGACATTGACAAACATTATCAAGAGGTGCACATGTTGCTTAACCGTCGTGCCGGCGGTTGGCCTACTTCTATCTTCTGCACTCCGCATAACAAACCCTTCTTTGCCGGAACTTACATTCCGCCGGAGTCAAAGCAGGGGAGCATCGAGGGGATGGGGTTTAAAGAGCTTACAAAACTGATTGCTCAAAAAATAGGAGAGAACGACCCTAGGCTATTTGAAAATGCCGATGAGATTGAGAAGTTTTTAAAGCACAAAGAGCATCCAAAAGAGGCGACGGTTTTAAAAGAGGAGATAGTGAAAAATTTTATGCTTCAGGCAAAAAGTAATTATGAGATCTCTTATGGCGGTTTTTCTGTTGCACCGAAATTTCCACATACCTCAACTCTTAATGCGCTCCTGACCATAGACAGACTTTATGACGATAAAGCGGCAAAAGCAATGGTTCTTCACACTTTGAAATCCATGAGAAAGGGCGGCATGTACGACCTTGTAGATGGAGGATTTTGCAGATATTCGGTAGATAGCATGTGGAAAGTTCCGCACTTTGAGAAGATGCTGTATGATAATGCCCTTTTGTGCGAGTTATATACACAAGCGTATCTGACCTATAAAAATGAGAGTTTTTTAGAGACAGCTAAAGAGATTGCAGATTTTTGGCAAAATTTCATGAGTGAAGATAATCTCCTTTACTCTGCCAGTGACGCAGACGGCGACGGTGAAGAGGGAACCTACTTTGTATATAGTTATAGCGAAGTTAACCGTGCCCTGAGTGAAAATGGGTATGAACATGTCAAGGCCATGTTGAGTGAAATGGATGTCACCCTTGGCGGAAACTTTGAAGGCAAAAATATTATTCATCTGGAGGGTGCAGATAAACCTGCATATTTTAAAGAGGTAAAGAGAATACTTCAAAATATCAGAAAAAGCAGAGAGTACCCATTTATTGACAAAAAAATCCAAACTTCATGGTCTGCTATGATGATAAAATCGCTCTTTACGCTTGGTGCGATTGATAATAAATATAATCTGAGCGCTGTAAAATCTCTTGACGCTTTAATGGAATGCATGTATATTGACGGCACGCTTTATCACACAACACTTATTCATAAAAAACCTAAAATTGAGGCTTTCTTGGAAGATTATGCATTTTTGACGCAGGCACTCATTGCTGCATATAAGTTCACTCAAAATGAGCTCTATCTCATAGATGCACAGAGATTTGCAAACAGGGCTTTGGAAGAGTTCTATAACAAGGGAGAATGGAATTTCAGTAACGGCGAGTTTGTTACAAAAGCCGAGACATCAGACAATACTTATACGAGTTCCGTAAGCATAATGGTGGATGTTCTTCTCTCTCTTGGCACACTCCTTGAGGATGAAAAATATACTCACTTCGCCTTTAAAACACTAGAGTACAACTCCTATGAACTGGGTAGAAAACCTATCTACTCTCCATACATGTTGGTTCAAATGCTGAGATATTTAAAGGGTGACAGAGTTATAAAATCGAATGAGGAGAATTTTAAATTTAACTCATATAGGTTAGCCGGTTTAGAGTATCCTTTTACTCAGTTTAAACTCACGGGAGATGAAAAGTTTCTATTATGTGGGGAGAAAAGCTGTTTTGCTACTACAGAGGATGTAAACAGATTGAATGAGCTGATAAAAAACTCTTTTTAATATTTGATGGCTTATAATGAAGCCCATATAATCTATGGAGCGGAGTTTAGAATGGGTCACAAAAGAGAGATGATAGACGATGAGTTAAATAGCGTATCGATAGAAGAGATAGTCCATCCGGATAGAAGAAAAGATGAGAAGGAACAGCAAAAAGAGTTTGAAAAGAGGAATAAAAAGGGTGTAAAAAAGAGAGTAGCCGTTTGGGTAAAAGAGGAAGTTATAGCGTATGAAAATGAGCTTAAAACACTTCAAATCGAGCTGCTCAAAATGCAAAACCATGTTAAAGAGACCGGCAAGAAAATTTTGATGATTTTTGAGGGGCGTGATGCCGCCGGAAAAGGCGGAACAATCAAAAGAATCAATGAGCATCTCAATCCGCGTGGAGCTAGAGTTGTGGCACTTGACAAGCCGAGTGACATAGAAAAGACACAGTGGTATTTTCAGAGATATTCGCATCACCTGCCATCCGCGGGAGAGATAGTTCTTTTTGACAGAAGTTGGTATAACCGTGGCGGAGTTGAGCCTGTTATGGGGTTTTGTACGCAAGAAGAGCATAAAGAGTTTTTACATGATGTTCCGGAATTTGAGAAGATGCTTGTCAATTCAGGTGTTGAAATATTTAAATTTTACTTTTCTGTCTCAAAAGAGGAGCAGGAAAAAAGATTTAATACAAGAAGAGAAGACCCACTGAAACAGTATAAACTCTCACCGGTTGATGAGCTTTCACAAGGGCTTTGGGATAAATACACCAAAGCAAAATACTCTATGCTTTTGGCTTCAAATACAGACCACGCGCCGTGGACAATTATTCGCTCGGATGATAAGAAAAAAGCTAGAATAAACTGCATTAAACATATATTGAATCACATTGATTATCCAAATAAGATAAAAGCAAAAGAGTTGGTTGCAGATGAACATATCCGTATAAATGCTAAAGATGAAGTACAGATGATGAAGAAAGAGATGTCTCTAAAGAAAAATCATAAAAAAGATAATTAGCACAATTCTAGTTTGGCTTAGTCTGTGGGAAATCTCTAATTTAAAAACTTTAGATATAATTTTCCCTTTCAAAAAAGGGGAAATTGTATGCTAAAAACACTAGGTAAATATATATTCATGATTGAGCTTGGATATAAATATATTAACATTTTTAAAAAGACATTTTATCATCCGTTTATCTCACAAAAACCGGCTTACACTCAACTCTCATTAGACCGTCAGGCATACTCAAACAGCGTTTTAAAGTTTTTAAATATAGAAGTTAAACTCATCGGCCTCCTTCCAACAAAAGATAAAATTCTCTATGCCATAAACCACCGCTCGCTTCTTGACATAATAGTAATGGAACATGTATTTTCACTGGATCATAAGACGGGTGCATGGATAGCAAAAGAGGAGCTTTTTAACGCTTTTTACGGTGACTTTTTCAAATTTAGCGGCTGCATCAGTGTTGATTTGGAGAGTGGAAAAGGGCTGCTCAGTTTTTTCAAAAAAATTAAATCTACGCTTGCCAAAGTTGATACTCTTAACATCTATATTTTTCCGGAGGGTGAAAGATTCGGTGGAGTAGGGCTTGGAAAATTTCAAAGCGGTGCATCCAAAATAGCTAAAGCAAATCACCTTGATGTTGTACCTGTATTTATAAACGAACCTTTAGAAGAGGTTTTCAAAAATGCTCCTTATGAAGAGAAAAAAGTGGTGCATGTGCATATAGGAAATTTTATAAATCCTGATAATCTTGAAAATGAGTACATAGAGTTTATGAACAGTGCAAAAGGAGCGAAGAAGTGAGCAAGATGAAATTAGGCGTAAACATCGACCATGTGGCGGTTTTAAGAGAGGCTAGACGGGTGAATGACCCTGAAATTCTGCAGGCTCTTTTTGTGGCATGTGCAAATGGAGCAGACCAGATAACGATTCATTTGAGAGAAGACAGACGCCATATTCAAGATACGGATGCAAAAAATATTATTCAAAATTCAACTGTGCCCGTAAATTTGGAGTGTTCAATCAATACAAATATCTTAGATATTGTTTGCAAACTGCGTCCGCATCGCGCTACTTTAGTTCCTGAAAAACGAGAAGAGGTAACCACTGAAGGCGGATTGGATGTTTTTGGCTATGAAGAGGAGATACGCTATAGCATTGAACAGTTACATGACTCTATTATTCCCGTTTCACTTTTTGTTGACCCGACACTTCTTGCCATGGAAAAATCACGCGAGTTGGGTGCGGAGATGGTGGAGCTTCATACAGGAACTTTTGCCAATCTTTTTGCCATGTTAAACTCTTCCCTTCCATACTCAAACCACTCGGTTAAAGAGCTTGAACTTCCAAGATATGCGCTTTCCGATAGACTTGAAAAATCGATTGAAGATATAAAAAATGCAGCACGCCATGCCAAAAAAATCGGGTTGGAAGTTGCAGCAGGGCACGGACTCAACTACCATAATGTGCATGAGATGATGAAGATAGAAGAGATAATAGAGCTGAATATCGGTCAAAGTATTATTGCCAGAAGTGTTTTCAGCGGTTTGGCGGACGCCGTGAAAGAGATGAAGCGATTAACTACAAGATAATGAAAAAACCTACAATCGCGATAAGCGTCGGTGACCTGAACGGTGTCGGCATAGAGATAGCTCTCAAAGCCCATGCAGAGGTCTCTAAACTCTGCAACCCAATCTATTGCATTAATTCTCACATGTTAGAAAAAGCTGCAAAACTTCTGAATGTTGCAGTGCCGAATGATTTCAACCTCTGGCATGTGGATGGAGAATTTGAGATAAAAGCAGGGCAGGTGGACGCGGCATGTGGAAAGTACTCCTATGACTCTTTTATGTGTGCAATAAAACTGTGTGAGACAAAAGAGGCGGATGCAGTTGTGACCATGCCAATCCACAAAGAGGCTTGGAAGAGAGCAGGGCTTCACTTTGTGGGGCATACGGATTTACTCCGAGATTATTTTAAACAAGATGCCATTATGATGCTCGGATGTGAAAAGATGTTTGTAGCACTCTTTACCGAACATGTGCCGCTAAAAGATGTGGCAGCGCTTGTACAGTATAAAAAATTAAAACAGTTCTTTTTAGATTTACACAACTCTCTTCCCAAAGAAAAAGTAGCCGTGCTTGGCTTAAATCCACATGCAGGCGATAACGGAGTATTGGGAGATGAAGAGCTTAGCATAACCAAGGCAATAAAAAGTGCAAATAAGAAAATAGGGTTTGAGCAGTTTATAGGACCAATCGTTCCGGACATCGCTTTCACACCGCACTTTCGCGCTAACTTTCACTATTTTGTAGCAATGTACCACGACCAAGGTTTAGCACCGCTCAAAGCGCTCTACTTTGACGAGAGCGTAAATATATCGCTGAACTTGCCAATTGTCAGAACCTCAGTTGACCATGGAACAGCCTTCGATATCGCCTATAAAGGCGAAGCAAAAACACTTAGCTATATAAATGCCGTGAAGAGTGCGATTTCTTTTATAAAATAACGCCTCTTTTAGCATAAAATGCTCTCTTATACTCCGCAAATTTATCTTCAAGAATAGCCTCACGAACTTCTCTCATAAGGTTAAGATAGTAATGCAGATTATGAATGGTTGCCAGTCTGAAATAGGTGATTTCTCTTGAGCGGAAGAGGTGGTTTAGGTAGGCTCTTGTGTATCTTTTGCATGTTATACATTCACACTCAGGGTCAATCGGCAGCGCATCTTCATTGAACTTTGCACCTTTGATGTTTATGCGTCCAAAAGAGGTAAAAAGTGTGCCGTTTCTGGCGTTTCGTGTGGGCATAACACAGTCAAACATGTCAATACCCCGTTCAATATTTTCTATCAAATCTTCAGGAGTTCCGACGCCCATCAAATATCGCGGTTTGTCTGTCGGCATGTACTTTACCGTATGCTCAACCGTGTCGTACATCTCGTTGTTTAACTCTCCCACCGAGAGTCCGCCGATTGCAAAACCGTCATAATCAAGTGCGCAAAGTTCAGTCGCACTTTTTGTGCGGAATGCTTTGTCTGTTCCGCCTTGAATGATAGCAAAGATATTTTGCTCTGTTCCGACACCCTCTTTTTGTTTTGCTCTAAAATACTCTATCGACTCTTTTGCCCATGCAGTGGTTCTCTCAATGCTGAGTGCGATTCTCTCCTGCGTTGCAGGAAGCGCAACCAAGTCGTCTAATATCATCATAATGTCAGAGCCTAAATTGTGTTGAATATCTATAACTTTTGTGGGTGTAAAGAAGTGTTTTGAACCGTCGATGTGAGAGCGAAACTCTATACCTTTTTCTGAAGCTTTTGAGATGTCGCTTAGGCTGAACGCCTGAAACCCGCCGCTGTCTGTTAAAAAGCTTTTAGGGTAGGTTGTAAAACCATGAAGTTTTCCCATTTTTGCAACTGTTTTGTCCCCCGGTCTGAGATACATATGGTATGTATTAGCCAAAATTATTTCAGCGCCAAGTATGTTTAAAACATCATCCATGTCGAGTGATTTTACGCTTCCAAGCGTTCCTACAGGCATAAATACAGGTGTTTTGATGGTGGAGTGGGCTGTTTTGATTGTACATGCACGGGCATTTTTTGAAGTAGCTTCGAGGGTGAATTCCATAGTTTTGTCCTAAAAGATGTTAATTGAACGCAATTATAACATTTTAAGCAGTTCAGAAGCCGATTTGTTTTAAAAATCATATATAATATTGGAAATTAGCCGATGTATATTGATATATGCGAAAGAGGGGAGAGTGTGCGGTATTGCCTGTTCATAATTTTGCTAGCTGTCGGACTCTGTGCAAGTAATGAGGGTGTGGTGCTCCAGCTTCAGTGGAAGCATCAGTTTCAGTTTGCAGGTTTTTATATTGCCAAAGAGCATGGTTTTTACAGAGATGCAGGTTTGGATGTCGCTATAAAAGAGTTTGACAATTCCATTGACATTATCGAGGATGTAGTATCGCAAAAGGCGACCTACGGTGTGGCGCACTCTTCACTTCTCATCTCCAAAAATAAGGGTAAACCTGTAGTCGCTTTGAGTGCAATTTATCAGAGTTCGCCCTATGTTCTAATAGCGACAAATCCTGAGATTAAAACGCCCCATGACCTTCATGGCAAAAGGGTGATGGTTACGGATGATGCCGTCCAGTCTGCTTCGAACATGGGTATGCTTCTCTCAAACGGTATCTCCAAAAGTGACATAATCATGCAGATTCACTCTTTTGATATTGAGGATTTGATAGACGCAAAGACAGACGCAATGGCATGTTACCTCTCAAACGAGCCTTATTATCTCCAAAATAGAGGTATCCCTTATACTATTTTCAATCCTCAAGAGTATGGTTTTGATTTTTATGATGACATAGTTTTTACCTCGCAAAAAGAGATAGAAACTCATCCTCAGCGGGTTAAAGCTTTTCAAGAAGCATCAACAAAAGGGTGGCTGTGGGCTTTTGAAAATATTGAAGCTACGGCAAAGCTGATTTATGAGAAATACAACACCCAAAACAAATCACTTGAGAACCTTATTTACGAGGGAAAAGTTTTAAAAGATTTGGCTCTTAAGGGCGATATGCCTTTTGGGCATATCAGCAAAAATAGGTATGAAGAGATAGCCAAAATTTATAGGCTCAACGGTCTGCTTGATAGAAATTACAGTTTGGATGGATTTATTAACCCATTGGGGCTCAACCTCCAAAATGTACGCATCGGTGTGCTTGCGAAGCGCGGTGATGAAGTAGCGCATAAGCGCTGGGACAATCTAGCGCAATATCTCAATAAACGACTCGATACTTACAATTTTTCTATCGTGCCTTTAGATTTTACGGAAATAGTGCAGGCTGTGAAAAACAAATCCGTTGATTTTATAATTACAAACACTATGCAGTATGTCCAGCTCGAAAGAAGCTACGGCATTTCAAGAATAGCTACTTTGGTTAACAGCGACAGTGAAAATAAGTATAAGTTAAAAGAGTTTGGAAGTGTAATTTTTACAAGAAGTGACAATGAAAAAGTGCAGAGCCTTGAAGATTTGGAGGGAGTATCATTTGGTGCAGTAAGTCCTTTGTCTTTTGGCGGTTGGATAATAGCTTATGAAGAACTGCTAAGTCATGGCATAGATAAAGAGGATCTGCAACTAAGTTATTTTGAGACGCATGATGAAGTTGTCCGAGAAGTTCTCTCTTCAAAAATAGATGCAGGTGCGGTACGAACAGATACCCTTGAGCATATGGCGGCAGAGGGGTTGATTGATTTAGGGGACATTAAAGTTCTTGCTCCTAAAAAGTATGATAATTTCCCCTATCTCGTCAGTACCAAACTCTATCCGGAATGGCCGATTGCAAAGCTTAAAGAGACATCTGATGTCTTAGCAAACAGAGTTTTTTCCGAAGTAATCTCCTTTTCACTTAAATCAGATTTGGCGCAAAAAGAGGGCATAGACAGCTGGAGCGTTCCTCAGGATTACTCTAGTGTGCATGAGGTTTTGAAAAAATTAAAAATAGATCCTTATGATAAGAGTGAGATTACAATAGCTAATATTTTAAGAGAGTACGCCCTCTATTTTTATATATTCGGCCTTTTAAGTGTGGTGTTGTTTGGGTGGATATTGCATATTAAACGCCGAAGTCGAGATTTGAAAAAATTTAACGAGCGATTGGATAAAGAGGTCGTAGAGAGAACAAAAGAGCTTCATGCTGCCAATGAAAAGCTCAAAGTTTTGGCAAATACCGACTTCTTAACGGGTATCAGCAACAGAGGCTATTTTATGCGAGTTGCACAAAAATATTTTGACATTGCTAAGCGAAATGGCACTACTTTGCAGGTGCTATCTTTAGATTTGGACTATTTCAAAAATGTGAATGATACATACGGTCACCAAGCAGGTGATGACATACTCAAAGCGTTTGCTAAGACGATTACGCTTTTATTGCGCGAGAGCGATCTCTTCGGTCGTATAGGCGGGGAGGAATTTTGCATTATTCTTCAAAACACATCGTTTGAAGGTGCAGCTACATTTGCAAAAAGGGTCTGCGAGTCTATAGAAAAGATGGAAGTAACAAGTGGCGAGCATGTTATTCATGTTACTGTAAGTATAGGCCTGGCTACAATGAACGATGAGGAGAGCATAGAAAAACTTATCAAAAAGTCCGATACAGCCCTTTATATGGCAAAAGAAAGTGGGCGAAATCGGGTCTATGTTATGGAAAATCATGGTTAGATATTCCGGTTCTTTATAACATTTAAGTCCACATAGTGTTAAACTCCGGAATTATTTTCAAAAAAGTTTGTTATTGCATATCTTTAGCTCATAAATAACAATCCGGTATAAATTGGAATATCTCTTGCTTGATTATATTTAATTATAATTAAGAAGAATTCTATGACCGTAACATCATCAACGCAAACACAATACACTCAAGCAACAGATAAAACTACAGTCACACAAGCAACATCTGCTTATGAGAGTACAGCACCGACGCAGCAAACCGATAAAATGGCTGAATCAAGTAATGACTCCATAAAAGTAAAAAACACAGAAGAATCCGCAGTAAATAAATTTTTAGATGATTTATATTCCAAAGGTTCCATCTCTTCAGCATCAGCCATAACAAAAGAAAATATCCAAAACAAAGTAGATGAATATGCCCAAACTCTAATGGATAGCAGAGGAAATACCACAGAATCAAAACTTGAAACTTCTAAAATGTTAAATGATTATAAAAAAGAGCTGCTCCAAGATTACAAAGATAGTTTAGACGGTGCTACAAATGACAACATGTCGTTAGAACAACAGGCTATTATCAAAGTTTTGCTAGAAGAAAACACTCAAGAGGCAAGCTCTTTAGAAAAACTTTTGGCTACCAAAGAAGTAGAAAAAACTGCAAGTGTAACAGCGACAAATGCCTCATCTGCAACTGATAATGTAGCTAAAACTGAGGCAACAGGAAAAATGGCTCAGATGCAAGAGAAGTATAAAGATGTTTATACCCCGACACCTGAAGCATACTCTCCATCGGACGAAGAGATTCAAAAGCAAAAGATTGATGAGGCTTATCCAAATTATGTACCATTTCAAGATGTACTGAAAATGGCAGACGAAATTTTTCTAAAAAATGGCGGAACTAAAATAGTTTTAGGACAACAACAAAGTGAAAAAGATAAAGCTCTTGAAAAATCTGCGTTAAATGAAGTTGTAACAAAGTTATTTGGCTCAGAAGAGGCATACACAAAGATGCTAAAAGGCGTACAAGAGATTCAAGCAAAATATCCTTATAACTCTCTGGCTAAAGATGGTGTTCATAATGCGACTGAAATAGCACGATTTCAAAATGCAGCCGTTTATGAAGGTCTGGAGCAGGGCAAAACTGTAGAAGAGGCAAAAATCTACGCAGCTAATTTAAGCTCATCTTTCATGGATACAAGCTACACGGTTGTTAATTTTTTAACAACATTAATCAAAGCAGGACGAGCTGACCCACATGCACTTGAGTGGTTTTATGATGAGCAAAACAACAAAGATAAACAGACACAAAAAATAGACTTTAATGCGCCAAATAATTCTACTATGGATTTAAGAAAGTATGGTATTGAGGGAAATTGGGAGTCTTATAACATAGTTGAAAATCAAAAAGATATGATAGCAGAGATACAAAAGAAGATAGAACAATATAACTTTATGTTACATAATGAAGAGCTTATAAAAGAGGCATACACTAAATTCAAACCTGAATATCAAAAATTAGGAAATAATGCCGGATACAAAAAGTTGATAAATGACGACTACATGCCAAGAATGCAAGATGGACTCAATATTTTTAACAAGTATAAAATCTACGATTAAACGATTTTATGGCTTAAAAACCTTTGGCATGTGCAAAGATTTTTTCCACATGCCAATCCATTTTTGGTCGGATAGCTTTGAAGCTATATAACATTTAAGTCCACATAGTGTAAAATTCCAAAATTATTTTTAAAAAAGAAGGTGTTTTATGGCAACTGTAGGCATGAGTGATATCAAAAAGAATGTTCGTCTTATTGTAGGTGAAGTACCGTATAAAGTAGTAGAATTCCAACATGTTAAACCGGGCAAAGGTGCGGCATTTGTTCGTATGAAGATGAAAAGTTTTTTAAACGGTAAAGTAGTTGAAAAGACTGTGCATGCCGGCGATAAATTTGAAGTTCCGGAAATCACTTTTACAACGATGCAGTTTCTTTATGACGACGGCGAATCGTTTCAGTTTATGGACAACGACTCTTATGAGCAGTTAGCTCTTTCATATGAGCAGTGTGATGACGCTTCTAAATGGTTCAAAGATGGAATCAATGTAGATATTATCTTCTTCAAAGGGAACGCAATCTCTGTAAGCGCACCTGAAATTATGGAGCTTGTTATCACTGATACACCGCCAAACTTCAAAGGCGATACTTCAAGCGGAAGCAGAAAACCTGCAACTTTAGAGACAGGTGCAGTAGTTCAAGTTCCTTACCATGTTCTTGAGGGCGACACTATCAAAGTAAACACTGTGGATTGTGAGTATTTAGAAAAAGTTAAGTAATCTTCTTTTATTTCCAAATGCCCTTGCATCCCGAGGGCATACCGATTCGCAATTTAGTTGCTCACATGGTCTAACGCCAGTTAGGCTAGTTGTCGCTTCGCTTCGGCACATGCGAAAACCCTAATTTCCTACTGCATCATTCTAGTTAAACAACTTATTATCCAATAAACCGATAGCCAATTCCCGTTTCTGTGACGATTCGCTTCGGACGGGTGGGATCTGCTTCTATTTTTTGGCGTAGTTGATTGATGAAAACACGCAGATAGTGCGTTTCATGCTGATAACCGACTCCCCATATGGCTTTTAAAAGCCATGAATGGGTAAGTGCTTTACCGTAATTCTCCATAAAAACTCGGAGAAGTTTAAACTCTTTGGGCGTGAGTTTGATACTTGTATCATCGATTATAACGACTCTACACGATATATCCATTGTTATTGCACCAACAACTAAAAGTGATGGTGCGGTCGATGTCGGAAGTTGACGACGCAAATTTGCTTGTATGCGGGCAATAAGCTCATCTGTACTGAAAGGCTTAGTCACATAATCATCGGCTCCGGCATTCAATGCGGCTATTTTGTCTAATTCATCATGGATTGCAGATACGATAATCACGGGAGTTTCTTCATCTTTACGATAACGCTCTAAAAACTTCACTCCGCTCATATCCGGCAATCCTAAATCGAGTAAAATCAAATCGAAATGTTTATCAGAGCCTTTTTTTAACCCATCTTTTCCTGTCGCCGCCGTTTCCGTCATAAATCCTGCGAATGCCAGTGTCATCGCAAGCAAACGGCGAATGGAGGGATCATCGTCTATAATCAGGATATGGGGCGTCATAATTCACCGCGCAGTGTCACCCGAACACAAAAATGGTCATTCTCCATCTCTATCACCAAGTTTCCACCATGTGCTTCGATAATGGTTTGAGAAAGCCGCAAACCAATCCCCGACCCCGGTTTGCCTTGGGCATTATCCAACCGACCTGAGATAGTACCAAGTGTACTAATTGTGTCGGTCGAGGGAAGATCCCCGTTGTTACAAATAACCAAATAGAGTTCATTGTATGCGGATGACAGCTCGACGCTCACATCGTCTCCGTATTTAAATGCATTGTCTAACAGATTGCCGATGGCTAATTGAAGTAGAATAAAATCTGCCATAATAGGTGGAAACTCAGCGCTAAAGGAGAGTTTGGCTTGCCTATGCCAGTCGTCTTCAGCTACAGATAATGCGGAAGAAACGACCTCTTCCAATCGTCCCATCGTCATATTCAGAGGTGTTTTCCCTTCACGAAAGCGTGCGTGGAGGAGTAGATTGTCGATTACCTTTTCCATACGGCGGGATCCTTCGACGATAGTTTGAATCATCTCTTCTTTATCGTTTGCTTCAAGGATAAATTTTCGGTTTGCAAGATTTGTAGCAGCACCTCGAATGAGTGTTAGAGGGGTCCGAAGCTCATGCGATAGAAGATCAATCAAACTTTTCTGCATCGTTTCGACTACCTTGTTTTCTTTAAACCCTTTCGTTATCAGATTGAGTATCGGTCCGGTCATAAAGGTGGTGACTAATGCCATGATGACAAACATTGTAAAGAGTTCCGCAGAGAGAATTCCCATGTCATAGCCGATATTTAATACGACCAATTCCATTAATCCTCGCGTGTTCATCAGTATTCCCAACGCGAAGGAATCGCGCCAATTGAAGCCCATAAATTTTGCCGCCAATGAACTTCCCAATAATTTTCCGCTGACGGCAACAATAATAATGAGTCCGCATACAAGCCATCCATCACTTGTGTTGAGCAGTCCAATCTCCGTCCGAAGTCCTGTAAGGGCGAAAAAGAGAGGGAGTAATACGAGAAGGCTAACATATTCCAAGCGAGGAGCAATTAGCTCTTTGAGACGGGAAGTTGCTGAGGATGGCATCATGGCCCCCGCCATAAAAGCACCGAAGAGGGCGTGAATACCAATTGATTCGGTGACTAGAGAAGAGACGAGGAGTAAAACCACAATAGCCGACATAGCGTTCATACTGAGTCGCTCGTTCTGAGTACTCCCAATTTTAGCGAGAAGGGGTCGAATACCATAAAACATAACGATAACATACAGAGCGATAAAAAGCAATAGAAACAAGGATGAGCCCAGCGTTCCTGAAATGGAGAGGGCAATAATGAGAGCTAGGATATACCATGCGGTGATATCATCCGTTGCAGCGCAGGTAATCGCCATTGCACCGTAACCGGTATCGGTGAGATTTTTCTCCTTGATAATACGAGCTAGGACAGGAAAGGCGGTGATACTCATGGCGATACCGATAAAGAGAGCAAACGGCATGAATAAAACATTTTTGGGAGCAAATAGCGGATAGAGCCAGTAGGACAGGACTACTCCCAAGAAGAAAGGGAAGATGATACTGGCATGACTTATAAAGACTGAAGCACTCGATTGTTTCTTGATTTTTTCGAAATCAAGTTCCATTCCGACGACAAACATGAAAAAGATTAACCCGAGTTGACTGATGAGACTAAGATTGCTCAATGACTCTTTGGGAAATAAAAGAATAGAAAATTCAGGGAGAAACAACCCTAATAAGGATGGACCAAGGATGATTCCTGCAATAATTTCCCCCACAACCGTAGGCTGGGCAACGAAGGAGACTAAAAAACCGAAAAGACGGGTAGCCACCATAATCACAACAATTTGAATCAGCAAAAGAGCTAAAGGATGGTGTAATTGCTTCAGGAAATTTTCGATCAAACCTGAACTTAGCGTTGTATGGGGCAGAATGGCATATAGGACGGTTGCACTTTCTAAGTTGCTTCCTATATGAAGGACATAGGCGATTCCGCCACCGAAAAAAGCGATAATAGCGATATATAAAAGGATAGTGTTTTTCATGCCGAAAGTGTAGCAGAGAATATATCAGGAAAGTATCAATATATAAAATTTTAGGTTTTTTTTAATAGTAGAATATTTCTATCTAAATTTGATTAAATAACAAATCTCCTCATGTTTAAGCCTCTTTCACTATAATAATACCCTTTAAAATCAACCTATAAATTCAATGATAACTGATGTTACGCACTTTTATGAAAAAGTGCAAAACACACTATGTAAATCTCGAAAAATTCATTTTTCGTAGCTTTAGGAGGTTGTAGGGACTTTAGTCCCTGCCACTAAAACGGACATGTTCGTTTTAGTGCGTAACATCAGATAATATTCTTTGTTAAAGGCAATACATGCGAAATCTGTTTTACAAAAAAGATCTCTCGGGCAGCGGTGGAAGTTTTGAGCGAAAGTTGGGGCTTTTGGACGTTACTTTCATCGGTGTCGGGGCGGTTATCGGTTCGGGGATTTTTGTAATAACCGGTCAAGCAGCAGCGACTATGGCAGGTCCCGCGATTATTTTATCCTTCTTGCTTAGCGGCGTAATGATTGCGATTGTCGCTCTTATCTATGCAGAACTCAGCTCCGCATATCCTGTTGCCGGAAGTGCATACAGCTTTACTTTTGCAAGTCTGGGTGAGATGTTTGCATGGTTTGTCGGGTGGAATCTTCTCTTAGAATACGGCGTTGCAACCGCAGCAGTGGCGACGGGTTGGTCAGGATATTTGCGTCGTTTTTTAGAGAACAGCATGGGAATAAATATACCGCATGCACTCACGGGTGCATTTAATCCGGCGCAAGGCACTTACATCGACATCAGTGCATTTAGTATCGTTTTACTTATTTTCGTCCTTTTGGCAATCGGTATCAAAGAGAGTGCGCGAGTCAATACAGTCATAGTTTTCATCAAACTCATCGTACTTTCTGTATTTGTATTCGTCGGTTTGCCGCATGTGGATTTTAACAATTTGAGCGACTTTATGCCCTTCGGCTGGGAAGGAGTTTGGCATGCTTCATCATTAATAATGTTCGCATATTTGGGATTTGATGCAATCAGCACTGTTGCAGAAGAGACAAAAAACCCTAGAAGAAATATTCCATGGGGACTTATATTATCACTCATACTCAGCGTAGTTTTTTTCATCTTGGTGAGCTTTACACTCACGGCGATTGTTCCCTACCAAGAGCTCAATGTTCCGGATGCCTTGGCATTTGCACTTTATAAAGTCAACGAACCCTTCGCCGCAAATGTGATTGCTCTCGGTGCGGTGATTACGATTACTACCGTTATGCTTGTTATGGGGCTTGGATTTACCAGAATTCTATTTGCACTCTCCCGAGACGGGCTTATCACAAAGAGCCTCAGTGAGCTTCATCCAAAATATAACACACCCTTTAAAGCGACGATAATCGGCGGCATATTTTTGAGTATTTTGGCAGGACTCGTACCGCTCAAAACCTTGGCAGAACTCGTAAATATCGGAACCCTCTTTGCCTATCTGATGGTAACCGTCGCGATAATAGTGTTGCGAAGACAAGAGAGCATGAAACCGGAATTCCAAATGCCGGCGTTTAAAATTCTCATTCCTCTAAGTTTTATCCTCATCCTCTTCACAATGGCTGGATTACCGTTTGAAACATGGATGCGATTTATAGGTTGGTCGGCAATAGGCATGGCGATTTACTGGTTTTATGGGAGCAAGGCAAAAGTATGAGCGCACAACCCTTCACCCACCTCCACCTTCACACGGAGTACTCTCTTTTAGACGGTGCAAACAAAATCTCAAACCTTGTCTCTCGTCTGCAAGAGCTTGGAATGACTTCTGTCGCTATGACGGATCATGGCAATATGTTTGGTGCGATTGACTTTTATCAGCAGATGATGAGTGCCGGGATTAAGCCTATTATCGGAATGGAGGGTTATATTCATAACGGCGATACTCTGGATGATAAAAGTACAAAACAGAGATTCCATGTCTGCCTCTATGCTAAAAACCAAAAGGGGTATGAGAACCTTATGTACCTCTCATCCAAGGCTTTTATAGATGGTTTTTATTACTACCCACGCATCAATAAGCATGAACTTCGCGAACACTCAGAGGGACTCATCTGCACAAGCGCCTGTCTTCAGGGTGAAGTGAGTTGGCATCTCAACACTGCAAATGAGAGAAATGTAAGAAACGGTGCTTTGGGGTACGAGGGTGCAAAAGCTGTGGCACTGGAGTACAAAGAGATTTTTGGAGAAGACTTTTATTTGGAGCTTATGCGCCATGGGATAGGCGACCAGCTTTTCATTGATGATCAAGTTCTTCGCATAGCAAAAGAGACAGAGATAAAAGTAGTTGCTACTAACGATACGCACTACACTTACCCCGGGGATGCCCAGTATCATGAGGCTTTCATGTGCATCGGAATGAATAAACTCTATGATGACCCCAAAAGAATGCGTCACTCCGTGCATGAGTTCTATCTCAAATCACCGGAGCAGATGGCACGCCTTTTTGCGGATATTCCCGAGGCGTTAGAGCATACGCAGGAGATAGTCGAGAAGTGCAATCTTGTTCTCAAACTAGGCAATCCGACACCGCCGAATTTCAAATTTACCAAAGAGTATTCACTCAAAGATGGACTCTCTATCAATTATGAAGATGACGCTTCACTTGCCGATGAGGCTTCTAAAGATGAAAAAAGAGTTTGGAAAAGTGCGGCTGATAAAAACGATGCGGAGTATTTTATCTACCGTTGCCGCATAGGACTAAAAAACAGATTGGTGCATGTTCCATCAGAGAGACATGAGGAGTACAGAGCAAGATTAGAGTTTGAGATGGATGTCATAAACTCTATGAAATTTCCGGGCTACATGCTCATAGTTTGGGATTTTGTGAAAGTTGCAAAAGAGAGAGGTATAGCGGTTGGACCGGGGCGTGGCTCTGCTGCCGGGAGTTTGGTTGCCTATTCGTTAGATATTACCGACATCGACCCTATGAAATACGATTTGCTTTTTGAGAGATTTCTCAACCCTGAGCGTATAAGCATGCCCGATATTGATATGGACTTTATGCAGGCGCGTCGCGGTGAAATCATCGACTATGTTGTAGAGAAGTATGGGCGCAATCAGGTGGCGCAGATTATCACATTCGGTTCACTCTTGGCAAAAGGGGTTATCCGCGATGTCGCAAGAGTGCTTGACATGCCGCTCTCTCAGGCGGATAAACTGGCAAAACTTATCCCCGATGAGCTTGGAATTACCCTTAACGGAAAGACAAAATACGGTAAGTTTGAAGAGGGAGCTTTTCAAAAAGAGCCGAAGATTGGGGAGCTGATAGCGGGTGATTCAAATGCACAGAGAGTTTGGGAGTTTGCCAAAAAGCTCGAAGGTTTAAAGCGAAACTCAGGTATCCATGCCGCGGGCGTTGTTATCTCAAACGAAGAGCTTTGGAAAAAGACACCCATTTATAAACCCTCAGGCGAAAACACTTTTGTAACCCAATATTCGCTCAACTATCTTGAAGATGTCGATTTAATCAAGTTTGACTTTCTTGGTCTTAAAACGCTTGATGTAATCGACAACGCCATAAAACTTATAAAGCGAAGATACGACAAAGAGGTAGATTGGCACAAGATTGACGAGAATGACCCTAAGGTTTATGAAGTCATAAGAACGGGTGAGACGGTCGGAATGTTCCAGATAGAGAGTTCGGGCATGCAGGATTTGAACAAACGGCTCAAGCCAGACAACTTCGAGGATTTAATCGCGGTTTTGGCACTCTACCGCCCCGGTCCGATGGAGTCGGGAATGCTTGATGATTTTATTGAGCGTAAACATGGGCGTCAAGCAATTACCTACACTTTTGAGCCGATGGAACCGATTCTTGGAAAAACATACGGAGTTATCGTTTATCAGGAACAGGTCATGCAGATAGTTCAGACTATCGGCGGTTTCTCTCTTGGTTATTCGGACATTATCCGTCGTTCGATGGGTAAAAAGAAGGATATGAGTGTTTATAACAATGAGTTTGCAACCGGGGCAAAGAATCAGGGGTATGATTATGATAAAGCCTCAAAACTCTTCGATTTGATTGAGAAATTTGCAGGATACGGTTTTAATAAATCGCATTCAGCAGCCTATGCCATGGTAACTTTTCAGACCGCATGGCTCAAAACATACTATCCAAACGAGTTTATGGCGGCACTTTTAACCTCGGACAAGGATAACACGGATAAAGTTGTCCGCTACATCGATGAGGTAAAACGCATGGGGATTGAGCTTGCTCCGCCCGATGTAAACGACTCTTACTTGGAGTTTTCGGCGATAACAAAAAATGAGAAAGATGTTATTTTATTTGGTTTGGGTGCCATCAAAGGTGTGGGCGAATCGGCTGTTTTTTCTATTATCGGAACAAGAGAAGAGGGGGGTGCTTTTAGCTCTATTGAAGATTTTGTAAACCGCATAGACTCCTCCAAAGTCAATAAAAGATTTATTGAATCCACCATTAAATCGGGTGGATTTGACAGATTCGGCTACTCACGAAAAGCTCTCTTAGACCAGATAGAGCTGATAATAGAGACCGCAAAAAAAGCGAGCGATGCCAAAAAGAATGCGGCAGGAAGCCTCTTTGGGGACGACGCAGAGATAACAAGTGTCAAATTAAATCTGACAAACTCCGATGAGTACGAGTTAAAAGAGATTTTGGAGTTTGAGAAGGAGACTTTGGGCTTTTATGTCTCGGGGCATCCGCTTGACGGGTTTAGAACTGCCATGGATGAGTTGGATTATACGCTCTCTTCGGAGATAGAAAATATCAAGGATGGCTCAACGGCAATTTTTATAGGAAAAGTGGAGGAGATAACGAAAAAAACCTCCAAAAAAGGGAACCAGTTCGGCATCGTAAATCTTATGGATTTTCATGGAAATATAGAGATTATGCTCTTTTCGGACAAACTCGATGAGTTAGCAGAGATGAACCTTGATGAGCCGGTTGCATTCAAGGTAAAAATCACCCACACCGAGATGTTTACACGCATAGGCGTTATGAAAATTATGACGCTCAAAGAGGCAAGAAAAGAGACAAAAAAAACAAAACCGGAGATAAGAGAAGTACCGCAAGAGCCAATAAATTTGGCAATACGATTAGATACAAATTTGAGCGTGCTTGAAGATTTATATAAAATTGTCAGACAAAATCATGGAAACAGAGAACTGAAAATCACAATTATTTCAAAACTTCAGAATGTTATAATAGATTCGGCAATCAGGGTGGATGGCAAGATTTTAACAGCATTGGACGGAAATGAGCATGTGGATGTTGTTTAATTAGCAGTATTTGCATACAATTAAACAAATATTATAGGAGTCTTCATGCAAGATGTAAATTTGAAGAGCGCATTAGAAAAGATACATGCTTTGGAAGTTGAGATTGCCGAGTATAAAGAGCGTGAAGTACGACTACATAAAAGTGAAAAAAAATATAGACAATTGTTTGAGAGTTCACGCGATGCTTTGATGACCATGACACCTCCATTATGGAAGTTTACAGATGCAAATAGAGCTGCCCTGCAATTATTCGGGGTAGCCAGTGTAGCTGAATTCACCGCGCTTGGTCCATGGGATGTCTCGCCACCGCAACAGCCGGACGGTCGCTCTTCTGCAGAAAAAGCACAGGAGATGATTGAGATAGCGATGCGTGAGGGTTCCAATTGTTTTGAATGGAAATCCTGTACTATTAATGGAAAAACTTTTGATTCAGATGTGTTGCTGACACGCTCGGAACTCGGCGATAAAATATTAGTGCAAGCCACAGTTCGCAATATCAGTGATAAAAAAAAGATTGAAGAGAAACTGAGACTAGAGCGTGATTTTTCTACAAGACTCATTGATAATGCACCGGTAGTCATAGTAGTACTCAACAAAGAAGGGAAGATTGTTCGCTTCAATCACTACGCTGAGAAACTGACAGGTTACTCTATTGCTGAAGTTAAAGGGAAAGATTGGTTCAGTACATTTCTTCCCCAAGATCAGAGAGAAAAAACAAAAAAAGTATTTCTCAATGCGATCAACGACATTCAAACGAACGGCAATGTGAATCCAATCCTTATAAAGGACGGTACACAAAAAGTGATTGAATGGTATGACAAAACACTCAAAGATACGCACAACAATACAATTGGATTGCTCAGTATCGGGCTTGATGTTACTGAGAGTCAGCGTGTGGAGCAAGAACTGTATGAAAGCGAAGAGAAATTCCGAGCACTTGTAGAATCGACGAGTGACTGGATATGGGAAGTTGACTCTAAAGGTGCTTAC
This sequence comes from Sulfurimonas sp., assembly GCA_041662225.1. Classification (GTDB taxonomy): domain Bacteria; phylum Campylobacterota; class Campylobacteria; order Campylobacterales; family Sulfurimonadaceae; genus Sulfurimonas. The sequence continues at coordinate 37,046 of JBAZSX010000003.1, forward strand.
ACATATGTCAGCAAAAATATCGAAGTGCTGCTAGGATACAAACCTCAGGAAATAATCGGGAAGTCTCCTTTTGACCTTATGCCTGCAGAAGAAGCCCAGCGAGTCGGCAATGTATTTAAAGAATTCCTTGATAAATGCGCACCGCTTTCTGCGATAAAGAACATCAATATCTGCAAGGACGGTTCTTTAAAAACTCTGGAGACGAGTGGTGTCCCATTTTTTAACCAGAGTGGTCAATTGCTAGGCTACCGCGGTATTGACAGAGATATAACTGAACGCGAATGCGCTGAACAAAATTTGTATGAGAGCGAGGAAAAATTCCGAACTATCACCTCTTCAGCCCAGGATGCTATCATCATGATGGACAACGATGGAAAAATTTCCTATTGGAACGAGGCAGCCGAAAAAGTATTCGGATATTCCCAAAAAGAAGCGATGGGGCAAATATTACATACATTTATCACACCGGAGAGATTTCTAGCAGCACATAAAATCGGTTTCAGCCATTTTAAAAAAACAGGAGAAGGTCCGGTTATCGGCAAGACGCTTGAGCTGACCGCTTTGAGAAAAGACGGGACGGAATTTCCTATAGAACTCTCACTCTCGGCAGTCAAGAAGAATAATCAATGGAATGCCATCGGCATACTTCGCGACATTACTGAGCGAAAAGAGATGGAGAACGAGTTAAAACGCAAAGATGAGATGATGATTGCACAGGCGAAACAGGCAGCTATGGGTGATATGATTGCAATGATTTCCCATCATTGGAGACAACCTCTTGCCGTAATAGGCTTTAGTATTAACGATCTTATATTATCTATTGCACTAGGAGAGGAGATAACAACAGACTCTTTAGAAAATCTTAATAAACAAGTAGAAGAACTTGCTGAGATTATAAGTAAATTTAGCGACTATTTCAGACCAAAGCAATCACAAGAGCAGACAACTATAGAAGATGTTTTAAAGAGTGCCCTTGACATTATCGGTACGAATTTAGAAAACGAAAAAATTACACTCAACATAAAAAACAGCAGCAAGAGTTCTCTGTATATTGTCAAAAGTTCACTGATACAGGTTTTAATTAATATTCTTTTAAATGCAAAAGAGGTATTACTGAGTAATAAAATCGAACAAGCCGTAATCAACATAACAATAGATGAGACAAACGAGGTCATTACTATTTCCATATGTGATAATGCGGGGGGAATCCCGGAATCTATTATGGATAAAATAGGTCGGCCCTATTTTACAACGAAGAAAGAGTTAAACGGAGTGGGATTAGGTTTGTATATTTCTCGTACAATCATAGAAAAACATCTTTGTGGTACTCTTACATGGCACAATGAAGACAAAGGTGCCTGTTTTGTGATAACTCTATTGAAACGGTCATTTGAATTATAAATATATAAAAAATAGTATTACAAAGGATAAACATGACAAAACAAGATTTTAACGACGGACTTCTTGGCTTTTTAGACGCTTCACCTACACCTTTTCATGCGACGCAGAATATGGCCGGGATGTTTGCCAATGCCGGTTTTACTCAGCTTTTTGAAGTGCAGAAGTGGGAGCTTAAAGAGGGCGGAAAGTATTTTGTTACTCGTAATGATTCTTCTATTATCGCTTTTACTTTTCCGCGCATCAAAAAAAATTATGTAATGGTCGGCGCGCATACCGATTCGCCAAACCTCAAGCTTAAACCTAATCCTATTTTAAAAAATGACGGGGTTGTAAAGTTCGCGGTTGAGCCTTATGGCGGGGTGCTTTTAAATACTTGGTTTGATAGAGATTTATCTTTGGCAGGCAGAGTAGGCTATCTTGATTCTAACAACAGAATAAAAGATGCTTTGATTGATACAAAAAAAGCTATCGCCATTATTCCATCACTTGCCATTCATTTAGACAGAGAAGTGAACGAAAAAAAAAGCGTGAATGCTCAAACAGATATTGCACCTATTGTGGCATGTGGAAGTGAATTTGATTTTGATATGTTTTTGAAAAATGAACTCGCGGCATGTGGAGCTCTTGATGTTGTTGAACTCTACGCAAATGAGCTTAGTCTCTACGATACGCAAAAAGCCTCTTATGTCGGAATAAACAACGATTTTATTGCGAGTGCCAGACTCGACAATCTTTTGAGTTGTTATGTAGGCATGCTGAGTATCTGCAGTGTGAGCGATGATACGCCTATGCTTTTTATTGCAAGTGACCATGAAGAGGTGGGAAGCGAGAGTGCCTCCGGGGCAGGCGGGTCGTTTTTGGAGAGTACACTCAAACGAATGTTTGGCGATTTTGAAGAGTTTACGCAGATGCTCCGTTCCTCTCTCTTTATCAGTGCCGATAATGCGCATGCCATCCATCCAAACTTTCCTGCTAAACATGACGCAAACCATGCTCCGCAGATAAACAGAGGCGTTGTGATAAAAGTAAACTCAAATCAGCGCTATGCCTCAAACTCAAAGACTATCTCAAGGTTTATGAATGTGGCTTCGAGTTTGAATGAACCGACGCAAAATTATGTAACAAGAAGCGATATGGGCTGCGGTTCGACAATCGGTCCGATAGTCGCTGCAAAGCTGGGGATTGATACTATCGATGTCGGGCTTCCGACATTTGCGATGCACTCTATAAGGGAGCTTTGCGGAAGTGATGATGCATACGGTTTGTATAAGATAATAATGGAGATGGGAGTTTAACCTCATAGAGGATTTGGACTAAGCAACTATTTTAAAGAGTTGTTTTTTTAATAATTAATATGTAATAATCTTAACAGTTCGTGTTTTCTGAAAAAAGTTATTTTAGAGAGGGAATATAGTATGCAGACATTAATAGATCCTCAAGAGATTGAAAAACATCTTCGAGAAGAGTTGTTTGATTATTTCAGTAACGGAAGTTTGATTGTTGATAGCGATTTTAATATAGTTTATAGAAAAGGGAGTGTTCCTTATTTTAACTTTTCTGACGGGGCTATGAGTCTGAATCTTTTTAATAATCTTGATAAAAATATGCAATCCCAAATGAGGGCTGTTTTAAGCCGCGTACTGGTTTCAAATAAGCGAGAAACTAGCAAATTTATCCAGCTAGAACGCAAAGATGAGGAAAAGTTTGTTAAAATAACTGCGCAACCCTTCTCTCTGCCATCAAACAACTTGATGATACTAATAAATTTTCAAGAGATAGAGGCTAAAGAACTCTTTTTAAATGGAACTGCTATTATGCAGGCAAAAGAGGAGATAAAAAACATCTCCGATGAACTTGCATTTTCAAAACAGAGTAAGGCTCTGATAAACGAGGATCTGCAGGAGTCAAACGAGAAGCTTCAGACAACGGTTGAAGAGCTTAGAACATCTAATGAGGAGCTGCAATCCACGAATGAGGAGTTACAAGCATCCCTCGGTTCTAACAGAGAGCTTCAAACAAAATATGAACAGACATTTAAAGCTGCACAAATTGGAATTGCCCATGTTGGGATTGACGGTGCTTGGCTTGATGTGAATGCATATCTGTGTAAGTTGGTTGGATATACGCAAGAGGAGCTGTTAAAACTAACATTTCAAGATATTACATATGCCGATGATTTAGCCTTAAATTTAGAGTATATCAAGAAGCTTTTGGAAAATAAACTCAATGCATACCACATGGAAAAAAGATATATCTGTAAAAACGGTGCTATTATCTGGGTTCTTTTCTCTGTTATTTTATTGCGAGACAGTCTCAATAAACCGCTCTATTTTATCGCCACAATTCAGGATATTTCTCAAATAAAGTCGTTACTCTTAGAACTTGAATCGAAAAAGAATGAGCTAGAAAATGTTATCCGTTTTGCACCTAATCCGATTATGATTTACGATGAGGATGGAAAAATATTGATGGTAAATAAAACATTTGAAGAGCTGACAGGATATACGCTCAAAGAGTTGCCGAGTGTTGAAATATGGAGTCAAAAATCACTGGGCGGCAAAAATATAATGAGCTCTTTAGACATAGAAGAATTTTTTAAAAAGAGTGTTAGAGCGGATATGGGCATAAAAAAAGTTACAACCAAAAGTGGCAAAGAGCTCATATGGGTCTGCTCTTTATCTCCTCTTGGAAGTGTCCGAAGTGTTCAAAACGAAAAAAGGATTTTAATAGCTTCGACTATGGATATTACAGAGATTCAAGAAAAAGAGGAGCTGATGCTCGCGCAATCCCGTCAAGCCGCCATGGGAGATATGATTGGCATGATAGCCCACCAATGGCGTCAACCTCTGAGTGTAATTTCTATGGTGGGGAACAATCTTCGAGTAACTCTTGATCTTGATGGAAAGGTCTCCTCCGAAGAGATATATCAACTCTCAGATACCTTAAATGAGCAGACGCAGTACCTAAGTCATACTATTGATGATTTTAGAACATTCCTAAAACCTGAAAAAACAAAAGAAAAAGTTGTTCTATGTAAAGTGTATGAGAAGTTAGAAAGTATGGTTCGTAAACTGTTAGAGAACAATCAGATAGCCCTTAATTTTAGCGGCGATTGCAATATAGAGTTTTATGCATATCAAAATGAGCTAGTTCAAGTTCTGTTAAATCTGCTAAATAATGCCAAAGATGTTATAAAAGAGCGAAATATTAAGGATGCAAAAATTGATATTGCGACTTCATTTACAGATGATTTACTAACAATCAGCATCAGTGATAACGGCGGCGGAATCGATAAATCTGTTATGGGCAAGCTGGGAGAACCCTATGTTACGACAAAAAGTGAAAACGGCACGGGCTTAGGGATTTACATGTCGCTTATGATTGTGAAAAAACATTTTGACGGAAATATGCAATGGCGAAACATCGATGGCGGAAGCTGTTTTACAATTACACTGTCACTTAAAAAAAGCGAAGAGGGCACGGTATGAGTAAAGGGTTTACATGTCAGGCATAACGGCAGAAGAGTTAAATCTTTTAATTGAACAGACCTATAAAGTAGAGAGGGAGTTTACGGATTTAAAAGAGTCCTATGCACATCTGCAAAATACCATTGAACAGGTGGTTGAATTTTTGCCAAATGCCGTATGGATTTTAAATGAAGACGGAAGCGTCTTTTTGCAAAATTCACAGGCTAACTCGCTCTCACAACTTTTAGAGCTGCTAAAATCTAAAAATGACGATTATGAGGTGAACTTCAATAAGCGCTCCTTCCTTATCAAAAGTTCAACCTATCAAGATAAATATATGATAAGCGCAACAGATATAACAGAACAAAAAAGAAAAGAGAATCTCGCAACCATGGGACAGATGGCGGCACATCTCTCACATGAAATACGAAACCCGATTGGCTCAATTTCGCTGCTGAGCTCAACTTTGATGAAGAGGGTTATTCCGGAGAATATCCCTATAGTTGAAGAGATACAAAAGTCGGTTTTTCGCATAGATAGAATCATAAAAGCCTCACTGATGTTTGCCAAGGGCATTGAAGCAAATATCGCCCCTTTTATGTGGAGTGATCTAAAAGAGTCTATAAATACGGCTATTGAGTATTATGCCCACTCTAAAGATATCTCCTTTATATTTCCAGAGCAAAAATTTATACTCAATGCCGACAGAGACCTGCTGGAGATGCTTTTTTCAAATTTTATAATCAATGCAATTGATGCCATAGAATTGGATGAGAATGAGGATGGAGTCGTTGAGGTAGTCCATAAGTCGGATGAGATGTACCATTGGTTTTACATCTATGACAGCGGAGTTGCTATTGAGGATAAAAAAGAGTTATTTGAAGCCTTTAAAAGTACAAAAGTGAAGGGAAATGGACTAGGGCTTGTTCTCTCTCGCCAGATTGCCGAGGCGCATGGCGGTTCTGTACGATTGATAGATGGAGATAAAAAAGGTTTTGAGATAAAGATAGCTCTCTAAAACACTCTCTTTGGGCACAATTTTGGCATAGTAATCCTGTAATGTGCATTTTAAGATTGTTGAAAATGAGATACAATTGCAGTAATAAAAAAACTATCATAAAGGAATTCGTATGCAAATAGCTATTAATGTAAATGATTCAACTATTGCAGAAAAAATACTTGATTATTTAAAAAGTTTTAAAAAAGATGTGACTATTGAAACTTATAACGATGCTGATACTTTAAAATCTTATATGAACACGCAACAATTTCAAGAGGAGAGAGATTCTCTGCATGAAACATTATCCAATATAAAAAGTGAAAAAACTACTTTACGCGAAGTCGATGATAATTTTTGGAATGATATGGATAAAGTCATCGTGAGTGCTTAATGAAAATAGTACAAGATGATAAGTTCAAATCAACCCTCTCCAATATATTAACCTACATCGCAAAAGATAGCAAAAACAAAGCAAACAACTTCAAATCTTCACTCAAAAATGGTTTAACTGATTTGGTATTTATGCCATATAAATTTAGAAAATCTATCTACTTTGATAATGACAATATACGAGATTATATTTTCATGGGCTTTTGTATAACTTATGTTATAGATACAGATAATCAACAAATAATTTTACTTGATATTTTGAAGTGGAATATAAAATAGATTATCGTCATATATTAATGCTATTGCATCACACAAACGAAAAAAGCATATGGCAGCTCTGTCCGGCTTGCAGATGGGAATAAAAAGGGCTTTGAGATATTAAAAAACACACATGGTATATTTATTGCTTTTTGTTTAAATGAATTTGGAGTTGTATATGCATGAGACTTATGAAAATATTGTAAAGCTTGTAGAGAGTGTAAAGATAGATAAGTTCCATGTCAGTTGCTATTTTAAGTGCAGTGTCACAAACAGAACCGTAGTCTCAACCGTTCCGTTTGAACCATATAGCGGCAAAATAGAGTTTACATGGCAAGAAATACTGCTCCATCCAATAAGGTCGTACAACATATATTATCACACTCCCATAACAATCTATGGCGATGGCTGTGATGAAACAATAATATTAAAAGCATTTGAAAAAGTTAAAGAGTACTTTGTATGGAACAATGATTTGAATCGGTATGTGTATAAATAGAGGAAAAGTGAAAGTGGAAAAAAAGTTAGTAGAAGTCCCAAGAACAACACTGAAATTTTATAAATATGAGGCGGACGGTTTGCTCTTTTATGAGTTTGATGCAACCGAGTGCAGCCCGCCGGAGCCGATGGTAAACGCAATCAACGGGTTGAGAATGCTCAGAAGTGACAATGACAGGATGGTAGGCATCTTCTTTCACGAACCGACACCGCTCTTTGAAAAAACGGCTAAACATTTTATACATGAAATAGAAGAGTTGGAGAGCGGGGATGTGCGGGTGGTTTTTAGAAAAAAAGAGTAAACCTTTAAACAACTTTTGGTTAAACTCGTTGCTCTCAATTCCACAAAGGAAAATAAGTGTCACTATTTCAAAAATCAGTTTTAAATACCTTCAAACAAGACGAAAGTCTCATCGCCCTCAGATGGGCAAAATACCAAAATTATTTAACAAAAGTCGAAGCCATAGATGAACAAATCCCATTCATCGAAAAATTTGAAGAGCTCGATTTTGATGAATTTGTAACACAATACTCAAAAGCTAAAAAACTAAAATTTGCCGATAAACTAGAAGAACGCAACTTCAAAAACGAGTGGAGAGCCATCTTTGAAAACGATAAAACCTTGGCATGTGGATTTAAAACAGAGATAGTAAAAACAGATAAAGAGATAGACAAAATGGTTTATGAACTTTATGGATTGAGTGATGATGAGATTAAGATTGTGGAGGGAAATTGATGTTGAGAGATGAAATTTATTTAGATAAAGCCTTTATTGTTGAGTTGTATGAAGAATATTTTGGTAAAGAGGCACCTATAAAATATTCAAAAACAACAGATGTGTCAGTTGGAATAAATGTTGTTGCTAAAGTAGGGGCATCTTTAAAAGAGACATTTGAATATTCTATTAATACACATGAGATGTATCTGAAGATGAAAAATGAGCTTGATAAAATTGAGGAAATATCGCTAAAGGATTGTGATATTAAAAATTTGCCTAATTTATTCTGGGTGGAAGGTTTATTTGGTATTGCATCAAGTCGTTCCACAGATGAAAATAATATTTGGAAATATGCATTTCGTGCAGAAGCTGATAATAAAACAATATTTTTGGCTACAAATGATCTTTATTTTTCTAGTGGATACGATCAATTATTGAATTTTACACACGTAGTTGATAAGTATGCAATTAAAGCAAAGATGTTATTAAAGTTTTTGGGGAATAGTCAAAATTATTCTTTAGCATCTCCAATGGTAGTCATCAAAACAGGAAATTATGAACATCAATGAAATTTCTTCTCGTTTCATCCTCTCTCGAGGTGGAATGCATACTTAAATAAAAGGTTCATGCAAGAACTACAATCTGCGATACAAAACTCCCAAGCTGGAGCTTAGGAGCTAGAAACCGACACCGCTTTTTGAAAAAACGAAAAGCTTTATCTATGAAATAGAAGAGTTAGAGAGCGGAGATATGAGAGCGATTTTAAGGAAAATCCAATCTACTCCTCTTGAGCCCAAAGAGAGTTAAAAATCATTTGGATGTAATCTTCTTTTTACCGCTATAATTCCGTCCACATAAATTTTAATGTATTTTTTCGGAGTTTTTTTATATGAATATGATTTTATTATCCTTTTTATTTTTTATTTTTGCAATTCTTACAATGAAGTATAAAGAGAAAAACAAAAGGAGAATTTTCTTTGATGCTTCTCTCTTTTTTATTTTTGGTCTGCTCAGTATTGTCTATTTTGTAGCGAGTTATTTTACCGGTCATGGGATTAATGATACTATTTTGGCTACACTCAACTTAGGTTTGGGGGAGGCTGGATTTGGGGAGTATGCTCTGCTTATATTGGCTGCATTCGCCTCTTTTGTCGTTCTTTTTGTAACCGCCTTTTTTTACTACAATCATCTCCATAGTGTTGTCATGGCGAAGCCGCAGAGATTAAAGGCGTTCATTCACAACGGCTTTTTGATTTTGGCTTTTGCGGCACATCCAACACTCCTTGATTTGAAAAATCTCTATCAAACCATGACCCTTGAACAGGCGAATGATTTTTATGAGTATTACAAAACTCCGCAAAAATCAGCCACAGGTTCAAGCTCCAAAAACATAATCTATATCTATGCAGAGAGTTTAGAGAGAACCTATTTTGATACTTCGCTTTTTCCAAATCTTATGCCTCATCTGAGCGAACTTATAAAAAACGAGCATGGAATCGAGTTTACAAACATTGTTCAAACATCAGGCTCAAACTACACCATAGCGGGCACAACCTCTACACAATGCGGAATTCCTCTTTATACAACTTCAGACGGCAACTCCATGGATGGAGTAGGAGAAGATAAATTTTACCCGAAGGCTGTCTGCTTAGGGGATATTTTAAAAAAAGAGAACTACTATCTGAGCATGATGCAGGGAAGCAGTATTAAATTTTCAGGAATCGGTAAGTTTTATAAAACACATGGCTTTGATGCTGCTGCCGGCAAAGAGGAGCTGCAAAGCAAACTTCAAGATAAAAAATATCTTAATGGCTGGGGCTTGTATGATGATTCGCTTCTTGATCTTGCATATAGTGAGTTTGAGTCGCTCTCTTCAACCAAAGAGAAGTTTGCTCTCTTTCTTCATACCATAGATACGCATCATCCAAATGGACAGCTCTCCAAAGCATGTTCAAAAGATTTGTACATGGATGGTTCAAATGATATTTTAAACACTGTAAAATGTTCAGATACTCTCCTATCACAGTTTATAAAGAAAGTCAAAAGCTCTAAATATGGCGGCAATACGGTTATTGTAATTACCTCTGACCACTTGGCTATGAGAAATACGGCAAGTAAACAGCTGGAAAAATCGGAGAAGAGTAGAAGAAATCTTTTTGTAGTTTTTGACGCAAACAGCAGTGAATATCAATCTTTTGACAAAGTAGGAACTCCATTTGATGTGGCATCTACAGTTTTGTCATTTCTCGGTGTAAAAACAGATTTGGGACTGGGTAGAAACCTAAGAGAAAATAGCTCCATTTATTCTCTCTTTGAGGATTACGATAAAAGATTAAATCAGTGGAGAAACGACATTTTAAGCTTTTGGGAATTTCCAAAAATGGCAGATACTCTCAATATAAATCTCAAAAAGATGATGATTACCCTTGGAGAGAATAGCTATAAATTCCCTATTCTATTTAGAGTCTTAGAAAATAATGTTGAGCCCTATTTTGAAACCAGCTACACATGGAAGTTATATACGCAAGTGCAAGCATTTAATCAAAACGATAGGTATTTGTGGGTGGATGAGTGTAATCTGATGAATTATGTTTATGATACGAATATATCTCATAAATATTGTGTAACGGAAGCCATGGTTGGTGGCAGCTATAGAGTCAAAGGCGTGGATAAAATCAAAGAGTACAAAATAGAAGATTTGAGTGACAATGCAAGCCAAAACAGTAGCAATTTCGCAAAAATTATGAGTCATATTGACATGTTGAAAAATAATGGATTGAAATATAGTGCAAAATTAGAAGATGGAATGATGTTTAAAAAGAGCGGTTATCCGAGCTTTTTGGATAATATTGAGGGTGTCTCCTATCCTGATAAGCTTGGAAGATGGACAGATGCAGAGATGAATCCCAGTGCACTATTTACCTTTGCCAAACCTCTGCCTATAAAGTTTAAATTGGAACTCGTTTGCGGAGCGTATGGCGAAAATGTTGGCGGTGTGGTAAAGGTTAAAGTGGGAAATCAACTAAAAGAGTTTATACCGAATCACAAAAGCCCTAGAAAATATACGCTCTCTTTTGACAATATTGACAGCGTTGCCAACCCAAATACAATCGAAATAGTTCCGCCAAAACCGTTCATTTTGACAGAAGAATTAGAAGGCAGCGATGACAGACAGCGAGGATTGCATCTTGTGAGTTTAAAAGTAATCAATTTGGACGGCAAATAGAAAATTATTTCTTTTTATTTTCTTGAAAACTTTTTTTAATGGCAAGCATTTCATATATAGAAATCTCTGGTTGAGCTTCGTTTATAAGCAAATCAGTTTCTGCAAAATTGCCTTTCATCTTCTCTATTTCTTGGTACCCTTTTGGTTTTATTTCGCTCATGGCAACATTTACAGCCCCTGCCCAGATGAGCGCGATGGCTATCCAAACAACTTTCTTTGCATCAGCATAAACGCCTATAAAATGGAGGATTGCACTTAAAACAGCGCCGCTTATAAGAATGATAGTGAGATTCATAGGTTTATCTTCTCTCCCCCTGGCTTCATTTGGATACCCATCTCTTGAGACATTTTATCACCAAAAGTTTTTACTGCAATTGTACTTATTAACATCAAAAACATAACTACTAAAAGAAATAATAGAGCCATAGAGTATCGTTTTAATATCTCAACTATAATCGTTTTCATCTATATTTTTACTTTTGGAATCTCTATAATATACTCAACGCATCTTGAGGTGTGAAAATCTCTTTCATAGTTATCTGAGACAAAAAGATGTCCTTCAAGTCTCCATTCTAACTCTTTTGATATTAAGACTGATTGTGAAACAGTACGGTGCATTTTATTTTCGCATATAATAGTACCGCCCTCGTTAAAAATCTCTTTTACTCCGCTCATTCTAGCAGTTGTCATAAAGTAATGCGCGCCAATCATAATAGAAAATAGCAATACTACACTGAGCATACCTCTTTTGAAGGCAATTTTAGGCACAAAACTTCTCGTTGTAACAAAGGCTGTCACGCCTAAAATGAAAATCCCAATTACGATATAAACAATCTCTAATTCTATAAAAAGTTCCATGATATTTCCTATTTTTTATCTATTGTAGTGAGTTTCCCACTCTTTAAATGCGGGTGTAAAATACTCAATTCTTACTTTTTTAAACTCTCTTGATGAATAAAGCGGCATATGAGAATTTGATTCAATCTCTTTTGCCATCTCTTCAATTATTCCATTCGTCTCTTCCATGCTCTTTCCATGCACCATAGTAAAAAGATTGTATTGCCAGTTCGGATATTTTGGGCGAAGGTAGCAGTGGCTCACGGCACTAAAAGCAGCTGCCCTCTCGCCGATCTCGTTGCCTTGCTCTTCATTCACATCCCAAACAACCATCGCATTTGCGCTAAAACCCGCTTTTCTATGATTTAAAATAGATGCGAACCTACGCATAATTCCAGCTTCTTGCAACTGCTGGAGTATTTCAAAGAGTCTATTATAATCAATACCCAGCTCTTCTACAATTTTTTTAAATGGCTCTGCAACAATCTCAATATCATATTGAATTCTTTGAATGACTTCATGATGAAGCGCAGACAGCTCCATTTCAGTGTGCACAACTCTTTTTACCCTCTCTTTCTTCTCATCATTGCCGGTTGTGTCGAGTTTGACAGAGATTTTAAAGAGTTTGAGTGTCGGGAGCATTATGTAATCTTGGGCTTCTGTCAACTTTGCAATAATTGCAACAGTTTTGTCAAGCCCCAGTGTAGAATCAGGTCCAACGGCGACAGTAAACCAGATGTTAAAATCATGATTTCTCTCATAGTTGTGTGAGATACCTGGATGAGAGTTTATTATTTTTACTGCATCATCAATCTTGTCATGCGGGATTTTGAAGGCTACAAGCGAAGAGTTGTACCCTAATCGTTTAGTGTCAAAAATAGCCGAAGTTTGACGAATTATGCCGTTCTTTTTTTCATCTTGTAAGATAGAAATAACTTCATCTTCACTCATGTTTAATTCATCGGCAATTACCTTAAACGGCCTTGCAACAAGCGGAAACTGTTTCTGTATTCTTGAGAGGATTTCTTGTTTCATTTTTTATACTTTGTGTGTTATTTGTAAGACGATTGTAATTGATTTTTTTATAAATGTAATTGACGCAAATCAATCACTTCTAAGAACTATTTATGTATTGTTAGAAGCTACAAATATAAAGAGGTGTTATGAGCTATTTTCCGGCTTTTTTGAAACTTGATAACAAGAAAATTTTGATTGTCGGCGGCGGGCATGTTGCACATGAAAAGTTGGAACATCTGCTTGATTTTACAAAAGATATAGTTGTAATCGCGCCTGTACTCTCACAAGCGATGTCTGAAAAAATTGAAAAAGAAAATTTAATTTTTCATAAAAGAGTGTACAAAATAGGTGATATTAAAGAGTATGCGATTGTAGTTGTAGCAGTGGATGATATTCCTCTTCAAGAAGAGATATTTGAGGAGTCGAAGAAGTATAACTGCTTATGCAACGCTGTGGATTCTGTAGATTACTGCGATTTTATCTTTCCCTCTTATGTAAAAAAAGATGATTTAACTATCGCTGTCTCTACCTCAGGTGCTTCTCCGGCGATGGCAAAGCACTTGAGACTCTATCTGCAAAAGCTTATTCCTGATGGAATAGCAGATTTTTTAAATGAGATGAAAGAGTTACGAAAAACCCTTCCAAAGGGAAAAGAGAGAATGAAAATGCTTGATAAAAAAGCCCAAGATTATATAAATACATGGAGTAAATAATGAGTGTTAAAAAAGGTTTGATATTTGGATTTTTCTTTGCTTTTTTGGTTTTAGGTGTGCTTTCGATGAAAAGAGCGATGCCTGAAGCTAAGGAAGAGAGAATATACAAAGCTATAAAAGTTTACAGTCCCTACAAATTAGAAAAGAGAATGGGTGGACTCACTATACTCAATACTCAAGCAGAAACAAAAGAAACCCCGGCTTCTGCGGATGTAATGCATCGGTTAGATGAAGTTGAGAAAGAGTGGGGTGAATCTCATCTACAACTGCAAGATAATTATGTAATAGTACTTGGAGATAATAATCAAACGGTGGTTAGAATTTTTCTAGAGAACGAAAAAGAGAGAGAGTTCTTGAAGAAATTTTATGGGATTTGAGGTTTTTCCTCTTTTACCATTTTTTCTTCCATCTCTGCCTCTTTGTTCTCCTCTGCTTTTTCGATTCCGTTTAATTCTTCTCTAACTTCTGTTTCCTTGTTCTCTTTCACTGATTCGACTTCGCTCTCTTTAACTTCCACTTCCACTGATTCGACTTTTACTTCTGTCTCTTTTTGTTCTTCCGCTTGATTTTTATCTTTTAGCTTCAACGAGAAGATGAGAGCGATAGAGAGTACAAAAACAGTACTGCCGTAAAGTATCGTATAACTAAAAAAATGTAAGATTATCCCGCCAAAGAGAGAGAAAAAGAGTCCAAATGAGATTGTATTCATCTGAATTGCTACATATATCGGTCTTTTTTTTGCTGGTGCAAGTTCCAAAATAAGGTTTCCTGAGGCAATTCGATTACCGTCAATCGCAGCTCCAATGAGAAAGAATATAACCATGTACTCATAGAGCGTTGTAGAAAAGAAGGCCATAACTATGGCCAAAATCTGCAAAAATATCGATATATTCGCCGTGAGTTTATTAAGCCCTCTGCCACTAAGAGCACCCCATAAAAAATTACTCAGCATGGCACCTACCATCTGTGTTGTAATTAAACTGCCGACCGCAACACCATCAAGAAATATTTTATTTTGAGCATCTAAAATTATAAAGGGCAGGGCTATCAGATATCCATAGGCAAGTAAAAAAGTTACAAGTTGTATCTGTAAGTCACTGTCACTTTTCAAAAGTTTCCATGCGTTTGAGAGAAAGGTATTGAATGATTTTTCTCTTACAGAGACATTCTCTTTAATCGGTTCATTAATAGTTCCAACTGCTAAATATCCAAAAGCCATAATAAAAGAGCTGATAATAAATAGATAGGCAAAACTCTGCGGTGCCTCAAAAGAGTCTATGATTATGCCGGCTAAAGCTCCGCTTATGAGACCGCCGAATCCGCTGAAAAACTGGCGGTATGCCATGGTTTTGCCGCGAAATTTATGAGAAAAGATTTTGGCAATAATGTCTTTGAAGTAGATTGCTCCAAAACCGGCACTAAAAGAGAATATAAAAAGTCCTATGCCGATGCAAAGCAGCGTTAAATTTGGATAATCATTGCCCAGATAATATATAGCCACACCTATCAAAAACCATGACAGAAATCTGATAATAAAAACACGGCGAAGATAAACAAGCATTAATGGATAGCTTTGTGCCTGAAATGCTGCAAAAAGCTGTACAACGATAGCTCCGCCGCGAAGAAGCGAAGCAAAAAAACCGACAAGAAGTGAGCTTCCGCCAAAGTAGTTTACGATGAGCGGCAAAATGGTTGATGGCTCTGCTATGGTTGTTCCGACCGAGAGAAAGAAGCCATGTAAAACATTTTTTACATGATTAGAAAATTTATCCATTTATGAAATTGCTCTTAACATTTCATAACCCTCATCGATAGTTGAAGCTCTCTCTGTTATAAATAAAAGAATAGCAGCGTTAAGGGTTGCAAGTTTTAGATACTCATCTGAGGGGTTGTTCAGCTGTTCAAGAGACTCTTCTAATGTTATATTTTCCCAAGATTTTTGATAGTTGATACCATAATATTCTGGGTCAACTATAAACTCTTCAACTCCGTCCTCTTTAGCAATCCATAAACGCCCTTTGCTGAACAACTCAGGCGTTCCTTCATTGCCTTGAATTAGAGCAAACCTTTTATAACGCTCAGAAAAAATCTCTACATATTTCTTCACATAAGGTTTGTGAAACACGCCAGTAACGGCATATTCGCTGTTCGCAACACGCGGCAACTTCTCAATCGTGTTAAACCCTGTGCGAAGTCCTAAACGCATGCGAATCTCTGTCAATTTATGCATCTCTTTAAAAAAATCGGCTCTGTCAAAATAGTGTAAATTGGAGTTTAAAGTTATATTTGTGCATATCTCTTTTATGGTTATGCCGGCTTTTGCAGGCTGCATCTCATCGCCCATAACAACTAAATTAAGATTAGATTTCTCAAGTACTTTCGCCACTAATGGAAAAATATATGGATTTTTTGCTTTGCCGTCAAACGGATACCCAAGCTCAATAGAATTTTCTACTGTTTTTGGCGTTATGTAGGAGTCACAGGCACTAATCGCACCCTTAAACTCTTCTACAGTCTCAGGTTTTAGCCTCCAGCCAAGCAGAAATGCAGCAATCTGCTCACTATAAACACTCTGATTAAGAATCTGATGCATCATATCTTCGCTCTCTTGGAAGCTTAAATCTCTATTTCCTTTTACGCCCGTGCCCACTGCATGTATATATTTCTGAAAATCCATATTTTCTCTCATTATTTTGTTTTTGGGAGTGTATCAAAATAAGTGTAAATATTTTACATAAATGAGCCATGTTTAAAGAAGCAATTCCTAACAAAAAGAGTAGCATTTTTTAAGAAAAGTATGTTAAAATGCGAGTCAAATAAATAATTAATTTCTTTCATAAAGTTCATTTAGGTGGGTTTTGTGACAGAAATGTCATTTGTTTCCTTAAAACCATCGGACTTCGTTCTGGACGTTAAGCTGGAGATATTCGCAAGAGTAGGCATTGGCAAACAACCGTAAATTGTGTCAGTAATTGGTCTGGCACACATCAAAACTATTTTACGAAAATAGTTTTCAGTCTTAATCTTTTCTCTTTAGTCAAATTGACTTTTACAAGCTTCACCGTTTTATCGTCGTATTTTTTATAAAAAACTACACTTATTATTAACTTTCTAGTTTTTGGATGATTTGTTATACTTTTTTCTATTTTTGTAAATTTTGAAAGAATTTTAGGAATCTCACAAATATATTCAATCTCATCTTCATGTCCACGGTTTACATGGCGTATGTCATGACTGTTTATTTCACAAATATACTCATCAATCTTATAAATATATAGCACTTTAATGATTTCCTCTCTTGCTCTTATAGGTAAAGGGAATAAAACACTATCAACAAACTGATTATCAGATAGTGATTTTGTGACTAAAATACATATTGCTTCATGTAAATCTTCCATTATTTTTTATTTACATTTTTCATAAAATCAGATAAACCGCTTATCATGCTTTTAGACATCTCTGAGTCAGACTTAGCTCTTTCAAGCTCTATGGTTGTTTCACCTTTTTTAAATACATAATTTCTTTCAGTATTCGCAAGAACAGAGATAGTTTCTTTAATTGCTTCATCGCTTTTAGTGATATATGCTGCTTCAAACGCGAATGATTTTGATTCTATGTTTGTAAGCTCATTTTGAAAGTATTTTATTTCTGATTGGTTTTCTTTATAAAGTCGTAAAAAGAAATAAGCAAATATTTCAATGAACACTACCAATGTAAATCTTGGTATAAAAGGAAGTATTACATTCCATATGGTTTCACCATCTTTGACGCTAAAATCACCATGAACAATTATAGTATAAAATAAAAATCCTATGCCAATAGTAGTTATTGTCATGCCTAGCATTAGATTAACATCCGAATTTCTATTCAATCTATCTAGTTCACTTTTTATTCTCTTAATGGTTCTACTTGTATGATTAGCAAGTGAATCTAAATTCATTACCATTTTAAGGTCATTCTTCAACTCTGTGGTCTTATCTGTGAAAATTTTGTTGATGGCTTCTTCGCTTATTTGTTTAGCTGCTAAATTAGTTATTCGCTCTTTTTCTGTTTCAGATAAACCTTCTCTTGATTCATACACACTTAGCCTTTTATTTATGTCATCTATAAGTTTATATTGCTGCTTATCAACAGCAAGTAAAGCTCTAAGTTCATGTTCTAAATCTATGTTTTCTAATAAATCATTGTCTTTTATTTTATCTTTGTCACCTTGAAGATATTTAAATATGTTAAATAAGGAGAAAGTTATAGTAGAAAATACACCTATTCCAATTAGAGTAATCCCTGAATAACGATTTTCAGTATAAAATGTCAAATAGATTATACTTGCTATTGTGATTATGAATAGAAACAGCATCATAATCATTCCTCTTGCTGACGCTTTTCTATTTACATTTATATTATTTGCTTGTATCATCTATCTTATCCTCGCTATTTCAAATATTTTATCTTTTAGATTGTTGTAGCTCTTTACTTTAAAAAAATGCTACCAGACACTCTTTTATGCATTTTTTAATCAGCAGAGGGTCGCATTATAGATAATAACCGCTCGATATACCCCTACTTTTGAGCTTGCGAAAAAAAGTTTTAGCGTTCAGCTAAAAGGCTTGCCTCGGGGTTGTTGATTCTTCCTTAAAAAAAGGGGGACAGGATATTTTTTTTCTAAGAAGCCCTTAGCTCATGGTTTATTTTATATGAGATAATACCACTGAGTGAAATATCCTCATCTATCGCTTCAAAATGTACGCCTATGCCATCGCCAATAAGACGATAGTTTAGGAGCTGTTCTTTTTTGGCATTTTGAATTTTTTTTGTGTAACTATAAGGCACACTCAAGATGTCGCCACTACTGAGGTAAATATAGATTTTATCTCCAAAATCAACTCTTGTGATTGAAGTATTCATTCCATGCTCCTATAAGCTTTTGCTGATGTTCATTTATGATAGCTACTATTTTTCGCTCATCACCTTGAGAGAATTTGTACCTATCAGTAACTTTAAATGTTTCAAGTTCAACTCTCAAATAACCATCACCTTTTTCTACATGAATATGTAGCGGTAAATGTTCATCACTAAAAAAGAAAAACCTAAAACCATCCACTCTGAGTACTGTAGGCAAATTAAATCTCCAAAAATTTGATTTAATTGTATCACTATTTTTCTTAGTTTACTGATTAATAAGGTATTGAAGAGATTTCAAATAAGATTATCCAAACCATATGAAATAACTATTTAACGCTAATTTAACACTAATTAGGTAAGATTTGGGCTATTAATTTTAAGGTATTTGCATGTTTATAAAAAAAGTAGTATCTCTTGTTATTTTAATCTTTTTCTTTTCTGCAACTCTGGGTGCTGAGGAGAAAAAGATTTATCAAATCGGTAAAAATGTATATGATAAAATGTGCACGCATGATATAGATTTACGAAATTACTCTACAATCGATGAACTTAAAAATTCTATCAAACATGACAACTTATGCAAACCCCTCAAAGAGGAGCATGCAGAGGCTTTAAGCAGCTATTTGTGGGAAGTAAAGAGAGCTCCGGAGCATGTGGAAAATAAAGAGGTAGTTGTTGTAAGCAGAGATGAGAAGTGTCCGATATGCGGAATGTTTGTATATAAATACCCAAAATGGGTTGCACAGATTTTTTATAAAGAGAGCCAACTATCCTTTGACGGCGTGAAAGATTTGATGAAATTCTATTTAAAATATAATCCAACAGTAGAAAAAATTCTAGTAACGGATTATTACTCTCAAAAGGCTATAGATGCAAAAACTGCCTATTTTGTTTTGGGCAGTGATGTCTTTGGTCCTATGGGGAGTGAGTTGATTCCGTTTGAACATGAAAATGATGCGAAGAGTTTTAACATGGATCACCAAGGAAAAAAGATTCTTAGATTTGAAGAGATTACAACGCAAGATATTGAAAAAATAGATGAATAGAAAAAGCTTTTTTCTCTTCTCTTTTTTCTCAACCCTGCTTGTTTTTTTGGCTATCGAAATTATATATTTACAGATTGCAAAAAGCATGAGCGATGAAAAAGCAGAAAAAAAGATTAGTTTTGTAAAACTCTCAGGATTGCCGGACTTAGCACTCTATTCGGAGAGTCACTATGTGAGACACAGAAGTCTGAGTGATACCTTCTCAATTTATAAAGATGATGGCAGTTTGAGAGAGTATTCTATGGCTACTTATGCCATTTCGCATTCACACATAAAGATAAATAATGAAAAATAAAATAAATATATATTTGATAGAGTTCGCAATAAACGCGATACTTAGGCAAAAATTTAAAAGCTTGTTTGTAGCCATAGTTTTTATACTTTTAACTTTTTTATTGACCTCTATTTTTTTTATAACCAACTCAATCAAGTATGAATTAAACAGCACGGTTGACGCACTCCCGGAGATTGTAATCCAAAAAACAGAAGCCGGAAGAGAACAAAATATTGATGTGGCAGAGGTGGATAAAATACTTGCCGTAAAAGGTGTGAATGACGCAAATGCTAGAGTTTGGGGATACTACTATTTTGAAAACGCAGGTGTGAACTTTTCTATTGTCGGAGTGGATAAGTTTGAAAATCAGTACAAAAGCTCTCTGACAAAAATCGTTGACAGATTTGATTTTGGTGAAGCAGAGAGCCCTTTAATGATAATCGGAAGTGGTGTACATAGGGTAATGCAAAAGAGCTATTATAAAGAGTATTTCAACTTTATAAAAAGTGATGGAACACTTAAAAAAGTGACAATTGCCGGAGTGTTTGACGCGGATACGCAACTAGAATCAAACGACATGATTGTTATGTCAAAAGAGACATTCAGAGAGATTTTTGACATGCCCCAGACAAAGGCAACAGACATAGTTGTAAAAGTAGCAAACTCTAGCGAAATAGCAACGGTAGTTTCAAAACTAAAATTGCTCTATCCGAATAGCTCTATAATCACAAAAGAGAATTTAAAAGTGAGCTATCAAAATATTTTCAACTATAAAAGCGGACTCTTTTTGGCGCTTTTTATCATCTCTCTTTTTACATTTTTCATCATAATATATGACAAGGTGAGCGGACTCAGCAGTGAGGAGAAGAGAGAAGTAGGCATTTTAAAAGCGATTGGCTGGAGGGTCGATGATGTACTGAAAGAAAAATTTTATGAAGCATCAATAATCTCACTCTTTTCATACATAGTTGGAGTAGGGCTTGCCATGGCATTTGTTTATCTATTTCAGGCACCGATGCTCAGAGATATATTTGTAGGCTATTCGGAGCTAAAGCCATCCTTTGAGTTGCCATTTGTTTTTGACATGCAGACGCTCTTTTTGGTCTTTTTTTTAAGCGTTCCAATCTACATAGCCGCAACAATAATCCCCTCATGGAGAGTTGCTACCCTTGAAGCGGACGAGGTAATGAGATAATGATAGAACTAAAAAACAGTACAAAAATATATGAGTTGAATAGAGCAGACAGAGTTGTTGCCTTGAACGATGTCAGTCTGAGTATAAAAGAGGGTGAAGTCGTTGTCTTAAAGGGTGCCAGCGGGAGCGGAAAGAGCAGCATCCTCTCTCTTATTGCAGCTCTGAGTAAGCCTACAAGCGGTGAAGTGATAGTCGATAGCAAAAAAATATCTAAACTCTCTGACAACTTTGCCTCCATTTATAGACGGGATAATATAGGCTTTGTATTTCAAAAGTACAATCTTATACCTAGCCTGAGTGTGAGGGACAATATATTGCTTCCGCTTGTCCCTCTCAATCCGGATGCCAAAGATGCAGAGAATAAATTAGCCCTTGTCATGGAGATGTTTCAGATAGCGCATAAAGCGGATGCAATAGTAAAGAATCTCTCGGGCGGAGAGCAGCAGAGAGTTGCAATCGCCAGAGCAAATATCAATAATCCAAAAATTATTTTAGCAGATGAGCCGACTGCAAATTTAGATGAAAAGCTCTCTCTTAGCTTTATAGAGATACTTAAAGAGCTGAAATCTTTGAATAAAACTATCATAGTTGCTACACATGACCCACTCTTTTTTAACCTTGATTTTGTTGATAGCATAGTAGAGATACACAATGGAATAGTACGTTAATGATTCTCTCTCCTGAAGTTTTGACTCTCTTTATTTTAAATGCTTTATTCTTGTTTTTTGCAACTGTCGCATTTATTCTGAGTGTTAAAATATTTTTAAAATGGGACTCGAATTCTACATCTCAAGCACAATATAAACTCGAAAAACAGAGCTTTCTGACTGCTACAATCATAAAATATATCTTCGTTATAAAAGTGCCGCTCTTCCTCTTCTTTATTTTTACTCTAGATAAAATTTCTGGACTTCTCACAGGTGCCATGTGCGCGGCAGGAGTTGTCAACGCCACAACTTACGGAACCTATTTGGTACTGCTCAAAATTTTGAATCTCTATCTTTTTGCCTACTGGCTCGCTCTGCATCATGAAGATATGAAGCATGAGAGTCAGCCCTATACTAAAATGAAATTTGGAGTTTTTATAGCGCTCTTTTTTCTTCTGATTACGGAGATAATCCTAGAGGGAGTGATGTTTAATGCGATAGATATAGAGAAGGTAGTAGATTGTTGCGGAGCGATATATTCTAGCTCTGCTAGCTCCTATATATCAGCGATATTTCGTATAAAAGCATCTTTGCTGTTGGCTCTTTTTTATGGCAACTTTTTGCTAATAGTGATTTTTTACTTTTTAAAAAAGAGATATATTTTTGCACTGAGTAATGCTTTTTTTATCATCATCTCTTTACTAACCCTTATCTCATTTTTTGGAACATACATTTACGAGCTTCCAACGCATCACTGCCCATTTTGTTTTTTGCAAAAAGATTACTATTATGTAGGATATCTCATCTATATTTTTCTCTTCATAGGTACATTTTATGGGCTGCTGAGTGGCTTCCTGAGAACATCAGAAAATGAGATTTCTAAAAACTATAAAATAGCACTCCTCTTTAATTTTCTCTATGTTATATTGCTTACATCCTATCCGATACTCTTTTACATAAAAAATGGTGTGTGGCTGTAATAGATTTTTTGCAAAACTCAAAACTAAGTGAACGATTCTGCAGCGCAAGCGAAGCCTTAGTGAATGTGTTTTGAGTTTTGCAAGAAATCTAATTTTTAATTTAAACGGAGTTACATAATGCTGAAATCTAAACTGCTGCTTTCTACCTTTTATTCTTTACTTGTTCTTTCATTGTTTGTCGGTTGTGATGAAAAATCCAAAACAGCAATGGCAGAGGTTCATTGGGACAGGGACATGTGTGCAAGATGTGTGATGGTGGTCAGTGACAGAAAAAATTCGATACAAGTAAAAAATCCTGATAATGCAAAGACATACATGTTTGATGATATAGGTTGCATGGCTCTTTGGTTTGAAGATGAAAAAATTGAGTGGAAAGAGAGGGCTCTGATTTGGATAACAGATGCTACTACCGGAGAGTGGATAGATGCAAGAGGTGCGTTTTACGACACCGAGAATATCACTCCGATGGCATATGGTTTTTGTGCGCATAAAGCAAAAAATAGTATCAAAGAAAATCAGGAAATTATTGATTTTAATGAGGTTCTAAAACGAGTTGTCAAAAATAAGTAGCAGCTATTACGCACTTTTATGAAATAGTGCGTAATATAGGTTCTAATAAAATTTATGTATCTCTTCCATAATATTTTGAAATTCTATATCTTCGCCTTTTGATTTTAAAAAATGGATGAGATACTTTTCACTCTCCTCAACACCCGCGCTCTTCTCTACCTCTAAAAGTTTTGCATATAAGTCGGATATGACGGCTATAACATGTTTTGAAATTGATTTTCTTGAAGCTGTATAGCCTATTATTTTCCCACTATCTGTGTCTTTTCTTGATTCAAACTCTGTAAATATCCAGTAGTATCTGCCATCTTTGGCTAGGTTTTTCACAACCGCATTAATGTTTTTTCCCTGAGATATGGTTTGCCATAAGAGTTTAAATACAACTTTCGGCATGTCCGGATGACGAATCATGCTGTGAGGTTGTCCTAGTAACTCCTCTTTGGAATAGCCACAAATTTCAATGAAATAGTCATTACAAAATGTGATTTTCCCCTTTTCATCTGTTTCACTCACTATGTATCTTTTAGGGTCTAACACTATCTCTTCATCTCTTGGTGTCGGTTGGTTCATCTTGTATCCTTTAAATTGATCCATTTAAGAGTTTTATGAGGGCATCGGATATTTCATTCAGGTGAAGTATCCTTTTTCCATTGTGCTTTTGTGCAAAATTTTTGGCTGCATCGTAGCTTGCAAACGGTACCAAATCATCCCCCGCAGGCGAAGTGACATTGCTTCCATAGACATAAAAAGCCCCTTTTGCATCTATAGATTTCATTGTTGCAAAATCTGTAACAATTATGTTTTTAAAATCATTTTCACTTTTCACGCCAATGTCATACCATTTCCCGGGTCTAAGATAAAACTCAATCATAGATTTAGGACTAGAAAAATAAACTTCTTTTCCGTTATTAAGATCGATTTTTGATACCCATTTTGGTTCTTTATAAACCTTAAATTGTCTCACTAAACATGTGGTGTTTTGGTCGTAATTCATAGAGTACGAATCGCCTGCTATGGCAAGCGTAGCAAAAGTGAATGTCAAAAGCATACCTGTAATTAATTTTTTCATCTAAACTCCTTCTTAAACTAAATCTTTTTTTTCAAATATCTTAAAACCTAAAAAGGCAAAAATCAATCCTATAGAAAATGGATAAACTATGGATAAAAGAACAAATATGCCTTGACTCATAGAATCAAGTATATAAAATGCGACTGGACCCATCACGGTAAGCTCTGGATCAAAAAGTGAAATTGCTGCAACTCTAAAAATCTCCATCGGATTAATCATGGCTAAAAATAGGATGAGCTGTGGATTAAATCTCTGTTGCATCATGAGTGAAATAAGGGCAATATCGATAAATGCGAGTAAAAATATCCAAATGAAGAATGCAATTCCAAGAGCAACTTCAGAAGATTTAACAAAGGAGGAGATGAAAAATGCAATTCCTAAGAAAGCACTTGAGAGTGCAAAAAGAAGTCCAGTGTATAAAAAGAAAATACTCCATGGGATAGCTGCACCTTTGATTGCACCGTAAGCAACAGCGATTACCATAGCAAAAAAAACAGGCAGATAGACGGTAATAAATCTCCCAATAATTTTCCCCCAATAGTACTGTTTAAGGGATATAGGAAAAGAGAGCATGTACTCTAAAATATGGTTGTCTCTATCTCCCGAGATAGATCTAACCGTTGTAATAAGTATGAAAATCGGAAGTATTACGATAGTAATCTGAATATACATCAGTAAAAGTCTGCTCAAACCGCTAAATCCCATAACTTGTGATTCTGTTACACCCGCTATAAAAAATAGGGCAATCAGCCCTCCGAAGACAAGAGAATAGACTAAAAACCACTTAGCTCTTATAGACTCTTTTAAATCTAAATATGCGATTAAATATAAATTTTTCAATATATTCTCCTAAAGTCCAAGTATCTGTTTTCTAATTTTTGGATTTGCCATATGCTCACCCCTTAACATTTTTATTGCCACTTCTTTGAAATCTATCGTATTTTCAACTCTGTTTTCATCTGCGGAAAATCCGTAGGACATTGGAGTTTTTTCGTTTAATTTGTAGTGCGCATCCAAAGCATTTATGTATCTTTTTGAGTCATTAGTAAAAACTTTTACTTCAACTTCTGCTAGGTTTATACTGTTTTGATGCGCCCATAAAATCATGCATCCTATATCATCGAAATAGTTCATAGTCCCATTGGTATTTAGAGTTGCCGAGAAAATTTTTGATTTATGCAACTCCATGTGGCACTTTGGACATACTTTTATATCACTGCTTAAGTTGCCTAAGGATGCATTTTCAGGCGAACCACAGCCTGCTGCTATAAAAAAAAGAGAAGAAAAAAGAAAAATATTAAATTTTTTCATCTGAAACAACTTTTCCAAGATCCATATATATCTGACGATTGACTAACTCTTTTACCTCTTCAAGGCGGTGGGTTACGAACAAGAGTACTTTTTCATCTTCATTTTGTTTTAAGAGTCTGTAAAAATCATCTCTGGCTTGCGGGTCAAGATTTGCAGTAGGTTCGTCATAGATGATAATGTCAGATTTTTTTGCCAAGCTAATGGCAATAAGCATCTTCTGTTTCATCCCTCCGCTGAGTTTAAAAAACGATTTATTCAAATTGGAGGCTATATCGAGTTTCATCTCATTGGCATAATGAATAATTAACTCTTTATCAACATTGGCGCTTGTGCTGATATAGTGCATGAGTTCATCAAGACTCAGTTTGATTGGCGGAGGAAGTTGCGGTACAAAGCTTATATTTTTTAAAACTTTGACACGCTCTTTTATAGGATTTAACCCATCTATAAGAACCTCACCGCTATCCGGATGGTAATATCCGAGAATTGAGCGAATGAGTGTCGTTTTTCCTGCACCGTTGGCACCCATGAGAGCAATCGATTCATTTTTAGTAAACTCGCAACTTACACTGTCGAGTGAGAGGTGTGAACCGAATTTTTTAGTTAATTGAGATACTTTTATCATCTTTTTACACCAAACTTTTTAATCTAAAGTCGAAGTTAAGGGCATCCGTATGGCAAACATCGATACATCTGCCGCAGAGGGTACAGTCATTGCCTGTAATATACTCTCTGGTTATCCCTTTTTCTTCTCTTTGTTTATCGTACTTTGCTTTTACAATCTCTAAAACTTGATTTTCAAAACAGACATCATGGCACACCATGCAGTGGTCGCAGTTGTCATTCCACTCAACTCTGAGTGCTGATATTTTTCCAAGATAGCCATAGGTCGTTCCGATTGGACAGATGTAAGTACACCAAGCACGACGAGAAAAGAACACTTCCATGGCAAATACAGCAACTACCCAAATAAATGCAACACTCCAACCATACGCAATCATCCTGCTCAAAATTCCGACAACATTGAGTGTTTCAAAAACAAGGTATCCGCTTGAAAAAGATAAAATTAAAAAAATCGCCCAAAAAATATGTCGCACTCTGTGGTCAAATTTTCTGCTTTTAATTATTTTTTTTGCTACCAATGCATTGTGCAGTTTTTCGCCTATTTCACTTAAAATTCCGTAGGGACATACCCAAGCACAATAGGTTCTTCCGCCGACAAGAAGATAAATAATTACAATAGTCACGGTGCCGATAATAATATTTATCGGCATGTGAAAAGTTGCTAGATACATCTCTAAGGTGGTAAAAGGGTCAATGAGATGAAATCCCAAAAACCTAGAACCATTAAGGGTTCCCTCCAACATCTGTAAATCTACAAAAAATGATAAGAAAAAGAGCAGATGGATAGAGAGAACCAAAATCCATCTTTTCATTCTGTAACTAAATTTTGATTTTCCCTCTTTTGTCGTATCAAAAAAAGTGGACCAGAAAGTCGTTTTTTGTATAGTCTCTCTGTTGTTATACTTATCCATGACAACTCCGTTTTATGTGCATTTATTTGTTTTGTGTCTCTTTGAGTCGCTCAGGAAATGCCCCGATTTCATTGGCAAATTTTCTTAAATCATCATCGCCCAGGTTCAGCAGCAACCCTTTCATAACAAGATTCTCTTTTCTTCCGGCTTTAAAGTCACTCAAACTTTGATAAATTTTATCTGCGCTTTGACCAAAGAGTTTAGGACCCATCATAGGTTTACCATTTTGAAAACCTGAACCATCCGCACCATGGCAAGAAGAACATTTACTTTTATACTCTTGACTTACATTAAATGCTCCGGCATTTCCTGCCTTGTTTCTCAGTGCGCTCAGCTCATCCACTTCTTTTGCTCTGTCATCTTTTTCTACGGGAGCGGATGTTGCGGATGTTGACGCTTGTTGCACGGCAGCATCTCCAAAATCTTTAATTACTTTGGAATGTTCACCACCCTGATAAGCATGACCGCCCATATAAGTAACTACCATTAAACCGGCTACAAGGAGTGTTAAAATTCCTACGATTACATTTTTAAGACTCGTCATATTTATTTCCTCATATCTTTAATCGCGATATTAAATTGATATATCTCGTTTGCTAACTCTTTAATCTCTTCATCACTCATCCTATTAATGAGGTCACGCATCAGAACATTTGTTTTTTCGCCACTTTTAAATTGTGCTATTTTTTTGAAAATATAATCAGCATCTCTACCTAAAAGTGAAGGTCCAATGATGCCGTTTGCATAATCATTGTGGCAAGCGGAACATTTTAAGATAAATTTTTTGCTTAGGTTGTTTACAATCATAGAAATTTGAACCTCTTCATAAGGACTTCTGACATGTAAATTTGCATCAACAGCAGTTCTTTGTATCGCAGGTGCATCTGTATTTTCATTAGATGCACTTTTGGTGTTGTAGTCGTAGTAGTAGGATTTACTTTGATTTGCATCCACCTCTTTCTCTTTTACTTTTGTTTCATGTGAGTTGTCATTTATTACAACTTCTATTTTTGGAGTAGCTATTGTTTTTGCAACGGAAGAACTTTCATTTTTTTCAGTTTGTTCTTTATGCTTATCGTTGCATCCACTTAAAAAAGTAAAAAGCAAAAGACCTACTGCATACAATAAACTTTGACTCTTGAACTGTGAACCTTTGAATAACATTCTTAACTCCTCTCTTTTTTATTTGTATAGTAATCTTCATAACGCATTCTCGGTTTAACAACAATAGAAGGTATGTTGGTTGGACAAACATCTTGACATGCTCCACAACCGATACATCCATCATAAATTTCCGGAGTTTTTCCACCGTTGGCATGTGGAACCATGGCAATAGCACTTATAGGGTTCGGAATTGGGCACATATCGGCACATAATGTGCATTGTTTACCTTCAAACTCATCTAGTTTAGCGAGTAGTTTAGTTTCCAATTCAGTTACATTTCGCACAGAGCCGGTAAATTTATGCATTTTGTCATTGTAACCTTTAGGTATTGCAGTCTTAGCAATGGCTAAACAAGTATTTGGAAACTCTAATACCGCAATTCCCATGTGGATATCTTCAGGCTTTTCACAGTGATGGTCTAAGGCACCGCTAGGGCAGGCAAGAACGCATGGAACAGCCTTACATGCATAACAAGCTCTTTCATTCGCATCAATATAGGGTGTCCCCACGCCATGACCTTTTGCCATGTCCGATAATTTGATAGAGTGATATGGACAAACTTGAAGACATTGACCGCACTTTATGCATAGAGCCAAAAACTTTTTTTCATCTACTGCACCGGGCGGTCTGAGTCTGTTCTCAAAACCGTTTGCATGGGGACTAAATACAATCCCGCCACCCAAGACAAGCCCTAAAATACCAAGTGTAGAATATTTTACAAATTCTCTTCTCTCTGTTTGTACTGTTTGCATTTTATCCCTCTATCATAACGATTGGTTTTTCATCTTCAAGTAAAAAAAGCGGTTTGCTAAATGGAGCTAATTTAGCTAAAAAATTAAGAAGTGAAATGACCGGAGAACCATAAAAAAACTTTACATCAGGGTTGTAAATCCAAAGTTGATCCGCATACTGATAGACTTTATGAGAAGTGTCCCCAATGTTGTCGCCATTTTTATCAAAGCCCTCATAATTATCCCAGTAGTTCCCTACTATCTCATTTTTTTCTGCTATATTTTTTGCACTGTCATTCGCAACATCTTCAATATTTCCCATGATGACATTGTTTTTAATAATGTTGTTTTCACAAAGAGAGTGAAAATGTATGGCTTCTGAATTATAGAGAATCTTATTTCCCGTAATCCAGTTATTTGTTTCCGGCTCAAAGGGTGAATAGTCAATATACATGCCTTGGGCACAATAAATTATGGTATTGTCTTTGAGTGTAAAATTTGTGACTTCTTTAAGTCCTATTCCCATTCCCGTAGTACCTAAAGAGCTTTTAATAACATTTCCTTCAGCAATAGTGTCTTTGGAATACATAAAAAATATACCGACAGAGTTAAATTCATAGTGATTGTTTTTTACTATGTTTTTGCCGGCGTACATAAAATGGAGTGAGTATCTGCAATATTTACTACTATTATCAACTATTTCATTGCCATGGGAGTACCAGACGACTGCATCACGAGATTTTATTAAAGAGTTGTTTTTTATGATATTGTCATTGCTGTACCAAAGTCTCAGTCCATCCCCTCTCAGACCAAGCTCAAGGTCTTTAGAGGTTATAATGTTATGAGAAAGGATAGAGTTTTTTATCATTTGAAGGTCAATGCCAAAGAGACAATCCTCTATGGTGCAGTTGCTAATTTCGCACTGTTTGCCCTCAACCATAGAGATAGCAGAATCCAAATTTTCATGTCTATCGCCGCTTCCTCTAATTGTTAAGTTTTTGAGGGAGATAAAAGAGCCTTTAGTAGTTATAACCGTACCGTTTTGTTCCCCGTCAATAATGACACCGTCCTCTATTCCAATAAGAGTGAGCGGTTTATTGATAGTGATTTTTCCTTTATAGACTCCGGCAGAGAGTTTTAAAATGGAACCCTCCGGTGCATTGTTGATTGCATCTTGCAATGTATTTGCACTAAGAGAGGTCAAAAATAGTAAAAAAATAGTAAAAAAAACTTTAAACATTTAAGACCTTAACCTATAATTTACTCTTTTAATTCTCGAAAAACAAAGTTTTTCGAAGCTTTAGGGGGTTGTAGGGACAAATTGTCCCTGCCACTAAAACGGACGAGTTCGTTTTAGTGTGTAACACTATGTTTTTGCTTCGCAAAAAAAGCAAGCAGACTTAATAAACTGATTGCAACTATCATATAAAATCCAATGGTTGGATAGGAGTGCGTTGTAAACTGAGCGATTTTTCCATCACCAAAAACAGTCGGCATAAAAGGTTTTATTTTAAACGCTCCCCAGTCATGGAGATTGTGTCCAAACCAATAGAGCCAGTAGGAGTAATCCGCTATAAATAGGAGAGGAAGAGATGCCGGAACGAGCATAACATAGTTGAATATTTTATTGTTGTAAGCGATAAAGTAAATCATTCCCAAAGAGAGAGCTAAAAGTGCATAAATACCGATTTCTCTCTCCAGTGTACCGCCAACCCACATAGGATCCATACCGACATAGTGGTTGATAGTATTCATCTCATGAATCTCTCCGCTGAAACCATCAAAATGAAAATAGACCGGTATTCCCTCAGGAAAGGCATCTTTGGGATAGTTTGGTGCTTCAAGCGAAACAGCCCAAATAGGCAGTGAAGCAACTCCAATTTCAGATGCGGAGCGAATCATTTCGTCTAAGTTATTGAGTGCTTCTTTTGGGGTAGAGATGCTTTTATATCTTCCTTGATTGTAGATATTCCAAACTTTTTTAGATAAGAGTGATACTTCATCAACTTTCCCGCTATCAATTTTATTGAGTGTCCCGTGAAAAGCAATCATTGGAAAAGTGAAAGCGAGTGTTAAAATAGTCAGAGCTAGAACGGCAAAAACTCTAGCTTTTACAATACTTGGATGCATAGTTGTCCTTTTATAAATTAAAAACTCAAGATTAACAAAATGTTTAATTTTTAATTTAAAGTCATTGTATAACAATAACAAAATGATACGATTGACTAACATCAATTGAGAGGAGAGTACATGTGCACTCTCCTCTTTTTAGAACTAAAAAGTGTGCTTAATAACTCTCCGGCATGTATGCCGGAAGCTTTAGGGGATTGCAAAGGACACTCGTGTCCTTGCCATTAAAATGGGCTTCGCCCATCTTAATGTATATCATAAATCAAAACAGATTTGCATTCTCATCTACCCATTTTAGGTATTCAATAATGTCTTTTACCTCTTGTTCATTCATATGTTGATTAGGCATTTTTAAGTTAAAGTAATCAATCATACCTTTTACATAAGGGTCTGCATACATTTTTTCCGGATTCATAACGAAATCCTTAACCCATTTATCAGCATTCTCATGTCTTTGGAGTACACCTGTTAAATCTGGACCTGAAGAAACTTTACCGATAACATGGCATCCGCTACATCCACCTTCACCAAATGTTCTCTCTCCATTTTGTGCAGCAGCAGATTGTTTAGTAGCAATGATTCTCACAAGCGCATCTTTTGCTCTAATTCCAACATCCGCTGTTTTAACCATGAGTTGCCAAATCATATTTTCATATAAAACAGCTTTCTCTAAATCACCGGCTTTTACAGCTTCGTCTGAAAGTTTTTTCTGAGCAGGAATCTGTCCATATTGGTCAAAAGCATCCGTAACAAGATCTGCTACAACTTTATGATCACTAAACTTTTTCTCTTTCAAGAATTTAACAACACTCTGAATAACCGCATCCGTTGCAGCATTTACAGCAACAGTTTTGTCATATTCAGCTTTAAGTTGTTCCGGATTCATTGTTTGCATTTTTACTTTTTGCGCACTCTCGTACTTCTTGCTAGTGTCTTTAACCATCATGTAGCCCATCATTTCTAAGTGAAGTGCAGAACAAAATTCCGTACAGTAATACGGGAATGTACCTTCAATATCCGCTTTAAATTTAATTTCAGCAGTTTCGCCCGGTTCGAGTGAAGCATGAACATTGAAGTGATCTATGGTAAAACCATGCGTCTCATCTTGAGCTCTCTCTAAGTTCGTCATATATATAGTTACGTCATCACCCTTGTTTACAGTGATTCTCTCAGGATTAATATGAGATCTTACAAATGTAGCATAAATAGTAACTTTATTACCCTTTCGCTCAATTCTCTCTTGACCGGCCAAAGTTTTACCGACATGTTGTTCTCCGGTTTTAGAGTTTGTACCCATTGTATATCTTACATGAGAATCTAATTTTTCAGCTCTAATTGCAACTGCGTTGTGAGGTTCACCTAGAGGTAAAGGCATGTCAACAAGTAAATCCATAGTTTTGCCACTAATATCAATTAACTGATGGTTTTGTGGGTGAAGTGGACCAACATTTTGAAATCTATCAATAGCCAATTTATTTAAAGCGATGATATATTTACCCTGAGGGTCTCTCGTTTCACTTTCCATTCCACATAAGTGTCCAATGTTATAGTGAACATTCTCTTTATCTAAAACTTTAAGAGTTTTGTAGTTCCATTTAACAACTTGACTATCAACATAAAGTGAAGTAAAAACTTCTCCATCTATATTTGAATATTGGCTATGTAATGGCCCCAGTCCTAATTCAACTTGTCCATGGAGAGCTGATTTCATATCAAGAATCGGAATTCCGTATGGATCTAATCCGGCATATTTTTTCTCTTTAATAAGTTTTTGAATCTTTTCAAAACTAAATACGGAAGCATGTGTGTCGAGCTTACCACAAACGGTAATATAATTACCATCAGGAGAGACATCTACGCCATGTGGAGATTTTGGCTCCGGAATCAAAAACAGTGCATCATTTTTAATAGCTACTTCCATTGGAACAATAGTATGACCATTAACAACTTTTATATTTTTCTTATCTTTTGCTAGCTCTGCCAACTTTCTCCAGTTGTAAACATGTAAGAAGTCAGTGTCATTTCTGCTCATGCCGGCTTCATTTGGTGGCATGCCAACTTCAATTCCACCTGTGTACATTTCAGAGTTAAATGAGTTTGTAAAGCCCCAACCATCAGAAACAGCTTTACCTGCATCACTTAAATCTTGCATATATGGAGGTAATTCAAGCGTAAAAGACTCTTTCTCTTGAATGCGACCTTTCTTATCATCAAATTTCCATAATGTCACACCACCGCGGTATGTCTCTTTATACTCTTCAATTGGATGGTAATTATCATCAAATGGAGTAGCATATTGTGCAGCTTCTAGGATATACTCAGAGTTTTGTGTAAAGAAAGCACCACCATGTGATGATTTAAATATTGGGTTTACAACGATTTGCTTCGTTTCAAAGTCTGCTAAATCAATAATAGCAATACGAGGATTGGCTTTATCATTGATTGCTAACCACTTTCCATCATATTTACCATCTTTTTCTGAAAGAGCAGGGTGGTGCGTATCTCCCCAATTTATCTCTCTGCCTCTAATATTACCTTGTCTCAGTACGGCTAATGAATCAACATCAAAACCGTATCCCTGCCAAGGCTCCGGTGTAAATACGGCGATATATTTTAAGATTCTCATGGATGGAACACCATAAACAATCACCTGTCCGCTTTGTCCGCCTGAACTAAATACGACATAGTCATCTTTTACACCGGTCGGATTATAAGTTTTTGCAGCACGAATCACATCGTTTTCTGTTAAGCCCCTGGCTTTCATTACTTTTTCTAACTCACCACCGTCAGCAACTGCGAGCGTTGCTAAGAGCGAAGTGCCTAGAATAAGTGAAGAAAGCTTACTAAAATGCTCATTCATTTTTTACTCCTTAATATTCTTTCAAGTATAAGGTATAAAGAAAACCTTTGAAATACTCAATTGATAGAGAATAGTATTGCATTTGATGATGTGAAAGTTTGACTAAGGTCAAAATAGAGAATTAAATGTGGCTAGAAATAAGGTTGTCTAAATCTTTTTTTAGAGCTTTGAGTTTATATGTTGATGTGGTTAGCTCTTCAAGCGATTGTATTACGGCATCCTCTTTTTTAGTGAGCTCTTTGTCAAAAATTTTATCTTCTTCCATGATGCTTAAGAGTTCAATTAAGTCTTCAATATTCTTTTCTAGAGTTTCTAAAGATTGGTAAGAGTGTTGTAAGGAGTCACTCGAATATTGCACAGAGCTATTTATCTTATCTACTAGAAAATTAAAATTATTAGTAGCGTGCACGATATCAATATTGTTATTGTTTATTTTGATTGGTCTTAACTGCCCGATACTGGAGTTTTTAATGATTGTTTTTGAAATATCCAAAAACTTTTGCATAAATAAGAGTACATCCTTTATTTGTGTAAAAAAATATGTAAGGAGTGCCACTAGCAGGAAAAAAAGAAGATATTGTATGTTTTTATTCATTTCTTGAATATCACTAAAATATGCTTGATGGAGCTTAATGAGTTGCTCAAACTCAACTACTAATTGCAAGTTTGTATTATAAATATTTTTTATTGTCTGCTCTAAAATGATACTTGAATATGCTGTACTCGTTTTACTTTGGTCTCTAAAATTTTGTACATGGAGATAAAATTTATTCCATAAGAGTGTGATTTTATCTGTTTGTTTTTTTATTGAATCTGAATGAATATCCATAAATATTTTATCTTTATTGCCCATATTAGAGAGAAATTTTTTTATTGAGTCATCTAGCTGTTGCGTTGATGCATCTTTATTTTTGTAGATATAAAAAATATTTTTAGATATTTCTTGAGTAAATGCTTTTTGAGTATTTATAGTATCTAATAAATCAGTGTTAATTTTATTTTCACGACCTATATAAAAAGAAAAAAAAGTTAAAAGCATTAATAAGAAAAAAATCAAGATGCTGATTATTTTAATTTTTGTCATTTAATTATCCTCATAAATTGCCTTTAATTCAAGAAAATCTAACACAAAAATTTCTCCATGTATTATATCGATAACTTTATTTCGTTTTAATCTATTTAGAACTCGCGAAAGTGTTTCAGGTTGAATATGAAGTATCAGTGAAATATCATGTCTCTTTAATTTATTGAACATCTTTAAGTCTGAATGTATCATCATGGCGACCTTGGCTACCGAATCAAATATAAACTCTCTATTTACCAATGATTGCAGTTGTTGAGATCTTAAAATAATTGCGTCTGTAAATGCACCGTTAAGAAGGTTTTTATTCAAAAATTTTTCTTGAAATTGTGTATAGTTGATACTTAGAATTTTTGACTCTTCAACTAACTCAATATTTGAAAAAGAGAAGAGAACATTACTATTAATATTTGATATTTCTGATAAAAGATTATTTTTATAAATATAATACAAAAATATTTCATTATTATGTTTATCAATTTTGTATGATTTTGCTAAGCCCTCAGCCAAAAAAAGAAGTTGGTTAGATGCTTTTTTTTCATAATGTAAAATATAATTCTTATTGTATGAGCTAATTGAAGATATGTCGGATAATGTGTCAACTTGTTGAATACTTAAGCTAGCAAAAAAATCTAAAGATTTTATAGTACTTTTAATGCACAAAATAATACCTAGCTAATTGGTTTGATACAATCTTTTTGTGTGACATCGAACTGAAATAGATGCGCTTTTGTTTTTGCACTTATATATATGTAAGAGGTGTTGATTCCAACTTCTAAAAATTTGCTTGAAGATTGGCAAATACCTGTAACAACTGCTTTTTGCATTCTGGATTTATCTTCATTTCTTACTGTTTCATCACTTTTTACACCTGTATTTATTTCAAAAGTGTACATCAATGTTAACTCTTTGGCTTTAATATCTACAAATCTTGTATATTTATCTATTGTTTGAGGTAAACTGCTTGAAATTTCAGAGACTACATTTTTAACTATATCTCTATTTTGAGCTTGCATCTCTTGTTTAGGAAAATCACCGGTTTTTGTTAACTCACCAGCGAGAGCAAAAGAACTAAAAGTTATGAATATGCTAAATGATAAAAGTAAGTTCTGCATGTAAATCTCTCTTTTCGTTAATTGAGTTACATTATACAAAACTCTTGAGAGCAAAGATTTGACACAAATCAATAAAATTATGTAGCTTTCAAATGATGTTTGATTCTATAAAAGTTGGAGTTGTAAGAAGCCCAAGAGGAGATTTGGACTTCACAATTTAGTAAAGAAGTGGAAAGAGATATTATTAATCTTGTTGCTGTCTCATGTAAGCCGGAATATCTAAATAATCAGCATCAAAATCTCCACCCACGACAAGTCTTGGACGAATTTTTATTTTTTGGACAGATGGAATTTCGCTTACAAAGTCTTTATTGTTTGTAATATCTTTCTCAAAACCTGTTGCTACAATAGTGATTTTAATGTAATTCTCC
Source organism: Sulfurimonas sp. (assembly GCA_041662225.1). Lineage (GTDB taxonomy): Bacteria > Campylobacterota > Campylobacteria > Campylobacterales > Sulfurimonadaceae > Sulfurimonas. Next base: position 73,549 of record JBAZSX010000003.1, read on the forward strand.
GGAATAGTTTCATCTGTTGAAGTTCCAAAGATAACTTCAGCATCTTCATGTGCACTCTCATGAACAACATTCATCGCATCTGATATCTCCATAAGTGGAAAATTAGGGTGCATTTTGAAATGTACTAAAACACCCATCGCTCCGTTAATCGACATGTTATCAAGAAGAGGAGACTCTATGGCTGCCTTAATTGCTTCATAAGCAGCATTTTCTCCCTCAAATTCACCAACACCCATGAGTGCCATGCCTTTGTGGCTCATAACAGTTTGTAAATCGGCGAAGTCAAGATTTATGTCATTTTCTCCGCTTGAGAGAATAACGCCGGAAGTCCCGCTTACAGCCTGTGCCAAAACACTGTCTACTATTTTAAAGCTCTCTTTAAGTCCGAGTTTTTTATCAATTATAGATAAAAGCTTATCGTTAGGAATAACAACGATAGAGTCACTCTCTTTTTTAAGTTCTTGAAGACCATCTTCTGCAAGCTTAAGCCTTTTTTTACCTTCAAAGGCAAAAGGTTTAGTCACTATCGAGATGGTTAGAGCACCTATCTCTTTTGCAATCTGAGCAATAACAGGAGCAGCACCTGTTCCTGTACCGCCACCAAGACCGGCAGAGATAAATACTATATCAGCACCGTTGAGAGCACTTTTAATTTCTTCATAACTCTCTAATGCAGAATCTTTACCGATAGTCGGCTTCATACCGGCACCAAGACCTTTTGTAAGCTTCGTACCGATTTGAATTTTTGACGCTGCCATTGTTTCTGATAAAACTTGAGCATCCGTATTAATAAGTATCATTTCAATACCTGTAACACCCTCTTTTATCATGTGACCTATCATATTTCCACCGCCACCACCGACACCGACAGCAATTATTCTTGCTCCGTTTACGCTTTTTGTTTCTTCAATTAAAAATGGTTCCATACTTTTCCTCCTTAAAATAACTGGGTTGCCCAGTTCCAAAATTTACTAAATGTTCCGGCTTCATCACTCTTTTTCCCTTTTTTTGGAAGAGTAACCATTGTGCTAATACTTTCTTCAACCTGTGATGGCGCTACCGGTATTTCATCAGGTTCAGAGGTAAAGTCAACATTTACATGTGCGACAGGAGTTTCGTTTGCATGACGCACTTTTTTATTTACATCTATTTCATAGGGTGTATATGAAAATGTACTATACATGATAAGCCCGACTGCAGCAGAATATTCCGGTTCGCGTAGGTGTTCAAAGAGACCATATACCTGAATAGGACGAGCTATCCGAACAGGTATTGAGCCGAAAGTAGCTACTGCTAACTCTCTGATACCTTCCATTTTTGAAAAACCGCCGGTGAGTATAATCCCCGCTCCTATCTGATCTTTTAATCCGCTGTTTTCAATAAACTGAGCTAAAATCATCAATGTCTCTTCAACTCTGGCAAAAACTACATTATGTACAACTTCTAATGAGACTTCATGTGTAGTGCTTTCATCACCTATTATAGGAAGTTCAATCAAATCATTTGTAGGCGTTAAAAGAGAGCCGTAGTTAAGTTTCACGGAATCGGCAATATTGAGCGGAGTGTGAAGTGCCATAGATAAGTCACTTGTTATATGACTTGAACCAACACCCAAAAAGTCATTGTATTTTATAGAGTTGCCGGCACGAATTATAATATTACAGGTATTTCCACCCATGTCAATTACGGCAGCACCCAGCTCTTTTTCATCACTATTTAATGTGGCGATAGAGGTAGCATATCCGGTAAGCACAACATTTTCAACTTCTATACCGGCACCGCGAACAGCTTTTTTAAGGTTGTTCAGATTTGATTTTTGAGTTGTGATGATATGCGTCTCAACTTCAAGTCTTGAGGCATTCATACCAAGAGGGTCTTCTATGAAATCTTGGTCATCCACCTTGAAGTTGAATGGAAGAGCATGGAGTATCTCATACTCATTTGGGATATTTGCATTATACAACGAGGTGTGCATTACCCTTTCAATCTCTTTAAAGCTTATCTCTTTATTTGGAATATTTACAATTCCATTTGAATTTAAACTTTTTGTATAAGCACCGGAAATAGAAACAATTGCACTTCTAATATCGCTTCCGGCAACTCTTTTTGCATCTGAGACTGCAGATTTAATTGATTTTGAAGCCAACTCAATATTGGTTATACTCCCTCGTCTTAGCCCCTGTGATTTTGTTACACCGGCACCAATGATTTGAATGGAGTTATCAATATTAATTTGAGCAATAATGGCACATATCTTTGTTGAACCAATATCAATGGCTAAAACAGTTCTACTCAACTTAAAATCCTTGGATAAATATCTCTGTATGGTACCTATTTCTTAGGCTATTAATTAAACCATCGTTAAACATAGCACTCTTTAATCTTGCAATAGTGTCGCTTTGATTAATATTTTCATTAGTAAGCATTTTTTGTTCCAAAATATTGAATAAAACAATTTTTCCGCTTTTTAAAGCTATATATCCTTTTTTGTTTTGTTGATTAAAAAGGTGTGTTAAAAACTCATTTGCTTCAGTGGCTTCAATGTCACTTAATTTCGCTGCATCGCTGCTTGTAATAAAATCTGTAACTGTTCCGCTGAATGTTTCCATTGTAGCTTTTGCAGTGTTAAGCAGTTGGCTCTTTTTTTGTTCCGCAGTATAGAGTAATACAACCGCCTCTTTAGCCTCTTCGTAAGATTTTACTTTTGAAGGGTTTATTTTTGCGAGTTCAAATATAAAATAGTCTCCATTTATTAAAACAGGTTTCAGAAATGGCGATGTAAGAGAGAGTTTTTTTATTTTTTCCAATGTTTCAGTGTCGTAAGGATTATTTGAATCAGAGATAGTTGATGTTTGAACACTCATTCCCTCTTCAAGCTTTCCTTTTTTATATGCTATATATGTTTTTAGTGCCATGTCCTTTGTAGCTTTATCGTCAAGCCCCGCAATAACAGCTTCTTTAGCATCTTCTAAAGCTAATATCTTTCCATCTTTGTCTTTGAGATTCGCTCTATTTTGCTCGTAATACTCATTTATTTTTGCTTCATCATATTTCTGTGAAACTTTGTTTTGCTTGATAAATTTAACATCATAAGTAACTTCACTCATAAAATTTTGTTGTACTTTTTCCCAATAAGGTTTTATTGAGGCGTCTGTTGTGTCGATTTTAATTGCTTCATACGATAAAACTTTATAGTTTACTTTATCTGCAATATTTGTAACTGTCTTTAATATAGATAGTTCATTTTCACTTGTTGTAGCTGGGAGCAATTTTAGAGTTTTTTGAATCAATAACTGTTTTTTAACATCAGCTTCATACTCTTGCATCTTTAGGTTGTTCTTTGATAGAACCTCTTTGTAAGTCTCTTTATCAAAGACACCGTTTTTAAAGAAATATTCTTGTGTTTTTAGCTCATCAAATAGTTCTGAATCACTGACCCGTAAATCGTAGCTAGCAGCAAGATTTAAAACAAGAGTTTGGTCACTCAACTGCTGCAGAGCTTGCTTTTTAAGTCCAAAGCTTTTTGCTTTCTCTTCATCAAAATTGCCTTGAAACATTTGGCTATATTGACTGTAAAGACGGGAGTATGCTTTTTGAAGCTCCCCCATGGTTATCTCAATAGTTCCAACTTTCGCAACTGCACCTGCTTTGTCTCCATAGCTGTATTGACCCCAGCCAACAAAACCGGCTCCAACAAAAGCGATAGTTGAAACCCAAATAGTAATTATGAGATATTTTTTATGTCTCTGCATCCATGTAATCATTGATTAGTAGCCTTGAGTGTGATATTTTTGCAATTTTAGGTAAATTCTTATTAAACCTTGATAAACCTAGATAAAGTTTAACGGTGATTTTTGTACTTTGTTGATATGATTATGAGAATATAAAAATGTAGGTAAAATTCAATGAACAATAGAGAGTTAAAAGGCAGAGATTTGGATGTTTTATGGCATCCATGCACCCAGATGAAGGAGCATGAAACACTGCCTCTCATTCCTATAAAAAAAGCACATGGTGTTTACCTTGAAGATTTTGACGGTAACCGCTATATAGACGCAATCAGCAGTTGGTGGGTGAATCTATTCGGACATACAAACAGTTATATAAATGAGAAGATAAAAGAGCAGTTGGATTCGCTGGAGCATGTTATTTTGGCAGGATTTACACATGAGCCGGTTGTGAGGCTCTCGGAGCGGCTAGTAAAGCTCTCTCCAAAGGGTTTGGAGAAATGTTTTTATGCGGACAATGGCTCCAGCGCCGTTGAAGTGGCTCTGAAGATGAGTTACCATGCGCATAAAAACAGCGGCCAAAATAGAACCCTTTTTGTCTCCCTTACAAACTCATACCATGGTGAAACTCTGGGGGCTTTGAGCGTTGGAGATGTGGCACTCTATAAAAAAACTTACGAGCCGCTTCTTATCCGCTCTATTCAAACGCCGGTTCCAAAAGACATGAGTATAGAGGCTGCACAGGTTGCCGCATCTGAATTTGAGAAGTTGTGCCAGAACAGAGCATCTGAAATTAGTGCAATTATCTTAGAACCTTTAGTGCAGGGTGCGGGTTCTATGCACATGTACCACGCAGAATATTTAAAACTTGTCCGCGTCATCTGCAGTCAATACGATATCCATTTAATAGCCGATGAAGTTATGGTCGGTTTTGGTAGAACGGGCGAGTTTTTTGCCTGCGAACATGCCGATATTACACCGGATTTTTTGGTTCTCTCCAAGGGCCTAACGGGAGGTTATTTGCCACTTTCCGTTGTTTTGACAACCAATGAAATATATGCTAAATTTTATTGTGATTACAATGAGCAGAAGGCATTTTTGCATTCTCACAGCTACACCGGAAATGCCCTTGCATGTGCGGCTGCAAATGCGACTCTTGATATATTTGAAAATGATGCAGTTATAGAGAAAAACAGAGCCACAGCCAAATACATGGGTGAAAAATTGCAGGAGTTTTTAACTCTTAAAAATGTGAAAGAGATTAGGCAAACGGGGATGATTTGTGCGGTTGAGCTAAAGGGCTATGCACCGGAACTTAGAATAGGGCTGAAAATTTACCGACATGCACTAAAAAACGGGGTTTTGCTCCGACCACTCGGGAGTGTGATTTACTTTATGCCGCCTTATATTATTACAAAAGAAGAGATAGATACGATGATGCAAGTAGCTATGGATGCTATAAAACTTATTTAAAATTTCATAAAGCAAGCTTTATGAAGCTTTAGGGGGTTGCAAGGGACAAATTGTCCCTGCCATTAAAACGGACTTGTTCGTTTTAATGTATAACAATAAATAGGAGACTTTTTTGAGACTTTAATGTGTTAAAATTATGAATTGTTACAAGGGCTAAAGAGATGAAAAAAATAGTAGTGCTTTTGTTTATTCCTGTATTTTTGTTCGCCGCACTTCAAAAAGTGTCTTTGCAGCTTGAGTGGAAGCATCAGTTTGAATTTGCAGGATTTTATGCCGCCATAGAGAAGGGCTACTATAAAGATATAGGGCTTGAACTGGAGATAAAAGAGTTCAGTGACGGTATAGCTATAACGAATGATGTCGTAGATGGAAAATCAACTTTCGGCATCTCATCCTCCTCTCTAATTTTAGAAAAACTGCAAGATAAGCCGATAGTTTTGCTTGCCTCTTACTTTAAACAAAATGCTCTTGCACTTTTAACAAAACCAGATATTAAAGCTCCAAGCGACCTGAAAGGCAAAACAATTATGGCGGTTCCTTGGGAGATGGAGCATACAGGGTTGGGGGTCATGTTAAAAGATGCGGGTGTTGACAAAAAAGATTACACATTAGTAAACCACGATTTTACAATAGATAAATTTGTAAACGGTAAAGTGGATGCGATAAGCATATTTATAACAAATCAGCCCTATGAGATAAACAAATTAGGCATAAAATACAACATTCTCAATCCTGCGAATTATGGCATCTACTCTTATGATGTCGAACTTTTTACAAGTGAAAAAATAGTATATGAAAATCCAAAAATGGTACAAAAATTTATAGATGCAACCAATAAAGGGTGGGAGTATGCTATTGCAAATAAAAATGAAATAGTTGATTTAATCTATGAAAAATATTCAAAAAGAAAATCTAAAGATGCTCTGCTTTTTGAAGCAAATCAAACCGAAAAAATATTCAGAACACATATTTATAAAATAGGTTCTATCAGTCCGGAACTAGTAAAACTCAACAGCGACATGTATGTAAAATTGGGGCTTATGAAACCGAATTTTAAGATGGTTGATTTAGATGGATATTTTTTGGATTCCGTGCTGAATAAAAAATCTCAAATTGGCTCAAAGGCAAAAGATGGGAATACATCAGCATCAAACATCTCCGAGAGTAAAGATAGTTTAAATAAGCTCATTTTAACTAAGGAAGAAGAGAATTATTTAAAAGAAAAAAAGAGAATAACCATGTGCATTGACCCCGATTGGATGCCTTATGAGAGCTTTGAAAATGGTCGGCATGTGGGACTGACCGCTGATTACTTTATAATTTTTCAAGAAAAATTAAAGATTCCGATTGAAGTTGTAAAAACAAAATCATGGCTACAATCTATAGAATTTGCAAAGGAGAGAGAGTGCGATATTTTTTCTTTTGCCATGGAGACACCTGAGAGAAAAAAATATATGAACTTTACCACACCCTATTTGAAAGGTCCGCTTGTTCTTGCTACAAAGCTTGATGCTCCGTTCATAGTGGACTTTAAAAGTTTGGGGGATGAAAAGGTAGGAATTCCAAAGGGGTACTCCTCGAATGAAATTTTACGAAAAAAATATTTAAACTTAAATATTCTGGATGTAGAGAATACAGAGGATGGTCTTAAAAAGGTAAAAAACGGGGAGATTTTCGGCTTTGTCGGGACTCTTGCCGAAATTGGTTATCTGTTTCAAAAAGAGTTTACGGGGGAGCTGAAAATTGCCGGCAAATTTGATGAGTTTTGGGAGCTTGGAGTCGGAGTCAGAAATGATGACAAAATGCTTTTGGGGATTTTACAAAAGGCTGTTGATTCTATAAGTGAAGATCAGAAACAGACGATTTTCAATAGGTGGATAGCCGTTAAGTATGAGAAGGGCATTGATTATACTCTGGTATGGGGAGTTATACTCTTTGCACTTGCGCTTTTGTCATTTGCAATTTACTGGAACAGAAGACTTTCACAAATAAACAGAGAGTTAGAAGAGGCAAAAAATGTGGCAGAGGCTGCTACGCAGGTAAAATCAAATTTTTTGGCCAATATGTCGCATGAGATACGAACACCGATGAATGCAATAGTCGGGATGAGTTACCTTGTAAAACAGACAAACTTAACTGAAACTCAGATGAATTACATACAAAAAATAGAGACCGCTTCCAATAATTTATTGACACTTCTTAATGATGTTTTAGACTTTTCAAAGATGGAAGCAAATAAGTTAGAGCTTAGCAAAGTAAATTTCAGCCTAATAGAACTCTTAGATAATGTCAGTAACATTATAAATATAAAAGCCGATGAAAAGGGGTTAGAGTTCAGGGTGATATATGACAAGAGTGAGAGCATGTACCTCTATGGAGACAGTTTAAGAATAAGTCAGATTCTTATGAACCTAGCGTCCAATGCCGTCAAATTTACAAAGAGTGGGAAAGTAGAGTTAAAGGTTGAGCAAATTTCAGATGAGAAATTTAGATTTTCTGTTTCTGATACGGGGATAGGGATAAGCAAAGAGCAGATGGATAAGCTATTTTCGTCATTTACACAGGGTGATGCAAGTACGACAAGAAAGTATGGCGGTACCGGTTTAGGTTTGGCGATAAGTAAAGAGCTTGTTCTGCTTATGAACGGAAAAATCTGGATTGAGAGTGTAGTAGATGAGGGAAGTAAGTTTATATTTGAAATAGAATTGGTAAAAGCCGATGAACTTCCTAAAAAACATTTGAGCCAACTTGAAATACCCTTACAAATGAGTAGTAAAATAAAAAAAGAGTTGATAAGCAGTGAAAAAAGAGAGAACTTATTTAAAAATTTGCAATCTGCAATTATGAGAAGAAGACCTAACTTGTGCGAGCCGATTATTGACGAGATTGATAGTTATGATTTAGAAGAGAAGGATAAACAATTGTTTGAGAAAGTAAAAAAATTAGTGAATAAATATAAATTTAATGAGGCAAAGGAGCTGTTTGATGCGAAGTAAGCAAACAATATTGATTGTAGATGATATAAAAGAGAATATAGATGTGCTAGTTGAATTACTTAAAAAATTTGATGTCATAACAGCACTCGATGGGCAGAGTGCAATTGATATAGCATTTCAAGAGGAGAATATTGACCTTGTGCTTCTTGATATTATGATGCCGAAAATGAATGGCTTTGAAGTGTGTCAAGCACTCAAAAAGAATTCAAAAACTACAAATATTCCTATTATATTTTTAAGTGCCAAAGACAAAAGCCAAGATATCGAAAAGGGTTTTGAAGTAGGCGGTGTTGATTATATTATTAAGCCCTTTAATCCAAATGAACTTTTATCAAGGGTCGGGACGCATTTAGAACTAAGAGGCTATCAAAAAGATTTAGAGGCAAGGGTTCAAGAGGAGATTAAAAAAAATTCTGATAAAGAGCAGATGATACATCAGCAGGCAAAACAGGCGGCAATCGGTGAACTATTGATGCATATAGCGCATCAATGGAAGCAGCCTCTCTCTACTTTGGCATCTATAAATATTTTAAATAAGGCAAAGGCGGAAATGGAAGTTCTTCCAACGTTAGAGGAGTTCAAAAAATCAGTCGGGAAGTCTGAAGACCTTATCATGTTTATGTCTGATACTATAGATACATTTAAAAATTTTTATAAGCCATCCAATGAAAATGAGAACTATTTTATCTCTGAGTGCGTTTTAAATATATTGTCAATCGTAGAAGCGACCTTTTATTATGACAATATTCAAATATACATTACTTCTATCGAGGAAGAAGAGAATTATGGGAATGTAAATGAGTTTTCGCAGGTGATTTTCTCAATTTTAAGCAACGCAAGAGAGATTTTTAAAGTCAGAAAGACAGAAAAACCGGAAATTCGTATAAGAATAGAAAATAAAAAAATATCTATCAGCGATAACGGCGGCGGAATAGACGCACTGCTCATAGATAGTATATTTTTACCCTATATCGGTTCAGGAAACAGCACCGGAATAGGACTCTATCTCGCTAAAAATATAGTAGAAAAAAACAATGGGATTATCACTGCTGCAAACACAAAATATGGAGCAATTTTTACAATAGAGTTTATAACATGGATGGATTGAAAAATTTAAATCTGCTTTTTTTAGAAGATAATGAGGAATTTGCTAGTAATACAATTGAGTTTTTGAGTCTCTATTTTAAAAATATTTTTCACGCAACAACGGTGCAAAATGCGATAGAGCTGTTCAACAACAACAAAGTAGATGTAATTATTTCAGATATAAAAGTTAAAGACGGAAGTGGGCTTACTTTTGTACAAAAAGTGAGAGAGACAAATAGTGAAATACCTATTGTCATTTTAAGTGCCCACAAAGATGAAGATTTTCTTTTTAAAGCTATTCGCCTCCATATTACATCGTATGAGTTAAAACCTCTTAGTTATGACAAATTCATGAAGCTTTTAGAGATGCTTCAAGATATATTTGAACCAAAACATATACAGAGTTTTAACAACAGGGTTAAGTATGATTTTGGGAAAAAAGAGTTTGAGATAGAGGGGAAACCTATAAAGCTGGCAAATCAGGAGATTTTATTTGTGGAGCTTCTGATAAAAAATATTGATAAAATCGTGACTACAGATATGATAGAGAGAGCTGTTTGGCAAGAAAAGACAATGAGCGAATCGGCACTAAAGAATTTACTCTTTAGATTGCGAAAAAAAATGGGCTATGATTTTATTACGACCGTCCAATGTATGGGGTACAAATTAACTACTAGTGTTACGCACTAAAACGGACGCGTCCGTTTTAGTGGCTGCTGCAGATGTCCCTACAACCCCCTAAAGCTACGAAAACAAGAGAATCGCTTTTCGCGTAGCGAAAATGTTTCTTTAGTAAAATAAGTTTTTCGAGAATTACAGGGTATTTCACGCTTTTTTTTGCAAAAGAGTGCATAAGGTCAATTAACTATATAATTTCTCCCTCATTCATAATTACATCATGCATCGCAGCAATAGCACAATATTTATGATAAACATGAGGGTAAAAGCAGTTCTGTAAAAAACGATTGGCGACCTTTCTATTATGGAGCTCTCCTTAGAAAAAAAAGCTTTTACATTTTGTGGAGATTGCAGTTCGTAGAGCATCTCTGAGTAGTGCTGATATCGCTTATCTTTGTCAACCGTGATTGAACGCAGAATGATACTATCAAGCCATGCGGGAATATTCTTGTTATAGGTGCTTGGTTTTTTGGCTTCTCTAAATGAGGGTGTTTGGAAAGGTTCTATCTCTCCATAAGGGTATTTTCCAGTTAAAGCAAGGTAGAGCGTCACTCCGATTGAAAAAATTTCTGTTGTCTCACTAATTGCTTCATTTGAAAATCTCTCAGGTGATAAATAACTCGGTGTTCCGGCTCTTGTATCGGTTGAAAAAATCTCGGTTATGCTTCCGAAATCTATTATTTTAAACTCCGTATTTTCATCTGTATCTTTTGCAATCATAATATTATTTGGTTTGATATCACCGTGAACCAAGTCATATTTTAGTAAGAACTGAGACATCTTCAGTAGTGTTTTTGCCAGTTCAACCGCATCATCTATGGTTATCTGCTTGTTTGTTAGGTAGTCGTTTAAATCTTTGCCATGAAAAGTTTGCATCACATAATAGCGCTGTGTTCTGTTTTTTGGAATAACCGCTTTTGGGAAAAAATCGGCTTTTAATCTTTTAGCATTCCATGCCTCTTTGACAAAAAAATCCAAAATATTTTCATCATCTATCGCTTCTTTAGGAGCAAATTTAAGAATGTAGTGCTTATTTTTCTTTAAACAAAGCCAAGTTCTTTCATTTTGGATAAGTGATTTTTCAAGGGTGTAGCCATCTATAGTTTCACCTTTTTTCAGACTCTCTGGAATAGGAAGGTTCTGCTGTTTGAGTTTCTCCACTTCATTAGCTTCCAAAATCTCCACAACCACTGCCGTAGTGTCATCGGGAAGATTGTCATCCATCAGTTTACTGGCTTTTTTGACCAAAGCTGTCGCGCCTAAGCTTATTCCCTCTTCAAGTCTGTTTTCGCTCATGATTGTGTAGAGACCATCGCTGCAAAGAAGAATTTTGTCCTCTTTTTGAACAATATTTTCAAAGTAGTAAGGTTCTACTTCATTATCTATGCCTATGGCTTGCGTCAAGACATTTTCATATCCTGCTTCCCCCATGACATGATCAAAGGAGAGTTGATTTATCTTTTTGTCGCGGTAAAGATAGACTCTGCTGTCTCCGACATTTGCGCCGTAGAGTCTGTTTCCCTCAATAACTACAATACTCAGAGTTGTAACCAGCTCACTCCTTTCGTAATTTATCATCGACTCTTTGTATAGAATGGAGTTGATTGATTTTATAAAAGTTTTTAAAGATTTTTCAATGCTCCAACTCTTGGGACGGATTTTGAAGTTATTAATGAGATATGAAGTAACCCTTGAAGCAGCTTCGGCTCCTGCATCGGCACTGCCGACTCCATCACAGACTATGGCAACCGTTACATGGCCTATACTCTTTACATCGTAAAAGTCGTCGCCTCTGAGCTCTTTGCGTTTGGCAAGTGAAAAGCCGGAGGTTTTTATATTGTTTTGTGCCATTTTAAATCTTTATATCTGGATTTTGTATTTTGGTTATATTATACGCTATTCATCATCTTTAGCAAATTTCTCATATAAAAAGCTCAAAATCGCTTCTCTGCATCTTATGTACTCCGGGTTGCTTTGTAGCTCAACCCTGTTTCTTGGACGAGGCAGATTCACTTCCAAGATTTCGCCGATCGTGGCATGTGGACCGTTTGTCATCATAATAACCCTGTCGCTAAGCAAAACTGCCTCATCAATATCGTGGGTAATGATGATAACAGTGTTTTTAACACTCTGCTGAATTCTCATCAGATGCTCTTGCAGATTTGCTCTGGTGAGACTGTCAAGCGCGCCAAAAGGCTCATCCATCAGGAGTACTTTTGGTTTGATTGAGAGCGCTCGGGCAATCCCGACACGCTGCTTCATACCGCCGCTTATCTCACCTGGGAGTTTATCTTTTGCATGTTCAAGATTGACCATGCTTACAAACTTCTCGACTCTCTCTCTAAGCTCTGCCGAAGTGAGTTCAGGCATTACTTTTTTAACCGCCATCTCTATGTTTTGATAGACACTCAGCCAAGGAAGCAGAGAGTGGTTTTGAAAAACCACGGCACGCTCGGGACCGGGACCTTTTACATGTTTATTTTCTAAAAGTATGTCGCCGCTCGTTTGCGCATCCAGACCCGATATCATATTTAAGAGTGTACTTTTACCGCAGCCGCTATGCCCTATGATAGAGATAATCTCATTTTGTTTTATCTCCAAGTTTACATCTGTGACAGCAACATAATCCTCTTTCCCGGCAATCAGAAACCGTTTTTCAATATTTTTTAGGCTTAAAAATTTCTCACTCATTATGCTCTTCCTTTTTTTGTATAATCAAAATAGTCCGCAATCTTCCCCATGATTATGTCAAGCATAAATCCTATAAGACCGACGACAATAATACCTATGATTATGTTGTGGTAATTGAGGTTGTTGTACTCATCCCAAATCCAAAATCCTATGCCGATACCGCCTGTAAGCATCTCAGCCGCCACGATAACAAGCCATGCAATACCCAGAGAGAGCCTCATTCCCGTAAATATGTAAGGAACGGAAACAGGCAATATAATCTGAACAATCTTCTCCATAGGCGAGAATCTTAGAACTTTTGCAACATTCATATAATCTTCGCTCACACTCTTCACGCCAAGAGCCGTGTTGATAATAATCGGCCAGATAGATGTTATAAAAATGGTAGAAATTGCCGTTATATTTATATCTTGAAATATAAACAGAAGCAGAGGCAGCCATGCCAAGGGTGAAACGGGTTTGAATATCTGAATAAAAGGGTTGAATGCATACTGTGCATTTTTACTCATGCCAACAAACAAACCAAGCGGAACACCGACTAAAATCGCCAAAACAAACCCTGCAAAAACTCTTTTTAAAGATTCCACAATCTGCCAGAAAATACCTTTGTCATCTTTGTTGTTTACATAAAAAGGATCAGTCAATACGCCGCTCATCGTTTCACCGTTGGCATTCACACCGCCAAACGCCGCTACATAAGTGTCGCTTGGAGTCGGAAAGTTGTGTACGCTCATCGCTATACTCGACCACACTTGCAATATCAATAGAAAAACCAAAAAAGGCAGAACTATTCTTTTTATCATTTCGTATTTCATCTTTTTTCCTTGTATTTGAGTTTAGTTTAAACTTAGAGGTACCTAGGGTTATCTAGGAGGTATATAAAAATTATTACTTTATAGCTAGGTACCTGTAAGTTTAAACTTCCTGCATGTCGATTCCATATGCAGGAGAGTTATCGTGAATTATCAAATTATTTTGTTACATACTTTGGATCGGCGCATCCAGCTACTCCATAGGGGCATACATAGTTTGGCTGTTCCGTTTTTACCGTCCATTTATTTACTTTTAAAAGCTCCTCTTTAGAGACTTTAGAGTGGCTTACCTGGAAATCAAAGATATAATCAACAGCTTTGTTCGGGTCATACACTTTGCCATCCATAAACATGTTGTGTTTATCAACACCGTCTTTTTTCCAAGGACTTGGAGGAAGTGTATAGCCTATCTCTTTGGCAACCTGCTCAAACAAATCAGGTCTGTAAACAGATTCTATTACGGCTTTCATATCCACTGCCTGCTCAATCTGTCCCCATCTGTACATCTGAGTGATAAACCACATACCGTGAGAATAGAAAGGGTACGCCGCATAGTAGTTAGCAAAAACATTAAACATCGGATTTGCTTCAGATTTCTGACCTTTTAAGTACTGGAATGTTCCGACCATTGATTTTTCAAGTACATCGACAGGTGAATTCACATAGTTTTTCTGAGCTAAAATCTTAACTGCCTCTTTACGGTTTTCCCACGAAGTGTCCAGCCACATTTGCGCTTCTAGGATTGCTTTCATTACAGCTTTTGTAGTCTCCGGATTTTTAGTGATAAAATCAGCTCTTGTTTGGAGAACTTTTTCAGGGTTGTTGTTCCAAATATCGTAGCTCGTTACAAGAGTAGAACCTTTTTCCATCATAACGACTCTCTCATTCCATGGTTCGCCTACACAGTACCCCTCAATATTTCCGGCTATGAGATTACTAGGCATAGTCGGCGGTGGAAATGGCTTGATAGTCGCATCTGCTTCAGGATTAATCCCTGAAGTTGCCATCCAGTAACGGAGTTGATAGTTATGTGTAGAAACCGGATGAACCATACCAAAACTTAAGGGCTGGTAGTTTGAACCTTCAGCTTTATGTTTTGCATCTATATATTTTTTGAGTGACTCAGAACCAAGAGGACGAGTACTCTCATCCATGCCGTACTCTTTCATGTGATCAATAATATTGTTTCCGAATGTAATCCCGTTACCGTTAAAGTCAAGAGATAAAACAGCTTGAAGATTAGCGTTACCGTTTATTCCAAGTGTTGCCGCAATCGGCATACCTGCAAGAGCATGAGAAAAATCATATTCGCCTGAGATTACTTTCTGTTGAATTCCAGGCCACCCGCCGCCCTCTTTAACCACATTTACGCTCAGTCCGTATTTTTCAAAGAAACCTTTCTCCTTGGCGATAACGATAGGCGCACAATCAGTCAGAGCGATAAAACCTATGTTTAACTCTTTCTTCTCTAATTCAGCCAACAGTGAAGTGGTAACAATGGATAATCCTAAACCAATAACAACGAGTCTTTTCAACATACTATCTCCTTAATTTCACATTATTTTGTTTCGCTTGGAGAAGTATATCAGGTGTGGATACATTAATATACTAATAATTGTATGATTTTTATACAATATAATCTTAACTTTACATTAAAACATAGTGTATAATACAAGTATAATAAATAGGGAGTTCTTAAATGATAAAGTCGGTTTGCGGATATTGCGGGGTAGGGTGTGGGATAGAATTTGACAAAGATAAGCTTATAGGAGATGTTGCGTATCCTATAAATGAGGGAAACCTCTGTTCAAAAGGTATTTCTGAGCTTATAAGCATAGATACTTCAACAAGGCTTCTTCGACCACTTATAAGAGAGAGTATAAAAGATGAGTATAAAGTTTCATCGTGGCAGGAGAGTATAGCCGCCATCGCAGATAAAATAAAACAAACTCCAAAAGAGAAGATAGGGTTTTATCTCTCAGGGCAACTCCTCACAGAGGATTACTACATAGCAAATAAACTTGGCAAAGGGTTTATCGGCACTAACAATGTGGACACAAACAGTCGCACATGTATGTCGAGTGCAGTCGTTGCGTACAAAAAATCCATCGGAGCGGATTTTGTTCCTTTGAGAATGGAGGATATATTTAAAGCTAACTTGCTTATTTTAGCTGGTGCCAATACGGCTGAAGCGCATGTGGTGTTTCATAACAAAATTAAAAAAGCCAAAAAAGATGGACTCAAAGTAGTAGTAATAGACCCAAGATTTACAGACACAGCGAAGATTGCTGATATATATCTGCCCATAAAGGTTGGAGGCGATATAGACTTTTTTAACCTTATATCAAAAAGATTAATTGACGAAGAGCTTTACAATAGAGAGTTTGTAGAGAATCATGTAAACAATTTTGAGTTATTAAAAAACAAATTTAAAAGAGTTCCAGTAACGAAGATGTTAAAAAGAACGGGTCTGACGACTGAGCAGTTTGATGCGTTTTTTGAGCTTTACAAAAACAGCGAAAATATCATAACTGCTTGGACCATGGGACTGAACCAATCCGTTCAAGGTGTAGATAAGAATTTAAGCCTTATAAACACGCACCTTCTAACCGGAAAAATATTCAAAGAGGGAAATGGACCTCTCAGTCTTACCGGTCAGCCAAATGCGATGGGTGGAAGAGAGGTCGGCGGTCTCTCAACTATGCTTGCTGTTCATTTGGGATTTGATACAGAGAGTGTAAAAAAAGTATCAAAATTTTGGAACACAAACAAGATAGACAACAAACCCGGACTTACGGCAACACAGATGTTAGAGGCAAATTTGGATATTTTAATTGTTTGTCATACAGACCCAGTTTACCATCTGCCAAACAGAAATAGAGTGGAAGAGTTGATAGCGAAGATACCCATGGTTGTCGAGATAAATGCGTATGAAAATAGCGAAACATCAAAGTACGCACACATCAGACTTCCGGCAGCTCCATGGGGTGAAAAAGAGGGAACGCAGACCAATCTCGACAGAACCATCACAAAACAGGAAAAACTTACACGCACCTCCATCGAGTGCAAGCCTGACTGGGAGATATTTAAACTCTTGGCATGTGGATTGGGATATGAAAAGGAGTTTGATTTTAAGAATCCTAAAGAGATATTTGAAGAGTATCAGGAGATGACGAAGCTCAATAATTACATGGATATTAGCGAAGTTTCTTATGATAGCCTCAGAGATAAGCCGTTTATTTGGGGAGAGAAGATAAAGAACTTTCTGACTCCGGATAAAAAAGGAAACCTCTTTTTTGTGGAGAACAGACTGCTGAGTGAAAAAACAACTCTTGAGTATCCCTTTATACTCTTAACAGGAAGAACAAGAGACCAATGGCACAGCGGAACAAAAACAAATTTACCGACAACCCTGCTTAAATACAAAGAGTTGAATTTTTGTGAAATTAATCCAGTTGATGCTGAAAATTTAAACATTAAAAACGGTGAAACCGTAAAGGTTATCTCTGTCAGAGGTGAGATTATAACTAAGGTGCTGATAACAGAGAACATAAGAGAAAGAACACTCTTTATTCCTATAAGCAGCCGCGAAATAAACTATTTGACAAACGACTTATTAGACAGAGAATCGTTGCAACCTGATTACAACCATAGTGCCGTGAAAATCCAAAAGCACATGTAGCAGCAGGTTTAATTCACTTTTTAGTGTGTTGCTTATTGTGAGATAAAAAAATATTTACAGATATAAGTCAAGACAGAGTATTATCTCCTTTGAATTATGTGAAAATCTTTTTGAAAATGTACGGCACATATTACCCGAAGCACTGGAGATATATTTTTGTGATATAAATTTACCGTCTTTTGAATTTTTACATATGTAGTAGTAATCTTTAAGTGAATGGTCTTCTCCATGAACGGAAGGTTCATAAAAGCCTCTTTGTTTTGTGAGAAGAGTAGTTTCACCTATTTGTGTAGAATCATATGAATTTATAAAATAGAGTGCTTCAACTATTTGCACTTCCTCTAAAATTTCCAGTACTTTTGTGCTTTGAATATTTTGAGTCTTAGTGATAATTGAAATGATTTTTTCCGAGATATTTAAGGCTTCCAATTGAAGATCATTTTTAATTCTTATGGTAGATTCTAAATAATCTTTATGTTTATATCCAATACTTTGTATCTTATTGACTACATCTTTGTAATCGGCTTCACCAATGGAGGGATATGCAAAATAATATCCCTGAAACAGGTCTATTCCAAAGTTTAAGGATTTTAAAACTTCACTGTCATTTTCAACACCTTCGGAGAGAGCAATAGCACCGATTTTATAGCACATATTGGCGATAGCGCCTAATATAGCCGCATTTATATCATTTGTATCTATATCTTTTAAAAGTGATTTATCTATTTTAACAATATCCGGTTTAACAATAGACAGTCTATCAAATTGTGAGTCGCCTGTGCCAAAATCATCAATCGCAATATTAAACCCTCTCTCTTTATAATAATTTGAAAAATCTTTTAGTGACTGAGTACTCTGTATCTCATCTTCCTTCACTTCTAAAACGATATTTTTTGCAGGAATATTTAATGTAGCGAGCACCTCTTCAAAGGAGTATTGATCACTTTTAAATGTATTATTAATAGATGACGACTCGAAATTTAAAAAAAGCAGCACCTTATTGTCTCTGTCATAATAGTCCTTAAACTTTTTTATAGACTTTATTCTGGCTAGCTTATCTAATTTTAATGCTAGACCGGCGACCTTAGCTTCTTCAAAGAGGATATTCGGCGGTATGTAAATATCATTTTTGTATCCTCTTAAGAGTGCTTCATATCCAAAAATCTTTTTCTTTTTTATAGATACGATCGGCTGAAAATATATGTCGATATGAGTAATACCAAGTTCTTTAAAATGCAAGTTTTATATCCTTTTTTAATAGCTGATTTGACTAGGCTGATTTCATTCGAGGAGTCATATGTGTCTGATTCGGTTCTACAAGACTGCTGTTTATCTTTTCAATGCTTAAAATACTTAAAACATCTTTACTGCCGGATTCTTTAGACGGGAATACGATACTTTGAATAAGTGTTCCGTTTCCTATTACATATTCTTGCAGAGGTCTGATGTCCTCTATGCGTATTTCAGGAATATCATTGAGAGAATTTACAAGTATTCCTATATAGCCTCCCTCTTTTCCGAATTTTAGAACAACTATCTCTTCATACTTTTGCTCATTATGCTCTTTTATAAAACCCTGTATATCAATGACTGAGATAACACTCTCTTTGTAGATGATATTTCCTTTAAAGTGATGGTCATTGTCCATTTTTATCGTAGATATTAAATCATTGATACAGACAGCTTCAACAACATCCGATGCTCTTACTCCCAACCACTGCGAGCCAATCATAAATGATGCAATGTCAACACAATTTTGGGTAATATCCGTAGATATATCTTTTTCAAGTGCAAACTTTTCATTTATATCTACTTTTGTCTCCTCTACAGCACTTATGTAAGAGAAAACAAAATTGTAGACATTGTTAACATAATCATCTTTTTCGCTTTTAAATTCACGGTACCCTTTGGAACATTGTGCACCAAGCGCATAATATGTTCCGTTAAATTCAACTATTTCACTGAGTGACTCTCCATTTTTAAGTTCAAAAAACTTTTTATCAATGTTAAATAAACTGCCGATAGAGTATTCATCGCTGTTGGATGCGATAATGACTTGCTCTTTCGTCGCAAGAACACAAATAAGCCCTTTTTGAACACTCCCGTCTTGTTGTTTTGGAAGAGATTCATGAATCATTGCCTTAAACTGCACTTGAGAATCAAATACTATACCGATGCCACCAACTACTTTTTTTTCATTCTCGAGTGAGAGTATGGGTGCGTTATAAATATATGTATGTTGAGAGTCGTATAAGTTTGACTGCTCAAAATCCGATACGAAGTATTTGGAGGAATCTGTGCTTTTTAATGTATTGTTCACCCAGCCGTTTGATAATTTACGACCGATTAAATGTGCCTCATCTTGATTTGAAACAGAGATAACCACACCCTCTCTGTCATAGAGAAAGATATTTGTATAAACTGTATATAAGTCGTTAATGTAAGTAAGAATATTTTGAATATGTTCGCGCTCAAATGAATTAATCTGTTCATTTTCCAGAGTTTTTCTAAAATCCGGTGTCAAAGCCCACCATCTGCAGTCATTTGCTCTTTCGTAGAGGTTTCTATCCATAATGTCAAGTATGAGGTCCGCTAAAAAGAGGCTGTCGCCAAGAACCATGGTTTTAGTCAGGTTTGCCATGGAGGCACCTATTATATCTTTGGTGTTTTCACCTGTTTTGCGTATCTCCTGAAGCAGGGCTCTTGAGAATTGTTTGTTATTGTTGCTGGAATTGCTCTGTTTAATATTGCCGTTCCAGATTGCTCTGTTGAGGTTGTGCTGAATATTATTAGCCTGCACGGGAATATTTTTTAGACTCTCTGAGAACTGATTGCCATGCTGCAGAATTGCTAAGAGAAGTTCTTGTGTTATTTCAAAATTTTCATCACCTAAGTGTGAAAAAGCATGCTCTATGGGTACCATTATATGCCCATACCAGCCAAGACCTAAAAAGCCTTGGTACCCCGTAGTTTCACAACTTTTTGCAATGTAGTCTCTTCCTCCAAAAGATACGATTTTGTAATTACTATCTAAAACAGTATTAAGTGTCGCACCTATTGGAATGTGATACCTATCACTTGTAGCTATAACTTCGCAGTTTTTATTGAGCAGTGTAATGCACTCTTTTGTTTTAGGATTCACTAAGTTGTTGAATATCTCTTTCATCTCGTCTTCAAACTTGAAACAGAGGCATAAAACGCCAAGCGCTTTAGAATCGCTGTCATTTGTTTTAGTCACTTTATAGGAGTAGACAAGACTCTCTTTGTGGTTTGGCAGAAAATCATGATGTTTAAATGTTTCTACATACTCCCTATCCGTATGAAGTGCCTCTGAAATGACTGAATCATAAGACTTTGCAACTTTGTTTGTATTGTCTATGTTTGCAAGGATGTCTCCGTTTGTATTCATTAAGACAATATCAAAATAGACGCTGTACTTATCGACATACTCTCTAAAACGTTTTTGCATCTTATTAAAGTCTTTTTCATATCCGTCTGTATATTTTGTGTGGTTATTAAGTAAAAACTCTCTGATTTTCTCGTCTGTCGCTAAAAAACCTATGTCGGCAGTTCGCTCAAAAAGATTTCTAATCACAATATCAACAGCCACTTGAGCTTTAGAGTTCATCTCGCTTACACTTTTTTTAAGCAGTTCAGTTGCTAAATAGTTGATGAGTTCCGAAGATAGAGCGGTAAAGTTGTTTTTGATTTTACTCATATTTACACCGGCATCTCCAAGTTGGCTTAAGAGTGAAAGACTATCCCAGTTTTTACTAATGTCGTTTAGTTTTTCTCTGCTCTGCTCAACTGAATCCATATGTTTGATAAACGGAAGTAACTCTGAAGATATCTGAAAATTTTTATATTCTATAAGAGATGAATGCATAATTGTCCTTTTAAAGTATTTATTGCTCGAATTATATACACTTGATTTTTTTTATTGAAAAATTAATGTATAAAATTTAATCACTGTGACAACTACTCAATAGATATTCTAAAATTGCAGACGGGGGAGCAGTATATGTCACACTTTGAAGGCACATGCATTAAAAATTTAATCCGCCGATAATCGGCTTTAGGATAGATTTTTATCTGCTCTGAGCTATAATTCGCCCACAAGGAATTAACCACATGTCTCAACCAACCTATAAATCTATCAAAAAAAAGTACTACGATATTATAAGTGTGGCAACGCGCACAAAACAGGTAGCGCACCATGTGCAACAACATGACAAAGTCACAATGTTTGATAAAATCATTAAAAATAATGCGGATAAGCAGATTGTAGTTATTACAAAAAGCAAGCGTAAAGCAGATGAACTAAGTGCCTACCTTACAGCTGAGAATATTAAAGCTAAATCAGTACATGGAAACCATAGAACTTCAGAGCAAGAAGCAGCAGCAGAAGCTTTTAATAAATCTGAAATAGATGTTCTTATCACCACCGATACGATTTTGCAAACGCTCAGTTTAACCAATGTACCGATGATTCTAAGCTATGACATTCCCAGTCAGCTAGAGAACTATTTTGTGCGTGTTGGTTATCTTAAAGAGGTGGGTGCATCTATCGCCTTTGTAAGTCCGGAAGATCAAGGACAGCTAGCTAGCATAGAGCTGCTTATGAAGCAGGAGATTCCACAAGAAGAGGTAGAAGATTTTACAGCGACACGACCTCCTCGAATAGATAAGTCCGCTCGCTCTGACAAAGAGAAAAAAAAGAAACCACGCCATCGTAAAGAGAAGGTAAAAAGAGTGAGTAGGTCGAAAGAGGTATAAGTATGTATTCCACCTCTGGAGAGGATGGAACGAGAAAACCCCATTAATCGAGTTCTTTAAAAAACATACTTTACACCAACATTAAAATACAATGTATCTTGTGCTAGACCACCCAAAAACACATTTCCGCTTTGTAGATGATATGCAAAATCATAATATGAAGAGATGTAATCTACATTTGCTGAAATTTTAAATGTTTTACAAACGTCATATGCGTATCCTAAAAGCAAATTAATTTCTATAACATCTGTATCTTTTATAAAAACAGCAGGTTTTGGTCCAACACCATTGCTGAGTGTTGCATAAGAAACATTAGTTAATCCATTTTTTGTCATAAAAGTATTTCCTTTTGTGGACTGCGACCCAATGCCACCCCTTGCACCAAGAGTAATCATCCCCCAATTTTTATTATCATTAAGTTGAAATCCACCTCGAATACCAATACCGTAACCATTTTCAAAGTTTTTATTGCTATCATATTGCCATCTGTAAATAAATCCACTAACAGGACTGTATATAGATGAATTAATGGCACCAACTTCAATATCTGATCGTACACTGCTTTTTTCACCGACAACATTTCCAACACTTTCTTTTCCGCCAAAATAACCATCGTCCATACTGTTGGTTACGCCATAATCTGTTCCTATATAAAATCTGATACCATCATAATATGGGTTATCAGCATCTGACGGATAGGCAAACAAACTCATACACAATAAAGCTAAAATTAGTAATAACTTTTTCATTTCACACTTATCTCCAAGTATATCTTAGGTTTATCCCACTTGTTGCGTAGTCGTAATTTCCGGCTTCGTTTTTCATAGCGTAAGTTTTGTATTCTGCTGAAACTGTAAAATATTTAGTTACTGCATAATCAATACCTGCACCGTAACCAAATCCAGCCCCTTCAACATTCCCGACTGATTGTCCCAGGGCAGTTCCGATACCATACGCTGTTACATCTTTGAGTGGAACATATCCGATTTGCACATCCGCACTCAAACCAAAAAGAGAACTCTCTGCTGTACTGTTTTTTGGCACATCTATTTTTCCACCTTGAAAATCCATAGAAAGTCCCATCATAAAGTTGTTACTCCAAACCGTATTGCCGCCATAACCGATGTTTACCGCTTGACCTGTTGTGTCTTGCACATTTATAACCGATGCACCGACATGTACATCTTTATGACTATCAGCAAACAATGCTGAACTTCCCAAAACTGCAACTGCAGCAACTAAACTTAACACTTTTTTCATATAATTTCCTTAATATAATCTTCTGCTCTTTGCTGACTAATCATTTGGTTCTGATATATCAGCGGGTCAGTCATTTGTGTCACAAAATAAGTAATAAAACCTTCTAATGTGTTTTGAAATACATGATTGTCCACTTTTATTTTAAAATCTTCTATATACCAGTTTATATCTTGATATATTCCCAATTCTGAAGCATCTATATTAAAATTATTCCAAGCTATCTTCGCAGCTCTCTCAAATTCATTTGTTTTCATTTTTTAGCCTTTTCTATCGCAGCAAGCGCTTCTAATGTATTGGCTTCTGTTTCTTTCAGCCCTTGCTTTTGAGCAATAACAAGAGCTTCATTTAGTGCCACTTTTGCTTCATTGTAGCGTGATTGATTAAAATAAAAAATTCCTAAATTGCTCTTATGTATCCCAAGATTTGTGTAGTTTCCAGATTTTTCATCGTTAACAATGGCTTTGAGATACATCTCTTCTGCTTTTTTCACATCACCCATATTTTCATAAAGAAATGCAAGGTTATTATAAATAGTTCCTTTCTGAGACTCTTCTTTGTAATTCAATGCTTTTTCGTAAAATTCAAGTGCTTTTTTGGGCTGAGCTTCTCCTTGATAATACAGACCAAGATTATTATAGGATGTAGCTATATTATTTGTGTCTCCCAATTTCAGGTTTATCTCTAATTGTTTCATTAAATAAGCGTATGTTTGTTTTGAATTACCTAAATTATTGTAGATTGCTCCAAGCCAACTGTAGATGGCTGCAAAATCACCTAATGACGATGCTTTTTTCTCCGCTTCGATAAGATAAGGAAGTGCTTCTTGGTAGCGTTGTTGCTTTGCTAGTGATACTCCGGCACGAAACAGATTGTTATATGAACGCTCTGTTTTGAGTTGTTTGATGTAACATTGTTCGGATTGGGTGTAATTGCCTGCCTGATAAGTGGCGTTACACATATCTTCTGCCATGGCAACGGTTGCAATTAAGCCTGCACAGAGGAGGGAGAGGGTTAGTTTTTTCATTAAATATCCCTTTGTTCTATCATGTACTGTAAATTATCATGTACAATTTTTTTCAACTCTTCATCCGAATCAAAAATATGAATCTGTTCTACTCTGATGTCAAAGGGAAGTTGACTCTCTTCGTTGATTCTTGTAAAAGTTGCTTTATCGCAAATTGAAAAAAGATCATTTTCATCATTTTCACATCCATGAGCAAAGCCAAATTCATAATACACATTTGGATTTGCATATCCTCTAGGTTCACTAATATCACAAATAATAAATTCCGCATCTTCAATTGCTTTTTTTATTCTTCTGACAGCATCCCCACCACCTAAAAAATCTTTTGAAGATTGAGCACTCAAGCCCAGAACAGAGCAGGTTTCTTTCATCAGTTCGAGTTTTTTTGTAATCTCTTCTTGATTACTTGAATCACCAAAATCAGCCACAATAAAAACAGTGTCTTTTACACAATTATCCACAAATTCACCTCGTAATAAAATTATCCTACTTACTTAAGCAGGAAATCAGATTGTATATATATATATATATATATATTGGCTTAATTTGTTATTTTTTATTTATGGGTGAAATTTGGGTTTGGTCGGAGATAAAAGAGTGGTTTCTGTGGGGCTTTTGGTTCAATCATCCCGAATACATGATTGGCTCTTCTATCATGCGCCATAGATGTTTAGTTTATCAATTCTCTTTGTAGCTTTTAGCGTTTTAGACTTAACGCTTGTGTGCTTTGGTTTGGAATTTTATAAAGATTTTTAACATCTTGTATTTTTAGCTTTTTGTAAGATTGTAGGTAGGTTTTGGTACAATTAAGAAAGATTAAAAAAGAGGTTCCCCATGTCTATTTTAGAAGATGCTCTTATCCTTAAGCCAGTAGAAAGATTGCACTTAGTAGATGCCATATTACTGAGTCTTGATGTTCCGACAAAAGAGGTTGTCGCTCTGTGGATGGAAGAAGTTGAAAAAAGAGTAGAAGCTTTTAATCGTGGTGAGTTAAGTACTACTCCATCCAATGAAGTTTTTGCGAAATACAAATCGTGAATGTCTCTTTTTTAGATGCTGCCATAGTTGAACTTGATGATGCCTTCGAATATTATGAATATCAGCAACACAACCTTGGATATCGATTTGTAAGAGAAGTAGAAAATGCTCTAAATCTCATAAAGAATTATCCTCAAGCATGGCACAAGTTTTCTCATAGTACGAGAAGATGTCTTGTTAAAAATTTTCCATACGGTGTTATTTATAAAGAGCAAGATGAAAGTTCTATACTCATCATAGCAATTATGAATTTACACAGAAAACCAAACTATTGGGCGAATCGAATAAAAAAATAAATAAGTATCCTATTTCATCACAACTCTCAACGGTTTAATATTTCGCCCTCAATAGCAGATGTTGCTAATATTTCAAGTTTTGCAATCTCTAAATCATCTTTATTGATAGGTCTTATAGATACCGTTGAACAGCTCTTGATAATCTTTTTGTTGCCAAATCCACCCAGTGCTCTTACTCATTATTTATACATGATGCGATTATTTTGGTTAATCGTATCATTATATGATTTGAATAAAATTTATAATCATCTCAAAATTGACATGCCTGCTAGATTCTACCGCCGGCAGCAACGCCCCATGTAGTTCTCCATCTTGTTTTAACTAGACTTATTCCCATAAGTGCGACAAGAACAACTGCTGCAAATATCATGAAACCTGCTGCGTATCCGTCAAACGCGCCTTTGCTCCATCCGAAAGTATTGATAAGTGCTGTGCCTCCAAAACCTCCGGCTGCACCGATGATGCCCGTCATAATCCCGATGTCTTTACCGAATCTTTGCGGAACCAACTGAAACACTGCACCGTTTGCCATGCCCAGATTAGCCATAATTAAAAACAACACCAATATTGCAAAGCCAAAAGGCAGAGTAATCGCCGCACTCAAAATTGACAAAAGTACAACTATTCCAAAGAAGAGATAAAGAGATTTTATACCGCCTAAGTGGTCTGCTATAGCTCCGCCGACAGGTCTTAAAATCGCACCTGCAAAGATACAAAGAGCACCGAAATATCCGGCTACAACCTTAACATTTCCCTCGTTGAGCATGTCCAAACCAAAAGCGCTCATGTCAGCTTGATATGTACTCATAAGATAGACTTTCATATATCCTGCAAATCCTACAAAACCGCCAAAACTTACCGCATAAAAGAGGTTAAACCACCAGGTATCTTTGTCTTTAAGTAATTTACCGTAATCTTTAAGTTTTTTAGGACGAACCGTATAAACCTCTGCCGGTGCATCTTTCGCCATAAACATGTAGGTCACAAAAATAATGGAAGATAAAACCGCACCGACTAAAAACACGGATTCCCATCCCCAAAGCTCTGCAATTTTTGGAGCGAATAAGAAGTCGATAACAACACCGATATTTCCTGCTCCTGCAATTCCCAGAACTACACCCTGAAGCTTTGGCGGATACCATTGACCGGCCTGTGGGAGTGCAACCGCAAAAGATGCCCCTGCAAAACCAAGACCAAGAGCAACTACAAGAAGTTCATCATAGGTAATTCCGGCACCTCTAAAGTATGCATAAAAAAGTACCGCAATAACTACAGCCTGTGAAACAAGTGCAGTCTTTTTCGCACCAAACTTATCTACACCAAAGCCCAAAACAATTCTTAAAATCGCACCTGCTAATATAGGAATAGATAAAAGAGTTGCGTTTTGCCCCTCACTCATTATAAATCCGCCGACTGCCAATGCCTCGGATATCTCTGTTGCGAGCGGTCCGAGCATTGTCCAAACCATAAAACTAAAATCGAAGTACAAAAATGCTGCCAGCAGTGTCGGCCAGTGTCCTTGTCCTTTTAACGCTTTAAATCCTGCCATCTTATTTTCCTTTAAACTTAATTTTTCATTAAGTATTTTTAAGCTGTAAAATTATACCCCCTATCTATTCAGTATATAGTCACTAAATTGTATAAAAATCATACAGTTACTATTAATTTTACATTAAACTAGTTGTTATAATTTTCTCAACAATACATAGAGGAGCATTATTATGGAAGCACTGCAAAAAATAAGTGAAGCAAGAAACAAAAAACTTAATAAAATAGAAGAGATTAAAAACTCAAAGAGTCCGCTAGAGGCTTTTGAAAAACTTCAAGAGTATGCAAAAAATGGGTATGAGTCCATTCCGGATGAGGATAAAAAGTACTTTTTAAAATGTTTTGGGATTTATGACAGACCTGCAACTCCCGAACGCTTTATGATAAAACTTCGCATCCCGGGCGGTCATCTAAATGCTGAGCAGGCAAGAGTAATCGGTGCGTGTGCCAGAGATTACGGTGAGGATTATATAGATTTGACAACAAGAGCCCAATGTGAACTGAGATACCTTAAAATTGAGGATATGCCTGCTCTTTTAAAACGACTCTCATCTGTCGGGATTGATGCATTCCAAACGGGTGTGGATAATTTTAGAAATATCTTAAATGACCCTTTGGATGCATTGGCATTTGACAATATTTTGCCGTCTCAGCCGCTTCTTTTAAAACTTCAGAAGATGTTTTTGTACTCTCCTGAATGGATTTCTGCACTTCCTAGAAAGTTTAATACGGCGATTACAGGTTCGCTCTCAAACAGATGCAATGTTTACGGGCATGACTGCTCTTTTGTTTTGGCTCAAAAAGAGGGTGTTTACGGGTACAACATGTATCTTGGTGGCAAGGTTGGCATTATCGCAAAGAGTGCGGATATATTTTTAAAAAATGAGGATGAAGTGTTAAAAGCCTTTGCCTCCATAGCAGATATATTTAAAAGATTCGGGTTTCGCGACAACAGAAATAAAAACAGACTTTACTTTCTTATAGAAGCAGTCGGCATGCACGAGATTTCGAGCGCTATCCGAGAGAATGCGGGAATAGATTTCGCAACTGCCGGCGAGACCATGACAAAGATAGATTTTTATGACCCAGATCAGGGGAAAGTACAGCTTAAGGGTGGCTCATTCGGTGTACATGTGGTTGTTCCTTCAGGTGTATTTACGGGCTCTGCGATGATTGAAGCGGCAAATCTGAGTGAGAAATACGGAAATCAAGAGATACGATTTGATATGGAACAGAGTCTTTATATTTTAGGTGTTAAAGATGTTGATGCACTTTTAAAAGAGAGTTTTTTTGAACGATATAAGAGTGTTAATACTCCCTATTTTAATCATCTTATAGCATGTGCAGGAACAGCACATTGTCCGTTCGGAGTGATTGAAAACAAAAATGACGCAATTGCTATGTCAACATATTTGAGCGAAAAGGTAGCGTTAAAGTCCGGCAGAGTTCGAATGTACTGGTCGGCATGTGTAAAAGGTTGCGGCATACATGGTTTGGGAGATGTGGGATTTGAGGGGTGTAAGGCAAAGGTCGGCGGTGAAACGGAAGATGGAGTGCATATCAGTCTCGGCGGAAAGCTTACAAGCGAAGGAGTCGAGGGATATACGGTTGTTAAATCTGCACCTCTGAGATATGCTAAATATTATGTTGAGACTCTTATGCTTGAGTACAAAAAACACAAGGGTGCGGGTGAGAGTTTTGAGCAGTTTCACGATAGGGTTTTGGCACAATATACATCTGCAAATATCGGCTTTATGATGCAGCTTGGAGCCTATTTGAGAGAGAAAAATATAGATATTGAGTTGGGATTCGGAGCGAATGTAAAAACAGGTAAAAATGAGGAGTTTGAAGTTTTTGAGCTAGGCAGAAAACTCTATGCAAAATTAGCGGGAAAAGAGGCATATTCCGCTTATGATAGATTTACAAATGTACTTAAAAATGAGAAGTTGGAAATGATAAGAGACTTAGTCCCCGATGCCGATGAGAATTTGGTGCAGATGTGCGAAAAAATCTTGGATACAAAAGAGGAGAGCAGAGCGGTTGTCTTTTCTGAATTAATACCTTTTATAAGTTTATAAAAGGTATTAATCTGTTAACAAAAAATTAAACACCTTGAAATTCTCGAAAAACAAAGTTTTTTTTAAAGAAACATTTTCGCTTTGCGAAAAGCGATTCTCTTGTTTTGTAGCTTTAGGGGGTTGTAGGGACAAATGTCCCTGCCACTAAAACGGACGCGTTCGTTTTAGTGCGTAACATCAGCAGCTATTTAAACCAGCTTTTCATCTTATCGATTGCAGAGTCTAAAATTCCTTCATGCGGCTTTGACTCCTCTATGCCGAAAGAGTCTTGCAGCTCCTTTAAAAGGGCTTTTTGTTTATCATTTAGCTTTTTTGGATAAGTGATATTTACCTGTGCGACAAGGTCGCCTTTTCCATGCCCATGGACATCGGCTATTCCCTCGCCTCTAAAAGTGAAGTGCTGCTTATCTTTCGTCCCGATGTCAAGTTTTAAATCGAGTTCCCCTGTGAGTGATGGAATTTTAAAACTTTCACCTGCGACTGCTTGAGTAAAAAATACAGGAATTTCTATATAAACATCATTGCCGTTTCTGATAAAGTGTTTGTCTGCTTTGACTGTAAATGTGACATACAAATCTCCGCGACTCCCTCTTTTGCCGATGTTTCCTTTGCCTGAAACTCTTAGGCGGTTATCAGAATCTATGCCTGCCGGAATTTTGATAGTAACTTTCTCTTTTACCTCTTTGAATCCGGCACCTTTACATGTTCCACATGCTTCAGCCGCAGAGCTTCCAACTCCGCTACAAACCGGACATGTTTGCGAAAATGTCATAAATCCCTGTTTCATGTAAACCTGACCCTGACCGCCACACTGTTTACAAGTTGCTAGTTTGCCGTCTTTCGCACCCGTGCCTTTGCAGTCGCCGCAGGCATTTTTATAGGAGAACTCTATCTCTTTTTCACATCCAAAAACGGCTTCATGGAAACTGATTTGCATGTTAATATTCATGTCAAGCGAATATTTTTCTATATCTGCAGGATTTTGGCGGCTTCTGCCTCTTGAACCTCCGCCAAAACCGCTAAACATCTCCTCAAACATAGAACCTAAATCATCAAATCCACCTGAAGAGCGACTAGAACTTCTGCCTTGAAGACCCTCTTTACCGTAACGGTCGTAGATGCCTCTCTGCTTGTCGTCGCTTAGGCACTGGTAGGCTTCGTTGCATAATTTAAACTTGTGCTCAGCATCGGCATCGCCCGCATTTTTGTCTGGGTGATACTTTTTAGCCATCTCTCTGTACGCTTTTTTTATCGTCGTTTTGTCTGCCGTTCGTGTCACTTCTAATATTTCATAATAACTTAAATTTTCCATTTTACCCTACATAATTCAATATTTTTTTGGAATTATACCGTTTTTGCAGTTTAATATTAGTATAATTCCACCCATGAAATTAGCAATCCACTCTTTATTAACCGCACTATTGTTCTTTGGTTGTTCAAGCAACATTGAAATTGCCCCAAAAAATGAAATTATCATGTCATCCGATATAAAGCAATGTATTGAAGAGAATGCAACTAAAAGCGATGATAATGCAGAAGAGACTGCACAAAATGATGATAATGCTTCAGAAGATGTTTCACAGACAAGTGAACAAAAAGTTTTATGCAGCTCTCTGCCAAAAACACACCTTGTAAAAAGTACTTTTAAAGAGCTTCCAAAGTGGGAAAAAGAGGATTACGGCTCTGCATTAAAAGCATTCGTTGAGAGTTGCAATACAAAAAAAACACAAAAAATGTATGGGGATTTGTGCATAAAAGCCAAAAATGCAAAAAATGCAAAAGAATTCCTCCAACAAGAGTTTGAACCTTACGAGATAAAAAATGAAAAGAAAAAGGATGAGGGCTTACTGACAGGCTATTATGAGCCGCTTTTAAACGCCTCTCTTACTAAACATGGCAAATATCAGTACCCTATTTATAACACTCCGGATGATTTAATTACGGTTGATTTAAGCTCTATCTATCCGGCTCTTAAAGATTATAGACTCAGAGGCAGACTAAAGGGTAAAAAGCTGGTTCCCTACTATACAAGAAAAGAGACGAGTTCTAACCACATAAATGCGGATATTATCTGTTATTCCGACTCTAAATTGGATATATTTTTCTTGGAGGTACAAGGCTCCGGAAGAGTTTTGCTTGATACCGGTGAGACAATGTTTTTGGGTTTTGATAACCAAAACGGGCATAAATATAGAGCGATAGGGCGCTATTTGGTAAAGATAAAAGAGTTGAAAATCGAAGATGTTACTCTGCAAAATATAAAAAAATGGTTGATAGCACATCCTGAGAGAGTAGATGAAGTGCTCAATTATAATGAGTCGGTTGTCTATTTTGAACAGAGAGACAAAGCGGCAACAGGTTCGCTAGGTATTGAACTCACGGCAAATCGCTCCATCGCAGTGGATCAAAGATATATTCCTCTAGGGAGCATGTTGTATCTTGATGCTGGCAAAGATAATATGAATAGAGTTGTTTTGGCGCAGGATACGGGCGGTGCAATAAAAGGTGCAGTGAGAGCAGATATGTTTTTAGGGTACGGAGAAGAAGCTATGAACAGAGCAGGGGAACTCAAAGCAGCGCTTAAACTTTGGATTTTACTTCCAAAAAATGTGGTCGTAAGCAGTTTATGAGAAGAGGCTCCCATGATAAGTTTAACACTCTTGTAGAAGCTCTTCAGGAGTTGCCAACCATAGGAAAAAAGTCTGCCACACGCCTTGCGTATCACATGTTAATGAAAGATAGTTTTATCGGAATGAAAATTTCACATGCCATAGAAGATGCACTTGGAACGCTCAAAAAATGCAGTGTGTGCGGAGGAATGAGTGAAGATGAACTCTGTTTTATCTGTTCGGATGAGAGGCGAGATGCAACCATACTCTGCATCGTAGAAAATGCAAAAGATATTCTGCTTTTAGAGGAGAATGGTCTATTTGACGGAAGATATTTTGTCTTAGATTCGCTTGAAGAGTTGAATATATCGAATTTGATAAACAGTGTAAATAACGGTATAGAAGAGGTGATTTTTGCACTCACCCCATCTATCTCTAATGATGCGGTTATTCTTTACATAGAAGATAAGTTGAGCGGTCACAACCTCAATTTTTCTAAAATCGCGCAAGGTGTTCCGACGGGTGTGAGTTTGGAAAATATAGATATTTTGTCCCTGACAAGGGCGCTAGAAGATAGAGTACATATTTAGGAATTACTATGAAATACCTCATTTTACTATGGCTTATAAATGCGGCAATATTTGCAAATGATATACCTGATGCAATAGATTCTGATTTAGCCACTCTTGAAATTAAAAAGATACAGAACAAAGAGTCAAAAGATGCTATGAATCATTGGCTCTTTGGCACTTTCGGGCTTCAGCCATATAAGGTTAACTATTTACTTCCTTACGGATATTCAAATCAACTCTATAAATCCTACACTCCTACAGATAAATATAAAAGCACAGAAGCAGAGCTGCAAGTAAGCTTGAAGCTCAATGTCGGAAACAATCTTTTTGGTCTGAATGAATCCTATTACCTCTCCTATTCGCACCTTGCACTCTGGCAAATCTACTCGGAGTCTTCTCCTTTTAGAGAGACAAATTACAATCCCGACGGTTTTGTGATTTTCCCGATTTATGATGAAGATTCCGGCTTTAACCTCAGGTCGATAAAATTTGCAGTAGCTCATAAATCAAATGGACAGGGAAGCAACAGGGATGTTACTTATGCAAAACCGGAAGATAATCTGGGTAACCGTTCAAGAAGCATAAACTATATTTATACAACGCTTAGACTTCAACAAAGCACTCTAATTACTGATTTAACACTTATGTCGAGGCTTTCAGAAAATGAGAAGACAGACGATAATCCGGATATAATGGATTATCAAGGAAATACAGAGCTGAAGCTTAGCTATTTTGCCGGCAAACAAATGTACACACTTATGGGAAGAGGAAGTTTTTCTACAGGTCTTGGAGCGGTTGAAGGTTCATACTCGTATCCATTGTTGAATGACGCATTTTTATACTTCAAAGTATTTAGCGGTTATGGCGAGAGTCTTATTGATTACAATAATGAGATAACTAAATGTTCTGTTGGATTTAGCTTCTCGAGATAATAGTATTGATTTAAAAATAACATTAAAAAATCAATTTGTAACCAAAATAGAATACTTTTTATGATATACTTTTCGCAAGTTTAGTACATATATGAGGTTGCAAATGAGAATAGTAATTGTTGGTGGCGGAATAGCTGCGGTTTATTTGGCTAATAATCTTAAAAAACAAAATAGCTCCCTTGAAGTAACAGTTGTAAGCGACGAGAAATATCCTCCTTACGATAGAATTCATCTCTGTCGTTTGGTGGATGGAAGCGAGGATGTCGAGGGCATATCTTTGGTTCTTGACCCTACCGTCAAACTTGAACTGAATCAAAAAATTCATACAATAGACAGAGAGAACAAACGGATACTCTCCGATAACTCCATGTTTAGCTACGATAAGCTCATTATCGCTACAGGTTCGCTTCCAATTTCACTTTTTGACATCAGCGGCATAAAAAATGCGGCTCTCTTTAGAAATGCAAATGATTGTGAAGTGATTAAAAATGGCGTTATCGGTAAAACGGCAGTCATCGTCGGAAGCGGTCCAATAGGTTTGGAACTTCTTGAGACATTGAACGAAATGCCCAATGTATCAGAGATAATTCTTATTATCCGTGGCAAACATCTTTATGATAAAAATCTTTCAATCGAATCTATTAAAATTATTGAAGAGTGTTATCTGAGGGGCGGGAAAATCAAAATCTCTTATGAGGATGAGATTGTTGATAGGGTCATAGAAGATAATGAAATCAAGCTTCTAAAAACTAAAAAGCTTGAGATAAAAAATCCATTTTTAATCTTTGGTGTGGGGATAAAACCAAATATTGAAGAGTTCAGAAACAGCTTGGCATGCGCAAAGGGAATTTTAACCAATCGCTACATGCAGACAGAGGATGAAGATATTTATGCAGTCGGAGAATGTGCTGAGGTCAAAGAGATTGACTTTATAGCGGGGCATGTAAAAGAGTGTACTCTGCAGGCTGATTGTGCAATTTCTCATATATTGCAAACTGATTTAAAAGAGTATGAAAGAGAAGTCAGCATTGATATGTTAAAGGTTGGAGAGTTTGATTTAGTCGATGTAAGCAATCCATGCTTTCATGAAAATGTTGAGAAGGTTTTAATCACCTCCGCCAAAGATAAACGAGTAGATGAGTATTTTATTAGTAATTCTAAGTTACTAAGATTTGTAGGAATCAACTCAAATGTGGATGTAGGATATATTCAAACTCTCATTGAAGACGGCGATGAAGTTGATATAAACTACCTCTATCAAAACAGACTTATCGGCGAAAGAGGAAGGCTGATATGCAGTTGTGAGCATATATATCATAAAGACTTAGTTGATATTGTGATACAGAGCGGTATCGCCTCATTTTCCGAATTATCAAATTTCTCACAAGCCGGAAGAGTTTGCGGCAGATGTAAAATAATGGTTGCGGATGTTATAAAAGAGTCGCAACATCTCATCGACCCTAACATGCCAAGAAAAACTCCTGAGGATATACAAAGAGAGAAAGAGATAGCCGAAGTTGCAATGCGAATAGATAAGTTTAATACACTGCATCCGAGAAACAACCTGACTACCGATAATTTAGAATCTGCCATGGCATCTTTAGAGATAGGAAAACATGAGGTTAATAGCTGGATTTCTATGGTAACGGCAAATATGCAGCTTCATCCGAACTTTGAAGAGGTTGTTGAAAAAGGGATTAAATCTCTCAATAAAGTACCGATTGTTTGGCTGGAGCTCTCAGACTGCAGTGGAAATTCCGAAGCATTTATAAAATCAAATAATCCTGCTATTGAAGATTTGATTTTTGACTATATTTCGCTTGATTATCATGAACTTCTGATGAGCGCGAGCGGTGATCAGAGCGAAACAATTTTAGAAGATATCATAAAGAATCAAAAAGGTAAATATATTCTGATAGTCGAGGGTGCCGTTCCTTTGGCGATGGATGGTAAATATCTCAGAATCGGACCAAAAGGCGAAACGGGAATTGAGCTTTTGAAAAAATGTGCCAAAGATGCGGCACTTGTTATCGCGGTTGGCAGTTGTGCGCTTGATGGCGGAGTAGTGGCCGCGCACCCTAATCCTACCGGTGCAGTAGGTGTCGGTACTGCATTAGAACGGGATGATGTTATTAATATTCCCGGATGCCCGACGAATCCTACAAATATTATAGGAACTCTGCTCTCTTACATCATGTTTGAAGAGTTGCCTCCTCTTGATAAGTTTAATCGTCCTCTTTGGGCGTACGAGGGAAGAGTACATGATAATTGTGAGCGAAGAGGTCATTATGAGCTTGGAGAGTTTGTAAAAGAGTGGGGCGACATAGGTGCAAAAAAAGGATTTTGTCTTTTTGAGATGGGATGTAAAGGTCCTTATGCAAATGTAAATTGCCCGACTATGAAATTTAACGGCGGTACGAGTTGGCCTGTTCAAGCTGGACATGGATGTATGGGATGTACAGAGATAGGCTTTTTTGACAAATATGCAAATGAAAGAAAGGTAGAAGATGCGCAAAGTTGTAATTGACCCAATCACAAGAATTGAGGGGCATTTAAGAGCCGAAGTTGAAGTAGATGAGTACGGAATTGTTCGTGAGGCGTATGTGAGCGGACAGCTCTTTCGTGGCATTGAAATTATTTTAAATGGTCGAGACCCACGGGATGCAGGGCTTTTGGCGGGCAGAATTTGCGGTGTTTGTACGAATTCACACTTTCGTGCGGCCGTCTCATGCGTGGAAGATGCCTACTCTCTGAAAATCCCGAAGAATGCGGAGATTATTAGAGATTTAATGGCGATGGCACTCTTTATTCAAGACCATGTCGTGCATTTTTACCATTTGCACTCTCTTGATTTTGTGGATGTAACGAGTGCCTTAAATGCAAATCCGGAGCTGACATCCGTAGAGGCACATAAATACTCTAAAAATCCATTTGGAAATTCTAATACACACTATGAAACCGTACTGATAAAACTGCAGAACTTTGTCAAAGCCGGAAAACTTGGGCCATTTAGCAACGGTTATTGGGGGCATTCAGATTACAGACTCACTCCTGAACAGAATTTAATTTTGGTTTCTCACTATCTGCAGGCCCTTAAATTTCAAACAAATATAAGCAAGGCAGTAGCTATTTTCGGCGGAAAAACACCGCATCCTCAAAGTATAGTTGTCGGAGGGGTGACCAGTGTTGCCGATATGCTTAATCCTCAAAGGTTAAATGATTATTTGTTTATCATAAAAGAGGCAAAAGAGTTTATAGACCGTGCTTATTTGCCTGACATGAAATTAATTGCTACCGCTTACAGATATGAGATTAAAGAGGGCGTCGGTCGTGCGAACGGTAATTTTTTAGCGGTTGGCGGTTATGAGTTTGAGGGCGAACAGAGACTTTTTTGCAGCGGTGTTATTTATGATCATGATTTTTTAAATGTTAATGAGTTTGATGAAAGTAAGATAACAGAAGAGGTTGATAGAGCTTGGTATAGCGGCGATGCATTGAATAATGAAGTTTGTTATACAGACCTTAATGAAGACGGAACTCTAAAAACTGCAAACAACAGTGACAAATACTCATGGATAAAAGCTCCGAGATATGATGGTAAAACAATGGAGAGTGGGCCGTTGGCTAGAGTACTAATAAGCTACTCAAAAGATAATAAACTTATCAAATCTTTTGTAGATGAATTTTTAGACGAGACAGATTTAGAGCTTATCGATTTATCTACAACTGTTGGTAGAAACTGTGCGAGAGCAATTGAGACAAGTTACATTTGTGAGTATATCTTTAAACTTGTCTCAAGACTTATTCAAAATATCAAATATTATGACACAGATACCTGGACAAAATTTGATTTTGCTACGCAAGAAAAAGATACAAAAGGGAGAGCATTTTTTGAAGTTCCCCGCGGTGTATTGTCTCACTTTGTAAATATAAAAGATGCAAAGATTGAGAACTTTTCTGTCATTGCTCCTACAACATGGAATGCCTCTCCGAAAAGTTTGGATGGGCAAAGAGGAGCGTATGAAGAGGCTCTGATCGGGCTAAAAATAGAGGATACCTCCAAACCCTTAGAGGTTTTAAGAGTATTGCACTCCTTTGATCCTTGCCTTGCATGTGCGGTTCACATAATTGACACAAAAGGTAAAGAGCTAAGTAGATATAAGATAAAAGCACTATGACAACCTATACTCTACTGATTACTGCTCCACTGTTTTTCGCATTGGTTACAATGGTTAGCGGAGTTGTTATTAGAAATATTTTCACTATAGCTTTTGTGATTGGTTTGAGTGTCTTAAGCATCAGCAATATTCTTCTTTTTCAGGCTCCGACAGAGATGATTTTGCCGCACTTATTTCATAATCTGTTTATCTTGCTTGATAGCATGGTACTTCTTTTTTTCCTTTGGCAAGGGGTTAAAACTAAAAACTCTCTTGTGAAAATATTTGCCATGTTGCAGATTATTCTCTACACTATAGTTTTCTTTTTATCTCCAACAGTAGTTTCAAATGACATTTTTATTGATAAAATCTCCTCAGTTATGTACCTGATAATTAACATCGTCGGCGGAATAATCATCGTCTATGCACTCAAATATATAGAGAGTGAAGAGCTTACAAGATTTAAGAAGAATGGATTTATAGCCATGCTCTTTTTCTTCTTATCGGTTATGAACTTTATTGTTTCAACCAACAATATTGAGATATTCTTTCTCCTTTTTGAATTAACCACTCTCTGTTCTTATATTTTAATCGGGTACCGCGGAGATGAGGTGTCTGTTTTAAATGCACAAAAAGCGCTATGGATGAACCAGATTGGTGGAGTGGCAATTTTAATCGCTCTGATTTTTTCAATACTTCAATATAAGACAGTTTGCTTTGATGTGCTCATAGCCAATATTGATGCATTTTATCTGCTCCCAATCGTTTTTTTGGCTATCGCGGCTTTTGTTAAGGGTGCAAGTATCCCGTTTGATAAGTGGCTTTTGGGTGCGATGGTCGCACCTACTCCGGTGAGTGCGATTTTACATAGTGCAACGATGGTAAAAATCGCTCCCTATCTGATGCTCAAACTAGCACCTGCCATGAGCGGCTTTGTTTCTCTTACTATCACTTTGCTAGGCACATTCGTATTTTTTGCCGCCTCGCTTCTGGCTCTTGGCAAAGATTATTTTAAAGAGATACTCGGATACTCCACAATCGCTCTGCTTGGGCTTATGATGGCTCTTGCAGCCATAGGAACACCTGAGGCTATTGTGGCATGTCTGACTCTTATAGTTTTTCATGCCATCTCAAAAGCACTGCTCTTTTTGCAGGCAGGTATTTTAGAGAAGAGTTTCCATCTGAAATATGTAAATGATATAGACGGTTTAATAAATCAATCTCCTCTTGTCGTCTTTTTTATAATCGTTGGTTTTGCTTCGCTTACACTTCCACCTTTTGGGGCTTTTATAGCTAAGTTTATGGCGATAGAAACTATTGCAAGCGAGATTATAAAAAATCCACTCTATGTATTTGCTCTCATATTTTTGGCACTGGGAAGCGCATTTTTGACGCTGCTCTATTTTAAGGTTGTAACAAAACTTTTTGCAAAAGATGTTGAAATAAAAACTTTACACCCCAAGGGTATTTCCTCTCTATCGCTCACAGCGGATGTAAAAATATCAAAGTTTTACACCGTGCCGTCCTATCTGCTTTTGATTTTGCTTGTTATCGGTATTTATATCAGTTTTAAACTGGAGTTATTAAGCTCTTTGGAAATTATTGTGCCGCTCTTTTTAGTTGCGATTGTTCCTCTTCTTTTTGCACTGATACTCTTTAAAAAAGCGCATAGAGTCAAAGAGTACAACTGCGGCGAAAAAGAGGATATTGTGCTGAACATGTACTATTTTCATATGCCGAGCGTAATCAAAAAAGATATTGCAATTATCGCGGTAGCCGGCATGTGCATACTCATTCTGGGAGTGTTATTATGATAGAGATACTCTTAATACTATTTGCACCGGTTATCGGCGGCTTTATTTACGGATTTGAAAGAGTTGTTCGTGCGAGAATGCAAAACCGTCAAGGTCCTCCACTTCTTCAACCCTTTTATGACATGTTTAAACTCATAGAA
Source organism: Sulfurimonas sp. (assembly GCA_041662225.1). Taxonomy (GTDB): domain Bacteria; phylum Campylobacterota; class Campylobacteria; order Campylobacterales; family Sulfurimonadaceae; genus Sulfurimonas. Next base: position 112,939 of record JBAZSX010000003.1, read on the forward strand.
AAACAGGCGTTTATAGTCAATCCCTACCACACTATTTTGGGGATAATGCACTTTATAACGCTTTGGATTGTGGTTGCATTTATAATAATGGGGCAAAACTTACTCTATGTGATATTTTTACATCTTCTCTCCTCCATCTTTCTGATTTTGGCTGGATTTAGCGTAAAATCTGTCTACTCTCATATCGGATCAAACAGAGAGCTTCTGGCAGCTCTTGCCTATGAGCCGATTTTAATTATGATGGCTGTCGGCTTTTTTATGGTGAACGGAAGTTTTGATATAGCTGTGATTAGAGAACAAGACGCATCTATTGCGTCACTCTTTTTGCTCTTCTTGGCATATTTGATGGTAATTCCAATCAAATTAAAAAAATCTCCGTTTGATGCCACTGAAGCACATCAAGAGATAGTCGGCGGTGTGGAGATTGAGTTTAGCGGAGTGTTTTTTGAATTTTTGTATATGGCAAAGTGGCTTGAGTATATTTTTGTCTATCTGCTCTTGATGCTCTTTGCAGGAAATAATATTCTGCTTGGAATCGGTTTATTTATTGGAGTCTTTTTACTCGTAAATTTAGTAGATAATGCAACTGCTAGAATAAAAATGAAACACCTCATTACAATAGTTTTGGGGCTTGGTTTAACCCTTGGCATATGCAATCTAATAGGACTTGTTTATGTTTGATTTAAAAAAATACAGAAAAAAATCACCGTGGATACTTCATTATAATGCAGGTAGTTGCAACGGCTGTGACATTGAGATATTAGCTTCCCTGTCACCCAAATATGATTTGGAGAGATTTGGAGTAATAAATACTGGGAATCCAAAGCAGTCAGATATATTTTTGGTGACAGGTCCGGTTACTTATAGAAGCAGAGAGAGGTTAGTGGAGCTTTACACCCAAATGCCGGAGCCGAAGGTGGTTATAGCCGTTGGAAGCTGCACATGTACGGGCGGAGTTTTTCGTGATATGTATAATGTTGAGGATGGAATAGACAGATATATTCCCGTAGATGTTTACATTGCTGGATGTGCGGCTTCTCCTGAACTGATCATTGATGGAGTTGTAAAAGCACTTGAAATTTTAGAGAAAAAGAGTAAAGAGATGGAAAAACCGTTTAAGCTCTTTTGTGAGGCAACTTCTGAAAAAGGCATTGTAAATAGACGCCATAGCGCACTCAAGGTAGGAGAGATTGATGAAAAAAATTAAAGTTTCACTTGAGAGTGTAAGAGATGAAATAAAGAGTTTTTATGACTATAAACAGTGGCATTTACTGACTCTAAACGGCTTGGCATTGGCAGAGAACAAAATGGAAGTTCAGTGGATATTTTCTAAGTATGAAGCGATGGATGAGATAGTTGTTTATTACACAGAGATTGAATATACGGAGACTATCCCCTCTATTGTTGACATGATTCCCTCGGCGATAATCTCACAAAGAGAGATTGTTGATATGTTTGGGGTGAAAGTGGATGGAAGCGAAAAGGGTTTATATCTTGATGAAGACTCCATGCAGAGACCTTTGAGTGGGTGTTCGATATGAAAAAAACAATAAACATTCCGCTAGGTTCACAACACATCTCTCTTTTAGAACCTGTAAGATTTAAGTTTGAATGTGAAAATGAGAAGATTATAAGTGTTGACTCGGATGTAGGTTTTGTGCATCGCGGAGTTGAGAGGGCATGTACTACGAAGTTTAAATTTGATGCAATCGGCTATGTGGTGGCACGCGTGTGCGGGCTTTGTGCCATTACGCATTCACTCTCCTATACTGCCGCTATTGAGAAACTTTTAGGCGGCGAGATTACCAAAAAAGCAAAATATTTGAGAATCTTGCTCTTGGAGCTAGACAGAATTCACTCCCACATGTTATGCCTCTCTCACACTTGCGAAAATGCGGGTTTTGAAGCCATGTTTATGAGAATTATGGGCGATAGAGAGCTTGTTATGGAGATACAAGAGCTTCTAACGGGCAATAGAGTTCAGTTTGATTATATCAATATTGGTGGAGTCAACAGAGATATAAACAGTGAAGTGGCTCAGAAAATTGTAAATAATCTTTACGAAGTGAAACAGAGAGTTTTAGGCTACATGGATGAATTTACAAACAACTGGAGTCTCTCTCTGAAGTTTAAAACAATTGGTGCGTTAAGCCTTGATGACGCGTATAGATTGAATGCTATAGGTCCATTGGCAAGAGCTTCCGGATTGAATATTGATGTACGAAATGAGATAGATTATCTTCCATTTAATGAGGTTGGATTTTTGATGCAAACGCACAGTGACGGGGATATTAACGCAAGAAATATTGTGAGATTAAATGAGATACTTAACTCGATTCTCATGTGTGAAAATATTTTGAGCGGACTGCCGGAGGGTGCAATTTTTACCAAACTCAAAGGAAAACCAAACGGTGAAGCGGTCGTGCGATTTGAAGCACCGAGAGGGGAGTTGATGTATTATGTAAAAGGAAATGGGAGTGCCATGCTTGATCGTGTGCGGATTAAAACACCGACTTTTGCCTCTATCCCTGCATTCTCCCACATCTTTGTAGGCGAAAATTATGCGGATGCCCCCGCTATTTTGGCATCTTTTGACCCATGTCTGTCATGCACGGCAAAGTAGGATTTTGAGATGTTTACTTCATTCGCAAAAGCATTTATAAATCTGTTTAAAAAACCGCAAACGATTGATTATCCTGTCACGCCGATAGTAAAAGAGAGAGAGTACAGAGGCTTGATAGAGTATGGAGAAGAGGCATGTATCTACTGCTTAAAGTGTGAAAAAGCCTGCCCGCCGGGTGCTATTTTATTTGTAAAAACTGAGAATCCACCAGAAAATGAGAAAAACAAGAAGGGATTAAAATATCACTACAATCCCTATCTTTGCATCTACTGCAGTGAGTGTGTGCGGGCATGTCCAAAGCCGGATGAAGCACTCTGGCAAAGTAATAAAAAACCTTCCGTTGCCGTTATGGATGATAGAGTAAATGAGGGTTGGTTTGAGCTCGAAAAATTAAAAAAGCAGAGTGATTAAAGCTCAAAACTTCTTTGCATGTAGAGTTTTATCTCATCTTTTTTTAGTTCATAGTTTACAAAGAGCTCGTTTGCCAAAATACCCTGATTTAAGAGCATATCCGCACCGTCTTTGTAAGTGATATTTTTTGCACATGCTAGCTTTAAGAACGGTGTGACTTTACCGTAAATGGCATCGGCTACAAAAGAGGTATTGTTTAAAATTTCTTCTATTATATGTTCTGGGGCAGGGTACTCTTCATCCTTTAATCCCGCACTTGTCGTGTTAACTACAAGGTCATATTTTGATATTTTAAACTCTTCCCAAGTGTAACATGTGCAATGCAGCTCTTTAAAATAATCGAGCCTCTCTTTGCCTCTATTTAAAACAGTTACTTCTATGTTCTCTTGAATAAATCTGTTTGCCAGTGCTTTTGCAGTTCCTCCGGCTCCTAGAATCAGAATAGTTTTTACATCTCCAAACTCTTTGACGGCTTCCATAAAACCATCCGCATCCGTGTTGTATCCTATAAGTTTTCCATTTTCATTAATGATGGTATTGACTACGCCTATATTTTTTGCAAAACCTCTTACTTCGTCACAGGCTTTAAATGCCGCTTCTTTGTGCGGAACGGTAATATTGGCTCCACTCAGACCCAGAGAGAAGAACCTCTCTCGTAGTTTTGAGCCATCTGTGAGATGGATTCTTGTGTAACATGCTTTGTAGTTTAAATTTTTAAAAACAGAGTTGTGCATGAGCGGAGAGCGGGAGTGTGCAACGGGGTCGCCAAAGATTGCAAAAAGTTTTTTCATATTTTTTTAATCTAAATCTTCTAATGAACTCATAAGTGCGCCGAGCTTGTTGTTTACTTCAAGATACTCTAGCTCGTTTTGAGAGTCGGCTACTACTCCGGCACCTGCTTGAAGGACAACTTTATCTTCTTTGACCATGGCAGTCCTGATTGTTATGGCACTATCCATATTCCCGTCAAAGCCGAAGTAGCCCACGGTTCCGCTGTAAAAGCCTCTTTTGATTCCCTCATATTCGGCTATAAGCTCCATGGCTCTGATTTTTGGCGCACCTGTCATAGTTCCGGCTGTAAATGTCGCCATAAAGAGGTCAAACATGTCTTTGTCGTCGTCAAGTTTTGCCGTTACATCGGAGACTATGTGCATGACATGAGAGAATCTCTCTATATGCATCATATTTTCAACTTTTACAGTTCCGGTTTTTGCAACTCTTCCTATGTCATTGCGACCCAAATCTATAAGCATAAGATGTTCTGCCAGCTCTTTTGGATCATTTAAAAGCTCAATTTCCAGCTCTTTGTCTCTCTCTTTTGTGCTGCCTCTTTTTCTGGTTCCGGCAATAGGGCGAAGAAGCAGTTCACCGTTTGTAAGCCTTACCATAACCTCGGGAGAACTTCCGACTATGTTGAAATCTTCATACTCCATTAAAAACATGTAGGGAGATGGGTTTTTTGTTCTGAGAATACGGTAAAAACTAAATGGGTCAACTTTGATATTTCTTGTAAAGCGATTGGTCATTAAAATTTGAAAAACATCACCGCTTCGTATCATCTCTTTTGAGTCATCAATCATTTTAAAAAATTTCTCTTTGGAGTGCGCAAAACTGCCTTTGTCAAAACCTATGTTTTTCTTCATGTGAACATATTCGTAGCTGCTTTTTAGATTCTGCTCGATGGCTTCAAATTTGTCGCTCATCTCTTTGAGTGTGCTAACAAGAGAGATTTGATGATTTTTGTGTGAGTAAACTAAAATCATTTTTGGCAAAATTAGATCTAAATCAGGAGTGCCCAATTCATCTATCAGATTATTCATTGAAGCGTTTAGTTTTGGCTCAAACACCTTTACCATGTCATAGCCGATATAGCCTATAAATCCATCAATGAATCCAACATTGAGCTCTTTTGCAGCTTGTTTATAGGTAGAGGTATCTATGTTTTTATAGTACTCTTTTAAAAATGTAAAAGGGTTCTCCTCTTTTATCTGCTTAATCTGATTTGCATCTGTGTAGATTGTTTTGTTGTCAATAAATTGTAACCTTTCTTTTGCACCGATGCAGATGAAACTGTAGTTTCCTTCGGATTGTCCTGCACTCTCAAAAAGATACGTTATCTCATTGTTGAAGATAGATTTTAGTTTAGAATAAACGGCAATGGGAGCTAACTGGTCAAGTATAAACTGTTTAGAGTATATCAAAGCAAAACCTTGTGGAGTATTTGCCCCAAGAGAAGGGGCATGTTTAGAGTTACATTTTTGTTAAAAAAGCACCGGCTTCAACGTTTGCACGAATAACTCTGAGTGCGTCTCTTGCCTCTTGTTCGGCTTTAAACGGACCGACAAGAATTTTGTGTTGCGGTATCGGACCCTTTGTTACATTTTGATATGTGTAAGTGTACCCTTTGTCTGTAATAGACTTTAGAAATTTCTGGTTAGGCTCATATTTTGAAAAAGAACCAACCTGAATATAGTATGAGCCTGCAACTAGAGGTTTTTCAGCAGGATACTTCTCTTTTATAGGAGTAACTGTTTTTACTGCCTCTTTTGCCGGAGCCTCTTCTTTGATTACCTCTTTTTTAGAGACAGTCTCCGTAACAACAGGTGTGCTCTCCTGAGTCTCTTGACTCTCTTGCTTTAATTTTTTAGCAACATCATCTAAATTATTAGTACCTACATTTTCATCTTTAACGACTTTAACCTCTTCAAAGAGTGGCTCATCCGAAGGTAACTGAGCTGATTTTATCTCCGGTTTAGGAGGTAAAACAGCTTGAGGTAGATTGTCTGTTCCATTAGAAGTAACGCTATCCATAAGCATAACAACAATAATCAAAATAACCCCAAGAGTCGCAACTGCCAAAATTATTTTTTTATTGTTATTAGCTGCCCCACCTCTGTTTAAGATGATGTCATTTAATTCATTTTTTTCTTGCATAATATTATCTCCCGTTTAGTTACTAGTACTCATAATAGCAAATTTTAGTATTAGATATTATCTTGTAAAGCATTATTAGTACCAAACTAGATAATTCGCAACACACTACATGTGCTTTGACCAAGAAGCCCCTCGTTCTTTTGCATAAACATCGTAAGGTATGGTTAAAATATTGTACTCATTCGGCATCTCGTCATTCGGGAACATTCTCCACTGTTTAGGCTGTTTTGCAGCCAGTTTCATAGAAATCATTTTTCCAAGTTGAATTGCTTCTTGCAGGGTGGTATGACCTTTGTGTATATAAACATGAAGATGACCCTCTGTTTTAGATTTGTAAGCAGTAAAATTTATGTAGCCCTCTTCACGAAGCAAAAGTTGCGCTTTGTGATAAAATCGCTCAGGATCTCTTCCATTATAGTCAATCACAATATTTTCAACTTTATTATTTGCATTTACTAAAGAGTGAGCGACAGTTATCTCACCCTTAAGATGTTGATTGATTATTGTCTGAGTTAATGGTGCTTTTATTTTTTCAAACTTATTATAAAAAGTTCTACCTTTAAATGTTAGTTTTTCCACTACTGTTTCACTTTTTAGCCAGTAGTGGTCGCTTACCATTTTGATAAGCTTGAGATCCATTGCCGTAATCATATTTATTTCCTAATAAGTTGATTGATGATAAATGACAAACTTTTGAGCTAATGCTTTTAACTCTTCTTTGATGGTCGCTTGTAAAGCGGTATTGCTGATATCATCCAAAACATCTGCCATCTTGTTTGCTATGAGTTCAAACTCTTTTTCCTTCATACCGCGAGAGGTAAGAGCAGGGCTTCCTACGCGAATGCCTGAAGTAACAAACGGGCTTCTAGTCTCACCCGGAACAGTATTTTTATTAATTGTAATTCCGGCGTTTCCGAGTGCAGCATCTGCATCTTTGCCTGAAAATTCACGACCGACAAAAGAGACTAATACTAAATGGTTATCCGTTCCGCCGCTTACTACATCGTATCCTCTTTTCATTAGCACTTCAGCAAGAACATTAGCATTTGCTTTTACTTGTTTAGCGTACTCTTTCCATGCAGGAGAGAGATTGTGTTTAAATCCAACAGCTTTTGCAGCGATTACATGCACAAGCGGTCCACCTTGAAGTGCCGGGAAGATTGCTGAATTCATTTTCTTAGCAATCTCTTCGTCATTCGTCATAATCATTCCGCCTCTTGGACCTGCGAGAGTTTTATGTGTTGTTGTTGTTACAACATGCGCATGTGGAAATGGGCTAGGGTGTTCGCCTGCAGCCACTAAACCGGCGATGTGTGCGATGTCTGCAAACAGAATTGCTCCGACTTCGTCAGCTATTTCACGAAACTTTTTAAAATCAATCTCTCTGGCATAAGCAGATGCTCCGCAGATAATAATCTTAGGCTGAGTGATTTTTGCAATCTCTAAAACTCTGTCGTAGTTAATGCGCCCGTCAAGCTCAACTCCGTATGTAAATGAGCTGTAGTTTTGACCCGAAAAACTCGGCTTGCTTCCATGTGTTAAGTGTCCGCCATGGCTTAAATCCATACCCAGTATTTTATCTCCGGCTTTAATCAATCCTGCATAAACAGCGGCATTCGCCTGGCTTCCCGAGTGGGGTTGCACATTTGCATAGTTACAACCAAAAAGCTTACAAGCTCTGTCAATCGCTAACTGCTCAACACCGTCCGCATACTCACATCCGCCATAATAGCGTTTCGCAGGGTAACCCTCTGCATATTTGTTGGTAAAAATTGAACCCATTGCTTCCATAACCGCAGGAAGTGTAAAGTTTTCAGATGCAATCATCTCCAAATGGTCAGTTTGTCTCTCTAGCTCTTTTTCGCATAACTCATAAATTTCACTGTCAAACTCTTGTAAAAAACTCATTGTATCTCCTTAATTTGTTTTATTCTTCTTCTTGATTTAATTCTTCATGGTGTTGGATTGGTTTCATGGCCGGAAAGAGTAAAACATCTCTTATCGAGTGCTCATTTGTAAGTAGCATGACTAATCTGTCAATTCCTATTCCCTGTCCCGCCGTTGGAGCCATGCCATAACTAAGAGCTTCTATAAAATCTTCATCCATGGCATGTGCTTCATCGTCACCGCACTCCTTAGATTCAACCTGAGATTTAAATCTCTCATATTGATCAACCGGGTCATTTAACTCGCTAAATGCATTTGCTATTTCACGACCGGCAATAAAAAGTTCAAATCTCTCCGTAATATCGGGGTTTACATCGCTTCTTCTTGCAAGTGGAGAGATTTCAACAGGATATTCTGTGATAAATGTTGGATTTATAAGTTTATGTTCCACAAATTCATCAAAGAGTTCACCTTGAAGCTGCCCTAAAGATAAGCCATTTTTTACGGATATATTTTTACTTTTTAAGAACTCTAAAATTTTCTCTTTATCATTTACAATCTCTGATGGAACTTCGCCGATGGTGTGCAGAGACTCAATAAGCGGAACTTCACTGAATTTGTTAAAATCAATCTCCAAATCACCGTAAGGAAGATGAGTAGGCAAATCTAAATGGTCAAAAAGATAGAGAAAATACTCTTTTGTAATCTCTATAAGGTCTTTATATGTTTTATAAGCCCAATAAAATTCTATAGAAGTAAACTCCGGGTTATGCGTCGCGTCCATGCCCTCATTTCTAAAGTTACGGTTTATCTCAAAGACTGCTTCAAATCCGCCAACTATCAATCTTTTTAGATAAAGCTCAGGTGCAATTCTTAAAAATCTATCTATGCCAAGTGCATTATGGTGCGTTACAAAAGGTTTTGCATTCGCTCCGCCGGCGATTGGGTGCATCATAGGCGTTTCAACTTCTAAAAAGCCTTTATCCTCAAAAAATCTTCTTGTAAGTGATATAACTTTTGAACGAATTTGAAATGTCTTTCTGACATCCGCATTCATGATAAGGTCAAGGTATCTTTTTCTATATCTTGTCTCTTTATCTGTAATTCCGTGAAACTTTTCAGGAAGTGGTGCTATGGATTTTGTTAGTAGTTTAAACTCCGATGCGTGGAGTGAAAGTTCGCCTTGACCGGTTACAAATGGGTATCCTCCAACTTCAATAATGTCTCCAACCTCTACATTTTTTTTAAATATATCGTTGTAAAAATCTTCTGGAAGATGGTCTCTTGCCACATATATTTGCAGTACTCCACTCTCATCTTCTAGCTGAAGAAAGCTCGCTTTACCCATAACTCTTAAAAGTTTTATTCGTCCGGCTACCGTGTAGTGCCTGTGTTCATCTCGTTTGCTTTCTTTATGTTCAATATCGGAATTTACATTAAGATATTTTTTAATTGTTGTATTTCTTTTTGAGTTGTTGCAGTATGGATTGATTCCGGCATCTCTTAGAGTTTGCGCTTTTTCAATTCTTAGTTGAACAAATTTGTTTTCAAAAGCCAATAGTTTTTCCTTTTTTATTTAATTTGACATTTTTTGCAGATTCCATAAATCTGCATTGAGTGATCAGACATCTCAAATCCAAGATCATTCGCAATGTTTCTCTGACGCTTTTCTATCTGCTCATCAACAAACTCTGTTATATCGCCGCAAGTTGTGCATATCATGTGGTCATGATGTTTTTTTGCACCGAGCTCATACTTCTTTCCGGATGCTCCAAAAGAGAGAGAGGTGACCATGTCAGAATCTTCGAGAAGTGACAAAGTTCTGTAGATGGTTGCTATGCCGGTCTTTAACTCAGGGAACTTCTTTTTTATAAGAGCGTGTAGAGATTCCGGTGTCAAATGTTCGTTAGAATTGTAAAGAGTCTCTAAAATCACTTCCCTCTGAATTGTAAATTTAAGAGAGTTTCTTTTCAGAAGCTCTTTAAAATGAGCCAAAAGCTGCTCATACTCTACAGTTCTACTATTAAAGTTTGTAACAATATTGAACATCTGTCTATTTACCGTCTTTAACCATTTTTGCATCTTTTGCTGCTTGAGGCATAGCCTCTTTTATCTCTTTTTTAGTCTCATTTACAATATTTTGCGTTGCAGTGTTTACACTCTCTGTAACTTTATTTTGTATAGTTGTATTAATATCGTTGCTTATCTCTGTTGGGTCTAACTTCATAATGAAAGAACCGGTCTCTACCAGAATAGGAAATAACATACTGCTCTTCATATTAGAATCGATAGTTGCTTTTATAGCATGTATGCTATAGGATGCATAAGCAATTACAGCTGCAATAAGAAAAAATTTGCTTGCACCAAAAATAAATCCCAAGATTTTATCTATTGGACCCAATCCACTTAGAGAGCTGAGTTTTTTAAAAATAAAACCAACTCCAATCATAAGAAACCAAAAAAGTGCCAAAGTTGTTAAAAAGCCTGTAAAGCTTATGGCTGCATTGTTGTCAAATTTAAAAATCAAATCGCTTATGAGCTGACCGACTCTGTCCCCAACCCTAGAAGCTACAAATATACCGCCGATAATTCCAATCAGTCCAAAAACTTCCTTGAAAAATCCATTAACAACACCCTTCAAGCCTAAGAGAAGGATAATAATCGATGCTACCAAGTCAAAATAATTTAACTCCATTATAAATCCTCTGCTATTTGAAATTGGTCTTTGCCATTGGCTTTTGCCTTATAGAGTGCTTTGTCTGCTCTGTTCATTATCGTGTCCGGTGTATCATCTTGAACAAAAGTAGTAGCACCGATACTCATAGTTACTTGAAGGTTTTTACCTTTGTAAATAAGTTTACTCTTTCTAATTAACTCCAAAAGCCTATTGGTAATCTCTTTGCAGTGCGAGTCGTCTATTCGGTTTAGTACGATAACAAACTCTTCTCCGCCATATCGAAAAATTTTATCACCGTCTCTTAAGGTTTTTCTAAAAATATTTGCAATAAAAATTAAAACTTTATCTCCTGCAATATGACCATATGTATCATTGATTGCTTTAAAATTATCAATATCTAACATTAAAAGATGGAGTTGGTTATTCATAGTTTTTGAACAGACATCATCAAGATAGGAGATTAACGCTCTTCTGTTGAAAACCTTTGTTAAGGGGTCTAGATTTGTGGTTTCTTCTAATACTTTGACCTGACTTGAAAGATTTGAAATAATACTATTTGCTTTTTTAACTTCATCAATCATATGAGATTGAATATCATTGAATTTTTCTGTTATAAGAGAGAGATTTATCTCCTGTTGAGCACATTCAATAATTGTATTCTTGTGCATCCGGGCAAGCTCTTCAAATCTTATATTTGTATCTTTATAGGATGCTAAACTTTTGTCTGTCAGTTCTTTATATGCGTTTGTAAAAGCGGCTCTCGCATGTGTCATAGAGTCTATTTCGTCATCATTGATTGTTGAGATAACATTGACGGAGTCTTTTAAATAATTGATGACCTGCTCTTTGTTCGCATCTTCTTGTTCATCAATTTGTTTTAGTAAATTTTCGTACATTTGAGTAACAAGGGATTTTAAATCATCTTTTTGCATTAGGCATTTCCAAATAAAATATTTTGCAATTATACATCTATAAGCATAAAAATAACTTTTATGCCATTTTCAGTGTATATAGATATTATTAACTTAATTAAACTTAAAATCAGAGCTATTTTAGGTTTTTTTATGTAAAATTATAAAAATTATATCAATTAAGGCACTATATATGAGTATTTGGAGTCCAACAAGTTGGAGAGAAAAACCAATTTTACAACAGCCAACTTATCCAAACCAAGATGAATTAAACAGAGTTTTGGCAGAGCTAAAGAATTACCCGCCGCTTGTATTTGCAGGTGAAGCCCGCTCTTTGAAAGAGCAGTTGGCGAATGTATCGGAAGGGAAAGCATTTTTACTTCAAGGCGGAGACTGTGCGGAGAGTTTTAGTGAATTTCATGCAGTAAACATTCGTGATACATTCAAAGCAATTTTACAGATGTCAGTTGTTATGACATATGCAGGTGGGCTTCCTGTTGTTAAAGTCGGTCGTTTGGGAGGTCAGTTTGCGAAGCCTCGTTCGGCTGATACTGAAACAATCGATGGTGTTACACTTGATGCGTATCGCGGCGATATTATAAATGGGGTGGATTTTACCTCAGAGTCTCGTACCCCCGACCCGCAGAGAATGATAAAAGCGTACAATCAATCGGCTGCAACACTTAATTTATTGCGCGCTTTTGCATCAGGCGGTTTGGCTGATTTACATCAGGTTCATAAATGGACTTTAGATTTTGCTCAAAAGAGTGAAATTAGCCAGAAATTTGAAGATTTAGCTGAAGATATCGGCAAATCTCTTAAGTTCATGGAAGCATGTGGAATCAACTCTAAAACATACAGAACTTTAAGAGAGACGGACTTTTACACATCTCACGAGGCTCTTTTACTTCCTTATGAAGAGGCGTTTACTAGAAAAGACTCTTTAACAGGCGATTGGTACGACACTTCCGCTCACATGTTATGGATAGGCGATAGAACGCGCCAACTTGATGGTGCTCATGTTGAGTACATGCGTGGTATCAACAATCCTATTGGCATTAAAGCCGGTCCATCTATGGACACGGATGATTTAATAAGATTGGTAAGCAGATTAAATCCGGAAAATGAAGCGGGTCGTTTAAATATCATCGTGAGAATGGGTGCTGATAAAGTTGGCGACGAAAAAACAGGTATGGCTCGACTTATTCGTGCAGTTGAAAAAGAGGGGATGAAAGTGGTGTGGAGTTGTGACCCGATGCACGGCAATACAATAAAATCATCAAACAACTTTAAAACGCGTCCTGTTGATGCAATTTTAACAGAGATGAAACAGTTTTTTCAAATTCATAAGGCTGAGGGAACCTTTGCAGGCGGCGTTCACTTGGAAATGACAGGTAAAAATGTTACGGAGTGTATCGGAGGTTCTTTTACTGTAAGCGAAGAGGATTTATCTTCTCGTTACCACACTCATTGTGATCCAAGATTAAATGCTGACCAAGCACTAGAACTTGCATTTTTAATTGCAGATACACTCAAAGATGCGATAAAATAACCTGCTTTAGGTATGAGCGATTCATACCTAAAATTTGATTGAGAGATGAAAAAAATTTATTTCAAATATCTTTTAAAAAATATCAAAAGTCTACCTTAAAAATATCTTTTTTAGTATTTTTTGCAACCTGAGGGTCTGTGAATTAGACCCTCCTTCTCTTGGATTATTAAATAATGGAAAGTTTTTTAATATAGTTTATATTGCTTACCATCATTCAGTCTATTACTTTTCACCTCTAATTTTTTCATGTGCTAAGTGCACAGCTTCTGCATCTGGATTTTCAATGTACTTTATTGCTTGATAACTTTGATTTACGGCAGCTAATTGAGCTTCTTTATCTGGATTTTTAATGAACTTTATTGAGAGGTAACTTTGATTTACGGCAGCTAATTGAACTTCTTTATCTGGATTTTCAATGAGTTGTATTGCGTGACGACTTTGATTTACAGCTGCTAATTGAACTTCTTTATCTGGATTTTTAATGAACTTTATAACAGTGTAATTTTTCTTTACGGCAGCTAATTGAGCTTCTTTGTCTGGATTCTTAATGAACTCTATTGCTTTTTCATTTTGATCTATAGCAGCTAATTGAACTTCTTTATCTGGATTTTCAATCTTTTGTATTGCATAGTAACTATGCTTTACAGCATCTAGTTGTGCTATTCTTTGGCTTTCATTATCAAGAGAAGATGCACCGCACTCCACCATACTTAAAACCATCAATCCTATCGTTACTCCACCAATTATACTTCTTTTCATCTATTAACCTCCCTTATGAGTCTGAGTAAATTGTATATTAACAAAACTTATATTACACTTAACTATCATTTGCTAGATTTCTTGCAAAAATCTAATAGAGGGCACCAATTTACATTATAGTGCAACTCCTTATCCTGATAGTTCTTGTGCTTTAATCTAAGAAGGGTTTAATTCCCAGACTCTTTGGTCGCCCGTATTAAAATAAAAAGAAATCAACCAAAATACTCCGTTTTTGAGTTTACGAGAAAATTTAGCGTTCAGCTAAAAGGCTTGCCTCTCTGGATTGTTAAAAGCAGCATCCTTTTGAACATTGCATATAAACCTTTGTATGCTCCTAAAATAGATGATTTTCTTAATACTTTTAGTGCAAAGATGTTTCACTAATTATGTATTTTATATTATTTATAAACTTTTATAGTTTTTATATATTGTTTTTGATGTTTTTTGCTACAATATTTAAGCCAGTAAGATTGATTATATATATTGCATTAAATATATCTTGTTGGAAGAAAACAAAGGAGTTAAGCATGTCAACAGAATTAATTATTGTCGCTGATTTACAGCGTTTTAAACTTTATAGTATTCAAGAAGAGCCTCTTGGTAGAGAGCATGTCGAGCTTCATGAGAGTGCTGACAGCCTTGAGACTCATCAGAGATTAAGTGAAAAGGTTTCGGATAAGCAAGGGCACTTTCAGAATTCAGATTCGATCAGTGTGTGTGGAAGCGGGGCAGGAGAGAATCATAATATTGTCTTAGAAGAGGAGCGTCGTAGAATCAAAGAGATAGCAAAACAAATCTCAGAGGCTCTGCATAAATATAACTATACTTATTGGTATTTTGCTGCGCCAAAGGCTATAAATAATCAAATAGTTGAGTTGTTTGAACCCTCAGTTGTAGATAATATGAAAATTAATCTTCACTTAGATTTGACAAAAATTCCAGACGACAAGTTGCTCACTCATTTTAAACAAAATGGGGGTGTGTTATGAAAAATAGAGATGATTTAGATTTAGACAGTTTTGAGAAAAAACTCATAAGTGAAAGGGAGAGAGTTCAAAAGGCTATTGAAATACTTAGAAATGAGTTAAATGTATTGGCGCTTGAGGATGAGATTGACGATGCAGAGGACATGGCGGAACTTCAGATTCAAAATACAAAAGATCAACGGATAGTTGCGCATCTAAAATCGGAACTTACTGAAATTGAGGATGCTTTAATGCGTATAAAAAATGGAACTTATGGAGTTTGCCAAACAACAGGGCGAGATATTCCGCTTGACAGATTAAATGCAAGTCCGACGGCGCGAACCATCGCTTGAAGCACATTTTAACTCCCTTGTAGATAGAATCTTGGATATTAAAATGTGAAAGGGAGTTTGCATGTACGACATAGCCATAATCGGTGCCGGAATTAATGGTTGCAGTGTTGCATATGAGTTTAACCAAGCAAAAAAGAGTGTTATTATCTTTGACATGAGTGGCATAGCACATGGCGGAAGCGGCGCTGCAGGAGCCTTTATCTCTCCAAAGTTTTCAAAGAGCGGTGAGTTAAAAGAGTTGATTCATGATGCCTTTGTTTATAGCATGGATTTTTATGAAAAAAACTTTTCACATCTTCTCACAAAAGCTCCTCTCCTGCATATAGCGCAGGATGAGAATGACTCTGAAATATTAAAAACGTATAAAAAAGACACACCCTTGGAATTAAAAACTCCCCCTAAAGAACTTTTAGAACAGTTGACTTATGAAGCAATATCCCAAGAAAATATCTGTATTGATGGCGGCGTAGTAAATGCAAAAGCTATGTGCGAGGCTATGAGTAAGAATGCCCGGTTTGTAAAAGAAAAAGTTGATAGTTTGGTTTATGATGACGGCATGTGGATTATCAATGAGAGTTATTCTGTAAAAGATGTTGTTTTGGCAATCGGTGCGTATGAGGCTGTCATAAAAGAGCCATATATACAGCTTCGGGGTGTTTGGGGACACCGCATAGATATAAAAACAACGACGCAAAATCCATGCTCAATTCATCAGTTTGTCTCTATCTCACCCAGTTCAAACGGTTGCCTTGCAATCGGTGCGACACATAATGTTCACTACCATCCGCAAAAAAACTGTGAGCCTTATGATATAGATGCGGGGAGGGCTGAGCTGCTAGAAAAAGCATCACGAACTCTGAATCTTGAAAATGTAGAAATAATAAGAGATTTTACAGGTCTCAGGTCTGGCTCATTTGATTACATGCCACTCATCGGCGGTTTGGTTATGTCGAATGAAACTCTCTCTTATGGAAATTTGAAGTTTAAAACCAAAAAACAGAAGTATGATGAATATTCCTACTACCCAAACCTTTACATGATAAACGGAAACGGCGGATACGGCTTTGTATTGGCACCTTACTTGGCAAAGATTTTGTGTGAGCATATACTGCTCGGTAAAAAAATAAGCGAGAGACTGACTCCGGCGAGATTTTTCGCAAGATGGGCTAAAAAGCTCTAATATCAGCTGTTAAATCTCGGCATGTGGAAATATTTCCGCATGTGAGTGAATGAGTGACAAATACTCTTTGGGGAGTGCCAAGAGTATAAACTATTTTTACCCTATTTTCTGAATAGTAGGAGGGTTTGTTCTAAACGCATTCTTAAAAGCATTGGCACGGACAAGTCTGAGTTTTCCGCTTGCTAGCGGTGAGAGAAAGTGAGCATTTTCTTTACTCTCTTGTTTGTCAAAGGTGTTGTCGTACATGTAAACTACTTCTTTGCCCAATTTTTCGGTTTGAGAGACGATATTTCTTGCATAGGTGACGATGCTTTTGTGGTGTTTTTCGTACTTGTGTCCCCAGCCGAAGAAGACGAATTTGCCGCTGAGGCGGATATTGAGATAATCCTGATAGTTGAGTTCTTTGTCAAAGCGAGTGAGTTGAGTACTGTTGTATATATTTAAATCATTGTCAAACACTTCCAAAATAGGTGTCTGCTCGATGTTGGGTTTATTGATGTTGAAGAGATATTTAATCTCTAGAAGCTTGCCTTTGTATTCGCTCTTTGTCGCATTGGCGAGAAGGTGCGACATGTCGTCAAAGTTAAGTTCATTGTATTTACCATCAAACTCATACCCTTGGTCGGCAAGCCTAGAGTTGGTGTTGTAACCAATAGGAGAAATGCAAGGGTTGTATAGAAATATGGTTCCGGCTACGGTCTTTCTTCTGTTTTTGAGCAGAGCCTCAAACTCTTCTATATTTATAGTTTCATCTTCCTTTGGTATGTAAATGTAGTGTTCCACGAGGTATTCTACATCAAAATTTGTTGCGAATTTTCCGAATATTTGCATCTTTATTATCCATGTTTTTGTGGAATTATATCAAAAAAGAAATGACAAAAAATGCAAACATGCTATAATCTACGCTGCATAATTTATAACTATAGATATTTTTATAGAACAGCAAAGTCATATCACAAAAAAATGGAGTTCGCATGCGGGTAGTCAGTCTAATAAATTCAAATATGATTTGCGAAACATCTTCAATATATGCCCTCCATTATGCAAAAGGCTTTGCTTTAAAGTTAAGCTTGGTTCATATCAAAGAGAATAATAAATTACAGGCAATTGATAAAGTATTTGCAGATATAAAAAAGTTGGCTTCCTCGCTTGATGTTGAAGTAGAGTTAATTATTTACGAAAGTCTTAAAGAGCTTGAACAGCTCGTCTTTGATAAAAATATTGATATGTTATTTTGTTCTACAAAATATGAACGGCCACTATTTGAGCAATCATTTGCAAAAAGAGTTATAAAACTAGGTTTGAGAGTGGATTTGGCAGTGGTAAAAGTTGTGAAATTTACAGGTGCAGTAGGCGTTGACAAAATTATCATGCCAATTCGCGGTCATCAACTCTCTGTTAAAAAATTTACATTTTTCAGTGCTTTTGTTAACGCCTACACTGCGGCTGCTGAAATATTTTCTGTGGATGAGATTAAAAAGCACCCAGTGGCATGGTTGGATGCCAAGGCGGTAAAAATCAAACTTCAAGAGGTAACCTTTCATTTAAGACACTATTTTAAACTAGCGGTTATTATGAAAATGAAGTTTTCACTCAGACATAGTTATGCCCTGATAGAGGGAGATGAGGTGCAGTCTCACATTGCAAAAAATAGTTTTGATTTGGCAATTATTGGCGGACATCATAAAAAAAACATTTTTCATCACCATCCCATAGAGGCTCTCTTCGAAAAGCCGATGATAAATACTATCTATTTTATACCCTTTAATGACGAAGTATGAAAAGTTTTGAATTAAGTAAATTAGAACTTTTTGACAAGTTTAGAAGTTCTGAGAATGGTTTAAACAGCTCCGAAGTCAAATCAAGACAGGAGCAGTTTGGCAAAAATATAATTGAGAAAAAAGCTAACAAGAGTTACATCAAAGAGTATTTTAGTCAATACATTCAATTTTTTCCGATTATTCTTGAAGTTGCCGGCATGTTGGCTTTTGTGGCTGACTTTTATGAGCCGCAGAGCGGTTATGATATTTTAGGATATGCAATTTTTGGAGCAGTATTTATAAATGCCTCCTTCTCATTTTGGCAATATTTTAAAGCCGATAGAGCTATGGAGGCACTTTTAAAACTTATACCGACAAATACAAAAGTAAAAAGAGACTCTCTAATCCAGCGAATTGATGCAACAGATTTAGTAATTGGTGATATCGTAATTATAGAAGAGGGCGATAAAATTGCAGCAGATGCTGTTTTAATTGAGATAAATGAACTCTATATAAATATATCCTCTCTCAATGGTGAATCAAGACCGAGCAAAAGAGGGTTGACATGTGCGGGTGCCCGAAGAAGTGTTGATGCAAATAATATGGTGTATGCAGGAACGAGTGCTGTAAATGGGAGTGCAATCGCCATAGTGGTTGCAACCGGCATGGCAACAGAGTTTGGTAAAATTGCTACACTTACAAGGACTATACAAAAAGGTATGACACCTCTTGAAAAAGAGATAGTGAGCATGACAAGATTTTTTACTACCATAGCATTGGTCGCAGGTGTTATTTTTTTCGCCTTAGGCTATTTTTCCGGTAAAGGCTCCATTATTGCGGCTATTTTTGCACTCTCTTTAATTGTTGCAAATATTCCTGAGGGTCTGCTTCCAACCATTACACTTTCGCTCTCCATCGCCTCACAAAGAATGGCAAAAAAAAATGCACTCATTAAAAACTTAGCTTCGGTTCAAACTCTTGGAAGTGTTACAACTATCTGCACAGACAAAACAGGGACGCTCACAAAAAATGAGATGGCACTTCAAGAGATATATCTAAGCAGTGGTGAAAAAATTAAAATCAGTGGCGGTGGGTATGAGCTAGAGGGAGCATTCAGCTTTGAAAATGAAAATAGTAATTCCAAAGAGTATCTCAAACATTTATTACAATCTGTTTGGTTTAATTCTCGCGCCTTCATTGAAGATGGTAAAAAAGTCGGAGATCCAACGGAGTTAGCTTTAGTCGCAGCAGCTCATAAATATAAGATAGTGAACAGTTTTAATAAAACAAAAGAGAATCCATTTAGCAGTGAGCGAAAAATGATGTCCTCTTTTGGTGAATTAGATGGAAAAAAAAGACTTTTTATAAAGGGTGCCCCAGAGGCTATTTTTGAAAAAACAGCTTATTATCAAGATGCTGACGGCATTAAAGAGTTCGATGATGCGGCTAAACAAAAAATTGAAAAAGAGCTTTTAGCTTTTGAGAACAGAGCCTATAGAGTTTTGGCTGTTGCTGTGAATGAGAAAGATGCAGAAGATAGCTTGACGCTTTTAGGTTTAGTGGCAATTATGGATATAGCCCGTCCGGAGGTAAAAGAGGCTTTGCAAAAGTGTTATAGCGCCGGAATTCGTATTATTATGATTACTGGGGACAATGCAAATACTGCGGCTGCAATCGGTAGAGATATTGGACTAAAATTTGATGCTGTTTTGACTGGAAAAGAGGTTGAGAGGCTGAGTGATGAAGTGCTTCAGGAGATGCTCAAAGAGAAAACTTTTATATTTGCGAGAATGGCGAGTAACCAAAAGCTTAGAATTGCCGACTTGCTACAAAAAAATGAAGAGGTCGTTGCCATGACGGGAGATGGGGTAAATGATGCACCGTCTCTTAAAAAAGCTGACATCGGAATTGCCATGGGAAGCGGGAGTGATGTTGCAAAAGAAGCTGGCGATATGATTCTTTTAGATGATAATTTCAACTCGATTGTCTCAGCCATAGAAGAGGGAAGAACGGTATATTACAACATCAAAAAAGTTGTAACTTATATAATCTCATCCAATGTTCCGGAGATTGTTCCTTATGTGCTTTCATTTTTTCTTAAAATTCCAAATCCACTCTCAGTTATACAAATGTTATCAATAGATTTAGGTTCAAACATGCTTCCTGGTCTTGGTCTTGGAAGTGAAGCACCTGAGAAAAATATTATGAAAAAACCGCCAATTTCAAAAAATGAGAAAATACTCGATTGGGAGGTGTTTAAAAGAGGGTATTTCTTTATAGGTGTGATAGAAGCGAGTGCAGCCATGTTCGCATTTATAACATTTTTACTCACTCATGGCTGGCAATATGGGCAGGTAGATTTGCATGACCCGCATCTTCAGGCTCAGGCCATGACCATGACCCTTCTTGGTGCAATTACTACGCATCTTGCAAACTCTTGGAGTTTGAGAAGTTGGGATTTTAATATCTGGACACTGCCTTTAATGTCCAATAAGATGCTTCTATTTTCATCTTTTACTGTTTTGGTTTGGATGTGGACACTTTTAAATGTCGCGCCCGTGCAAAAAGTTTTTAATACGGCGCATGTGGGCGCGGCAGATTTGTTGCTGCTTGTGCCGTTTCCTATAATACTGCTACTATCACACGAAACATATAAATATTTTAGACTTAAAAAATTAAATTTGACGGATGAGTAAAAGTTGGAAATAGGATTTTTTTTAAAGAAGTTTGTCTCTTTTTTTGTTGAGCCGTACGGAATGGTTTTGACACTTTTTGTGATCGATCTTTCCCTGTTGTTTATGAAAAAAGAGGGCAAAGCGAAGGGTTTTTTACTTGCTGCATGTGGAATGCTGTTTTTGTTCTCGTACCAGCCTTTTTCTAACGCTTTAGCGAAAAATTTGGAAGAGCAGTATCCAAAATATGCGTATCAACAGAGTGTTCAATATATCCATGTTTTAGGCAATGGACACAATGTTGACCCAGAGCAGCCTTTATCATCGCAGATAAGTTCTGCAGGAATTAAAAGAGTGTTGGAAGGCGTACTGATTCATAAACAGATAGAGGGTTCAAAGCTGATTTTTACGGGATACGAGGGCGATACGAATACCTCTAATGCGCAGATGAACGCATCTTTAGCGATAGCACTCGGAGTAAAACCGGAAGATATTATTATAGGTTCCCAGCCAAAAGACACAAAAGAAGAGGCGCTCTTTACAAAAAGTTTAGCAGCGGATGAACCGTTTATTCTGGTTACTTCAGCGACTCACATGCCAAGGGCTATGAAACTCTTTAACTCGCTGGGATTACATCCTATCGCTGCTCCGAGCGATTTTATAAAGGATGAATTTAAAGGATTTTTAGTAGCTCCGGACATGAACTCTTTTTGTAGTTCTCAAAGAAGTGTGCATGAGTATGTCGGCATTTTGTGGAGTAAAATAAAAGATTGATGGGAAATTATGAAATGAGTAAATTACTTCTATTTACACTCTTATGTGTGACAGTTTTTGGTAATGATTTGCCGCTCTCTGAGCAAAAAACAGAACTTTTAAAGCTCAAGAGAGAGAAAATTATTCAAGATAGCGAGAGTGGCAAAAATAGCTGGGTTTCGCCTGTGATGCTCTCAACTACGGCTAATAAAAGTAACAATCCAAGTTTAGAGAGTCAGACAAATAGCGCAGGTTTAGACTGGAGTCAAGACCTCTTTCGAAGCGGTGGAATCTCTTACGGCATCACTCAGGCTGAATCGACAAAAGATGTAAATCTGCTCGGTGTTGACATGGAAGAAGCTCTTTACTCGAAGAAGATTTATACGCTTATGACGCAGATTAATCGTGATAGATTAGTCTATAAACAAAATGAGCTGTCACTTAAAAACAGAGATATAGACCTATTTATCATTAAAGCAAAATATAATGTAGGGAGTGCGGATATCAGCGATTTAAACCGTATTGCTATCGACAGAGACACAGTTCGCACGAATCTTATCACTCTGAAAAATACGCTCAAAAATGAGGAGTATCAACTCAAAAAGCTTATAGGCGATACCAATATCGATACGCTCCAACTCTCAGATACTCCTCTGGTCTCAAAGGATGAGTACATAAAATCACATCTCGAACTTTTGCAATACAGCCAAAAAGAGAAGCTCAATGAAGCAATTTCCGGAGTTACCCGCTCTGCTTATTTACCGAAATTGTCCTTTATGGGTTCGTTAGGATATACCAAGTTTGAGAGTCGGTTGAATAACTATGAGGGGAATGATTACGCCTACGGCGCCGTGCTTTCCATGCCTTTGGATATAAACAAAAACTCTAAAATAGAATCTTCCCGTTTGCAGCAGCTACAAACAAAAACAGAGGAGTTAGACCGTAAACTAGAGCTTGAAAAAGAGTACGAAATGCATCTCTCAACCATTGAAGATTACAAAGAGAAGATAGTCCTGGCAAAAGAAATGATAGCCATGTACGAAGAGCTTTACAGTGCGACGGATGCCCAAGTGAAGGCAGGGTATAAGTCAACTTACGATTTAGAGTCTCTGAAAAACTCCGTAGAGATTCAAAAGTATGAGCAAGAGATTCATAAGAAAAATATTTTAATAGAAAAAATTTCACTCTATTTTGACACAAAGAATAAAGGCTAATCCCTATAAATCTCATAAAACTTGTTTTATGTAGCTTTAGGGGGTTGCAAGGGACAACATTGTCCCTGCCGCTCTATGGGCTTTGCTCATAGAGTGCGTAACATCAAACGAAGGAAAACAGTAATGGAAGATTTACAAAAGATTACCGAGTATAAGAGCAGCGGATGGAAGTTGAAGCTCTCGGCAGTATTGGGTTTGGTTCTTCTGGGCATAGTAATATACATGTTAGTGCCGCAAGAACAAAAAGATGAGTACCGTTTTGTGAGTGAACCTCTCAAAAAAGGGAATTTGAAACTCAGCGTCTCCGCAACCGGTTACCTTCAACCGCTTGACAGCGTAGATGTGGGTTCGGAGGTGTCGGGCACCGTCGAAAATGTGTATGTAGATTATAACGACATCGTAAAAAAAGGGCAGCTGCTGGCACAGCTCAACAAAACCAAATACAAAAGCGGGGTGGATAGATCTTTTGCTGCTTTAGCCATTACGGAAGCGACTCTGCAAAATGCGGAGGCTACCTTTGCTCAGGCTAAGGCGACGGTTGAGAGAGATAAAACGCTTAGAGAATCCACGGCGGGAGCACTCCCATCACCAAAAGATTGGGAGAGTGACTGGGCGAATTACATGAGTGCAAAATCACAGGTTGCAAACGCGAATGCACAGATAGAACAGGCAAAACAGGCTCTTGTTTCGGGAAAATATGATCTTGAGAGAACCATGATTTATTCGCCGATTGATGGTGTCGTTTTGGTGCGAAAAATTGATCCTGGGCAGAGTGTGGCTGCTTCGTTTCAAACTCCGATATTTTTTAAAATCGCTAAAGATTTAACAAAAATGGAGCTTCAGGTAAGCATTGATGAAGCGGATATCTCCAAAGTGAAAGCCCTTCAAAGTGCGACATTCAGCGTGGATGCCTATCCTGAGAGAGTGTTTGAAGGAACTATCCGATTGGTGCGTGTGAATTCTGAAATACTCAACGGAGTAGTGACTTATATAGCGGTTTTAGATGTAGATAACCGTGAGATGCTGCTTAAACCGGGCATGAGTGCCGATGCAGATATTACGGTGGAAACACTGGGTAATACACTCATAGTGCCAAGAACGGCGCTTCTTTTTAACCCTGTCAAACCTACTCAAAATAAACTTTTCGGATTTGGCGAAAAGATTAAAGATGCAATCGATTCCAAGCCGCATGTATGGATTTTTGAAAATTCCATGCCAAAAAAAGTGTATGTTAAAATTCTCGGAAACAGCGGTTTACTCACTGCTATTGTCTCTGAGGAGCTCAAAGAGGCGGATGCAATTCTTGTTGCACAGGAAAAAGCTAAATGATAAGACTCACTCAAATCAATAAAATATATGGGAGCGGAGAAGCTGCTACGCATGTATTGAGAAATATTGATTTGGAGATTAAGCAGGGGGAGTTTGTCGCCATCATGGGACCAAGCGGAAGCGGAAAATCAACACTTCTCAATATTCTCGGAGCTTTAGATGAACCAAGTAGCGGGAGTTACACATTTCTTGATGCCAATGTAAACAGTTTTTCAAAGGAACAGCTTGCACTCTTTAGACGCTATATTTTAGGGTTTATTTTTCAGGGTTTTAATCTTCTCAAAAAAACATCCGCACTAGAAAATGTCGCGATGCCGCTTATCTATCAGGCGGTAGGCGCAAACGAGAGAAAAGAGAGAGCGTATGAAGCGCTCAAAAGTGTAGGGCTTGAGTCACATGTAAACTACAATCCAAGTGAACTCTCAGGCGGTCAGCAACAGCGCGTTGCCATTGCCCGAGCGATTGTTACAAATCCGCAGGTTTTGATAGCCGATGAGCCGACGGGAAATCTTGACACCCAAAGAAGCCATGAGATTATGGAACTTATCCGCTCGTTTAACAAAAATGGAATCACGGTTATTATGGTGACGCATGAAGAGGATATCGCCTCCTTTGCAACGCGAACAATCTACCTTCGTGACGGAGTAATTGAGAGGGAGAGAACCCATGCTCTTTAGTGCATTTTTACAAGCCATTAGAGAAATCAGACGAAATCTTATGCGCTCCATGCTCACTGCTATGGGCATTGTTATCGGGATAGCTTCTGTAATTGCCATGGTAAATATCGGCAAGGGTGCGAGTGAATCTATCACGAAGAGTGTGAGTAATCTCGGAAGCAATATCCTTTATATTATGCCAAGCCAAGAGCATGGGCCGGGCGGAAATTCGGCTTTTACAAAACCTTTTACCATGAAAGATGCAGAGATTTTAAAAGCATCTGTTTTGTCACTCGAAGCTATCTCTCCCGTTGCAACCGCCTCTGTTATGGCACTCTACAAAGACCAAAATTATCAAACGAGTGTTCGCGGTGTCAACAACGACTATTTCGCCGTTCAAAAATGGGAGCTGAAAGAGGGTCGTTTTTTTGAACAAAGTGAGCTAAGAACGGGGCAAAATGTATGTATCGTAGGGCAAACGGTCATCGGTAAACTTTTTCCTCTGGGCGAATCTTCTATCGGTACGAAGATAAGACTTCAAAAGTTCTCATGTGAAGTCATAGGAACCCTCAATACAAAAGGGGCGAATACTTTTGGAACAGACCAAGATGACTTAGTCGTGGTGCCGATTAAAATGTTTCAGAGACGCATAAGCGGAAATGAGGATGTTCCGCTTATGATGACGCTGGTAAAAGAGATTACTCCCCTTGAAGAGGCAAAGGTGCAGATAGAGCAGGTCTTGAGAGAGCGACGCCACCTTAAAGAGAAGGAGGAGAACAACTTCTCTATACGAAGCATGACGGCACTCCTTGATACGATTTCAAATGTAACTTCAATGTTGACGGTTATGCTATCGGCCGTGGCTGCTATTTCGCTTGTCGTTGGAGGAATCGGGATTATGAACATCATGCTTGTCTCCGTCACGGAGCGAACCAGAGAAATAGGCATCCGCATGGCAGTCGGAGCGATGGCAAAAGATATTCTCATCCAGTTTCTCATAGAAGCCACGGTTTTGTCTGCGCTTGGAGGGATTATAGGGCTAGTTCTGGGCATCGGCATAACCGTAGCAGTTGCATACGGGCTTGACATAGCAATTATCATCGACCCTGCAATATCCGTAATCGCCCTAGTCTTTGCAATGCTAATAGGCATATTTTTCGGACTTCTACCGGCAAAAAAAGCATCCAACATGAACCCGATAGATGCGCTTAGGTATGAGTGAGAAAATGGTA
The DNA here is from genome assembly GCA_041662225.1 of Sulfurimonas sp. Lineage (GTDB taxonomy): Bacteria > Campylobacterota > Campylobacteria > Campylobacterales > Sulfurimonadaceae > Sulfurimonas. Next base: position 138,807 of record JBAZSX010000003.1, read on the forward strand.
TCTTTACATGTGAAAGGGTGGCGAAACTTTTCATTCCACTTCGGGAAGGGGAGAACGAGAACGAGAAAATAATTTACATACTAATACTGCAATGGAGATGTGATTGAAATGAATACAGTTAAAATTGGAGATAAATTTGAAGACAAATCGTACGATTTAATTGAAAAAGCGATTAATAATAACGAATTTGGTATTTCAAAAGAATCTGCAAAAGTCTTTAAAAAGAAAGGTTACTATTCAAGAGATAGAGAAAAAGATATAATTTTTGATTTATCCATCGAAATATGGCCAAAAAATGCTAAAAGATATAGTCTACTATTTTTGATAGAATGTAAGAGTTCTTTATCAAAAAAAGTTCCAGTAGATGATGTTGAAGAATTCTATACAAAAATAAATCAAGTAGCTGGTGTAAATGTAAAAGGTGTGATGATATCTGATAAATCATTTCAAAGCGGAGGTTTAACATTCGCAAAAAATAGAGGAATGATGCTGATAGAAGTAGATTCATACGATACTTATTCAATAATACTACATAAAACAGACCATGAAAAAATAGATGAAAAAAATAAAGAAATAGATGAAATCTTTTTTTATTTTATTAAAAAGACTTTAGGAATAGAAGAAGTAAATGGCTTAAAAAAATTATCATCTGAGCAAATTGAAAATATAGCAAAACAAATTTTAGAAAAATACAATAAATTAATAACTGGAATAAATATATCTGAGTTTATTAGTCATTTAGAAAATGAATATAACTTGACATTTGATTTTAGTAAAGAATTAGAAACAGTTAATGGGAAGAAAATTAAAGGATACTGTGATTTAAGGAACAAAAAAATATTACTTGATTACTCAATTGTAAATACAGAAGAATTTTCTTTTATTTTAGGACACGAGTTAGGTCATTATTTTTTACATCAAAACTTAAAAATCAATCAAGAGCAGTACAATGATTTTGAAGATTCTAAGTATGATTTTCTTGTGGGTAAATATGCTTTAAAAAATGATAGAAATTGGATTGAATGGCAAGCTAATAAATTTTCTGTTTCTTTATTCATGCCTAAAGAGCTTTTTCTAACTCGTTTAATAACTTATAGGAAAGGGATAGGAATAAGCAGACCAGAACATATTTATCTGGATAATCAAAGCATTAATAAACAAGACTATTATAAAACTCTCAACTATCTATCTAATTATTTTGGAACAAGTAAAACATCAGTGAAATATATGATAGAAGAGCTAAACTTAATTACTGATACAACATATAATTATAAAACTAGTATCTGTAAAACAATTTTTAAACAGATACCCGATTAATTATATTGAACTTTATTTCAATTGCATTATAATTCTCTCTTTCCATCTCTCCCGAGGTGGAATGCATACTTAAATTAAAAATCATCTGCGTATGAATTTCTATTTTTCCAAAACAAGACCAATAATCTCAATAATGAAACCTGCACTGTGCAACGACAATCAAATCGCCCAATAATTTGTAAACCAGCCTGTGCTCGGCTGTGATGCGTCTTGAAAAATATCCTTGATAGTTTTCTTTTAATCTCTCAGGTTTGCCAAGCCCTGCCGAGTCATCGGGATTTCTCTTTATGTCTTCTAGCAAAAGGTTAATCCGTTTAAGAGTCTTTTTGTCATGAAGCTGCCAGTGCTGGTAATCCTCCCAGCCCCTGTCTGCAAAGCCGATAATCATAAATCAATCTCTTTTTTTGTAAATTGGAGATTATCTATCTGATCCACCGCCTCGTTGAGTCTGTCTCTGTTTGTTTTTGAAGAGAGCAGATACATCGTCTCTTTCATAGCGCTATACTCTTCGTATGAAATCAGAACTGCCTTCTTATCATCTTTTGTGGTGATAATACACTCATCAAAATCATCACACACTTTATCTATAAGGCTTCGTAGGTTATTTCTCGCCTGTGAATAAAAAACTGCCTGCATGAAAAATCCTTTTGTCAATATGTTGTCATTCTATCGCAATGCAGAGTTATTGTCAATATTGCTTAAAGTGAAGCGTTTTAACCCCAAAGATGCACTTGAATATAAGTGAGAAATTACTACTCTAACTACAAATTTATTTTAAAATGCCGATACTTGCAGTTCACAATATTTTTAAAATAATTTATAATGCAGCATGGAGATAAAATGAAAAAGATGTTTTTAGCAGTTTTAGCAACGGTATTATTACAAGTCAGTGTGCATGGAAGTAATTATATTACGGTGGGCAATGTTTCTTCTGCAGATAGTTCAGAGGTTATAAATAAGCTTGTAAGCAGTATGTCAGACCAATTGACACAGAACAAAAATTTCAGTGACATCCAATCCGCAACCATAGCTATAACCTCTTTTGTATGTTTAGATGATTTTAAAGCTACCTCCCGTCTTAGCAATATACTAAGCGAGACCTTTATTCATGAGATGCAGATACGAGGGTATAAGGTCATAGATTTTAAGACAATGGGGAGTATTAAAATTGACTCTCAAGGAGATTTTCTTTTTAGCCGTGACATATCAAAACTACAAACAAGTTTAAATGTCAATTATGCCTTAGCCGGTACATACATAGAGTATAAGAGCGGCATAGTTATAAATGCGAGAATCATCGATTTAAAAACGCATGTAGTGCTCTCTACCGCTCAAGTATTTATACCTAGACGCATTGTTAATCGCATCTCTTCTGCTGGAAATGCAACGGTAGATTTTGCACCATATAAAGTTTTAGTATCGAAATAGAGTATAACGGTCTGTCTCATTCGGTATGGTTTTTCTCCAATATCCAAAAGATATGTGTAGCTTTATGGGGTTGTAGGGGGACATCTGTCACTGCCATCTAAACGGACGCGTTCGTTTAGGTGCGTAACATAAGATGGTAGCGGGTATAATCACGCTCTTAAAACTTTCATAGGAGTTGCCCTTTTGCCACTATCTCGTCTTAACCCGGAACAGTTTGCTGCTGCAACTTCTGCAAGCTTACAAAATTTAATAATTGCCTCAGCAGGAACAGGAAAAACATCTACGATAGTCGGGAGAATCGGGCATCTTCTGGCTTCAGGTGTGCAACCGCAAGAGATTTTGCTTCTCACTTTTACAAATAAAGCTGCTGCTGAGATGGTTGAGAGGGTTGCTGAATACTTTGGTAAAGAGATAGCTGCAAAAATCGATGCCGGAACCTTTCATGCAGTGAGTTACAGATGGCTGAAAAAACATGATAAAAAAGTGGTTTTGAAACAGCAAAGAGAGCTGAAAACGCTCTTTAGAAGTGTTTTTGAAAAACGCACATTTTCGCAAATCGGCGCAGAAATAACTCCGTATGGCGGAAATTATCTTTATGATGTTTATTCGTTTTATCAAAACACAGAGTTAGAGCGTGCTTTTGATAGTTGGATAGTAGAAAAGTACCCTGAACATGAGCTTTTTGCTATGATTTATGCCGACATTGTAGATGAGTTTGAGAGCCTTAAAAAAGAGTACGGATTTGTAAATTTCAACGATTTGCTCATCAATTTTCGAGAAATGTGCAAAACCAACGACTTGGGCTACAAAGAGGTTTTGGTGGATGAGTATCAGGATACAAATGCACTTCAGGGTACTCTCATTGAAGCCATGAAACCGCCTTCGCTCTTTTGTGTGGGAGATTATGACCAGAGTATTTACGCTTTTAACGGGGCGGATATTTCAATAATCGGTTCATTTGCTACAAAGTTTCCAGAAGCCAAAGTTCACACGCTCACAAAAAATTACCGCTCAACCCAGCCGATACTCTCGCTTGCAACAAAAGTAATTGAACATAATGAGAGAATCTATCCGAAACAATTGGAAGTGACGCGAGTGCATAGCTCTCAGCCGCCAAAACTTCTGGCGTATGATGAACTCTTTGACCAGTACCATGCCATGGCGGCACAAATCCGCGACTCGCAAACACCTAAAGAGGAGATAGCCGTTATATTTAGAAACAACTCTTCGGCGGACGGTATCGAAGTGGGTTTGAGAGAGCTTGGCATCGCCTGCAAAAGAAAGGGCGGAACAAGTTTTTTCGATTCAAAAGAGGTCAAAGCAGTACTCGATTTATACACTTTGCTTGTCAATGAGTCGGACATGATGGCATTTATACACCTTTTTGAATTTGCAAAAGGCATTGGAAGTGCCATGGCAAAAGAGATGTACAGTGCGCTAAAAATTTTAGGACATGGTTCTATCTTTTACGGCTTATATGCACCTGATATTTCTATTAACAACCCATTCGAGAAGAGAAAAGTGAGCCATCAGTTAGGGCTTTTTGATGATTTTTTGGAGCTAGGAGCGGTCGGCAAATTTGCAAAGCTTGGATTTGAAGATAAGTTTATGCAAAACCCGATTTTAAAACACCCAAAACTGACAAAAGACGGTGCAACTTTTTTGCATGATTTTTACATGCTTTATCGTGATTTAAAAGGGATAAAGCAGCCTCGAACAATAGTAAATAAGATAGCTGCATCCTCTTTGTATAAGCATATTTCAGATGTTCTCTCAACCAAAAGAGCGACACTCAAAGACGGTTCAATAGATGAAAAACAACAGGCAGAGTCATTAACAAGAATTGCAAGAAAGATGATACTTTTGGAGGAACTCTCAAAGCCATACTCTGAACATGAACGCTTCTTAAATGCCATGATTTTAGGCTCTTCAGACCTCACACAGGGCGAAGGCGTAAATCTTCTGAGTGTTCATGCATCCAAAGGTTTGGAGTACAAAGAGGTTTTTGTAGTGGATTTGATGGACGGAAGATTTCCAAATCGCAAACTCATGCAGCGAGGCGGTTCACTCGATGAGGAGCGACGCCTCTTTTATGTGGCGGTCACAAGAGCCAAAGATATTCTATACCTAAGCTATGCAAAATATGACAAGATAAAAAAGACAAATTTCGTCGCTTCACAGTTTTTATATGAGGCAGGGCTTGTACCAAAAGATGAAGTTTATAGAGGTTTGGTTATGAAGGGCGAGGAGAAGGAAACAGAGTAGATTTTATGGTAATATGATTTCCTCTTTTTGTCTCTCCTGAGACTGTTTTAAAACTTATTTTTGCGAACTTCATTCAGCATATTCTGAGACATCTCTTCAACCTCTTTAGCGGTTATATCAATGTTCTCAGCAATATGAGCATTATTTTGTGTTGCTTGATCAATTTGGATAATTGCAAGATTTACTTGGGCAATGCCTGATGCTTGTTCGCCAATGGCTGAACCTATATCCATAATACTTTGGGTAAGTAAATTTACGCCGGCATTAATATCCGCCAGGCTTTTTTGTGTTCGTTCGGCAAGTTTGCGAACTTCATCTGCCACTACAGCAAACCCTCGTCCATGTTCTCCTGCTCTTGCGGCTTCAATTGCAGCATTCAGGGCTAAAAGGTTTGTTTGATCGGCAATATCGCTGATAATGTTAATGACAGTTTTTATATCACTTGACTGTTCCCCAACTTTTTGCGTTTGATTTGCCGTATCGTTAATTGAAACTGAAATTTGTTCCATAGCAGCAGCAGTCTCTTCGACGCTTGAGGCTTGTTGCATGGATGCACTGCTTAATTCTTCCATATCTTGCTTTAATCTATTGGCTTTTTCGAGCAAGGTTTGAGAATCTGTTTGGGAAGTGCTGAGTATAGCTGATATCATTTCAGCCAAATTATTAAGCCCTTGAGATGTTTTACCGGTAGCATTCTCAATACGGTATGCAAAATTTAGCTGTTGAAATGCAACAAGAGCATTTTCAATTTTTTTTGTATCTCCACAAATGTTACATGCCATAGCATCCAGCATTTCATTAAATATTGTTTTGAGCTCTGTCAAAGAGACATTATCTGTATTTTGTGTAATACGCTTATGTAATACTCCATTTTTTGCTTCTTCTGCTATGTGCTTAACATCGTCAATAAGTGAAACATCTTGCAAAATGAGATTTTGAGTTTTTAGAATGTTCTCGTTAATAATATTTGCCATTTGACCAAATTCGTCTTTTGAATCAAGTTTGATAATGTCGGCTTTTGAACTCTCTCGGTTTAGAAAATGGAAAAAGGACACAAGACCATATTGAATTGTTGTGAGAGAGCCGGTCAGTAATTTAATAATATACATGGCAAGAAAAATTAAAAGAGTTGTTACAATAAAAATAATACTTATCATGTAAGTATCGCCCTTAGATATAAGTTCTGTGGCAGAATTTTCATCATCCTCAGCCTGTTTAGTTGACATAACTACGAGCTCATCAATGGCTTTACGATGTTCACCGTATAATGTTTTCAACTTACCTTCAAACAATGCTTGCGCCTTTGCTTGGTCGCCACTTTCTATTGCGGGGATAAACTCATTGAAAACAATGTCAAAATATGTAATAGCAGGTGTTTTTGATTTTACTAATATTAAGTCTTTCAAGGAAGGATTCACCATGTTTTCAGACCAGTATGTTTGTCGCGTGTCATAATCTTTTTTTAACTGAAGCAATGTATCTTTAAGTATTTTGAAGTCAGTGTGATTTGCGCGAAGCATATCAGATGAAACAAGTCGGGTCTCGATAATATACTCCGGTGGAGGCAAAATATCTGCCAATAAATCTTTGGACTGCATTATGTCATTATAAGCTTTTCCCTTGATTTTAACGCTACCTACAACTATATAAGCCACTACAGATACAATAAATATTCCTGATACGGCCACACTTACCAATAATGACAATTTAGCTTTTACACTTAAATTATGCATATAGTTTCCTTGTTAAAATTTTTGTTATCTCGTGATATATAATATCATGTAAGGTAAATAATTAAGCAAAACAAAATAAATAATTAAGCAAAAAATTGTTGATTTTTTAATCAGTCTATCGCTTATTATTGAACAGTGAAAATCTGTTTTTCTTTTTATTCCCTATTCGTTTAATTTATTTATGGCAAACTCTTCCAAGTTTAAAGATACAACATAATTACATTATCCACTGTGGAGTCAAGTTCAACTACAATGTTTTCATAAGAAAAGCAGATGTGAAATCTATGAAGCAATATATGTATGTTTTGGTTTTTTTGATTTCGTGCCCATGATTATTTTATAAAAATATTATATCTTTACACTCTCTTTATTATATTTTCATGACATCTTTAGTTATAGAATTAGCTTCTAAAATAAAAGTTAAAGGAATTTAGATGACACTGAGTGAACGGATAAAAAATGAGATGATGGTTATTAAAGCATTAGGGGTTGTTTACGGCGATATTGGAACAAGTCCTATTTATACCATAGCAATCATTTGTGCATTAATCGCACCGACAATGGAAAATGTATATGGAATTTTATCGTTTGTATTTTGGGCTATGACAATACTTGTAACTGTTCAATATGCATGGCTGGCTACAAGTCTCAGTAAACGAGGCGAGGGCGGGACTGTTGTTTTAGTTCAGCTACTTCTTCCTTATCTAAAAAACAGTCGCACGATAGGGATAGTTTCTATCTTAGGATTTTTGGGAGTTTCTCTTATGATTGGCGATGGTGTTATTACTCCTGCTATTAGTATTTTGAGTGCTGTTGAGGGAATTGTTCTCATTCCTGGATATGAAGAAACACCAAAAATTACTTTACTTATTCTAGCGGCACTTATTGCTTTTGTCCTGTTTTTTATTCAAAAAAAAGGTGTTGAAAAAGTAGCTTCCGCATTTGGACCAATTATGGTGGTATGGTTTTTATGTTTGTCCGGAGTTGGGCTCTATTATGTTAGTCAAGATTTATCAATTTTTGCGGCTATCAATCCAATGTATGCTGTTAACTTTACACTTGAACATCCATTTATTACATTCATTATGTTGGCGGATGTTATCTTGGCAACAACAGGGGGAGAAGCACTTTATGCAGATATGGGTCATTTGGGACGATTGCCAATACTAAAAGGTTGGTTATTTGTATTTTTTGCACTTATTCTAAGCTATTACGGGCAAGGTGCTTTTTTGTTATCGCATCCTGATGCTATCAAAAGCCCACTCTTTGAGATGACAAAAGATTTTGCACCACTCTTTTATGTGCCATTTTTGATTTTAACTATTATGGCAACCGTTATTGCATCCCAAGCTATGATTAGTGGAATTTTCTCTGTTTTATATCAAGCGATGACAACACGCATATTTCCTCATTTTAGAGTAGAGTATACATCGCATGACCTTCGTTCTCAAATCTATGTTGGTTCTGTTAATTGGTTTTTATTTGCATGTGTCATTATAATGCTTTTTGTATTTCAAGAATCAAGTAAATTAGCCGCAGCATACGGACTAGCAGTTGCAGGAGCCATGAGTATCACAGGCATCTTGGTAACTATGATATTTGCTTATAGAGGTAAAAAAATTAAAATGTTTTTTGCTATGCTATCAGGGATAACAAGTTTTATATTTTTTATATCGTGTTTGATGAAAATCCCACATGGAGGATATTGGTCTTTGATTATAGCATCTATTCCTCTTGGCTTGATTGTACTTTATACACAAGGGCAAAAACGACTACATGAGTCATTAACGCCAATAGCAAAAGATGAATTTTTGACAGAATATAATAAACAATATAGTACCGGTGTTCATATTCAAGGTATTGCTCTCTTTTTTGCAAGACGAGCGGATAATATTCCGGCATATATTGGAAAAACAATGTTTCAAAATGGTATTATGTATGAGAGAAATATTATGGTGAGTGTAAAACCCACAAGTGAACCGCTAGGCGTACATAGTGAACTCTCACCACTCGCAGAGGGGCTCGATTTGCTGTTAATTTATGTGGGATATATGGAAATGCTTAATATGGAGAATATTTTAAAAGAAAAAGGTATTGATGAACGAACTATTTTTTACGGGGATGAGGAGATTGTCTCGAAAAAACTTCATTGGAAACTTTTTTCATTGGTCAAAAATATTTCGCCTAGTTTTGCAAGTTTTTATAATTTTCCACATGAGAAGCTCATTGGAGTTTCAAGAAGGGCTGAGATTTAACAATGCAATATCATAAAAAAAGTAGATTTATGGTGAGTCTTGGGCTACTTGTATTTATTTCTATTTTTTCGCTTCTCTTTTTCGATACACTCAATCTTCTCAATATAGACATGCTCTTTATGGTGCCGATTCTTTTTTCGGCACTTCATAACGAAAGAAGAGAAGTTTTTGTAATCTCTTTATTATCTGTATTGACTTTTGATGTTCTTTTTATTCCGCCACGATTTAGTTTAGCAATCTCTGATACAAATTATCTTATTAGTTTTATTGTTATGATTGCTACCGGTCAAATGGTGGCTTATTTAGTCAAACAAGCTGCTATTGCAAAAGAGCTAGAAATATCGGAAAAAATTCAAGATGCACTTCTTGAGTCTCTTTCTCATGAACTTCGTACACCGCTCGCTGTTATCAAAGGGTGTTCATCAGGATTGTTGGAGCAAAATCTGATTTTAAATGATAAAGAACGCACGCAACTTATTGAAACAATTGATGAAAATGCTGAAGATATGGAACAATTGATTCATAACCTTATTAACTCTGCAAAACTTAAAAATGGAATATTGCATCTGAAGAAGGATGTTTGTGATTTAGAAGAAATTATTGGAAGCGCACTGCTTAAAACAGAAAAAGAGCAGACAGCAAACTTTGTAGTAACCCAGAATATTCCGACTATATATGCAAATGCTATTTTTATTGAACAAGCTTTGATTAATCTTTTAGATAATGCTTTTAAATATGGCTTTGATGTTAGCGTTACTGTAACTGAAAAACCACATGGTGTATTGATTGTAGTGAGGAATAAAGGTACTATTCCTTCCGTCTATGAACTGAGCGAGGCAACTAAACCATTTGTGAGATTATCCAACGCATCTTCTCAACGAGGGTTAGGATTGGGGCTTCATGTTGTACAATTGATAGCAGAAATTCATCATGGTTCATTGACCCTGAAATCTGAAAATGAGCAATTTTTTGCAGAACTGTTTTTACCTAAGAGGGCTGAATGAAACCAAAAATTTTAATAGTAGATGATGAAAAATCTATACAAAAACTTCTTGATTTGGCACTGGGTGCAGGTGGTTATATAACGCTTCAAGCTACAACTGCAAAAGAGGGTTTACTCCTTTCTCTTAGTCATCTACCACATCTCATACTTTTGGATTTAACTCTCCCCGATATGGATGGCAAAGATTTTTTAAAACAACTTCGAGAGTGGAGCACAATACCTGTAATTATTTTATCATCAAGAGATAACGAAGAGACTAAAATAGCACTTTTAGAAGGTGGTGCGGATGATTATGTAACAAAGCCTTTTAGTACAGGCGAATTGCTAGCTCGTATTAAAGCCACATTGAGAAGATTTGAAACTGAAAATTGTACTTCTGCGATTATAGAAAGTGAGAATTTAATTCTTGATATAAACAATCATACAATCCATTTGGATAATAGCGAACTCAAATGTACACCAAAAGAGTTTGAGTTGTTAAAACTCTTTATGAAACATAAAGGCAAAGTTTTGACCTACAATTGGCTTTTAAAAGAGGTTTGGGGTGTAGGGTATCAACAAGAAGTTCACTACCTAAGAATTTTTATAAATCAATTACGACAAAAAATAGAACCAAACCCGTCTAGACCGACGAGAATCAGAACAGAAACAGGGATAGGGTACAGATTTGTGGGGTAACAAATTCGGGTTAAAATAATATTCAGATACAATTTACAAAACTCATATATCAATATTAGGGATTGACATTTATGGATAACAAAAAAGAGCCCTCTTTACTTCGCGTTTTAGGTATTGGCACCGCAATACTTTTGGTCGCAGGAAGTATGATAGGCTCCGGCATATTTAAGAAAATAGCTCCAATGTCGGCAGAGCTTATGAGTAGTTCGCTGATACTTTGGGCATGGGTGGTTGCAGGTCTTATTACTATGTTAGGAGCTTTTAGTTTTGCTTCACTGGCAACTACAACAAATGAGGCTGGGGGACAATTTCAATACCTTAAAAACGTATTCGGAGATTTTTTTGGATTCATCTACGGATGGAGTTTTTTTGCCGTGATTAGTACAGCTTCTATTGCGTCTATTGCTTATGTTTTTGCCGAATCTCTTAGCAATCTTTTTGGAGTTCCTCCGCTGCTGAGCGCTTACAGCTCTTACAATATCAATGGAATTATTTTTCCCTTTCAAAACGCTTCAGTTAAACTCATTGCGATTTCAGCATTGATTTTTCTAACACTTTTTAATATTCGAGGCGTTGAGGGAGGAGGATGGCTTAGTAATATCGTAACAGGTGCAAAAATTCTGGGTATATTGTTGCTAGTCCTAATGGGATTGAGCTATTCAGGGAGTAGCACTCCTTCAACTCCTACGATTCCTGTTTTTAATCCGAGTCAAACGGGTGAGCTACTACGGATAAGCGCTTTTTTCACTGCCATGCTCGGAGCGTTTTGGGCGTATGACGGATGGGTTAATATTACCAACATGGCAAGCGAATTTAAAAATCCGACCAAAAATATTCCTAGAGCCATAATTATAGGAACGGCATTAACCATGTGTCTCTATGTGCTGGTAAATTATGCCTACTTGCAAGTATTAACGCCGGCTGATTTTGCTCGCATAAGTACGCAAGGGGGAAATATTGCCGCTGTTGAAGTTGCAGGAATCGCCATGGGTCCGATCGGCATCACTCTTCTTTCCGTTTTAATTATGGTGTCAACATTCGGAGCGACACAAGCGAGTACCATGTCTGCTGCAAGAGTCTATTATCAAATGTCCAAAGAGGGATATTTTTTCAAACCGTTTTCGCATGTGCATAAACGCTTTAAAACACCCTATATCTCCTTGACCGGGCAGATGATTTGGGCATGTTTGCTTATTATCAGCGGTACTTTTGATCAACTCACGGACATGCTTATATTTGCAGGATTTATATTTTATGGATTGGGTGCTATAGCGGTAATACGCCTTAAAGTGATAGGAAAATTAGAGATAACCTTTGGTTATCCTATAGTACCTCTCCTATTCCTTCTGTGCTGCATTGTCATCGTTATGAACGCTGTTTATACACGCCCGCTTGAATCGCTCACGGGGCTTGGATTAATTACTCTCGGTGTACCGTTTTATTTCTATTTTCGATTACAAAAATCAAAAATAGAAATATAAAGAACGCACCACACAATCCCAAATTTCTATATATCAATTTCTCTTCTTATCGAAGAGTATTTATTTGAACTGCTTGGCAAGGGGAATACTTTATTTAAAAATTTGTTTTCATTCTCTTTGCTATACTTCCGAAAACAGTTTATTTTTCGCCTAGGAATCAATGATGAAATCCAAAAAACTTGCACACATTTTTTATCAATGGGAGGGCGATATCCTTGTTCTTAATATTTTAGGAACTCCCAGTGCCAAACGAGATGCAATTGGAAAAGTTAAAGCACATCAACTCAAAGTGAGCGTTACCGCTGCACCTGTGGCAGGGAAGGCAACGGATCATATGGTGAAATTTTTAGCTAAAGAGTTTGGAGTGTCCGTTTCTGATTTTGAGGTCGTTTACGGTCGAATGAACATCAACAAGCAACTCAGAATCAAAGCTCCTAAAAAACTTCCCTCTTGTATAGATTACGAGTAAAATATTGGCTATAGGCCTTAACTACGAACCTTTCTAGCCTCTAGAAAATAAATATGCCCCAAATAGATTACATAAAAAATAGCTCCAAAAAATATTGTAAAAGGTATAAGTGAGATTAAATAGATTGCTAAAGTTTTGGCTCTTAGAGCGTTTCCACTGAAATATTTTATTCTTTTATCTTCCTCTTTTGTACAGATATTTGAAGCTATATCGTAAGTCATCGCTTTGTGAAAAAAGTAGTAGAGAGGGAAGTTGAGTGCTATGATGTTTACGAACGGGATAAAGTAGAGCGGTATGAAGAGAAAAAAGAGTAAAAGCATGATAAATGCCCATTTTGTGATGTTGAATATTCCTTCGAGAAGGTTTGAATATCCTATCATTGCAACATCTTGATAGTGTCTCTGCTGAAGTTCTCGAAGCACTGGCTCAGTTAAAAAACCTATGACTAGAACAGCTACAAAAATAGAGACATAAAGCACCAGAAATCCACCTACCGTATAGACAAAAAAGCTCACTATCCACGAAGTAACGGCATGGGTCATAAGAAATTGGACTATAGAAGAACCTTGAAGCAGTGCTGATATATTTTCGGTATTTGTAACACCGTTTTGCATCGTTGTTTGTGAACTTTGAATGCTCAGAGTGCCGAGTTGTTCCAGCCCCATCCCAGCTATGACAAAAAAGATTATATACAGTGCAATCATTGTTATAACAAAGGGCATGAGCGCATATTTGAGCATCTTCGGTGTAAAAAAATCGCGGATACTCAGAAGAAGTAAGTTGCTGTTTTTTATTATTGATGTTTCTGTTAAATTATCTGCCATAGTGAAATCCTTTTTCTTAATCGCTTAGTCTATCACTGTTTTGTTTAAGTTTTAGTTACGGCAAAACCATAAAAACAGAGGAAATTATATGAAAATAGTGTATAAATCTGCTACTAAAAATAGTTATTGTTTTATGAATTTTTATAAAACTGCACAAAGGAAAGTAATGACAAAAAAAATATCGGTTATTCTGGCTGCTCTTGCCATAGTAGCACTCTTTTGGTACCTAGTCGGAGAGGTTTTCATCTTAAAAAGCAGTGAAAATTCTATCTCAAAACTTCAGTGTGTCTCCTATGCGCCCTTTTCAAAAGATCAGTCTCCCATGTTGTTTGATCAGGGAATGGTGATTTCAGAGGAGCAGGTAAGAGAAGATTTGACTTTGCTCTCAAAATACACGGATTGTATCAGAACATACTCTGTTTTGGGGCTGGAGTCGGTTCCTAAAATAGCAAGAGAGAATGGTCTCAAAATGCTTATGGGCGGCTGGGTAAGCAGTGACAAAATTCTGACTGAAAAGGAGATAAAAGCTCTCATTCAACTTGCAAATCAAAATAAAGATATTGTAAAAGCGATTATCGTCGGCAACGAAGCTCTGCTTCGCGGAGAGGTAACAGATACAACTCTGATTGGGTACATCAAAGAGGTGAAAAAAGCACTTCCGGATGTAAAGGTTACTTATGCAGATGTTTGGGAGTTTTGGCTCAAACATCCGCAAGTAAGAGAGTTTACAGATTTTGTAACTATCCATATTTTGCCCTACTGGGAAGATGATCCGATGAATATTGATGCTTCGATTAAGCATTTGGCAGAGGTGAGAGGCGAGGTTGAAGCGATTTTAAAAGAGAAAAATATTTTAATCGGTGAAACAGGCTGGCCTTCCGAGGGGAGAATGCGAGAAGATGCCCTCCCTAGCAAGATTAATCAGGCAATTTACATGCGAGGATTTGTAAAGTTGGCAGAAGATAATGGATGGAATTACAACATTATTGAAGCATTTGACCAACCTTGGAAGAGAATGAATGAGGGAGCTGTCGGCGGTTTTTGGGGTTTATTTGATAAAGACAGAGTGGATAAACATGTTTTTGGAGGGGATGTTTCTAACTTTCCAAACTATAAACCCTTGGCTCTTGGCTCACTTTTACTTGTTTTTGCATTCTCATTTTTGTTAAAAGGTTCAAATATAAGAGCAAAAAAAATGGTGCTTTTTGGTGGGGTGAACGCTCTTTTCGCAATCTTATTTATGCTTCAAGTAGAGCAGTATATGATGACGGTAAGAACTGCAATAGAATTTGGTTGGGCAGGTTTGGTTCTTGTAACGCATCTCTTTATATACTACTTTTTGCTCTACAGTATCGCCAAAGATAAAAAGCCGGAAATTATAAATATTTCTACGATTATAAAGCAAAAAATATTTAACGCAGACGCATCCCTTATGATTCTATTTTATCTCTCGTTTGTTTTTGTTTTAATTTCTAGCCTCGCTCTTGCTTTTGAGGGAAGATATAGAAATTTTGAGATTTATGTATTTCTTATCTCAGTTCTCTCCTTCTTGTGGCTTTACAGAGGCAAATTTGAGAGTATGCATTTTGGAAGATTTGAAAAAGCATCCTCTTTAATTTTGGCAATAACGACGGTTGCAATTTTTGTAAATGATAGTTATCTCAACCTTTTCTCAGATGTATGGGTTTTGATTTCGATGGGATTTGCAACTATCTTATACATGGGAAGCAAAAAAGTAGCCTTGAGCGAGCTTAAAAATATTGCCTTCTTGATAATTGCTTTTTTTGCAATTTTTGCCTATCTGAGATACGGAATCTTTATGAATGATAGCTTAGCAGCACAGTGCAACGCATCAGCAGACTCTTTTCTTTGTGCTCTAAGAACAAAAATGGGTCTCTTCGCTTACATGCATGTTTTTGGAGAAGTTGCAGTTGCCGCTGCCGTGGTTGCACTCTTTGCAAACCAAAGAGTACTCTCAATTTTGGCTCTGCTTCTTAGCATCGGCGCATTAATGATGATGAATGCTTTTTTTGGTGCAATTGCTTTTGTAGTTGCACTTTTTCTTCTTACAAAAAGTACTACTCCTAAAATAGCGGGTAATTAAGAGGTAGTTATTCCTTTTGCGGCGGCGTAACCGCTCGCCCATGCAAAGGCGAAGTTGTATCCGCCACGGCGACCCACAATATCCAAAACCTCTCCGCAAAAGTAGAGGTTTTTTTGTTTGAGTGATTCCATGGTTTTTGGATTTATCTCTCTTGTGTCCACTCCGCCACCGCTCACCTCGGCATGTCTGAAACCGTGTGTGCCGCTTACTTCAAATCTCCAGTTTAATATCTGATTGACTATTTTTTTGGCTAATTTCAGATCCACTTCTTTCGCTTGCACTCCATGTGAAATCTTTAAATCATCAAGCAAAGAAGTGGCAACTTTGATTGGAATAAGTCCAACCAAAATATCTAAAACAGAAAATTTCGGCATGCTCTTTGTGACCTTCACTATGTGCTCTGAGAGCTGTTGAGCGTTAAAGTTTGGAAGCAGGTTTATTGATACTCCTACGCTCTGAGAGTTCATTAAAGCGACACTTGCTCTTTGCGAAATATCCAAAACAGCGAAGCCTGAAACGCCATAGTCCGTGAAGAGAATATCGCCGCGGCATGCGGAATCTTTTTTGTTGTTTACAAGCAGAGTAACCGCACCATCAGTTTTTGCACCCGACATTTTATGAACAATTTTAGAGTTTAGATGCAGTTGGACAAGTGAGGGATAGGTCGGGATAATACTGTGCCCAAACTCCTTGGCAAAACTCTGTCCGTCACTATTTCCACCAAGGTGGCTTGCAGCTTCTGAACCTGTGGCAATCACCACTTTATCATGTGTTTGGAGAAGTTTTTTAACATCTGTAATCTTCGTATCCGTATGAAAAATTACACCCAGGTTTTTTGCAACTTCTTCTAAAAGTTTAGCGACAGATTTTGCCTCATTGCTCAGGGGATAAACGCGTCCATCCTCTTTGACATCGAGTAGCAAACCTATCTCAAGAGCAAATTTTTCAAACTCTTTGAAACCGAAATTTTTGAGTGCCTCATTCACAAAAGAGGGATTTGCGCCGAAAAAATCATTGTGGCTTAAATTTCTGTTGGTGATGTTGCATCGACCGTTTCCGGAGACTAAAATCTTTTTGGCACACTTGTTATTCTGCTCGTAAACTTCTGCATGTGCTCCAAATTTTGCACAAAAGATAGCGCACAAAAGTCCGGATGCACCGCCGCCTACAATTGCAACTTTTAGCATTTTAGAGTGTCACAACTTTCGCACCGAATCCGCCCATATATTGGGGTGCATCTTCAAATTTTTTTACTTTTGGGTGGGATGCCAGAAAATTCTTCACGGCATAAGAGAGTTTGCCTGTACCGATTCCATGGTAGATTAAAACTTCATCCCAGCCGGAGATAAGCGCATCTGAGATAAATTTATCTAAAACCTCTTCTGCTTCTTCGGCTCGCATGCCATGCAAATCGCACTTCAATCCTGCTCTTTTTTCAACGCTTATCTTTACATCGGTTTTGTATTTTGGTTTGATAATTTCGGTATGTTTTAACTGCTTTGTTTTTACGCGGAGCTTCATTCCCTCTATCTCTATCATCGCATCATTGTTGCTTGTAAGAGAGATGATAACCCCTTTCTTGCTGTGGTATTTTACTTTGTCTCCAACATGAAACTCTACAAGCCGCGTTTGTTCTTCTACTTTTGGCTGAGGAACTGCTTTTTTTGCTCTGTCCATGGCTCTGTGGATTGCCGCACTGTCTCCGGCTTTGGCTGCATTTTTTGCTTCGTTGATTGCCGCGTCATAAGTGAGTTTGAGGGAATCTTTTTGTTTCTCCATTTCAAGAAAGAGTTTTTCTCTCTGCTCTTTCAAATCCTGCTCTTTTTCTCTTAAAGATTCCAGTTTTTCGTCCACCGCTTTGTGCTTCTGTTTGAGCTCGCGTTCGAGTTGCGAGCCTCTTTCGATGAGAATATTGAGTTTTTCGCTGTTGTCTCCATAGACTACTTTTGCTTCTTGAACAATTTTGTTTGAAATGCCGTATCTGCTGGCAGTCTCAAAAGCGTAACTCTTCCCGATAATTCCCTGCATAAACTCATAAGTAGGCGTTCGAGCCTCTTCGTCATAAATCGCCGCCATAAGCTCTACATCGTCACGGTCAGCCATGAGAGCAGCGAGTCGTTTGTGGTGGGTTGTAACAACGATTTTTTGGTTTTTAGCAACAAGCTCTTCAAGTATTACTTTAAAAAGTGCCGCCGCCTCGTCGCTGTCTGTTCCTAGCTCAATCTCATCCACTCCGACAAGAGCCGATTTGTACTCAAAAATTTTGGAAAACTCCTGCATTCTTCCTGCAAAAGTCGAAATGTCGTTTTTTACATTTTGTGGGTCGTCTATGATTGCCAATACATTTTTAAAAGAGCCGATATGCGATTTATGCTCATTCAAACGCATCGGAATAATATATTTTGCCATAAAAGCAGATGCTAAAATGGACTTGAGGAGCATCGTTTTACCGCCGGCATTTACACCCGTAATCATAAGTATATTTTTAGAAAAGTCTACATATATAGGTTTTGCTTTGTGCAGGGCAGGGTGGATGAAGCTATCAAGAACTATTTTAGAGTCGTTTTTTGATTTGATTATTTGCAAACTTTTTGCTTTTGCAAAAAGAACTCTCGCCTGATAGTTGTCAAACTTGTCAAACTCTTTGTCAATAAAAGCAATAAAAGGCTGAAGTTCGGCTAATTTTGCAGAAAAACTTTTTGCATAGGAGTAGAAGATGGTTTCTCTCTCTTGCTGAATGTAGCGAATCTGCTCTTTTGTTTTTAAGATGATGTCGGGAGAGACATAAAAGAATCCGCCGCTGCTTCTTGAAATAACCGCACCTTTGAGCACATGGTTAAATCCGCCGCGTACCAAAAGACACTCCTCATCGTTGATAAAATGAACCTGAGAATCGACTAAATATCCTGCAAGTTTCGGGCTTGACATCATTCGCTTGAGTGAGCCGCTCATGTTGGCTTTATGCTCTTTTATTCGTGCGCCCAAACCAAAAAGTGTCTCATCCAGATTTTCGTTAAAATGTCCATCGGCACTAAAATACTCTTCAATTTCTACAAATCTATCGTCGATAATAAATTTCTCCATCCACTCGCCGATAAGACCGCCCAACTCACGGTTTTTGAAGTATCTAAAGTATCTTACAACTTTGATGATTTCAAAAATCTGCTCAAAGTTTAAAACACCTCGTTTGCTTAAGTGCCCTTTGATATTTGCAAAGTTAGCAATCTTCGGAGGTGCTTTAAACTCTATGGCATCAAGCGCTTTTATATAGCGAAAATGAAGCTCTTGGTCACCTTCGATGAACAAAGAAGCTTCACGGGAGAAGAAGTTTTTAAATGTGTTGATATGCTCATCTAAGTCAAGTTGTGTAATCAGCAACTCGATTTTAGATTTGTTAGAAGTTTCTACTCGCACTCTGAGGCACTAATCATTTGGTTAAAATAGGGAGTGTTTTGTTTGCCTATGAAGGTATAAGTTCCTATGCTGAGAGTATAGTTTGTGCTGTTTACATCCTCTCTTTTACATTTTACAGTTTTGTTTTGCTCAAATTTTCTCACAACTTCTAGCATTTTTTCGCTCTGCACATTGCTGTAACTATTGTAAGAAATAGCACTAAGAACAATAGCCATAATAATGGCTGTGACTGTTATCTTTTGAAGTTTTGTAAATTCTGTAAAGTAGTGCAGGGCTAAAAAGAAGAGTCCGGCGATTATAGCACCAAAAATATATGCCATTACGCAGTTCCTCTTATTTGATAAGTAAGGTCTCCTGCACCAAAACCGATAATGAGACCTCTATCTAAAATTTGTAAATCTTTTTTATTTTTTATAACAGTTATTTTGTTATTTGCTCTTGTGATACTGTCTGCCATGGTGAGGTTGTACGCTTTAAACTTCTCTTTGAAATCAATCTCTCTAGGGGCTTCACCCGCAGACCAAACAGGTAAAATGATAAGCTCCTGCACACCCTCAAAACATTTGATAAACTCTTCAAGATTATCGATAGTTCGAGAGTATTTGTGCGGTTGCCAGATGGCTGTGATTTTATCAAAACCTTTGAGCTGTGCGTACTCTTTTACTGATTGGAATGTTGCTTTTATCTCTGTCGGATGGTGACCGTAATCGTCAATGATTACGCTGTTTTCTTCGGAAGAGATGATGTCAAATCGTTTTTTAATGCCTTTAAATGTCAAGATGTTTGCGCGAATCTCTTCAATATCCATAGACTCATGTGCCGCAAAAATCGCCAAAGAGGCATCAAGCGCGATGTGTGCGCCGAAGCCCCAAACATCGAATGCACCTAAATTTCTGAGTGTAAATCTTGTATGCGGTTCATTATCGATTAAAATGTACTCTAAATTTTTAATATCTTTGCTTGGATAGAGCCAGTGAGCTTCTATTTCACCCTCATCTTTTAAAGTTTTTAGAAATGGGTCCTCTGCATTTAAAACACGGCATGGAGCGGATTTTATAAAAGTGCGGTAGGAGTCATAAAATCTGTCATAGTTGTAGTCGTAATACTCCATGTGTTCAGGTTCTGCGTTGATAACTATGGCACAGTGGGGATTTGAGTTTATAAAACTTCCATCACTCTCATCCGCTTCAAAAACCATCACATCTGTTTTTTCATCGTATCTGACATTGGAGCCGAAAGCTTTGGACTCTGCACCGATGATTGCAGAACCGCTCATAATGGCTGTAAGAATGGCAGTTGTGGTACTTTTGCCATGTGCACCGGCGACGGCATACACCTTTCTATCATTGAGAATCTGCAAAAGTGCTTCTCTTCGTGCTAAAACTTCTATGCCCTTGGCACGGGCTGCTACAACCTCTGGATTGTCAGGTCGAATGATGGCGGAGTGAACGACTAAATCTTGGTCTGTGATAGCCTCTGCGGCATGTGGAACTGTTACTGTAATTCCTAAAGTTCGAAGTTTTTTTGTAATGGCTGAGTCGGAGATATCCGAACCGCTTACTTCATGCCCTTTAAAGTGCATAAATTGCGCTAATCCTGAGATACCGATGCCGCCGATTCCAATAAAATGTATTTTCATATATTACTCCGCAACTATTTTTGATTTTTCTAGCAACTTTTGTGCCTCTTTGGTGAAACAGCTTATGTAAAATGAACCGGTACTTTCGGTTGCGTCTATATCTGCAATATTTGAAATAAAATCATCCAAAGATATGCCCTCTGCTGAGGCTATCCAGTGGAGTTTGAGAGCGGAGGAAAACTTTGCATCGTTTGTAAGTCCGCTTAAAACTTCAAACAAAGCACTTGCGTCTGAAATTTTACCCGCACTGTAATGCTCTATAGCATACTCATATAAGGCTCTAATTGTTGCAAAATCTTGCACTTCTTTCATATCCATAACTCTGTGAGACTCAAGTGCATCGGTCAATCTCTCCAGTGCCAAATCAAGAATATTTGAATAAAAATCCATAAGTGTATCTTCATCAAAAGTATCATGAGCTTTTTGCTCCAAAACATAGAGTGATGCAATATCGGAGTTTTGTTGTGCTTTTAACACTTCCTCTTTAAGTTTTTCTACTTTGTTCATGCTAAACACTCCTTAATTCTAAGTAACGCACTTCTTGTCTGTTCCACACTCTCAACGAGAGCAATACGGATAAAATCTTTTGCAGGATTTACCCCGTTCTTATCCTCTCTTGCCAAATATTCTCCTGGGAGAACTTTTACATTATACTCTTCGTAGAGTTTTTTTGTGAACTCTATTGCATGTGGAACTTTGAGCCAGAGATAAAAGGTGGCTTGTGGAATTTCCACTCCTAGAATCTCTTTTGCCGCTTCAAAGTTTTTTTTGTAAATTTTTCGTGAAATTTCTACATGCTCTTCATCATTCCATGCAACCGCAGCTGCACTTTGAAGCGGAAGAGGCGAGGCACATCCTATGTAGGTTCTGTATTTCATATACTCTTTCAAAATCGTTTCATCTCCCGCAATAAAACCGGAACGAAGCCCCGGGGCGGAGGAGCGTTTAGAGATAGAATTGATGACTAAAATATTTTTAAAGGTTGTATTTCCCACATGCGTCGAAGCCTCAAGAAGTGAGGGAATTGGTTTATCTGTATAAATTTCACTGTAACACTCATCATTTATAAGAACAAAGTCATGTTTTAGAGCCAGATAAACCCACGCGCCAAGTTCATCAAGAGTTAAAACAGAAGAGGTCGGGTTGTTGGGGAAATTTAAAATTACCAAGTCGCAACCACTCAACTCTTCTTCATTGATAAGAGGTTTAAAGTTGTTGCTCTCATCCATGTTAAGGTGGATTACCTTTGCTCTTGAGGCGATTGCTGCCCCTTCGTAAATCTGGTAAAAAGGGTTTGTATATGCCATAACAGGCTCTTTTTTGTCAAAAAGCAAAAATTGAGGAAAGTTGAAAAGCACTTCACGGGTGCCGAAAGTAGGGATGATTTGTTCGCTTTTGAGTTCTGTATTGAATCTTTTTTTTACAAAATTTATTTGAGCATTGATTAGATTCTCTTCGCCTGAAGTTTTCGGATATTTTCTAAGTAAGTCGCTATTGTTGCAGAGCTCTCTTTGTATAAAATCCGGTGTCTCAAACTGTGGTTCGCCTATGGTCAAAACGGATGGTGCATAGTGGTTGTTTGGTGTAATATTTTTAAGTAAATTGTGCAGTTTTTCAAACGGATAGGGTTCAAAATTCATAGAGTTATTCCTTCTTCTTAGTCGCGCAATTATAGCTTAAATTACTTTATCTCAGTTGATGCAAATAAGTCGGATAACGAGAATTGTTGTGTATAATTCTTGACTTTGAAAGTTAAGGATTAGATATGAAAATAGCAATTTCGATAGTAGCGGCACTTTTTTTAATTGGGTGTGGAGAAGGTGATACAAAAGCAGTAGAAGCAAATGCTGTTAAGGCAGAAACTCCGACTGTAGTTGCAACAACTGCTCCAGCACCTGAAGTAAAAAATGACACTTCAGACAAAATAAAAACAGCAGTAAATGATGTGGCGGACAAATCAAAAGAGGTTACAAACAAAGCTGCCGATTCGGCAAAAGAGGTTGTCACTTCGATGGCGGATACAATGACTTCCATGATGCCTACAACGACTCCGACTGCTTCAGGCGAGAGCATTTACAAAGTGTGTGCAACTTGCCATGGACAAAGCGGTGAAAAACCGGCATTAGGCAAATCTCAAATCATTAAAGGCTGGAGTGCGTCAAAAGTTGCAGATGCTCTCAAAGGCTACAAAGCGGAGACTTACGGCGGTGCCATGAAAGGGATTATGAAAGGTCAAGTATCTAAGCTGAGCGATAGCGACATCAAAGCGGTTGCGGAGTATATTTCTAAACTTTAAATTTTATAGCATGTGGAAATTTCCACATGCCAATCCTGCAAATTTTAATGACATTTTTTTGGAATGAGCCTGTACATCAGACAAGATACTCTTCAAAATCATCTTTACATAAAAGTGTGTGACACCTATTTTTTGAAAGATAATTTTATTGTGTTGGCATGTAGAAATTTCCACATGCCAATGAATAATTTTTTAGACACTTTCATGCATACAAGTGTGTGTGACACCTATTTTTAGAGTTTTTTTGATGTTGATTTTTATCATTTGCTTAGTCCTAATTCTTCGGATATATCTTTGATGAGTTTGCTAAATGGTTTTTTTGATAAGTCGGTATCTTCATCTATAAGATTGAAAATGTCTTTTTTGATTTGCTGATAGGGAATACCCGTCAGGTCTTGCAACTCTTTGAGCCTGCTATCTGGGTAAAGTTCAGCATTTTGTAGCATCTCAAAAACTATATCTTTATGCACTCTATATCTATCATCTAAATAAAGCTTTGCAATATAATCTTTAAATTCATTTGAATAATTTTCTTTTAGCGGAGTCTCTATATCATCTTTTAATTGTACATGTAAGTTTTTACATGTACTATTCAAAAAGAGCTTGAATTTTACTTTTTGGTGAAAATCGTATTTTTGTGAACTTGGAGCTAAATTTTTAAACTCTTCACTTTTCTTTAATTTGCTATTACATGTATAACAGCTTGGAATAAGATTGTACAACGAAAGTGCCAAATATGGGTATGTTGCTTTGTTGTAATAATGGTCTAGGGTAAACTTGTTTTTCTTGCCACTTCTTGTATTATATATATTTACAAAATCAATATTGCAATAGTAGCAAGTTGAAATATCAAGATTATCTTCAAAAAATGGTTTTATTTTTTTGGTCTGCAAATCTGTATAGTCAAATATGAACTTTAGATATTTATTATCTTTTTTACCTATTTGTTTTTTGATTTTTTGTAGAGTTTTAAAGTTGCCAATAGCGAGACATTTGAAACTAATATTTTGAAAAATTGTATCAAAATCACCTATTTTATTGCTTTTAAAATAGTTAAATATCTCTTCAAGTGTAATGGTTGTTTTAGTGTGATTTATAATATTTGCTTTTAATAACTCATTTTTTGAAATATGAAAATACCTTTTTGAAATTGCTTTATAGTATTCATTTCTATCAAATTTTTTAGAGTAATTAATTTTTAGCATTTTTCAACTTCTCTAAATATTTTTTTCTTTCTTCTAATACTTTTAGTTCTATGTCGATTAAATCATTATCATCTGAAAAAATCAGTTCTAACTCATCTAAATAATTGCCCATGATAGTTTTTAAAAACGGCTCTCCGATGATACTTTGGATATGTCGAAAACTATCTTTTTTTAGTTTATAATCACTTTGTATATTTAGGAAATTTGTATCTTCTTTTTTTAAATTTTTATTTTCATCATAAAATTCTTTAATTTGATTTATTTTCTCTTTCGCAAACTCCCCCATAAGCCCATCTTTCATAAAAAAACCGTGAGAAAGAAGAGTGTGGATATTTGCTCCGAAAGTATTTATATCAACATCTACTTGTTTGCCTTTTTCCAAAAAAATTACATTCTCTTTTGGTAAATCTGAGAGTAAAAATGGGGAATGTGATGTCATTATCAAATGAACATTTTTTTTATAAGTTTTATAAATATTTAATAGTTGATTTATATATTTTTTCTGCCAATTTGGATGAAAAGTCGTATCTGGCTCATCAATTAAAAAAAATGTATTTTCATTTTCTTTAGATTCTGAATGATTTTTATTGATAAACATTAAAAATAGAAAATGAATGTAAAAGCCTCTTTCTCCTTGGCTAAACTCACTAAAACTTATATCTTTTTCATTATAAAAGTCGATATAAAAATAATTTTGTACAGGTAACTCAAAAAGTATTTTTATTTTATCTAAATCATTCATAACTATTTTTTGATTGTATTCAAACTCACTTAGTAAATTTTTATTCGTTTCTAACTCATTAATTAAACCATTATTCTCGTTTTCTTCTTTTCTTAATTCTTCAATAATTTCTTCAATTTTTAAATTACTATTACTTTTATCATAATTTGAAATTTTTATGTAAGTTGGTCTAAAAAATACATTTAAATTAATTAGTTCATCTTTTAGTATGTAGGTTAAAATATTTGAAACATGTTTATATTTTTCGATATTGAAAATTTTATTACTATTTTCAAGATAATTTTCTTTAAAAGAGAATCCAAAGTTCACCACATTTCCAAAAAAAGATAGTAAATCTTTATCAATAAAATTCTCTTTTGTAAAATCTGTATCAAAACTGATTCTTTTAATTGTATTTTTGTTTGAAAAATCAAAAGTGCTTATATTCTCTTCTTCTACTTTTTTCTCTAAATTTTTTGATATTTTAATTATTTTTGAAATAGGCTTTAGCAGTATATACTTGTCATCTTTTTTAAAAAAAAGAAAAATTAGTTTACTAGCGTCTGTCATTTTTGCACCATAAGGTAATAATTCTAAAATACTACTCTTCCCACTCCCATTTTCCCCAACAATAGCAGTAACATTAATATTATCAGGAAAAATACTTACATGTTCTTTGTTTTCATCAATAGTTAATTCACCATTTTCATACCTACATGTAAACCTAGGCGAAAAGTTAAACCCCTGATTTTGTATATTTTTATAACTATCAACCCACAAATAAACCAGTTCCATCGTTTAAATCCTTATCACTTAATTAATATAAAAGCCCAAAAAGCCATAGAGGAATTTTGTTTTTTTCCATCGTGTAGTCTGTATCTATGACTAGATAGCTTTTTGGGGTATCTTTGATTTGGGTAAATTTTTTGTTTTTTCCACCGATTTCAAACATACAATCATTTACAATAAAATTACCGATATCACTATAGTAGATTGTATCAAAACAACTTGCAAAAAAAGTTTCTCTTACGGTTCCAATGTCAACTTCTACTCCAAACTCATCAGCGAAAGTGTAGAGTAGATTTGTATTTCCAAAGAGGAGTTTTTCTGGTTTTTTGGAGATATTTTTTGACTGTTTTTTAATAGGTCTAATCAGTTTTGAGTTTTGCAAAATCTCCAAATAAGTAGAGAGGGTAGGATGCGAGACACCAAACTCTCTGCAAAGTTCAGCAATATTGACTTTGAATGGCAACTTCGCATAAATCAGTTTGGCAAAAAACTTTTTAAAGATACTTAGGTGTGCGTACTCTATCTTGTTAAGTGAGGGGATATCTTCATTGATAATCTTTTCACATGCATTAAATAGTTTATTTTTATACTCAATCTCATCTTCTATAAAAAATGGATAAAATCCAATCTGTAAATAACGCAAAAAACTTTTATATAATGTTGGGTTTTCTAAGGCTAAAGTGCTGCTTAGTTCTTGGTGATTGGTCAAAATCTCTTCAAACTCAAGCTGTGGAAGATTGATATTTTCAGATAGTTTTAAAAATTCTCTAAAACTTAAAGGTTTTACATAGCTTATGACGCATCTTCTGCTTAAATCAAATTTTTCATTTAAGATATTTAACATAGAAGAGCCACTAAATCGTATGATAAGTTCAGGAAAACTATCATAAATCGTTTTTATCTCATTTGCCCAATTTTGATACTTGTGAATCTCATCGATAACAATTATTTTTCCACCCAATCTTACAAATTCATCAGCTATATCATAAATGGAACTGTTGATAATATAGACATCATCGGCACTAAAATAGAGGTATTCAATAGGTTTAAAATTTTGTTTGAGATATTGAAGTAAAAGAGTTGTTTTACCCACACCTCTTTGCCCTACAAGTCCTACAAGTCGATTTTTTGAAGTGAGTTTTAAGAGATATTGCTCCCTTATAAACTCTAAACCAATGGCATTAATATTTCTTACTTGTTTATTTTGAATATACTTAATCATAAACTACCTTTAAATATTTACCATATAATAGCATAAAACTTAAAATATACTTTAAACTTTTTTATCTATTTATTAAAATATACTTTAAATATAAGTGTCGCATACACTTTATGCATTTTCTTGTTTTTTTCTTAAACTATTTTTTTAGAATTTGCGAAACAAATTACGCACCCATCAATAATTCATACGGTACATGCAGCTGAGTGTATAGTTATATATGCTCAAAATGAACTTTTTTCAATTACTGACTTTACGAAGCAAAAAAGTGCGATATAATCATCCATTAAATGCGGAGGTATGGGATGAAAGTTTTGCTCACTGGTGCGAATGGATACATAGGAAGAAGGTTAAAAAGCGTACTCAAAAATCAAAAAGAGATAGAACTGAGAGTATTCGTAAGAAATAAAAATAGTATATCGAAGGATGAAGTTGAAAATTTTGAGATTTTTGAGGGAGATACCTTTGACAAAGATGCCTTAAGAAAAGCTCTTAATGGTATTGATACGGCGTATTATCTCATTCATTCACTCAACAAAGAAAACTATAAAGACCTTGATAAAATCTCAGCTCAAAACTTTATTGACATTGCTGAGGAGTGCGGGGTAAAAAGAGTGATTTACCTCGGCGGTTTGGGTGTAAAAAATGCTGACACAAGTAATCATCTCCTTAGCAGAATCGAAACAGGTGAGATTTTAAGCGCATCTAAGAGCGTGCAAACCATTTGGATACGCGCAGGCGTTATCATCGGCTCAGGAAGTGCAAGTTTTGAAATCATAAGAAATCTTGTAGAAAAACTGCCTTTTTTGATAACTCCAAAATGGGTGGACACCTACGCCCAGCCAATCGCTGTGGACGATGTTATAAACTATCTTTCCTCCTCTTTGCATCTTTCGTATGACAAAAATCTAATCGTAGATATTGGCACAAAAAAAATGATGTATAAAGAGATGATGCAAGAAACTGCTCTGGCTTTAGGGCTCAAAAGATACCTCATACCTGTCCCCTTCATGAGCATAAACATCTCCTCTTATTGGCTCAACCTTTTTACTCCTGTACCTTTTAGAGTCGCAAAAGCGCTTATTGAGGGACTGCGCTCCGAGGTCGTTATGCAAAATGAGAATGCAAAAATATATTTTCCTCTTATCACTCCCTCAAGCTACATGGATGCAGTCAAAAAAGCGGTGCAAGAGATAAAGCAAAATCAGGTAATAAGCAGATGGAGCGATGCCGAAGGCTCTTCGTGGGATAAAATTCACTCAAAAGAGATAAATGACGCTATCTTTGTGGATAGAGAGGAGTCCGACATCAGTGCGTACAACAAAGAAAAAGTTTTTCTGGCGATTAAATCTATCGGCGGTGAGAACGGCTGGTTTGATTATGATTTTTTGTGGGAAATACGCGGTGTCATCGACAAAGCCTTAGGTGGAGTGGGGCTTAACCGTGGGAGAAGAAACAGCTGTGATTTAAGACTTGGAGAGTGCCTTGACTTTTGGAGAGTTGAAGATATACAAGAGAATGAAAGGTTGCTACTTTTTGCCCAGATGAAAATCCCCGGTCACGCTTGGCTTGAGTTTAAAATAGAAGGCGACAAACTTATCCAGTCTGCATATTTTTATCCAAAAGGCGTTTGGGGCAGGGTGTATTGGTATGCTCTTCTTCCGATGCACTATTTTATATTTAACAACATGATGAAGTGTGTTTTGAAAAATAGCTTGAAACTTTGATTTTTGAGCTTACATTTGTATCTAAGGAGTAGAAGCAAAAAATCTACTCTTTAGGAAGTCCAAACTTCTGCGTTATCAACTCGCCTTCTTCATTAAAAAAGAGATAGTAAAGTATGTCTTTTTTTACGCTCAATCCTGCCAAATATCTGAGTGCCAGATTGGCCTGGAGTGAAGCAATGTGCATGACTATCGGTGCTGCGATTCCTGCCGGTTTTTTATCTACGATTTTAAAAGCATCCGTAAAAGAGGAGTTTTCTATAAAAGCTACTTGACCATGAAAAGCTTCGACGCTTCCATAGATCCATGGGAGATTTCTGTTTTTTGCATAGGCGTTAATCTCTGCGCGGGTAGGGAGGTTGTCGGTTGCGTCTAGGATTAAATCTACATTTATATTTTTTTCGCTGAACTCTTTAAAGTCGCACTGATGCGCTACCGCTTTTACGAATGGGCATCTCTGTTCTATCAGCTTGGCATTTAAAAGAGCTTTGTTTTTCCCCTCATCACCCATTTTAAAGGCTATCTGGCGGTGGATATTGTGGAGGCTTACTTCATCAAAATCTATCATGTGAATTTCGCCGATACCGCTTGCCCCCAGTGCAAAAGCAAGAGAACTTCCAAGTCCTCCTGAGCCGATTATTGCTATCTTTTTGCTACAAAGTTTTGTTTGTGTCTCTTCTCCCCAGAGTTGAATTTGGCGGTGAAAATAGTTTGTCATTCGTAAACCTTTATGAATTTTTTAGAGTAATTTAGGTTCGCTGTAGTAGTAACCTTGCCCATAATCGATGCCAAGCTCTGTTATAACTTTTTCAATCTCTGCAGAGCTTACAAACTCTGCAACGGTTTTAATATCTGCAAGTTTCGCAAACTCAACAATTGATTTTACGACAAGCTGATTATTTTCGCTTTTGTCGATATTTTTTATGAGTGAGCCGTCTATTTTTAAAATGTCAACATCAAGTTCGAGCAGATAGTTATAGTTAGAATAGCCGCTTCCGAAGTCGTCTATGGCGATTAAAACACCAAAACTTTTTACCTTTTGTATAAACTCTTTGAGTGCAGGAAAATCTTTAATCTCTTCGCTCTCTAGGAGTTCAAAGGTGAGTTTTTTGGCAATATCAGGGTTGTTTTGCAGAGTTGCGAGAATAAAATCATGTGTACCCTTGTGCATAATATCGTCTATGGAGAGGTTGAGTGATATAGGAACATTGTTTTCTATTACCGCTTGAATGCTTTTTATGATAACCTCATGCGTAATTTGGGAGTAGAGTTTTGCCTTTTTTGATAACTCCAAAAAGAAAAAAGGCGAGATATATTTATCTTCATCTTCATCTTTGATACGAACAAGTGCCTCATGTTTTGCAACCTCTTTGGTTCTTAAATCTACCAAAGGCTGAAAAAGCATCGCAATATTGTCATTGTGAATCGCATATTTTATTTTTTTAATCATGTCGATATTCTTTTGAATTTCTTGCTTGTTGTTGAGAGAATTATCAAATATTGCAACTTTTTCACTATAGTCTTTTGAGATTGATTTGAGTGCTAACATGGCATTGATTAAGAAGGGTTTTGCAGCACTTATTCCGGCTTGAAGCTGTAAGGAAATCTCTTGATCTAATCCGTCATACTTATAATTCGAGCGCTCTGCAACTTCTACAATATTTGTGGCTATTACATATGCCTCTTCAATAGTGTAGCCCATCATTATAATAGCAAACTGATCTGCTCCGACTTTGAAAATATCCGTATCTTTTATACACTCGATATTAGATTTGAGTTTTTCACCTAAACTCTTGAGTACAAAATCTCCTATCTCTATTCCGTAAAGATTGTTGATTGAACTAAAATCCGTGATATCAAAAAGAATAATTATAGAATTTTTATTTTTCTCAATCGCTTCGAGATAAGCGTTTCTATTTTTTAGTCCTGTTAAAAAGTCGGTTGTTACAGATTTTTTGTAGCTCTTTTGAAGTTTAATGATTCGCTGTTTTTCGCTCTCCGACAAAAAGATGTAGTAAACAATAATCAAAAGGGTTAAGAGGGAAAAGCCTAAAATTGAGTAGTATTCCAAATCAAGGTTCGATAAAAGAGTGATATTCTCGGATTTTATTCCATCTTTTAAAAGAGTAAAATCATTTTCTACCGCATCATCCTTAATAATTTTATTTATTAAATGCATATAGCTAGGCAGAGATTTTTTGAGTAAGTCAATGTGTGTCTTATAGAGATTGACATACATTTTATCATGTTCATCGACCGTCTCTATTTCGTTTAAAAAGTCGATATCAATTTCTACATCATCATTTGCATCGAGTGCCATGCTGCTCTTAATGGTTGTGAGATGACTGATTATATTGAGTAGTTTTTGACTATCTTCCTTTTTTAAGTTACTCAAATGCTCAAGCGAAGAGGTAATAAATGAAAATGAATTTTTAATCTTGCCGTTTTCTCTTTTAAAAAGCTCTATATTATCGTTGTACTCTTTTTGATCAAAGATGAGATTGTTTAAAAATTCTTTTGTTTTTGGATACTCTGGAGTTGTATATATTTCACTCTTTTTTAGCAGTTCAATTTGATTATCTATATTCTTTATATCTTGAATGATGATGTCGTTATTGTAGATTCTATAGAGTGCACTCTTGAGTATGGTATCGTCCAATTCATAGTGTTTTGCTTTAAGTTCTTCTATCATAGTGTAGAGTTCATAACCTGTGTCTTGAACTCTTTGGCTTTTTTGCTTGTAGTTCATGACCCAAAAAGTTACCGATATAAGTGCCAATACAACAAGCAGTACTTTAAACCATTTATTTAACATCTTCACTCCAAGTTTTTGGAATATCGCCATCGAGTGTTTTTAAAAATGCGACAATCGCTTCTGTTTCTTTATCTTCGAGTATGGTGCCAAGATTGTAGTAAGACATTTTGATAACTGCATCTTCGAGATTGATTGCAGAGGCATCATGAAAATAGGGTGAAGTTCTGTTGATATTTCTTAAAGATGGAACTCTGAAAATATTTTTATCCATCTCTTTTTTTGTTAGGATATAAAGGTCTGGTTGACCTTCAATATAAGGATATTCGATTACGCTTCCAATCATCTGCATTGAGTTTCCGCCCACATTTACGCCGTTGTGACATGCTGCACATCCGTGCTCTTTAAAAGAGTTAAAACCGTCTTTTTCAAGTTTACTCAAAGAGTCCTCACCCTTTAAAAATCTGTCAAAACGGGAGTTTGGAGTTAAAAGTGTCTCTTCAAAGGCAACAATTGCATCTTTAAAAAGTTTATAGCTAGGCACTTGATTATAGACTTTTTTAAATGCTGCTTGGTACTCTTTTGATGTGTTTAAGTTGTTTTCAACATCTTGGTCACTCATTCCCATCTCATGGTCTGCGTGAATCGGTCCATCAATCTGTTCACTGAGATTGGCTGCCCTGCCATTGTAAAATTGTCTGTAGTTATTTACTGCATTAAAAACAGTTGGAGTATGGATAACACCTTTTTTGTTCTCAACTCCGATAGATAAGGCTCGTCTATCTGTCCCGAAATCACTATGGCATGAGGCACAGGAGACCGTTTTGTCTTTAGAAAAATTTGTATCAAAAAAGAGCTTTTTTCCGAGTGCGACTTTAGCTTTGTCAAATGGTTTAACATCCGGAATGGGCGTGATTATTTCAGCAGATATAAATGCAGAAAGTAATAAAAAAAGAGAAATAATTTTATTCATAAACTGCCTTTGAAAGTAAACACTAGCATACTGTCACTAAACATTATACGGTCGTTAATCTTTTGTTTATCATATCTCTAAAACCCCAAAAACGGCGGGAGTGAACCACTTCACTATGGCTCATATCCACTATCATGAGCTCCTCTTTATTTCCGAGGTGGTTGAGTATATCGCCATCCGGAGAGACCAAAAGTGAGTCCCCGTAAAACTGCCATGTTAAATCTTCGTCCTGATATTCGCCGATACGATTTGCCCGTAAAACAAAGCAGTTATGCGTAAATGCACGCGATTGAATCAGCATTTTCCATCTCTCAAAGGAGTCGAATGTCGATACGCTCGGAACAAGTACACAATCTACATTTTTTTCAGCCACATGCGACCAAAGTTCATCAAAATGAAGTTCAAATCCGCTCATGACTGCAAATTTGAAATTTCCAATTTTAAATGTCAGTGGTGCTTGCAGAGGTTTTATCTCATTGGCAAAGAACTTCTCTTCATTCCAGTGGGGATAATTTATTAGAAGTTGCTGTTGATAATACGCAGTGGAGGTTGGAGAAAATTTAGCTATGACTTTGTAAACCTTCTCTTTTTTTACTACTATAAGGGGGGCTATTATTGTCATTTTATAAGTAGTTGCCAACTCTTTTAAAACCTTACTCTGGTGTTCTGCCTGCTCTTTTATCATGGCAACGGAGAGCGATTGCAACTCTTTAAAGAAAGGGTTGAGAATATACTCTCCCAGAAGCAAAACTTTTACACTGTTTTTGCTTGCAATTCGAATGTAATTGTAGAGTTTTGTAGAACTCATCCCCTGAGCACTTAGTTGTAGGACAGCTGCTTTCATTAGTTGCTCTTTATCTCATTTATTTTAATGACCGCATCTTCCAACATTTTTTGAGCCTCTGTAAGTTCGCTCATTCCTTTTTCATAGGCTTTTACGCTCTCTTCAAGTGTAATTTCGGGATTCATAAGCGTCTCTAAGATTTTTTTTGCACTCTCTAATTTTGTTTCAAACTTCTCTTTAGCCATTGAGTATCTCCTTTACATGGTTTTCAAATTTATCTATCTCAACCAAGAAAGCATCATGCCCATAATCGCTATCAATATCGGTGTAGGTATAACTTTTATTGCCAATTTTATTTAGGACACTGTCCATCTCTTTCATCTCAAAGCTTCTAAAAAGCAGATCATTTTTAAAACTTATAAGATGTAAATCTGCTTGAACCTTTTGCATCGCCTCTTCAAGGGAGTCGAAATCTCTTGAAATATCAAAAATATTAATCGCTTTTGTGATGTAAAGATAGGCGAGCGGGTCAAACCATTTGGCAAAATTATAACTATTGTACTCTAAATAGGACTCAACTTGAAACTTGCCAAAAAGCTCATATAGTCCATCTGTAAGCTTATATTCTCGTCCAAATTTGCTCTGCATGCTCTCCGGCGATAAAAAGCTGATATGTCCAGCCATCCTTCCAATCGCCATTCCGGATAAGCCATGCTTTTTTACATCTTCACTATCGTAATAGCCCTGTTTAAAATCAGGGTCTCTCAAAATTGCCTCTTGAGAAACTTTGTTGAAGGCTATCGCCCAGGCTTGCGTTGCGTAGGTTGTTGCCATGGTTATAATTTTTTGTGCAAAATTTGGATAGTGAACCGCGAACGAAAGTGCCTGCATTCCGCCCATGGATCCGCCGATAATGGCATAAACACGATGAATATTGAGTCTGTCAAAAAGTATTCTTTGCGCTTTTACCATATCTTTTATTGTGACAACAGGAAACTTATAGCGGTAGTGCTCGTTGTGAGGGTATCTGAGGCTTATTGGGCCCGTTGAGCCAAAACAGCTCCCAATCACATTCGAGCAAATTACAAAATATTTGTCGGTATCTATTGCTTTGCCTGAACCGATTAAACCATCCCACCAGCCAGCCTTGTTGTCACCCTCATACGTTCCTGCACAGTGGTGTGAACCTGTCAGCGCATGGCAGATTACAATTACATTACTCTTATCTTCATTAAGGTTGCCGTATGTTTCATAAGTGATATCATAAGGCTCTAAAATACGCCCACTCTCCAGATAAAGTGGGTTAGTAAAATGCTCGGTGTGTGTTTGTAGGTTTAGGGACAAGTTTTACGCCTCTAATGCCTGTTTCATGTCGGCTATCAAATCTTTTGCAGACTCTAATCCGCAAGAGATTCTGATAAGGCCTGAAGGAACTCCGCATGCAATCAGTTCTGCTTCGGTTAACTGCTGATGGGTCGTAGAAGCTGGGTGTGTAATGATTGATTTTGAGTCGCCTATATTTACAACGAGTGAGTAGAGCTCGGTCGCATCTACGATTTTAATCGCCACTTCAAGGCTCTCCACTTCAAAACTTAGAAGTCCGGAACATGCACCGTTTTCAAAATATTTTTGAGCATTTGCATAGTTTGCATTGCTCTTTAATCCAGGGTAATTTACTTTTTTTACCTTAGGGTGTGACTCTAAAAACTCTGCTAGCGCAAGAGCATTTGCAGAGTGCTCTTTGATGCGGAGTGAGAGTGTTTCCATCCCTTGAATAAAAAGCCATGAGTTAAACGGAGATGAAACCGCGCCTAAATCACGAAGAAGTGAGAGTCTTGCACGAAGCGTAAATGGAGGAAGCGGCACATCTACATAGACTAAACCATGGTAGGAGTGGTCAGGTTCGTTGAAGTGCGCGTAACGAGGATTTGCTTTTAACTTTTCAAGCAATCCTTTTCTCTCAACTAAAATTCCGCCGATTGCAAGACCTTGTCCCGTCGTATATTTGGATGCGCTATGCACGGTTATATCTGCTCCATGTTCAAGAGGACGGCATAAAACAGGGGTTGCAACCGTGTTATCCACAACTGTTAAAATACCATATTTGTTTGCGATGGTTGTGATAGCTTCTATATCTGCTACATCAATACTTGGGTTTGTTAATGATTCAAAAAAGATAACTTTTGTTTTATCATCTATAAGAGCTTCTATGGATTTTGGATTATGAACATCAAAAAATCGAGCTTCTATACCAAATCGCTTAAGTGTATGAGCCGTTAAAGTAAGACTTCCACCGTAAAGTTGTCTTGCACAGATGATATTGTCTCCTGCCTCAGCAGCGTTTGCAATTGCATAAAAAATTGCACTCATTCCGCTTGAAGTTGCAAGGGCTGCTTCGCCACCTTCAAGTGAGGCAAATCTCTTTTCAAATACATCGGTTGTCGGGTTGTTAAGACGCGTGTAAATATTTCCCAACTCTTTGAGGGCAAACAGATTCGCAGCATGTTCTGCATCACGAAATTCATACGCCGTTGTCATGTAAATAGGAACCGCCATAGTTCCCTGAGAATCTTTTGTGTACCCTTCGTGCAGTGCTCTTGTCTGTAAATCCATCTTGTTTTTCCCCATCTTTAAAATTACGAGTTTGAAATATTCTTTGTATTTTAGCAAAAATGACTTAAGAGAGCGTTTTTACAGTTACTCTTCATCGTAAATTACGACAGTTCCTGCTACTAAATCATGCAGAGTTCTTTTATCGCTTCGTAGCGCTGCCATCAAGAAACCAAATAGAAGTGGCAGTGTGGAGAGAACATAGCCAAGGGAGCGGATAATGGCTTGTTTATTACTAATATCTTGAAATGTCGAGGCATCTACTATTTTGATATTGAGCATTTTCTTGCCGGGTGTAGCTCCACTCCATTTTTTCCAAAAAATGAGAGTAATAGTTAACACAGATATTTGAAAAAGAAGTTCCCACTCTGCAGAAGTTTTTGGCTGTATATCTGTGGCATGCGGGTTTGCATTCATAGCCATTGTAAAGTTTTGTTTATATTGGGCAAAATCAAACCAATTTCCGTCGCTTAAAAAATAGATAAGTATGCCAACAGGCAGAGCTAAGAGAAGAAAATCTAAAAGAGAGGCGATGAAACGAATCCAAAAACCGGCGTATTTAATTTCGTTCATTTAACTTCCTTGGAAAATACTTTGCCTCCAGAGAGGCCAAGTGAATAGATATTAGATATGGTAATTCGGGGCTTCTTGTGTGATTATAACATCGTGAACATGGGACTCTTTTAATCCCGCACTTGTTATCTCAACGAACTCTGCTTTATTCCAAAAAGTTTCAATATCTTTGCTTCCGCAGTAGCCCATAGATGAGCGCAGTCCGCCCATCATTTGATGAACGATTCCAGCGATTGAACCACGGAACGGAACACGACCCTCAATTCCCTCTGGCACGAGTTTATCTGCTGCTGTTCCCTCTTGGAAATATCTGTCCGTTGAACCTGTTTGCATCGCTCCGATACTCCCCATTCCGCGGTAGGATTTGTATTGGCGACCTTGAAACATTATGGTCTCACCCGGAGACTCTTCCGTTCCGGCTAAAAGTGAACCGGCCATGATACAGCTAGCTCCCACCGCTAAGGCTTTTGCGATGTCTCCTGAGTATTTGATTCCGCCGTCGGCGATAACAGGAACACCATGTTTTCTTGCGGCATCAGCACACTCTGCTATTGCAGAGATTTGAGGGATTCCGACACCTGCTACAATTCTCGTAGTACAGATTGACCCAGGTCCGATTCCTACTTTTACGCCATCCGCACCCGCTTTGATGAGAGCTTCAACTGCTTCTGCCGTTGCAATATTTCCGGCGATTACATCCACTTCCATAGTTTCTTTGATTTTTCTAACCGTGTCTAAAATACCTTTTGAATGGCCATGTGCAGAGTCTAAAACTAAAACATCACAACCGGCATCCACAAGCGCTTTCGCACGGTCTAACTGACCAACACCAATAGCTCCGCCGACTATAAGTCTGCCGAAAGCATCTTTATTTGAGTGAGGGTATTCTATTCGTTTTCTGATATCTTTGATGGTTACAAGACCCTTTAAAAAACCTTCTTCATCAATAATAGGGAGTTTTTCTATTTTGTTTTTGTGCATAATATCTGCTGCATCATCTAAGGAAATCCCTTTTTTCGCGGTAATGAGAGGCATCTTCGTCATAACCTCTTCTGCAGATTTACGCATATCTTTTTCAAATCTCATATCGCGATTTGTTAAAATTCCTAAAAGCTTATTATGTCCGTCAATAACAGGAACACCGGAGATTTTAAACTCTTTCATAAGTGCATCAGCATCCGCAAGCGTTGCATCCGGATGAACAAAAATAGGGTCTATAATAATCCCGCTCTCACTTTTTTTAACCTTTCTAATCTGCTTGCACTGTGTTTCAATATCCATATTTTTGTGGATTATTCCGATTCCGCCAAGTCTAGCCATGGCGATTGCTGCACGGTACTCTGTAACAGTATCCATAGCCGCGGAGACCATTGGAATATTGAGTGTGATATTGCGGGTAAGTTTAGTTTTAAGACATACTTCTTTTGGCAGTACTTCAGAATATTGGGGTACTAACAATACATCTTCAAAAGTGAGGGCGCGTTTACGAATTTTCATGATAATCCTTTGGGTGGTAAAAATTATTTATGTTGCTATAAAAATTCTTTGGATTATAGCTTTGTTGTGGTTAAAACTAGGTAAAGCCGTTTCACTTTTAAAAATCAATCCAGTTTCCAGTAAAAAATATCATTACTGCTTCCGACACTAAAAATCTCTTTTTCATTTTTAAACCAGATTTGATTGATTCTGCTTTTATGAGCAACGAGAGTGTCTCCCAGAGCCTTTGACTGTGTGTCAAAGAGTTGGATATTTTGCTCATCACCGCTGGAATATGCTCCGATTTTTCCGCTTGGACTCAGACCTACTGAGTAAACTAAAAAATGACTTTTTATATGAGAGTCTTTTTCTCCGGCTCTGTAAACTGCGACCCTTTTGTCTTGTCCTGCCGTTATGATGACACCGTTATTATATGCAACATCATAAACATTATCCACATTTTGAGAAGAGTAGATATGTTCTACCTTTGAACTCATAACATCTATAACTCTCACTTCACCGCTCTCATAAGACATGACCATCTTGCTTTTATCGCTGTTTAAAGCTATCCCGCCCATGGTGCTTTGTGTTACATGGCTTTTGTATAAATTGTAGTTCTCACGAGTGTCATGCAGAATGATGTCAGAGCCGAAGGTACCAAACAATATCTTCTCATCATTGATAAACATTGCCTTTTTTATAGTAAGCCTTTTGCTCTCATCAACAATTTGTTTTAGTTCATATTTCTCATAAATCCACACATTTCTATAAGAATTTTCTCCTATGCTGACTATAAGAATCTTACCGTTAAGGCAGTCAATGCTAATCACATTCTGAGAAACAAATTTATTGGTAGCGGTCACAAGTGGCGGAAGTGCTATCTGGTGAATGATTTTTTGCGTTTTTATGTCAAACACATCTATCATGCCCATATTATTTCCGGCATACAATTGTTCACCGTTTACTACGAAGCTGTTTACAAGACCCGTGGAGTGAAAGCTAAAGCTTGGGTGGAGCTCTTTTGCAAATAGTGAAAATGACAACATTAAAAAAACTATTACGAGTTTAAGCACTTTCAGCCTTTTAATCAATTGGCTATATTATACATGATTTAATAATTTTTTAAAACTAGAGATTCAGACAAAAAAATAGTTACTTCACTATAGGTTTTAATCCTTGCAGGATTTGAGTTCAATCTCTAATAAGCGAATCTTTTGCTCTAAAACTTTATCATCTTCATTCTTTTGAAAGGCAGTGAGATTATTTGTAAATAAAAAAGCAGCAGTTTTTTCAAGAACTGAATTTTGTTGTGATTTAAGCTCATTCAACTGATCTATTTTTTCGATGCATGTAAAATTGTTTTGGGCAACTCCGTTCAGATAAAGAAGGCTCATTAAAAACGCTATTTTTAAGAAATGTTTCATAATGTCTTCCTCGTCAGCTTTTAATCTTTATATAAACTATGCCTAGTTAGCATAGTTTATTTGCTTCTCCAAACTCAAAGCACCGTCAAAAAGTGTCTGCTCATCGTAGGCTTTAGCAATCAACTGAAGTCCTATCGGCATTCCTTCACTGCTTTTTGAGATTGGCAGGGCGATGGCTGGGAGTCCCGCAAGGTTTACGCTGATAGTGTAGATGTCACTCAAATACATCTCCATCGGGTTAGAAAACTCTCCGAATTTGTTTGCAACACTTGGTGCTACGGGTGAGAGAATCAAATCAACACTCTCAAATATTTTTGCATACTCATCTTTGATAAGGTGGCGTACTTTTTGTGCTTTTACATAGTACGCATCGTAATATCCGCTTGAGAGTACAAAGTTTCCGAGTAGAATACGGCGTTTTACTTCATCCCCGAAACCTTCGCTTCTTGTTTTTACAAAGGTGTCATTCAAATCTTTGCCGACTTTGCGGTTTCCGTATCGGATGCCGTCAAATCTGGCTAAGTTTGTTGTTGCTTCTGCCGTTGCAGTTATGTAGTATGCTGAAATGTCGTATTTTGCATCCATCAACTCTTTTTCTACTATCGTGTGACCTGCATTTTTAAGAGCTTCTATCGCTTTTGCGTAGGCATCTTTAACATCCGCACTTGCATTTTCTATATATTTTGGAAGTACTGCAATTGTAAGTTTTCTCTCTGGATTTAGATTCGGAGTAACTTTATCATCCATTTTTGCATTAGTTGAATCTTTGTCATCTGAACCGCTGATAATATCATACAAAATCGCTGCATCTTCCACATTTTGCGTCATTGGTCCGATTTGGTCTAGGCTTGAAGCATAAGCACCCAAACCGTAACGGCTCACTCGTCCGTAGGTCGGTTTCATCCCGACTATCCCGCAAAATGCGGCAGGCTGGCGGATACTTCCACCCGTGTCGCTTCCAAGTGCGGCAATTGCCAAACCTGCTGCAACGGCAGCGGCACTTCCTCCGCTGCTTCCTCCCGGAACACGGTCGCTTGCATGTGGATTTAATGTTTTGCCGTAAAAGCTTGATTCTGTTGTCGAACCCATTGCAAACTCATCCATGTTTGTTCTGCCGAACGGGCTGAGTCCTGCATCCATCATCTTCTCGATTACTGTCGCATTATATGGAGCGATGTAGCCCTGAAGAATATTTGAGCCGGATGTGATTGACCAATCTTTTACCTGAATGTTGTCTTTGATGGCGATAGGCACACCTTCGCCGATGTTGAGTATATCGATGTAAGCGTTGAGTTCAGGTCTTGCCTCTATCTTCGCTTTTAAATCGTTTTTGAAATTTTCTAGTTCTTCTTTACTTAATTTTAACGCTTCTTTTAATGTAATCACTAGTTTTCCTATGGTTCTAAATTATGGGGTGTATTATAGCAAAATGTGTTTATTTTTTCTTTAGCACTGTTTTGTAAGATAAAAAAGATTCAACAACCTACCTCTTCTTCAGCACTTTTAAACATATGATTTTTTTTAAGAAATAACGGCTGAATAGAGCGAGTAAGTCGTATTCGCCCCTATATTTTGTTAACTTCTATCTTTCCAGTAGTTTGGTTTTCTGTTTAGTTGCATAACAGCTAAAATAATAATTTCATCATCTCTTTGAAAATAAATTACTCCGAATGGAAATCTATTAGTTAAACATCTTCTTATATCCCCATCTAGCCTGTGCCAAGCAGTTGGAAACTCTAAAATTCTTTGGATTGTTTTTTGAACTTCATATGCAAACTCTGAGCCAAGACCATCTTTACACTCTTGATAGTAATCAACTGAAGCATTTAATTCAAGTTCAGCATCCGGGTGAAAAGAGTATGTCATTTACGAATTGAGTCTTTTAGATATTTTTTTAAAGACTTCATCTCCATCAACTAATGTAATGGAATTTGACTCAATCTCTTGTTTTCTTTTATTAGCTTCTTGTATCCATAGCGCATCTATTGAACTGTTTATAGGCGTAATACTAGCTAATATCCTATCAACAATTTTAGTTTTTAAATCTATTGGTAAAATATCAATCTCATCAAACAGTTGTTCTTGTTTTAAAGCCAACATAATAAAATCCTTTTTATGATTATGCGTCATTTTATCAAAATAATGTAAAATTTTGATAAGTTTATTTTTGACATAACTTGCTTTTTAAAATTAAATTCACAAATTTTTTTTCATAAATAGGCATATTCAAATTTTTATATATTACTCATACTTTTGACCGTTATATTCTAGCCAACCACCAAAATGACGCTTATTTGGGTCACGATGTGTCCAATGTACAACTCCACCCTTGGCGTTATTTTCATATTCGCCACAAAACTTTATAAAACCACCTTCTTTTAGTGAATTTACTTTTGGCGCTAAATCAATATTGTGAGCAACTAATAAAGATTGCCCAGATGATAATTTTACTATAAACCTTTGATGACGACTACCTTTGTTGTCGTCACTAAGCAGTTTAGTAACCTTTCCGGAATCGCACATTTGTGAACCAGCAAATATTTCCAGGCTTATAAGTAGTATAAAGAATATTTTTTTCATTTTAACTTCCAATTTTATTTTTTTATATAACGGCTAAGAAGAGTGAATAAA
The DNA here is from genome assembly GCA_041662225.1 of Sulfurimonas sp. Taxonomy (GTDB): domain Bacteria; phylum Campylobacterota; class Campylobacteria; order Campylobacterales; family Sulfurimonadaceae; genus Sulfurimonas. The sequence continues at coordinate 180,594 of JBAZSX010000003.1, forward strand.
CTGCCGTTAGACCATTTATTCGCTCCTAGATTTTGTTAACTTACTCGTAAATGTTCTGCTTCTTCTTTTAATCTTTCAGCTATCCAAACTTTAATTATAGACTGTCTTGTTACACCAATCTTTTTTGCTTCCTTATCTAAAGATTCTACTATCCACTCAGGAAAATCAACATTAACTTTTTTAGTTTCTGTTTTTAGTTTTTTCATATCTTTGAGTCTTATTGCTGTTGATAAATCTAAGTATTCACTAATATCTTCACCATCATCAAATTTTTTATCAAACTCTTCAGCCGTTATTTTTTTCATAATTTTTCTCCTCATTTTTTCTGCATCTTCTAACACTAATTATTCGATACATTTCGTCTCTAAGTGCAAAGATAGCCGTATAACATTTATTTTTAAATATTGAGATTAAGGCATACCTCATTTCTTCACCAATAATATTTGCTTGAATGATAAGTGCATTTTCATCTTGCCATAAATTTTGCGCATCAACGAAATCAATTCCATGCTTTTCTTTATTTATTAGGCTTTTGTTTTCATCATATTCAAATTTCATGCAAGTTCTTTTTTGTAGATATAAAAATTATACTTTTATTATATTTAATTTGTCAAGTTTGATAGTGTTTATTTGAGGAGTTAACGTTTGACTTGATGGATAAGTACACGCTAGGGTATCTTATTCATCATCCAAGGTTTTGTTAGGCTTCTATTAATAATATAAAAAGTCTTCAAATGTCGATTCTTTAATGTTAGATTTTTCAATAATTGTACGTTCGCCTGACGATGTTGTATTTGCACCATAGTAATAATTGCAAATTTTACAAAAATTCATAATAAAATCAAATGTGTCTAATGATGAAGGGAATGAGATATGTAGAGAACTTAAATTGCTAATATTCATACAACTTATTGTGTATATAACCTCTCCATTATATTTTATTGCCCAATCTTCAACACTTATATTATTATAGCTTTCAGGGAAATTTTTTAATTCACATAAATCTCTTACAAGTTCATCATGCTTGACTGGCAACTCTCTACTTTTGTTATTCTCATCAAAAAAATGATTATAGTCAAATACTTTTTCTTCACTTAGTTTTGACATAGACAATTGCACATCATCTAAATATACAAATGTTAAATCTTTTGTTCTTGTTGGCACATAAAAGTCTGAACTGTCAGAATCTTTCAATATCGTGTAGATGTCTTCTAATTTCATTTAAATTCCTTGTATCAATTTGGTTTACATGTTAGTCTAACGGTTGACTCTAGCCAATAAATGATTGCTAGAGCATTTATAAGCTACGGGGCTTTGTTTTATCTTTTGTCTTTTAAATCTCAAATGTGGAGATTTACTTATGGGAGTGTAACTTCTTGTGACTTGGGTTGTAGTATGCATTCCACCTCAGGAGAGGTGGAACGAGAAAAAATTCCAATTTTATTTTTATATCTTTTGTTTTTTAAATCTCAAAAGTGGGGAGATTCACTCACAGGGATGTAACTTGTGGTATGCATTCCACCTCAGGAGAGGTGGAACGAGAAAGCACTTATAGTCTAGTTATTCTTTTGAAGTTCATAAGTGCGTTCGGGGTTGTAATCCATTGTCCATAAAAATGGAACTAGAACGAAAACTCCCCCAATTATTGCTCCAACATTTGCCTGCTCACTCTTACTCATAACCACATTCAAGTCTTCATACCCTTCTTTTTTGAGCTTTAATATTGTGGTTGAACCAATAATTTTTGAATCGGTATAAGCATATGGTGTCTTTCCTTTTTTCATGCCATCTACATACAATTGTGCCCCATTGGGATCACTACTGATTACTGTAGTGCTTGAGCAGCCACTTGCAAGAATTGTTAATAGAATTATTGAAAATCTGAACTTATATTTCATTTATACACTCCATAAATTTTGATTGTGCTAACTATTTATTCAAGGAACACTATATCACAAAGATACTGAATAGTCATTATTAAAGTAATATGAAAAATGTCCCTTCAATAATATAAATTCAAGTAATTTTATGACAAATTGTCCTGCTTTTGATATTTTTTTCTCATTTACATTATTATCCTTAAAGAAAGAAAAGAGTGTCCAATTAGCATGGAACTAGCTGTTATTTGGACAAAGTGTTCTGTTATTTGTCAAATAATCCATTAAAAGGACATAATGTCCCTTGAGCGAGAGGTGTGAATTATGGAGATTAAGAAGAAATTGCTAAAAATTACACCCCTCTCAATTTCTAGATTTTTTGCCCAACTTAACAAGTGCAATGCCGACACCTATTATGACAAATATCACAGCTACGGTAACTGCGATAAATGTAAATGTTAGCGGTTCTGCAAAATCAGGCACTTAAAACCTCTGAACATCTTTGGCATGTGGATTCTTCGTTTTCTGAGTGGTATTTCCAACATCTAGGGCATTTTGCTTTTGTTGCTTTTGAGATTACAAATGTATCTTCATTTACTTTGAACGAGCCGAGTATCTCTTCGTCAGGTTTATCTTCAAAAATGCCGGAGACTACAAACCAATCTTCAGCCTCTGTAGCGTTCATTTCAAGAGCTATTTTAGACTCTGTATGGAGTACAAGTTCCAGTGTGCTTTTAATGATTTTTTCTTTTTTGAGTCTGTCCACAACCTCATAAAATCCTTCTCTTGCCTCGCTCATGTATTCGGCATTAAAACTGCTTTCTCCAGCTTCGATTGGAGCATAGATTAGTTCAAAAATATCTTTTGCGTCACCTTTAATGATTGCCGGTGCATTCTCTATAATCTCATCCGCCGTATAGGTTAAAATCGGAGCTATTAAAAGCAGAAGCGATTTTGTGATGATAGCCATCGCACTCTGGCTTGCACGGCGGTGTGTGTCGTTTGCACCGTCACAATAGAGTCTGTCTTTTGTAATATCTAGGTATATTCCGCTTAACTCATTTACTATGAAGTTGTTTAGTAAGCTCATTCCATGAACAAAGTTGTAGTTTGAAAAAGCCTTATGCGTGTCGTCAAAAACTTTTTTCGCAACTCCCACAATCCATTGGTCAAGCTCGCCCATCTCTGCATGTGGGGTTAAACCCTCCAAATCATTAATATTTGCCATCAAGAATCTAAAAGTATTTCTTAGTTTTCTGTAGTTTTCGGCAGTCTGTTTTAAGATGCCGTCAGAGATTTTCAAGTCACTTTGGTAGTCACTTGAAGCTACCCAAAGACGAAGAATTTCACTTCCGTACTCTTTTAAAACACTCTCAGGAGCAACAACATTGCCCTTGGATTTTGACATCTTCTCACCCTTTTCATCCACCGTGAAACCATGTGTAAGAACACCTTTATAGGGTGCTTTATGCTCAACTGCTGCACTTAAAAAGAGGGAGGATTGAAACCATCCGCGGTGTTGGTCAGAACCTTCTACATATAAATCAGCCTGATATTCACCTGCATCATAGTTGCGAGATTTTAAAACGGCGTTCCATGTAGAACCGCTGTCAAACCATACATCTAAAATATCTGTTACTTTTTCAAGTTCGTCTGCGTTGAAACCTGCGCCTGGATAAAGAAGCTCTTCTATCGGCATTGAATACCAAACATCGCTCCCTTTCATCTCAAAAATCATGGCGATAAAGTTTAAAACTTTTTCATCCAAAAGAACCTCGCCTGTAGCTTTTACTCTAAAAAATGCTATCGGCACACCCCAATCTCTTTGACGAGAAATACACCAATCAGGGCGGTTTGCAACCATAGAAGTGAGTCTTTTTCGCCCACTTTCAGGTACGAAAAGAGTTTTTTCCACTTCGCTCAGAGCTATCTCTCTTAAAGTTTTATCTTCCCCCAGAGGTTTTTCATCTACTGAAATAAACCACTGTTTTGTCGCTCTAAAAATGAGCGGAGTGTGGCTTCTCCAGCAGTGTGGGTAGGAGTGAGTAAATTTACTTACCTTTAATACACTCTCACCCATCAGTTCGATGATTTCATCATTTGATTTGAAGATATGTTTGCCGACAAAACTCTCTGCATTTGGAATGAGTCCAAGTCCTACAACCGTTTCATCAAAACAGCCCGTTTCATCGACCGGCATAACTACTTCTAAATCATAAATAAGTCCGACACGGTAGTCATCCTCTCCATGTCCCGGAGCGGTGTGAACACAGCCTGTTCCATTATCAATTAAAACATGTTCGCCTAAAACTATGCGGGAAGTTCTGCCGTTGAGCGGGTTGATTGCCAATAGATTCTCAAACTCTGTTGCTTTGAAAGTTTTTGCAATCTCTCCACCGAGAACATGTTGCTCTTTGAGGGAATTTAATAGCTCTTTTGCAACGATGTAACCGGTTGTAGTTAAAACATACTCTTCATTTGGATTGAGTGAAATACCTGTGTTTGCAGGAATTGTCCATGGAGTTGTCGTCCAGATAACCGGAGCTGCCTTCGTTAAAATTCCAAGTTTGGTTTTTGCCTCATCGCTTAGTTCAAATGCGATAAAGATTGAGTGAGACTCTTTGTCTTCGTACTCAACTTCCGCTTCTGCTAGTGCGGTCCTCTCAGCCCATGACCAAAAAACAGGTTTGCTTCGCTCAATCAAAAGACCTTTTTTTGCAACACCGCAAAGTGTTCTGTAAATATTTGCTTCAAATTTATAATCCATAGTGACATAAGGATTTTCCCAATCAGCCAAAATACCGAGTTTTTTAAACTCATCTCTTTGAATGTTTACAAATTCAGAGGCATGCGCACGACAAAGCTCACGGATTTTTGCAGTCTCTAAAAGCTCTTTTTTCTGCTTACCGCCAAGCTTTTTTTCAACCTGCTGCTCAATCGGCAGACCATGACAATCCCAGCCCGGAGTAAAACGGACGGATTTGCCGTTAAAATAGTTATGTTTAACAATAATGTCTTTTAAAACTTTGTTGAGTGCATGTCCGATGTGTGTATGACCGTTTGCATACGGAGGACCGTCATGAAGCGTGAAACTCGGTGCATCTTTGCGCAAAGTTTTCATCTTTTCATACACTTTTTTCTCATACCAAGAAGTGTATCTTATAGGTTCATTTTGTGTTAAATTGCCTCGCATGGCAAACTCTGTAGTAGGTAAAAGTAGTGTCTCTTTGTAGTCCATCTGTACCTCGAAAATTATGTAAAAAGTTTTGCATTATATCTTTAAAGGGTTTAAAAGCTTCTTTAAAGAGGAATGAAAGGTGCTATAATATGCAAAAAATCCAGTTAATAGGGCTATTAAAAGATGAAATTACACCTTTTGTTTGTAGGCAATAAATTTATACATAATGTGCCTTTGCGAGAATATGCTATTAGAGAAATCGAAAAAAAAATAAATTACATAAATGAGATTACATACTTTAAAGAGAACGATAATTCACTCTTCTTGTATTTGGAAAAAGAGATTAACACTTCTGCGAAACTTATTATAGTGACAACAAAACAGAACTTCTCAACCATAGGTAAACTTCTCAGCACGGTAACAAGCGATAATCAAATATTAAAAGAGAATATGTTGATACCGTCAAACAGCTCAATTTATGAAGATGGAAGCTATCTCTTGGAATATAAAAATTCAACTCTCAATGTGATGCATGTGGATGAGATGCAGGAATTGCCGGAGATACTGATGCAAAAGAGAGAGTCAAATGCAATCATACATATATTTGATGAGGATAGAGAGAGTGCTTATGCTATTCTTACTCCGATTGCACAGATGTATGATGTCAATATAGATATTATAGTTCTTGTAGATGGATGGCTAAGAGTGGATGTTGAGAGTAAAAAATATGGAAATATATCAAAGTTTATAAACTCTGCAAAACAGCTAATACCAAATAATCTTATAGCCGCATCCAATATTGTGCAATATATTATAGAAACTCTATCAAAAAACCAAAAAAAAGTTTCATTTGCAGAGAGTTGCAGTGGGGGACTTCTTAGCTATTACTTTACCAAAAACAATGGAGCATCAAAGATTCTTGACGGCACGCTTGTTACCTACTCAAATGAGTTGAAGGAGAATTGGCTTGGAGTTGAACATAAAACATTGGAAGAGTTTGGTGCCGTGAGTGCTGAAGTGGTATCACAAATGAGTGAGGGCGCGATGAATGTAAGCCATGCAGATTATGCACTCTCAATAAGTGGAATAGCAGGCGAGGGCGGAGGAACTCCTCTTAAGCCTGTCGGCACAGTATTTGTTGGTGTGAGAAGCAGAATAAAACACAAAGAGGTGCACCTGAATTTAAAAGGCGATAGAAATTACATTCAGCACCAGAGTGTGCTTTTTGCAATAAAAATGCTTATACTTGTAGATAAAGAGCTCTTTTTTTAAATTTAATCTAAAATATCTTGACAAACAAAATCTATTTGCCTATAATTTCGACCTCTTAAGAAATAGAGGAAAATGTCTTGTTAGCTCAGCTGGTAGAGCACGTCACTTTTAATGATGTGGCCGATGGTTCGAATCCATCACAGGACACCATAGTTTTAGATTATGGGCGTTTAGCTCAGTTGGTAGAGCGCTACCCTTACAAGGTAGATGTCACTGGTTCGAGTCCAGTAATGCCCACCATTTTGTTTTATATGCACGAAGCTTTAAGCTCATGTACTTTGTAGTACACTTCGCTCAAACCTTAGCACATCTAAAATCAAAATAATTTTATTATATATGCGCGGTGGTAGTTCAGTTGGTTAGAATACTTGCCTGTCACGCAGGGGGTCGCCGGTTCAAGCCCGGTCCACCGCGCCATTTATGTTTAGTAAACCTTATTGTTTATGAAAGTGACCCTTTCGTCTAGTGGCCAAGGACACTATCACTTCATGGTAGGAACAGAGGTTCAAATCCTTTAGGGGTCGCCATTCTTGGTGTTTTTTAAAGGGCGTTTAGCTCAGTTGGTAGAGCGCTACCCTTACAAGGTAGATGTCACTGGTTCGAGTCCAGTAATGCCCACCATTTTGTTTTATATGCACGAAGCTTTAAGCTCATGTACTTTTAGTACACTTCGCTCAAACCTTAGCACATCTAAAATCAAAATTTATTTTATTATTTATGCGCGGTGGTAGTTCAGTTGGTTAGAATACTTGCCTGTCACGCAGGGGGTCGCCGGTTCAAGCCCGGTCCACCGCGCCACACTACATTTCAAATCCTATATATTATTTTGCAAAGTAAATTCTCAAAAGTAGCTCATATCGAGTGTTCTACCTACTTATTCCACTAAAAAAAATTCTTACAGAGGTCTTGTGTCCAAGAACTCTTTCAACTCCCAGTTATACAAATCTTTTAGTTCCTCTATTGTCGTACATATCTCTATATCTAAAAGTAATCAGATTCTGCATAATGGCAAACAAAATTATAAAATTAATAAAACTACTCCCCCCATAGCTAAACATAGGTAGAGGAATTCCTACAACCGGAGCAAAACCCATGGTCATGGCAATATTTACATCCATGTATATAAAAATCATAAAGGCAATTGATATGGTCACAACTTTAATATAATAATCTTTATTGTAGTAGCTTAAACTCATGAGATGCAATATAATCGCAATATAGAGTCCTATAACGCCCAATGCACCTGCAAAGCCTGTTCTCTCAACTAAAAAAGCAAATATAAAATCACTCGTGGCAATCGGTAAAAATTTCATTTGTGTTTGTGTTGCTTCCTCTTTTGATTTTCCTGTTAATCCGCCTGAACCTATGGCTATAATCGACTGTTGCACATGATAGGAGGGTTTTTCACCCAAAAAGTCTGTGATTCTTGTTCTTTGATAATCATGCAGTAAAACTTCATAAGTGAATGGGGCTAGCAGTCCAACAGCTATGGCTATCGAAGCCCATATTTTCCAGTGTACTCCTATAAAAAAAAGCACACCGTAACCTATAAGTAAAAGTACAACAGCAGTACCTAAATCAGGCTCTTTTGCTATAAGAATAAACGGCAAAAGAATATAACCGCTTATTTTAAGAAAATCTTTTATTCTATAGCCATGTACCGGGGGAGGGTTTTTTTGTATAAGATAAGCAAGCATAAGGATAAGTGCCGGTTTTACAAACTCTGAGGGTTGTATCGTCGCATTGATAAATGGAATATCTATCCATCTCTGTGCACCTAATCTTGAATGACCAAAGAACTCAACTGCCAGCAAAAGAGTTATGCTCACCCAGTATATAAGAGGTATAAGCCAGTTCATTCTTCTAATCGGCAAAAAGAATATAAATATGAACACAAAAATTGCTACGCCGACATAAGCCATCTGTTTTTGAGCTAGCATAGGAATAGCTTCACCTATGAGCCAGTTCGAAGTTATCACTACCGGAATTATCAAAATGATTGAAAAAAAGTCAAATTGTGATAAAATACTCTTATCAAATCTCCACAAATTCGTAACTCCATTAAAAAATTATGAAATTGTATCACATTAAGGGACACAAATGAGCGATATAAAAAGCTATGTTAGCGACAAATCAGAACGACTGGATACATTCTTAGCCTCAGAAATAGGGCAGACTCGTTCACAAATTGCTCAGTTAATTAAACAAGAGTGCGTTTATATAGATGAAAAGAAAGTTACCCGTCCAGGTGTTAAATTAAAACCTGAACAAAAAGTAAGAGTAGAATTTCCGGATGCCAAGATTGAACCGGCACTCAAAGTTGACTTTGAAGTAGAAGTTCTTTACGAAGATGATGACGTTTTGGTTATAAATAAACCAAGCGGGGTCACGGTTCACCCTGCACCAAGCGTCAAAGAGGCTACTTTGGTCGATTGGCTCAAACATAAGGGCATAAGATTATCAACGATTAGCGGTGAAGAGCGACATGGAATAGTGCATAGACTTGACAAAGGTACAAGCGGAACCATGGTTATCGCTAAAAATAACGAATCACATGAATTCTTGTCTGAGCAGCTTCAAGATAAGAGTATGGGCAGATATTATATTGCTGTGCTCAATCCACCTTTAAAAGAGGATATTACAACTATTGAAAAAAATATAGGAAGAAGCGCGTCCAATAGATTAAAGATGGCATGCGTAGAGAGCGGTAAATATGCAAAAACCAAGTTTAAAACTCTTGCCCTCTCAAATGATGAAAAGAATCAGTTAGTCGCATGTAAGCTTTTTACAGGAAGAACTCACCAAATCCGTGTTCATCTGGAGAGTATAAATAGACATATAATCGGCGACCATATTTATGCGACTAGTCCAAAACAAGAAAATTCGGAACGGATTTTGCTGCATGCACACATGATATATTTCATCCATCCGGTTAGCAAAGAAAAGCTCTCTTTTGTAGCAGAACTTGATGAGACAATGAAAAATTATATAGATTCTAAATTTAATACGGAGCAGATAAATGAAGTTATGGACACTAGCTACATTATGCACAGTTTCACTACTCATTCTTAGCGGTTGTGGTTCAAAGCCGACACCAAGCAGTAAAGCGGTAGTTGATTCATCGCTTCCTATTGTTACTTTGACTCAAAACGGAGTTGCTACCGACATGAATACAGTCGCTTTTGAGTGGCAAAGTGTAACAGACCCGAGAGTAGAAGGCATCTATATTTATAGACAAAATATGAAGGAAAACAGTTCTACACCGGAGTATTATGACACAATAGATAATCGCTTTGCAACGCATTATGTTGATACAAAGATAGAACCGGACACTAAGTATAAGTACTCATTTAAAACATATTCAAGTAGTGCTGAATCTATTATAAGCACTCCGACTATTGTTGCCTCTCTCCCTGTTTTGCAATCCGTGTCATGGATACACAGTATTCAAGGCATGCCAAGAAGTGCAAAAATAATCTGGCGACCACATGAAAACAAGATAGTAAAAGCATATATTATTGAAAAAAGAACTCTCAAAGATAACGATTGGAAAAAAATTGCAACAGTAGACGGAAGATTTAATGCAGAGTATATAGATGACAAGCTTGAAGATAACTATGTGTACAAATATCGTATCCGTGTTGTAACATATGATGGACATGTTTCCGAACCCAGTGAAATTGTAACTTCTGTTACAAAAGCACTGCCAAAAGGCATAACAAACATCAGCGCTACAAGAGATCTGCCTAGAAAGATTAAAGTGAGTTGGAGTGCCGTATCAGGTTCAGATGGCTTTGCGGGTTATCATTTATATAGATCCGAAAAAATAGACGGCAGCTACCAGCTTATAAAAACTGTAAAAGAGACTACCTTTACGGATGCAGTGAATGAGGATGGAAAAAGTTACTTTTATAGAGTGAGCACTGTAGATAAAGATGGGCTAGAAAGTGACAATGAAAAACAGTCTGTTCAAGGACAGACACTTGCTAAAACAAATGCTCCAGCCATTTCAGATGCAAAAATTTCAGATAATAAAATTGTAATAAGTTGGGTTAGCACTGACCCCGCTATTGTAAGTTTTACTGTGGTTAAAAAACAAAAAGGATGGTTTAGCAATACTACCGACGAGTTTACAGGCATACGCGACAATACTTTTGTTGATTCAGCTATAGAACCTGAGACTACATATATTTATAAAGTGTATGGAGTCGATAATAACTCTATAAAATCAGACCCAAGTATAGAAGCTAAGTTTACAACAACTAAAACACAAGGTAAAATTATAAAAAATAATAACAAAAAGCAGAGCGGTACAAAGGCTCCAAGTCCTTCACAAGCTCCAAGTGATGCCTCAGGCACAAACAGTGAAGAGGTTGTAAAACCTATGCAAGATATGATTGAGCTTTAATGCCACATTTACACATAGAAGAGTTTAGGGAGATAGAGTTTCCACATGTAGAGAGTGGGGTCATTTTTAATTTTATAGCAAAAAATGCTAATCATAGCGATGAAAAGCTCATCTCGGTTACCGTTGAAGATGATAACTTTTTTTTGCTAGTAAAAGAAGAGGAAAATAAAAACTTATTAAAATCCGATAAGCTGACAAGACCTGCATCCATATATAATGTACACAAGGCACTTTTGACCTACGCTAAAAGTGCAGATTTAAGAATAATCTCTTCAAATGTTCCTACGAATGCAAAAAATATGCACTTAGAAGAGGTTGATTTTTTAAAGAATATAGACTATTTTGCGTCAAATTTTCCGATGGATAGAGAGGTTAGAATAGAAGTCGGGTTTGGTTCAGGTCGTCATATCCTTCATCAGGCAGCACAAAACCCGGATATCTTATTTATTGGCATTGAGATTCACAGACCATCCATAGAACAGGTGTTAAAACAGGTAAATATTCAAAAACTGGATAATGTGCTAGTGCTAGATTACGATGCAAGGCTATTCTTGGAACTGGTTCCATCCAACATTGTCGGCAAAATCTATGTCCATTTTCCGGTTCCATGGGACAAAAAGCCGCACCGAAGAGTAATATCAACCTCTTTCATAGAAGAATCAAGAAGGGTTCTAAAAGTCAATGGCACACTCGAACTTCGTACAGACAGTGAAAATTATTACGCTTACTCCTATGAAACTTTTATAGCTTTTAACAAAACGGTTCTTCATATCAATAAAAATAGAGAGATAGCAATAAGCAGCAAGTACGAAGATAGATGGAAAAAGATGCAAAAAAACATTTATGATGTAACGATGATAAATGAAGAGGAGTCGGATGCACTCACTACTGAGGGTAATTTTGATTTTTCTACTGTAACAGCTCCACATGTTAAGATACTGGAGCTTCATGGTGTAACAAAAAGATTTGACAACGGTTTTGTTCATTTTGAGAGAGTTTATACAACAAAAAATGGAGTCATGGCTAGAATGTCTATGGGCAGTTTTGATAGACCCGAACATCTCTATATAATCATAGACGGAGATAAAGCATCCTACTATCCAGCCCTTCCACTGAGATCTAAAAGCAATTTAACATCGCACAAAATATTGGATGGAATTTTTCATGGATAAAGTTGTTATAGCTGAAGATTTGTCTCTCTCCTACTCTAGTGATGAAGCTATTATCAACCAGGTTAATTTTTCTATAGATTCCGGTAGTTTTGTCTTCATTACCGGTGCGAGCGGCAGTGGAAAATCTACGCTACTTAAATCACTTTATGGTGCATTAAAGCCTAAGTACGGTAGTTTGGTAGTCGGCGGTGTTGAATTACGAAAAGTTTCTCGCTCAAAGCTAAACTTTTTAAGAAGACACATAGGCATAGTTTTTCAAGATTATAAGCTTGTAAAAGAGTGGACAATTGAAAAAAATATTATGTTGCCTCTCATAATAAACGGTTACGGCAAAGATGTTACGCAGAAGCAAGTGGACAGTCTTTTAAAGCATGTGAGGCTGACGCATCAAGCTGGAAAATATCCATTAGAATTGAGCGGTGGTGAGCAGCAAAGAGTTGCCATGGCAAGAGCACTTTCACATAATCCTATTTTAATTTTGGCAGATGAACCGACCGGAAATTTGGATGATTATTCGTCTCAATTGATTTGGAATCTACTTGAGGGTGCAAATACTCAGCTAAAAACGACGGTAATTGTAGTTACACACCATATTCCTGTGAGTATGAATGTTGAATATAAACATTTTCATATAGAATATGGGAGAATTCATGCAGTCAATTAAAAATCATATATCTCTTATTATCGCTCTTTTGAGCATACTTTTTTCTATACAAATTTTTATTATTGTTGATAGATCTATAGCATCATATAAACAAAATTTAACAAATAGCTACTCTATGGTAGTCGTAAGTCAAAAAAGTATAGATAATAATACTACTTTAGGTTTCAGCCCGCTTATTAGCAGTGTTACAGAATTAACACCGGATAGTATTATAAAAAGATTAAATACAAATATGAATAATAAGAATGTTGAGCTACTCAAATTGTCTCTTCCAAAATTTTACAAAATACAGCTCAATAGCTATCCATCACCGGACGAGATAAAAGCGCTAACAAAAAGCATACTTAAATATCCTACCATCACAAAAGTGGAAGATTTTGCCCACAATCATGACATCATTTATAAGCTATTGCTTCTTTTTAAAAGTGTTGTAGCGATATTTGCTGTAACTATCTTTGTAGTAACCTCTCTTCTTATTTTTAAAGAGCTTAGAATATGGCAGTTCAAACACACTGAAAGAATGAGCATAATGGGGCTTTTCGGTGCACCGGGATGGCTTCGTTCTGCGGTTTTATTCAGGCTTGCTCTTGTGGACGCACTCATATCAAGTTTCATGGCATTTGCCCTGTTTACATACCTTTCACTCAATCCATGGGTTCTGCAACAGTTTGGCAATGTAGGTATAAATGTTACAATTTTTAATCAAATTGATGACTTTATTCTTCTCTTTGGTACTGCAGTTTTTCTATCAATTTTATTGGCTATGCTAATCGTGGTGGGGCATAAAGAAGAGGCATGATATACATATTTTTACCCCTTCTTTTTATCTCTCTTTTAGATGCAAAAGAGGATATTAACGAAAAAATAGACACTACAAGCAGCAAACTCAGCTCTTACGGCAAGGATTATACGACAGTAAATCAAAAAATGGCTGAAAATGCAGATGCCATTATAAAGCAAAAAGCTGAGATAGAAAAACAGCAGGAGCACCTTAAAGAGCTGAAGCTCGAACTTGAAGATAAAGAGACAAGCTACAAAGATAACAGTGCTGTACTTAATGAACTCAAAAATAGCAATAAAAAATTAAAAGCAGAGCAGGATAGCATACAGCAGGAGTTGGTCTATGTTATAGCGCAAAGCGTCTCAATATCAGTGGTTGTAGAAGAGGAGTATGCAGTTGATTCTGACTCCCTTATAGAGTTTGAAGTGCTTAAAGCCATGTTAAAAGAGTCAAAAGAGAAGGGAAACAACCTAAATTTGCAATTTTTCAATAATTCAAAAGAGATAGAAGCTCTGAATGAAAAAACGGCAGTTATAGAGGTTGCTATATCTGCAATTGATGTAAAAAGAAAGCAACTTTTAGCTGCGCAAGAGTCAAATAAAAAAGCATTGGAAAAACTTCAAGGTGATGAAGTCTCCTATAAAAAAGAGTTAAAAGAGATTTTGAACAAACAGGATACTCTCAAAAAAACACTTGAAAAGTTGAATATTCTAAAGTTAGATGCTGTTAAAGATGCAAAGGATAAAGAGGATATAGAGGTTGCTTTTGATAATAAGCCAATCGTACTAGATAAGAATGTGCAGTCGGTTAAAAAAGTCGGTGATAGTTATCAAGCGGTAAAAACCGCGAAATATTCGGGTGAAAAGACAATCGCACCGCTTGATTCATACACCATAACTAAAAAGTATGGAAACTATACAGATCCGATTTACGGTTTAAAGATTTTTAATGAATCTATCTCTTTAAAATCAAATGAGCAGAATGCAAAGGTGAAAACGGTGTTTAACGGCAAGGTTATATATGCAGATAAAACGGCTGTTTTAAACAATATTGTTATTGTCGAACATGACGATGGATTGCACACTATTTATGCAAACCTTTCACAAATTGCCCCAAATCTTGAAAAAGGTCAAAAAATTAAAAAGGGTTTCACTATTGGTCGTATCAGCGATGAACTTGTGTTTGAAGTAACGCAGAAGTCATTTCACATAGACCCTGTGGGGCTTTTTCAGTAGCATGTAAATTTTTTTTATAGAGATTTGGATACAATTTCAAAAAAATTAATAAAGAGCATACTATGAACTTCACTCAAACTCGCGGATGCGATGCAGTAAAACCAAAAAGTGTAACATTCTCACAAGCAATTTTAAGCCCAATCGCCTCTTTCGGCGGTCTTTATGTGCCGGAGAAACTTCCGGAATTAGGTGAAGAGTTTTTAAATAAACACTTAAACTCTTCTTATAAAGAGTTGGCTAGTGACATGCTGAGCCGTTTTGAGATAGACATAGATAAAAGCATTATCGAAGAAGCCCTCAATCTTTATGATAAATTTGATGATTCAAAAAATCCCGTTCCGGTCGTAAAAGTAAAAGAGAATCTCTATGTGAGTGAACTCTACCATGGACCAACCCGCGCATTTAAAGATATGGCACTGCAACCTTTTGGCGTAGTTTTATCATCAATCGCGCAAAAAAATAATGAAAACTATCTTATCTTGGCGGCTACAAGCGGAGATACGGGTCCAGCGGCGTTAGAGACTTTTAAAAACCGCGCAAATGTAAGAGTTGCATGTCTCTATCCGGATGGCGGAACAAGTGATGTTCAGAGACTTCAGATGGTAACGGAAGATGCGAAAAACCTAAAAGTTATAGGAATAAACGGTGTTTTTGACGATGCGCAAAATGCTCTCAAGAGACTTTTGGCTTCACCTGAATTTAACCATGCGTTAAAAGAAAAAAATGTTCTGTTATCTGCAGCAAACTCTGTAAACTTTGGACGCATCATTTTTCAAATCATCTACCATATTCACAGTTATTTAGAATTGATTCGTCAAAATGCAATCAGTATGGGAGAAAAAGTATACCTCAATGTTCCAAGCGGAAATTTCGGAAATGCTCTTGGTGGCTACTATGCGTGGAAAATGGGACTTCCTGTTGAAAAAATAATTATCTCTTCAAATGAAAATAATGTTTTAACAAAGCTGATTAAAACAGGTAAATACGACCTAAGAGATAGCAGAGTAGTAAGCACAACCTCTCCTGCCATGGATATTTTAAAATCATCCAATGTAGAGAGAGTTCTTTATGATTTGTTTGGAGATAAAAGAACAAAAGAGTTGATGGATGATTTGGAGAGCAAAAATGTTTATGAATTAACTTCAGACGAATTGGCAACCCTTAGAGAGTGTTTTGATGCTGATTTTTGTACCGGTGATGAGGGTAAAAAATATATCAAGGATACATTTGAAAATGATGGCTATTTGATGGATCCGCACACTGCTACATGCTTTAAAGCTTATGAGTCATGTTCAAATCCTTCAATTAAAACCATTGTCTATTCAACAGCAGAGTGGACGAAATTCTCACCTGTAATTGCAAATGCACTTACCGGCGAGGTGGATGCAGAGGATATTGTTGCTCTTGAATCTATCAGTAAAACAGCAAAACTAGAAATCCCATCTATGATAAAAGGGCTCTTTTCTAAAAAGATAGCACAAGATACCATAATAGAAAAAGAGGATATAGAAAAAGAGATATTAAAGTTTTTGTAATTCGTTGTACAATAAAAAATATTAATCTATAAAAAGATGGAGGGGGTGTTGCATGAATAAAGTTTTTATGGCTCGACAAAAAATTTTCAACAATATGGGTAAGCATTATGCCTATGAACTTCTATTTAGAGACCATGCGCATGGAATTAAAGAGTTTCCTACAAATCTAAAAGCGACATCCCAAGTTATCATTAATGCACTTACCAATATGAATACTGATGAGTTGCTTGGTGATAAAGGAATTGCATTTGTAAATGTAGATGAAAATATTTTAACATCAGATGTTATAGATGTACTGGATAAACAGAAATTTGTTTTGGAAATTCTAGAAACAACAGAGTTAACTGAAAAGGTTGTCAATAAAATAAAGCAGTACTATTCCAGAGGCTTCAAAATTGCTATAGATGATTTTGACTGCAGTGCAGAGATGATTAAAAAATTTCTTCCGCTCTTTAAATATGTGCATGTTATAAAAATAGATGTATTAGAAGCAGAACCGCAAAACTTGATAAATGTTGTAGCAAAGCTCAAAAAGACAGGAATTAAGCTACTGGCGGAAAAGATTGAAACAAAAGAGGCATATAACGAATATATTAAGATGGGGTTTGATTTTTTTCAGGGCTACTACCTTGATAAACCTGAAGTTTTAGAGCTTGACAGATATAAAGAGTCTACTCCGATGGTAATACTGCAACTTATCAAAATCATTAGACAAGACGGTGAAACTGCTTCCATAGAATCCTATATTAAAATGCAACCCAATCTCTCTTTTAAGCTTCTGAAATTTTTAAATAATCAAAACAGGATGAGTGCAAAAACAAATGATAAGATAGAATCTGTCACTCAAATTATAACTCTCTTGGGTCGCGATAAATTACTGAGATGGCTGATGGTCTATATATATTCAGAAATGTCAACAAATCCTGCATCAGAGGCTTTATTGGATATGGCTATTAAAAGAGCAGAACGCATGGAAGCAGATGCTTCGCCGCAGGATAAAGACAAAGCTTATTTGGCGGGCATGTTCTCGCTTCTTGATGCTATATTTGAAACGGACATAAAACATTTGATGAAGTATGTGAATTTGGATAAAGATATAAACTCATTAGTTCTTGAGAAAAAGGGCAAATTTGCTCCAAGCTTTTTCAAAGCTGAAAAAATAGAGAGGGAGTATTTAAAAAAATTGGTTATAGCAAATTTTGACAAAATCAGCACCGCAGATATTATCTATGCATTGGGGTTTGGCGGTGTAATAATAGACAAAAGTAAGTTGTAGTTTCCACAAGCCAAGCTTTCTTGACATCTGATGTTACGCATCTAAACGAACGCGTCCGTTTAGATGGCAGGGACAGATGTCCCTACAACCACCTAAAGCTACAAAAACTCTGTTTTTTGAGAATAATAAGATTTTTACGCTATTTTTTATAAAAGTGCGTAACATCAGTTAACATGTGAAAAGTAAGAGTTACAACTCTGTAGCTTTTTTATACGCTTTTTCAACCGCATTTATACAGGCACTTCTAACATTTCCATCTTCTAAAGCACTGTATCCTGCGGCTGTTGTGCCTCCTGGGCTCATAACTCCATCTTTTAATAGTGCGGGGTGAATCTCTTGTATAAGTGTACCAAAACCATCAAACAGACCCCGCATGAGTTTCATAGAGTCATCTCTTTTTAAACCCTGTTTCACTGCTCCATCTGCAAATGCTTCGGCAATAAGGGCTAAGTATGCAGGACCGCTTCCAGCCAAAGCTGTGGCAATATCTATCTCTTTTTCACTCGCTAGCCAGAGAGTTTTGCCGATTGATCCTAAAAGTTCCTCCGCTTCATCTCTAAAAGCTTCATCGCCCGTGAGCGTAGTCATAGATTTGCTGACACTTGCAGCTAAGTTTGGCATGGTTCTAACTATTGCATGGGGATTAAGATTTGTTCGCAGTTTTTCTAGTGAAGTTCCTGCTAAAACAGAAAATAGAACTCTTGCTTTGCCTTTTATTTTTTCTGAAATTTCTTCAACATTGGCAGGTTTAACGCATAAAATTACTGTTTTGTCTGTAGTGTCAAATCCATTTAATAGATGTTTTTCTATACTCACGCCAATTTCTTTTTCAAATTGTTCGAGTTTTTTTATCTCTCTGCCGACTATCTCTATTTTATATTTTTCTTTTAAACCTTTTGCTATGCTGAGTGCCATATTTCCATTTCCGATAAAAGTGATAGTTTTCATAGTAGTCCCAAATTATTTTATAGTGTGTAGATTTAACTACCTATTTCTAGCTCTATTAAGCACAAAGTGTACCGTTTTTCAAAAAAATTATGCTCTTTTTTTGGCATATAAAATGTTTTTGCTGCAGTACTCTTAATTAAGATAACATATTTTCATATCAGATTTATAATAATTCAGTATAGTATCGGCATATAAATTTTAGAATGGATATCTATGAGAATTAATATTAAACTAATCGGAATAATTGCATTAATTCTAAGTGTTATATTTTTATATGCCGAAGCAGAGTACAAAAAAGAGCTCTTTTTTAAAGAGAAGGTGTATGATTTAAATCTTCAATTCGAGGATAAAATAAGCAGTTACAAAACAATAACCGAGATACTTTCAAAAAAAATTACGCAAGATAGAGAAATTCTAAATATTGTAAATTCAGCACTAGAAGATAAAAACAGTACTGAGAGCTATAAGAATCAGCTCTTTACTACTCTTTTGGGAGAGATGAAGAGTTTTAAAAGTGATGGAATTGATTATATGAATTTTCATCTAGCCGATGGAAGAAGTTTTTTAAAAACTGCAAAACATAGTGATGAATTTCATTCTAACTGTAAAAGTGTTCAAGATGTACATGAAACTCATAAAAGTGTAAGTGCCTATGGGATAGATCGTTTTTTTGATGGAGTAAGGTATGTTTACCCTCTCTTTTTGGATGATAAATTTTTAGGTTCTGTTGAACTCTCAGTAAATATGGAATCAATTATCTCTGCTATGCATGCTGGGCTTGATGCAAATTATAGTCTGATTGTTAAAAAAGAGTTCTTGGAATCAAAGATAGACAAAGATTACTTAAGTGAGCACTATTACGCCTCTTGCATGGGTAAAGAGTACTCTATGCCCTCCAATTTGCACAACTCGAAAATTATGAATAAAGAGAGTGTCAAAAATATTGCATCAGAGTTAAAAAATAATCTTCCGAAAGATAAATCATTTGCTATAAGCAGGGTTGCTGATTTTTTAAAGAGTGAAGTATATATATTCATACCTTTAACAGATTGTAAAGAGCAAAATATGGGATATCTAATCTCCAAAAGGGTAGAGAGACAAATCAATGAAATCTACATAGAACAGTTTTTGAAACTGATTTCAGCGCTGTTTATATTTTATATCTTTAACTTTTTGTATAGAAAAAACTTAAAATCATTGGCGCTTCTTGATCAGTATAAAAATGTTGTAGATCAGACTACTTTAGTTTCTAAAACAGATTTAAAAGGCAAAATCACTTATGTTAACAGTGCATTTATAAAGTTGTCCGGTTACCTTGAGGAGGAACTTATCGGAAAGCCTCACTCGATTGTCAGACACAGCGATATGCCGCGCGAAGCATTTAAAGATTTATGGAAAACTATTAAATCCGGTAACACATGGCATGGAAAGGTAAAAAATAGAAAAAAGAATGGGAATTCATATACTGTAGATGCGACAATCTTTCCTATAAAAAATCATAAAAATGAGATTGTGGAGTACATTGCAATCCGTTATGATGTAACTGAATTTGAAGAGTTAAAAGAGCTGTTAAAAAAGGAGCTTAGCAACTCAAATCAGAGTTTAAAAGAGAAGATGAATTTATTGGCTCAGTATGAAAAAGCCGTAGAGAGTGCCGCATCATTCACCCGCACCGATACGAACGGTATTATCACCTATCTCAATGAGACACATGAAAAAGTAACAGGCTACAGAAGTGATGAGCTTATCGGACATACCCATGCACTTCTCAGAGACAAAAATGTGCCGAGTGATTTTTATAGAGAGTTGTGGAGTACAATTAAATCTAAAAAGAATTGGCAGGGTGTAGTTGCAAATATAGCAAAAGATGGCAGCAGCATATACCTAGATACTTTGATAGTTCCAATTACAGACTCAAATAAAAATACTATCGAGTACATGAGCATACAGTATGATATCTCGGATGTTATAAATATGCATAAAGAGATAGAGTGTACACAGCGTGAGGTAATCCATAAAATGGGTGAAATCGGAGAGTCTCGTTCAGAGGAGACAGGAAGCCATGTCAAGCGGGTTGCAGAATATAGTAAGTTATTAGCTTTGAAATATGGACTTGATAAAAAAGAGGCGGAGCTTCTTTACGATGCATCCCCTATGCACGATATAGGCAAAGTGGCGATTCCTGACAGTGTTTTGAAAAAACCGGGTAAACTCGATAATAGTGAGTGGGTGATTATGAAGTCTCATTGTGATATAGGATACAGTGTTTTAAATGGTTCAAACAGATCCATACTTAAAGCTGCCGCTATTGTGGCGCACTCCCACCATGAAAAATGGGATGGAACAGGGTATCCAAAAGGATTAAAGGAAGAAGAGATTCACATTTATGGTCGTATTACCGCTATTGCAGATGTGTTTGATGCCCTTGGCAGCGATAGAATTTATAAACAAGCTTGGAGTGATGAGAAGATTTTTGAACTCTTCAAGAGTGAGAAAGGCATGCATTTTGACCCCAAACTGATAGATATCTTCTTTGAAAATATTGATATGTTTTTAGCAATTAGAGATAAATTTAGGGATTAATAAAAACTATGGCAAAGATACTAGAACTAACAGATTTAACCTATCCATCTTTTATTGAGAACAACAGCTCCGTAGTATTTATAGATTTTTACAGCGATACATGTGGACCTTGCCAAACGCTGTTAACTTACTTACCAAACCTAGCAGAGCACTATAAAGAAGATGATGTTGTAATCGCAAAAGTAAATGTAGCTTTTAATCATAAACTTGCAAGTAAATTTATGGTCAGAAGCGTACCTCTTACTATTCTTATCGGCAAAGATAAAATGGTTAAAAAAGCAGAAATAGGACTGGCAAATAGAGATAGATATTTTAAAATGATTGATAAGGAATTAGGCAAGGATAAAGGCTTTTTCAGTAAGTTGTTTGGCTAAGTCTCTTTTGCTTCATCTCAAGCGCATCAGTGATTTTAACGGCTTCGCGGAGTAGTATTAATATTTTTTTATCTATTTATCATCTCTAAAAATGCGAATAAAATATTAAACTTAAAAGAGATAAAATTGGCGAAAATACAGAGGAGTGGGAAGTGTTAGATAATTTTATAGATGAAGATAGAGTAGATGACGAAGAAGAGAGTGAGGAAGATATAGTTTATGACTATTCAAATGAAAAACCGATAGACGAAGATTATGAGGATGAGGAAGGATATGAGTATGAGGAGAGTGACGATAGTTTCTGTGATTAGTTTTTTTTAAAATACACAAAATTTGTACCTATTTTTTTTAAGAAAACAACATAATGTATAAGAAAGTTTCTCTATAGAAATGTTCTTTTCTTGCACCCGTTAAAGGTGTGTAAAATGTTTTAATGCCTTTTTGTGGTAGTATGGCATTTTTAAATATGGCACAAATGAAGGTCTGAATATGGAACAATTTTTACAAGAAGCAAAATCTGCGAGTAGAGTTTTATCTGCTCTTAGCGGTCGTGAAAAAAATAGAATTTTAAAAGAGATGGCGTATGCACTTCGTGCAAATACTATGAATCTTATCGAAGCAAATGCCCTTGACACGTCTGACGCTGACAAAAACAGTTTGAGTCTTGCTCTCAAAGACAGACTCCTTTTGGATGAAAAAAGAATTGAGGGCATGGCAAAAGCCATCGAAGATATTGCAGCACTCAAAGAGCCTGTGGGACGCATTCTTGATGGTTGGGTGACGGAAACAAACCTCAAAATAGAAAAGGTGAGTATCCCGATAGGTGTAATAGGAATAATTTACGAATCTCGCCCAAATGTGACCAGCGACACGGCGGCTCTCTGCTTTAAAAGCTCCAATGTTTGCGTGCTCAAAGGGGGCAAAGAGGCAGAAAACTCCAACCGTGCAATCGCTCAGATTTTACAGGCAATCCTAGAAAAAAACTCTCTTCCAAAAGCACTTATCTCTCTGATTCCGGACTCTTCGAGAGAGGGCGTTTCAAAGCTTATTAAAATGGATAAATATGTAGATTTGATTATTCCAAGAGGTGGGGAAGGGCTTATAAAATTTGTAAGTCAAAATGCAACCGTAAGTGTCGTAAAGCATGATAAGGGGCTTTGCCACACCTTTATTGACAAAGATGCAGATATAAAAAAAGCTTTGGCAGTTTGTGTGAATGCAAAGTGCAGAAGAGTAGGGATTTGCGGAGCGATGGAGACCCTTTTAGTGCATGAGAGCATCGCACAGCATATATTGCCTCTGTTAAAAAGTGAGTATGACAAACTGGGAACAATTCTCAAAGGGTGTGAAAATACGGCAAAAATCATAGTTGTAGAAGCTGCCACTGAGGAGGATTTTGAGACAGAGTATCTTGATAATATCCTCTCTATTAAGGTGGTAAAAGATGTACATGCAGCACTTGAACATATCCAAACTTACGGTTCAGCACACTCGGATGCTATTATTACAGAAAACTATACAACCGCCGAAGAGTTTTTAAACGGTGTGGATTCTGCATGCGTCTATCTCAACGCTTCAACACAATTTACCGATGGCGGCGAGTTTGGTTTTGGTGCAGAGGTGGGAATCAGTACAAATAAACTTCATGCCCGCGGACCGATGGGAATTGAAGGACTTACAACTTATAAATATAAAATTTACGGAAGCGGACAAACAAGGGTATAATCCTGTTCACTTTTTATTATCTTTAGGAGGTTCGTATGAAATATTCTCTTGGTTTTCGTTTATGGCATTGGTTGAATGCTGTCGTAATAGTTGCTCTTTTAGGCACCGTTTTTTTAAGAAAAACATTTCTCAGTTGGAGAACGAACTCTGAACTTCTGATGAGTAAGCTTCAAGAAATGGGGATTGAAATAACTGCAGCACAGGCGAAGATTTTGGCTCAGACAATCCGTGATGGCATGTGGCAGTGGCACATTATTTTCGGTTACGCTTTGGCATTTTTGGTACTCTATAGAATTTACCTTTTCTTTAATGACAAGAGTGAAAAAGAGGCGTTTAGCTCTTTGACTCTTCATAAAAAAGGGGTTCAATCACTCTATTATGTTTTTTACGCGACACTCATTTTTATGAGTGTAAGCGGTTTGGTCATTCATTTTTATGAGTTATTGGGTCTCACAAAAGAGACGGCACATGACATAGCCGAGATACATGAGGCGGTTTTTAATTTTATAATGATTTTTGTACCAATTCACATCGCTGGAGTAGTTATCGCAGAAAACAGAGATGAAAAAGGTTTAGTATCGACCATGATACATGGGAATAAATCGCTTCATTAAAACTTCTAACCGCTCTCTTTCCTACTTTTCCTCGCTCTTAATGAGAGAGAGGAAAATCCAACTTCTTAACTTCAGGTTTTACAGAGATAACATTGACGGCAAGCCTGCTTTAACCATTTATTAGCTTAGTTTGAATAGAATAGCCTTTTTAAAAATAAAGGCTTCTTATGAAAAAACTACTCTCTTTCCTCGGTTCAATGAATACAATGGCTGTTTTGATGCTCCTATTTGCTGCGTCATGCGGATATGCTACTTTTGTTGAAAATGATTATGGAACAATTACCGCAAAGGCGGAGATTTATAACGCTTTATGGTTTGAAATTTTACTTGGATTTTTAACTCTCAATCTAATTTTAAATATAGTCAACTACAAAATGTACACGCTAAAAAAAGCACCCATATTTATCTTCCATATGGCATTTATTATTATATTAATTGGTGCTGCAATTACTCGTTATGTAGGCTTTGAAGGCTCTATGCATATCCGTGAGGGCGAGAGTTCGTCGGTTATGAGCAGTTCAGATACTTTTTTTAGCGTTGTTGCCACAAGCGGCGATAAAAATGCATCCTCCGCGCAAAAAATTTATCTCTCCAAGAAATCTAAAAACAGTCTCTCTTCGGCTTTAGTGGTTGATGGAAAAAGTGTCAAAGTAGATATGGTTGAGTATATACCGGATGCAGTTGAGACGATGGTTGAAGATAAGCTGCATGGCGCTGCTATGGCGAATCTGATGGTAACAAGCGATGGCAAAGGTAAGCAGATTACTTTGAATCAGGGTGAGTTTTTTGAGAGCCAAAATTTTGTTTTAGACTTTGACTCTAACAAAAGTTTTGATAAACCTGTCATCTCCCTCTTTGTAGAGAATGGCAACTTTTTTATGAAACATGCTATGCCTCTCAGCTTTTTAAAAATGGATGACGGCTCAAAAGGGGAACTTGCTTCAAACTCCAAAGAGCCGTTTAGTGCAAGAACTCTTTTTACAAATGAGAACAGCAGTTTTGTTCTTCGTGAATTTCTCCCACATGCAGCCAAAAAAGTAGTCTCGAACCCAAAAGCTTCAGCTAAACAGGCGGGATATGACGCATTGAAATTTAAGGTGAGTGTAGCTGACAAGTCGCAAGAGGTGATGATTTTTGGTATGGCGGGAGCTATGGCACAAGAGTCTCACACTGAAATTAACGGCGTTGATGTTCACCTCTCCTATGGTTCTCAAGAGATTAAACTCCCGTTTGAGATTCGGTTGAAAGATTTTCAACTTGACCGTTACCCAGGTTCTATGAGTCCTGCATCCTATGCAAGTGAGGTTGTTTTAGTGGATACAGAGCAAAAAATTGAGATGCCGTATAGAATTTTTATGAACAATATCTTGGCACACCGCGGATATAGATTTTTTCAGGCATCGTATGACAAGGATGAGCAGGGGACAATTCTTTCCGTCAACAACGACCCCGGTACCTTGCCATCCTACATAGGTTATTTTCTTTTAGCTTTGGGCATGTTCTGGTCGCTCTTTTCTAAACAAAACAGATTCTCAAAACTTGCAGAGAAGGCAAAAAAAGCGAGTGAGAAAAAAACTCTCTCTACTCTGCTCGCATGTGGATTACTCTTTAGCATTGCGCCATCGTACGCAGAGGAGTTGAATCCTGCAATCAAAACAATTATCTCTTTTGATGCCCAGCATGCTAAAAAATTCGGTGCCTTAGTTATTCAGGACAGCGGCGGTCGAATGAAGCCTATGGATACCCTCTCAACAGAGATTTTGGCGAAGATTCATAGAAGTGAGAGTGTAAGAGTAGGTGAATACTCTCTTAATGCAAACCAAGTAATATTGGGAATGATGGTTCGTCCGGATGCTTATGGAGATGTGAAAGTTATCTATACAAAAGATGAAAATATCAACAAAATTATCGGAGCAGAGGCTGATGCAAAATATGTTTCATTCTCTCAGTTTTTTGTAAACCCTGAAAAATTGGAGGGGTACAAATTAGGAGCCGCAGTAGAAGAGGCAACAAGAAAAGAGCCAAAATATAGAAATAACTTAGATAAAGCGGTTTTAACTGTGGATGAGCGAGTCAATGTGGCTTATATGGTTTATTCTGGAACACTGATAAAAATGTGGCCAAAACCAAATGATGTAACAAATAAGTGGTTCTCAACCATAGACGCAATACAGGACTTCTCACCGGAAAACAGCGAGAAGCTCCGAGCCATTGCGGTTGAGTATTTTACCTCCATAGACGACGCGCTCCTAAGTGCAGATTGGAGTAGAGCAAATACAGCAATTGAGAAAATAGCAGAATACCAGAAGTTTTACGGAGTAGAAGTTTATCCAAGTGACAATAGAATTTTGGCGGAGGTTTTTTACAACAAAGCGAAGATTTTTGAGACTATTTACCCGCTCTACTTCTTAATAGGATTTGTGCTTTTAATAGTGAGTTTTATAAAAATTTTAAAACCGGATTTTAATATTAAAATCTATAGCAAAGTGACACTGGCACTCTTAATAGCACTTTTTGTAGCACATACGATAGGGCTTATAAATAGATGGTATATCTCAGGACACGCTCCATGGTCGGATGGCTATGAGTCTATGATTTACATCGCATGGGCAACGGTTTTGGCAGGGTTTATCTTCTCAAAACGCTCAAGCATGACTATGGCTTCTACCGGAGTTTTAGCAGGACTTATTCTCTTTGTGGCGCACCTGAACTGGATGAATCCGCAAGTTACAAACCTTGTTCCTGTCCTTAACTCCTACTGGTTAAGCATACATGTTTCTATGATTACCGGAAGTTACGGCTTTTTGGGGCTTGGCGCTTTGCTTGGGTTTATAACTATCATTCTGTTTATACTCAAAACGCCAACAAATGAGAAACATATCAGTGCATCTATTAAAGAGCTAAATGCCATAAACGAGATGAGTCTGATGGCGGGATTGGTTCTTTTAACGGTCGGAAATTTTTTAGGCGGCGTTTGGGCAAATGAGAGCTGGGGAAGGTATTGGGGTTGGGATCCAAAAGAGACTTGGGCGTTGGTAACCATACTTGTCTATGCGGTTGTTCTCCACCTTAGATTTATAAAAACAATCTATAGTGATTTTAACTTTAGTGTTATCTCACTGCTGTCGTTTACATCGGTAATCATGACCTATTTCGGGGTAAACTACTATCTTGCAGGGCTTCACTCCTACGCAAAAGGAGACCCTGTTCCTATCCCTGATTTTGTGCCAATTTCCTATTTGATTATATTTTTAGTCATAGCTTTGGCATATAGAAATAGAAAGTTAGTTTGAAAAGGTTGGCATGTGGATTTTTCTGGCTTTAGTAAAAAGACACTCCCTTTTTTAAAAGCTATCCGAGCCAACAATAACAAAGAGTGGTTTGAGGCTCACAAAAGTGAGTATGAAGAGCTTATCCTAAATCCTTCTCGTGCTTTTGTAGTCGAGATGGGAGAACATCTCCAAGCGCTAGAACCCACAATACATGCCGAACCGAAAATCAATAAATCACTCTTTAGAATCTACAGAGACATCCGAAGAATGGGTTCAAATAAAGAACCGATTAAAAGCCGCATCGGAATAATTTTTTGGCAGGGAAGGGCTTCGAGACTTCAAAGCTCCTCTTTTTATCTACACTTTTCACCCGATGAGCTTTTTGTAGCTGTGGGTGTGCGATGGTTTGAAAAGCCGCTGCTTGACGCTTTTCGTGACTACATAAAAGATGAAAAAAAAAGAGTGGAGTTAGATGCTGTTTTAAAAGAGCTGTCAGCTTGTGGATATCAAACACTTCCCTTTGGATATAAAAGATACCCTCAAGGTTTCAATTCTGACATGCCGAGTGCGGATATGGCTCTTTTTAAGGGCATGGCAGCGTATAAAATTTTGGAGCCAAATTTAATAGAAAATGGTGAAAAATTAATCTCTACTCTTTATAAGATTTATGAGGATATGCTACCATTGCAAAAGATAATGTATGAGATGAGTTTAAAAGTAAAGGAAGATTAGATGCAGAAAAAAGAAGCAATTATTTTACTCAACATGGGTGGTCCGAATAATCTTGAAGAGGTTGAGATGTTTTTGACAAACATGTTTAGAGACGAGAATATATTGACTATGAAAAGTGATTTATTGCGAACGATTGTAGGCACGATGATAACTTTTACAAGAACTGAAAAAGCGCAAGAGATATATAGAAAAATCGGCGGAAAATCGCCTATTGTAGGGCTTACAAAAAAGCTTGTGCAAAAGCTTCAGGAGAGAGTGGGTGAGGAAGTCATAGTAGATTTTGCCATGCGCTATACTCCTCCTTTTGCGGATGAAGTGATAGAGAGGTTAAACAAGGAAGAGGTCAATAAGATATATCTGATTCCGCTTTATCCGCAGTTTTCAACGACCACGACGAAGTCGTCTCTTGAGGATTTTGAAGCGCATTATCATAACTCAAGCGGAGAAGCCATTTTGGTGGAGATAAAACATTTTTTTGAAAATCAGAGCTATAACAAGGCAGTCGTGCAGAGAATAAAAGAGAAAATGGGTGAGGATAAGTGTGAAGATTTTGATTTGATATTTTCAGCACATGGACTTCCAAAAAGAATTGTTGATGCCGGGGATTCTTACGAAAAACATATAGCACGGCATGTGGAGATAATTAAGAAAATGCTTCAAACGGAGGGGATGAACTTTTATGAAGCGCACCTTGCCTATCAGTCAAAAGTCGGACCTCTTGAGTGGCTGAAGCCATCTTTAGAAGATAAACTTAGAGTTATAAAAAACAGAAATGTAATTATTTTTCCTATCGCTTTTACCATTGACAACTCTGAAACGGAGTATGAGCTGGAGATGGAATATCGTGAAATAGCGCATGAGCTTGGTTTTAGAGACTATAGAGTTTGTAAATGTCCAAATGACAGCGATTTTTTTGTGGATGCGCTTGTTGAACTTTACGAGAAGATGCAGTAGGACAAAAAATGAAGATAGTTGTTTTTGACATGGATGGAACGCTTTTGGATTCCAAAAAAGATATAACTATTTCGATAAACCATGTAAGAGCGGTAAACTACAATCTGCCTCCTCTTTGTGAATCTTTCATAGTTGAATCTATCAATGCGGAAGTTAGAAACCTCCCTAAACTCTTCTATCAAACTGAGGAGTATCAAGAGGCGGATAGAGAGCTTTTTGAAATTCATTATGAAAAGCAGTGTGTACAAAATCCCTACCTTTATGATGGTATTTTAGAGACTTTAGAAAAGCTCTTGGCATGTGGAGTAAAACTCTCTGTTGCCACAAATGCTCCCACAAAATTCGCACAAAGAATGCTGACACATTTGGAAGTTTATGATATGTTTGATGTTGTTATCGGTGCTGATAGAGTTAAGCTTTCAAAGCCGGATCCTGAGATGCTAAATGAGATTTTAACTCATTACGGTTTTGACAAAAAGAGTCATAAAGCATGGATGGTTGGAGATAACTCAAAAGATATGTTATGTGCAAAAAGTGCCGGAATCAACTCCCTCTTTGCAACATGGGGTTTCTCCCCGGATGGTGAGCATGAAAGGCTTATCCACATGCCAAGAGAAATTTTAGATATTGTTTTATAAATAAATATGATAAAATGTTTTAATTATCATAGAGGGGGATGTTGTGTTTGATGGTGAACTGTTACTAGCTTTTTTATTTATGGTTGTGCTTTTTTTAAGACAGATATCTATTTTAAAACAGCCGAATAAGATTGATTACGCACCTTTAATGGTAGGTATAGGGGCTGTTAGTTCCATTGTTCATTTTATTGTTCATCCTGAGACACAGGATTCTGTTTTACTTTTAAGAGAGTCCTCGTTTCCCCTACTTGTTTCACTGCTTCTTTACATAGTTATGAATGTTTTGCATCAAACGCAACAAACAGAGAGCGCAAGAGCACAAGACGATTTTACAAGAGTACTGGTTTCTCAAGTTACCCAACTAAAAGAGTTTATGGCTGATTTAGAAGCTAGAATTATTATCTCTCAGCAAGAAGACAGAAAAGTTCAAGAAGAGGTAAGAGGAAAATTTAACGATGACATCAGAGCTCTTGACGCTATTAAAATTAATCAAGGTAAATTTTTAGAAAAATTTGAAAATATGGATGATTGGCATAAAAATGTTTCAAAAGAGTTTGAAAAGTTCGTAAATATTAAAATGCCCTCTCTTGATGAAATTGTACATAACCATATAGATATATTGAGAGTTGCGGAACAAGAACATTATAATCAGTTAAAAATTATGATGGAAAAGTCGGTAGAGAGCAGATATGATGCTTCTAAAGATATTAATGAGTTGAAAATAAGCCTCAATAGTATGAAAAATCTCTCAGAAGAGGTTGCAAAAGCAGTTACGAAACATACCCTGCAACAACTCTCGGGTGTAACACAAGAGTTTGCAAGTCAGATAATTTCTCTCAAATCTCATACAGAGAGTGTAAAAACATCTCTGTATGAGGGAGAAAACACTTTAGCTTCAATTAGACAGCAGAGTGAAATTATTATGAAACAGATGCTCCTCTCATCCAACAGAATGGGTGACATAGAAGCACAAAGCAACACTATTCATAATGCTTACATAACAATAAAAGAGTTGATGCGTGATATTGAGACTATAAAAGCTGACTATGTAAAATCAAAGGCGGAGTTGAGCATTATCTCTAAAGAGTTGAAAGTATCCGAAGGTGAAAACATTGATGCTATGAAGCATCAAATTGAATCTTTGAGTGTTTCGTTGGCGCAAAAGATTGATGAGGCTCTTCTCAGGTTCAATGAAAATTACCATATAATTGACGATGAAATATCACAAAGTGTTCAGTTTTTGGCAAAGCGTTCTCAGATCAAACATGGTTACACCCAGAGTTAAATAATTGCTAGTACTACAAGCGGTAGGTAGAGAAGAAGACCGATATATGGCAACAAACCGTTAATAGGTGATAAAAGAATTAAAGAAACTTCTTCTGTTAGCTCTTTTTTTATAAAGACCTGCTCAATTAAAATTATTTTAGTCGCCAAATCTACTGTTTTAACAAAAAGTAGAATCATTGCATAAATATTGTAATCACTAAGCATCACAAGCCAGATACTAAAGTAAAAGGTTGGATGCATAAGTAAAAATATAAAAATACTTTTAGAATAGTGTTCGTACATACGAGCAAGCATTCCGATAACACTGCTTGCTTTTTGCCAACTTGCTTCATATAATTCAAATAAGACAAATAATATTACATAGTTTAAAGCAACTTCGCTCATTTAAAGCCTTTATATAAATCATCAATAAAATAGGAATAATAAACAATAGATGTTTAAATATAAATTAAAATAAATAATAAAAAATATTACAAAGTTCTTTTGTTAATATATTGATTTTATTTAATTTTGAATTATAGTCAATTGCAACAAATAAACTAAAATAATATGAAGTTTTGGATAAAATTTTAGGGATAAAAAGGAAGATGATTATGAGCGAAGAGATAAAAAATAGTAACAATCCGTTTCACGGCGTGAAGTTGCAAGATATTTTAGAAAGTTTAGTTGAGCACTATGGTTTTAAAGAGTTGGGTAGAAAGATAGAGATACGGTGCTTTTTGCATAACTCTACTATAACCTCCTGCCTAAAGTTTCTCAGAAAGACACCTTGGGCTAGAGCTAAAGTAGAAGAGCTTTATCTCAATATGGTCAATAAAAAGAGCTAAAAAAAGTCTGCTTTTCTCCCGCATCCGGAAGATGCGGGTAGCTTTAGGGGGTTGAAGGGATATTTGTCCCTGCTGCCATAATGGGCTTCGCTCTTTATGGTGCGTAATATAAGTTAAATGTTACCGTTTTCATCCACTTTGAATAGGTAAAGGTCTTTGCTGTAGGTTTTACTCGAAGTTGTATATCCTGTGATTACAAAACCGTTATCAGCTTTAATTATAGCATTAGCGACATCATCTCTTTCACCGCCATATTTTCTGCTCCACAATGTGTCTCCTGCCTTATCAATTTTTAGCAAGTACGCATCGCTGTGATAAGTAGGTGTGTCTTTTGTATATCCGGCTATCACATATCCATCATTTACTTCAACTATTCCAGAGCCCTCATCATGCTCTTTTGTTCCATAGTGATACTGCCACTCTAGTGTACTATCATTTTTAATCTTAACTACAAAAATATCTTTTTGATTGGTATTATCACTATTTGTTGTTCCGACCATGATATACCCACCATCTTGTGTAGCAATTATCTGATTTGCAACTTCATCGTAGCGAAAGCCGTATGCATTGTGCCAGATTTGGTTTCCGTCGTTGTCAATTTTTACAACATAAGCATCTTTTCCGCCATGTCCCCATGTTTTTGTCTCTCCGGCAATCACATATCCATCCTTTACTTTGATGACTGAGTTTGCATTCTCAATTTTATCTCCTCCATAGCGCTTAATGCCATGTCTTTGACCTTCTGTATCTATGGCATTCACATAAAAATTCATTTCCGAATTAAAAAACTGCACATGGTCTTCCGCACCTACAATCATCACATTATCATCGTTCATTTTTACCATATCTTCGCCGCTGTAGTAATCATCTCCATCTGAAAAATAGCCATTTTGCCATGCGAGCGAGCCATCGTTAGAAATTTTGGCAAGATATAAATTCTGAACACGGTTACCGAAACTACCGGTTGTACCTGCTATCATAAAACCATCGTTTACTGCTACAACTGCGTTAGCTACATCATTTCGCCCGCCGCCATATGCAGCAGACCAGAGCTTGTTACCAAAATTATCTACTTTTACAATGTATGCATCATTCTGTCCCTCACCAAAACTCTGAGTGCTCCCAACAATAAGAAATCCATCTTTTAGCTGCAATAGAGAATTTCCTTCATCATCATAACGCCCACCGTAACTCTGCTCAAAAGTCGTCTTATAATTCATACGGGATGCAACACTGTCCAGTGATTTTTTATCAGAAAAACCACTTATTTTAAGTCCATTATACTCATATGTTATCTTACACCACTCTGTATCATTTTTTGTGTTAAAGCAGTTGAGTGTATCTAGTTTACCTCTGTCTATTGCGACAGTGGCAACTATATTTGATTGAAGATTGTCATTAGAATAAATCTCTAAAAAAGCCCCTTTATTTGTTTCAAATGCTCCCGCCAAGAGAACAGATGCTAAAATTGATATGAGTAACACAGATTTCATTTATAACTCCTATTAAATAATAATATGTTATATGATACTTAAATAAGCTATAAAAATTATTTATAAAAAAATAGAAACTGTATTTTCACTTGGTGCTGTTTATTTTATGCACTTTTTATGTCTATTTATTTTCACATGTCAAGTAACTTTGACATATCAAGTTACAAATTACTTATGAAGATATATCTTAAATTATTAAATTTTTTATAGGATATTAGTATATAATTCTACAATATTTCAAAGCCAAACTTATTGTGAGATAAGGACGGAAAGTCACGAATCTTTTTAAGAAGATGGTCGGATTGCGATTTAACTATATTTTATAGTTTATAATCTACTTCTCATCCTCTTGTTATTCGTGCATCAAATAAACTACAACAATATTTAGGAAGATTATGGATACCTCAGAATTAAGATTTTATTTAAAAACACATTTAAACAAACCGCATATTGATTTTAAGTGGAGTGAAGAGGATAACGATAAATTTTTTACATATATAAATGAAAATTCAGAAGAAGATTTTCTCTTAAACAATGAAAATCTTCTCATAATTAAACAAGCCTTTAAAGAGTATTTTGAACCTGTAGGATACATACTGTTTAAACTAAAAGATCAGCAGATACGGATAAAAGTTCTTCCATACAAAATAGAGCCAAAAGATAGTGTGAATTTATCGGCAATTCTGAAATTCGTTGCAGACCATGAAGATTGTGTAGAATATGACTATAAGGGTAACCATAATCAGATTTCTATACCAAAAAAGTTAAAAGATAAAATATATAAATTTGTAAATAATATTGAAAATGAAGAAATCAATAAAAAAGAGTTGGTCAGGTTTGCAGTTTATAGTTTTTTTGAACTTAAAGACAGTGATATTGTAATAATTAAAGATGAGCAAATTTTTATAAAAATATTGGATGAAACAAAGAGACGCATCGTAGCTGAAGATGAGAAAGAGACTATAGCAAATAGATTCAGCGGTATTGATGAAGAGGAGCTTCAAACATTTTATGAAGATTATTTTTTAAAACAGGAAAATAAAGATTTTTTTTATATTGTTGCAAAGACATTTGTCGGTATATATTTACTTGACAATAAAATTGATAATTATCATTATGAAAAAAATGTATTTTCGTATATACAGTCAATTTTGTTAGAACAACTAACAACTTCATTTGACCATAATGAAGATTTTTTCAAGGGCTTCTCCGGCTATGTATTTAGAATACATTTTAAAGAAGTTTTTGGACACATAGCAAATCTTATATTATCAGAAATTGCTGTCTCAAATGAGTATATGATAAACTTTTTAAGATACTACTCTTTAGGTGTAATTGTACTCGATGGAAGAAAATACAAAGTTCCTGAGTTAGAAACAGACGGTGGATTAAAATGGAATGTTGTCTCTATGTTGTCAATAGTTAAAATCTATATGAAAACAAAAGCAACTTTAGATAAATTGAGAAAAGAGATAAATGAAATAAATAAAGAAACCCAATCCTTGTATATTCAAAATATGCCACCTGCAGAGTATCAAAACTTATTGATAAAAGAGAGGGAAAGAGTTACAGAAGAACTGGCAAAAGATATACGGACAATCAACAAGTGCACAGATTTAATGTACTTGACAAAAGATGAAGAAAAAAAAGCTCTGTTACAAGAAGAGATACGCACAACAAAAGAGGCGATGCAGGCAAGAAGAGAAGAAAAAAATGTATTGACAGCCAAAAGTGTTAAAATAAATATAATTACAAGATATAACAATCTAAAAAATGAATTAGACACAAAAACTAGGCAGTTTCAAAGAGAAAAAAAAGTTTTGGATCAAAATGAAAAATCGTATCTCTCTATAAAATACTCGTTAGCTAAAGCTCTTGTATCTAAAAAAGTGTTTATAGATTAAACTAGTTGCTTCAGAATCTTCAGAAGCAAACTAAGTTTCAAAAGAGAGATTCCTATCTTATTTTACACACAAATCAATTCAGATTTTTCAAAATTTCTTAAATTGTTATCTCTTTAATATCCGCTATTTTATAGATACTTTTATATATTGAAGCAACTAAAGATTTTCTGTTAACTTTAATAGCCTCATCTTCAGCGTTTACCATGACATCTTCAAAAAATTTGTCAAGCTCAGGTTTTAACCCTAATAGTGCATCAAGCTCTTCTTCGTAAGAGCTGTATTCATGTGCTGATACCTCTTTGTATCTGGCATATAAAATCTCTTCCGCTTTTTCTTGAAAAAGTTCACTCTTTATATGCATATCAAGGGATAAATCTATATCTTTTGTAATATTTGCAACTCTTTTAAATGTTGAAAATGACTCACTAAAACCCTCGGAATTGACCATAATTTCAAGAGCCTCAATTTTTTTGCCAATTCTGAGAAGTTCTCTCTCTCCTGTCGCCAAAACCGCTTCAATAATAGATGGATTTACTTTATGGTACTGTTTTACTCTCTCTAAAAAGAAAGCCTCAAGTTTTGACATGTCAAACTCTGCGTACTCTCTGCTTAACATGCCTAGAATCTCAACTATGTCAAACTCTAAACTATGCTCTTTTGTAATTCTGATAAGCCCATTCACGGCACGACGAAGGGCAAACGGGTCACGGGAACCTGTCGGAATCTGCTCTATACTGAAGAGTCCTAAAAGCGTATCGAGTTTTATGCTCATGGCTACAATTGCACTCATCACAGTTGAAGGCAAAGCACTTTCCTCTCCGTCCGGCAGGTACTGCTCTTTAATTGCACATGCCACAGCATCATTCTCGCCGAGAGCTTTTGCGTAGTAGGAACCCATTAAGCCCTGAAGCTCCGTAAATTCATACACCATCTCACTCATTAAGTCCGCTTTTGCAAGGCTTATGGCACGATTCAGCGTCTCTTTGTCTGAATCTTTTGGCTGATAAATATCAAAAAGAGTGTTTGCAATTTTTTTCTCTCGCTCTATTTTGTCTGCAACACTCCCAAGACCTTTCATAAACACAACTTTTTCAAGTCCTGCGGTGCTTAATCCCTTTCTTAAATCATTATCATAAAAGAAGAGCCCATCCGACAGACGAGGTCTTAAAACTCTCTCATTTCCCTCGATGACCTTAGAAAAATCATCTGTGAGTGCGTTGGAGACAACTACGAATTTATTGATAAGTTTGCCCTCTTTAAAAACCGGAAAGTATCTTTGATGCTCTTTCATGGAAGTGATTATCACTTCAGGAGGAAGTCTTAAAAATGCTTCATCAAACGAGCCTAAGAGTGCTGTTGGATGTTCTGTAATCGCTACAACTTCATCAAGTAAGTCGTCATCAATTTCAACACTTACTCCATACTTAACTTCTAAAGCTTTAAAATCATTTAAAATTTTAACCATTCTATCTTCTGCAAAAAGTGTAACTCCGCCCTCTCTTAAAACTTCAAAATACTCTTTTGCACCATTGATTTTTACAGCATCAAAGTTGCTTATTCTGTGTACAAAAGTTTGTTTTGAAGATTCTGTACCAAAAAGTTCCATCTCTACAAGTGCATCATCCAAAAGCACATTTACCCAGCGAATAGGTCGAATGAAACTCTCTTGCAGGTTTCCCCATCGCATAGATTTTCCAAAATCTAGCGACTTAATCCACATCTCGATTATTTCAGGCAAAAGTGCAACTGAAGGCTGACCTTTTACCTCTTTTTTGTAGTAAAGCACCTCTTTGCCACCTTTTTCTGCATGCGCGACTTCATCAATTGTAACGCCGCATTTTTTAGCAAAACCAAGTGCCGCAGGAGTCGGTTCTCCATTTTTATAGGCAACTTCAATCGGTGCACCGAAAAACTCTTCAACGCTGTCACCTTGTGAAGCTGGAAACTCTGTATGCCAGAGTACAAGTCGTCGAGGCGTGTAATAAAATTCAAACTCACATAAAAGTGAATTCTTTTCTAAAATATCCGCATACTTTTTTTCAATATTTTTTAGCTCTTTTAAAAGTGGGACAGCCGGAAGCTCTTCAACGCCGATTTCAATTAGGAGTGTTTTTAACATTTTAAATCTCTTTTTAGTCAAGTAGTCTCGCGATTTTATCTATTTTTTTGTTAAAAAGTGCTGTTTTGGGTAGAATTTCAAATCATAAAAGAGGTGGAATTATATGACAAAAATTTTCAAGCCAAAACTCTTTACTCTCTTAAAAATTGGGATTTCAAAAGAGCAAATAATCTCAGATATATTCGCAGGAATTATTGTCGGCATCGTAGCTCTTCCGCTTGCTATTGCTTTTGCGGTTGCCTCCGGTGTTTCTCCGCAAATGGGGCTTGTAACCGCAATTGTTGGCGGTTTTATTGTCTCTTTTTTTGGTGGAAGCAGAGTTCAAATCGGCGGACCAACGGGTGCTTTTGTTGTAATAATTTACGCATTGGTTGAGAAGTACGGAATTGACGGGCTTATGATTTCTACGATTATGGCGGGGATTTTTTTAATTATTTTTGGGTTGCTCAGACTAGGCTCTCTTCTTAGATATTTCCCCCATCCGTTGATTATAGGTTTTACAAGCGGAATTGCTGTTGTTATTTTTTCAACTCAAATCAAAGATGCATTTGGTATGAATATCGAAAAATTACCCTCAGAATTTTTAGAAAAATGGTACTTATATTTTTTAAATATTCAAGATGCAAATTTTTATGCTTTATTCATCACAATAATCACGATTTTAATTGTCATCTACTCAAAACACCTTACAACGAAAGTTCCCGGCTCATTTATAGCAATTATTCTTATAACTGCCGTTGTCCATTTTGCAAATATTCCGGTCACAACTATAGAATCCTTTTTTGGCACAATTCCAAATGATATAAGTTTCCACATGCCATCATTCGACTTTAGCAACATCAGCATGTATATTGCCCCCGCCCTCACAATTGCTCTTTTAGGCGGTATAGAATCTTTACTCTCAGCAGTTGTGGCAGATGGTATGATAGGCTCAAAGCACCGCTCAAATACAGAATTAATTGCTCAAGGTATTGCAAATATTGCAACTCCTTTTTTCGGAGGAATTCCTGCTACAGGGGCGATTGCCAGAACTGCCACAAATGTAAAAAATGGAGGACGAACACCGATTGCCGGAATTATTCATGCATTGACGCTCTTTTTGATTATGCTGTTTTTTGCAGATTTAGCAAAACTAATTCCGATGTCATGTTTGGCGGGAATTCTTATTGTAGTGGCATACAACATGAGCGAATGGCGTTCTTTTGTCTCTATTTTGAGAGGTTCTCCCTTTGATATAATCGTACTATTATCCACTTTTTTTCTGACCGTCATGGTTGATTTAACAGTCGCTATCGAAGTTGGCGTAGTATTGGCATCTCTTCTTTTTATGAAGAGAATGGCGGATGTCGGAGTTGCAATTCCAGAGGAGGTAGATAGCGACTCCATTGAAAATTATTCAAATATACCCGATGGAATTGCGGTGTACGAGATAGGAGGTCCTCTCTTTTTTGCCTCTGCAAAACAGTATGCACAGACAATCAAAGATATTGGATACACAAGTAAAATTTTGATTATTCGCATGCGCCTTGTCCCGTTTATCGACTCAACTGCACTCCATAATTTGAAAGAGACTATCAAAATATTGAAAAATTCCGGCGTAATTATAGTCATGTCCGGTGTGAACAATGAAGTTTACAAAGATTTAAAAAAGTACCATATTGTTACGCTCATAGGCGAAAAAAATATACTAAAATCCTTTCCTGAAGCGCTTCATTATGCAAAAAATAGAATCCTTTCAGAAGAGAATTAAATTTTACTTAAACAAGACAAATATAGTCTGATTTATGTTAATCTAAAAGTTTTACTAGCTACAATGCCGCAAATTTAACTTTAAAATAAAAGGATTCCACATGCCAACAATCAATCGTTATGTAGATATAGACACAGTAGAAAGAGAAAGCAAAAAAGATTATATCGACCGTCACTCACCGTTTATTCACTGTGCAGAAAATGCAAAACATGGTGAGATGTTTGCTGTAACTGTAAAAATGGGCGCAGAATACACGCATCCGGATGATTTTGACCACTACATTGCAAACATCGCACTTTACAACGGTGATACACTTTTAGCAAGAGCTGACTTTGTACCCGGTACTTTAGGAAATGAGAAGTCTCATACTGAAATCACTTTCAACATCCGACCGATGGGCAAAAAATTAAACCTAGTCGCACATGCATACTGTACAAAACACGGCATGTGGGAATCAACTCCCGTAGTCGTAACTGTGGCAGAGTAGTAAAAATCTTCGTAATAAAGTGCTTTATTGCCCTTTATTACACCTCAAATAGTAAAAACAAAGTAGAATTTAACCACACTTTTACTACAATTCCATCAACTATTTTTAAGACAAAAGAGGGTGATAATTGAAGTCTTTTCAAAATCTTGTTCTGCTTCAAAATCTTTACCGCCTCAAAGCTCTGGGATTTCATTACAGCGATCCATTTTCTGTAAATAAAAAGAGCTCTGATGAAATTCCTGCTACTTTAGAACATTTGGCACAAAGCATCTCTACATGTCATCTTTGCGATTTGAGTAAATCAAGAACGCAGAGTATGAGTGGATATGGAAATTCAAGTGCCGATTTGATGATAATAGACTTCAGTGTTTCTCTTTCAGATGATTCACAAAATGGCTATTACAGCGGAAGGTCAGGCGAAAGCTTGAGAAACATGATAGAAAATGTTTTGCTTCTTAGTGTTGACGATGTCTATTTTACACATGCTATAAAATGTAAAACGCTCAATTCAAATACTCCCTCGCTCTCTGAATGGGACTCTTGCAAATCGCATCTTTTTTCGCAAATAGAGTTTGTCAAACCTAAGGTAATTGTAACTCTTGGTAATGAAGCGTACTACAAAGTGACAGGCGAGCATGAAAACTTCGAGAATGTAAGAGGACATGTTATAGACTTCAAAAAGTACAAACTTATACCGATGTATCATCCTCAGTTTTTGCTTAGAAATCCTGAGTTAAAAAAGATAACGCTAAACGATTTAAAAACAATAAAGAGTTGCTTGTAAAATATAACTACAAGTAGATATAAAACCGCATAAAATCCCTATTTACTGACTTACAGCAGAAACATATAAGACACAACTAGATACAATTATTTACATATAACCATACTTATCCATACTTTTTAGAGCAAATTTCACCAAAAGTATGGATGACATTCAAAGGTAGTAATTATGGGGCTAAAACCAATAAAGATACAACTCAGCAACAATTCGGCAAGTGGTATGTATATCTTAGTTACTGATGATGAAATCAGATACGCTAAGAATGGAGATATCCAACCACCTAACCGAGCTTATAAGATACAGATAGGGGTGGAAGCTGTATATGCTGGAAAAAGACATACTGGCAAAAGATTATTCAATATAGCTAAGGGTACAAGTATCTCGAAAGCTGTTGGGTCACTTCTTGGTAAGCGTGAAGAGATGAAAGAAACACTTAGAACTAAGGGTACTCTAAAAATTGAGAGAGAAATACTAAAACCAGTAAGCACAAAAGATAGAAAATTCAAATCCGTATATCAATCTTGGATAAATGGTAAAGCTATAAGTAAAAGACCTGCAACAGTCAAAAATTATGATGGTTGTTATCATGGTATTTTATATAAACTTGATAATAAAATTATTGAAGATATTGCTGAAGATGATGTGCAAAATCTTATAAATGAAATGATTAATAAAGGTAAAAAACCAAAAACCATTGCCATCTTGAAAGTAGTTCTAACGCAGGTACTGAACTTAAATGATGTACACCTAAATTGGAAGAAGATTATCCTACCTAAGATAGAGAAGCAAGAAAAATTTAGTGGTAACGATGATGAAGCAAAACTTATTGCTAAAACATTAATGGAGTACAAGCACCCAGTAGCAAGAGGAGTATTTACATTCCTACTAAGTGGTCGGAGAATTGGTGAAACAATGCTACTTGAACATAAAGATATTAACTACACAACTAACAAATTTAAGTTACTAGCTAAAAATACTAAAACCAATACAGAAGTTGATTTTGATTTAACACCTGCTCTTATCAATGCAATTAAAACTCAAAAAACTACTGCTGGAAAATTTTTTGATATGCAGGCTATATCTATCCATTATCATTTTAAAAAAGCAATGCTTAGTATTGGTATATCTGATATGGTAATGCACGATTTAAGAAGTATGGTAGCTGTTGTGTCGTTACGAAATGGTGCTGATATATACTCAGTTTCAAAGATGTTGGCACATAAAAAACTAAGCACCACCGAAGCTAATTATCTTGGCGATGGTGTAGAAAGGGCAAAAGAAGCACAAGATACATTTACCGCACTTATTGGAAGTGTTGATGAAGTTATTGATGTTGAGTTAGAAGGTTCTGAATTTACAGCTCTTAAAAATATTTATCCGAATGCTACAGATGATAAAATACAACAAATTATCGAGATGATGAAATGAAGTCTCAACAAAATAATATTTGTACGAAAGATATGCCTGATTTACCGAAAAGAAGTGATTATATTTATCAAGAGATAGAAAGTTTTAAAGACTATGAACTCACTCAATGTGTAGCATATGAAATGGCAATAAGAAATAATAATGTTAAGAATATTCTCGATAAAATAGATTACTTAACAGCACTCAAATGCAAAACATCAATTCATCCAAATATAAATAAGCTTAATGAAAGTATTACACCTGAAGAAAAAGAAAAATATTTAACACTCGGATTGTATCATCTTAATGAGTTAACTAATGAACTTGAAAATGATTTAATAAATAAATACTTTATTTATCCTGATGGATACAAAAAAAAGATTAAAAGTAATGATAATTATCTATTGATAAAAAAAATTCTAAACGATACGACTGGTAACCAAAAATTTTCTTATAAATCTAATCAAAAGGA
This sequence comes from Sulfurimonas sp., assembly GCA_041662225.1. Lineage (GTDB taxonomy): Bacteria > Campylobacterota > Campylobacteria > Campylobacterales > Sulfurimonadaceae > Sulfurimonas. The sequence continues at coordinate 222,362 of JBAZSX010000003.1, forward strand.
AGCTATTGGATTTACTATTGCCCAAGGGATTTATACAGAAAGTAAAATTTTTGATATTAGTAATATAACTACAAACTTTAAACGACAAGTATATGATTCAAATCAAACTAGTGTCTTTTTAAATTTATCACTCCCTAAACAAGAGCTTATAAAATATATTACACATATAAAAGACACTATGGATAGCAGTGATAAAAGAATAATAAAATCACCTTTGGAACTTCTAGGAGAAGAACTAGACAAATCAGAAGAACCAAAAAGCGCAAAAAAACTTCCAAGAAATTATCAAGAAAAAAAGGCTGCTATAGTAGATGCATTTTTTGTGTATGATATATATAAAGTTCTCACCCCTTATTATAAAATAAAAAAAACTGAAGCTACAGAAAAGAAAAACAAAGAAGTTAAAAAGATAAGACAATCAAAAGAATTTGACCGAGATCAAAAAAAATTTTACATAGAAAATATTAACATTGACTATCGCCACGACATTGACGAATGGAATAAACTAGCACTTAAGAATGAGATTGTTTCTATAAGTGGTCTATCAAAAGATAAAATTGAAATATATAGCGCATACATGACTGAATATATTGACGATTTAAAATATAAAGAACTCATCATCGGCACATCTTCCAATCCATAACATCCTTGAATTAAAAAATTTCGGGAAAAATGGTTCAAAATTTTAACGAAAATTTTTTTTCCATTTTAAAATATCATTCTTCCTGTAAAAAAAAATCAATACAGGAGTGTATAAATGGGAACAATCAACTATGACAAGATCCCCAACCGAATTTTATTTAATCTTAGAGAACTAGAAAATCTCGGGCTAATAAAAATCTCTATGGCTAAAAAAATCATTTCAAATGGTAAGCTAGAAATTGTAAAAATCGGGAATCGAATTCATGTCGCAAGGTCAGAAATTATCAGATACCTTGAAGCTAATACTATTGTAGCAGCAAGTTAAAAGGCTTAAATTTAATCCAAGAAGGGTCTAGTTTCTAGACTCTTGTCAAACGAACTGCTAAACTAGGCAGTCAATAAATCACAAAAAGTTATATTTTGATTTTTGAACCTTAAACTAATAAATTAGTTTTGCTAAACTTTAATTTCATTTTTGAAATAGGAGGTTTAGT
>JBAZSX010000004.1:0-222858 GCA_041662225.1 Sulfurimonas sp.
CTAGGTGGCTATAGAGAGAGGGAAACGCCTGGCTCCATTCCGAACCCAGAAGCTAAGCCTCTCATCGCTGATAATACTGCATCTTTCAGGTGTGGAAATGTAGGTCGCTGCCTAGTTCCGTCAAATTAAATCACTTTCTTCTTTTCTTCAATCAATTAAATTTATCTTACTAACTGTTTTTATTTAAAGCATTTCTTTAGTTTATTTCTCTTTTTTTTACACTTTTTTCTGCAAATTATTGTACTAGTAACGATTTGTTAATTGCCATTTATACTCAATTTTTTGCATATTAGCGCTATTTAATCTGTTTAAAAACGGTCTAAATAGGCTCTTAATGAATGCTCTTTAAGTCTATGTCCTAAAATTATGAGAAAGAGCCGTGCAGTAACACCAAGCAGTAATACTAAATTGTAACTCTATCTCTTATTATTATGCTGTCTTACGATGTTCTTTTACAAATTCATATGCATTTTGAATAACTTGAAATCTTCTCGTATATAGTTTTACTAAATCATCATTTTGATTATATACTATATCCGGATGATATTTTTTAAGCATATCCCTATAGTTCTTTTTCATCTCCATAGCCGTGCTTTCGTCTGAAATACTTAAAATCGTATACGATTTTTGTAATTTTTCCTTATAAAGATATTCAGCTGTGTATGTGTCCTCTGGATGCATACGCTTGAAATTTAATCCATGTGCTTTAAAAGTTATAGGTATGTTTAAAATTTCTTTTCTTGATAGGATACTTTTTAAAAGAGAGAGGTGTGCTTTTGTTGCAATTGTAATTCTAAAAGTTGATTTTTGACTGCCCACTGTCATTGAATCTTTAAAAATTAATCTAAAATATTGAGTTAATCTCTCTTGATGCTGATTACATGTTACAGAGATCTCATATGTGCTAATCTGGTCAATAGTAATAGTTGCCATCTGAGAAACAGAATTATTGTTAGAAGTTATTACTTGAATTGGGAGCATATAAGATGTAATTAAACGCTGAAAAAACATGCTATCCGGGCATGGAAGATTTTTTTCATATATTTTATATACCCATTTTAAAAGGTACTTCTTTTTTATCTCTTCGCTGCTTTCATTTAGGATTACTACACTACTTGAAAAGTGTTTCACTCTTTTAAAACTGTTATCTATATAGTACAAGAGAGGCTTTAAATTAATTGAATTATTTTTAGGTGTAAGTACAATTGCATTTTTTTCTAAAGTGATAATCATATAATACTCCTTAATATAGCGATTTAACGCAATAGTAGCAAAATATGTACCATAAAAATATATTTATATGTTATGTCTCAATAGCAATTAAAACATCTCAAAATCATCTTCATCCTCAATCGTATCTGCTTTATTAAAAATAAGTTCAAACTGTAAAATCGTACTGAACAAGGAACTATCTAAGTAATGAATATCATTTGTTGTTTGCTCAACAAACACATTGCGTCTCCAGTTAGCCAAATCAAGCATAATATTGGACAGATACAGTTTTGTCTTTTTGTTTTTAGTTTCATCCACATCATCTATTTTAATTGTATGCAGTAACTCACCCAAAGAGCGTATTGCATAAGAGAGATCCTCAAACTCTATTAAAGAAGCGACATTTAATGCATAACTTAAAAGCTTCATAGAAATATCACTCAGAGAATTGAAATTATTATCTTCATCAAATTCTCTTATATGCTCATTTATTTCGTATTCAATTTCTGATAACTCTTCATTTTTCTCTAACGCATATGCATCTATTTCTGTACTATAATCCTCAGAACTAACAGCTATATTCTCGCGAGATTTTTTTAGTAGATTTTTTTCTTTATGATTAAGAACTCTTTTTGATTCAGATATGGCATTTTGCTCTTGCTTAATATTTACAGTTTCATATTTAGGAAGTTTGTCAAAGATTTTTTCATCACTCTTCTTTTCTCTACGAATTTTTTTAATAAACTCTTCCAATTGCTCACTATAATAACTGATTTTAAGCTTCTGATACTCTATCAAAGTAATATTATTAAATGTGTACATTTTTGCAGGTGTATCATCAAAACAAGGCACTTCATCAACCATAAGATAAAAAAGATTTCTCCCTGCATCTACTGAAATTGAGACTTTATTTGTATTAATTTGAGAATTTATCTCTTCAAGCGTTGTAATACATCCTGCTCTGTTATCGAAAAGTGAGTCTAAGACAAATTCACTTCCTATTATCTCTGCTTTATCTCTATTGGTTAGCTGTAAAAATTTTAAATTTGCAAATTTAACTTTAGAACCGCTATAAACAATGATTGGATTGGGGCTATTTTCTAAGAATGCAGTTAATGTTGCAATACTCTGCTTATCTTTTTCTCTATTCTTCTCTACCTCTTCCGTCACACGTTTTTCTAAAAAGTTATTTAATTCTTCAAGCTCTGTCACATCCTGTCTTAGAGCGAGATACTCAACAATATTATCGTTATCGTCTAAAATGGGTATAACAATTACGGTAACATAGTAGCTTGAACCATCCTTAGCGCGGTTCTGAATCTTTCCTTTCCATGTCTCTTTTTTTTTTATCGTGCTCCATAAATCTTTATAGACTTCTGCCGGAACATCCGGATGTCTGACAATATTATGGTTGCTTCCAAGCAACTCCTCTTTTGCATAGCCTGATATTTTGCAGAATTGATCATTTACATAAGTAATCTTGCCGTTTAAATCTGTTTTAGAGACTATAGCACCCGCATCAACAGCTTTTTTATACTCTTCTAAAAGTTTGATATTGCTTTTCAATTCTGTTTCATACATGAAAAAAACCTTTGATTTATTTTTTTAAAAAAATTCTAAATTGTCGTCTTCTTCGCTAGCCTTCTCTTCTGCAAAGATGGACTCAATCTGCAGACATGAGCTCAGAAGAGAGGAGTCAAGATAGTGAATATCATTTGCTTCTTGCTTAACAAACAGATTTACCCTCCAGCTGCTTAAATCCGATATAAGGCTAAGGATTAGAGTGATTAATTTCTTAACCTTTTTCTCATCCAACTGCGACTCTTCAAGATTCGCTAAAAAATTAGCAAGTGAAACAATGGCATAAGCGAGATGCTCAAACTCGACAAGCTCTTCTATCACCTCTATATAATCCAAAAAAAGTTCAGATACATTTTGTATATTTGTAACCGTACTCTCTTTTTCAAAATCAAGCAGAGAGACATCCAAACGGTCTTCAATACTCTCTAGCGATTCTATTTTATCCATAAGAGCGATTGCAGTGTTCTCTACATACTCTGCAGCAGTTATTTTATTAAAATGGGTTTTTGAAAGAATCTCCTGATCCTGTGTCGTAACTTTCATGTTAACTGATGTTTTGTCTTGGCATATTTGTAATGCTTTATTTAGTCTAAACGACAGAGCCCCATCTTTTAGTATAAATGGCGTATTCTGACAATGTTTTAGTAGTATGTTACGGATAACTATCTCACTAATTGAACCGAGTGATGCTTGAGTAAGATAAAGAGTGTTTTCGTTCTCTTGGGAAGAAATCGTGAAAGTATGATTTGTTTTTAAAAGCCATAAACCGATACCGTAAATAAGTCTTACGACATCGCTTATGTTTTCTACCATACCTATGCTGTTATTAAGGTAATAATCCCAAAAATATGCGAGGGATGCTTCCGAATCGATAGTAAATATTTTAGATAACGGATATACTGTATCACTGAAAAGTGAAGCTGCCTTTGTTGTATGTATTGGTTTGGCACGCATCGATATAATCGTCATATAGTTTTTTACGCGTTGCACAAAGAGTTCCGAATTTATAGGCTTAGTAATATAATCTTCAGCACCGCTTTGTAGCATCAGGTTTTTAGATTTTTCATCATCAAGCGCGCTCAGAGCAATTATCATGGTTGAAGCAGAAAAAGATTTAATCTCTTTAGTTGCTTCAATGCCATCTACATTTGGCATCATAATATCCATAAAAACTAAATCAAACTTGTTTTCTTTGCACATAGAGATTGCCTCGGCACCATCAACTGCCTCTCTAATAATTACTCCATCTAAATCTTCAAGCAGAAGTTCAATAGTCATTCTATTATCTTGATAATCATCTACGATTAAAATATTCATCCATCAACCTTTTTATTTTTATTGTTTATTTCAAATCTAAATCCAAAACGGGTACCACCCAGCCGCTCTGAATCTTCAAGAGTGTAATTTATACCTAAATCATTACACACAAGTTTTACAAAGTATAGACCGATTCCGGTTCCTTGCGTCTCTCTTTTTATTAACGATGTATTGCCTTGCTCGTAAAGGTTGAAAACAGACTCCTTGTCTGCAATACCTTTTCCGTTATCTTCAATAAAAATTTCAATAACACTCTTTGACTTTTTTATCTCTATGCTTATTTTATTATTGCCATATTTTATCGCATTAGAGAGAATATTACTGATAATTTGTTTTACTCTGTACTCATCAGAGTGAATCTCAAACTCCTCATTAATCAATAGTTCAATCTCAATATGCTTTGCTTTGATTAATGAATCAAATTGTTCCAAAAGAGAGATAATCAGTTTGTTAAGGCTGAATAATCTTTTATCATAGTTGAGTTTATTGGCTTGAAGTTTCGATATATCAAGAATATTATTTACATTATCTAACATGTCGTAAGCATTGGAGATAATAGATTTTAAAAGTTTGGCAGTTTTAGTAGGTTCAAGATATTGTGAATTGATTAATTTGCTATGAATATATTTTGAAAAATTTATAATAGCGTTGAGCGGTGTTTTAAGCTCATGGGTAAACAATACCAAAAATGCTTCCTTGGCTTCGTTTATGCGCTTCTCCTCCTCTTTTTTTAACATCTCTGCGTTCATTTTTCTTTTTAAATTGATATATTCCGTAACATCTTGGCGTATAGCAATAAATTCAAAAATTGTTCCTTTGTTGTCTTTAAGGGGGATAATAATCGTATCTGCCAAAAATGAGTTTCCATTTTTATTTAAATTTTCCATACGACCACTCCAGACTTCACCGCGCAGGATAGTGTCCCATATCTCTTTGTAAATAATCTCTGTATTGTTTGGGTGTTTAAAGATATTGTGTGATTTTCCTATGAGCTCTTCTCGTGTATATCCGGAAATATTGCATAAATTATCATTCACATAGGTGATTACTCCTTTTGTGTCTGCTTTTGAAACAATAGAAGCTTCCGTTAACACTTGAAAATAGCGACTGTCATCATGCAGACTTTTAACCGCCTTAATATTATATACAATTCGATTTAATGTATTTAATAACTTATTTTGTTCAATAGGTTTGAGAAGATATGCATCTATGCCTATTTCAATTGATTCTATAAAAAATTTATTCTCTATATGTGCAGTCATAACGATAATTGGTACGTCATGTCTCTGTTTTCTAATAATGCGAGCCATCTCTAGTCCATTCATACTCGGCATCTCTATATCGGTTATAACAATATCTATATCATTTGTGCTAAAAAGATTTAAACCTTCATCCGCATCTTTGGCAACATAGACTATAGAAAAGAGTTCTTTAAAAATTTCATAGAAAGTTTCTCTAGTTGCGGTGTCATCTTCAACATAAAGCAGGTTAAGCTTTTTGGAGTAGGGTAAAAGCTTCTCTATAGTATCTATTTTCATCTTATGCTCTCTCACCCTTAATACTCATTATTCACTCTCTTTTATATGTTTTAGCATTATCTTATCTGAATCGCTTAACATAAGAATGTGTCCGCCTTGATTGTAACCGATATTTAGGGAAATAATGGAAATTTTATACTTATTAAGTATCTCTTTGGCAATAATAAAATTTTTGCGTCCTATCATCAAAGAGCGTTAGCTTTTACCCGTCATTTAGAACTCCTTCAAGTCCTCATCATCTAGAGGAAATACATCGCCACCACCGCCTTTAGGGGCTTTTTTAGGAGCTATTGATGCTCTTTTCGGCTGGTTATATGCTATGTTTTTTGTAGACTTTTGTGAACGAACAGGTTGTCTCATAGGCTGTCCTGTACCTATAATTCCAACCATCGCCGCTATTACCGCAACCATGTCTTGCATAGCAACAGCTTGAGCATTCAGTTCTTCAGATGCCGCTGCCGCTTCTTCGGATGTTGCCGCGTTTTGTTGTGTTACTTGGTCGATGTTGCCCATAGCTTGAGCTATTTGGCTCATGCCCTCGCTCTGTTCTTTAGTAGAGATAGAGATTTCACTGATAAGATTTGAAGTCTTTTTAATCTTCTCATCAATGTTTCCGAATGCTTCATTTGTTTTCTTAGCTACATCTAAACCGTTTTTAATCTGTTTGATAGACTGCTCTATTATCTCTGATGTCTCAGTAGCTGCATTTGCCGAACGCTGCGCAAGACCTTTAACTTCATCTGCAACAACTGCAAATCCTAAACCATGTTCACCTGCACGTGCTGCTTCAACTGCAGCGTTCAGTGCAAGAAGTTTAGTTTGGGATGCAATCTCATCAATCGTTTTAATAATTTTTGCGATTCTCTCGCTAGAGTTATTGATTTCCTGCATGGCAGCCATAAGTTCCGTACCGCGTGCAAAACCTTCGGATGCCGCTTCTTTTGTATCTTTTGCCGAGATATCCGCTTCTCTTGAGTTGTCAGCATTCTGGTTATTGATGGCTGTTGCTTCTTCTACCGTTGCGCTTACCTCTTCGATAGAGCTTGCTTGTTGTGAAGCACCTTCTGCTAGAGCTTGTGAAGATTCAGAGATTTCTCCTGCTGCGCTTACTACTTGTGAGTTTGCGCTTGTGATTGACTCGACTGCGAGAAGGATTGGATTTGAGATAAAACGACCCAAAAATAGTGCTAAGGCGATAATAAGCCCTAGAAAAACAAGCCCCATAACAATTGCGTTATTGCGTAAGCTTATTACAGCTGCAAATATCTCTGACATATCAGTTTCTGCTATCAGTGCCCATCTTAGATCTAAAAATTCAAATGGGGTATATGAACTAACCATAGGTTCTCCATCAGAACCAGTTACTATAGCAGTGCCTGTTTTTCCAGAAAGTGCCTCAGTTGATGCATTATTATTTATTGAACCCGTAGAAGGATTTTTAAATGAATTTATTAAAGAGTAATTTTTAGGGTCAAGGAAGCTATCACTACGCATCAATTTATCCTGTCCAATAAGATAAGTTTCTCCAGTTTCACCCATTCCTATCCGTGTTTGCATAATTTTGCTGATTGAGTTCGGATTAATCTTTACAGCTATAACACCATTAACTACACCATCTTCAATAATAGGTATAGCCATAAACATATTTGGATTTCCGTTAGATGGAGCATAAGGAGCCATATCTGTCATATGAGCTTCTTTATCTTGTATAGCTGCTTCCCAAGCTTCATACAGTTTAGAGCTACGAAGCTCACCGCTAACTAAGTTCTGACCTAAATCAGACCCCTTAGCAACAGAGTACATAACATGCCCATGTTTTGAACAAATCAAATATACATCAGACAAATTATTTTTCTTCATATATTCACCAAAGTAGCCGTCAAATTTGGCATACACACTTTTTGTTTCCGGCTCATTTATGATAGCAAAAGGCTCATTAGCACCAACATGATGTTCTTTATGTAGTCTCACTAATTCATCATATAAAATGTGAATCTGTCTATTTTCTGCCATATTTTCCATGGAGTTTTTCAACATTGCAAAATAACCGGTCAATTGATCTTTCTTCAAGTCTCTTGCCATCTCCATTTTAGAGATAGCTTCAGTATTTAAAGCGTTACTTGATTTAATATAGGATGTTATACCCATTATAAGAAACGGTGAAACTCCCACCACTAAAAGTGCTATAACCAGTTGTTTTTTAATTGTCATTCTAGCTTTCATCTGTCATCTTCCTTTTTGTATGATTTACTTTTTTCAAAAGAACTAATCTGAATTAACTCTGAATTAACCTTGTGATAGTGTAACACTAATCAATTAAATTAGGAATTTTAGAGGCAATATGATTAAATAGAATAGAGAAAACTGTAGTGTCATCTTTGCTTTGAACACTTAAAGATGATTCCGCTACATTCTCTACCATTAATTTTGACATATAGAGTCCAATCCCCGTCCCTTTGCCTTTGGCTTTGGTGGTAAAGTAGGGGTCAAAAATTTTGTCTATAATCTCCCCAAGAATTCCCCCGGCATTATCCTCAATATTTAATCTGATACCTTTTACATCATATTGAGTTGAAATTTTTATCTTTTTCTCTATTGTCTCATCTTTGCTCTCAAAAGCATCTTTTGCATTGGTTATGATATTCAATAAGACATGCTCAATACTTTTGATGTTGTGAAATACTTTTAGTGTTTTGTCTATTTCTGTGTTTAACATAATTGATCTGTTCCTCAGCTGTGGGATAATCATTTTGATTGCTTCGTTTACGGCTTCATAAAGAAAAAATTCTCTGTTTATATCACTCTTATTAAACTCCATAAAATCGTCTATAATTCCTGACATCGTCAGTGTCTCTTTTTGAATAAATTTGCTTGTCTCTTCGATTGATTCGCTAGTGAGCAGATTAAGCTCATTCTTAAAAGAGAGATTTATAGCTGAAGCACTAAGAGCATTCAGCGGTTGTCTCCACTGATGGGCAATCATGTTAAGCATCTCTCCCACCTGTGCAAGTTTAGCTTGTCCCACAAGCAGATACTCTTTTTCACGAAGCTCTTTGATTCTCTCTTCTATTGTGACTTGTAAAGATTGATTTATTTCTTTTAGACGATTCTCCTCAGATTTTTTTGTGGTGATGTCCCGACATGCTATGATTAAAGCTCCGTCATTTGTAACATCAAATAATTTTATAGACATAAGAGTATCTATAACTTCACCACCCTTTTTTTGCATTCTCATGTCAAAATATTCTGATTTCTCATTTAATTTTTCTTTAATTATTTCACTAAAAGTTTTACTCTGATTGAGTGAAATTAATGTATCAAAATTTATATCTTTTATCTCATCCATGTCATATTCAATAAGATGAATGGCTGCTTTATTTATTTCTTCTATTTTTTCAAAGTTTTTATCTAAGATAAAAGTGGCATCCGGAAGTTGATCAAAAATAGTTTTGCTATTTATATCGTTAAACAGTGACATGAATTCTCCTTAACCTATCTTTTTTTTGGTTCACTTATAGAGTAACCCAGCAATCAAAAATTGCATACTGAAAGAATTGTAAATTAAAATAACTCTAAACCATCCTCTTCAGATTCCATTTCATTGATATCTGTAGATAAAATCAGTTCAATTTGCAGACATGCGCTAAATAGTGAGCTATCAAGATAATGAATATCCTGAGCACTTTTCTCTATAAAAATAAGTTTATACCAGTCAGCAAGGTCAGACTCTATAGTTGCAAGGAAAAGTGCTATCTTCTTTATATCTTTATCATCAAGCTCTTTATCTTTTACAGAGCTCAACAATTCTGAAAGAGAACGCACGGCATAAGAGAGATCCTCAAATTCAAATAAAAGACTGATTACATGAGCGTATTTGAATAAATAAATTACTATCTCATCAATTGTTGCAATATCTTTGTCATCTTGAAATACTTTTGCGTTGTATTTAAACTCTTTTCCTAGTTGGTCAAGCTCTTGAAGTTCATTTAATATCTCATCATCAAGCTCTTTCACATATTCGGCAGCCGATGTTTTGTAAAGATGAGAGCGTCGCAGCAGTGCATTTTCTTGGTCGCTGATTTTCATTTTAGAAGTTGTGGAGGTTGAAGTTGATTTCGAACTATCTTCTACCGCCACAATCTCTTTTTTTGGACCTACATGGTATCTGTTGTTAAAGATAATCTCTTCTAAAAGCTCAGAGTAGTTCTTAATTTTTATCTTTTGATACTCTTCCCAAGTAATATCATTGAGCGTGTACATTTGACTCAGATTAGAATCCATTCCGATATCAATGTCGCGTTTAATGACACTATAGATTTTACGCCCTTTTTTCCCCTCTATTGTAACTCTGTTTTTTACTTTATTCTTCTCATCATAATTCTCAAGAGAATCCATAAAGCCCTCTCTTTTGCTAAAGAGATTATTTACGCTTATTCTTTTCTTCAAAAATTTCTCAAACTCATCATCATGAAACAGGTTGCAGAATGCATCATTAACGTATCGTATATCTTCGCCGTTAAAAATAATACAAGGGTTAGGAAAACCATCTGCAATTTTCGTAATAAGCTGGTCAGAAATACGATTGATTTTTTCTTTTATTTGTAAAATCTCCAGCTCTTTTGCCCGCGCTCTATCAAATAAAAGTTTAGAAATATCATAAAGAACTTCCCTGACATGTTCCAAATTCATGGGTTTGAGTATGTACTTGTCAACCTTTAAATCTATCGATTTTATAAAAAAATCCTGTTCATTAAAAGCTGTTGTAATGACGATTGGAATATCGCTAGAATATTCTCGTATGATTTTAACCATCTCAAGTCCACTCATATTCGGCATCTGAATATCACTTATAATAAAATCAATCCTGTTTTTATGAAATTTTTCTAATCCATCTAAACCATCGACGGCTACAAATACTTGATTAAAGATTTTTCCAAAAAAATCTACCATATTGGTTCTAATGCTCTCTTCATCTTCCACATAAAGTACATTATACTTTTTTGTAAGTCCCATTATTTCTGTAAATGATTTCATTTTAAGCTCTCTCCTCTTCTCCGATTAATTCAAGAATTTTTTTAGGAATATTTTGCAGCGAGGTTTGTATATCAACACCGCCCAATTCATAAGCGACCCTTGGCATACCGTAAACAACACAGCTTTTTTCATCCTGTCCTATGGTTCGTGCACCGACGTTGTGCATATTTAACATTCCCTTCGCTCCATCGCTTCCCATTCCTGTGAGAATAACACCTACTGCATTTGAGCCGGCACTCTTTGCCACAGAGTTGAAAAGTACATCAACGGATGGTCTGTGACCGCTCACTTTCTCGCCGCTTCCCAGTTGCACATAATAGCGGTGCCCTGAACGGCGCAGTACCATGTGCATATCACCGGGAGCTATAAGTACCTGACCGATACCTATGGTGTCACCGTTTCTTGCCTCTTTTACCTCTACCGCACAGAGTGAATTAAGTCGTTCTGCAAACTGTCCGGTAAAGTTGGCAGGCATGTGCTGTACTATAATAATCCCCGGGCTGTTCCTAGGGAGCTGAACTAAAACATCTTTAAGTGCCTCGGTTCCGCCCGTGGAAGCACCAATCGCTACAATCTTTTGAGTAGTCTCCGAGAGAGCGCCGCGATATGTCAGTGGTTGAACTTTTGCGGTATCAAGATGTTGTATCTGCACTTTCGCCCGTGCAGCTGTTTTTACCTTTGCAAGCAACTCTTCTCGAATCTCATCCGAACCGTCATAAATATTTGAGTGCGGCTTCGCCACAAAGTCAATGGCACCGGCTTCAAGGGCATCGAGTGTTGTTCTTGCCCCTTTTTGTGTCAGTGATGAGACCATAACAACAGGAGTCGGCATGTATTGCATCAGTTTTTTTAAAAAGGTTATTCCATCCATCCGAGGCATCTCTACATCCAGACAAATAACATCAGGTTTAAATTTAAGAATTTTATCGCGTGCCACATAGGCATCAACAGCTGTCTCAACACTGCTTATGTCAGGGTCTTTTGACAATATATCCGTCAAAACTGCTCTGGCTGTGGCGCTGTCATCAACGATTAAGACCTTGATACCCATCATTCACTCTCTTTTATATACTTTAACATTATCTTACCTGAATCACTCAGCATAAGAATGCGTCTGCCCTGACCGCCTCCGACATCTTGCGCAACAATAGGAATTTTGTACTCACTGAGTATCTCTTTGGCAATAATAATATTTTTTCGTCCAACCATCATATTCTCTTGTGCAATGGTGTCGATTACATTTCCACCGCCAAATATCTTTGCCTCCATGTTGTTAAGAGAACAACCAACATTGAGCATACCTTCAACAAGCCTATGAATGGCTATGTTTCCATACTTCGGGCTTTGAAGACCGTTACCGTTCCATAAAGGTACAAGATAGTGGTTCATACCGCCAATCATCTCTACTTTGTCATAGATACATACGGAGACGCATGAGCCCAAAATTGTACTTATTTCAGTTGGCCTCACTCCAATATAAAACTCACCGACATGAATAAACTTCTTAATCAGCATTAAAATTCCATCATTCCATCGTCTGATGTCTCAGCAAAGAACTCATCCGATCCAAGCCCCTCTGAAAGTGAGATACTTGCCTCATCTTTATGAGCTAGTTTTACTAAAAAGACTGTTTTGTCATTTTCACTGAAATGGTCAATCGAACCATCGAGTGACTCTGCAAGCTCTTTTACAACACTCAGCCCAAGCCCAAGACCTTGTCCGGGGCGTGTTTTTCCGGTATTGTGTTTATAGAAGCGGTTATATATATTTTTGCTATGCGCTTCATAAACCCCCTCTCCAAAATCCTCGACCCGCAATGTATAAAAACCATTCTCTGATGCAAAAATAATATTGATATCCGCGTTAGGATAAGAGTACTCACAAGCGTTCGAGAGAAGATTAAGAAGTATAAGATAGAGCTTCTGTCCATCTGTCACCATCTTGTCTTCAATATTATTCTTCACTCGCACGGTCAGTGATTTTTCTTTAATAAGATGCCCAAAATACTCTATGGTCTCTTCTGCTACATCTTCCGGAGTGATGCGCGCAAAATCATTTCCCATCTCTCCATACTCTATCTCAGAAGCTGCAAAGATGTTTTTCAGACTGAAATCCAGATAGGTGAGTTCACTTCGCATCATCGAACCTATGGCATCGAGCCGTTCAACATCCACATCTTTTTTAATTTTTCTTGAGAGGCTGAGCAGGGAAGAGAGAGGATTGTTAAACTCATTTTTTATCAGTGATAAAAAGTAGCTTTTTGCCGCTTCAACCTCTTTGCTTCTCTCGTTCATCTCAAGAAGTTTTTTTGTCATAAACTCCATCTCTGCAATTGAAGCACTCTTCTCCTCAAACCTTCGTCCTATCTCTTTTAAGAGTTCATGATCACTGATATTTATAATTTCCATGGTGCTTCCTTATTGTTTCATGTAGATGGATGACTTGACTAGCTTTAGATTTTTAACGCTCGGCGGAATAGATTCAGAGTGACCGATAAACATTAGTCCTCCACTTTGTAAAAGTGAAGTGAGATGTATATTAATCTGTGTCTGCACTGCTTTATCAAAATAAATCATTACATTACGACAGAAAATTATATCAATAGGGTTGGAAAACATGCCGTAGTTCCCATACACCAAATTAAATTTTCTAAATGTAATCATTTTTTTTATAGAGTCATTCACCGTAAACTCTTTGGATGTTCCGCTTTTGTGCAGGGTGAAGTATTTTTGTATGATATTGTGAGACAACCCTTCCATAGACTTTTCAGAATAAACTCCAAGCATCGCTTTTTTTAAAATCTCTTCAGAAATATCCGTCGCCAATATTTTAATATCCCATGTCTCAATATTTGGTATATTCTCATACAAGAAGATGGCAATACTGTATGGCTCTTCACCGCTTGAGGATGCACTTGACCAGATGCGAAGCTTCTTTCTCTCTTTTTTTAGGAGTGTGTTTTTTATATACTCTTTAAAATAGACCCACTGCTCTTTTTCACGAAAAAAAGAGGTGACATTCGTAGTGATAGCATCTTCAAGTTCATGGTCCACGGCACTTCCGCTGTGATGCACAAAATATTCATAAAGTTCCATATAGTTGTTTAAACTTTTCTTATGAACCAGTTTACTAAGTCTAGACTGCATCATCGAGACTTTCTGGTCGCTCAGAGAGATGCCTAATCTGTTATAGACAAGCTCTCTGAAGAGGTCAAACTCTTTTTTCTTCAATTGAAGCATACTTTTAATTCACTTTTATTTTGAAGAGTGCATCTACATTTAATATAAGAGCAATATCACCATTGCCCATGACTGCACCGCCTGTGATACCCTCTAGTTTGGCAAGTGCTTTGCCTAAAGGTTTAATAACCACCTGCTGTCGTCCGACCAAGTCATCAATCAAGAGTGCATATTTACCGTCTTCACTCTCTACACAGATAAGAGTTGACTCCCAGATTTCGGGTCGTTTGTCATTGATTCCTAATATCTCATTGAGGCGCATAACGGGAATCATCTCACCGCGAAGGTCAACAAACTCTCCCTTGTTTCGGGCCGTATGAACAATATCTTTTGCCGGTATAAACGACTCAACAACACTAAGAGTAGGGATAATAAACATGTCACCGGCACTCTTCACTATCATTCCGTCAATAATCGCTAAAGTAAGAGGCAGTAAAATCGTAAATACAGAACCTTCTCCTACTTTGGAATCTATCTCTACTTTTCCCTGTAGCTTCTCAATGGAAGATCTGACAACGTCCAAACCAACCCCACGACCGGAGATGTCACTGATAACATCGGCGGTAGAAAAACCGGCCTGCATGATAAGTCCATATATCTGCTGATCGCTCAGTATGTCATCTTTGGCAATAATTCCTCTCTCAACCGCTTTGGCATAGACCTTCTCTTTGTTTATTCCGCGTCCGTCATCACGCACCTCGATGGCGATATTTCCCGCTTTGTGATAGGCACGCAGAAGAACACGACCTTTGGGATTTTTACCTTTTGCTATACGCTCTTCTGCCGTGGCTTCTATTCCATGGTCTACCGCATTTCTAATAATGTGAATTAACGGGTCGGAGAGTGAGTCCACCATGGTTTTATCTACCTCGGTTTCTTCCCCCTCTATTCGGAGCTCTATATCTTTGTCCACTTTTCGAGAAGCGTCTCTTGCAACTCTCTTCATCTTGTCAAATGTATCATGCACCGGCACCATTCTCAGAGCCATAACACGGTTCTGAATAAGACGGGTGATTTTGCTAAGGTTTTCAATAGTTCTTGTTAATTTCGGACTGTTGAGATTCTTAATCTCATCATTTTCAGCAACAAAATTTTGTGTGATAACCATCTCACCTACCGAGTCAAAGAGTTCATCAAGCTTCTGTGTATCTATCTTTACAAAAGAGCGCTTGTCATCTTTACGGCGCTGCAGTTCTGCATCCGGTGCTTCTCTGAACTTTTCACCCTCAACTTTTTCACCCTCTGTTGTTTTACTCTCAACTTTTATACTCTCTATCTTTTGGTTCTGGGCAGTCTGTTGCTCTATTGCCAAAATTTGTGGAGTAGGAGCAGCCTCTGACTGTGTAACCGTTTGTACATTCAGTGAGGTCGTTTCTACAAGCGCAGGCGGCTGTGCGTTCTCCTCGTTACCCGTTAAAGTAATAGAAAACTCTTCGGGCTCAACAAATAAAAAGACCTCTTCAATAGAAGCAATACTCTCATGGCTCTCTAAATAGAGTTCAACTTCACCCCAGTAATTTACCTCTGCATCAAAATTTTCTATTTTTGCAATTTTAGGAAGTGTCCATCGAGACTGAAGAATATTTCCCTTTTCGCTTAAAAGTTGAAAAAAGCGTCCATGATCATACCCTCTGTGATAAATATCATTATCGAGCTTTAAAACAATTTTATACAATAGCTTTCCGTCACTAGCTACGGGTGTCTCTATTGTTGCTTCTGGTTCTGCCGCTTCTTCAACAGTTTGGCTTACCCTCTCGGTTGCAACAGGTGTCCCATCTATCTCACCAAACTCTTCTGCAAGATTAGCCATCTCTACAAACTCATGTACAACCTCTTTATTCTCCAGAAGCATCTTAATAGATTCCAGTGTAGAGTCATAGTTTGGAGGTACACCCTCGTCGCCGCTTACTTCCAGCCAAAGGGTCTCTTTAATAACATCTACGGCATTTAAAAATATATCAATCACATGTGCAGGCACACTCACATCACTGTCGCGGTAATGGTCAAGCACATCTTCAAAAAGATGCACAAACCCGCCAAGACGGGTAAACCCAAAAGAGTTTGCACTTCCCTTTAGTGTATGGACACCGCGAAACAACTCATTAAGCAACTCTTTGTTCTCCGAATCCTCTTCATAATTGATAATATCAATATCGAGTTTCTCGATTATCTCTGTCGCCTCTTCAATAAATATGGAACGAATCTCTTCTTTAGTCATGATATATCCAATGCACGCTGCCATAATGAGCAAGCTTCAGCACTCCCTCGTCAATCATAGGGATGCGAATCTCAGGCTTACTTTTTTTAATACTAAACAAAAGAGCAAAGAGAGAAGAAGTAGCAAATACCTCTCTCTCTCCTACTATTTCTATAGACTCAATATACTCCAAACGGGGCTCGACAAACTTTTTCAGTTCAATCACTTCACCTAAATCCATGTCCAGTTCTATTTCAAGAACATCGCCGTCTATCGTCATTTAGAACTCCTTCAAGTCCTCATCATCTAGAGGAAATACATCGCCACCACCGCCTTTAGGGGCTTTTTTAGGAGCTATTGATGCTCTTTTCGGCTGGTTATATGCTATGTTTTTTGTAGACTTTTGTGAACGAACAGGTTGTCTCATAGGCTGTCCTGTACCTATAATTCCAACCATCGCCGCTATTACCGCAACCATGTCTTGCATAGCAACAGCTTGAGCATTCAGTTCTTCAGATGCCGCTGCCGCTTCTTCGGATGTTGCTGCGTTTTGCTGAGTTACTTGGTCGATGTTGCCCATAGCTTGAGCTATTTGGCTCATGCCCTCACTCTGCTCTTTGGTAGAGATAGAGATTTCACTGATAAGATTTGAAGTCTTTTTAATCTTCTCATCAATGTTTCCGAATGCTTCATTTGTTTTCTTCGCTACATCCAAACCGTTTCTGATTTGTTTGATAGACTGCTCTATTATCTCTGATGTTTCAGTAGCTGCATTTGCGGAACGCTGAGCAAGACCTTTCACTTCATCTGCAACAACTGCAAATCCTAAACCATGTTCACCGGCTCTTGCTGCTTCAACTGCAGCGTTCAGTGCAAGAAGTTTAGTTTGGGATGCAATCTCATCAATTGTTTTAATAATCTTAGCAATTCTCTCACTAGAGTTGTTAATCTCTTGCATGGCAGCCATAAGTTCCGTACCGCGTGCAAAACCTTCGGATGCCGCTTCTTTAGTATCTTTAGCCAAAATATCCGCTTCTCTTGAGTTGTCGGCATTCTGGTTATTGATGGCTGTTGCTTCTTCAACCGTTGCACTTACCTCTTCAATAGAACTTGCCTGCTGTGAAGCACCCTCTGCTAGAGCTTGTGAAGATTCAGAAATTTCACCTGCTGCACTTACAACTTGTGAGTTTGCGCTTGTGATTGACTCAACTGCACGGATGATTGGACCTGTAATACTTCTAATTAAGTAGATAGCTAAAGAGATACCGATTACAAGAGCTGCAATCAGACCCACAATCATGATAAATGCTGAAGAGGCTAGCGCAACCGCCGACTCTTTTGAAATAGTTGCAGTCTGATCCATAGCAATTTTAGCTACTGCTTCTGCTGCTTCTAATACTTCGCTTCCTACAACAGTGCGTTTTTTCCCAACTTCTCCTAGCTCATTCCAGCTTTTAATAAAACCGCTCACAGTTTCAGCATACTGGTTTGCCGCAAGCTTAGTCTCTTCAAGCTGCTTAAGATTCTCTGCCTTATGTGTTATTTTAGTAAGCTTAGCAAACAACGGCTCCATTTTAGGAAAGTTTTTTTGACCATCTGCGAGAAGTGATGAATCTCTTAAAGCCTGTGCTTTGAATGTCTTAATTCTTGTATCATTTCCTAGGTCAATAATATCATTGATAACAGTAATCTTCTCAAGTCTTTCCTCCAATTTTTCCGGAGCTGCTTTAGAAGCAATCTCATTTTTCATCGATTCATTTTGATTAACCAAAAAGTCGTTACAGTTGGTCATATATTTTTTAGCACCGCTGTCTAACGCTTCCCTGTATTTGTCTAACGAATTCAATAGAGTCTCCGTCTGCTTAATAAGTCCTTCATATTCTAAGGTTTTTGTTCTGGCATTCTTTTCATGTTCTGTAAGCTTAGGGAGTGAATATTTTTCTGCGTGCGCTTTTGCTTCATCGAGGTAGTGTTTTACTTCATCTAAACTTTTATTGCCTTTGTCAAGAAAATTTTTGTCATCACTATAAGCATAACCTCTAATATCATACATCATCAAAAGAGCATTTCTCTCAACATCGTTTGCTATCGATACTTCCGGAACATATACATCTGCCAGCTTCTGAGAACCACCCTCAACACTTTTCATGTTAAAAACAGCCATCGAACCCAAAATAAGGGTAATCAACAGCAGTAAAATAAACCCTATACTAATCTTATATGTTAACGTCAAATTTTTCATCTCTACTCTCCTACCTTTTCAGTTTTATTATTTGATTTGCTCTCTTCAAACGAACTCATCTGAGTCAATTCATCATCTTCAAAAATCTTCTCCATGTCAAGGATTAAGATAACATCCGACCCAACCTCCGCAACACTTTGAATAAAAGAGGTGTCAATGTGTGAACCGAATTTCGGCGGTTCGCTTAAATCTTTATCGGCAAATGTGAGTACATCTTCTACTCTGTCCACAATAAAACCGATATTCACACCGCTTACTTCATTAATAATAATTGCAGTATTCATATCATGCTCTTTTTTTTCAAGACCGAATTTTCCCCGAATATCTACTATCGGAATAATAGAACCGCGAAGATTAACAACACCCTCCACAAAAGAGGGAGTTCTCGGCACATGTGTAATCTTCATCATCGCAATGATTTCATTAATATGTGATATCTCTATTCCATACTGTTCATTTTCGACAAAGAAACTCAAATAACGGTGTCTATGACCGGTTTCTTCATTCTCTAAATCTTTTGTTCTCATTAAATCCCCAATACCATTTTTACAGCCTTTATCAGCTTTTCGTCACTAAACGGCTTAACCATCCATCCCGTGACGCCTATCTCCTTGCCTCGCTCTTTCATGGCGGGAGAACTCTCTGTTGTCAGAATCAGAATAGGTTTGTTTTTAAAGCGCTCATCCGCTTTTAACGCTGTGGCCAAATCTAATCCATTCATCTGAGGCATATTTATATCACTTATAAGCATGTCAAAATTTTCACTCCCTCCCATTAATAAATCAAGCAACTCTGCCGGATTCTGATATGTAACCAAAGTAACACTCCCACTACTCTCCATCTCTTCTAAGGCCATTTGAGCCGTAGCCAGAATAGTTTTTGAATCATCTACCAAAATAACTCTTTTTGCCAAGACAAATCCTTTTATATAATGTAACCCTCTATTGCGAGTCACCTGCATGCTCTTATAAACGGTCCGGAAACTTAGATTTTTGAAGTAAAAATCTAATAAAAAACAATAATTAAAAATAAATTATATCCAAAAATATGAATATACTACAAGAAAATTATATCTGATTTTTTCAAAAAACTATTCAAAATTATAACAATTAGGAAACAACTTAATTTAAAATGATGATGCATTAAAAATTAATATGCGATATAAGTTCTTAAAGATAATTTATGTTATCCTCTCATGCATTAGAGTCGGAATGAGAGGAGGAGTGGGTAGTGATTGATATTAAGAAATTAAAAGAGTTGTCTAAAAACTTCACTGTCTTATATGTTGAAGATGACAGTGCAATAAGAAGTTTCACTACTGCTTATCTTGGAAAAATATTTTTGAGCGTCACGACAGCTGTTGATGGAGTTGACGGCTTAGAAAAATACAGAGCGGAAAAATTTGAGATAGTTATAACCGATTTGTCTATGCCTAAAATGAACGGTATAGATATGATAGCTAAGATAAAAGAGATAGATGAAAATCAGGCGGTGTTGATAACAACTGCGCATGCCGATTCAGACAATATACTTAAAGCAATAAGGTTAGGGGTGGACGGCTACATTATAAAACCTTTTGAATATGAACAGTTAAATATTGAACTTTACAAGATAGTAGAAAAATTAAATATTTTTGCCCAAAATGAGCAGTACAAAAAAAATCTAAAACAGATGGTTGAGAAAAAAACATTAGAAATAACCAAAATGATGCTTTTCAAAAACGACAATTATGAAAAAACACTTCTTTCCATGGTAGAGATGATAGAAGACAGAGACACATACACGGCGGGGCATAGCAAAAGAGTTGCGCACTATTGCAAAACAATAGCCGAGCAGATGGGGCACAGCGAGGAGGAGTGCACAAAACTCTACCAAGCGGCAATCCTGCATGATGTAGGAAAGATTGCTACTCCCGATGCAGTTCTTTTAAATCCAAAAAATCTAAATGAGATAGAATATACACTCATCAAGGAGCATGTCGAAGTCGGCTTTAAACTTCTTGACCATATACCGATGTTTGAGTCTTTGGCAGATATTGTACACTCGCACCATGAGAGATATGACGGAAGAGGGTATCCTAGGGGATTGAGCGGTAATGAAATACATCCGCTTGCAAGAGTGATGATAGTGGCAGATGCCTTTGATGCCATGACAACGAACAGAATTTATAAAACAAGAAAAAGTGTTCAAGAGGCTTTAGATGAACTGATGAGATTTAAGTTGCATCAGTTTCACCCGGAAGTCGTAGATAGTGCATTGATAGCTCTTCATGATATAAAAATTGATGAAAATATAAGCCAAATTCCGCGAACGAAGCTAGAACAGGAGAGGTTCGCATATTTTTATAAAGATAGACTCGCCGATACCTATAATCAAAACTATTTAGAGATAATTTTGAAAAAAAATAGCTATGAAAAAGAGTTCAATCATATAGATATTTTTTTATTGAATAATTTCTCAAAATATAACAAAGAGGTTGGTTGGAGCATGGGCGATGAATTTTTGCATACCCTTGGTGCATTTTTGAGTGATTATTTTAAAGAGTCTCTTGTGTTCAGAGTTTTTGGAGATGATTTTGCTGTTCTTAGCAAAGCGGCGATGGATTTAAGCGATTTAAAAATGAAGCTTGACAGTATGATGACAGGGAGCTGTCTCGGGTATGTGATAAAAGGTATTGAGATAGAAGCAAACAATATTCATTCTGTTTATCAACTTGAGGAACTTGTTAATTGAGAAACCTAATCCTCACTAAAATAGACGATATCCATATGCCGGAGCTTGCCATTTACCATAGCCTAAGAGAGAGCGCCTTTCGGGATGACAACAGTTTTGTGGCCGACAGTCCGAAGGTGGCAAATATACTTTTAAAAACTTCGATGGAGATTAAAAGTATTTTGGCGACTAGAGAGTATTATGAGGAGTTTGAAGAGTTGCTTATACAAAAGAGTATCCCTAAACTCTTCTTGACAGACAAAAACGAGATGCAAAAAATTGTCGGGCATAAGATACATCACAATGTTATGATGCATGGAATCCGTCCGCCCAACTCCCCTTTGGATGCGCTGGGCGACAACATAATCATGGTGGACAACATCTCCTCAAGCGAAAATATCGGCTCTCTCGCAAGAAGTGCCGCAGCGCTTGGAGTACACTCTTTTGTTGTGCCAAGAGAGGCTCCACACCCCTACAACAGACGCGCACTCAGGGTTTCGATGGGGTATGTGAGCATGTTGCATATCCATATTTATGAGAATATATTTTCTACATGTCAGGCTCTAAAAACTATGGGATATAAAATTTTTGCAGCTGAGGTGAGTGAAAATTCAACGCCATTGTGGCATGTGAAAGTTCCGAAAAAGTGGGTACTACTCATGGGAAATGAGGGAAAAGGGCTAAGTAAGGAGATTTTAGAGGTCTGCGACGAGGTTGTGACCATAGAGATGCAAGAGGGTGTAAAAAGCTTTAATGTAAGCGTAGCAGCATCGATTATGATGTATCAGTTTAAAAATAGATAAGGCAGAGAAGATGGATGGAACGAAACGAGCAGATATAAAACATGGAATGAGTGTGGCAATTGTCCTTAAACAGGATCAGCAGAGCGGAAGATTGACAGACGGGATAGTGCGCGATATATTGACTTCATCCCCAACGCATCATCATGGCATAAAAGTGCGCTTGATGAGCGGTGAAGTAGGGCGGGTCAAAGAGATTTATTAAGATTGATTGCTGAGCAGTCTTCCTTTCAAAGATTCAAGGGTTTCTAAAAAATCTGTAAACATAACGGGTTTGTTCATATAAGCATCACAGACTGTAGTTGTTACGTCTATGTTGCTGTCCGATGCACTCATGACAATTAAGACAGCACCTTTGTCTATTTCGCGAATCTTAAGCAACATCTCCCGACCGTTCATTTTCGGCATTTTTAAATCGGCAATAACGAGCCTATACCCTTTTTCTTTAAAAAGTTTCAGCCCCTCTTCACCGTTTGTGGCACTATCTACACAGCTGAATATTTTCTTTAAAAATTTTAGTGTTTCATCGCGTATCTTCTCTTCATCCTCAACATACAACACACAGATAGAGCTTAGGTCTTCGCGAAGTTGTTTAAAGTCACTCATCATTTTTTCCTTTTTTTGGAAGAGATATAACAAAACATACCCCACCCTCTTCAATATTTTTTGCATGAAGCGTTCCAAGCAGATGTTTCTCTACGATTATTTTACTTATGTAAAGCCCCAAGCCCGTACCTGTTTTTTCATCTTTTGTAGAAAAATAGGGTTCGTATATCTTAGCAATTATTGCTTTATCAATTCCTTTACCATTGTCACAAATTGAGATATAAACCTGCTCCTCGTCTTCACCGGTTGTGACAGAGATAACAGGATTCTCAATATTTGCACCAAGCAGAGCCTCTTTGGCATTTTTTATTATGTTGATAAAAACCTGCAATAACTCCCTTGAGAAGAGGGAGATAGGCGTTTTTGAACCGTAACTTCTTTTTATGGCTATATTGTGGTTTTCAAGACTCTTCTCGATTATAGTAAATGTCTCCTCAAGAACATCGTTTACCAATACTATCTCTCTCTGTTTGTTAGGTCTGAAAAAATTTTTAAAATCATCAATTGTCTTTGAGAGATGCATCGCCTGATCAAGTATGAGCTCTGCGCCCTCTTTTACACTCTTTGGCTCCAGTGCATCCAGTTCAACATCAATAAGCATATTATTCGCACCCATGGCAATTGCCGAAATTGGCTGTCGCCACTGATGAGCAATCATGCTAATCATCTCACCCATCGCAGCATGGCGCGATTGTGAGAGCATCATCTCCTCTTTTTCTTGAACGCTCTTCATCATATTGTTGAAACCTTGTGCCAGCTCACCTATCTCATCATTATGAATAACTTCAGCCTTCTGCGTGAAGTCACCTTTTGCAATTGCTTTGACACTCTTAAAGATTGAATCGATAGGATTTAGAACAAAATAGTCTAAAATAAGATAGAGAGATAAAATGAGAAATGTTAACAGCATTATGCTGCTTCCAAAATAGAATATTTTCTGATCAAATAGATGTTCTTCAAGATATTTTTTGGTGACATAGATAGAAACTTCCCCTATCAGCTCATCGTCATGTATAATGGGTGTAGAGCGCTTTACATCCTTTCCTCCATGGCTGTGAATGTCGAGTTCTTTTGTTATATTGATATCACCCTTTCCTGTTACCGTAATTGTACAAAACTGTTTATACTCCATCTCTGTGTAAATAATCTTCTTAATCCACTTTTCATCAAGTTCCCACAGAGGTACTTCTAAATTTTGTGCTAATCGCTTTATTGCACTATCTGCAAAAAGCTCCAGCCTCTTTTCTTCATACTCTTTTTGTATATGGTATCTATATGTAAAAAATAGGCTGAATATAGTCGCAGTACCTAAAATTAGAAGAAGCGTAACTTTTGCTTTGATATTTTTGGTTAGTATACTTTGCATAGGCGGTTACTCCTCATCCATTTTGTAGAGCTGTTCAAATCGCTCCAACTCTTTAAACCAGCCATCAGGAAGCATTCCTTTGATGTAATATTTGCCAAGTATCTTTTCATAAGTGCCGTTTTGGATAATCTTTTTTAGTCCTTGGCGGTACTTTTTAGCGATATTTTTGGCATCAGGATACGCATCAGCAAGCATAATCGCAATAGGGCTCGAAGCAGCGGAGATGTCAACTTGTTTAAAATTATCTATCTCCCCCGGATAGAATTTTTTTAGAGTCTGTTGAACTACTAAATCTATCTCTATAACCATGTCAAGGCGCCCGAGTTTGAGTTTTTTGAAAAGTGACTCATGTGAATAGCTCTCTTCAAAGAAAACCCCTTCTTGCTGAAAATAGGAGTTGTCAAGCAGAGTCCCCTTAAGTACACCAATTTTTTTCCCTTTTAGGTCGGCTAGTGATTTGAACACGAATTTACCTTTATGTTCCGGATCATAGTAGCACAGGGAGACATGGTAGAGCGCAATAGGAATAATCGCTGCAAAATCTTGATTAGCCATAAAAAAGGCCGGATTTCCAAGATCGTTATTTGTTTCATCTTCTATAATTCTTGAGAGCGGTTTAAACACTATATCAGACTTTACGCCGCATGCTTTTGAAATGGCATAGACAATCTCCCCGGCTATTCCGTCATCAGGTAGTGTTTTTGACCAATAGGGCGGAGCTTCGTTTGCTTCTAGCACCACCGTACCCACCGCTCTCTCTTGCGAATAGAGCGGAGATTGCAGGATTAACAGCAGTACAAATAGAAAATTTCGAAGCATTTTCAACCATTTATTTCAAGAATTTTTGAATATACTGAACTTGCAGCTTCACCGCTTCAGAATCTTTAATATGTTTACCTAATATTCTAGCATATTCTCCATTGTTCACAATTGTTCTCAAGCCATTTTTAAAGCTTTCTGCACTTATTTTTCCATCCGGGTTGTTGAGATTGAAATATATTGAGATATCAGCCGTACTCCTGCTTGTTTGCATGACTGTAAAATCATTTTTATGTTCTGCAAACTTGTTTTGTAAAAACCATTGTGCACTCTCTGTGGGCACACCTATAAAGTCGATTGTACCGCCTTGGAGTTTTTTGAAAAGTGAGAGGGTTCGCCCTTTTACAACGGTTATACCGGCATCTTTATATGTACCGGTCTCCTCACCTTCTAACGCTCCATATGTAAGCCCTTTGAAGCTTGAAAGTTCTCCTTTGTATTCAAGCCCTTGCGGATGTTTTGGTTTATAATAGAGATAACTCTCCTCTGCCGAGTAGAGCGGTATAGCTACAACTGATTTTTCATCTTCTGCGCTCAGCCCTAAGTATCGTCCTATAATTACTATTGCTTTTTCTTGAGTAAGATAATATTTAACCATGCTGTGTAGCGGCAATACAGTTATTACGGCATCTATTTTTGCCTCTTTAAAAGCGGCAAGAGCAACCTCGCTTAACATGCCGCTATTTTCAATTTCAGTTGAGATGAATGGAAGAGCGTCAAAAGCAAACACCTCTTTTTTATCCGGCGAGATTGTACTTTTTGTAATACGCGGTCCTGTAGCCATAAGCTGCATGCTAAAAAATAGTAGCATTAAAATTAAAAGTTTCATTTTTACTCCCTAATCATTAATTGCTGAATTTGACAAAACCAGCAGTTTGTCCCAAAGTTCAAAATGCATTCCAAACGGTGATGTCTGACTCATGAAAATTGTGATTTTATCCTCTTTCGGGTCGATGCTAAAACGGGTTGAGTAGATGCCCGCCCACTCATAAACGCCTTCGCTTCCGCTGTCAACATCGTGATTTCTGTCTTGTTGAATGGCAAACCCAAGTCCGAATTTCCAGCCGTGACTGTGAAGAAAAGTCGCATCAAAATCCCCTATATGGTTTGTTGCGGTCATAAGCTCCACTGTTTTTCTACTTATGAGGCGTACACCGTCCAACTCCCCTTTATTAAGGAGCATCTGCGCAAATCGGTAGTAATCATAGGCCGTGGAGAGCACACTCCCTCCGCCCGCAAGATATTTTCCTGAAGTTGCATAGGCATCGGTCGGGCAGAGCGCCAAGTTGTTATCTATAAGCGGTTCATTCCCGACTCTCTTAAGCGAACCCTTCCAGTCACTTAGCCAAACCGCCGAGATACGTTCCTGTTTCTCTTGTGGAACATAGAAATAAGTGTCTTTCATTTTTAAAGGTTTAAAGATGCGCTCATCCATAAACTTGTCAAATTTCATGCCGGAAACCACTTCAACCAGATAGCCCAAAATATCGCTGTTAAGACCATAGTCCCACACTTCGCCGGGGTTTTCATAGAGAGGGAGTCGTGCGAGACGCTTCACCATGTCTCCTATCTCTTCATCAGGACGGCAAAAACCGTCGGTAATATCTGCCTCTTTGTAAAGGTCAACAAGCATTTGACGCTTTTTGTCCTCAGGATAGTAGTTGGCAGGGAAGAGATAGAGAATGCCCGATGAGTGGCTGAGAAGGTCACGAACCGTAACCTCACGCTTGGCATCGACAAGTTTGTATTTAAACTCTGAACCCTCCGGCTCGGGCACCATCACTTTCGGGTTCTTGAATTCAGGAATATACTTTGACACGGGGTCTGAAAGCAGAAGTTTTCCCTCTTCATAAAGCATCATAATCGCAACGCTTGCAAGGGGCTTTGTCATGGAGACTACACGAAAAATAGTATCTTTTTGCATGGGCTTACCGACATCTGCACTGCCCGCCGCACGAAAGTACTCAATCTCCCCTTTGCGTGCAACTAACACAACCGCCCCGGCTATTTTTTTATCTTCAATATGTTTGTCGATAAGCGTATCAATCCGTTTTAGACGCTCGTGAGACAACCCCACCTTCTCCGGATTATACTCAGCACTCAATAAAGACGGCATTAGAATGACCAAAACTGCAATAAACATAACATGTAACATCATTGTAGAACTCCTTTAGCTGTTTGAACAAATTGTATCATATTTTTATATGTTGCAATGCAAAATAAAAATAGTTGGTAGCGTTTAAGATGCTATAATTTCGTAAAAAGATTGAACCATGAACTCTAAAAATTTCTCAACTCTCCCACTTACACATGCTATGATAAATAACCTGAATGAAATAGGTTATACAGAGATGACGCCGATTCAGGCAGAGGCACTTCCATTTATTTTAGACGGCAGAGATGTAATCGCTCAGGCAAAAACAGGAAGCGGTAAAACAGCCGCTTTTGGCATTGGACTTCTCAGCAAACTGGATGTAAAAAAGTTTAGAGTGCAGGCGCTCGTTCTCTGTCCTACCCGTGAACTGGCCGACCAAGTAGCAAAAGAGCTTCGCACACTTGCACGATTTACACACAACATTAAAATTCTCACCCTATGCGGAGGAGCCGCTTTTGGACCTCAGCTCGGCTCACTCAGTCATGGCGCGCACATCATAGTGGGAACGCCGGGGCGCATTTTGAAGCATCTCAACAAAGAGACTCTGAGTTTAGAAAACCTAGAGACTCTAGTGCTTGATGAAGCAGACAGAATGCTTGACATGGGATTTATTGAAGAGATTGATAAAGTTTTGGAGTATGCCCCAAAAGAGAAACAGACGCTTCTCTTCTCCGCAACCTACACGGATGAGATAATCGGAATCAGTAACAAACTCCAAAAAGATGCCGTGAGCGTAAAAACTGTTTCTACCGAGGTGGCGAACAAGATAAGTGAACGATTTTATGAGGCACAGAAGGGCAATAAATTAGAAACCCTCATTAAAATTTTCAGCACCTACAAACCTGAGAATGTAATTGTTTTTACTAACACAAAACTTGATGCAAAAGAGATTGCAGAGAACTTGCAAAAAAATAAAATCGACGCACTCGCAATTCACGGTGATTTAGAGCAGTACGAGAGAAATGATGTGTTAGTTCAGTTTGCTAACAAAAGCTGTCCCGTGTTAGTCGCTACTGATGTAGCTGCCCGAGGACTTGATATAAAAGAGCTCTCCATGGTTGTAAATTACGACATTCCACATGGAACAGAAACTTACACGCACCGCATAGGAAGAACAGGAAGAGCAGGGCAAGAAGGTATTGCAATAACACTCTACAGTGAATATGAGGTGCAAAATGCTCTTGAATACAAAAACGAAACCCGTATTTTTGAAGAGTCGGAGAGTTTAAAGAAAGAGAACGGGTTTGAGATGAAACCGCAGTATATCACTCTTGTAATCGAGGGTGGCAAAAAAGACAAAGTGCGTGCGGGAGATTTGTTGGGTGCGCTTACGGGAGATGCCGGACTCTCGGGTGAGAGCATAGGAAAAATCGACATCTACGAGAAACAAAGTTATGTTGCAATTAAAAGTAAATTTATAGACCAAGCACATAAAAAACTCCAACATGGAAAGATTAAGGGCAAGAAATTTTCTGTATGGGTTCTTTAAAATATCTAAACCACTACAACGAGCAGACAAAAGCAGAAGTTCATAGACTTGTCAACGAAGATAAGCTGGGGCTTCATCTTCTAAACAAATATAAAACTTCCCATTCCATCAAAAATGATAAAGCACTCTTTGCGTATGTCAATAATCTTAAAAATGAGCACCTTAAAAAATCACCGCCTCTGAGTAAAGTTCTCTATGACGGCAAAATAAATGTTATTCACAATGCCCTAGGCACGCATCATTTTATCTCAAGGGTGCAGGGAAACAAGCTCAAAGCAAAAAATGAGATTAGAATCTCTTCCATGTTCAAGAGTGTTCCGGAGGAGTTTTTGAAGATGATAGTCGTGCATGAACTCGCCCATTTTAAAGAGAAAGAGCATAACAAATCCTTTTATCAGCTATGCCAATTTATGCAGCCCTCCTACCATCAGACAGAGTTTGATTTGAGACTCTACTTGACGCACATGGAGATGAACGAAAAAATTGAGGAGTGGGCTTAATGTATCCGATAATAAAAAAGATAGTGCTATACTTATTAAAATCAAAGTTTATATCTGTGAGATAAAATAGGGGTTGTGATTTGAGAGGGACAATAAAAAGTGAATTTTTCAGGGCTTCAACAGTTCCTTTTATCTTTATAATTACTATCGTAGCAGCACGCTACTTTGGCGGGCATCTCCTTTTTCATAGCTTGGCTGAAATTTTTTCTGTTTTAGTCGGATTTATGATTATAATTGTCTCCTATTACACCTACCAATTTACAAAAAATAATTTTTTACTTTATCTGGGAATCGGCTATTTTTGGATTGCAATTCTTGATCTTTTTCATATGCTCACATTTAAGGGCATGATGATTTACTCAATAGAAAGTTCAAATATAACACTGACATTTTGGGTGCTTTCCCGCTTTTTAGAAGCTTTGTTGTTGATAAGCGCTCCTTTTGTATCTTTTTCATATATTCCAAAAATAAAAATTTTTATATTATTCGGTTTTGTCTCCGCTGTTGTCTATTGGATTGCATTTTCAGAGTATGTGCCTAGTTTATTTGTAGAGAATGAGGGTTTAACATCTTTAAAGATTGGATTTGAGTATATTATAATTGCTCTACTTTTAGTCGCAATATTCATCTATAAAAAATTAAAAGAGAGATTTGAGACAACAATCTATCACTACATCATCGCATCTATTCTATTTACAATCTGTTCGGAGTTTATACTCACTTTTTATACTGATTTTTATGGTTTCAGCAGTGTGTTCGGGCACCTATTTAAATTTTTATCCTATTGGATGATATTCTTATCTATGGTTCAAACATCATTAGAAAAGCCATTCAAGTTGATGGCGCATGAGGTCAGTACATACGATGCAATTCCTGTACCCGTGGTTATTGTTGACGTAGAGGGAATTATTCGTCAAGCCAATCGTGCCGCCAAATCGTTTTTGAACCTATCAAAATATGAGATAATAAATCACTCCAATCATCTCCTATTTCATAATAAAAAGATAGAAGAGAATGCGTGTGAACTTTGTACCTTTATAAAAAATATGAGAACGGTTTCGTCGTATGAGTTCCATAATGATTCGCATACATACAGCTTTACAATCAGTCCTATTGTTGCAAATCAAACAGAGGGAATTGTTCAGGTGTGCATAGATATATCTGAACTGAAAAACATCGAAAAACAGCTAAAGCGTGAAAGTACCTTGTTGGAAACAATTATTAATACGGTTCCCATATCGATTTTTTGGAAAGATAGAGACTCTAAATATTTAGGGTGTAATAAAATATTTGCGAATGAATTAAATCTAGCTTCTGAAAAAGATATTGTTGGTAAGTCTGATTACGATATGCCATGGGTAGAGGAAACGGAGCTTTATTTAGCAGATGACAGAGAAGTAATGGAGTCAAAAAGAAGCAAAATAAACTATGAGGAGCCTCAAACAAAATTGGATGGCTCAAAAGTATGGCTGAATAGTTCAAAAATGCCTTTGATAGATGAGCATGGAATAGCACATGGTGTAATAGGTGCATACTTTGATATAACGGATAGAAAAAATTATGAAATAAAATTTAACTCTGCGTATAAGATGCTTAGTGATGCAGAGCGCATAGGTCACATCGGCAGTTGGGAGATGGACTTAGAGACACAAGAAATAGTTTTGTCCGATGAAGTTTTTAGAATATTCGGTGAAAAGATAACTTCTTTTATACCTGAGTATGAAGTTTTAATGAGCTATTTCTCGCAAAAGGATCAAAATAAAATAAGCATCTTAATCGCAAGGATCAGAGAGGGAAAAACAGAAAAAGAAGAGATAGAGTGCGTGCTCAAAAGAAGAGATAGTACTGAGCGTAATGTTAAAATGAAAAACGAGGTTGTTAAATCTGCGCAGGGTACTCCTGTAAAAATAACAGGTATTATCATAGACACAACAGAGCATGTGGCTGCAGAACAAGAACTTAAAAAACTCAAAACAGCTATCGAACAGAGTCCCGTATCTATTGTAATTACTGACATAGAAGGAAATTTGGAATATGTGAATCCCTTCTTTACAAAAGCTACCGGCTATACTCCGGAGGAAGTTCTTGGACATAATCCAAGAGTGCTTGCATCGGGAGCTACAACTCAAGCGGAATATGTACAGCTATGGAATAAGTTAACAAACGGAGAAACATGGTCAGGTACTTTTAAAAATATTACAAAAAGCGGCGAAGAGTATTGGGAATCAGCAATTATCTCTCCTATAAAAGATAAAAACGGGAAGATTGTAAACTATATAGGAATTAAGCAGGATATCTCAAATAAAATTATTATGGAGCAGGAGTTAAAACAAAAAGATGAGATGATGATAGCACAGTCACGCTCGGCGGCTATGGGAGAGATGATAAGCATGATAGCGCATCAGTGGCGTCAACCCATAAGTGTTATCTCCATGAGTGCAAATAATATGCTGCTTGACTTAGAGCTTGGGAATCTGAATGATGATGAAGTACAGCAAGAGGCAAACGATATTTTAGAACAAACGAGATACTTGTCAAATACGATAGATGACTTTAGAGACTTTTTTAAGCCAAGTAAGGAGTTAGAAGAGGTAAGCATAGACGAGCTATTAGAGAATTCATTAAAAATGATGTCCAAAAGCTTGGAAAACAGCAGTATAGTTTATAAAACAGATATTACTCCTACTCCTAAGATAAAAGTGTACTCACGCGAGTTAGTGCAAGTATTTATAAACATACTGAAAAATGCTAAAGAAGCTTTAGTAGAAAACAGAAATGAAGAAGAAAGAGAGATAGCAATAAGCATAAAAGAGAGTGAAAACAGTATAATTATAAATATTTGCAATAATGGCGGACGAATAGAAGAGCGTATTCTCTCTAAAATATTTGATCCCTATTTCTCAACTAAAGATAGCAAAAGCGGTACAGGAATAGGTTTGTATATGTCAAAGATGATTATAGAAAAACATATTAATGGCGTATTGAGTGTTACTAACACAAAAGATGGCGTATGTTTTTGCATTGAATTGCAAAAAAAAACAGAGGGTAGTTTGAGATGATAAATGCACAAGAGTTAAAAAATATTTCTAAAAATATTTCTATAATTTATGCAGAAGATGAAGATAAATTAAGAGAGAAATTTGAAAAGTACTTGAGCAATTTTTTTGAAGATATAAGAGCCGTCTCCGATGGACAAAAAGCCCTGGATGCATATAAACAAAGAGCTTGTGATATCGTTATTACAGATATCAAAATGCCTAATTTAAACGGTATTGATTTGATAAAAAAGATTAAAGAAATCAACCCCTCACAAGATATTGTTATTACATCGGCATACACTGAAAGCGATTATTTGATTGACTCGATAAAGCTTGGTGTTGGCTCTTATATTGTAAAACCTTTTCAAAATGAGCAAATGTTAGATACTATCTCTCAGTCAGTCATCAAAATAAATGAAACAAGAGAAAACAAACTTTATCATCAACACTTAGAAGAGTTGGTAGAAAAAGAGATAAAAAAACGTGAATCCTTGCAGATAGAACAGATTGATAATTATGAACAGACACTCATTGCACTTATTGACCTGATTGAACGCCGTGACAGCTACACGGCAGGGCACTCTCAACGCGTTGCCGATTACTCTAGAATGATAGCCAAAGAGATGAACTGCAGCGATGAAGATTGCAACCTGATTTACAGAGCCGGAATACTTCACGACATAGGAAAAGTTGCTACTCCTGATTCAATACTTTTAAAACCGGGTAAACTGAATGAAAATGAGTACAAATTAATTCAAGAGCATGTAAGTGTGGGCTTTGATATGTTAAATAAGATTCCTATGTTTAAAGTAATATCAAATATTATAAATTCTCACCATGAGCGTTATGACGGAAAAGGGTATCCTAAAGGGTTAAAAGGCGAAGAGATTAATGAACTATCGCAAATTATGATTGCAGCGGATTCTTTTGATGCCATGACTACAAGCAGAATCTATAAAAGTAGAAAGAATCTTAGCGAAGCATTAGAAGAGCTACGTGCGCTCTCCAACATACAGTTCCATGAAAAAGTAGTAAAGAGCGCAATAAAAGTGCTATCAAAGGTGGTTTTAAAAGAGAGCGCTACGCAATTGCCGGAGAGTGAGCTCGAACATGAGCGTTTTGTATATTTCTTCAATGACAGAGTAACGGAGCTGTTTAATCAAGATTATTTGAATATTGTTTTTTTAAAGAACAGTATTAATATGACTTATAAATATGTAGATATAGTTTTTTTACATAACTTCAAAGAGTACAACGCAAAATATGGATGGGAGACGGGAAATCAGTTGCTTTTTGATTTTGCCAAGCTTTTAAAAGAGATGTTTCCAAATTCACTGCTTTTTAGAATACATGCAAATGATTTTGTGATTTTAAGCACTGATTTTCAAGAGATAGATTTAAACTCAATCCCATATCATGATATTTTTAGTAAAGAGAATATAACAACATCCGTAAAGCATTTAGATATTGAAGATGGGCAAATGCTAACTGTCTCTATGATGGAAAAGAATTAATTTTTAGATAAACTTAAAAGAGTGTTGGTAGCCTAAAAAAATAGCTCCATGCTATCCCTCAAGCTCTGCTAATTTTTTATCATAACTCTCTAAAATCTCATCCAGATTGTTTTGAGCTACCTCTAAAAGTTCAAACTTCTTCTCTATCTCATTCTCTGTCTTGGAAATCAGCTGTGAAACTTCCATAATTTTTGAGTTGTCAGATTTGTTTGATGCCGTGATTAAATCCGCATGGTAAAGCTCTAGCATCTCCTCGCTCTCGATTATAAACTTTTCCAGTTTTTCAACCTCTTTTTTTAGAGATGAGGTCGCTTTGCTCCTCTCTTGAATAAGAGCAGCTCTTAGTTTTTTATTCTCCTGTCTGTTCACTTTAGGGGCAGGTTTTGTCTTCACATCCTGCTCCTCCTCTTCCCAACCGATTTTTTCTAAAAATAGCTCATATCCGCCGTCAAAATATTCGGCTCCTTCTTTGGCGAAGATTATTAGCCTGTCGCAAACCCTTCGAAGCAACTCTTCCGAGTGGGTTACAATGATAACCGACCCTTTGAAGTTTTGAATAGCAACTGTTAAAGCCTCTATAGAATCCATGTCAAGGTGATTTGTAGGTTCGTCCAAAAAGAGCAGGTTCACATTGCGAGCCAAAATCTGCCCTAGCATGACACGGCTTTTCTCTCCACCGGAGAGAAGAGAAATTTTCTTTTTTGCGCTCTCCCCGCTAAACATCATGCCACCGCAGATACTTCTCACATTGGATTCTGAGAGGTTGGGATTGCCTACATAAATCTCATCCATGACCGTATTTTTGGGGTTGAGATGCGCTATATTTGTCTGTCCGAAGTGGGCATAGGAGGTGGTCGTATGAAACTTCACTTCGCCTCTAAGGGGTTTTAACTCTCCTGCGATGGTATTCAAAAGAGTAGATTTACCCTTGCCGTTTTTTCCGATTATTCCTAAACACTCCCCTTTTTCGAGCGCAAATGAGATATTTTGGAACAAAATATTCTCGGGTGTATATCCGAAGCTCAAATCTTTGACTTCAAGCAGGACTTTTGCAGGAGTATCTTTGAAGTTAAAGTCAAATTCCAGAGTCGAGTCAAAGCCTAAATCTTCTAATAAATCCATCTTCTCAAGCTGTTTTACTTTTGACTGGGCGAGAGCCGCCGTTGAGGCACGGGCTTTGTTTTTAGCTATAAACTCTTCAAGCTCTTTTACCTTCTTGTCTTGAGAAATTTTCTGCTTTTCATAAAGCTCTTCATTTGCTTTGAGCTGGGCATAAAATTTATGAGTATCTCCGGCAATGAGGCTCAATGATTTGCGAATAATTCCCATGGTGTGGGTTGTAATGCTATCCATAAAATCCCTGTCATGGGTCACCAGAATAATCTCTCCCTCAAAGGCCTTCAAAAAAGCTCTCAGCCAGCGCAGTGAGACAATATCAAGGTAGTTGGTCGGTTCATCCAAAAGAAGGAGGTTCGGCTCAGTTACCAGTAGCTTCGCGAGGTTAATCCGTATCTGATAGCCACCGGAGAATGAAAGGGGGTTTTTTTCCAAATCTTCATGGGTAAAGCCCAAGCCAAAAAGAATTTTCTCCACTTTATAGAGACTAAACTTATCATCTTCTGCAAGTGCTAGAGCAGCCTCTTCCCTAAGAGTTGGTTCGCTAAACTCAAGGTGCTGTTTGAGCGCGCCGATTTTATACCCTTTTGGTATGATTATTTCGCCGCTATCAGGAGTGTCTTCACCTAAAATTAGTTTAAAAAGTGTAGACTTTCCGCTGCCGTTTCTTCCGACCAAACCTATCTTATTGCCGGAGTTCAGCTTGAAGCTGAGGTCAGAAAAAAGCTCTTGTGAGGTAAAGCTTTTAGAAATATTTATAAGTTGTATCATCTGAATCTTCTTGTGTATTTAAAATTTTTTTGTATTAAACTTCTTGCAAAACTCAAAACACGCTCACTAAGGCTTCGCTACGCTGCAGAATCGTTCACTTAGTTTTGAGTTTTGCAAGAAGTTTATTATATCAGGTTTGTTCCATGGCAAATAACTCAGTCAAAAACTACACAGTTCCTGCCGGACTTTTTTGCTTTATAGAGTTTTTTGTCGGCTTCATCTATAATCTCTTCAACATCTTCACAATTTTCTTTATTTGACAAAGTAACGCCAAAAGAGACGGTTACATTAAATACTAAATCAGAATCTCCGACTATTACGGGTGTTCTCTCAATAATTTTTCTGATTCTCTGAGAAAAATTTACCAACTCTTCAATGTTTGTGTTAGGCACGAGAATCAAAAACTCTTCTCCGCCCCATCTGCAAGCTATATCTGACTCTCTTGCACTCTCTTTTATAATTGTTGCCACTGATTTAAGTGCTATGTCACCAACCTCATGTCCATAGCTATCATTCACTTTTTTGAAAAAATCAATATCTCCCATTACAATTCCATAAGGTTGATTATGTCTTTTTGCCTGAGCCTGAATGACTTTAATAGTGGAGTAGAAGTAGTTTCTGTTGTAGAGTTTTGTGAGAAAATCAGTAGTTGCTGCTGTTCGCAACTCCTTTATAAGCTCTTTGTTTTGTTTAAAGAGTCTGGAGTGGTCAAGCAGAATATTCATGCGTGTTAAAAACTCTTCATTTTTTATAGGTTTATCGACATAGTCATTTGCTCCGGTTTTTAAGAGCTGTGCAACCAGTGAGTGTTTATTAGAGCCTGAGACCGCCAGAATAGGAAGTTCGCTTGCATTGTATCTGTGTCGTATGTGGCGGATAAGATTAATTCCGTCCATATTGGGCATGACAATATCCGTGATAAGCAAATCTATTTTTAGACCTTTATTTATGATACATTCATAAGCCTGCTGCCCATCCTCCAACTCAATATAAGCAAGGTTCTGGCTCACTATCTCCTGCTTAATCAGCAGTCTGGATGTTCTGGAATCATCACAGATAATTACGGTTGCATCTGCATTCGCCTGAAGTCTAATGATGGAACTTATCAGATAGTTAATTATGCTTTCTTCATCCGTTTTGTACAGATAGTCAACTATTTGAAGAGAGATAAGTTTTTCACGATTTTCTTCGTTATCTGAATCTGTGATTACAATAATACGATTTTTTTCACGCACGAGATGACCTATTAAGTTCCCGGTGCCCTCAGAGAGATGGAGGTCGGCAATAATTAAATCGTACCTATTCTTTTGCAGCAGCTCCATCGTCTCTTGTTCAGTGTTTGCCGTATCACAATTAATCTCTAATCTATCGTTAATACTTTTTTTTATATTATCTCTAAGGAGAGAAGAATCTTCAATAATTAAGACGCTACCTATATTAGAACAATGCTCTCTTTCGACTTTTACATCAGCACAATTAAACAAAATCCCACTCTCCTATGCCCTTTTTTTTGTATCATGTAATACATATCATACCATAGAGTTATTTTATAAAAATATAAATTAGTTCTCAACAAGACTTAATCCGACTTTACCCTTTTCATGGTCGATGGAGATAACTTCAATTTGAGGCAGATATTGGTTGAGTGAGAGAACTTCAAGCGGGTGAGAGATGCGAGAAGCACTCATTTTAGAGATATGAATCATTCCGTCGTTTTTCAGCCCGATATCTACAAAAGCTCCGAAATCGGCAATATTTCGTACAATACCGGAGACAAAACTGCCGACACGCAACATCTTAATATCTGTTATTCCATCTTTAAATGGAATTGCAGGAAGCTCTTCACGAGGGTCAAATCCTGGTTTTTTTAACTCTTTCACAATATCCTTGAGCGTTTCAACTCCTACATGCAAAGAGATAGCTTTTTCATTCACATCTATTTTGTCTAAATCCAAGCCGTCAAGCTTTTTCGCAATTTCGTAACTCTCAGGGTGGATTCCGCTGTTGTCAAAGATGCTTTTTCCATCTTTGATACGGATAAATCCTGCTGCCTGTTCATAGGCTTTTTTGCCCAAACCCTTTACTTTTAAAAGCTGTTCCTTACTCATAAAACTGCCATGCTCTTCTCTATGGGCGATAATGTTTTGAGCGACTTTTGCACCGACACCTGCAACATAAGAGAGAAGCGAAGCGGAAGCAGAATTTATGTCAACACCCACACGGTTTACAAGGTCTTGCGTGACATCCGTCAGCTTTTTCTCCAGAAGTTTTTGGTCAACATCATGCTGATATTGCCCAATTCCCAGAGATTTCGGGTCAATTTTTACAAGCGCCGCCATCGGGTCTCTGAGTCTCGCAGCGATTGAGATGGCACCTCTGATTGTTACATCAAGGTTGGGATACTCCTCGGACGCTATTTTTGAAGCAGAATAGACCGAAGCACCGGCTTCTGAAACAACGGTATAGCTCAGCTTTGCACCCTCTTCTTTGTTGATGCGGGCAAAAAACTCCTGCGTTTCTCTTGAGCCTGTCCCGTTTCCTATGGCAATGCCTGTTATGTTATATTTGCCCACGAGCTGCAAAATCTTTTTTTTGGAGTTTTCGTAATCTTTTTGCGGCTCTGTCGGGTAGATGACTGCAGATTCTAGATAGTTTCCGTTCTCATCAATCACAGCCAGCTTGCATCCAGACCTAAAAGCGGGGTCAACGCCTAAAAGAACCCTTTTTGTAACAGGAGGAGTCATGAGAAGCTGGTTGAGATTTTTACCGAAAACAGCGATTGCGGAGATGTCGGCTTTTTCTTTGAGCTCTGCCTGAACTTCTCTCTCTATTGAGGGAAGCAGAAGCCGCTTGAGTCCATCTTTGTAGGCTTCAAAAAGCAGCTCTTTGGAGCTTGAAGCGTTGCGTGGGATTTTGTATTGTTTGATGTTCTCTTCCACATGCTCCGTATCGATACTAATTTTTACAGAGAGCTCCTTCTCTTTTACGCCGCGCATGATGGCTAGGTAGCGGTGGGATGGCATGTAAGAAACTTTTTCACTCTTTGCATCTTTGGCACCGAAATTTTTAAAAGTACCGTTCTCATCAAAATTTTTAGTTCTTTTAATCTCTAAGACACCGTTTCTCATCATCGTGTTTCGAATGGCTTCGCGTTCTTTTGGCAAATCGGAGTATCGCTCTGCCAAAATATCTTGCGCTCCTTTTATTGCCTCATCCGCCGAAGTTACAGCATCTTTTATAAAGCTCTTGGCAAGTGAATGCATCTCTTGAAGCGAGAGTTTTGCACTCTCTAAAGTATCGGCTAGCGGAGTTAAGCCGTTTTCTATGGCAGTAGCCGCCCGGGAGCTTTTTTTCTCTTTGTACGGGCGATAAATATCCTCCAAAACCCTCAAACTCTCCGCTTCTTCTATGCTCTTTTTCAGAGCTTCACTCAGGGTTGCTCGCTCTTGAATAAGTCTTAAAACTTCCTCTTTGCGTTCTAAAAGTTTTTTAGAGCTAGCGTAGAGAGTTTCAAAATCACGGAGCACTTCATCGTCCGCTCCGCCTGTCATCTCTTTGCGGTATCGTGCGATGAAAGGAATGGTAGAACCCTCTTCTAAAAGCTTTAAAATATTTTCTATATACTCTTTTTTAAGGGCTGTTCTTTTTACTAATAGGTTTATTAAATTATTCACATCTCTTCTTCTGAAATAGTATCCCACAAGTATATGCAAAAGTCATCATTCATCTGGCTATTCCTTTTTGTAAATTTGAGGCACACGTGGTGCAGTAGCTTGATTCCGGAAGTATCAGAAGGCGCTGGTAGGGAATATCTTCCTCACACTCCATACATACGCCGTACTCTTCTCTGTCAATTCTGTTTATGCTATATTTTAGTTTTGTGATTCGTATTTTTGCTTCATTCAAGATGCGTTCAAAAACCTCTTGTTCGCTCATCATCTCGAAGCGTTCATCACTCCCGATGCAACAGTCCGGAACTATGGGTTTCGTCTTCTCTTCAAGCTCGATTACTTCACGCTCTAGGGAGTCCAAATCTTCTGAAATCTTCTTTTTCAGCTCTTCTTTTTGTGCTAAAGTCATATCTTTAGTATCTCTTACCGATACACTCTATAAAATCTTTCTCGCCCAAATCTTCTATAAGAGTTTTGAAGTTTTTGAGCGTATAGAGTTTCAGGTCGTCACCCTTCTCATTTTTTAGCTCGTTTGAAAAACCGCTTTTAGAAAAAAGGACGAAAATATCGGGCGTAAGCTCGGCCGCCTCACACTTCTCTTTGAGCTTTGCAAGTTCCTTTTTATTTGCTTTTGAGTTTGAATATTTGCAGGCTCCTGCTATGATTTTGCCGGACTTTGTTTTTGCCAAAATATCTATCTCGACATCTCTGTCCCAATAACTTCCAATTTCGACAATGCGGTCTTCTTTGAAGCTCTTCTTTAGCAGCTCTTTTGAGAGTCTTTCAAAAATAAGGTTAGAAAATCCGCTCTCACGGTTGGCAAACTTCTCTTTGACCTCTTTATAATCTCCCTCTTTAATGCTCTTAAAATAGGGTGAAATAAAGGCAAACCAAAAACGCATAAAAGGCACAGAGAAGTTGAGTTTGTCTGCTATGTCGTCATTATTTGGAGGAGTTTCCAAAGAGCGTTCAATGCTCATAAACCCCATTTCGCAGAGTGAGTCAATTACACTCTCTCCCTCAGCTTCTGTGATGCGGGCTCTCTTAAACGCAGAGTGTGTGCGACGGTCTCCCG
Source organism: Sulfurimonas sp. (assembly GCA_041662225.1). Taxonomy (GTDB): domain Bacteria; phylum Campylobacterota; class Campylobacteria; order Campylobacterales; family Sulfurimonadaceae; genus Sulfurimonas. The sequence goes on from JBAZSX010000004.1 coordinate 39,993, forward strand.
AAGCCACTCCGCTAAGAAGCGCATGGCTGATTTTATCGCTCTTTGTAACCTTTGTAATATCACCATGAATGTAGGTGTAGTTTTTCAAAAGCTTACTTTCGATGAGGTTAATCAGCGGCACAGATGTGTCAACATCCCATCCCATTCCGCCAAAAATAGAAAAATATTCAATTGCCTCTTCAAGGTCTTTGGGATTATTTTGATAATAAAATGAGCGAAACTGTTCTAAAAGCGTAGGGTATTTTGCCATGGAGAAGCCTTTTTTTGTTTTTGTAATTATACTTCAATTATGTTGAAAGAGTGGTTTGTGTGCTTTTTGCTAACGCATTCATAAGCAAAAGTGCAGTGACTTTAATGTACTATTTTTGTATAAAAAAATCAATAGTAATCATTGTGTTTTGTGATGTTTAAATATCTTTCAAAAATAGAGAAGAGATATAAATAAAGAGGGAAAATTATGCAGTTTAATGAAAATATTACTCTCGATGAACAGTGGCTATTTACTGTTCTTATTATTGCTATGAGTGCCTTTATCGCTTTAACTTTCTCTATGCGTAACGGTCACTTGGAGCAGTTTGATCAAAATTTGTTGCACCGGTTTCATAAAATAAAAAATCCGACACTGGATAACTTCTTTTCCTCTATCACATGGCTGGGTTCTTTGTGGATATTATTACCTATTTATCTTATTCTGATACTCACTCTTTCTCAATATTTTGAAAATGTTGAAAAACTGATTGGGATTGGATTTTGGGGTGCATTTTTGACAACATATACTCTCAAATATCTGCTGGAACGAAAACGACCCAACTTTTTTCCTCTCATTAACGAATTGCCTATTGACCCCTCCTTTCCCAGTGCCCACACCTCTCAAATCGTTACCTTTACTCTTTTGGTTTGGCTCATTCTCTTTAGCGGGAGTTCGTTGTTGGACAATCTATTTACGGGAGCATTTATCATTATTGCATTGGGGGTCTCACTCTCGCGAATGTATCTGCAAGTTCATTTTCCGACCGATGTCCTTGCCGGAGCTCTTGTTGCGATTACTTGGAGTTGCATCGCCGTATTGGTAATAAAATCAGGTGGATTAGCATGAAAAATAAGTTCTTAGATACGGGTGAGCATGGCTATCACCCGTTGCGAAAATTTAAAATCATTCTCTCCGGTTTGCGCTTTGCCGTACTCTATGATTTCAGCGTCATGTATAAAATCGTGGTATCGGTTGCAATACTCATCCCCGTTTTTATCTTTAATGAGTGGGTGGATGCTTCATTAATCATACTCTCTACCGGATTCATGCTATCAGCGGAGATCTTCAACACCGCGATTGAGGCTGTTTGTGATTTTATGGAGACCCGTTACGATGAAAAAATCGGTATTATCAAAGACATTGCGGCTGCGGCTGCCGGAATTGCCATTTTTGTCTGGATAATCATCATATCTTTGGAAGTGATGAAAGTAATAAAAGTTTTTATGCAATGACACTCTCTCCATCGCCATGGGCTCAAAAGATAGATGAGTTACTTTTAGAATTAAATACTACACATAACGGATTAGAGATTGTTGAGGCTCAAAAGCGTTATGAAGAGTTTGGTCCTAATGTCTTGAGTGAAGAAGAGAGTTCCAAAATTGCAATCTTTCTCAATCAATTTGCCAGTCCTATCGTGCTTATTTTGGTGGCGGCAGCAGTTATAAGTGCATTTATGGATCACACAAAAGATGCAATTATTATTTCATTTATACTTATTATCAATGCACTGCTTGGCTTTTATCAAGAGCTAAAGGCAGAAACCTCTATTAGGTCGCTTCAAAAACTCACAGAGAGCCATTCTCGTGTTTTACGCAATGGCATTGAAACTACGCTTCCTTCTCGGGAACTCGTCCCCGGGGATATTGTTTTGGTAGGAGAGGGGGATGTAGTTCCTGCCGATATGCGTTTGTTGCAATCGTTTGCTTTGCAAGTTGATGAAGCACTCTTAACCGGAGAATCCTTGGCATGTGATAAGGCAAGCGAAGCTGTTTTAGCCCAGACGGCACTACTCTATGAGCAAAAAAACTGCCTCTTTTGTGGCACATCCGTTGTTCGTGGAAAGGGAGTCGGTGTTGTTTTCGCGACGGCAGAATCGACGGTTATGGCTCGCATTGCACAAGCGGCACAGCAAAGCTCTCCTCACTCTCCCCTCACTCAGGCAATCCGTCATCTGTCGGCAAGACTATTGGGAGCGATAATTACGATTCTTTTCGTATTGGGAATAATCTCGTTATATCAAGGACGGAGCATTGATGAAACGGTTATGATTTTGCTCGCACAGCTTGTTTCTGCCGTTCCCGAAGGGCTTCCCATCGTTATTACGGTTATATTGGCAATAGGGGCATACCGTCTGAGCCATCATAAGATTCTGGTGCGTCATCTCCCCTCCGTGGAATCATTGGGGAGTGCGACCCTCATCGCGACTGATAAAACAGGAACTATTACGGAGGGAATATTATCGGTAAAAGAGTCTTTCGCGCTCGATATGAGCCGGTTACGCCGATGTGCGGCATTATGCAACGATGCCAGAGAGCAACAAGGGGACAGTGTCGATATTGCTTTAAGTCGTTGGCTTGGGAGTGATTTTGACATCTTAAATAGTGATTTTGAGCGTGTTTTTGATCACCCTTTTGATTCGGCATCGCGGATGATGGCAACAGTGAATCGTGTCGATGGTGGTGATAAACTCCATGTTAAAGGGGCATACGAAGCACTTTTAGCGCATAGCACTAACTGTGCCGAGGAGCGTAAAATTTTGAGCGATGTACATGATATGATGGCGTTGCAAGGGTTGAGGGTGTTGGCGTTCGGCGTGAGCGATAGCGAATGGGAGAATCCTCATCAATGGAAAATCACCCTAGTAGGTCTTATCGGATTTGCAGACAAGGCAAAAGAGGGGGTTAAAGAAGCCATTATGCTCGCTAAAAATGCAGGGATTCGTCTCATCATGATTACGGGAGATAATCCGATTACCGCAGGTGTCATTGCAAAAGAGGTCGGTTTGATGAAGGAGGAGGATTCGATTCTTTTGGGAAAAGAGATTGAGACTCTAAGCGATGATGCCCTTTTTGACTCTTTAAAACACACTTCTGTTATCGCACGTGCCATGCCTGAGCATAAATATCGAATCGTCCGGATTTTGCAAAAAAGGGGCGATGTTGTTGCAGTCACCGGCGATGGGGTGAATGATGTTCCGGCACTTAAGGCAGCTGATTTGGGGATTGCCATGGGAAGCGGAAGCGAAGCAGCTAAATCCTCTGCCAAAATGGTCATTGTCGATAATAATCTCGGTGTCATCATCAATGCAATCCGCCAAGGAAGAGTAATCGCCGACAACCTTCGCAAAGTGATTTTCTACCTTTTATCAACAAGTCTCGGTGAAATTATTATTATCACCTGTGCAATCGTGATGGCACTCCCCCTTCCGCTCCATCCGACTCAAATATTGTGGGTGAATATTGTCACGGATGGCGTCTGTGATAAAACTTTCGCGGTATGTAAAGAAGAGGGTGATGTGATGCATCGTTCCGTCCGTCCGATAAGCAGACAGTTTTTTGACTCAATTTTGGTTTATCGGATTGTTTGGTTTGCCTGCGTAACGGCAGTGATGGTACTGGGGCTGTTTTTGTATTTACTCTCGCATAACTACTCCCATGACAAAGCTATGACTGCGGCATTTACGACACTTGTCATGGCGCAATGGATTAATGCTATCCTCTCACAGAAAGAGTCAGAACCTTTTTTCAAAAATATCCGAACCAGCCTCGGCATTAACCCTTGGATATGGGCAGGAGTCGCTCTTGGAATGGGCTTACAAGCAATTGCTCTTTATATCCTTCCGGAGTGGTTTCATGTCATACCTCCGACAGCGGAAATTTGGGGATATATTTTAATCGCATCCCTCGGAATTTTTACTCTGGCTGAGGGGTATAAATGGGCTGAATACCGTTTCACGCATCGTACCTGAATTTAAAAAAGTGTCAGTGGCTTAGAGACGGGGCAAAAGCTTTTGTGTTTACATGTACGCTCTGCCCGATTTTAAAGTTTAAAGCCTCTGCCTCATCCATGACCACTTCGACGATATTCTGCCCAATTGCAATAATACCGATATAAATCACATCCGCTTTTATGACGTCGAGCAGTTCGCCTTTTAAAGAGAATTTTTGACTCCCCTTTGTTTGTAATAAAACCTCTTTCGGTGTCCCGTCTTGAATTATTTTTCCATGGCTTAGCATGACGACTCTGTTTGCAAGTTTGTAAATTTCGCTTGGGTCATGGCTTACCATGATTGAGGTTGTTCCAAACTCTTTGTGAAGTGTTAAAATATCACTCTGGAGCTTGTTCCGCATCTCCATGTCGAGCGCAGAGAGAGGCTCATCCATAAGGAGAATTTTTGGTCGTTTCATAAGAGAGCGGCAGAGTGCGACACGCTGTTTTTGTCCGCCGCTGAGCGTGTTTGGAAGGCGGTTTTGCAGTTCTGTTAGTTCTGTGAGTTCGAGCAGATGAGAAGCCAGTTTTTTATCTTTGGCAACAAAGAGAAGATTTTCTAAAACGCTCATATTTGTAAAGAGTGCATAATCTTGAAAAACAAAACCAATTTCTCTCTTTTGGGTCGGCATGTGGAACGAATTGTTTTGCCAAATTGTATCTGAGACTTTTATCTCTCCAAGTGCCTCTTCTAGCCCTGCTAAAATCCGCAGAAGTGTTGTTTTGCCGCTTCCGCTTTTGCCGGCAAGGGCGACAAAATCATGCTCTTTTATCTCTAAATTGACATCAAGATTCATTGCACCATGCGAGCCTTGAAGCTTTTTTTGCAGTGAGAGTTCTATCATACGCCTATCCTTTTATTGTGACGACGGTTAAAGAGATAGACGCCCAAAAGCACCAAAAAGCTGAGGATGAGCATAATCAAACTATAAATATGTGCCATTTTATAATCCATAATCTCAACCGCCTCATAAATAGCAACTGACGCCACTTTAGTCTCATTTGGGATTGAACCGCCTACCATGAGAACCACTCCAAACTCGCCTACCGTGTGGGCAAAAGTTATAATAAGTGCTGTTATAAGAGCGGGTTTAATGTTTGGGAGTGCCACAAAATAGAGCGTCTGCAACTTGCTTTTTCCTGCAATATAGGAGGCTTCAAGCATATTTTTGTTCAAAGTCTCAAATCCGCCTTGAAGCGGTTGCACCATAAAGGGAAAAGAGTAAAAACAGCTCGCAACCACAAGCCCCGTAAAGTTGAAAACCAGTTTAATGCCGAATGTTTCATTAAAAAATGCGCCGATTGGAGAGTTCTGCGAAAGAGCAAAGAGTATATAAAACCCCAAAACAGAAGGAGGCAAAACTATGGGAAGCGAGGTAATAGCTTCTACAAAGGGTTTGCATCTGCACTTTGTTTGAGAGAGCCACCATGCAACGGGGAGGGCGATTATAAAAAGTATAAGTGTTGTAATAGCTGCGAGTTTAAACGAGAGAAGAAACGGGGTAAAATCTAATTCACTCATTGCACATACTCCAACACAGATAAGTCACTCGATTTTATAAGTGCAATAACTGTATCGCCCTCATGTAACTTCAGTCGCTTTGAGGATTCGAGTGTGATGATGCTCTCTAAAATAAAATCTTCAAATCGAAGCTTGATGCTTGCGAGCAGAGTTCCGTTATTGACGGATATAACGGTGGTTAGTAACTGATTTGATATACTCAGCTCTGTGCTAAGATTTTTGGCTATCGATATGCTTGAGGCTTTGACCCCAAGCGTAACTTTTGAGCCGATTTTTATCTCTTTATTCATTTCAAGTGACATCATTTTGAGTGGTTGCCCAAACGAGGAAAAGGAGACTACCGTAATATTTTCCAGACTCTCTATCGCCTCTACTTTTGCGTCTATTTTATTCAAACAGAGTATCCGTATTTTTTCAAAATTTCTTTTCCTCTTGAGCTTAAAACGAAGTCATAAAAGGCTTTATATTCTTTATTGTCTGCACCATTTTTTAGAATAACAATTCCCTGCTTAATTGGAGAATAGAGTTTTGTGTCAACGCTTGTCCAGTTTACACCCTCTTTATACTCTTTCATATTTGAACCAAAAAGGGACGATTTTGCTACAAATCCAATATCTGCCGCTGTTGTGGCATAGGTAACAGCCTGAGAAATTGATTCGGCAAAAACTAATTTCTTTTCTGCTTTGTCATATACTTTAGCGTTCATCATAGCTTCCACCGCTGCTTTTCCATAGGGAGCAGTTTTAGGATTTGCAATGGCGATTTTAGTGATAGAAGGGTCTGCAACAAGTGCAATTCCTTTGGAAAAGTCCGGAGTTTTGGCACTGAGATAGGCGAGTTCACCCTGTGCATAAACAACAGGCTCTGTAACTGCAAGTTTCTCTTCATAAAGGGCATTTGGAAACTCCATGTCCGCTGAGAGAAAAATACCAAAAGGAGCACCGTTTTTAATCTGAGCAACCAGTTTTCCACTGCTTCCTAGGGTTATTTGAAGCTCTGTATTTGGGTTGCTTTTTTGAAACTCTGCTTTGAGTTCACCCATAGCATCCGCAACATTTGCTGCTACGGCTATGTTAATTGTCCCTGCAAAAAGAGATGCAGCCGCAAGAAGTAAAAAGAGAAGTGCTTTTTTCATTTTTTCCCTTAAAAGAGATAGTTCAATTCAAAACGAGTATCTACATTGTCGGCATCCACTTTTTTTGTATCTTGATAACCGATTCTAAGGCGCCACTGTAACTCTGTCATAGATGGTATATTCTGAACGAAACCGGCATAGTAGTAGTTTTCATCAAATTGACCTTTTGTCTCATCCGCATCCGTATGAAGTGCCGAGATTTGCATCATAACATCTTTGTAAACACCTGTTTTATTGTCGTTAATCATCACTTCTGCACGGTAACTTTTTGTATTTGCTATCCAGTTTGTTCGAGCCATTGAACGCGTGTATCCATCCGTTGGGAAAGCTCTCCATGGCATTACTAAATCCGCTTCATCAAGAATCTGAGAATAACCTAGATTGAGTTTGAAGATGTTGTATGCTCCGATAACCCGCGCAGCAACCATTTGAGATTCAAGAGAGTTCGCCTCTTTATAGCCGCCGCTTATTCCCGCTTTACCAGCCAACTTACCGCTAAGAGCAGCTCCTCCAATCTCACCGGCACCATCGTCAAACTGCTTTATGTAGCGTACTCCCGGAGTTAATGAGAAACTTCCCATTTTAATATTGTAATTTGCCTCAGCCATGGCCTCCGAAACAAGAGACGGAACTTGATAAAAGGAAGCATCCAGAGAGAGATTCTCAATCGATTTATTATTAATATCACCAACCATAAGAGGTGCATCTGTGTCTATGCCTGCTGCTTTGAGCGCTGTATAGGTTAGCCCTTGGTGCATAGCTGAATCATCATTTCCATTCCAAGTACTTTTATTTGCGATATCGCTATTGTCGTACATTAAAACCGAGTGGGCATCTGTATGTGCACGGAGTTTCTCTTCTGTTAAATACGCGAGTTTTACGGCAGTGTCCGGCAGAGCTTTTGTCTGAAGCGTAGCACCGTCAAAAGTGTTTGGAATCATTTTCGTATCATTGGACTTTGTAAAAAAAGTCTCAACTAATTGGCGACCGACTTTGATATCTGTTTTTGGAATACTTTTGTAATTAATATACGCTTGACCAAGAACAGCCATGTCTTGTGTGTTGGTATGCGTATAATTGTATTTGCTAAAAACATCCTGCCCTGGTTTGATGAGTCCTACATTATCATCTGCAATACTAAAATAGCCATGGCTATAGTAGAGACCTGCACCAAAATCAAATCCGCTGTATGAGGCACTTTGGTAAATAGCCGAACCGCCGAGACCGCTTGTTACATGATTTTCTTGTGTAGCCGTCTCTTTTTCCCAAGTGTACATAAATGTGTTAGAGCGAAGTCTTCCGTAGAATGTCCCCTCTTTAAACATATCTGAAAAACTCTCAACTGCTACAGGCGATTTGCCGTAAATGAGTTGATAGTTGCCTAGCAGTGCCTGTTTAGGAGCTTCTTCAGCTGCACAAATAATAGTTGCTGTAAATGTTGCAATAATTGCAACGGTACTTAATGTAATACTTTTTTTCATAAAATCCACCTTACTTTTGTGTTTATTTGCTATACTTTTATTTGCCTAACTTTAAAGCAGTTTTCCTTGCAATTGCCGTTGCAGGGTTATAAATGTAACCTTTTATAACTTTAATCCTCCTAAGTGATATTTAAAACTTTTATCGTTATATTTTTTATTATATAACGATATTTTTCAAAATGCAACTTTTATTCTACCAAATACCTAAAATAATGCTGTTTGGTTTACAAAATGCAACAATATTCATGTCATTTTGTAGCTCCAACTCCTCTAGCGTATCCATAGACATTGTAGAACAAAGAGTATTGCCGCCTTTGAGAGTAACAACTACTTCTGCATCAAAATTTCCACGGCTTATACGGTTTACTTTTCCTAAAAAACGGTTTCTGTCACTCTTTTTCAAATCTAAATCTCTGCTAAGAACTACTGCATTGGCCTTAAAAATAGCATAAACATTAATGCCTACAGCTAAGCTGAGTGTTTCCAGAGAGTCATTTGTAATGATTGCTAAAATAGTCTCATCGCCATGAATCTTGAGAAAAATTTCGCTCTCAACACTCCCTTTTTGAATCTCAATCACTTGTGCTTTTAACTGATTTCTTGCACTCAACTGAACACTCATACTCTCTAAAAGACGAAAATGCCCATTTTCCTGATTGATACGCTGAGAAAGGCTATTTAGAAAATGCTGATGCTCTTCATGTAAGACTTTGTAGGTTGTAATTACTTCTTTGGAATATTCAGTCAGATGCGTTCCACCACCGCCTTTTCCGCCCTTTGAACTCTCAACAAGAGGATATTCTGAGAGGTTATTCATAGCATCAACTGCATCCCAAGCCGCTTTATAACTCATTTTCATCATTTTTGCAGCTTTGGTAATAGAACCTGTCTCTTCTATGTATTGCAGCAGTTCAATGCGACCTTTACCCAAAAAACTGTATTCTGATTTACTAATCCAAAAACGACCTTCTAATGTGCTATTCATCTATCCTCGGTACCGCTTTAATTTTTTATTACCGTAATATATCTAATTATATATCGCTTGTCAAGCAAAAATATTTATCTTTTATCCACTCTGAACCATCCGGCTATGGAGTATCTTCTTTTGTTGGCTTTTAAAACCTCATGCGGAAATTTGTCGCTCAAAAAAACTACCAAAGTGTCTGCATGTGGAGCTACTGTTGTTAAGTGCTGATTTTGTGAATCATAAACCACCAGTTCTCCGCCGTCACCGTCCACCCAATTTTCATTCAAATAATAGACTACTGTAACAACACGGTTTTTTGAATCTTTGAAAGCGTCTATGTGCGTCTCATAAAAATCGCCCTCTTCATAAATAGCAAAGTGGCTCTCGAAGTATTGTATCCCCATAAACAGCTCTCTGTTGAGATACTCTTTGAACTCATCTGCAAAGTTTAAAAATTCGCTTTGCTCTGCATTGTCATGGTCGAGCCAGCAGATGCTGTCTCTTCTTTTGTCGCTGTCTATTTGCTTATTCGTAGCTCTTGAGATAGAGGCTTTTTTGTAGTTTGTTGTCTCTTTTGCTTTGGTAAGAAGTTGGCTTGGAAGAGAATTTCGCATGGCATGCGGAATGATTATATAGCCATCCTTTACCAGTGCATCGGTAATTCTTTCATTCAGCTCTTTGTTCATGTTTTAAAAAAATTCCATCTCTGTTTCTGAGCACTCATTGTCACTCATTAAAATGTCTATTTGTGCCACATTCGCATAAAAAGAGTTGTCAATATAGTTTATGTCTTCCGCATCCTCTCTTATAAAAACAGCATTTTTCCACTCTATGAGGTCATCGACAACTTTATTTAAAAAAATAATCAACATGCTGTTCGATTCTTGTTCAAGTTCATAGTGCGTTAAAGAAAGAGTTAATATTGCCAAAGAGTAGGAGAGTTCTTTAAAAGCATAGAATGTACTTAGCGTTTTAGAATACTTTTCTAAAAACTGTATGGCAGTTTGTCTTGATTCTTCATCCATTTTTTCTTGATAGAGTGCATTTTTAATTTCATCTTCGAGTTCAGCCAACTCCTCAAGCACACTATAGTCCAGCTCAATATCTTCTAAAAATTCTTTGGCTGATGTTTTATTGTGAACGGATTTGTTAGATTTTTTTTCTATTTTTTGTTCTTGTTGCTCCTCCAAGGATTCAAGGGCATCCGAAACTTTATGCTCGCTATAAAACTTAAGATAGGACTGAATGTAATATCTGAGTGCATTATAAAAATCGAGCGAACATGCACTGAAATTTTGCAAATTATCCTCTTCAATAGAAGAATTAAAGAGCGTAAATGTCTCAAGTAAAAAGAGCGAAATGTCTTTAATATCACTATCATTTTTGTCTAGCAGATAGGATATTTTGCCATTTCTTATAAAGATTTGGATAGTTTTCAAAAAAGAGACTATCTCGCTAAAGAGCTTATCGTTTCCTAATAAATTCGCATATTTGTACATAGCATCCGCTAAATGATAAGTGCTTTCAACATCAGAAGGATTTTGCAGCAGCTCCATTCCTTCGCTTAAAATATTGAAGTAGTGTGTCTCTAAATCTTTGTGCATGTGTTGTACATGTTTGTATGTTATCTCATTCAAAAATGTACTATTTGTAAGTATAGAGTTTTCTAGGGTGTTAAAAGCTTTTTTGATAATTGCTTCCGGATCAATGCATTGCTGGGGAAAATAGTTTGCTGTAAGCGGTTTTGACATAAAGTAAATTTTTCCGATAACATTGAAAATAAACTCAACTTTAAGCTCATTCGTTCTAAATCGCAGCAGTTTATCATATTCTGATTCACTAAGTTGAACCAAAAAAGTTTTTTCAAAAGTTTTTCGGCTGGAGATATTTGTTTGCTTGAGAGTAACAAAATATTTATCTTCAGAAGTAAAAGTGTTTGCTTCGTATTTATTTGTAGTATGTGTTATCAATTCATGCTGTATGGGCTGCTGAATGCTTTTAACCAAGTTATATTTTATCTCTTCAAAGTTTATTGTATCCGTAAGATAAAGGTCAATCTTATTGTCATTCAAGCCAAAGCATCTTTTGCCGACCACGGTAAAGAGCCTTTTTCTTCTCTCTTCATCGTCTATGGCAGCATTGGCTACTTCTAAAAAATAGAGCCTGTCAAGATTTATGCTTATCTGTCTTGAATGTATATTATGTTCGTCAATTTGCCGATACTGAATGTAGTTTATATGATGTTTTTTGTTGTCTTCTTCAATAATAGAGATTATATTGTTAAAGCTTTTGTCGTCAGTATTGTCTTGTGTACTGAATTTAAATGTGTGAGAATGCGTATATATCATATTTTAAGCCTTCAGAATATTTGATATTACCTTTTACTTCGCTTGATAAACGGCATAAAACTATACGAAGAAATGAGTTAAACTTTTGCTTTTAATCAAACCGTATAATTGTACCGAGTTATATCTGAGTAAAAATAAAATGGTCTTAATACGGTTACAATAATAGAGCAAAAAAGAAAAAGAATATGCATCATATCATCGATTTGGCTTTAAAATCCCATCGCCAAATGGCATATTTGATAAGAATTTAACTTTATTTGTAACCAAATTGTTTAACATGTCGGCAAACATACTTTCACAAAGTGCATCAGACATTTTATCTATATCCATAAATCCGTCAATTACGAGCGAAGATAAGCCATGCAGGGACGACCAAATTAAAATCGTTCTCATAAAAGTATCCTCTTTTTTCAGAACACCGCTTTTCTGTCCCTCTTCTATGGCGAGTTTGAGTGAGGCAAAACCGCTGCAGTCATCATCTTTTATATTTATAGCGGCTTCTCTGATTTTTGCATATTTATTTCCAAAAAGGAGCCTGTAGAGATTTGGGTTTTGTTTTGCAAACTCTAAGTACGCTTTTGCACTTAGATAAAATCTATCTATTAGCGATTTTTCTTTATCTTTCAGCGAGGGAGAAACAAAATCGTCAAAGTCATCAAAACCTTTTTTAATCATAGTTTCAATCAGCTCCTCTTTTGAACTGAAATGTCTATAAATTGCAGACCTTGAAGTGCCGGTTGCATCCGAGAGTATTTTTAGAGTCAATTTTTCTACATCTTCTTTTGCTATAAAATCAAAAGCTATTTTCAAAAAATCATCTTTTAAATTTCCATGGTGGTAATCATTTTTTATCATAAGCGTATTTTATCATAAAAGTTATGTTAACAGTGTTTACATTTACTAAATTTTATGTTAACATTGTTCACATAAAACTCAAGGAATGAAAAAATGAAAAAAATATTACTGTTCGCTACGCTTACAATAGCGTTATTTGGAGAGAGTTCGATTGAAATCGCCAAAAAATCGTACGAGAATATGTCTGGTTACAAAGATAGTGTCTCTGTGAATACGATGACTTTAAAAAATGCACAAGGTGTAGAAAACATTAGAAAACTAGAGATAAAAAAACTGGAATCTAGCGATGGAGATAAAACCTTGGTTGGATTTTTATATCCCATAGATATTAAAGATACAAAACTTCTTAGTTATGAAGTGCTAGGAGAGGATGATAAACAATGGCTCTATCTGCCTGCTTTAAAGAGGGTAAAAAGAATAAGTTCAGGCGATAAATCCGGCTCTTTTATGGCAAGTGAGTTTAGCTATGAGGATATTTCATCTCAAAATTATAAAAAATACTCCTATTTAGAAGAGGTACAAAAGATTGTAAAAAATGAAGCGGAATATTTTGTAATTACGAGAGTGCCAAAGGATAAAGAGAGCGGCTATTTGAAGCAGGTACTTTACATAGACACGCAAACCTATTTAGCAAAATTTGGTGCGTATTTTGATAAGCAAAACAGATTACTTAAAGAAGTTTCATTTTTGGAATATATAAAACTCGAAGGAGTCTATAGAATTAAAAAGATGGAGATGTTCAATGTTCAAACCAAAAAAAGCAGTATATTAACTTGGGATGAGGACAGGATCAAAGTAGGACTGAGTGAAGATGATTTTTCAAAAAGGGTGTTGCAATGATTCGATTCGTACTACTATTAGTCTTGGTTGCAAGTACGCATGCCATGGAACAGAAATCTAATATCTCGACTAAATATATTGGTTACGGTGATTTTGCTGATGAAAAAACGGTTGAAGGAGATACTAAACTAAGATTTGAAAATGATTTTTTTGCAACAAATATAGCATTGGAATATTTGTATAGTTCGGAGTATGATGAAAAAAAATATATCCATGTCAATGAGTTGTATCTGATGCAACGGCATGTGGATTATAGCCTTACTCTTGGAAAGATAGTCAAGTATTGGGGTGAGTTGGAGGGCTACAATGTAGCCGATGTCTTTAATCAAAAAAACATCCTCTTAAATCCATTTGATAAGAGTGCAAAACTCGGAGCTTTGGGCTTTCTAGTTTCAAAATATTTTGATGAAAACAGTCTTGAATTTGGAGTCAAGTTGTATGAAGAGAATCAGAAATATCCAAAAAACACTACACCGTTCTCTCCTTTTGCTATAAAGTACAATGAAGATTTAAAACTAAGCGATGCGCGATACACACCGACAATGTATCTTGCTTACAATTTTGCAACGAATGCGTTCATGGACAGCGAAACAAAGCTGATACTGCTTCAAGGATATGACAGCAAACGATACTTTATACTCACGGCTCCATCTGAACTCTCGCAGTATGCGTACAGAGTAAACAAATTTATGCTTCTCTCAAACATTGTTTATCAAGAGACAATTTTTAAGTGTGAAACAAGCTATACGGATGTGATAAGCGATAAGGCGATGAGTGATTACACACAACTCACTTTTGGCATGGAAAACAGTTTAGATGAAATTCTTGGTGTTGGTCTCAATCTTTACACCGAGTATTACAGATATATCTACATGGACGATAAAATTAAAAATGTAGATATATCCGAAATCTATGATAATGACATTTTTTTGGCACTCAAATTGAACTTTAACGATGTAAAAAACAGCGAAATAAAAAGCGGTATTTTATATGACATGATAAATGAAGAAAAAGTTTTTAAAATAGAGGCACAATCAAGAGTTATAGATAACTTAGTTTTAAGCGGTGAATATCTTCGGCTGTTGCCGGCAAACAAAACCGTTCTATCACAAATCAAGGAGTCCAACAAAGTTATGATTGGGCTTACATATTCATTCTAAAGGTTGGCATGTGCAAACATATATAAATTTTCTTGACAGATATAAATACATGATTTTAGTTTTGACAACACTTATGGTTGCCATATTTTCAATAGCCTTAAAAGATTTGGCATACGAGGGAAGTTATAAAATTTGGTTTGATAAAGAGTCTAAAATCTTAAAAGATTACGAGCATTTTAGAACTACTTTTAGCGGTGACGACACTTTTATAGTTGCTTTTAAAGATGAAAACGGGATATTTAATCAAAAAGCAGTGCAAACAATTTTAGCTTTGAGTGATGCGTTTAAAAAAATTGACGGCGTCAGAAAAGTGGACAGCCTTACAAACTATCAATACATAAGTTCGCAAGATGATGAAATTATTGTAGAGGATTTTATAAAAGATTTTGAAAATTTAGAAGAAAAAAGAGTACTTGCCATAAACGACAAGCTTATCCTTAATCAACTCATAGATAAAGATGGCTTAACTACCGCCATAGCAGTTCGACTCTCAAACGAAAGCGGAGCGGATGAAGAGGTAAATATCTATGTGATGAAGGCTCTAAAAGATGTAACAGATACTTTTAGTAAAGAGAGCGGGTACAAGTTTTATATCACAGGTGCACCTGCTATTACGGCTTCCTTGGTCACAATCTCACAAAGTGATGCAATGGTGCTTATGCCTCTCGCTGTTATTATGGTTTTGGCGTTGCTGTTTACGCTTTTTAGAACTTATTTAGGCGTCTTAGTCCCGTCAATCGTAATCGTATTTACCTTTTTATTAGTGCTTAGCATACAGGTATTGCTTGGATACAAACTCAATAATTTTACGGTAAATATTCCTTCTTTTGTAACAGCTATTGCCATTGCAGATGCCATGCACCTCTATCTCGCATGGGTCTTTTACAGAAGTAAAAATATAAACAATAAAGAAGCATTAACTACGGCATTTCAAAAAAACATCAAGCCCGTTGCTTTGACCTCATTTACAACCGCATCCGGATTTGCGTCTCTTGGACTCAGTGCAATAGAGCCAATTGCAACATTAGGCATAGCCATAACAGCGGCAGCCGTCATCGCATTTATCTTAACCGTTACTATAATACCGGTGCTTTTATTGATATTTGGAGAAAAACATAAGGTAAAACCATTAAAGTTTTTAAATCTTTTTCACACAAAAGGGTACGGTGCTTTTATAGTAAAACATGATAAAAAAATAGTTTTTAGCTTTACTCTCCTCTTTATATTTTTTGCCTATGGTCTTAGTTTCATTAAGGTAGACAGCAACAGTATAAAATATTTCTCTGCCGATACGCCGGTGAGAAGCGGGAGTGATTTTATAGAGAAAAATTTGACAGGCTCCATGGTCTATGAGATAATTTTAGACTCTAAACAGAAAGAGGGTGCTAAGAATCCAGAGTTTTTAAACACAGTCGTGCGGTTTGAGGATGATTTAAGGGCAGAGTATAATACTATAAGATTTACGACCTCCCTCAAAGATATAGTTGTCCGTATGCAAAAAGTATTAGATGAAAAATCTTTATATAACATACCGCAAGATAAAAATCTTGTGGCACAATATCTCTTACTCTACTCCATGAGCCTTCCTCAAGGAATGGAAATCAATGACAAAATAGATACAAGCGAACAGTTTTTAAGACTTTCAATCCATACAAATCTTGTAAACACCTCCAAAGATTTAGAGATGATCGCATGGATTAAAAAGTGGTGGGAAATTAATAGCTCCTATAGTGCAGATGTACAAGGTCAAACCTCCATTTTCGCCTACATGCAGTCAAGTCTCACAAATACGCTTGTACTCTCCATAACTACTACTTTGTTTACCATTGCCCCATTTATGTATTTAATATTTAGGAATTTTAAGATTTTATTGATTTTTATAGTTCCAAATATCGCTCCGATTATCTTTGTCGCCGGTGTTATGGGATATTTAAACATTAATATAGATTTAGGAATAGCTATCTCTGCCTCAATTATTTTGGGTATAGCAGTGGATGATACAATCCATTTTTTCAGTAAATTTTTTGACGCCATAAAAATAAAAACATTTGAGGATAGCATAGATTATGTTATCAGCCACAGCGGAAATGCCATGATACTTACGACTTTTATATTGTCTTTCACTTTTGCACTTTTTGGACTGAGCAGTTTTATACCAAATGTGAATTTTGCCATAGTGACCGTTGTTGCTTTAAATATGGCAGTGTTATTTGATTTAGTACTTTTACCTGCACTGCTGAGTGTTTTTATGAGAAGATAAAGTTTAATAGCAGAAAATTCTGCTATTAAATAGGAAGGACGCGGATTCTTTTAGATAGTTTCTCTTTTAAGGTAGCTTCTATCGCATAAAGAGTGCCTGTTGAAGAGGAAGCACAGCCGTTACATGCACCTAAATAGCGGATATAAATATCTATATACTCATCCCCTTTTTTGATGTCGATGACTTCCATGTTTCCGCCGTCCATGACCAAAAATTGGCGAACATTTTCATCTACGACTGCATCCACCGCTTTGATTTGCTGAACCAGAGTCATATTCTCAAAGTCACCGGTTGCGCCCGCATCTGCTGCTGCTTTCATCTTCTCTTCATCCATTTCACGGCGAGTATCCGCCAAAATATCTACAAGATAGTACTCTCTTGCCTCATGCCCGCCCGGTTTGATACATGATTTACAAAAACCGCCGGCTTTCGTGTAGTCGGTTATCTGTTCAATTGTTTTTAGATCATTGAGTCTGATAACCTCTTTGAGCGTGCCTAAGCTCACACGCGCGCACTCACAAACGATGATTTCAGTTTCAAAACTAGAAGCATCCACACCTTTGTAAAGCCCTGCCGCTTTTTTTATAACATCATACGCCATAACCGAACAGTGCATCTTTTGAGGCGGAACAGCCGGAATCTCCGGGCTGTCACGAAGAGCGAATTCAACATCGATATTTGTAATTTTTACAGCCTGATCCACCGTCTTACCGATACATAAATCAGTCATAACATCTGAACTTGCGATTGCAGTTCCGCATCCAAAACTTTTAAATTTTGAGTTTACTATTGTGTCTGTTTTTGGGTCAATTTCCCAGTAAAGACGTACCGCATCCCCGCAACTCTCAGCACCAAAATCGGCAACTATAAGTTTGTTTCCTCGCGCCTCTGCATCCGCTTCAAAAATCTCCCCTTGGTGTTGCGGGTTATTCATAAGAGTTGTTACTTTGTTAGAGTACGCATCCCAGAGAGATGCGCCTAATAAATCATTTTTTGCCATAGTAGTTTTTCCTTTTTTATCTAAATTTTGTTTTATACTCTGTTTCGCCAGAAACTAGCTTTAGTGGCATAGCGCCTAGCGTAGCTACTTGGACTAGTTCAAGTAGCGTTCTAAATAAATAGAGGTTCCATTAATTGCAAAGCAATTAATGGTGTAGTTCGCATTCGAGAACTTCGCCGCCCTTTGTCGGTTTTTGAATTGCAAATGAGCTAGAAATTGCTCTAAGTCTTGCAACCGCACTCTTAAAATGAGTGATAGTATAGTCAATCTCAGCGTCAGTCGTAAAACGGCTAAGACTCAAGCGAATGCCTGTATGGGCGAGTTCATTGTCTGCGCCGATAGCCAGCATAACAGTATTTGCTTCTAACTCCTCACTTGCACATGCCGAGCCTGTTGAAGCACCTATTTGTCCATTGTTCAAATCCCAAAGCATGCCCTCACCCTCAACACCTCGGATAGAGATTAAGATTGTATTGGGTGTTCGGCTCTCTCTCGGACCGACAACTAATGTATCACTCAGTTCCAAAAGCGCATCTTCTAAACGGTCTCTCTTCGTTCTGATAGCTGCCATCTTCTCTTTTATATCTGTTGTCGCAATTTCTATCGCTTTACCCATTCCGACAATGTAAGGAACATTAAGTGTTCCGGAGCGGCGACCGCCCATGTGCGCACCGCCATGAAGCAGCGGAGTGAGTTTTTGAGAATTTTTTATATAAAGAGCACCTATGCCTTTCGGTCCATGAAACTTATGTGCAGACATGCTTACAAAATCTACATGTACGGCTTGCAGGTCAACAGGAATCTTACCAACAGCCTGAACGCCGTCTGAGTGAAACAAAACACCTTTCGCTTTACAAATCTCACCAATCTCCTGAATAGGAAAAATCATACCGGTTTCATTGTTCGCCCACATAATCGAAACCAAAGCAGTTTTTTCTGTAATAAAACTTTTAACCGTGTGCGCTTCTACAATTCCATTTTCATTGACCGGAAGGTAAGTGACTTTCACTCCTTCTTCTTCTAAAAATCTGCATGCAGCGAGGATTGAAGGGTGTTCAACTTCGGTGGTTACGATGTGATTTTTATCGCCATTGACGATTAAATCTGTAAAAACTGATTTTAAAACCCAGTTGTTTGATTCGGTCGCACATGAAGTAAATACTATATCATCGTTATCACCGGCATTAAGTGCCGTATAAACTTGGTTTATTGCCTTATGTAGTGCAGGATGCGAAGCCGTACCGAATTTATGAAGCGAGTTGGGATTACCGTATATTTCACTAAAAAACGGCATCATTACCTCCACAACCTGCGGATCAACCATTGTTGTAGCGTTATTGTCTAAATAAACTTTCATTGTTTTACCTTAGTTTTTAAATAAGACAGATTTTGTCTGATTTGAGTTTTGATATAATAATGGCTTTGTTATTTGATAAAGCTTAAATGGAGCTGACCTATTATTTGATTTAAGGAATTAGGAAGTTTTTACTGATATTACGCACAATAATGAGCAAGCCCATTATTGTGGCAGGGACTAATGTCCCTACAACCCCCCTAAAGCTACGAAAAAACAAGTTTTTTCGAGAATTCGAATATAATGTCAATAATAAAAGTAACAAAGGAAAAATATGTGTAATTTTAACAAACAGAGTGAAGAGACAAAGGCACTGATTCATCTATTTATGACAAAAAGTGCGGAGACAATCGGTGGTGCCAACTTTCTTTTAGCTCTTATAGAGGCTATGAAAAGCAAAAAACCAAATCCGCTCATGTTCTCGGCAAAACAGATAGCTTCAGAGAATAGTATTATCAAATGGAATAAAGTGGTATTTAAAGACAAAGTAGCTGTTTTAGAAGAGATTTTAGTGGGTCATAGAAGAGCCGAAGAACCAAGTTTTAATATATTGGAAAATGTAAGTGAGAAGAAGAAAAAAATAGTTATGAATATGGTAAAGACTTTAGCGCCTATAGAGTTTGTAGTAACTCCGCAAAATCATAAAGACGGCGGCGGATTTAGTTTTAAGGTTTTTGAAACCATAGAAGATGATTTTGTAAAAATAAATCCTATCTTTGTTGCGATGTTTTTCTGCTCTGCAGAATTTACAAAAAAAGCTTTAAATTACGAAATATTGTAATTTTCTTAAATAAATGAGACCAAAAAGAGACCTCATTTCGATATTATAAACATTCATCTTTTATATTAGAGGTTCTTTATGCGTTCACTATCAGTTAGTAAAAAGCTAAATATTGCCATTGTCGGGGTTTCTTTAGCCTCCCTTGTCTTTTCCTTTTTAGTTCTCTCTTGGTATGGGACAAAAATTACACAAGATGTGTATCAAAGCACAAGTGAAGAGCTTATAGAAAGCGCAAATTACAAAATGGACTGCAAAGTCAGGATAGGAATAACAAATGCCATTTCTATCGCTAATGATAAAAGAATACAAACTGCCCTGCAAACAAATGAGAGAAAATATGCGATAGAATCACTTAAAGATATTTCAATAAAAATGAAAGAGCATACAGAATTTCAAAATATAAAAGTTCAAATTCATACAAAGAGTAATATATCATTTTTAAGAAATTGGGAACCTGAAAAACATGGAGATGATTTAAGTTCATTTAGAGCGTCTGTTGTCTCTGTAAATAAGACACTCAAGCCTATTTCATCTTTAGAAGTAGGAAGAGCAGGTCTTAATTTAAGATCTGTCATTCCTATTATGGGCGACAATGAAGAGCATTTAGGCTCTTTAGAATTTATGCAAGGTGTAGATTCTGTTGCAAAAGATTTTGATAAAACGAGCGTAGGCTTTTTGCTTTTAATGGACGGAAAAATCAACGACATGATGAGCGGAGGTAAAAAAGTTTTATTTACCGAGGGTGAAAAATTTCAAAACTATATCATTTCTCAAAAGTTTATAAATCAAGATTTTTTAGGGGATGCGAAAAATCTTGATATACAAAATCTTCTAAAAAACAGCTATACGCTGAGTTCAAAATATTTTTATACCTACATGAAAGTAAAAGATTTCCAAGACAAAGAGTTAGGAATTATACTTTTAGCAAAGCCTCTTTCGGTTGTCAATAGTGTTATTGATAAGTCACATACTCTTATTTATCTCGCTCTTTTTGGTGTCTTGATTATGGCAATAGCTATAACTTTTGTGATAATGCTGGCAGTAAGAAAGTTGGTTACAAATCCGCTTAAAATATTTGAAGAGGGGCTCTCGAGCTTTTTCCTATTTTTGCAAGGCAAGAAAGACTATACGAACAATATTGAGATAAATACGGAGGATGAATTTGGAAAAATGGCGAACTCTTTAAAAGAGAATATTGCAGTGAGTGCAAAGCTTCATGAAGAGATAAACGAGTTAAATACAAATTTAGAGAGCAAAGTCGAAGAAAAGACCAAAAAAATTAGCGCGCTTTTAGATAATGCAGGTCAGGGATTTTTATCTTTTGGCTGTGATTTTATTGTTGATAGCGAACACTCTGCGGAGTGCAACAGATTTTTGGGTGAAAAGATAGTCGGTAAAAATATAGCTGAACTCCTCTTTTTGGACACAAACAAAAGAGAGTTCTTCAAAAATACTGTTTTAGATATTCATGATATGAGCAGCAATACAATTAAAAGCTCTCTTCTTTCTCTGTTACCATGTGAGATTATTTTAAATAAAAGAGCTCTGAAACTGGAGTACAAACTTCTCGGTGACAGTAAATTGATGATGATTATTACAAATGTATCCGCACAAAAGAAACTTGAAAACAAGGTCAAAAAAGAGCAAGGGACTCTAAAAATGATTGTTGAGGTTGTGACGCAGAATGAAATTTTTTCTGACACAAAAAGAGATTATGAAAATTTTATAGCCACATGCAAAAGCGGACTGGACAGAACAAAAACCTCGCTTCACAACATAAATGAGATTTACAGAACAATTCATACATTTAAGGGTGCTTTTTCTCAGCTCTATATGGGTGATGTGGTTCTGTTTTTACACTCTATAGAGGGTGAATTATCTGCCATGATAAAAGAGAACAAACATACAAACGAGAAGCTGCTCTCGTTTTTAATAAAATCTGACTTCAAGTCCAACTTTGAAGAGGAACTGGATATTATTAAAAATATTTTGGGCGATGATTTTTTCAATTCTCATGCTTTTGTAAAGATAGACCTCTCAACCATCAAAACCCTTGAAGCAAAAATAAATAGCCTGTTTGAACAGACAAATCTGACAACACAAGAGGCAAAAGAGATAATCAGCCAAGTTGCAAGCCTCTCCAACCAAAACCTGTTGCAACTGTTAAAACAATATCCAACCTTAGTTGAGCAGTTGGCGCAAAAGCTGGAAAAGGACATTTACGAACTTAAAATTATCGGTGATTCTAATCTGCTTATTTCAGATGAGATAAAACCGTTTGTAAAATCTCTTATCCATGTATTTAGAAACGCTGTTGACCACGGCATTGAAGACCCTGATACAAGGGATGAAAACGGCAAAGATTTACAGGGAACAATCTCTTGCAGTTTTAAAGAGATTGGCGATATTATCGAAATAATTATTTCAGATGACGGTGCGGGAATTAATAAAGAAGAGGTAAAAGCAAAAGCTTTAGAAAAAGGGTTGATTACAGAAGAACAGATGAATACACTGAGCGATGATGAGATATATAGTTTTATTTTTAGTGAGCAATTTTCTACAAAAGAGACCATTACCGATATTTCGGGGCGAGGTGTTGGAATGAACGCTGTTAAAGTAGAGTTGGAAAAAATAGGCGGAACAATAAAAATAAACACTCAAGAGAATAGCGGAACAACATTTATCTTTTCAATACCAACACAAAAAGGAGAAATATAATATGAAAGAGAAAGAAGCCGGCGAGATAGAAACAGAGATTCTCTTACCGATGTTAGAGAGAGCCATCAGCTTTTTAACGGATGACATGCAGATAAAAGTGACATCTAATAGTGCAGAGGTTGTTTGTCCAAATCAGGTTGAGCTCAAAAAAAATACTGCAATGATTGGCACAGGCGGAAGTATCCAAGTTATTATTACTATGAGTTATGACGATCAACTGCTTGAAAAATTAGTGGAG
The DNA here is from genome assembly GCA_041662225.1 of Sulfurimonas sp. GTDB lineage: Bacteria > Campylobacterota > Campylobacteria > Campylobacterales > Sulfurimonadaceae > Sulfurimonas. The sequence continues at coordinate 62,670 of JBAZSX010000004.1, forward strand.
GTATTTTTAGAGGGTGAGGAAGCCGATGAAGATGAATTGGATGAAATCAGAGAGAGTGTCTCTTCAGAAATTGTAAATACGGTAGTAGGAAATGCTTTGACAAATCCGCTAGATGGCACAACTCTGACAATAACGCCGCCTATCTTAATATATGAAGCAAAATCTCTTTTTAAACACAAAAGCTCTAGAATTGCGACCGCAATCGTAACCACAGAATTCGGCGACATGCTTTTAACCGTTATCGGACCAAAAGAATCTTTTGCCGATGCATTAAACTTCAAGGAACTATAGAATGCTAAATGTTTTAATTGTTGATGACTCTCTAATCATTAGAAAGAATGTTAAAAAATATCTTACCTCTCTTGGACACAATGTTGTCGGTGAGGCTCAAAACGGTGCACAGGCGATAGAAGCTTGCAGAAAACTCAAGCCAGACCTTATTACCATGGATATAACGATGCCGGACATGGACGGCATAACGGCTGTAAAAAATATAAGAGTGTTTGACAAAGATGTAAATGTTATTATGGTGACTTCGCATGGGCAAGAGGAGATGATTGTTTCTTCACTTAAAGCCGGTGCAAAAGGATATATCTTAAAGCCTGTAAGTGAAGAAAAACTTGCTAAATCAATTGGAACTATCTATAAAGAGTACAATAAAGAGGTATGTGATTCTGATGATGATCTTATGGATGATTTGGATGACTAATAGAGCTGGTATAGCTCTATAATGTCAGACCTAAAATAGCATAAGGTCGCACATTTTAATCCATAGGATAATTGACAATTCTATATTCAGAGGGATTTAAATCTTCAACGCTGAATGTTCCAAAGTTGAGACGGTGAAGCTTCAAAACTTTGTTTCCAACAGCTCCAAACATTCTTTTTACCTGATGGTACCTTCCCTCACAAATTTCAAGTCTTATGAGTGTTGGATTTATAATCTCCATCTTCGCAGGTAGAAGCGGTTTTTTTTCCCCGTTTAACATGAGCGTACCGCTTAAAAATATCTCTGCTTCATCCCCTCTGAGTGGTTGCGCAAGCGTAGCCTCATAGATTTTAGAAATTTCACTCTTTGGACTTGTAAGCTTGTGATTTAGCGCACCGTCATCCGTAAGCAATATTGCGCCCGTAGTGTCCATGTCCAACCTGCCGATTGTAGAAATTTTTGAGTTTCTCCTCTGCCATCTCTCTGGAAGCAGAGAATATATAAGCACTCCGGCATCCTCATGTGAACAGATTACACCGCTGGGTTTATTCATAAGAATCACTAAATTCTCCGGGTCAAGCGGTTCATCTTCGACTGTAATATCGTTGTGATACGCTTTTTTTGTCGCATCATAAACTCGAACACCATCAATAGAAACTCTAAATTTATTTAAAAACTTTTTTGACTCACTTCTCGTGCAATACCCTAAGCTTGAAAGGTGCGCATCTACTCTTTTATAACTGTTTTGCATATCTGTCACTTTTTTGAAAAATAGTATCATTTTATTGGTTAAGTCTAGGCATATGGAATCTTTTAAAATTATTTAACTCTTAACTCCCAAATGGTATAATTGCGGAATTATTTTAAATATCAAGGCTTATCATGGGACAAACTATAACAGAAAAAATATTTTCCGAGCATGTTGGGAAAAAAGTGTATGCAGGTGAAATTATCCGTTCGCACATTGACATGGTTATCGGAAATGATATTACGACACCTATCTCTATTTATGCATTTGAAGAGAGCGGTGCCACTGCACTTGCGAATCCGGACGGTTTTTCTATCGTGCTTGACCATTTTATTCCCGCAAAAGATATAGCTTCCGCAAATCAAGCAAGAATCAGCCGTGATTTTGCCAAAAAATATAGTCTCAAAAACTTTTTTGATGAGAAAGATATGGGAATTGAGCATGCTCTTTTGCCTGAGAAGGGTCTTGTTGTTCCTGGAGATGTAATTATAGGTGCGGACAGCCACACATGTACGCATGGAGCATTGGGAGCATTTTCTACCGGAATGGGTTCAACTGACCTAGCATTTGCCATGGTGACCGGTGGGAACTGGTTTAAAGTTCCTGAATCTATCAAGGTTAATCTGAGCGGAAAGCCAGGTAAATATACAACAGGAAAAGATATTATCTTAGAGATTATCCGTATGATTGGTGTAGATGGAGCCCTCTATAAAACATTAGAGTTTACCGGAAGCACGATAGAATATTTAACGATGGACGATAGATTTTCAATGTGTAACATGGCGATAGAAGCGGGTGCAAAAAGCGGAATAGTTGCTTATGATGAAACTACAAAAGAGTTTTTAAGTGACAAAAACTTAGCAAGAGAGCCAAAAATTCACTATTCTGACGCAGATGCAGAATATGAGACGGTGCTTGAAATTGATGTGGCAAAACTTGACCCTGTTATTGCCTATCCATTCTTGCCATCCAACGGACATAGCGTTGTACAGGCACAAAAAGAGCATATAAAAATAGATCAGGCATTTATTGGGAGCTGTACAAACGGAAGATTGAGCGATTTGAAAGTTGCCGCGGAGATTCTTAAAGGCAAAAGAGTGCATCAGGATGTTCGCTTAATCGTAACGCCGGGTACACAGATGATTCTTAGAGAGGCAAACAAGCTTGGCTATATCGACATTATCGTGGATGCAGGCGGAGTTGTTAGTAATCCTACATGCGGAGCCTGTCTCGGGGGATATATGGGAATCTTAGGAGATAACGAAGTGGCAGTCTCTACTACAAACCGCAACTTCGTAGGTCGCATGGGGAGCAGAAGTTCTAAAGTTTATTTGGCAAATTCGGCTGTTGCGGCTATATCTGCAATAACCGGATACATTACAGACCCTAGATAATTAGTTAATAATAATTAGCTAATTATTAGCTAATTTTGCTAAAATTCCGAAAATATTTTAGATAAAGGAACAAAATGAAAAAATCAATCGTTTTATCAGCAGTGTTGCTTGCCACTTTGGCTATGGCATCTACACACGACTTCGAGATTAGTCCTGTTTCAGGGTATAACTTTTCTGAGGGGAACACAAATATAGAGAACCATGCAGTGTATGGCGCAGAGATTCAATATAATGGTTTCAACTCTATAATTAAACCTGAACTTTCAGTACTTCAAGCGAATGCAACTAGTGAGAAGATAGTTCCAAGTGTTATTAACAATGAGATATACCGCACAGCTTTAAACGGAGTGTATGAGTATAATAAAATAGGCATGTTTATTCCATCTGCAAAAGCCGGTCTTGGTTACGAGACTATGAGTAAGCACTACTCTGAGAATAAAGACGGTATCTTTTTTGATGCCGGTGCTAGCACAAAAGTTTCATTAACTGAAGCAGTAGCTTTAAAACTTGAAGCTATTTATATGGCAAAACCAAATCATACAAGATGGGATAGTGATACGGCTGTATTAGCCGGTGTTACTATTGCACTTGGCGCTCAAGAAAAAGCTAAGCCGGTTGCAGCAACACCTGCTCCGGTAGTTGTTAAAGCTCCAGCTCCGGTTGTTAAAAAAGTAGTTGAAGTAAAAGCTGAAAAAGTAAATTTACACATCAACTTTGAAACAGATTCTGCAAAAATTGCAAAAGAGTCAATTCCTCGTGTAGAGAAGTTTTCAACATTCTTGAAAAATGCACCGGAATATAAAGCGGAAATCATAGGTCATACAGATAGCACCGGTTCTGATGCTCACAATGATGCACTTTCTACTAATCGTGCAACTGCCGTAAAAGATATGATTATCAAAAACGGTGTTGCAGCTGATAGAGTTAGAGCAGTAGGCAAGGGTGAAAAAGAGCCTGTAGCTTCAAACAAAACTAAAGATGGTCGTGCAGCAAATAGAAGAATTGAAGCGCAACTTATAGAGACTAAATAAAAGTTAAATGATAGAAACTCCTTGCGTCATCTTTGCAGGTGGCAAGAGTAGCAGAATGGGGGAAGATAAATCTCTTCTTCCGTTTGGTGACTTCGAAACCCTCACACAGTTCCAACTCTCCCGTCTTGGCAAAATTTTCAAAACAGTCTATATTTCATGCAAAAGCAAAGATAAGTTTGCCTTTGATGCAAATTTCATTGAAGATGTTTTAACTGACTCCGTATTTGCTCCAACTTCAGGATTTGTTGCAGTTTTTAAAGAGTTGAAAGATGAAAGCTTTTTTGCATTGAGTGTAGATGCTCCTTTTATAAGCGAGGAGATAATCGTTAAACTTTTGGAAGAGGATGCTAAAAATCTGAATGTTGATGCCACAGTTGCAACTTCATCGTATGGAATGGAACCCATGTGTGGAATCTACCACCGCTCGCTAGAGAGTGGATTTGTTAGCATGCTAGAGACAAATAACCATAAACTTGGATTTTTACTAAAAAAAGCAAATACAATATTTGTCCCTTTTGAAGATGCACAGCCATTTTTGAATTTAAACAGTCCTGATGACTATAAAGAGGCATTAAAGCTTATTTAAAAAATTAAAATAGTAAAATCCCTTCTCTAAATATTTTGGGGCATTAGCTCATCTGGGAGAGCGCTTCGCTGGCAGTGAAGAGGTAAGCGGTTCGAGTCCGCTATGCTCCACCACAATATAGGGCTTTTAAGCCTCTTTCAAACTCTTAAACTTTAAAGTGTCACCATTGTACCCTCACCATTTGCTATCTATCCAAGTACCCAGAGGCGTTATTATTTTTTGTAACAGCCAGCCGATGACGATAAATAACAGTAGCCATATAAAAAGCGCCATCCATGCAGGCAGTGCGTGAAAGAAAACATCATAACGCGCCATGAGCGGCCAATGCACCAGATAGATTTCGTAAGAGTAAGCCCCAAATATATAGAGAAATCTGCTATCAGATTTTTTCAGAGAAAAGACGATAATCAGCGCGAACATCACCAATAAATTACTGCCTTGGTTAATAAAAGTACGACTACTGATATTGAATGTTTCAACTAGCGTAGAAAGCCAAGGCCAATGGTTGGGCGTAGCATGAGACACCATATAAGCAGCAAAGAAGAGCATTGAAGCAATGATTATATAACGTAAGAGAGTTGATTCACTGCGAAAGCACTTTAGTTTTTCTACTAAGTTCTTTTTATCGCTCAAAAACCAAGCCAATAGCATACCAAGAGAAAAAGCAAAGGTATGTAAACTATGCAACCAATTAGCCTGCAGATTAAAAGGATTAAGTATAGCAATTAAATTGGCGATAACGGCAAGAATAATTGCTGCTATCCAAGGTCTCCGTGAATTAAACAACAATGGAAACAGTATATAAAACATCAATATCCAAGTGATATACCAAAAAGGGGAGTTAACATCCGTGTCAGCATTGGCATGAGGAAACCAGCCAAGTGTCGATTGAGCCATATAAGGCAGTGAATAATTGATATGAAGTAAACCTGCATCCGTAATATAAAGCAGAAATAACACTATCCAAAAAGGAATAAATACCCTAATAAGGCGTCGTTTATAAAATTCTTTGACAGATAATGTTTTTTTCATCATCCCTATTGTTAGTCCAAAGCCAGACATAAAAAGAAATAAATCCACCCCTGTGCCGGCTGCAATTGAAAGTGGATAAAGAAACTGACTATCACTCACTAGCACATAAGCGATATGTGCAAACACAACACTTAGTATACCAAAGCCTTTTAGTTCCTGAGTAACCGCAATCGGAAACAGATCGCTATGCTCTGTTTTACGTAAACTAAGAAAAAAAATAGCCAGTAAAACAAAAATTACAATAGCGGTGGACTGGGCAACATTCGTAATAGGGATGGTCATAAGTTGTAGTCCTTTTTTTTATGTGAATTATAGCTTTTTTGTATTGTAATAGTTGTGATTTTATTGTTGTAAACCAAATAATAACTGACTTTAGTTATTTTTATAAAAGTGCGTAAAATCTTTGCAAATCTATCGTATTCTATGCGAGAAGCTTTAAGAGATTGCGTAAAATCAGCAGTAAATAAACTTAGAAAAACAGATGACAAACTTTACAGTGCTAGATAACTATTTAACACCATTGGATATAATATAAAAATATTATAAAGATGAGGAATCATGAACTTAACACATCTTGATGAAAAAGATAGACCAAAAATGGTGGATGTCTCTGACAAAATTCAGACGACCAGAGTTGCTGTAGCGAGCGGAATAATAGAGATGAGCAGAGATGCTTATGAAGCAATCGTCACTGAAAAGACCAAGAAAGGTCCGGTTCTCCAAACAGCAGTTATTGCGGCTATTATGGGTGCTAAAAAGACAAGCGAGCTTATTCCTATGTGTCATCCATTAAATCTTAGTGGAATTAACTGTGATGTTGAGGAGCTTTCAGATCTCCCAGGATTTAAACTAACTCTGACTGCAAAACTAACGGGTCAAACCGGAGTTGAAATGGAAGCGCTTACCGGAACCAGTATAGGTCTTTTGACAATTTATGATATGGTAAAAGCTATAGATAAGAGCATGATTATTAGAAATGTACAACTTGAAACTAAATCAGGAGGCAAAAGTGGAGATTATCAACGATAGTGCCCGGAAGCTAGAATTAACTTACCCATGTACTTGGTCTTATAAACTTATAGGTTATGAAAAAGAGACCATACAAAAGGCAATTCATGAGGTTATAGTGGAACGGGAACATAATTTAACCCATTCAAATGCCAGTAAAACAAATAAATATATAAGCATGAACCTTGATTTGCTTGTCCATAATGAAGATGATAGAAACTTTATTTATGAGGCTTTAAAAAGCCACCAAAATATTAAAATGGTACTCTGACTTTAGTCGTCTCAGCGGCGCAAGCGAGAGAATGGGATTTGTTCCATTATCGAATTAAAAAATTAAGGATATCAATATGGATTTAGAAAAACTGCAAAGAGACTTAAAAAACTCTTATAATAGAGAACTTCCTACTGTGAATGAAAGAGTAGAAGATATTGTAAAACATTTAGTAGCAGAGTGGAATGTTGATGCGAATGAGCTCAATCTACATGAAATAAAAACATTGGCGACTGCAATTTTGGACATTGAAACTAAAACTCTTCAGGATGAAGTTGAAATACTTATAGCCCAGAAAGAGCAGATAGAACGGAATCTTGATAGAAAATCTGAAGCACTTCAAGAGTTAAAATATCGTGTTTTTAATGCTATGGAGATGCAAGTGAATCCCGATGATACTCAAATTTTATCAAAATTGCATCAGGTTAAACTGCAATCTATTGATTTATTTGATTTACTTGGTGAAATGGTTGAATCTGCAATTATTACGGCACTTGAAAAAGATACGGACGGCGATATAAAGGAAGCAACAGAGGAAATGATTAAGGAGCTAACTTTTGAAGCCATTAAAGAGGGTTCCCTTAATACAATTAGAATCAGAAAAATCCTCTCTACCATTTTACAATCGGCAATAGATGTAGCAGAAGCGACTCCTACAAGAGCAGATGAGATTTTAAATGCAACACTTAAAGGTATGAGAAGCGGTCTTGTTCGCGCGATTGATAGATTTAAAAAACGCCTTGCATACATGCCAATTGAGGCAAAACATATTTTAATCGAAGATTACGACACGATAATAGAGGATTTGAACCAAACGGATGTTCTTTTTTCACAAGTTGTTCAAACGCAGGCCGCGCAGAGTTTATTCAGTACTGAAAAAATACTTTTAGAGATAAATCAGAGTATGTCCTATGATCTTGAAGAGTTAGTTCACATCTCAAAAGAAGCTGCTGAAATAATGAGAGAAAGATTTTCAACTCTCGCTAAATCGGCTGTCAGAAAAGCTGATAATGCTCTAAAATCTCAAACAGCGCAAGAGGCAAAAAGAATGGGTAAACAGGCTTGGGGAATAGCAAAAACAGCTTTAGAGAGTGCTATAAAATCTGCAAAATCTGCCGCTGAGCCAAAAGAGAAGTAGTAGTTCTCACACATGCCAACATTTACTATTGGCATGTTGAAAGAAAAGTCATTAATTAAAGTAAAAAATAGCGTGTAATTTTTATAGCATATGGTTTACGAACATTATCGCAAACTTCTAATGCTATATAATTACCAACAATAATAATTTTAAAATTCGCCTTTAGCGCCTAAATCCATCATTTTATACATAGTTGATCTAACATGGTTGGCTTTTTCTAGCATTTCAGGAGGTAGTGTATGTCCGCCAAAAAGCATAAGTTCCATTGCCATTGTAACTAACCATCTGTCTCCCTTATCATCTTCTACGATAAGAATTCTACAAGGCATGAAGGCACCATATGCCACAGAATAATCAATAAATGTTTTTGCTATGCCAGGACTACAGTAGTGAAGAATTCTAATATATCTCTGTCTTTTCCCTTCATAGTCCTTCTCCTCTGCCATATGAGAATCTCCAACTTGAAGCATGTTAGCATCAGTTGCTATGCTTTTCATGGCTTCTACAACTGCATCAGTAGAAACATCAGGATCAATTTTAACTTTTCTAATCATAGCCTCTGCAGAGTTGCCTGTAGTAAGAACACCATCAGCCATTTTCATATAAGCACCCATAGCCTGAGGGTCTAATTTTGAAGCTTGCTTCATTCTTGTGCCTAAGTCAAACTTTACAAACGCAAAAAGAATACCTATGATCACTACCCCACCAATAACAGATAAAATGTTTTTTATTGGATTCATTTTTCTCCTTTTCCTTTAATTATTTTTATTTTTCAAACATATCTGAATACAGGGTGTTGGCCCAAGCATAAATAGAATTTGCATTTGCGACCCCATCTTTTTTCCAGTCCTCACTACTGCTCGTAGACGCAAAATCAAATGTTTCATCTGTTTTGTTATAAGCATACTGAGTATAGATATATATAGCTCTTTCCGGATTTATTGAAATAGCAGAAAAACAAGTGGTTGTTGGTGGATACCATTTAATTTCTTCTGTTTTATTGATTTTTTGTGCTATTAATTTAGCCACATGGTGACCTTCAGAGTTTGAAGTATTCCCTGACTTAGAAAAGCCCATTGGTCTAGAATCTCCAGTCACATATATATCTTTTTCACCCTTTACTTCGTATGTTAAAGGATTTATATTTCCTTCTAGTTTGTTTTGCCCATCTTTGGCAATACCAACTTTTTCTAAAATTTTAGCTCCTCTAACATGCGGATAGAATGCAGCTTCTTCGAAGTGAATATCTTCAAACTCAGTTTCAACTATTTTTTTGTCTAGGTCAATTTTCTTTATAGCTGTGTTTGGGCGATAGTCAACATAATCACTATAGAGTTCATCAAAAGCAGATTGAAAGCCTTTTTTCTTAATAGTTATAGCATTATTTTCATCTAGCAATATAACTTTGGCTTTTATTCCCTTTTGTTTGAAATAATCTGCGATAACGCAAGTCCTCTCATACGGTGCCGGAAGACATCTATAATTTCCGCTTGGAACAGTCAGGATAAAGTTTCCACCTTTAAAGTTTAAAACCTTGTTTCTTAGACTAATATGCTCAGACCCAGGAATAAAACCAGCTGGATACTCTTGTCTTAGTCTAGTCTCAAAAGCTATATCATCTGTCCAACGTGAGTAGTCATAATCAATACCAGGTGCAAAAACTAGATAGTCAAAACTAATATCACCATCACTAGTCTGCAAAAGGCGATTTTTTCTATCTAAACCAATCGCAGTTGCATGAAAGTACGTATACTTATTCTCTCTTGCAGCCTGAAGATAATCATGCGTTAAATATTCTAACTTAATCTTATCTACCAGCCATAAGTTACTCAGTGGGCAAGAAGTAAATTCATGTCTTTGCTCAACCAAAATTACATCAGCATTTGGAGCAAATATTTTTGTATATTTAGCAACTGATAGTCCAGACCATCCACCACCAACAACAACAACTCTAGGACCTTTTGCATCTGCAATGGGTGCCTTATTAGTTGATTTAGCTTTAGGTGTTTGACTTGGTTTCTGCTTGTCCTCGTCGCTATATCCATTTACTGCAGTTGTAGCGACAAATAGACCTGAAAGTTGTAAAGCCTTTCTTCTTGATATAGCCATTGGAGTATCCTCTTCTTTTAATTACTCTGTTACTTCTTTAACTACTTTTATCATAAGCTCTTGAGCATCTTCAAGTACTTTTACAGATTCTTTATCTTCAATCGCTAAAGAGCTTATCCAGTTATATACTGATGGATATGCCATATTTACTACAGTAGAACCTTTTTCTTTATACATATAGAAAGTACAAGGACCAAATGCACCGGCTTCAGGATGATTTTTTGCTACTTCAAATATAACAGGAAGTTTACAAATAGAGTATGCATCAAAAAAATCATATTTGTCATATCCAACTTCTTTAAACCCATTTCCAAGTTTATTATAACCAGCTATTACAAATCCAACAGTTTCAAGTGAACCCTCTAGTTCTGTCTGAAGACCCTCTAGCTCATCTTCAACAGCATCACCTTCAACCTTCATCTCTGCTGTGAAAGTTGTTACTAATTCACCTTTAGCTTTTATAGGCTTATATGCTATTTTTTCAAAATGACCATCTGGCAGGGCTTTTGCAAGAGTATCAATAACAAGTTTGCTGTATGCTATCATATATTTATTTTTTGCAGATATGCCGGTGATTTTTGCCATTCCGTCTATCGATAGAGATGAGATTGAGATATCGTTTGAATCTTTTTTCATGTATATTGACATACTTAGAGGTGCAAATAGTGCAGCTTTTGGAGACTCTTTAACTAATTCTAATACCAAATCTTTTTTATAAAGAGTAAAAAGATGGTACATCTTATGATTTGTTTTTTGAAACTTTGATTCAAAGGCCTTATTCATATCATTGTTTCCAGAGATAGTAAACCCTGCATCCGCAAAAGTCTTTTCTATTGTAGCCGCAGTTACTTTTCCCTTAGAATTATCAGTAGTGTAAATCTGAATGTCTTGTGTTGCACTAGCAGTAACGCCGGTAGCAAGCAAGAGCACCGTAACTAAACCTTTTATAATGGACTTCATATCTCTTCCTTTTTTTTTTTTTTGAGTTTACGAAACTTTTACTATATTATTTAAAAGATAAACAGAATCGTTTTTTTTAATAGTTGCACCGCTAATCACCTTTGCAAAAATTCCTCTATCATCTTTAAGTATATTCGGTAATTTTGCATCTACTTTTGCAAGACTTTCGCAAAGCGTACAATTTTGACTAATCTCTAGTACAAGCTCACCTATCATAACTTTCGCACCTGGTTTTAAATAGTATGGATTGAAATCAATTAGTATATTCTCACCCAATGAGCTGTAAGGCGCATTTATACCATGCTTCTTAGCCAAATTATAACTATCTAACGAAGTTATCAGAACTGATCTTTGTATATTTTTATTGTAATATTTATCTTTTATAACGCCCTTATTATCAAGAGCTAGTTCTGTTGTTTTTATTCTGCCATCACTTGTAGAATAAAATAGTTCTAAAACTTTTCCAACTATTAACATATAAATCCCTGTTTATTTAAACTCTTCTATACCCATCTCTTCATAAGAGTGACTACTTATATAGCTTAGAATTTTAAAATACTTACTTTCATCTTGATATCCTGGTTGAGAATATACTATTTCTTTATCTTTGTTCATAAATATAGTTGTAGGGTAAAAATCATAACCTAAAAACTTTGCAAAGTCGCGTCTGCTTCCTTTAAAGTTTTTAAAACTAACTTTTCCAGTATCTGCAATATTAATATCAACAAAAATAAAGTCTTTTTTTATCTTAAGGTTTACTTTCTCACTTTCAAGTGTGAAATCAATCATTCTTTCACAATATCCACAATTTGGCTTGTGCAAAAAAATCAACACATGCTTATGTGATTTTTTTGCTTCGCCAAAAATTGTATCTATTTTAATGTCATTAGCACTACTAATAGTAAAAATAAAAACTAATAAAATAAAAACTTTAATCATCTTTATTTCGACTAATCTTCTTTTTTTGCTTTTTTCGCTACTACTGGCTCATCAGAATCTGGATCATACATTTCAAGCTCTTCATAAGCTCTAAACACATTTCCTGGGCTAAGAAGATAATATAAATCTTTATCTCTAAACTCTTCTAGAGTAACCGTTTTTGTAATATCATCTGCCGCTACACCATCTTCAATGGCTTGCAAAACTCTCGTCTTAGTTAGATCAAAATATTGAACAGATTCATCAGCAGCTGTTTTATCTGTAACAAAACCATGACCCGGAACTAAGTGATTCCAATCTCTAGATTTTATCGCTCTAAGTGCTTCAATTTGACCGATAACTATACCGTCTCTGTTTGAAGTAACCCTTCCGTTCATAACAACATCAGCAACTAAAACAACTTTATCATCTGGTAAATACAGGAACCAATCTTCTTCAGAGTGCGCATACCCAACGCGAACATATTCCATATTTACACCAGAGAGAGTAAAATTTGTTGTATCTTCAAATGACTCATCAACAGGTACTAATTCTGTTTTTCTGAGAGCATCTTGATACAAAGTTTTAATCATTCTTGTTTGCATACCTGGATATTTCGTTCCATTAATGTCTCTTGGACCATAGTAGTTAACATTTATAGATTTTGGACCTAGAATTTTAGCACCATGAACTTCTTTATAGTAGTTATTTCCTAACCAATGATCATCATGTTCATGACTAACTATAACTGACTTAACAGGAAGATTTGCAATTTTACTCATAGCTGCATACGCTTGTTTCGCAAAATTATATGAAGGACCACTATCCCACGCTATCCAACTGTCATCACCTTTGATGTAACAACTATTCGACATATCCCCGGCATTTTCTTTTGTCGGCATTTCTAATGCGCCAAAGAAACACCAGACTCTATCACTTACCTGTACTGGCTTTAAGTTATAATTCCAATCTGGAGCCGCGCTTTCGCGTGGTTCTACCCATTCATTAATTATAAAATTATCGTCAGCATCAAGCTTGTGCGGGTCTGTAATTGTAACACTTTTATTAAATATAAACGGCATCGACAAAATAAATGCCAATATTGAGAATAAAAGAATTAGTTTAATTTTCATAAGAATCCTTATTTAACTGCTTCAGTCTCTGTCTCTGTTTTTCCACTGTTATCTGTTGTTGTAATTTCTAATTTATCGCCTGCTTTGCCTTTATACGAAAACTTAAAGAGAGGGTTTTCGGACATAAATCCACTTGTTGTTACTTCAAACACTACAGTTCCATTGTTTTTCGCAACTATTTGAGTAATAAACTCCGCTGTAATCTTCTTTTTCTCCGCTTCTTCTTTGTCTGCCATTAAGCTTGTAAACATTGCTTTTACACCAACAACGCCATCTTTTTCTTTTGCTTTAATTTTCATATTTGCCATTTTATTACCTTTTTATTTTATTTTATTTTATTTTATGTGTTGTGTTGTGACTGCTGGAGATAAATCAACCGCCACATCCGCCGATAGAAACATCTATCTCTTTAGATGTTGTATACAATACGCCATCTCTTCCTTTAGCTACGATTGTAACTACTGCTGTTTTTCTCAATTTAATTCTAAATTCATAATCGATGATTGCATCTTTTGGAATCGTGAACACAGCTGTTGTACTTCTTGGATTTGCATCTTGGAAGATTGCAATAGACTCAAGGTCTAAATCACTCTGAATTGTAAGTGGAATTGATCCACCATTTTCAGCAAGTTTTGGTGCTGTAAACTTGATTTTATCAGTTTCTTTCAATCCAGCTGTACCGAACATCTCTTTAATTGCTTCAGGAACATGCTCCGCAGCAAACGCTTTTGGTGTTGTAGCTCTAAAGTCTACCGCTTTTAACTCTGTTACTGGGGCAATAAGTGCAGCTGCTGCTGCAATACTTACGCCTAAAAATTTTCTTCTATCCATCTTGTTTTCCTTTTTATTTATTGTTTTTTCTTACTTGAGTCTATCATAAATTCAACTATCATTTGAACTTCACTGTTTGTAAAGTTTTCATAGCCACCTTTAGGAGGCATTCCGCCTACACCATCTATTGCGTTATGCACAACATTTTCAAAACCTTTTTCTGTAACTTTACGCCAAGCTTCTACGTCTCCAACAACAGGAGCGCCCATTTTATCACTGCCATGGCAAAGTTTACAAGACTCATTATACATTTTTTCAGCTTTCGATTCAAGCTTATTTTCTACTTCAGGTGGTAAATCCCTAACTGTTGTGTAAGGAGGTACAACATCTGTAATTTCATTATCTATTTTCATTACAGTCGGTTCATTTCCCTTAGTGCTTAGATCTTTACAATCTTTCATACAGCGCACACCCGAGCCAATATTTTTAGCACGATCGGAGAAGAATTTTCTTACATCCTCAACTCCATTTGGACCATCTATGTTTGGATAAAAACCATTCTCATTAGGCATTTTTATCTTCATCAGTTTTTCTTTATTTAATACATACTCATCATCCATTTCTTGGCCATCAATGAGAATATTGTCTTGCTTTAGTAAATATGCAGTAATTGCATAAATATTATTGTTTGTTAAGCTCTTTGGATGTGCATAAGGCATAGCATCTCTAATATACCAAATAAGCGTAGTAGCTTTTGGCCAGTATGTACCAATCGTTCTTTTTGGAGCTTCCATTCCTGGTTCTGTTCTTTGATTAGTAAGAGTTTTAATCACTCCATTTGGTAATTTTTCTTGATTCCCACCTGTTAATGTCGGATAACCTTTGCCACCAGCACCAAACTCACCATGGCAAGAGGCACACTGTTTCTCATAAAGCTCATCACCCTCTTCAACCGAACCTTCACCATTAGGCAAGCCAGTACCATCAGGCATTATATCTACATCCCATGCTTTTAATTCGTTAGCAGTAGGTGTTCGACCAAAGTTCACACCTTTCGTACTTTGTTCATTGAAGCGATAAGCAGTATAAGTACCATTTTTTCTTGGATATGTTACACCACCGTCAACAGCTCCCATCTTAGAAACATATTTCCCTGGAAGAGTGCTTGTATCGCTTCCTCCATAAAGAAGAGTTGAGCTTAACACTAATGCAACACTTGTTGTAATTAACTTATATAGATCTAACTTGAACATTATTCACCTCCCCTTTTAAAGTAACTTCCCAAGTACAAATTGAGTTTCTGTGATAAACGCCTTCAACGCCCATAATGGCTTTTTCTTGATTTACCGTAGGCTGAACATTTTTACTATCATCAACTGCTCTACTTTGAAGCAATAACGGTTCTTTAACATATTTGTGCATATATGAGAATCTAGTCCAAGATTTTGGAAGAACTAAGCCTTTTAGCTTTGCTTCAACCCAATTTTTTCCTCCATCTAAACTAATGTCAACATTTGTAATCGTTCCATGACCACTCCATGCTAAACCTTCTATTTCAACCATCTCACCTCCTACAAGGTCACTCCATGGTTTTTCAGGACAAGGTGATGTAATGACAGAGTTTACTTCAAGCGCATAAAAGTGTTGTATAGCTTTTCCACTTGGCATTAATGCGGTATATTTAGAAGTTTCTTCTTTCGCATACCATGGCTTATCACTGAATTCCAATCTCTTTAGCCACTTAACACAAAGATTAGCTTCCCAACCTGGAAGCAGTAAACGAACTGGGTAGCCCTGCTCTGGACGAAGAGCTTCACCATTTTGAGCCCATACTACCATAGCATCATCTAGAACTTTCTCAACAGGAACACTTCTTCCCATTTCAGAGCCATCACTGCCTTCTGCAAGCATCCATTTAGCTGTTGGCTTAAGACCAAGTTCATCAAGAATTGTTTTTAGACGAACTCCTGTCCACTCTGAAGCACTCATCATCCCTTTTAAAAATTGTAAAGAGTTGAACTGTGGACCTTTCCACTCACCCGCTCCATTTGAGGGACATTCCAAAAAGTGAATTCTACTTTCACTTGGATATCTCTTTAGCTGCTCCAAAGTAAGAACTATCGGCTTTTCTACAAGCCCATGAATCATTAGTCTATACTTGTTTGGATCAATTTGAGCTATACCATTGTGCGTTCGAGTGAAATGTAAACCATTAGGAGTAATTATTCCTTCGAGCTCATGAAGTGGAGTCATAGATACCGCAGCGTGCATATCTCCAGCAGATGACATAAGACTTGATGTTCTTCTTACGACATTGTGCTCATATTTTGATGGTAATCCATATGGGTGCTCATTTAGTTCATTTCCTAAAGTAGTCCCCCATTGTGTATGGTGTATGATATTTTCATCATCTGCAAATATTGAACTTGGCGACAAAATAGCCGCGGCCGCAACAGCACTCACAGATGCAGTTTTCTTAAAGAAATCTCTTCTGCTAAAAGAGTTTAATTCTTCAGTTTTGAATGCTTTATCCACATCTTCTCCTTTGTAATTTACTTATTTTTTTTCAATATTTTAACTTTGGATATTTTTATCACAAAGTTGGCACGAAAAGAATTATACACTTTTTAAAATAAATTTTTATGGGCTGTTTTAAATAATAAGGTAATATACCAATATATTGAAAAATTCGAGACAATGTGTTACTAATTGGTACATACCCTTTAAAAATAAAACTATATTTAAGTATTTTTTAACAACTTAAATGATGCAATAGTATAAACACATTTAGTGAAATTTTGAGTGCTAAAATAATATTCTTTTTATAACTAACAAGGTGTTCAAGCATATTAAACTTTACACTTCTATTAGTCATAATGTACTTTTTAGCAGTTTAATCATGTATGGAATAATACTTCGTCAATAGTATTTTCGGTGTTGTAAATTTCAAAATTTTCATTGCAATAAGGCAGAATTCACCATTATCCCTTTTTACTAAATTGTACATATTCGCGCATACTTAATCTAACAGCAGAGTTAGTGCCTATTTGTGAGTTTTGAAAAAGTTCAATGATTTTTTTTCAAATACACCTATTATAAAATCTATAGTTTTTCTAAGAATTAAAATTGTGCCATAGATGATAAAAGAGTATAAAAATGGATGAGAAAAATTTCCTTTTTCGTACATATTATGAAACCTTAAAAATGGGTTGCTCAACAGGTCGCTATGCATTATGAGAGCCAATGCTAATAATGTAAATAAATAATAGAGAACCTCTTTTTTTATTGCAAGTTTAAATTTTTCTACCATGTTTCCTTCCTTTTGTTTTTCTTGAGGATGTATTTTACGTTTTTTGATATCTATTGTTTGAGTACACAATTGAGGGGCTTAGTGGTTCGTAGAGATTTAATTTTAGGGCAAAAACAAATAATTTGTTTAATGCCCGTAGCAATAGTTGAAAATAAATTTTTACTCAGATATTTCTGAATCACTATCTTTAACAACATCTTCTTTCAGCTCGATTATAAGTTCTTGTCGCTTAACTACAAGGCGTTCCAAAATCTGTTCACCAACTTCTTCCCTATCTTGCCAATTCGCTTCATGAAAAATATCAAAAAGCTTCTTGAAATATTCATAATGTGTATCACCGCTTGTGACTTTAAAAAAATAAAATCTTAAAAAAAGAATATCATTTATTACGCTAATTGCTATCTTTTTGCCTATACTTTCTGGGTAGACTTTTTCTTTTATCCAAGTTGTGAAAAAGTCAGACTCTTTGAACCAATTGTACAAATACAAATCTCTATCTTTTAAAAGATTATAGGTTTGTGTTTGTTCATCGTTCAACTCAAAAAGATAGACATTGTCGTCTTGTTCAAATTTATCAAGAGTCTCATCATAGATAACAAACTCAAATGTTACTTGCATATAAAATCCTGAATAGAAAAATTATTTGTTTAAAATTTTTTAAAGAAGCAATTTTACTAAAGTAAAAAAGGATTCTTTTGTTTTGTGAAGAATAAAAAAAGCGAGAGAAAGAAAAGGAAATTTTCCTTCTCTTATAAATTATGCCCTACCAGAGAGCATTCCGTACATTGTCATAGGCTTAAGAGCATATACTTTCATCAACCAAAATACCCATCTTTCAACTAGTGGATCAAGTGGGAAGGAAGGTGTTGGTTTAACGGTCCAATCAAACTCGGCTAACATAACTGTACCAATGCTTGTTATCAATGGACAAACAGTGTAACCAGCATATTTAGAGGGCATTTTCTTCCCTTCCATTTTAGCTATCAAGTTATCTACAAGAACTTTATATTGTTTTCTTACAGAACCACCAGTTTTACCCATTGGCACCTGAGCAATATCGCCAATAGCGAATATATTCGGAAATTTGATATGCTGAAGAGTCTCTTTATTTACCGGTACCCAACCCGCAGCTGAACCTATATCTGAATCTCCTATTTCTCTTGGAGCTATTTGTGGGGGAGTGATATGTAAAAAGTCATAAGGAACTCTTAGCTTTTCATGCTTGCCAATAACTTCAAAATCCCTCATCATAGGATCCCATCTACCTTTTTCTTGCCATTTAGAGTCAAAAACAGCAATTTTATTTTCAAGCTCGACTTCTACTAGGTTATGTCTATAATGCCACTTAAAACCTTCTCTTTTAAATTGTTCTAAAATAGCATCATGGTATTCTGGAATACCAAACATTAGTCCACCATTTGGATAATACGTAAGTTCCGCATTTTCTCTTGCGCCAGCTTCTTTAAGTCTAGAATTTGTAAGATAAACAATCTTTTTAGGAGCTCCACCACATTTAACCGGTGTGTCTGGATCTGTAAATACAAATTGTGTTTTCTTTCCAGATTTTGCCTGTGCTACATACTTTTGCATTTGCTCCCAAGTTTTGGTAGCGCCTTCCGCAGTATATATAGAGCATACCCCACTGTCTCCTAAAACTTTAAGAAGTTTTGAATTGTCTCCAGAAGAATAAGCTCTGCCAGCTGCCTCTAATCCTTTAATTCTCTCAAAATCAAGCTGTAAACCAGTTGCCACAATCAAATAGTCATAAGAAACTACTTCTCCACTAGCTGTTGTTACATTATTGTTATTTGGATCAAATCCTATTGCCTTATCTTTAATAATTTTTACACCACTTGGAATAAAGTCATCTCTGTTATAAGCAATATCTTTCTCATCCCAGATACCGGCAGCGACTAAAGTTTGCCCCGGCTGGTAAGACACCGATAAAGCTTGAGGTTCAATAACAGTAATATCAGGGTTTGCAAGATTAAGTGTTAATCTTGCAGCAGTTGACATACCTGCAAGACCACCACCAACAATTACTATTTTACCTTTAGCGGTAGAAACAGCCTGAGGCGCCTCTGTAGATGCTTCAGCGCTAGAGGAACTGCCCATTATGAGACTTGCACCAGAAATACCCGCTAACTTCATAGCATCTCTTCTACTGAGACCTTTTGAAGATAAATCTTTGTCCATCTCTGCTAACATTTTATTAATATATTTATAATCCATGTTTATCCTTTTATACTTAATTAACTTACAATATGTAAGTGTACACTATCGTAAAATATTTAATTTCAGACTTAAATAAAAGTATTTAAAAATAAAAAAACTAAATATATAGCGATTATACACATCTTTTACGGATGGCACAACTTTAAACTTAAATATGTCTATGCCAAAATCCTGATAATTTACTTTACTGCTATGTGCTTAATAAGCCTAAAAGAACATAAACTTTCTTTTTATCATCAATATAAAATGGTACAGTGTAACCTTGATTTTCTATATCTTTTATATTTTCATCATTAAAATAAATTGATTGTTTATACTTTTTAACCTTAGTTTGCATATTAACTATAACAGTATCAAGATACAACGCAAAACTTTTTGCATTAGACGCGTTTTTTTCTTCTAAAAGTTTTGAAATTTCTTTTAGCTGCTCTTTGTAGAGATTTGAAACAAGAATACTCATACCAGGATAATAAGGTAAAAACTCAACCTTGGAATCAATATAATTTTCCAATTCATTTTGTAATTGTAATTTTATATTTTGCATGTTTCAATGAGTAATGCTACTCTTTTTCCTTGGTTTGTACTTCTTGCGCTAGTGGGTTTCCATAAATATTATCTACTTTTTTTGATAATGCATCTATTTCAAACATCGCGTCTTCATAAAACTCTACTTTTTCATCGGAACTTTCAGATTGTCCAGCACTTACAGAAGCTTTCTTTAGCGTCTTTTCTATCGTATAAGATTTAAATGGCATACCGTAATTATAAACTAATTCTCCACCCATTTTGCCCTGAGCAAAAGTAGTTGCTGTAACTACAAAAAGTAAAACTACAGCAAGTGCTTCGAGTCCAAATTTTTTCATTTTGCAACCAGCTATTTTTAAAAGAGCAATTAGACCCATCGCTATTGCTAAATAAAGTCCGAGTGTCTTGTGCTCAATTAGTTCATGCTGTCCTTGCGCACTTAAAAAATCATAAACTTGTGGACCTGCCTCATTTCCTGTGTACCAAACGCCTATCATCGCAAGTGCAGCAAAAAGTGTCGTTCGCGAAGAAATTTTGGACATCCCTTCACTTTTTGTAAAAAGGTAAATAAGTCCAAAAACTGAAGCAACAATTGGTAAAACCATTGCAAAGTGTGCTGTAGCTGGATGTAGCATCATAATAAATCCTTGTGCGTTATAAAATTTGCCAAATTATAACATTCAATTCAAAAAGTTTATTTAAATATATTTGAGCAGTTGCAAATTCAATTATAAAAAAATCTTTTTATAGATTTTATTTAGCTTAAAATGTAAGCTATTTTTAGTAATTGTAAATGCCTTGTGAGCATTGAATGCCTGCTTTAAAAGCCTATACTTTAAGCTCTAAAAGTATTTTCATCTAATAAAATAAGCAATAATATATTAAATTTTAAATGTCTTTTTTGCTAATCTTAATGGCATTTGCGCCAACTTAGATATAAAGTAACATCTTGTGCAAAATTAACTAAAAGAAAGATATTTTTTTAGTTAATTAAAGATTTAGTGATTATAATAATAGATAAATTTAATTATTTGAGGTTCCAAAATGAAAAAGATTATTCTTTCTGCATTGGTAGCAAGTGTTACTTTAATTGCAGCAGATAGTGCATCAGTATATAAGCCAGGTTTGTTGTTGCCAGTGGATGGTGCGGCAATTTATAAGAAACAATGTGCGTCATGTCATGGTGAGAAAGGCGAAAAGATTGCTTTTGAGGGTTCTATTGTAATTGCTGGAATGGATAAAGCTAAACATGCAAAAGAGTTAAAAGAGTATAGATACGGAAGTATTAATAAATATGGTTATGGTGCTCAGATGAAAGGCAAGCTAGTTGACCTTTCTTGGGATGAGATTGATGCTGTTGCTGAGTATGTTCAAGGTTTAAAATAATTTAAGTACATATGCTGAATGTTTCAGCATATGACTTGAGCCCGTTTTACTATTGCGCGTAAACAAATTCTCCGTTAGGGGGGAATCCTATCACACAAGAACTTAAATTTTTAAGTTCACTTTCTGATTTGCCTTCAAATTCCGAGCTAGCATGGTTCATTTTTTGCCCATTATTTGGGAAGCACATCTTTTGTTTTTGTGAGTTTATTGCAGATAATATTATAGAAAATAACGGTATTTTGTAGAGTGGGAGTTTAAATCCCATCTACTCTTAGAAGTTTCGCTTTTCCAACCATAAGCTCTACGGTCATATATGCTCTTTTAAAAACACTCTCTTGACGATACTCAAGATTGTGCTTTCTGCAAATCTCTTTTACAATTGGTTGCATTTTTTGATACTGAGAAAGTGGCAGATTTGGAAAAAGGTGGTGTTCTACTTGGTAGTTTAACCAGCCATGCGCAAAATCTATAAGATCAGAACCCGTATTGTAGTTTACACTTCCCATAATTTGTCTTAGATAAAACTCACCCTGACTTTTGTGAGGTTCATTAAACATGTATATATCTTCGGCAGAGTGGTTAGGAACTATCACCAAAAAAGAGTGAAGATTTGCTATGTACTCAGCCATTAAAATGATAACAAAAGCATTAAAAACAGCCACCATACCAAGAGGAAAAAACAGAAACGGTATGAGTACGAATTTGATAAGAGTGTATGGCATGTAGTAATTCTTCCACAATTCAAAACCATTTTTACTAAAAGGACTCCAAGCATAGTTGGATTCTTCCGGCTGTTTTCTCTTGCGTCTCTCTTTATTTTCCAGAATTCTCAGTGTGTTTGGAGCATAGTAAGTGAATTTCCAAGTTCCTGCAAATGCATAAATAAAGATATATCTCATCCACATTGGCATACTAGATTGAATGAGCCACTGAAGATTATTTTCAACATTATCTGGGTCATCGACTTCGCCCAAATGGTAGTGGTGCATGATGTTATGTTCATACTCCCAAGCTTCAGGTTTTATCCAATCGAGCCAATGAAAATATCTGTTTATTCCTCTTGAATAGCCACCTTTTGTGTATTTGATTGGAATATTTGGCACTTTGTCATACGCTCCATGCAAAATTGGATGCGTAGTATTTGCCCATCTCGAAACATTTCCAATGCCAATGAGAGTAGCTGCCAAAATTGCAATGCCCCAAAAAACAAAGGATGATAAATCATATTGTGATATTTCTAAATAACTAATCAAAAGTATCAGTGAAAAGCCAACTATTGTTGAGCCCCTTCCCCATTTCTCTAATTTGAGCAGATGTTGAAAATCCTCTTCAGTCGGTAAACCAATGGTTTCTTTTATTTTTTCTATATCTATTTGAAGCTGTTCTTTATCAATATCTTCGTATCTTGCATATTTTTGTGTCAAATTTTATCCTTATTTGAAAATCAGAGATATGAATTATATATAATTTAACTTAAGAATTAACAAATACAGAATTGATTAAGTTTTGAAATAGTATTTATTAATGCAATATAAACATCAATTTAGATAAAATGCCCAACTTTAATAAGTATAATAAATTGCTGGAGATTTTTATGGATGCTGCTAAATATATTTGGATGAATGGTGAGTTTAAGGGCTGGTTTGATGCTCAAACACATGTTTTATCACACACACTTCACTATGGAAATGGTGTAATTGAAGGAACTAAGGCTTATAAAACTGCAAAAGGGTATGCTATTTTTCGCCTCAATGACCACACTGTGAGACTTAAAGAGTCTGCAAAAATGACTCTTATGGATATTCCATACAGCGTTGAAGAGCTAAACGCTGCTCAAATTGAGCTCATCAGAAAAAATGAGTTTCAAGGTGATAATGTATATCTTCGTCCTTTGGCATTTTTAGGCTATGGAGTTATGGGGGTTTATCATAAAGGAGCTCCTGTTGAGACTGTTGTAGCTGCATGGGAGTGGGGCGCTTATCTTGGTGAAGAGGGTATGAAAAAGGGCATAAAACTTAAAATTGCTTCAATGACACGCCCGGCAAATACTTCAAATATGGGTAAAGCAAAAGCAACCGCAAACTACTTAAATTCTCAAATGGCAAAATTTGAAGCGATTGATTGTGGCTACGATGAAGCACTGCTTTTAGATGATCAAGGATATGTGGCAGAAGCAAGCGGCGCTAGTTTTTTTATGGTTAAAAATGGAAAACTTATAACGCCTCCAAATGACAATTCACTCGAATCTATTACACAAAAAACAGTGATAGAGATGGCTGAGAATCTTGGAATAGAAGTTGAACGCCGCCGTATTACAAGAGAAGAGGTTTACATTGCTGATGAAGCATTTTTAACAGGAACTGCAGCTGAAATTACACCTGTTCGCATCGTGGATGCAAGAGAAATAGGTTGTGGTTCTCGTGGAGAAATGACAGAAAAATTGCAAACACTTTACTTTGATATAGTGTTTGGACGCAATAAAGAGTATGAACATTACCTCACTTATGTCAATTAGAGTGTATAACAAACAATAGTATAAACCGACCTTGCGCACATTTGCATAATCGTGCGTTCCATACCCTTTAAATCTCGAAAAACAAAGTTTTTTGTAGCTTTAGGGGGTTGTAGGGACATTTGTCCCTGCCATCTAAACGGACGCGTTCGTTTAGATGCGTAACATTAAGTAATAACAAAAGGAAAATTATGGCATCTGACATGAATGATTATTTTAACAAGAAAAAGAGTGAAGGCGGTGGATCTGAAAAAAAATCTGGTGGTGGATCTGATGGCGGCGGTGGCGGCATGCCACAAATGCCAAAAATAGATTTAAATCTTGGCGGAGCGAAAGCCGGCATAGCCTATTTTATTATTGCAGTAGTGGCTCTTCTTGCTTTATCAAAACCATTCACAATTATTGAAGAGGGTGAGAGAGGAATTCTTAGTACAAATGGTAAATATCAGGATCAAGCACTCCTTCCGGGGCTTCATTTTATTATGCCGGTGATTCAAAAAGTGTATGTTGTGGATACAAAAGTTCGTATAATCAACTATGCAGCTCAGTCGGAGCTTGGTACGGGCACAGCGGCAGGCATAGCTGTAAAACCGGCAATTACCGTTCTTGACAAAAGAGGTCTTCCCGTTTCAATTGAGCTTACGGTTCAGTACCGACTTAACTCTCAGTTTGCAGCACAAACCATTTCAAACTGGGGCTTTAGCTGGGAAGATAAAATCATCAATCCTGTTGTGAGAGATGTTGTTCGTAATGTTGTCGGTAAATATGACGCAGAGTCGCTCCCGCAACAGCGAAATACGATCGCAGTTGCTATTGAAGCGGGCGTGAGAGATAGTGTTGCCGGGCTTGCAAATACACCTGCAGAGCTTCAGTCGGTGCAACTTCGAGAGATATTATTGCCTCAGAAAGTAAAAGAGCAGATTGAGAGTGTTCAGATAGCAAAACAACAAGTTCAAAAAGCAGAACAAGAAGTTGAAAAAGCAAAACAAGAGGCATTCCAAAGAGCCGCGGAAGCTGAAGGTATGGCTCAAAAAGCTAGAATAGAAGCACAGGGTATCGCAGATGCGGTTACGATTGAAGCAGATGCAAAATCAAAAGCGAACTATTTAATTGCAAAATCATTAACAACTGAATTATTGCAGCTAGAGCAGATGAAGGTACAAGGCCAGTTTAACGATGCACTTAGAGAAAACAAAGATGCTAAAATCTTCTTAACACCCGGTGGCTCAACTCCGAATATATGGGTTGACATGAAAGATGCTAAACAAAGAACTTCTACTTCAGAAAAATAAGTAAACACATGCAAAAGATAATAGATAAAATAGACTGGCAAAAGTGTGAACTTCTGCCGGTTATAGTTCAAGATATTCAAAGCAATGAAGTTCTGATGATGGCTTACATGGACAGAGAAGCTCTTGAATTATCTCTCTCAACAAAAATAGCACACTACTTCTCCCGTTCAAAACAACGCATTTGGAAAAAGGGTGAGAGTAGCGGGCATACACAAGAAATTCACTCATTTAACATCGACTGCGATAGTGATACTCTTCTTATAAAAGTAACGCAAAATGGCGTTGCATGCCACACTGGCAGACGCTCATGTTTTTTTACAGAGCTGGAGAGCGGCGAAATAAACTCTGAGGTTGAGGTGAATTCTGAAGCCATGTACGGAGTTATTGACACGCTCTATCACACGATTCAAGAGAGAAAAAATGCAGACCCTGCCTCTTCATGGACCGCAAAACTCTTTGCAAAAGGTGAAAATACAATTTTGAAAAAAGTTGTAGAAGAAGCCGGAGAGTTTACATTCGCTTTTAAAGATAATGATGAGAAAGAGATGATTTATGAAGCAGCAGATTTAACCTATCACATGCTTGTAGCACTCGCGAGCAAGAATATATCACCTGACAGAGTTAAACAAGAGCTTTCACGAAGGTTTAACATGAGCGGCATAACAGAGAAGAGTGCTAGAAAGTCATGATGAAAGAGAAAATTGTTGCCTTTATCCATGAATTAATTATTTACGATTATATTCTTTTTGGCAGCTCTTTTATACTTTTCATACTTTTTATTACTCTTGCAATTGTTGTGCGAAAAAGAGTCGGCTTCTCTCTATTTTTAGTATTACTCTCGTTTATCCTGCTGTTGGCATTGCCAAGCCTTGGATATGTAAAAATGCATGAATATCTTTTCAAAAACAACATCCAAGTAATATCTGAGAAAAAACTTGTTTTCACTGAGGCGATTGTTATTAAAGGCACTCTGACAAAT
Organism: Sulfurimonas sp.; assembly: GCA_041662225.1. Taxonomy (GTDB): domain Bacteria; phylum Campylobacterota; class Campylobacteria; order Campylobacterales; family Sulfurimonadaceae; genus Sulfurimonas. The sequence continues at coordinate 88,717 of JBAZSX010000004.1, forward strand.
GAGTCAAAATTCGATTTTAAGACATGCCAAGTTACTGCAAAAGTTTGTAAAGCTACGGGAAACAGATATAAAGATTTTATATTCACATTTAAGCCGATTATGAAGATGTCTATCCTTGAAGAAGATCTGAAAATTGGAGAGACGCGAGAGTTTAAAATTATTGTAGAACCTTTTACATATACAAATGATTATAATGTTTCTGTCAAGGCTGACTGTAATGCATTTCATTAATTGGTAAAATCAGGGATGCTGCGTTAAGAGTTGACTTTACGCACTTTTATGAAAAATACATAAAACACCTTGTAATTCTCGAAAAACAAAGTTTTACTAAAGAAACATTTTCGCTTTGCGAAAAGCGATTCTCTTGTTTTCGTAGCTTGAGGGGGTTGTAGGAATATTAGCAGCAGCCACTAAAACAGACTTGTTCGTTTTAGTGCGTAACATCAGTAAAGAAAATTACTCAGCACTCTTTAGTTTATCATAAAGCTCTATACAGGCTTCAACATCTTTTCTGTTTGGAACTCTTCTTATTGAAAGGTATGTTGCTTCGCCTTTGGCGTTTATCTTTCTTAGAGCCGTGGCATGCACCCAGTAGTACCCGCCATCTTTTCGCTGATTTTTTACTATGCCTGTCCAAAATCCTTTTGATTGTAAATCATCCCATAGCCCTTTAAAGGCGATTTTTGGCATATCACTATGTCTGACAATGTTGTGAGGCTCTCCTATAAGCTCCTCAATTTTATAGCCGGCCATCTCGCAAAAAAGATCATTCGCATAAGTGATAAGACCTTTAGAGTCTGTTTCACTCAATATATATTTGTCTGCAGGAAAAAACCACTCCGCTGTTTTTGCGTCTTTATATATTTCAGATGACATTACTACTCCTTAATTATAATATTTGCTAACGCCATGCATGTTTGAGCCCATGTTTAAAAGCAGCATGTCTGCTATAACCAAAGCAGCCATAGCTTCGCAAACAACTGTTCCTCGAATTGCTACACATGGATCGTGTCTGCCTTTTAATGAAAAATCAACCTCTTCATTTGCGCTTGTAACAGTTTTTTGCTCTTTAAAGATGGATGGGGTCGGCTTAAAATATACGTTTATTATTATATCATCGCCATTGCTTATTCCGCCTAAAATTCCGCCGGAATGATTAGTTACAAATCCATTGCCTCTTATCTCATCATTATTCTCTGAGCCATACATGGATGCGCTCAAAATTCCATCGCCGATTTCAATAGCTTTGACTGCATTTATGCCCATCATGGCATCCGCTAATACAGCGTCAAGTTTGTAGTAGAGCGGCTGGCCCAGACCAACAGGAGCACCTTTTATGAGAACTCTTGAGACTCCGCCCACTGAGTCGTGAGAGTTTTTAGCAGTTAAAATCGCCTCTTTTTGTGCCTTTTCTCTATCTGCATCAAGAGCGTATATTATGCTACTCTTGGCATGAGAATAATCGAATTTTTCTGACTTTATTCCATGCACTTCGCTGATACCGCTAAGAATCTCAATGTTAAGAGTTTTTAGCATTAGCTTTGCAATTGCTCCTGCAGCAACTCTAGCGGCAGTTTCCCTTGCAGATGAGCGACCTCCGCCACGATAATCTCTTACTCCGTACTTATGAAAATAGGTAAAATCTGCATGTCCTGGGCGAAAAATATCTTTTATATTAGAGTAATCTTTTGATTTCTGATTTGTATTGTAAATTACCATAGCTATCGGTGTACCGGTGCTTTGACCCTCAAAAACACCGCTGAGTATCTCTACAATATCTTCTTCTTTTCTGGCTGTTTCAAATTCACTTTTACCGGGTTTTCTACGGTCTAATTCGCTTTGTATGAATGCTTCATCTATAAAAAGACCGGCCGGAACTCCGTCTACTATACAACCGATTGCCTTGCCATGGGACTCTCCAAAAGTGCTGAATCTTAACTTTTGTCCAAAACTATTCACTATTTTTCCTTCTTGAGTAGCTCAAGAGCCATTTGTGCTGCCTCTTGTTGTGCTATTTTTTTACTCTTCCCGCTTGCTCTTGCATACTCTTTGCCTTCTATCACAACTGCCAGTTCAAACTCTTTTTTATGGTCCGGTCCACGGCTTGCTATAACATTATACTCAGGAGTTATGCCAAATCTCGCCTGTGTCAGCTCCTGAAGCGTTGTTTTGTAATCTCTAAAAAGAGAGTCCAGAGAAATATCATCATAATTTTTTTCCAGCAAATCTATTGCAATTTTGTTTACAGCTACAAGCCCGGATTCAAGATAAATCGCTCCCATTATTGCTTCAAAAGCATTGGACAAAAGTGATGCCTTGTCTCTTCCGCCATTATTTTCTTCGGCATTTGAGAGAAAAATATATTCTCCCAAGTTTATCGACCTAGCCAATTTGTCAAAGCCTGCCTCATTTACAATAGAGGCTCTTATTTTTGAGAGCTTCCCTTCATCTGATTTTAAAAACTTTTTAAAAAGATACTCTCCGACAATAAGGTCTAAAACCGCATCGCCTAAAAATTCTAATCGCTCATTATCGTAGGGCTGTTTGAAACTTTTATGTGTCAGCGCTTCGATAATGAGCTTTTTATCTTTAAAACTATAATTTAGAATTTCTTCTAAAGTTTCTATATTACTACCCATTTTCCCCTCTTATTAACTCTTTAATTTTTTCTGCCGCGTCTCGTGCGAGTTTGTCGCATCGTTCATTCTCTACATGTCCATTATGCCCTCTCACCCAAATGCCGTTTACTTTGTGCGTAACCGAAACCTCTATGTACAATCTCCATAAATCAGGATTTTTAACTTTAGCAAAATCTCTTTTTATCCACGCACTAAGCCACTCATTTATTCCCTTTATCACGTAAGAGGAATCAGAGATAATATCCACCATGCAGGGCTCTTTTAAAGCTTTTAATCCTTCGATTACGCCCAACAACTCCATTCTGTTGTTGGTTGTGTGCGCCTCTGAACCTACGATTATTTTCTCATTCTCCCCAAATTTTAGAATAGTTCCAAATCCACCTGGACCCGGGTTACCAAGTGCACTTCCGTCACTGAAAAGAGTTATTTTCTTCACTAAAATCCCTGTGATAATTTTTACTCAAGATGAGTTCAATCTCTTGCGTATTTATGGAGTGGCAACTACTGCATCTATTGAAAGCGAAAGGATAAACCTGTTTGCAGCTGTTGCAAATATACTCAAAACTGAGTGTTGCACAACACTCTTTTTTTAAATTTATTAAAACATCGAACTCAAAAATAGAACTTTTCGTTGCAAAATCAACATCACCTCTTGCGGTGTATAACTCGCTTAAATAGCCATTTTGACGAATTATATCCAAATCTAAATCTTCTTTCTTAAGTCGCCACAATACATCACTTATCATGTGGGCATTCGCACTATTGAAATTTTTCCATGCAAGCTTAGGATTTACTCTAAAAAGATAGTCATAAACCAGATATGTAAGCTGATACGAATGTTTATAAATTTCGAGTAATTCATCTGCTTTATACCGGACTGTGGTATTTGCATCAGATATAATTGCCAATGATTTGAGATAAGCACTATCGCTGAGAACATCTTTTTTTAACTCATCCAGAGAGTCTAAAACTTCTAGTGCGGACTTATAATCCTTCATGTATTCATAAACCAAAAGGAGATAGGTGAGAGCCTGCGGTGTTCGCGGACTATTTTTTAAAATTTCTAAAAAAATATTTTTGGCTCTCTCTAAAAATCCAGCTTTGAAATAGGTTCGTCCAAGCAAGAACATCGTCTCCTTGTAGTTTTCTTTATCTCCAACTTTCAGCATCTCATTATAAATCTCAATACTCTTCTCATAATCGCCATTTTTGGAGTACGCATGTGCTAAAAGCAACCAAGATTTTTCCGGCAGTTCACCCTTTGTTATAAGCCCTTTTAACTCTTGTTGAGAGGGAAGAGAGCGGAACTGTTTTAGAAATGTGTCAAGATGTCTATAATCCTCTTTTCGTTTATATCTTCCCCACCAGTAGGAGAAAAATGTAACTACAAAAATGAGAGCAAAAAAGATGATAATTGAAAAGAGCGGGTCGCGAAATTCTATAAAAAAAGTATTCAAAATATTACTCGTACACGACTATGCCGTAGTCGTTTTTTAGATTATAAAATGTGGAGCTTGCCGTTATCTCTAAATCTTTCATTTTGCCCAGCTGAACTATAGAGTTTTTCCCCACTCTTATGCCGTTTTCTATAAAGAATTTTTTAATATTTACGAACTTTACATCTTCTACAAATTTATACTCAAACTCTTTATAAAGTCTCATTTTTTCGTACGAAAATATATGCTCATTTACATGAAGTCTATCGGAGGCATATTTGATTGGAAGATGTCCTGAAAGGTCTGTTAGAGAGCTCTCAACGAACGCGTATTTTTCAGGCAGAGTCTCTTTTTGGATAAAAACATATTTATTGTTTAGCTTCAAATTCGGTGTATTTTTCCAATATCTGTAAACCGGATTTGAGACACCAAGCTTTGAAGAAACTTCTCTCCAGAGCCAAAATGCGTTCAATGTATTTGGAAGAAGAGACATCTGCTTTGGCGCCTTTTTTGAGATTTTAACAGTACCTGATGAGTAATTGTATAATTTTTTTATTAATAGTCTTATTAAGTGTCTAAGCAGAGCTTGCTGTATTCTTAAAAATTTAAAGATATGTTGTGATACAATTAACTTATGGATTTAAATAGCATTGATGATGAAATTGATAATTTTGATAACCTTTTCTTTGAGGATGTCAGTGCACTCCTTGAAGAAGAGATGGAATTTATAGAAACGAATAATTTGATTCAACCCAAAGATAATTTTATCTTTCTTCTTGATTATTTGAATACTTTAACGAATCATTTCAAAAATTTGGACTATACGATAATGGGAGGAACATTTAAAAAATTACATGCAGATGTTAATTTTCTATATAGCATATATCTGAAAAAAAATAAACAGTCTTCTGATATTGATGATATATTTCAAAATAAATTTTTTAAAAAATCTCCTAGCCATACTCTCCTGACTGCAGAGATATTAAAGTATGAGGATATGTCGAGTACCTCTGTTGAAGAAAAAGAAGAGTACGCAAGGTTCGTTAAAATGTATAAAGATCTTCAAGGTGTCTATTTTGAAAATTTCAAAATAATTTTTACAGAAGATAGAAAATATTTTTTGAGTTCCCTACGAAGTGTTATAAATATTAAAACATATTATCTGGATAAATTTCTTTGGATTGAAGCTGCCAACTCTAAAATTATTATGAGCACGCTAAAAGATGTTAAGATACCAGTCAATAGTAATATAAACTCAAGAAGGTACATCAAACATAGATTGGAGATTATGATGCCATACTCAAAAGATTATGAATATATGCAAAAATGTTTAAAGGTTTACAAGTGAATTACTCAATAAATGACATAGCAAATTTTTTAGAGGTCACTAGAATGATTAAAGAAGAGCCTAACACTAAAAGTTTAGATAAACTTTTAAGTGTTCAGGACAAAATTTCTATTTTTAAAAACATTGACCCATTGGAGCTAAAAGCAATAGTCTCTGATTTAAAATTTGTAAAGTATAAGTTTAAAGACTATGTAGTTAAGCAAAATGAAGAGAGTCTCGAAGTTTTTTTTATTATAAACGGTGAGTGTCAAGTATTTCGTGATAAAAACAAGATAGGAGTTCTTAAACCCGGAGCTGTCTTTGGTGAAACAGGCGTTATCTTTAAAACAAAAAGAAATGCGAGCGTAGTTTGTGCATCCGAAGAAGCCACTATGCTCTCTTTTTGTATAGATGAAGAGAACATAGAATTTTGTGCTCCGGCTCTAGCTATCTTTTATAAGAACTTAGCATCCCAAATAAACGATAAACTGGAGAGTCTTAATCAAGCATTCGCTGCTAAAACGTAGCTACTACAAATTTTGTAACTAAAAATCCGCCGACAACAAGCCAAACAAACATGGCACCTCCGGTGTAGAGTGGCGCTAAACCCAAACCTTTAAACTTGGCGAATATAGTTCCCATACCGAGTGCCGTCATAGCCATAGTTAGTAAAAATGTATCAATTTCATTTATCACAGAGACTATATTCTGCGGAACTAAACCAAGTGAATTAAAACCTGCCATACCTATAAAATATACTGCAAACCAAGGAATAACAAGTTTAACTGCACCTCCGGCACCACCACTTTTTTTAGCGGCATAGGAGAGGTAAAGACCTAAAACAATCAGCATAGGAGCAATCATAATAACTCTCGTCATTTTAACAATAACAGCCGAGTTCGCCATCTCTTGCGGAGCACCTAAAATAGAGGCAGGAACAGCCACAACTTGAGCAACTTCATGAATAGTTCCGCCAACATAGATACCGAATACTTCTGGCGTCATATGTAAAAATCCAACAGCAGGTTCGATAATAGATGCGTATAAAACCGGATACAAAAACATTGAAATTGTTCCAAAGAGAACAACCATAGAGACTGCAACTGCAGTTTTATGCCCCTCTGCTTTTAATACAGGTTCAGTTGCAAGAACAGCAGCTGCACCGCAAACAGCTGCGCCGGCAGCGGTAAGCATAGATGTGTCTCTGTCCATTTTGAATGCTTTTACACCAAGGTAGGTACCAAGTAAGAAAGTTGTACTTAACATGATGAGAGAAACCATAAAGCCGTCAATTCCTACATCCGCAATCTGTTGAAAAGTTATACGAAATCCGTAAAAAACAATAGCAAATCTTAAAATCTTTTTACCGGAGAAAGTTATACCCGTTCCCCATTCACTTGGAATGTGATTGTGAAGAGTATTTGCATAGAAGATACCCATAACAATACCGATAACAAGCGGTGAAATACCTAATGATTTTACAAACTGGATATCTGCTATCATTGTGGCTGCCGCTGCAAAAATGGCTACAAAGAGTATGCCGTTCATTGTGCCTTTACGATTTTGTGCTGAAAATGCCATTTAAATCCTTTTATTTAAAAAAATGAATTATATCAAAACTTATTTTACTTCTACTTGCAACTTTGTTTTGACTAATTTATCCTCGTTCTCTTCTGCTTTTACTTCGTCAAGAACTTTTACCCTCAAGGGGTTTATCCCATGTCTCTCAACCAAATAGGATTGAATCGCGGCAGCTCTTTTTTTTGCCAAAATTGTCATCTCCTCTTCTGTCGCTTCTTGAAACTTCACACACTCTTCAAATACTGCACTTGTGTAAACTCTGTCAAACTCTTCGCCCTTGAATTTTTTATTCAGTTCCTCTTTTATAATGCTGAGTTTGTTGTCGTTTGAAAATTCTCTGTAAATATCTTCAAGTAAATCCGCGCTTGCCATGCTTGAGTTATTTCCACTATTTTTGGCTCCGCTTTTTCTGAGTACCATGTCAGAGAGTTTCTCTTTCTGCAAAGCTCTTTTGTCAATTTTTGTGTCGTAGCTTCCACTGAGTGCTATAAAGATTTTTACTCTTTTTGCCAAAAGTTTTGCAAGGTTGTCAAGTTTTTCCTGTTCAGGCGGCAAAATCTTTATAGAGCCCCCTTCAAACTCCACATACTCCATTTTATCGCCTTCAATGCCCATTATTGAGCCCAATATGCTTAATGGTGAACGCACCGTTTTTATAATTAAGTTGCTGAATGTTTTCCACAAAAGAGACTTGTACTCAAAATCAGGCACATCTACATTTCCTTTTACGGGCATATCTATATCTATTACTTTATTATTATCTTCAAGCAGAGCTATTACAAATTCAAGAGGAATAGAACTTTGATTTGTCTCTTTTACTTTGTTCCCCAGTTTTATATCATTTATTATTATTTTGTTTTTGCCTTGCATTTTTGAGTTTAAAATGTCATATTCCAAATCTAGGAATAGCTTCCCTTTGTCAATCTTGTACCCTGCTAAAGAGGCACTATAGCCGCTCATAGCTTCAAGGTTTAAGTTTTTAAAGTTCAAATCCAAATCTGCATACGCCTTTGGATTCCCGCCATTTATGCTCCCCTTTAGCTTTGCAGAGCCATATCTGTCAATTTCGCCTGACATGTCAATATAGCTTGTGTCATTGGGGACATTTGAGACGCCGTATATTGCGCCGTTGAGGTCATGTATATTTGTTTTAAACTTTATCGGCAGAGAGAGGTCAGAAAAATCGGCACTTCCTAAGGCGACATTTACCTTTATTATTTTGAGCGGAAAAATCTCTTTAGTCTCATTGTTTTCCGGTGATTTTTTCATTAAAGAGGAGAGATTCATCTTTTTTTGCTCATCAATAAGCGCATTGACATAAAATGAGTTTACATCCGCCTCCTCTACAAAAAACTTGTTAGGAAGCATTTCATAGGTAAGCGGGTTCAATTTGAGTTCACTGATGGTGAGTATCGGTGTTTTATCTCTGCTATCACTCACAAAAAGTTCTTCAAGCAAAAGAGAACCGACTGCTTTTAAATCGGCATCCGCTGAGGATTTCGCATAGCTTGTATCTGTTTTTAGACTTAAATAGCCATCGTCAATGGTTAAAAATGCTATCTCTTGAAGATAAGGGGTGAGCTCTTTGAGCGAAATTTTTTGTAACTCGAATGAGCCTTTTTGCTTAAGAGGAGAATAGCTTAAACTTCCTGCGGAGCTGAGTGTTCCTCCATCGTTTACTCTTAGCGAAAGAGTATATTTCAACCAACTATCTTTTTTAGAACTTATATTATTCGCATTAAAATTGATTGCGTCAATTTTAGTTTTAACGCTTGATACAACTGTTGCATCATCAAAAGTTACTTCACTATCACTTAGTTCTACATTTTTGAGCAAATAGGTGTAATCCTTCTTTTTCTCTGATTTTTTCGGTTCACTTTTTAGATATTTACTCCAATTCATGACGCCATTTTTATCTCTACCTAGAGTAACATGCAGAGATTTCAGGCTTATTTTTTCAACAGTGATATCTTCAGTTATCGGTTTAATTACTGCATTGCTGACATCAAATGAATCAAGAGTGAGAACTTCTTTAGCCGTTGCATCAATAAGTGAGACCTTGTCAATAATAAACTCTTTTGCGAGAAGTTCCAAACGAAGGAGGGCGGTTGCTTCGAGATTGAGGGTAACTGATTTGATGGAGAGATGCTCTTCAAGGGTCTTTAATTTAACTCCTGAGATATTCAAATAAAAAGTAAAGGGGTTAAAAGAGAGGCTATCCATAGCTATTGTTGCATTTGTCTCTTTGGCAACAGTTCCAATTATTGTTGATTTTAAAATAAAAGGTAAAGCTAAAAAGCCTAAAAAGGAGTAAACAGCCAATGAAAAAAGTATGATTTTAAGAATTTTTTTAAGCATGATAAGCTCCAAGATAGTAATTTTTGAGTTTATCTAGTTCTCTATTAAATGTTTATAAGAGGAGGCGAGAGAGTGTGTAAAATTGGCATGTGGAGAATTTCCACATGCTCTTTTTTATAAATTATTTGAAAAACCTGCAGGTTTTATTGCAATAGTTTTTTCATAACCCTTTTTTAGTATACTTCATTTCGCTTGCAGTGACGAAGTGGAAATATTTGATTTAGAGGAGTCGTTAAAATAAAATCTATAAATATGTATTGTATTACATATTTATTAGTGATATAATTGTTTTACTAAACATAAGGTGGCAAAATGTTAAATGAACTTTTTCTTAAAAGTAATGAATTTATGGAGCTTAACAATTTTGAGTATAAAAGATATTTTATTTGCACAAAAAAACTAGAGCATAGACTCTCTATAATTATTGGTCCAAGAGGTATCGGTAAGACAACAACTATTGCTCAATATATGAAAAATAACTATAAAGAGGGTGAAGCTCTCTATGTAAATCTTGATGATATTCAAAACAGCAGCAAATTTACAATGACACAAATTGCTGAAGAATTTACACTCAATAATGGTCAGTTGTTATGTTTTGACGAGATACATAAGTATGAAAGTTGGTCGGCTGAATTAAAAAATATTTACGATAGATTTGCAGGGCTTAAAATCATAGCTACAGGAAGTTCGGCTATGCAAATAAACAAAGGAACCCATGATTTAAGTAGGCGAGCTATAGTTTATAACATGTTTGGCATGAGTTTTAGGGAGTTTTTGGAGCTTCACTACGGCTATAAACTGGATTCATTTTCACTTGAGACTATTTTAAACAATCACATAGATAAAGCTAAAGATATCAAAAATAGTATAGAAACAAAGAATGAAAAAATCATACCACTTTTTAAAAAGTATCTAAAATTTGGTTACTACCCATACTATCTTAGCCTTCCAAATGAGATGATGTTTTTTCAAACTCTTGGGCAAAATATTAATGTTTCTATTGAGGGAGATTTACTAAATATCTACCCAAAACTTAATGGAAATAGCATAAAAAAAATAAAACTACTTCTTGGAGTCATCATAAAAAGTGTCCCTTTTGTTCCTGTGATGAGTGAACTCAAAAGAGCAACGCAGATAACTGACGATAGAACGCTCAAAGAATATTTGAGCAAACTCGATGATGCAGGACTAATAAAACTGCTTATGAAATCATCTTTATCTATGAAATCATTTGATAAGCCAGAGAAAATTTACTTAGCAAATACAAATCTCATGTACACAAAAGAGCCGGAAATAGGTAATATTAGAGAAACATTTTTTATGAACCAGCTAGACAATTACTACTCCAACAGACTTCTTAGAAATGATGATGGAATTTTTGCAAGTGACAAAGGGGATTTTTATTGTGAAGAAAAATACACTTTTGAAATTGGTGGTAAAAACAAAGGGTTTGAGCAGATAAAAGATTTAGAAAATAGTTTTGTAGTAGCAGATGACATTGAGGTTGGTTATGGTGGGAAAATTCCGCTCTGGCTTTTTGGGTTCCTATATTAGGCACTAAAAACCTAATAAATACCCATAAAATAGGGATTTCCAAGATATTAATTTTTGAGTTTATCTAGTTCTCTATTAAATGTTTATAAGAGGAAGCGAGAGAGTGCATAATATTGGCATGTGGAAAAGTTTCCACATGCTATTTTTATAAATTTGATGGAAAGCCAGCTGGTTTTGTTAAATACCAAGTATTTGGTTCACCTCTCTCATCTGTAAGACTCCATGCTGAAGCAGTAACACTGTTGAGTGTAAAAACTTTATCGCCATCACCACTTCCCATTATTGTCAGTTGTCCATTTGAAAGTCCATAGCTCATTGTATCTGTCCACTCAGAATCAGCCATTAAGACACCATTCGAATCCAGTTGCACCTCATGATATGTAAATGTGTTGTCTGCGTTAATAGTGAATTTCCCATTAATAATATTACCGAAACTATAATCATTATATATACTATAGAAAATTTTGCCAGCAAGCATGTCTGGAGTAATTGAAACGGTTGGTTTTACTGGCAAATCACTTTGAGTAAATTTGTTTGCATGTAGCATTGGATCGCCTAGAAGCTGATTCTCATAAGCCATAGCACTCGCTCTTGATGTCATATTTGCATCTAAGTTTTGATTTTTAAAATTATTGATTCTTCCCAAAATATTATTTTGATTCTCTCCATGAGGATTCTGTATCATCTCAGCATACACAGCATTGATAGCCATTTGAACTTTTTGCGGAGCCACAGAAGCAATCTTTAGTAAATCTTCAGCAGTTATTAAATTTGTACCGTCAGCATTTACAATTGCAAGGAGTGCTTGTAGTTTTGCATCCATTACTGTTTGATTGCCATCTGCAATGTATGTAGTTACAGGCGTTATTGTATTTGAGTATGACTGCATCGTTATGTTGAGCGGCATGTCGTTTACAGATTTTATTTTGTCGCCATCTAAATCAACCCATCCACCATTTACAGTGATTGGATAAGTCGGTGTTTGAGTAAATGAATATACATTAAGTCCCGCTTTTTGTTGAGCAACTTGTCCAGCTGCATCCGTAACATTGGCATCATAAACCGGACCTCTTTCGACTGTAACATCCGTAGTAGTTACCGGAACTACGGGAGTTGTCGGCGTAGTAGGAGTTGTTGTTGGTGTTGAACTGCTACTATCGCTGCTGCCACATCCGCTCATTCCTAAAACCATAACTGTTGCCAATGACAATGCAGACATACTTAACAAATACTTTTTCATACTCTTTCCTTTGTATCAAATTTAACTTACTTTAACATATTATTTTAAAATTTATTTGTTATTTGTTATTTGTTATTTGTTATTTGTTATTTGTTATTTGTTATTTGTTATTTGTTATTTGTTAAGGGCGTGTTACATTCCGTAACTCAGTAGAATTTATTTGTTATTGTGAAATGAGGCAAAGCTATCCACAGTCGTTGTGACATGTGAACTGCTTTAAAGATAGATTTTTATTTCGCAGATTTAATTATATCTGCTCTTGGAAATGTAAATGTTGACTCTCTATAAACTACTATTTTATCCTCATGTCCAACGGCATATGCACGAATTGTAATCGGAATAACAGTATCTTTTCTCTCATCATTCACAAGCATCTCAGTTGCACTCAGAACAACGATTTTTTTCTTCTTAATTCCGGGAACAGCCGTAAAAGCATCCGTAGGTTTTGTTATAACAATCTTGCCTTCCATACCTTTTGGAGGAATAACTTCAAAGAAATATTGTAAATCTTGATTCTCAGTATTTTGAAGTAAGAATTCATAGGCGTTATCAACTCTCACGCTGTTATTTGCTTCTCTCTCTACTGAATAAAGACGATTCTCTTTGTTGATATTTAAGAGCATGTGCTCCTTTTTGCTTCCCATCATTCCAAGAATAATAGAGATAATTACTAAAAGAGCAGCATAAGCTAAAACTTTAGGACGGAAATATTTCGTTTTGCCTTTTTGGTCAATTATCTCATAATCACTCGACCATGTTACTAAAGACGGTTTGCCGAGTTTACCCATAACCGTTGTACATGCATCGACGCACTCTAAACAGTTGATACACTCCAACTGAAGACCTTTGCGGATGTCGATGTGCGTTGGACAAACCGTTACACAACTCTCACATGTCGTACACTCTGCAGTTGGCATAAACGCTTGTAAATCTTTTTGCGAAGTGAACTGTTTCTCTTTGTGCTCATTGTAGATATTTCCGCCGCGGTGAGGGTTATAAAGTGCCATAACCGTATGCTCGTCATATAAAACCGACTGAATTCTTGAGTATGGGCAAACATAAACACAAAAGTTCTCTTTTAGAAATACTATGTCATAGATTAAGAAAAGAGCTATTCCGATAACCGTTCCAAAGAGCGTCATGTGTTCTGCCGGATCTGCTAAATAGGCAAAGAAATCCTCAGGCGGAACAAAGTACCATAAAAAGTCGGCTCCGGCTATAAGTGCCAAAGCACTCCAGATAAGGATTGCTAAAACTTTCTTAATTTTGTTTTCGCTCTTACTCATATCAGGCTCTTGCTGTTTGTTTTTTATGCGTTTGCGAAGACCCAAAATCTGCGTCTCTATCAAATCACGATAAATTACGCGAAAAACTGTCTGCGGACATACCCAGCCACAGAAAACCCTTCCACCCACAACCGTCATGCCAAAGATTCCCAAAAACATTATCATAAGTAAAAACGGCATCAAATAGAGTTCTTGCATGTCAAACTGAATAAAGGCAAGGTGCAGCTTCAGTTTATCAAAACTAAGCAGGAAAAAGTGATTTCCCTCTATCGTTATCCATGGAAGCACTAAAATTATAAGCGTTACTAAGGCATATAAATAGTATCTTTTGATTCTCCATGCTGTTGGTATTTCTAACCCTTTCTTTTCTTCACTCATGTAATCTTCTCCTAAAATAAATTAATCCGGACAACTAATCGTATTGATTAGATTCTCTTCTGCATCTTCTGATGATTGTGGCAATAGCGAACTAAAAGCGGCTAGTTTTAGCTCACGAGACTCTATATAGTCTTTGAGTGAGCTTCTGCTTTGACCTATAATGCGTGCCATTTCACTCACACTTTTTTTTTCTTTGATTAATGAAATAATCTCATTTACATGTTTATCAAATTTAGAGTTAGATTTACTCCCCAACGGTCGCCCGATGACTCTTTTTGACTCATTTTGTAATTTTTGACGCAACTGGTCTATCAAACCAAGCACAACAACAGAGTTGCTCTGTTCCGATATTATAACAGACTGCTTTATAAAATGGATTGTAAACCTCTTTTTTAGGAGGCAACTAAACATCTGTATAAGGTCTTCCATGTTTGTACTCAAAACCCACACATCATAAATCAAAAGAGTAGCACCCTCATTACTTCTAAAATATTCGGTAACATTTTTGCGTTGCTCAAGGCGTTTATTCTGAGAAATATGGTCTATAAATTCATCATCAATAATAATCTCTTTTGAGTGTGCATATGAATTTATAAGCTGTAACTGCTCGCCCGCTGCATCAAAGTTTTTATCTGGACGAATATAAGTTACTACCATAATTAACGGTTAAACTCCTATATATATTGATTTTCATCGTCATTGTACAACTCTTGATGGTGAAAGTCAAGAGTGTATATATTTTATTCGTCATATTGTAATTGTTTGTTTTGAAATTTATTTGGGACGAGGGAAGTGTATTATTCTCTCCCATTTATGTAGATAGCTCAAAGGGATGGTAAAGGACTCTAGCGTCCTTTACCGCTAAAATGAGCTAAACTTATTTTAGTGTATTACATTAAATAAAATTTACCAGCCGATTCCCAGCTGTACCATATATCTTCTATCCGGTATATCAACACCACCTGTTCCAATTTGCTCTTGGTAGGTTGCTAAGTTTAATTTTAAAACTGATAATTCTAGGTTAAGACCTGCCGTGTAAGCGCTTTGGTATAGACCAAAGTTGAGTGTGGTCGAAAAATAGGAAGAGTCGATTAGCCCAAGTCCCGCACCTAGACGAACTCTTTTCATAAAATCCGACTCTGCATAATCACTATAGAGTACACTGTTATCGATGCCGTTGTAGTTAAAGAGACGCACCTTGTTTGCATTAAACATGTCAACATAATCTACGGCCAATACGAGTTTCTCGAAGAGTGGAACCTCGGGAGAAGCTGACGCACCGATATTTACAGTGAGCGGTTGTCCTCCATAACTGCTAGACATTCCCATTGAGCCTATATTTAAAATACTTAAACCAACCGCCGGGTGCCATAGGCTATCTTCAAACGGGTGGTAAGTGACACCTAAATCTACTCCAAATCCTGAAGAGGTAGTTTCATATTTATCTTGAAACTGCTTTTGCATGTCAATAGAATTATCTAGAAGTTCTGATATAGTCAAAGCACCTTCATAAGATTTTTGCGAAATATACTTTATGCCAACGCCGAGATCTACACGACCAATCTCTGTATCATAAGGCTTTGCAGCGCCGAGAACTAAGCCGCCATATGCTCTTGAAGTTGTTTGCAGTAATCCGCCGCTGTCGCTGCCGTTGCCATGTGCCATCAAATTAGCATCCGCTGCTGCTAATAGACCAACACTCCATGCAAAATCATCAGAATTTTTAGATACGGATGTATAGTTGTCAACTCCCATATGAAAGTTTTCGCCTGAGTATTTCTGCAAAACTTTTGCCATATCTGAATCTTTTCCGCTGTCAGAGGCATCACTGATATCGCTAACAAGATTTGAGAATTCAGAACTTGCCGATATGCCCAAGCCAAGCAGATCCACAACATAACCATTGTCTTTTTTGATACTTGCGAGTCCGGCAGGGTTTGAGAAAACAGAAGTTGAATAGGAACCTACCGCAACGTTCGCTCCACCCATTCCCATAATACGAGGATCTTTATAAAGGTAAGCATGCTCTGCATACATCGCCATTAACGAAGTTGTTGCACCTAAAAGTGCTAATGATATTACTTTTTTCATTCTTTCATCCCCTCTTAATTTTGACTATTTATATAGTTAACTATATTAGTAACGGTTATCGTGCCGGTTGCACTGCCGGTTACCTCAGTTCTATATTGTTCTATATCCGAAGATATACTGCTATCTATGCCGCCTACAGCTGTTATAACAGAGTCAAAGCCATCATTTAATATATCAACTAAAACATTTGCTGCTGTCAACTCCGCTGTATCTGCACTTTTATTTACGGGACAAACATAGGAATCAGCTATTTTAGCGGCACTCACTGTGCTGATAGCATCTAATTTACAATACCCGTCTGTTATAGCCGTTTGTCTTACACTTGTTCCGGCAAGAGGCTCTGTCATAAGGTACTCAAACTCTGTAGCAGTAGCATCAGCATTAACAGTTACTTGCAGTGGAGTATAGGTTCTATTTGTGTCGGTAAAAGTTACATTACTACCGGTAGTAATTGTACATCCGGATACCGGTGTTCCATTATTGTTGTAGGCATACTGCATAGCACATGCAGAGGCTGTAAGCTGGTTGTTATTAGCATTTGTTCCAAAATTTGTAACATCTCCTAAATAGCTTAGAGTTTTCGCTGCTTTCATACTGCTTGATAATCCAATGAAGAGACATATATCTTTTTGTGAGTCCGTAATAGCGGTTGGATTTGAACAGGCGCCATCAACAACCAACCTATAATTATCAACTGCCTTACCAAGATCCGCAAGAGCGGTATCACTGCTTTGAGTCTTTATACTTTGTACAAAATTTGCAAACCCGTCACCGCCATTCGCATTACTGTCGGCAATTACTGTTGTCAAATCAGCAAAGCCAAGCCCAGATCTCCCCATGTATGCAGCTGCCAGTGCTAAACGGTCTGCATTTGTAACGGCTCTGCCTTCGAGTTTAGCTACTACGCCGGCGTAATTGCCGTTATCTAACATATCCTGAGCGCTTAATCGAGACTCGCCCTGACTATCCCCGCAACCGACTAACAGCAGTGATGCCGTAAAAAGTGATGCTACTAATACATTTTTTGTCATGATAAACTCCTCCTATTTCTATATAAATGAGTTACATTGTAACAAAAAGATTTTTAATAATGTAATTCTGTTTATTTATATAGATATAAATATACAACTAGTCACTTATTTTCACATATTTTATAAAAAGCTTTTAGTTAATGGTGCTCATTAATCATATCATCTAATGCAGTGAAGAGCTCTTTAGAATTTTTCTCTGCATTTTGAAATAATTCGATAATTTTGTCCGTATTATCTATTGTTCCCAAGTTAATGAGAGATGGAAGAGCTCTCATACTTTCATGTACAATTTTATGAGGTTCGCCAATCTTGGTGTATGAAACAGTGGCAGAATATACATCTTTGCCATCTCCTCTGAACCATTTACCAAACCTACATTCAGTGTCGGCTGAGCAACTATACTGTTTATTATTTTGAAATATTGAGTCATACCCAGAGAGTTTGAATATAACATGATCGAGCTTTGCAAGATTTACAAATACTTCATGTGATGTTCGGTTCATAGAGCTTTGAATTACGGTGGAGCTATCGATGAGAGAGTGCAGTGAACTGTTAAAAGTGTCTAATTTTTTTAGTGAAGAATCAATCTCTTTGCTCATATGTTCTGAGAACTCTTGCATCGCACTGCTATTTTGTTTGAGAAGATTAATATTGACTTCAACTTCACTTGTGGCTTTTTGTGTTCTCTCAGCCAATTTTCTTACTTCATCGGCAACAACAGCAAAGCCTCTTCCATGTTCACCCGCTCTTGCTGCCTCAATTGCGGCATTTAGAGCCAGTAAATTTGTTTGATCTGATATGTCTTTAATAAGTGAGATGACATTGGTAATTGCATTTACACTGTTGTTTAGCTGATCTGAATTTGTTTTGCTATCATACATTTTTTGTGATATTTCATTAAGCGAAGCACCGATATCTGATGTAGATTGTGTAACTTCAACCACAATAGCCTCAGTTTGCGCACTCTTTTCATTTATTGTTTGAAGTGATTGCATATTGTCTGCAAGTCCATGTTGTGTAGATGCAACGCCAAGATTGACACCTTTTGTAAGCAGTTCAGTGAGAGCCAATGTTAATCTATTCTTTGATAGCTGCACAGCTCTCTCTTCGGAGTGTCTATTTGACTCCTCCAAATGCTCTTTTGCACTATTGATTGCTTCATTTGCCGTTTGAATAGTATGATTAACTGCACTCTGGATAGAAGATATCTCATCACTTCCGGTTTGTGTAATCTTTTGTGAAAAATCCTTAGAGGAGATTATCTCATCAAGCTCATGTCTAAGTAATGAGATTCTTTTTATCAATCCATTTGCCACTAAAAAACCAAAGGTGATTATGAAAAACAGTATTATAATATTTGCTGTAATATTGAGAATCATATCTGATTGTGCACTGCTCTTTAAGCTATCAACGTCAGCCAAAACAGATTCAGAGAGATAGTTTTCAACTTTTTTTAGTAAGTTTATTTTTGCTGTTATAGTTTTAAACCAATACGCCGCATCAATCTCAAAGTTGCCATTCATGTGTGTCATTGCAACATTTCTCATTCGGTTCACTTCATCAATATCGTTTCCAACGAGAGTGTTTTTATAAAAATCACTATTTGCTTTAGAGGCTAAGAATAAGAATCTACCCATAAATACATCTTGCTCGCTAATGAGTTTAATAAATTTCGGATAAAAGCCATCAGGAAAAGAGTTCTTTGCAAATGTTCCCGTCATAACCGCTCTCTCAATTCCGGCTCTCTCTTTGGAATATAAGAAGTTACTATAGGCATTTAAAGATGTACTCATCTCTTGATTTGTACTCATTTTGGCTACATAGGCAACGGCATCCAAAAAGGAGGCATTCATATTTGTATAATAGGCTACGGTGTCCGGCACACTTATCTTTAAAGAGCTGATTTGATCTCTTTTATCTTTTAATTGAGACAGCTTTTGCATTGCATCACCCATTCTCTCTTGCATCTCTTTTGGATATTTACTGAAATTCATACTCTTGTAAAATAGCTCCATGTCAGCTTTTGTATCATCGGTATCTTTTCTTATATTAGTTAAATCATCAGCAAATTGCACTCCGTTTGAACCAACAAAACCAGAAGAAGCACCCCTCTCTTTTTGGCTATTATGAAGCATCGAGCCGATTTTTGTTGATAAAATTGACACCTCTTTTATAGTTGAGAGCTCCTCAACCTTTTTATAGCTCTTGTAGCCATTTAACCCTAATAATATAAAAATTATAAAAACAGGGATAAAAACCATTAACACCATTTTTACTCTAATAGAAACACTCTCTAACATTATAAACCCCTTAAGTTTATTAAAAATTACGAATAAATAATATAGCGTAAAAAATTCTAAATTATATTGTCCAATTTCCTGTTTATAAATTAATTTTTTAGCTATGAGTCTCTGAGCAGTCACAAAGCCTCTTTTATGCTCATTTTTGATAGAATAACTCTCCATAATTTAACAAAAGATTTTTAACAATGACAACTAAAGAGTATATTTTAAACAGTATAAAAACCCGCCCGCTTATTATAGACGGTGCGATGGGAACACAGCTTCAACAAAGAGACGATAAAATTCCACATACAGCGTGGGAGGGAAATGAGGGGTGCAATGAGCTTCTCAATGTTACATGTCCCGAAGTATTGAGCGAGATTTTTCACGCGTATCTGACTGCAGGTGCTGACTTTATCACGACAAATACTTTTGGCTCCTTCTCTTGGGTGCTAGATGAGTATCAAATCGGGCATCGTGCCTATGAACTCACAAAAGCTGGAGCAGAACTTGTAAAACAGGAGTGTTTAAAATATAGCACACCTGAACATCCCCGTTTTGTTTTAGGCTCCATAGGCCCTGGAACAAAACTTCCCTCTTTGGGTCATATCCACTATGATGAGATGTTCGCGGGTTATACCGAGTTTTGTTTGGCGCTTATAGATGGCGGAGTGGATGTTTTTTTACTAGAGACATGTCAAGACCCGCTTCAAATCAAAGCTGCTCTTCATGCCTGCACAGAAGCTAACTCTCAAAGAAATACTCAAATCCCGATTATGGTCTCGGTGACAATTGAGCTGAGCGGAACGATGCTTATCGGAACAGATGCTGGAACGATAGCAACAATTTTAGAGCCTTTTGATATTTTAAGTCTTGGTTTTAACTGCGGAACAGGACCGGAACAGGTTTTAAAACATGTAAAAACTCTCAGCGAACTTTGGGGCAAACCAATCAGCGTACATGCAAATGCAGGGCTTCCGCAAAACCGTGGCGGCTACACTTACTACCCAATGGCACCCGAAGAGTTTGCCGACAAACAGGAGTCATTTTTAGATTTCGGCGGTGTAAGTTTTCTGGGCGGGTGCTGCGGAACAACACCGCAACACATTCGTGCTTTAGTCAACCGTGTAAGCAACAAAACTCCAAAGCCGGCATGCGGAGCACAGCAAAACTCTCTTGCCTCACTATTTTCAACCGTACCGCTTATGCAGGAGCCGGCTCCGCTTTTAATCGGTGAGCGAAGTAATGCGACAGGTTCTAAAGCTTTTAGAGAGCTTCTTCTGGCTGAAGATTATGAGGGAACGCTCAGTGTCGGACAACAGCAAGTGAGAGTCGGTGCGCATGTTCTGGATGTAAGCGTGGGCTTTGCAGGACGCGACGAGACAAAAGATATGAACTCTGTTATGAGCCTTTATGCCCAAAAATTAGCGCTACCACTTATGCCCGATTCTACGCAGACTCCGGCACTCGAAGAGGCGCTTAAACTTATCGGCGGAAAGCCAATTATAAACTCTGTAAATCTTGAAGACGGAATAGAGAAGTTTGATACGGTTTGCAAGTTAGCCAAAAAGTATGGTGCTGCGTTGGTTTGTTTAACCATAGATGAGATTGGCATGGCGAAAACAGTAGAGAGAAAAATAGAGATTGCAGAGCGTATTTATGAGCTTGCAACAAAAAAACATGGAATAAACCCGGAAGATTTGGTTTTTGATTTACTCACCTTTACCCTTGGAAGCGGCGATGAAGAGTATCGAGATGCCGGAATACATACCATTGAAGCCATACGAGAGCTAAGAAAGCGACACCCTGAGGTTGGTGCAGTTTTGGGGCTTTCAAACATCTCTTTCGGGCTTGACAAAGATGCACGACCCTACCTAAACTCTATGTTTTTGCACCACTGCATTGAAGCTGGACTTACATCCGTTATCATCAATGTGCAACACATCATTCCGCTCAATAAAATAAGCAAAGAAGACCAAGAGATTTGTAACGATCTGATTTTTAACCGCAAGCCAAACGGTGAAGCTCTTTTCACCTTTATAGAGCATTTCAGCACCAAAGAAGCGGTGGATAATGTGGCGGAGGATGCAGCATATCTTGCCATGAGCAGTGAAGAAAAAATTGCAAAACTTCTCATGGACGGCGACAAAGAGAGAATGATTCCTCTTGTTGAAGAGGCGCGTCACTCAATTGCACCTGAGAAGATTGTAAATGAGATTTTGATTGATGCCATGAAGGTGGTAGGTGAGCTTTTTGGCTCAGGGCAGATGCAGCTCCCTTTCGTACTTCAAAGTGCAGAGACCATGAAAAAAACAGTCGATTATCTCAACCCTTATCTGCCGAAGATAGATAAAGCAGTCGATACAACCTTGATTTTAGGAACAGTTAAAGGCGATGTGCATGATGTGGGTAAAAATCTTGTCGATATTATCCTCTCAAATAACGGTTTTAAGGTTATCAATTTAGGAATAAAGGTTGATTTGGAGAGTTTCATCAAAACCCTCAAAGAGTCCAATGCAAGCGCCATCGGTATGAGCGGGCTTTTGGTAAAATCAACGCAGGTGATGAAAGAGAACCTCGAAGCTCTCAAAGCCGCCGGAATAAGCATACCTGTTCTTTTGGGCGGAGCGGCACTCACTCGTGCATTTATAGATGACTTTTGCCGCCCTTTTTATGACGGGGCAATCTTTTACTGCAAGGATGCTTTTGACGGTGTGACTGCCATGAGCAGGATTGAAAAGGGAAATTTGGATACTGATTTGCATGGCAAAGATGGCGAAGAGAAGATTGTAAAAGAGAAAAAAGAGATAGTTATTCCGCCATTTGAACAACTCAGCATGCCAAGCCGTGAAGTAAAAGTACCGACTCCGCCGTTTTGGGGAAGAAGAGAGATGAAACTCACTCCGGCTCAAATAGAGTTGGCGTTTGAGTGGATAAACCATAAAATACTTTTTAAATCTCGTTGGGGTTACAGCTCAAAAGGAATGACAAAAGAGGCATACAAAAAACAGATGGACGAAGTGATTTTACCTGCTTATGAAAAACTGAAAAAAAGATTTTTGGATGAGAAACTTTTTGAACCGACTATCATCTACGGATACTGGCCATGCAGGAGTGACGATAACACTCTCTTGATTTTCGATGAGAGTGAGGGGTACAATTCGCCGGATGAAATAAACCGTGAACCGCTTGTAAATGTCATAGGCAGAGCTGAAACTATGTTTACATTTCCAAGACAGAGCAAACCGCCCCACCGTGCTTTGAGTGATTTCTTCCACTCCGACAGACACGATGTGATAGCCCTCACATGCGTCAGTGCAGGGGCAAAGTTGAGCGAGGTCGAGCGAGAGATTTATGAGAGCGGGAATTACACCGAGTATTATCAGTTTCATGGTTTGGGAGTGGAACTAGCAGAAGCCCTAGCGGAGATGGTTCACAAGCAGATAAGACTTGATTTGAACATCTCAGAGAATGAGGGAAGCAAACTCGGAGATGTTCAAATGAACAGATATCAGGGTGCAAGATACTCGTTCGGCTACGCTGCATGCCCGGATTTGGAACTTAACCGCCCGCTATTTGATCTGCTTAAACCCGAAGAGTTTGGGATTGAGCTGAGTGAAACATTTCAGATTCATCCTGAACAGTCAACGAGTGCATTGGTTGTCTACCATCCGAATGCTACCTATTATAATGTGTAGGTTGTTTGAGATCTTTTAGAAGCGATGGCTTATCTTCTTCTGTAGCTAAGTGCTTCTAGAAGATGATTTTTTTGAATTATCTCACTGCTATCCAAATCAGCGATTGTTCTGCTCACTTTTTGAATCTTTTTTATTCCTCGAAAAGAGAGGGCAAATCTGCTTATTGCCATTTCTAAAGTGGCTTTTGCCTCATCGCTTAGCAGACAGAACTTTTCAATTTCACTGTCACTCAACTTTGCGTTGAAACTATTTTGACCTCTTTTTTTATTGAAAATATGCACCTCTACCACTTTTTTATGAAACTCTTTTGAGCTGAAGCTTGCTTTGTCATCCGGATTAGCACTCTGCATCACCACTGTCAAATCAATTCTGTCCAAAAACGGGTCGGAGAGTCTGTTTTTGTATCTCTGAACCTCCAAATCACTGCATCTGCACTCAAGTTTTTCATTTAAGAGATTGCCGCATGGACAAGGGTTCATAGCGCCTATAAAGAGAAAATCACTCGGATACTCCACCTTTGAATTTACCCTTGAGATTCTAATTTTATTGTCCTGCATAGGCTCTCTCATGGCCTCAAGTACACTCTTTGAAAAGTGCGGAAGTTCATCCAAAAAAAGTATGCCCCGATGTGCCAAGCCGACTTCACCAATCATGGCACGGTGAGAACCGCCGCCAAAGACGCTTGAGAGCGTTGATGTATGGTGGGGAGAGCGAATATTTCTGTGAGGTTTAAAGAGAGGCTCTTTTGCATCGAGCACATCGAGCTTTGCAACATCAAGAATTTCATCAATATGCATGGGCGGCAAAATATATCGAACCCGCTTTGCAATCATGCTCTTCCCACACCCTGGGCTTCCCTCAAAAAGAATATTATGGAAACCTGCAGCACTAATGAGTGCCGCTCGTTTGGCCACTTCCTGTCCCTTAACATCTATAAAATCTTCATCATACTCTTTTGTGTAGTAATATTTTTCGCCATCAATCTCATAAAACGGGTAAGCAATATCGCTCAGTTGGATACTAGGCATGGCAGTTTCTTGATTTTTCAGAAGCTCTATCGCCTCGTTTAAATTGTTGACTCCGTAAAATTCTACATTGGGAATTTTTGATAGTTTTGTGAGTGCAGCATGCGGAACTATAGCTTTTTTTATAATCTTTTGATTTGCAAGCGACAATATAAGCGGATAGAGATGG
This sequence comes from Sulfurimonas sp., assembly GCA_041662225.1. Lineage (GTDB taxonomy): Bacteria > Campylobacterota > Campylobacteria > Campylobacterales > Sulfurimonadaceae > Sulfurimonas. The sequence continues at coordinate 112,812 of JBAZSX010000004.1, forward strand.
AGATTCTCTTTTACACTTCCATCAAGCCCTAATTCTCCAAAAACAAACCACTCGCTAAAATTGCTATGAAGGTAATCAAGTGCTATCATAAGAGCGATGCTGAGGTCAAATTGAGAACCCTCTTTTTTGACATCACTTGGGGCTAAATTGATTGTTATTCGTTTTGGCGGAAAGGAGAAGTCGTTACTTAGAAGTGCTGATTTTACTCGCTCTTTTGCCTCGGTAATAGATGCAGATGCCATACCGACAATCGAAAAAGAGGGAAGACCTTTTGTAAGCGTCGATTCAACTTGAACAACTTTAGCATCAATCCCTTCGTATGTGGCACAAAAAACTACTTTCATGATACTAACCTTCTATTTTAGTTAGCACGATAGTATCATTTTGATTTGTTTATAGGAATAAGTATGACATATTGTCATATTTTAAGAGCTTTTTTTCTCTTTTTGTACTCTCTTGAACTCTTTTTCAAACTTTTTTCTGCGAGCATATGATAATTTATCTATAAATAAAATACCTATCAAGTGATCCATCTCATGCTGAATGGCAATGCTCAAAAGTCCTGTTGCCTCTAATGTATTAGTATTTCCATTTCTGTCTTGATAGTTAACCGTAACATTTTCATAACGCGTGACATCTTCATAAAAACTAGGAACACTCAGACACCCCTCTTGATAGATAGTTTCACCTTCTTTGTAAACAAGAAGAGGATTAATCATCTCTATAAGATTCTCTATGGGCTGTTCACCGTCTTCGTCGGGAATATTCAAAATAAGGACTTGTTTAGCATGTGCTACTTGGATGGCAGCGAGCCCTATGCCGTTTGTCTTAATCATCACAGAGTGCATCGCATCTAAAAGCTTATGTAAATTTCCATCAAATTTTTCAACTTTTAGAGATTTTTCTCGCAGTTTTTTATCAGGATATTCAACTATACTCAAATTCACTGTATTACTCTTTTACTTCTGCTTCTGGTGTATCATCACCTCTTGTAACAACTGCATAATCTACGCTTTCTTCTTTGTACGCATTTTCTATTCCACTCATCGCACTTACAATTGTCTCTTCTACGGAGTTTTCCGGAGTAACATTAGTGATACCGATAGCGATTTTTAGTTGAATCTCACGGTCAGCTAAGAAAAAGTTACTGCTTGAGACTAGCTCGCAGAGTCTTCCGCTGGCATGCTTGGCACTACTTATATCTGTATGTTTTAGCAACATCGAAAATATGCCATTGCCATAGTGTGCAACTATATCGCTTCTTCGTGAAGTTTTCAGTAAAAGTCTGGCAATTGTTCTTGTCATGAGTACAATTGCTTTTTCATTGTTTATGCTCTCTTGAAGATTGCGGTCAAGTTCTATCATGATAAGAGAGCTTTTGTGATTAAACTGCTTAATTAAGCCTATTTCACTAGCAATTTTTGTCAAAAGATATCTTTTATTATAGACTCCAAACTTATTATCAAATATAGTCTCATTCTCTACACTTTTTACGACTGTCGCTGTTTCATCGTAAAGCTCTTTCAGCTGTGTACTCTGTTTTGACAATATGGTGTTTAATTTAGATATATCGCCCTCTAAAACACCAACAATACCGGCTACTGATTGAACATTGTTGCCTTGTTTTAGCTCTTCTTTTCTTTTATCAAGAATTTTCGTCATTAAAGCCATATTCTTGTACAAACTTGCCGTTATAGACAAAATATTCTTTATTGAAGAAAACCCTTGCTTAAGGCTTTGCTCAAGTATAATGGTCTTTTCGCCATCATTGTCTTCTTCAAGTTCTAGCATTGAAACTATCTGTTTACGAACAATTTCACTCTTTTTTTCCAAGAGTCTATCAAAATAGAGTGAAAAATTATTTGGAGTAGGCGGCAAGTTGTCATTAATAAGGGAGTTCAGAACCTCTTTCGCATATATCTCTATATCACTCGTCGGTTCTTCTATTTCAAGTGCAGAATTGCTATCATTGCCAATCTCACGACGATTTCTACTTCTTAACGTTCCTGCCATAATATCCTCCTACTCTTTTTCGTTTTTAACTAGAACTTCATCAATCATGCCATAATTAAGAGCTTCGCTAGCACTCATAAAATTATCACGATCCGTATCTTTTTCTACCGTCTCAACACTTTGTCCAGTGTTTTTTGCAATTATTTCATTTAATTCAGCTTTCATTCGAAGAATCTCTTTCGCCTGAATTGCAATATCTGTAGCCTGACCCTGCGCACCGCCTAGTGGTTGGTGGATCATGATTCTTGCATGTGGAAGTGCATATCTTTTGCCCTTGTGCCCACTACAAAGTAAAAAAGCACCCATCGAAGCAGCTTGTCCTATACAGATAGTTGCAACATTTGGACGAATATAGTTCATCGTGTCATATATTGCCATTCCAGCTGTTACAACTCCACCTGGAGAGTTGATGTAGAAATAAATATCTTTCTCTGGGTCTTCAGCCTCAAGAAACAGAAATTGCGCAACTATGGAAGAAGCAACAGAGTCGTTTACCTCTCCGCTTAACATTACAATTCTATCTTTTAAAAGACGAGAGTAGATGTCATAAGAGCGTTCTCCGCGTCCCGTCTTTTCTACTACATAAGGAATATAGCTCATATCCTTATGCCTCTTTCATCTTTGGATTTAGAAGTCCTGATAAAACTCTGTCTTCTACCATTGACATCTGAATAGCAGGGATATATCCGGCTTTTTTGTAATGCTCATACGCTTGCTGAGGGTCTTGACCCATCTGTATTGCTTCATAGTAGATAGTTTGCATAACTTCTTGCTCATGTACTTTAACTTTTTCAGCTTGAGCAAGTGCATCAATAATAAACGTAGCTTTTACGCTTCTTAGCGCATCTTCACGGAAAGTGTCACGAAGTGCATTTAATTTTTCTTCACTATTGCGAACTTCTTCAATTTCATCTTCGCTCATTGTGCCGGCTTTTTTGTTGAGTGCCATGTCTATCTCTTGTTCAACAACAAATTCCGGTAAATCAAATGTAAAACTCTCAACAAACAGCTCTAAAAGGGCAGGTTTTAGCTCATCATTATAAAGTTTTGACAACTCTTCATTTTCAATTTGAGTTTTTACCAAAGCTCTTAGTTTCTCTAAAGTTGCATCCTCTTCGCCCGGAAGCATTTTCTTTGCCAGTTCATCATCAATAGTTACAGCTTCTTTCGTTTTGATGCCGTTTACTTTTACCTTAAACTCAGCATCTTTACCGGCTAGCTCTTTGCCGCCGTAATTTTCCGGAAATGTAACCTTTACAACTTTTTCTTCATCTTTTTTCATACCGATAACTTGTTCTTCAAATCCCGGAATAAATTGACCGGAACCTAGGCGAAGAGAAAAATCTTTCGCAGTGCCGCCATCAAAAAGCTTGCCGTCCACTGAGCCTTCAAAGTCGATTACAGCAGTGTCTCCATCTACTGTCGCACGATTTTCTGCAACATCGACAAGTGGAGCCTGAGCTTCCGCTAAACTTTTGATTCTCTCATCAATATCTGCATCACTAACAGCCGGTTTATCAAACTCTTTCACTAATGCTGCATAGTCTCCCATCTCAATAACAGGACGCATAGCAATTTTAACAGTTACTTCAATTTTATCAGCACTTTTGTCAAATACGGAAATAGTCGGCTCGCCGATTAAAGAGTCGTTAGAGATACCCATCTCCTCTAAACCTTTGCTTAAAACATCACGAAGAGCTTCAGCTTCAGCATCCTGAACTAATCTTTCGCCATACTGCTTTTTAACAGTAGCCATAGGAACTTTTCCCTTGCGAAAACCGGCTATTTTAGCAGTCTTTGTTAGGTTCTTAGCGATTTTGTCCACATTGGCATTCACTTCATCCATTGAGATTGTAGCTTTAATCTCAGCATTTGCGCTGTTGATTTTGTTTGATTTGATTTCCATCAATTTCCTTTAGTCAGTTTTTAATTTTAACTATTATTTTTGACAATATTACCAAAAAAGTGCTTTTAATTAGCTTTTGCATAGTTTTGGTCTAAAATTCAGTAAAAGTATCCATGCAACTGCCACATCAATCATCACATCGGCAAAGTTAAACACCGCAAAATTAAATCCGCAGTGCCAATAGACCATATCAACAACTCCGCCATGGATAAATCTGTCATATATGTTTGAAAATGCGCCTCCCAACATAAGTCCGGCTGGAAGTGCATAACAAATTTTTTGCAAGTAAATCATGTAGATAAAAATTCCACCTACCATTACTAATTGTATGTATTTTAGAGACTCGTCTAAAAAAGAGAGCATAGAAAATGCAACGCCTTTGTTATAAACCAAAATAAAGTCAATGCATTGCGTGTAATATCTAAAGCCATCTACAAAGAGCATTTTAATGTATTGGTCTATTATAAAAATTCCGCTTAGAGCTAAAAGCAGTATTACAACAAGGCGAAGTGTATGGTTACGCATTCAGAGCTTTTTGAAAGAACTCTACAATGAGTGGCATGTGGAAATTCATGACTTTGGCATCTTTACACTCCAATAAAATTCTTAGCTTATTTTCAGTTCCTGAGTAGCGAATGAGATGGCGAATATTATTATCATCCAACTCTTTTAGCTTAGTACTTAAACCCTCTACTGCATCAAGCGGTTTTTTTACTTTAACATTTATATTTACAAGTTTTTGCGGATAGAGCTTAAACGGGCGGAGTGCTTTAGAAGCCTGCTGTTTTGTTTTAATCAGCAGAGCCAATGTCTGCAGAGCACTTACGAGCCCATCTCCTGTTTTTGCATAATCGCTGATTATTACATGACCGCTCTGTTCTCCGCCAAAGTTTATTTTCTCTTTTTTCATAATCTCTAAAACATTTTTATCGCCTACATCGGAGCGAAATAGCTTTAGTCCTTGAGTATTCATAAAATCTTCTAAAGCTTGATTGCTCATAACGGTAGAGACGATTCCTCCGCCCTTTAAAGTGCCCTGTTTATTCATATACGCCCCTAATGCACCCAAAAGCTGGTCGCCATCAACAACCTCTCCTTTTTCATCGACTACCACAAGTCTATCGGCATCACCGTCAAGCGCAACACCTAAATCTGCTCTGAATTTTACAACCGCTTCGCAAAGATCTTTTGTATGGAGCGCTCCGCATGCCTCATTTATATTAAACCCATCGGGCTTATCGTGAAGCACAATCACATCCGCTCCCAACTCTTCAAATACGGTTGGACCTACTTTATAGCCGGCTCCGTTCGCGGCATCTAAGACTATTCTTACTCCTTTGAGTGAAATCTCTCTTGGAAATGAGTTTTTCAGCTGAACAATATATCGACCTATTACATCGTCAATTCTTTTAGCTTTACCGATTTTTTTAGCTGTAACTTGTGCATCTTGAAGAGCCTCTGAATCTCTATATATAGCTTCAATCTCCTCTTCTGCTTCGCTTGAGAGTTTATCGCCATGTCCGTCAAAAAATTTTATGCCGTTATCTTCAAAGGAGTTGTGTGAAGCGCTTATCATGATTCCCGCATCACAACGCATATTTACAGTGATAAAAGCTATGGCTGGAGTTGGCATGGGACCTATTTGAATCACATCATAGCCAATTGCAGTCAAGCCGCTCACGATTGCATTTTCAATCATATAGCCACTTCTTCTAGTGTCCTTGCCTATTAAAATTTTATTAGTTGTTGAATGTTTTTTAAAATATATCCCTGCTGCCATAGCAACTTTCATAGCAAGCTCAGCACTTAAATAGGATCCAGCCTCGCCTCGTACACCATCGGTTCCAAATAATTTCATTGTTTATTTCCATTTTTCAAAGTGTTGTATTTTAACATAATAATAGAATAAAGATGAAATATTTCTATTTTAGCTTGTCTTTAACTTAAATTTAATTATTTTTAAGCTAATATTCCGCACTAAATTTCATGAGAAGGACTCATACATGGCAAATCACAAGTCATCAATTAAGAGAATTCGCCAGACTATCGTTCGCGCTGAACGTAATCGTTTCTACAGAACTCGTCTTAAAAACATTGTAAAAGGTGTTAATTCTGCAGTTGAAGCAGGTAACAAAGAAGAAGCTACAACAGCATTTAAATTAGCTAACCAACAAATTCATAAATTTGTTAGCAAAGGTATATTGAAAAAAGCTACTGCAGCAAGAAAAGTTAGCCGTCTTCACAAATCTGTTAACGCTCTCTAAGGTTAACAATTAATGTTAGCCGATAAACTTACACCGTTTATCAACCGTTATAATGAACTTAGCAACTTGCTAAGTTCCCCTGACATAACCTCCGACATCAAACGAATGACAGCTCTCTCAAAAGAACAATCTTCACTTATGCACATCGTTGAAAAAGCTCACGAGTATAAAGATACTCTCAATGAAATCAAAGATGCAAAAGCAATGCTTGCTGACCCAGAAATGATTGACATGGCAAAAGAAGAGTTAAAAGAGCTTGAGCCAAGAATTCCTTTGATAGAAGAGCAGATAAAACTTTTACTTCTGCCAAAAGACCCAAATGATGATAGAAATATTATCGTGGAACTTCGTGCCGGTGCGGGTGGAGATGAAGCTGCAATTTTTGTTGGGAATCTTTTTGATGCTTATGTCCGTTATGCCGACCTTAAAGGCTGGAGCGTCGAGATTATGAGTACTTCGCCTTCTGATGCCGGCGGATATAAAGAGGTCATAGCACTTATCAAAGGTGATCAGGTATATAGCAGGTTGAAATATGAGGGCGGAACGCACCGTGTGCAAAGAGTTCCTGCAACAGAGTCCCAAGGGCGTGTTCACACCTCTGCAATTACAGTTGCCGTGATGGCCGAGGTTGAAGATGTTGAAGTTCAGATAAATGAAAATGATCTGAAAATTGATGTTATGCGTTCGAGTGGTTGTGGTGGGCAGAGTGTTAATACAACTGACTCTGCTGTTCGTATTACACACTTGCCGACAGGTATAGTAGTAACGAATCAAGACCAAAAGTCTCAACACAAAAACAAAGACAAGGCTATGAAAGTTCTAAAAGCTAGACTTTATGACCTTGAAATGCAGGAAGCACTTGCAAAAGATAGTGCTAACCGTGCTTCTCAGGTTGGAACAGGTGACAGAAGTGGAAGAATTAGAACCTATAATTATCCGCAAAATCGCATCAGTGATCATAGAATCACTCTGACACTTTACAGACTTGCCGAGATTATGCAAGGCGGACTTTTAGATGAGATTATCGAGCCTTTAATTACAGACCATCAAGCTAAAATAGTAGAAGCAGCAGGACTGTAATTTTTCGCTTTTTTGTATTTCACATGTGCCCGAGCGAAGCGACAAATGCCCTCGGGTGCTAGTTATGAGCATGTGAAAACAGTTAAATCTCTGTTATAAATACTTTTTTCACTTCACCGCGAAAAGTTATAGTTCTCTCGTTCATTCCCAGATAGAGAGTATCACCGCTTCTAGGATAGACTTCTATATTGCTTGAAACTAAACCCTCTTCATATGCTCTGTAAAAACAGGCTGCCATCCCGGTTCCGCATGCCAAGGTTTCATTTTCCACCCCTCGTTCATAAGTGCGAACTTTTAGATTTTTACCTTCAACAAAAGCGATATTTACATTAGCATTATATTTGTATCTTAACTCTCTTGCTTCTTCTATATTAAATTCGTTTATGTTTTTTGTAAAATGAACTAAATGCGGCACTCCTGTATCAATTTTCCACCATGATTTGCCATTTTCTACAATTGTTCTATCCAAAATTTTTGGAGGAGTGAGTTCACTCAAGACCATATTCTCTTCTACTTCAGCATGTATAACACCTGCTAAAGTCAAAAAGCTCATTTTACTAGGCGCAAGAGAGTTCACAAATGCATAGTGGGCACATGCACGGCTTCCATTGCCACACATTTCAGCAACGCTTCCATCTGAGTTATAAAACTGCCATTCGAAATCAATGTTTTCTTGATTTCCTTGTTCTGCAAAATAAGGAATTAAAACTATTAAACCGTCTGCCCCTACACCATTTTGTCTATGGCAAAGTTCTTTGGCAGTTTGGCTTCTGTTTTTTTTTATAAATGTATGAAAAACAACGAAGTCATTTCCATTTGCACTATATTTAGATACCGTCACTTTTTTTCTCCAAGTATATTACTTTTATTTTATTTACAAATTCTTCACACTCTTTTTGAAGATGTTTCAAGTCTTTTGAGTTGTCAATAACCCAAGTAGCTCTTTTTTTCTTCTCTTCAATAGGCATTTGAGAGTTTATTCTGTTTATGGACTCTTCTTTAGTATAGCCATTTCGTTTCATAAATCGCTCAAGTTGTATGTTACTCGGGGTATAAACAACCACACTATTTTTTATATCATAAGAGCCTTTTTCAAAAAAAAGTGGAATATCTATTAGATATGGAAACTTAAAACTATCCTGTTTTATGCTTCTTTGTTCTATTTCGGCTCTTATTTTAGGGTGCAAAAACTCTTCTAAAATCTTTTTCTTCTTTTCGTTAGCAAAAATAAGAGTTCCTAGTTTTGCACGATTTACTTTTGCACCATCAACGAACTCTTTTCCAAAAGTCTCTTCAACCCAAGAGGCGGATGCGTCTAATATTTCATGTGAAATTGTATCTGCATCAATAACCCTCATACCGTTGAGCGCCAATAAAGAGGCTACCGTACTCTTTCCACTGGCGATGCCTCCGGTTAACGCAATAGCATAACGAAATGCCATCAGTTTTTTATAATTCCTAAATACTCTCTACGAATATAGTTTGGCATGGCAAAAGAGGCAAGATGAATTTCAGTGTTATAATAGTTTAAATTATCAAGCATGTCCGCTCTTTGCAAAATAATATCTGCTGTTGGATGGTACTCTTTTGAAGCAAGTATCGCACTGTTGTCATTACCTAAATTGTAAGGCATTATAATTTTAAAATAGTTAGATAAATCTTGCATAAGCACCTTGTTTGAATCTACATCCTCTAATGGTTTATTGTTGATAACTAATTGTCCATCAGCCTTTAAAATACGGTTGATATGTGCTAAAACTACATCATCTCCATACATTTCACTAATAACTACATCATAACTTGCATCAGCCTCATCACGAAGTTCATCCATGCTGCATCCTATAATTTTTGAAGAAACTTCTCTATGTTTTTTCACTTCGTCACTTAATAGTTCAGCATTATTGCTAATTATTAAAACGTTTTTTGGTGCTTTGTTCGTACATAAGGCTACATGCACCATCATTTCCGGGTAAATAAAAGATTTCATTCTAAAATTCCTTGTATATAAATAGAGGTCATTTTAGCATATTTGCACTGATAATTTTCAAAAGATTACAACTTACGGATAGATTAGTTTAAGATGTGAAGCAGGCATATTGTGTTTAGTAAATAAGAGGTATAATTGCGAAAAATTTTATTAAAAAGGCGTAAAAATGAATTTCAATAAAATAAGAAAATTTTGTAGAGCTTTTCGTATTATTATAGGTTTAGGATTAATAGCTGCTGGTGCAATAACAGGTATATACTGGTTCTATTTGGGTGTGCTTCCTCTTGTTGCAGGCATCGCAGATTTCTGTCCACTTTGTATAATCAGTAAAAAGTGCGATTTGCCAGAAGCAAAGTAGCACCAATGGAGATTCCATTTTCTTGGAATCTCCCCACTCTTCTTAACACTTCTCTCAACTCTCATAAGCTATAATTTCGCATTTTAAAATGGAGTCTTTTATGAGCCAAATAAGCTATAAAGATGCCGGCGTTGACATAGATGCCGGTAACAGTTTTGTAGAGAACATCAAGCCCTTAGTTAAATCTACCAAAATTCCCGGAGTTATTGGTGGTATAGGCTCTTTTGCAGGAGCTTTTGAGTTACCAAAAGGTTTTAAAGAGCCGGTTATGTTGGCTGCTACAGACGGGGTCGGAACAAAACTTAAACTCGCAATTGATTCCGGCATTCACAACACGGTCGGGATAGATTTGGTTGCCATGTGTGTTAATGATCTTCTTTGCAACTTTGGAACACCCTCTTTTTTCTTAGATTATTATGCAACCGGAAAATTGGATGTAAAAACTGCTACGAGTGTTGTAGCAGGTATTGCAGAAGGGTGTATCAGAGCAGAATGTGCCCTCATCGGCGGAGAAACTGCTGAGATGCCGGGCATGTATTCAAGTGATGATTACGATTTGGCGGGTTTTGCAGTAGGTGTTGCAGAGAAGGGTGAAATGGACAGAGTTGCTCTTGTTCGCGCAGGGCACAAACTTATTGCGCTTCCAAGTTCAGGGCTTCACTCTAATGGTTTTTCACTTGCAAGAAAAGTGCTGTTTGAAAAAATGGGAATGAAGTTCAGTGATGAGTTTAACGGCAAACCGCTGATTGAAACGCTCCTTGAGCCTACAAATATTTATGTAAAGATGTTTAAAGAGCTGAAAGATAATATTATTGCCATGGCTCATATTACCGGTGGTGGAATTATTGAAAACCTGCCTCGCGTACTTCCTGAAAATCTAAGAGCAGAGATTAAAAAAGATTCTATAAAAGTTTTACCTATTTTTGAACTCATCTCTCAGCATGTAGAGATAGATGAAATGTACAGAGCATTCAACATGGGTGTCGGAATGATTTTGGTTGTAGAAGAGGCGAATATTGCGACTATCTTAGCTAAGACAGATGGTTATCTAATCGGTGAAATAGTTGAAGGTAAAAGAGAAGCAGTAATGATTTAGTGACCATGTGATTCTTTCGCATGTATGCGAAAAGCTTTAGGGGGTTGTAGGGACATAAGCAGCTGCCACCTAAACGAACGTGTTCGTTTAGGTGTGTAACATCAGTTAGTTAAACGGTTTTTCCAAATTTGTTTTGATTTCACCTGGGACACTTGATATACCCATGAATGTTCCCATGTCAAGAAGCGGATAAGAGATTGCAAGATAATACTCTCCATGAAGCATAGTAGCAGTTCCATCTTCCACAGAGACACAGTAAGGCAGTATAGCAGCATTTGCTCTTCCTATCTTCTCTACAAACTTATTTGTTTTTTCATCCAGCTGGTATCCTAAAAGTGTGCTTTTATTTGAAAGTTTAAGTTCAAATATCAGAAGTTTGCCTTTAGCTTTTGCGATTAACTCTTCATTTGTTGATTTTGCCAACTCAATAGTATCTTCATAGTAAGGTCTGCTTATCATAAAATGATACCCTGCTAAATCATTAAACTTTAACTTATCTGCAGACGGTGTAAGACCTGCAAAAGCTTTGTTGATTGCTTCTAGTTGCGCATTAAATACTTTATGATTGTAATCATCCTGCATAAAAGCTTTTCCGAAATAAACCGGATTCGTAATGCTGATTGTTTTTGCTTGATTGTCTATAAATAGACGCAGAACAGCTGCATAAGCTCTCTTAGGCTTAGCACCTTCAGCTTTGAGTGCTGCATTTGTAAATACAATTGTTGTGCCGTTTTCTACAGGTGCATATGTAGCAAGCACTTCAAAACCTGCATCTTTTAACTTGCCCTTGGCAGCTTCAACATCTACATATCCCCCCACTAAATATGTACTGACCTCTTTTCCCTCTAACCCAGTATCGGCTGCTATAACATTAACTGCACTCAATGTGAATAAGCTAATCAAAGCAATAAATTTTAATAATTTTCTCATAGTTCTTTAGCTCCCAAGCCTAACATAATTTTTGTAATATCTGCATCAAGGTCTGTTACGGATTTTTGCATAGTTTTGTCCTCTATATTTAAAACTGAAGTCCAGTTAGCAAGACGAGGCATACCGATAACTAATTTGTTTGTACCTTTTGGAATATACATATACATAGAACATGGAGCGAATGCACCGGCGTCCGGACGACCTTTGTTAAAGATGTTGTATGAGAATGTAAAGTGACATAATGAGTAAGTAAAGTAAGCATCATATTTGCTAAACTCTAATTTTTTGTCACTGTAGGCATCTTTATAGTTTTTAAATCCAGCGATGATATATTGATTTTTTTCAAATGCGGCTTCAAATTGCTCTTGAAATGAGTCTAAATAGCTGCTCAAATCGGCAGGTCTGTCAAATGTAATTTCAAATTGCATCATAGGCTTTGTAGGAAGTGATTTGTATTCACTGATTTGAACCGTTCCTCCTATCTCTTTTGCAACCATTGCATCTAGTTCAGGAAATGTTGCAATAAACTCTTTTCTTGCAGCTTCATCCTTGATACCTACGATGTCAAGCATTGTTTGAGGAACAATATGTCCAACATAAGTTTTGTCTTCATTCGCAGCTTTGTATATGTGAAGATTGAACGGAGAAAAACCGCCAAGTTCAGGATATTTTAAAAGTAACTCACGGATTTTAGCATCGTTAGAAACAGAGAAAAAACCAAGAGTGTCAAGGTTCTTAGCCCATGCCGGATCATAACCAGGATTTGGTTTTCCGTCTGCTAATGTTTTTGAACCATATTTCGTTGCATACGCATCGTTAATTCTTTCATGCGGATCTGAGAGAACAAACCCGATACTCTTTATTTTTTCGTTAACCATAGTGTTGTATTTTGCCTCAGCATTTCCGCCTACGACATTAAACATAACGCCTTGTGCACCAAAAGCCATAGTAGCAGTGAATGAGAGTGCAGCTACGCTTTTTATTATTTTGTTTATCATTTTTTCCCCTTTATTGAATTTTAAATGGCGGATATTGTATCACAAAAGAACATGAGTAATACAAATTTCCACGGGCTAAAGTTACTATTGCTTATTTGTGTATAAAAATAGAGTGTCGCCGAAAACGCGACACTCAGAACAGGAGGAAAGAAATCTATTTAAAGATTAGAATTTATAGCTAAGTTGAGCACTTAGAGCTGTTTGGCTGTGTTTAGTTTCGATTGTAGATGGACCACCAGCTGTCATAATATCAAACTTTGCTGCTGTTTCCGGTGAGTAAACATATGCTAAATCTACAGCAGTTCTTTCACTAAGGTTATAACTTCCACCCACTGTCATGTGTGATTCAACAATAGCAGGAAAGCCGACTAGATTAAACATGTTTGCCAGAGTAGCACCTGTCATGCTTGCAGGAGTAGTTCCTAGAGCTACTGCTTCAATTGGAGATTTAGCATAGTTGTAACCAATACGACCTGCCCATGTTTTTGCAGTGTACTGATATCCAAGCGCCATTACACTTTGATTTTTCCAGTTAAAATCTTGGTAACCTTTAGCGTCTTCCCACTTGATTTGCTTATAATCAAATGCTATTGTATTCGCACCAAAAGCGTAAGATACACCGGCACCTATTGTTGCAGGAGTTGATAATTTATCAGCCATTCCAAGATTAGCAAATTGATTATTGTATTCCATGTCTATTTGAGAGACATAAGTAGCACCAAGAGTAAGACCTGACATTGTATATGCAGCACCTAAGTTATATCCAAATTTTAAATTTTGAGATACTCCGTTGCCGTTTAAAGTTCCAGTCATAGGATTCATAAAATTCATATCTAAGGCGCCATACTGTAAAAGTGGAGTAACAGCTACACTAAAGTTGTTGATTTTATACGCTACAGGAACACCAAACTGCATTAACTGAAGGTTTGTAACCATATTCATAGTCCCTGGGTTAGTTGAAGTGCGATAATCAGTACCCATTCCGGCAGTGCCCCACATTCCTATACCTAAATAAAGACTATCATTCATCTTTGTAGCAATTGAAACTTCTGGGATAACATTCAATTTTGCATCACTGTCGCTACTTACCATTCCGCCAGAACCACCGTCAGTGCTTACTGTAGGCATAAATATAGTGCCACCGAAAGAGATCTCAGTATCTTTTACAGATGTTATTAAAGCAGGGTTCACAAGAGCTGACTCTGCACCATGGCTCATACCAATACCTGTTCCACCCATAGCAGTTGCTTTAGCACCTGTTGCCATCATGTTAGAACCATTTGTTGCAAATGCAGATGTTGCACCCAAAGCCAATACAGCTACTACTGCTAACTTAATTGTTTTTTTCATTCTTATTCCTTAAATAAAGTAAAATTATCAAATAGTTTGACTACTTGCGTTAGGGAGATTATAGAAGAGTTAATTTTAATCTAATCTTAAAAACTTTTAAATTTACATGGCGACTCTTTTGCGATAACTGCATATGTGATGATAATTATTATAAATAGTGCAGAAGTCCATAACTAAAGTAGATAATAGTGTAATTAATTATTAATATATTAGATAAATTAATAATTGATATAAAAATGTGATTGATTTTTGTTTTGTGATAAAATTATCACATATGCGTAGTTTTGAAACATATATTTACTGTTTGTTTAGAATGAGGTGCTTTGTATGTGGAAATTTCCACATACAAAAGTTTAGTATCTAGTTATAACTTTGTTTAATTTTAATCTTTCTATAAAATTCATAAGAGCTGACATTCTCTCTTCTTCTTCTTTTGCAGATTTTTCACTGTTAAGATTGAATAACTCCATCTTTTTGTCCAGATAGTTCGTCGTTAAATAACCGTCAATAAAATCTTTATCTTTTACTATCTCTCTGTGGAGTATTATGTTCGTCGGAAATCCATCTATGTAGTACTCATCCAAAGCTCTTTTTGCTTTTTTTACAGCACCTTCCCAATCCATCGCCCAAACTATCAGCTTGCCGAGCATTGAATCATAATTTGTCGGCATTGTATAGCCTGCATAAGCACCTGTATCTAGCCTAACTCCTGGACCTCCAGGAGCAATGTGGCTTGTTATTGTTCCTGAAGATGGCATAAAGTTATTATTCGGATTTTCTGCATTTATTCTAAACTCTATTGCATAACCACGAAATTGTATCTCCTCTTGCAGAAACTTCAATTTTTCGCCCTCAGCTATTTCAATCATTTCCTGAATAATATCAATTCCGGTAATAAGCTCAGTTACCGGGTGCTCAACCTGAACCCTTGTGTTTACCTCTATAAAGTAGATAGTATCGTTTTCATCCACTAAAAATTCAATCGTACCGGCACTCTCGTACCCTAGTTTGATCATTGCCTTTTTAGATATTCTGAGTAGCTCTCTTCTAACTTCACTTCCCAGTCTAGGAGAGGGTGCAATTTCTATAACTTTTTGGTGTCTTCGCTGGATAGAGCAATCTCTTTCGCCCAAATGCAGAACATTGCCATGTTTGTCAGCAATAATTTGAACTTCAATATGTCTAGCATTTTCTACATATTTTTCAATAAACATTTCACCTTTTTTAAAATATTTGATAGCCTCCTGAGTTGCAGAATCGAACAGACTATTGAACTCATCTGCTTTTCTAACGATTCGCATGCCTCTTCCACCACCACCGAATGCAGCTTTGAGAATTATAGGAAAACCAATCTCTGCGGCTATTAGAGCAGCCTCTTCTTTATCAATAATTGGCTCATCTGTTCCTTCCAAAATAGGGACCCCAACCCGCTTCATAGCAACCTTAGAAGCCATTTTGTCGCCAAACAGTGCGATATGCTCAGGTTTTGGACCAATAAAGATAATACCATTATCTATACATGCTTGTGCAAACTCTGCATTTTCAGACAAAAATCCATAACCGGGGTGAATGGCATCACAAGAAGCCTTTTTTGCTAATGCTATAATCGGATCGTAGTTCAGATAGGCTTGCATCGGATCACCCATCATTGGATAACACTCATCCGCTTTTTTTATCCAGATGCCTTCAACGTCGACTTCAGAAAAGATAGCCACACTCACTATGTCCATCTCTTTACAAGCTCGTATAATTCTCAGGGCAATCTCACCACGATTTGCAACTAAAATTTTTGATATTTTTCTTTTTGTAATACTATTCATTTGAGGAGTCCATTATTTTTATGATTTTGTTATATTTAACTGAAGACCAAACCGAAATAGCTATAAGAACTATTCCTATCAGCCCAGTTACAGCCTCTGGGATGTGAAATTTTATGCTTAAAAGCATAATGACAGATAAAGCACCTATAGCATAGTGAGCGCCATGCTCGAGATAAACATACCCGTCTAACGTACCTTTTTCTACGAGATAGATAGTCATAGACCGTACAAACATAGCTCCTATTCCTAACCCTATCATAATTACAACAATATCTTTTGTAATAGCAAAAGCTCCGATTACACCGTCAAAAGAGAAGGAGGCATCTAAAACTTCTAAATAAAGAAATCCACCTATACTCCCTTTTTTAACCATGCTGCCAATATCCGGACTCTCTTCCTCTGTTTCTAATATCTGCCCAATTAAATCTACCCCTAAATAGACAAGAATTCCCCAAATGCCTGCTGTCAAAACAACAAATTTATTTGCATCCTCTACCAATGTTAAAGAAGTCATGAGAACGGAGAGTGCTACAAAAATTGAAATTGCATTTATTTTTCCAAGCAATCCTAACTTTTGTTCAATCACCCCTAGCCAATGGAGCTCTTTCTCTTCGTCCAAAAGAAAATTAAGAAAGACAAGCATTAAAAACATGCTTCCAAAAGCAGAGACTTCTGCATGGTGTGAGGTTAATTTTAAAGAGTATTCATGGGGATTATTGATAGCTAAAGTCCAAACTTCTAACATTTCCATATTAGCCGTTTGTGCTACTATAACTATTGGAAAAAGAAGTCTCATCCCAAAAACTGCAACCACCATACCCACAGTTAAAAAGAGCGTTCGCCAATATTTATTCCATGTTTTTAAAATGGAAGCATTCACAACCGCATTATCAAAGGAAAGTGAAGCTTCCATTACTGCTAAAATAAGAGCAAGCCAAACCATACTAAGCGCCAAGGTCACCCCACCGCTGCTATATCCCCACCAACCAGCACATGCAAGTGCTACAGCAGAAAAAATCAAAGAAAATTTAAAATGTTCCATACCTACCCATTATAAGAAATTTACAAGAAGATTGTATCATCTTTTGATTGAAACCAAAGAACCCACTATGCCAGTAAGGCGCTATTGACATCTCTTCAATCAAAAGGTAAGATACAAATCTTAAATGTTTTTTATGTAAAAAAATTAATTTTAAAAGGATGTTTTATGAACTCTTCGACCCTTCAAAATGTTGCACTCTCCAATCTTTGGCAACTTATAATCTTTGTTTTAGGTTTTGCAATTGAGACCTTTTTTCTTGGTTTTTCTGCTCTTGTTGTAGTACTTACGATAGTTCATATTTCATTGGCTCTCTATCTTCGTTCACAGCTGATGATAGTTAAGCATTCAATTGAGAATCTAACAAAAACAATATCCAAAGCTTCGGGTGGAGATTTTGAATCAGTTGCTTCAGTTATGGGTGAGGGAGAAATAAAAGAGCTCTCTGTTGAATTTAATTCACTTTTATCACAATTTACATTTTTCATATATGAGATTAGGAAAGCTATTGATTCTGCAGGAGATAGCAAGAGTGTCTCTTATCATGCAAAAAGTGATAATCTAAATCCTACGCTGAGCAGTGCGGTTGAGTTTATAAATAAATCTGTGGTGGAAATTGAAAAAGGATATGAGCTTCAAATGCATGGCAGATTTACCCAAAAACTTCATGATCTAGGTGGAGGAATCGCACATGGCTTGCAAATCATTCAAAATAATTTGATTAATAACTCGCAAGAGGTAGAGAAAATATCTAAAATGTCTCAAAGCACCTCAGAAGAGGCAAGAAGAAGCATTGATTCTATGGAGAATGTTCAGACTCTTTTTGGGGATTTAATAGAAAAAATTGACGCAACACATAATAATATAAATTCACTCTCTGAGCGTTCCAATGAGATATCTACTATTGCAGGTCTTATTAAGGATATTGCGGAACAGACAAATCTATTGGCACTCAATGCTGCGATTGAAGCAGCAAGAGCAGGAGAACACGGAAGAGGGTTTGCAGTCGTGGCCGATGAGGTTAGAAAACTGGCAGAGCGAACACAAAAAGCAACCCAAGAGATTTCCATAACTATTTCAACGCTTCAGCAAGAGACGCGAGATATTCAGCAAAACTCTGAAGAGATGGCAAATATAGCCAAAGATGCAACGCATACGGTTGAAGAGTTTGCCGGCACGCTTGATGGTTTCCAATTGAATGCTCAAGATTCTGCTGATTATGCAAGTTATATCCGCAACTCACTCTTTATGGTTTTAGTAAAAATTGACCATATCTTATTTAAGTCAAATGCTTATTCGGTAATTCTTTCAGGGAGCATGGAAGCAGAATTCTCTACCCATACAGGCTGTCGCCTTGGCAAATGGTACCTTGGTGTCGGTAAAGAGCATTATGGGCACACAAGCGGCTATAAGCTTATAGATGTACCACACGCAAAGGTTCACAATAGCGTACTTAAAAATGCAGAGTTTGTTAAAAAGGGTGTTGCTCTAAATCCTGCTAACGAAGATGCAATTATTAGCAACTTTAAAGAGATGGAAGCAGAGAGTGATAAACTTTTCTCCATTCTTGATGGAATAGTCGGCGAGTTGGCTCCGGTTTCAAATAGAAAGTAACGATATTAATTTTAAATTTTAAATTTTGCTTTTTATTTATGTGCTATAATTTTTGCAAACGAAGAGGAGGATGTTATGGAAATTACTCGCTATATATTTCAGTCACCTTATTCTAGTCAGATTCAAATAGGGAAGCCTGACTCTTTAACTTTAAAAGGTGATGCAGAGCTTTCAAAAAGTACAAATGAGTCGTTACAAAAAGCAGAGAGTTTTAAAGCTACGCAGATAAAAGAGGTTGCTCCGAAGATAGATTCTAAAACATTTTTGGATATTTATGTGTAATAAACCCCCGTCTAGGGAAGGTTTTTACTCAGCTCTTGTTGTGATATCTATTCCTCGCTCTTTTAGTTTGTAGCCGATAGCAATAATTTTATTTTTCCACTCTTCTGAGAGCAGAAATCCCTCGTAGCTGTCGAGCTCTTTGTTGAAAACTCTCTCTGCGATATTGTCCATGTTTAAAAGAGCATCTTGCAACTCTGTATCTAGCTCTTCTACTGTCTCTTCCATAACTACCCTTTATCCGGTTTCTAATATTGGTGAAAAAAGCCATCAGGCTATTTGCGCTATTATACAAACTTTTTGAATATAATTGTATATAAAATTGAGCTAGAAGAGGAGTGAGAGTGAGCAAAAAGTTTATATTTTTTATCTTCTCTTCGCCACTTCTTTTTGCCGAAATAGTACCGCTTATTTTTCAAGGGAACCAACAAATTTCAGAGAGGGATTTGTATAATTCTATAAATATTTATAAGCCTTATTTTTATGAATTTTACAAAGACCAACCGGCAGTCGAATCAAAAACAGTGCCGTTATTAGCCCAAGCCATTAAAGATTATTACAGAAGCAGAGGCTATTTTCATACAATAGTTACACATACAGTGCGAGATGACTCCGTTCTTATTGAAATTAGCGAAGAAGCACCCGTTACAGTTACGGATATTGCGAAAATATCAGAGTTGGATATTAGTAAAAATATCCCTTTTGTAAAAGGGGAGGTGTTTGATTCTAGTAAATTCACGCAAAGTAAAGCAGATATTAAACGCATGTACGCAAATAGCAGCTACTGCAGTGCAGAACTTGATGTCAAGGTGTGGGTTGATATAGAGACAAATAGTGCTTATTTGGTCTATGAGGCTGTTAAAAATGAGCCATGTTTTTTTGGTGACATTGCCATTACTCCATCCAAAAATATTGATGCAGAAATTATAAAATCATTGCTCTATATTAAAGAAAAGGAGCCATTTTCACCCATTGAAATTACCAAAAGTTATGAGAGCCTTTATCGTTATGAGGGAATATCAAAGGCAATTATTGATACGGCGGTAGATGAAAACAGCAGTGTAAAAACTACGATAACCGTAAGTGAAAATGAGAAGCCTGTTCGTTTCCAAGCCGGAGTAGGAGCGAGCAGCGATGAGGGTGCTATGGCTCTACTCGGAGTCAATCATAGAAATCTATATGGAAATTTAAAAACAGCAGGTTTAACTACAAGAGTCACAGAGATTAAGCAGACAATCAAGACAAACTTTGACATGCCGATAGAAAATCGAAGTTCTACCGGTGCTGAGTTAGGGTTTGAGAATGAAAATTTTATCGGCTATAAAGAGAGTCGAATATTTGGCACTCTCTATCTTAAGCAGAGGGAGAGCCCGCACACCTTTAAAGAGAGTCTGCTTTTTGACAGCTCTAACACCTACGAAAGTAGTGACACGTTGCTGTTCCCTGAGGGTATCTTGTTTGTATTATCGCCAAAATTGGAGTGGGGATATGATGTAAGAGATAAAATTTTAGATCCCAGCCATGGTTATTTCTTTAACTCTGAAATTGCAGGTTCATGGATGTCGAATATCTCCGATGCCTCATACTATAAATTTAAGCTCACCGGCGGATATATTTTACCTCTTAACTCCTCTATCCTTGCACTCAAAGCCACCTTCGGTTCTCTGCACCTTTATCAGGGGAATATTCCGGAATCTTATCTCTTTTATGGCGGTGGAATGAACAGCAATCGCGCCTACGGTTATCGCAAGCTGAGCCCGACGAGCAGTTCGGGGGAGTCTATCGGTTCGGACTCTATTTTAGATACCACAATTGAGTACAGATTTCCGGTGTATGGAGATTTTAAAGGTGTTCTTTTTAACGACAACACCTATATAGGCGAAAAAGAGGTTCCGGATTACAATAGAGGTTACTTTAGCGCGGGAGCCGGCATCCGCTACATGACTCCAATCGGGTCGGTTGCGATTGATTTGGGGTTTGACATGGCACATCCGGCGGAGCGATATGCACTCCATTTTCATGTGGGAGAGCTATTTTGATTCAGAAAACCTATCTATTTTTTAGAAATATCATCCTGCTCCTCATAACACTCCTAGCTATTATCGGATTTTTATTGACAACTGAGAAGCTGCTTCCATTTTTTGCAGAGAAATATTTAAAAGAGTTCGGAATTGAATATTCTAAAGTTCAAGGCTCACTCTTTGGCGGAGTAAGTGTCTATGATTTGAAATATGGCGACTCAGTTACAATTGAAAAAATTGAGGTCAACTATACTTTTCTAATGCTTTTTACGCATGTGCCTAGTTTTTCAGATATTAATGTTGAGGGTGTTTCTATTAACATAGATAAAGTGCTATCTTCTGATGTAAAAAAAATCACGATTCCTCCGTTTACTATATCGAAGCTAAAGCTTAAAAATGTTGCGTTAATAGTCGGCGGCAAAAGCTATAACTTTGATTTAGAGACACAAGAAATTCGTTATAACAACGGGTTTGATGCTCAAAAAGTGGCACTGGATTTAAAATCCTCTTTTGTAAATGTAGTTATAAAAGAGGGAGAAATCAGCTCAAATAGGTTAAAAGGCGATGCAACTCTTGAGCTTAGTCAAAACTTTTTAAAAGAGTATCTTGCTGCTTTTAAGGGTGTTCCAAAATTTTTGGAGGTAAAACTTGATGCCACTCTGCAGAGAATAAACGCTAGCGCAAAAGGGCTGGATTTGGGAGTTAAAGCAGACGAAAACCTGAGCATTAAGCATGGTGACTTAAACCTTACCTATTTTATAGATGATGGCTATTTCAGTGCTGATGCCGTTTATATTCTCTCTCATGGCGGTTATGAAGCTATGCTAAAGCAGACTGCACTCTTTGATGAAAATGGAGCTTTTTACACCAAGTTGGATGCAAAGCTCAAAAAACACCTTATCTCTTTGCCCTTTGAAAATTTCAGCGTGGAAGCATCCGGAGATATGCAGAGTATGATAGCAAAAATAGATACGCAGAAACTAAAACTAAGTTTTCTCTCAAAAGATTATAAGAATTTTTTTATCCATGCAAAGGGGGATAAACTCTCCCTCTCCTTTTTAGAGAATCTTCCGGAGATATTTAAAAAAAATGTAGTCTCATTTGAGGGCGATGCCACTCTGAAAACTTCTCCCTTGTCGCTCTCTGGAACTGTGCAGAGTGAAGGACTTTACGGCAAAGAAAGGACAGTATTTGAGATGGATAAAAATAGTTCTCTCTATCAGGTAGAGATGCGTCCAAAACCAAAAAGTGAGCTTTTTAAGAGTTACGACATGAAGCAGTTCTCTCAAATATCGCTTGTTTTATATGATGATTATGCATCGCAAATACTAAATATTGATACACATTCGCTCCATGCAACTCTTCAAAAAAAAGGTGAAGCTCTAAGCGGTGGTGGGAATTTTAGTTCAAGCAACTTTACTATCAGCGGTAATCTTTCCAAAGAGAGAGAGGCTACTATAAATCTCTCAGCGAAACTCCCCTCTTTGAAAAGATTGCTTCATGATTTTAGCCTTGGTTCGGAGGATGATAATAGATTTTATGACGGCGAGGTGCATTTTGATGCCACTATACATTTTGCGGACAAAATCAGCGTAACCGGCAACATCTACATGCCATGGAGTATTATAAAATTAGATTCAGAGACGACTTATAGCGTAAAAGATATTTTTGTAAAACTGAGCAGTGTGGACAGAGAGATAACCATAGAGAGTTATCGCTTTGAGTTTATGAATCAGAAAGTTTACTCTAAAAAGCCATCAAAACTTCTCTTTGATATGAACGATAATATACATTTTAAAGAGTTTTGGATTTATGATAATTTGCTTTTGAGTGGGATTTTGAATCCGGCTGACATGCGAGGAAATTTAAACCTGAAGAGTGAAAAATTTATGTATGAGGGCAACGAGGGAAATGTTACACTCAAAGGCGAGATAAAAGCAGACTTTGATGCGGATAAAGCCCAAAGAATAGAGGGAAACCTTACACTGCTTGATGGCTTAATTACCTATGTGCCGCAAAGTGATTATGCTGTTTTAGATAATGATATTATCGTTATACAAGAGATGAAACAGAAAAAAGTGCATAATCGTTTTCTAAATATTCATATAGATTCATCCAAGCCAATTCGTTATAAAGCAAGGGAGGCAGATCTTCTTTTTACTCCCGAGATAACGCTCTTTGAGGAGCCAAAATCTGAGCTGAAGGTTTTGGGAATGGTAACTATACATGAGGGAAAAGTGACGGGAGGCGACAAGACATTTGAGTTTGACAAAAGCGAAATCTATTTTTATGGAGCTACGCCTATGAATCCATATCTGAACCTAAATATGCACTACTACACTTTGGATTATATCGATATAGAAATTTATGTAACAAACACTCTCAATGCTCCTGTTCTCATCTTTGCCTCCAAGCCCGCCATGAGCCAGAATGACATCATGTCCTATATACTTTTTGGGGAGAGTGCAAGTTCAATTTTTGATACAACCGGTACCGGAAATAAACTCTCAGTTAGCACACTTCTCCTTGGAACAGGGCTAAAACAGATATTTAACTCCGCAACAGGAATAAAAGTAGATACCTTAAATATTTTAACAAACAAAGAGGGAACACTAGGATATGAAATAGGTTCAAGATTTAACAAGCAGATTCGGGTTGTTTACAAAAATGATACCGTCTCAAGCGTAATCGTACAGTACAGTCTAAATAAATCAATTAGAATAGATGTAGATGTCCGAGAGACGGGGCAGGGCGTAAGTATAGTCTATATAAAAGATTTTTAAAAATGAAACTATTAGATTTCTTGCAAAACTCAAAACTTAGCAAACGATTCTGCAGCGTAAGCGAAGCCTTAGTGAGCGTGTTTTGAGTTTTGCAAGAAGTTTATTTTACTATAACCCTATTGCGGCCGCTCTTTTTTGCTTCATAAAGTGCATCATCCACTCTTTTAAAAGTTTTATGAGTATCCTCGCCTAGGATATATTTTGTAAGACCGAAAGAGGCTGTTACATTGATACTATTGTTTACTTTTGTCCCCTCTACGCTCGCTCTAACTTTTTCTATAATCATTTTTGCCTCATCTAAACTTACATTCTTGAGCATGATTACAAACTCTTCACCGCCCCATCTGGCAATAAGATCATTTTCTCTTAGAGAATTTTTGAGTGTATTGGCTATTGCTATGAGAGCATCATCGCCAACTTGATGTCCATAAGTGTCATTAATTGATTTAAAATGATCAATGTCTGTAATTGCTAATACAAAATCAGTATCCGCTTTTCTTTGATGTTTAGCAATAGAATTTATCGTATCATCAAAATGTGCACGATTGTAAAGTTTTGTCAATGTATCGGTAATATAGAGTTCTGCAAGAAGTTTTGCATTTGTTATGTCATGATAGACAGCACTAAATTCAATAATCTCCTCATTGTCATCCAAAATAGGTGTTACTCTTGATTGAACCCATTTTGTTCCGCCACTCGCTGTTCTATTTTTTACTTCGCCACTCCATGATTTTTTGCTCTTTATTGTATCCCATAACTCTTTATAGATTGCATCTGGCATGTCACCACTTTTAAATATGGATACATTTTTACCGATAAGTTCCTCTTTTTTATACCCTAGGAACTCACAAAAGAAGGTACTGATATCTACTATAATCGCGTCCAGAGATGTTTTCATCATCATAATATTTTTGTCAATTATCTCTTGGTCAGCTTCTAATATATCATTTAGCTTATTTACTTTAGCTATCTCTTTTTTAAGAGATAGCTTTGTTTCGTAAAGTTCGCTTATGTCGTAAATGGAGACCATTACCTTGTTTTCATTCACCAAATAGGGAGAGATAGTAACTTGTTGTTGCATGAGAGAGAGGGATGAAGTAGTTACCTTGTTCCTATTTATTGATATAAATTTTGTACTGCTATTCGCATCATAAAATGTCGGGGTATTGATAGTTAATGCTGTTTTGATTTTTCTGTGAAGAACTTTATAATTTAAATCCGGATAAAACTCTTCTAGGCTCTTGCCAACTATCTCTTCTTTAGGAATTTGCGTATTTAGTGCAAGCCATCTGTTCCAATAACTTACTATGAATTTGTCATTGATAACCATGTGACCATTTTCAAGAGAGTCCAGTAATACATCGGGACACTTTAGCGATATCATCCGTAAATCTCTTCTATTTTTTTGTTAATTAGTGTTTTTAGACTCTCTATTGCTTCGTCTTTTGTCAAAATATAAACGCTACCGACTATTTTTTGATCCTCGAATTCCAAGATAGTACTGATTATAATAATTTTTGAATAGTGATTCAAATCATCGATGTTGATAATTGAAGCTGCATCAACAAATTGTGATGACGGTGCAAAAAATTGCACCTGAGTATCAAGTTCCTGAGTTAATTTACTAATTATGGTTGATGATAAGATATTTGTTAATTCTATTACCGCATCACTAATGTCATCTTCAGAGGGAGTTTTTATATCATAGAGATGTTTTCCTAGATTTTCTGCTGAATCATGGCTCATGACAAACATGCATTCACCACCGAATTTACCGGTAAAGAGTTGTTTTGTCACATAATACATTGAATCAGAATCTATCGTTGACTTAACTCTTGATATAAGTTCATTACTATTGCAAATGTCAATCTCCGGAATATGCATTGTCGCAAACGCATGAAGAAGATCTGCTAGATTTGCAGTGGCAGCGCCAATGGAGACATTCATAAACTCTTTTAAAGCATCAATTTGGTCTTCGTTAAATTCTATATTCAATAATGCTACCTTTATATCAATAAGTCTTGTTGAAAAATTTGCAACATCTTTTCTTCGCTAATAGGTTTTGGATACATGTTTTTAGCACCGGCTTGTAAAACTCTCAATTTTGCTTCACTTTGAATATCTGCACTGATAACAATAACCTGTGCATCTCTATCTAGTGCCATAATCTGTTTAAGTGCTTCATATCCATCCATAACGGGCATCGTTAAGTCTAAAAATACAACCCGAGGATTTTCACTTTTAAAAATCTCAATAGCTTCAACGCCATTGGATGCCTGAAAAAGTTCAGCATTAGGTTCTATCTCTCTGAGACTTTTTATTACGCCCATCCGAGCAAGTTTCGAGTCATCCACAATTAAAATTTTCAACTGCACTACCTTTTTCTTTTTGATGAAACCATGCTAACGAAATTGTATAAAATTTTTCATTAAGTTTACACTTCAATAAAATATTTTATAAAAGCTTTTCGATGCTTACGCCATTATCTTTGATAAACTTTGAAATTGTCTCTGAGTGCGTATGTTCATACTCTTTTGCATATACGATTCTTTTGATACCGCTAGCAATAAGATTTTTGCTACACTCACTGCATGGCTCAAGTGTTACATATATTGTGGCATCTTCAATCGAAATACCTTTTCTTGCTGCCCAGATTATTGCATTCATCTCTGCATGAATCTCATAGGTTTTTGACCAGTTATGGTGCTCACTAGTATATTCACCATCCCAATGCTCGCTACAATTTATATATCCTGCCGGAGTACCGTTATACCCGGTGCTAAGTATTCTTCCGTCTTTGACTATTACGGCACCAACCTGCTTGGATACACATTTTGAAGCTTTTGCCAACTCTGTAGCGATATTTATAAAGTTTTGATCACTTAGCATTTGTTTATCACTTTTTTTGAGTCGTTTTTATTTGCTTTTAAGCCCATAATCTTCATTTCCTAAACATAATTATAATAATTTTTATGCTATTATATCGCAAAATTATACACATTTTGGAGTCTTACCAATGGATACAAAACAGATAAAAGCGTTAATGCGTGAGTTCGATGAGAGTGGTCTTTCTAAGCTAAAAATTAAACAGGAAGATTTTTCTATTGAGCTTGAAAAAGCTACCGGTTTAGTTGCAGCACCGGTGCATGCGCCGGTTGCAGTTGCTCAAGCTCCTGTTGCACAAATAGCAATTGCTAGCTCAACACCGGATGAAATTAGCGGTGATGCTATCCTCTCCCCTATGGTAGGAACATACTACTCTTCTCCATCCCCTGACTCTCCGGAATTTGTAAAAGTTGGCGATACAGTCAAAAAAGGTCAAGTTATAGCCATTTTAGAAGCTATGAAAATCATGAATGAGCTTGAGGCTGATTTTGATTGTAAAATTCTCAAGGTTTTAGCTTCAAACGGTCAAGCTGTTGAGTATGACATGCCACTCTTTATAGTAGAAAAGATATAAATATATGCGAGAAATAAAAAGAATTTTAGTTGCTAATCGCGGCGAGATTGCTCTTCGCGCTATTAGAACTATTAAAGAGATGGGAAAAGAGGCAGTTGCGGTTTACTCAAAGGCAGACAAGGGAAGTGAGTATTTAAAACTTGCAGATGCCTCTATCTGTATTGGCGACGGACCAAGCAATAAAAGTTATCTGAACATTCCTGCAATTATATCAGCTGCTGAAATCAGTCATTGTGACGCAATCTTTCCTGGATATGGTTTTTTAAGTGAAAATCAACACTTTGTAGAGATTTGCACGCACCACAATATCAAATTCATTGGACCGACTCCGGAAGTTATGGTTCTTATGAGCGATAAATCAAAAGCCAAAGATGTTATGGTTGCAGCAGGCGTGCCTGTTGTTCCGGGAAGTGACGGGGCAATAAGTGATATAGCAGATGCAAAAAAAAGAGCTGCAGAAGTCGGTTATCCTGTTATTCTTAAAGCTGCTCAAGGCGGCGGCGGTCGCGGAATGCGTGTTGTTGAAGAGGAAAGTTACCTTGAAAACGCGTTTCTTGCGGCAGAGAGTGAAGCGATTACAGCTTTCGGTGATGGCACGATATATATGGAAAAATTCATAAAAAATCCTCGCCATATTGAAGTTCAAGTTATGGCGGATGCACATGGAAATGTTCTTCATATAGGCGAGAGAGACTGCTCCATGCAACGCCGTCACCAAAAGCTTATAGAAGAGTCACCTGCGGTTATTTTAACGCAAGAAGTAAGAGAAAGATTATGGGATTCAGCTATTCGTGCCACTAAATTTATCAAGTATGAGGGTGCTGGCACATTTGAGTATCTGCTAGATGCAAATTTAGATTTCTACTTTATGGAGATGAATACAAGACTTCAAGTGGAACATACAGTATCAGAAATGGTAAGTGATTTGGATTTGATTAAAATGATGATTGAAGTTGCTGAAGGCAAAGAACTCCCGGCACAAGATACTATTACACTTAAGGGTCATTCAATTGAGTGCCGTATTACAGCAGAAGATCCAATTAAATTCTTGCCATGTCCCGGTAAAATTATCTCATGGGTTGCACCTGGAGGAAAAGATGTTCGTATAGATTCGCACGCACATGCCGGTTATGTAGTACCTATGATTTACGACTCTATGATTGGAAAACTGATAGTTTACGGAAAAACGAGGGAAGAAGCGATTGCAAGAATGCATAGAGCTTTAAGTGAGTTTACAATTACGGGTATAAAAACTACTATACCTTTCCATTTAAAAATGATGGAAAACGAAGATTTTAAATCCAATAATTTTAATACAAAATACTTAGAAAAGTATAACGGTTAATTTTAACCGTTATAAAAGAGAGGGTAGTTAAAAACTACCAGCCTCTTACAATTGCATGGCAGCGAGTACAATCTTTCATTACATCCGAATGAAGAGCTGCAGCCTCTAGCATTTTGTTTTGACTGATATATTCACGCATTGCTTCTAAATCAGAATTTAAACTCTTAGCACTCAAAAGTGTAACTCCGACCAGTTTTTTCTTCTCTTGCGGCAAAAATGACTCAATCGACTCTTTGCTGTGAAGTGATCCATTTACCTTTTCTATTTTATCAATTCCGCTCACAACAGATTTACTGTTGTTGTATAAAAAACCATCCTGCATCTCTTGAAGCCCGTCTCTCATAGTTTTCATATCCGAAGCAATATCATTTGCCTGCAAGCTCAAAGTAACCAATACACATAAACTAACTACTGTTTTTTTCATTTTTCACCCTTTTAATATTTGATTTAATAATAGCTAAAATAATCTTAAATATTTATCTTAATATAGAGAATTTATAAAACCTATTCCGGCATTCTCAATATTTTAATATCTGCACCAATGCGAAGTCTTGCAAAATAGTCACTCAAAACTTGTTCTCTTTTTTGACCCATTATATGATTTGCGATTTGCTCTTTTATACTATCCAGACTGCCCTCTTTATTGTATATCATCTTTTTCATGTAAAAACAGACATACCCACCCTTTGCATCCGGAATAACCTGTGTAAACTTATTTTCTGCAGTTTTTTCAAGTAATGCTGCTAACTCTGGGGCTAACTTATCGTATGGTAAAGTTTGTTCATCGCTTTGAATATCCGATGAAATGAACATTGGATTTTCTCTCTTTTGATTTAATTTAACTTTATCTTTTGACTCATAGATTACAACACTAAATGAAGCCGGATGAACAAAACTATCTTTATGAAGTTTATAATACTCCTCTATCTCTGAGTCGCTTGGCTGAGCCATCTGAGCCAAAGATATTGCCGAGTAGAGTTTTTGACTGAGTAGTTTGCTTTTAACACTCTCTTTTATCTCTTCGGATGTTAAGCCGTTTGAGTTTCTTACAGCCTCGTAAAACTGGCTTATGCTCAAATTGTTTCTCGATGCTGTTTTTTTGATATCTTCATAAACCTCTTCATTACTCACATCAATGCTTCTTTCTATTGTCTCTGCCAGTTCCAGCTTTTTACGAATCAGAATATCCGAAGCCATCTTCGCATCCACTTTTGATGCCATCATCTCTTTTTTTATATCAAGCAGAGTTATCTCGTTACCCTTCACAACAATAGCGATGCCGCCAACCATTTCAGCACTTAGAGATGTAACAAAGACAAGAGACAAAAAGAGTTTATACATAATTTATTCACTTTATAAAAATTTAAGCCTGCATTTTACCAATTTTTAACCCATATTTGCCTAAAATTCGGCAATTATTTATAAAGGTTTTTCAATGATTGTTACTCGCTTTGCTCCAAGCCCTACAGGTTATCTTCATATCGGCGGTCTCAGAACCGCTCTCTTTTCTTATCTTTGGGCTAAAAAAAACGGTGGTAAATTTTTTCTTCGTATTGAGGATACCGACAAAGCAAGAAACTCTGTAGAGGCTGCGGAGGCAATTGTTAGAGCGTTTGAGTGGTTGGGTCTCTCTTATGACGGCGAGGTGATTTACCAATCAAATAGAGATGAAATTTATGCAAAATATATAAAACAGCTTTTAGATGAGGGTAAAGCCTACTACTGCTACATGAGCAAAGAGGAACTTGCAGAGCTTAGAGAAACGCAAATGGCGGCAAAAGAGCGAACCATGTACAATGGAAAGTATCGTGATTTTAACGGTACTCCGCCAGAGGGAATTGAGCCTGCTATTCGTATTAAAGCTCCTCAAAGCGGAACAATAACCGTAAAAGACAGAGTAAAAGGAGATGTAGTTTTTAATGCTCTTGATATTCTTGATGACTTTGTAATTGCTAGAGCTGACGGAAGCCCGACTTATAATTTTGTTGTAGCTGTGGATGATGCACTTATGGGGGTAAATGAGGTGATTCGTGGGGATGACCACCTCTCAAACACACCAAAACAGATTGTTGTTTATGAGGCTCTAGGATTTGAGATACCGAATTTTTACCATGTCCCGATGATTCACAATCATGACGGTAAAAAACTAAGTAAGCGCGACGGTGCGACCGATGTTATGGAGTATAAAGAGATGGGCTACACGCCTGAGGCACTTTTGAACTTTTTAGTTCGTTTAGGGTGGAGCTACGGTGACCAAGAGATATTTTCAATGGAAGAGATGCAAGAGCTTTTTAATCCAAAAAATATAAACAAATCGGCATCTATCTACAACACTGAGAAGCTAGATTGGCTGAACGCACACTACATTAAAAACATGTCAAACTCCGTGCTTGCAGAGTTGTTAAAGCAGTATGATTTGATTCTAACTTCTCATGATAAAAAAGAGATACTTTTAGATGCTATAAAAGAGAGAGCAAAAACGCTAAAAGAGCTTGTAGAGCTTGCAAAAGAGATACTTGAAACACCGACAATTTATGATGAAAAAGCTGTCAAAAAAGCTTTTAAAGAGGATTCGATTGAGGTTTTAAATGCCTTTGGAGCAAAACTTACAAAAGCAGAGGAGCTTCACCTGCCAAGTGATTACCATCAAATAATGGAAGAGGTGGTACATGAGATGAATATCGGTTTTGGAAAAATCGGTCAGCCTCTGCGCATCGCACTACTTGGAAAACTCTCGGGTCCGGGGCTTGACAGCGTAATGGCAATAATAGGAAAAAATGAGACTATGCTTAGAATTGCTCAGGCGATAACTTCACACGCATAATTGAATTTCTTGCAAATTAATCTTGATATCATAAGATATTTTCTTTAAATGTCTTATGATATTTTTTGAATAATCTGTGAATATTCATCTATATTTTTCAGCACAATATCAACCAGTTTTGGATCAAAATGTTTGCCACTCTCTTCTTTGAGTAGCACAATTACCTTATCAATTGACCAAGTGTCTTTATATACGCGTTTAGAGAGCAAAGCATCTAAAACATCAACAATAGCAACAATACGGGCAAAAATAGTAATCTCATCTCCTTTTAACCCTTGTGGATATCCTGTCCCATCATACTTTTCGTGATGCTCATAAGCTATACTTGCGGCAACTTGTAAAATAGCTCGTTTTGAATGCTTTAGCATATCATTTCCAAGAATAGGATGCGTTTGCATAAAAGTGAACTCTTCTTCTGTTAATCGCGCAGGTTTGTTCAAGATGGCATCGGCGATTCCGACTTTTCCAATGTCGTGAAGAGGCGAGGCGAGTTCAATCAATTTGAGCTGTTGTTTATCAAAACCATATTCTTTGGCAATTAATGTACTGATTATAGTGACACGTTTTGCATGGTTCTTTGTCTCAATAGATCTTACTTCTTCTATCTGACCCATAGCAAGTAGAGTCTCTTTAAGTGTTAACTCTATCTCTTCATTCAGTAATTGAAGCTGCATATTTTTATCTTCGAGCTCTTTTTCTTTTTCTATGACATTGTGATTGAATTTATTAATATTGTGTATCACATCCTCAAACTCTTGACTCTCATATTTATCGCTATTGATATCTTTATTCAATATATAAGCCTTTTCTCCATCATCAATGATTCTTGAGAGTGGTTTGCGGATATAACGTTCAACGACATGAAACATGTTAAATGTGATTATTGAAGCAAACAAGAGCATCACGGCTAAAATAATATAGGTGTTATTAAAAATAAAATCCTGATAACGCTTCGTATCCATACTTATATACACAGCACCTAACACATCTCCATCCTTGACATGATGACACTCAAGACAGTTAAGATTTCCCTTTGAGCTTGCAATATAGGGAATAGTTGCCTCAACCGTACTGCTCATATCCTTCCATTGAAAATAGGGCTGCTTCATATCTAAAATTGTTCGAGTATTGTCATCTAATTTTTTTTCAAACGAGCGAGATTCACCAAATTGCCTTGTCACAATATCGGCTCGAATAATTTTAATTGATTTGATGTCATGCACAGAGGATATCTCACTCAAAAAATAGTCACGCTTATCCATAATCCCTGCTTTCATGTGTGATGTTAAACCTGCTTGAATAATTTCTGATACAGAAATAACTTCATTTTCAACAACAAACTGAAAAAAACTTCGATAACTTATTGCGATGATTGATACAATAACAAGCATAGCAATAAGAAAAACTTGTAAGAGGCGTGTAAGAGTAATCTTTTTTATACTTTGTTTTTTCATTTGATATCCATTAAACTTATAGTATTGAGCAGTATAAAAACAGTAACTAGAGATGAAGCTGAATTTTCAAAAAATAATCAAATTTTCATATGCAGACATGTGACAAAACAACTAAATAATCTTGATATCAAAAACTTCGTCAAGCAGAATGAGTAACTCATTTTTGGCAGAACCGGCAAAGCTATTTTCTAAAAAATGGTTTATACCTTTGCCTGCATGTTGCACAAGCGGAATAATTTTTATGCCGGTAATTTCAGACATAAAGTGAGACTTGTCTCCTTCTTCGTAAGCATGCAGCAAAATAGAGCGGGCGAAATTGTTAAGAATATGATAATAGATATGTAAAAACTCTATCTCTAGAACTTCAAGTGCATAAAGATGTGTGGCTATCTTCCATTCGTGTGAGGCAATAGGACGAACCTTCTCAGGTTTTATATTAATGCCTATCTCCTCTTTAACTTCTCGCACAAGTGCATCTAAAAGGCTTTCATCCTCATCAACTGTTCCACCTGGAAACCCCATGCGGCCATCCCATCTGTCAATCATAATAATTGCCGGGCATCTCATACTTTTTATATCATCATTGAAATATTTCCATGGAGATATCTCTTTTACATATATGACCAAAAAAACGGCATTTTTTTTGTCTCTGTAATGGTCGCCAAGCTCTACTCTTCTTTTATCACTCACGAGCGCTCTTTATAAAAATTTTATAGAATTCTACATTAAAAAAAGCCACTTTAGTCATCGTGTAGATATAATACAGCTATGAATAATAATCAAATCACTCTAAAAACTATACTCAAACTTATTATGGATAATAAGCGTACGCTTATTTATGGGCAGATAATCACTCTGCTCGCGATACTTGTAAGTATTCCCGTCCCTCTGATGCTTCCTATTTTGGTGGATGAGATTCTTCTAAACAAGCCCTCCTATTTTGTAAATAGTATAAACTATTTTTTAGGTTCGACTACACCGTTTTATTATATTGCGATAGTTACCCTTGCTGTAGTATTTTTGCGATTTATTTACTATTTTCTCGGTGTTGTTATTACAAGAATTTTTACAAAAATCTCAAAATATGTCACTTTTATGATACGAAAAAGGTTAATTGAGCATCTAAAAATAGCCTCCATGAACGAGTACGAAACTCTGGGAAGCGGCGCGATTACCTCAAATCTCATTACCGATGTAAACACCTTAGATAATTTCATAATTACAGCAGCAAGCCGTTTTGTCTCATCTGTTTTAACCCTCATCGGAGTAGGGATTGTTATGATTGCAATAGATCCGATTCTGGGCATTATGATACTTTTTATTCAGCCGCTTATCATGCTTATTAGTAAAAAGATGTCAAAAACTGTGGGTCGTTTAAAGAAGGAGGAGAACGAAGCGATTGAGAAGTTTCAAGAAAATGTCGGAGAGACGCTTGAGCTTTTTGGTCAGATTAAAGCAAGCAACAAAGAGAAGTATTTTTTTGATCAAGCCCTAACGCATGCAGAGGAGATTCAAAGAAGTTCAAACGAGTATGGATACAAAAGCATGGCATACGAGAAACTCTCCTACACGATATTCTTAATCATGTTTGAAATCCTGCGCGCTTCAGGACTTCTTTTGGTGGCATATAGCGACCTTAGCATAGGAATGATGTTTGCAATGTTCGGCTACATCTGGTTTATCATGACACCCGTTCAAGATATATTATCTATTCAATACAGCTACTCCTCCGCCATGAGTGCACTGAAAAGGGTCAATAAAATACTCACTCTGCAAACTGAAAAAACAGGAAATAAAATCTTAATTGCTCAGCACTCCAAGAGTACTTCCTCGCATCCGCTCACAGCGCATGTGGATATATCACTGAAAAATCTCTACTTCTCCTACATGGATGGCAAAAATATACTCGAAGATATTTCGATTGATATAAAATCAGGCTCTAAAATAGCACTCATCGGAGCAAGCGGAAGCGGTAAAACAACGCTCGCTCAAGTTATTTCCGGATTTTATGAAAAGCAGAGCGGCTCACTTAGTTACAACAACATCGCAATGGAGGATTTGGATAAAAGCTCTTTAAGAGAGAATATATTTTTGGTCTTGCAGATGCCGATACTTTTCAATTCGACTCTTAGATTTAACATCACAATGGGAGACGAGAGTATAAGTGATGAAGAGATTTTAAAAGCTCTAGCCATCGCACAACTCGGTGAGATGATAGAATCTATGGAAAATGGGCTAAACACCATAGTCGGGCGACACGGAATCAGACTCTCAGGAGGTCAGAGACAGCGGCTAAGCATAGCAAGAATGATTATAGCAGACCCTTGTGTGGTAATATTTGACGAATCTACCTCCGCACTAGATGTTCACACCGAAGCAAAACTTTTCACCACAATCACACCGCTTTTAAAAGATAAAACAGTTATAACTATAGCTCACAGGTTAAGCACGGTCAAAAATGCAGATATCATTTATGTGCTTGAAGGTGGAAAAATTGTGCAAAGAGGCACACATTCCGAATTGGAAACTGAGCAGGGACACTACATGGAATTTATCAAAAATCAGTTGATTTAACATTTTTTTCTATATATTGTTCTTAAATTTACACTATTTTTAGTATAATTCTCGCATATATATCTTTCTAGGAAGGAGTTCAAGATGCTTTCATCTCTTAGTACAAGTACAAATAATATTTATAGCATAATGTCGCATGCGAGTGCCGCAATGAGCAATACGGATACGAACAAAGCTGCCTCTATAGCAGGGGATGTGCAAAGAAGTATTCAAGAGACTCAAATGGCTCGTGAAAAAGGAAGCACAGAGAGCTATAAGCAGACCCTGCAAAAGATTGATCTTTTAGTATAGTTTGTTTTCACGGCTATATCAAAAAAAACCTTTTATTTGGTTTTGAGGTTATTTTAAGTGTAAAACTAACCTCTCCACTTGCCATTCAGATAAACATCAGGACTCTTTAAATCCACAACTCTTCAAATCAGCATCTAAAAAATCTTTTTTAATAGACTCTTTTGGTTTTTGCCAGGCGTCATGGTAGTGACATTTTTTTCTCTCGTTACACTCTGCTTTACCTACTATGCACTCTTTTGTACTATCTTCATCACATATTTTTAAGATGTCATAGATGGTTATTATTTTTGAGTCTATAAGTTTAAAGCCGCCGTATCGCCCCTGTACTGACTCTATCATCTCATTTTTAGTAAACTTTGTCATGATTTTTGTGAGGTATTTATAGGGAATATCAAGCTCTTCCGACAAAGTTTTTGCGCTGCACAGCCCCTCTTTGTGCTCATTCATGTAAGCTAAAATTTTTAGAGCGTATTGTGTGGTTGTACTAAATACCATTTCATATCCGAATATAATTTTCTGACATTCTACTAGCAATATCTTTTAACTTAGATTATATACTACTTTTAAGTCGTATATAATCTAAGTTAGTCTAAAATTTTCAAATACTACTTATTGGTAGTAATTAAAGGATTAAATTATGAAAACAGAAAATAGAACACGATGCATTATTTATACAAGAGTCATGGGCTACCATAGACCAATAGAGAGTTTTAACATCGGCAAACTAGGTGAACATAGGGAGAGAAAATATTTTTTAGAACAAAAAACGGCTGATAAATGAATTTTCTGATTTTAAAAAGAGATGGTTCGCAGGAGAATTTTTACTCCTATAAAATTGAAGATGCCATTAAAAAAGCGTATGAAAGCGTGAATGAACTCTACGATGAGAATGTTTTTATAAATACGATTGAACATATCTCAAAGCTTGAAAAAGTTGAAGTTGAGTCGGTGCAGGACATCATAGAGAAAGAGCTTTTTAAATTTGGACACTTCAATGTGATGAAATCTTTTATCACCTACAGATTTTTGCATAAACTTCAAAGAGAGGAGTTCTGCGGCAATCTAAATTCTACCACTTTTATAAACTCTACACAAAGCGTTGAAGAGTACATCCACAAAGAGGATTGGAGGATAAATGCAAATGCAAATATCAGCTATTCAAATGCGGGACTCGTCAACAACCTTGCAGGAAAAGTTGTTGCAAACTACTGGTTGGACAAAGTCTATTCGAGCGATGAGGGATATGCCCATAGAAACGGCGATATTCACATCCATGACCTTGATAATCTAAGCGGATACTGTGCGGGATGGAGCCTGAGAGTTCTTCTTGATGAGGGCTTCAACGGAGTGCGAGGAAGAGTTGAGAGCAAAGCACCAAGCCATTTTAGAGAGGCACTGGGGCAGATGGTAAACTTTTTGGGAATTTTGCAGAGTGAATGGGCGGGAGCGCAGGCGTTTAGCAGTTTTGACACCTATCTTGCACCCTATCTATTCAAAGATAAGCTGAGCGAGGATGAGATAAAAAAAGCTCTCAAAGGCTTCGTTTACAATCTGAATGTTCCATCAAGATGGGGACAAAGCCCATTCACAAATGTAACAATTGATTGGACAGTGCCGAGTGATTTAAAAGAGCAAATCCCTACAAAAAATCAAAAACATCTTTTTCATGCCATGGATGACGAACAACTGCTTGAAGCTGCAAAAAAGAGAGATGAGAAAGTTACTTCATTAACAGATTTAACCTACAAACATTTTTATCATGAAATGAAACAAATCAATAAAGCTTTTTTTGAGATTTTAACAGAGGGAGATGCGAGCGGTCAGCCTTTTACCTTCCCTATTCCGACTGTAAATATAACCGAGGAGTTTGACTTTGACGGTGAAAATACAGATATTTTATTTGAAAATACGGCAAAAATTGGCAGTGCCTATTTCCAAAATTTTATAGGAAGTCAATACATAAGAGATGCCGAGGGTAATTTGTGTGAAAATCCGCATGCCTATAAACCGGGGCATGTGAGAAGCATGTGTTGCAGGTTGCAGCTTGATTTAAGAGAGCTGCTCAAACGAGGCGGCGGACTTTTCGGCAGTGCCGAGATGACAGGGAGTATAGGGGTTGTAACTCTCAACATGGCAAGACTTGGCTATTTATATAAAAATGATAATACGGCACTTTTTGCAAGGATTGAAGAGCTTATGGAACTGGCTTACTCAACTTTGGAGAAAAAAAGGGTTGTAGTGAATGAGCTCTTTCATAAGGGACTTTACCCTTACACAAAACGCTATCTGCACCATTTCAACAACCACTTCTCAACCATCGGCGTAAATGGGATTAATGAAATGATAAGAAATTTCAGTGACGATACGGACGATATTACAACCCCGAGCGGTATCGCATTTGCGGGTGAGATTTTGGATTTTATGAGAGAAAAAATTATCTCCTATCAAGAAAAAAGCGGGAACCTTTACAATCTTGAAGCAACGCCTGCGGAGGGAACGACCTACCGCTTCGCAAAAGAGGACAAAAAAAGATATTCAGATATTATTCAAGCAGGATTTTCTCAAAATATTTACTATACAAATTCATCCCAAATCCCTGTAAATTACACGACTGACCCTTTTGAAGCCCTTGATTTGCAAGATGATTTACAGTGCAAATACACGGGCGGAACAGTTTTGCATCTCTACATGAGCGAAAAAATATCGAGCATACAAGCGACAAAGAAGTTTGTAAAAACAGTGATAGAAAACTATAGACTTCCTTATATCACAATCACTCCGCTCTTCTCTATTTGCCCGATTCATGGGTATCTGCATGGCGAGCATGAGTTTTGTCCCAAGTGTGACGAAGAGAATGCATAACTACAATATTTGCGATATTACACCTTTTACTCTGCAAGATTTTCCGGATACAATCGCCTGTATTATCTGGTTTAGCGGATGCAACATGCTCTGTTCTTACTGCCATAACCTAGATTTGGTTTATGAGAGCGAGAAGAATTTAAGCATGGATGAGGTGCTAAACTTTTTAAAAACAAGAGAAAAAAAACTTGAGGGTGTGGTTTTTTGCGGAGGAGAGCCGACGCTCTATCCAAATATTTTGGAACTCTCACAAAGAATAAAATCCATGGGATTTAAAATCAAACTTGATACAAACGGCTCAAAGCCTGAAGTGATACATAAACTTTTGCAATATCTTGATTTTGTAGCCCTCGATTTCAAATCCACAGAATTAAAGTTTTTAGAAATAACACACTCCAAACTCTATAGTAAATTTGAAGAGTCACTCGATTTGTTGCTCAGCTCTTCAGTTGATTTTGAAGTTCGCACAACATACCACAGTGAACTTTTAAGCTATGAAAATATCAACGAAATGATAGATTTTTTAGAGAAAAAAGAGTACAAAAATAGATATTTTATACAACCTTACATGGCACAACAAAGATTTATAAAAGAGCTGCCTAAATCACTAGGTTTTGATACTTCAAAAATAAAACTTTCCACCCTAAATATAGCCATTAGATAGGGATTTTTGATATAAATCAAGAAGAATATTTTATTATTATATATAATATTACTCATAAGCCGTCAATGCTAAAAAGCCTTCCGAGAGCCTCCCTAATTCAAGCAATGCTTAGTCAAATTTTATTGACGGCTTAGCTCTTCTTGCCTGAATTAAAATTCTTCCCTTCACTGAAATTTTACGCAATAATAATTCAAATGATAACTTAAGTGTAACGGATGTATCATTTCGCTTTCGTTCATTAAATCTGCTATATATTAAGGAGCTTAATCTGCAAACAGAAGATGTAAAAATAATTTTTATAAGTTTTGTCTCTCTTGTCTTTGTCGGTGCAATGCTACTCATGTTACCGTTTGCTCACAATGGTGACTTACGATTTGTTGACGCAATTTTTACAGCCACATCTGCTGTATGTGTGACAGGATTAATTGTTAAAGACACCCCGCTTGATTTTACAACTTTTGGGCACGCTATTATTCTCATGTTGATACAAATCGGTGGTATCGGCTATATGACTGCGGTTACATTTATGGCTATTATGCGAGGTAAGAAGCTTACATATCGTGACCGTTTGATTCTCAAAGAGTCACTTAATTATCCGGGAATGAGCGGAATTTTTCGCTTTTTGAAAATCGTATTTGCCGGTATTATCTTTATAGAACTTGCCGGGGCGATTATTTTAGCACTGCGATTTTGGGTTGACATGTCATTTCTTGATGCTTTGTGGTTTGGCTTATTTCACTCTGTTTCGGCTTTTAATAATGCCGGCTTTTCACTTTTTAGTACTAATCTTATGGATTATCGCGGTGATGCAGTTATAAATTTCACGATTCCATGGCTTATCATTATTGGCGGTTTGGGATATTTAGTTTTGTTAGAGCTTTACAATTATCGCAAACAATCGCTCACTCGCCTCTCAACACACTCTAAAATCGTACTGTGGACAACAGGATTTATGGTACTTGCCGGGATGGCGATTATCCTCTCGTTAGAGTGGAGTAACCCAAATTCTCTAGGGAATATGAGTACATACGAAAAAATCCTCTCTGCATGGTTTGCTTCTGTTAACTACCGTACAGCAGGGTTTAATACTATAGACTTCTCAACTTTTAACGACTCTGACCTGTTTTTTGGAACTTTTTTTATGATGACGGGAGGCAGTCCCGGCGGTACTGCAGGTGGTGTTAAAACCACGGTTCTGGCACTTGCGATTATTGGAGTATGGTTTACGCTACGAGGTCAAAATAATCCGCATATTTTTCGCAGAAGTTTGGATCCATATCAGATAAACAAAGCGTATGCAACTATTTTTGTTGCATCTTTTTATGTACTTATTTCGACGGTTATTTTAAATGAGAGTGAGCATCTTCACTTTGTTCGCACGCTTTTTGAGACCTGCTCGGCATTTGCTACAGTCGGTGTTTCTACCGGAAATGGCGGGGTGCTGAGCTACAGCGCTCTTTTTAGTGACTTAGGAAAATTAAATATAATTTTGTTGATGTTGATGGGGCGTATCGGTGTTTTTGCCTTTACAATCGTTATAGTCGGAAAAGCGGTGCAAACCCGCATTAAATATGCAGAAGGGAAGGTTATTATATGACATATGTAGTTATTGGATTAGGAAAATTTGGATTTCATGTTGCGCAGGGGCTTGCTCAGCAGGGTGAAACAGTGATTGCAATTGATAATGATGAGGAAAAAATCCGTAACATTAGTGAATTCGTTCAAGATGCAATAATGCTTGATTCGACAGATGCAAAGGCATTGCGTGAAGCCGGAATTGCAGATGCCGAAGTAGCAATTGTGAGTATTGGAGAACACCTTGAGTCAAGCATTCTTACTATTATGGCACTTAAAGAGGTTGGAATTGAGACAATCATGGCGAAGGCAATCACACAGGTACATGGACAAATTCTCTCAAAACTAGGTGCCGCAAAAGTTATTTATCCCGAGATGGAATCTGCTAAAAAGCTGGTTAAAAAAATTGTAGCGAATATGAATTATGAGACAATAGATCTCTCAATTACGATGAAGATTGCAAAAATGACAGTTCCGGAATTCTGGGTAGGCACCTCAATTTTATCGCCTACTTTTGAGAAAGATTATGAGGTGAAACCAATTGCTTATAAACATCAAGGCGAATGGCACACATCTTTTGAGAAGGATGATATTCTTGAAAAGGGCGATTTGCTGGTTGTTCTTGGCAACAGTAATCATGTAGCGGCGCTTAGTAAGAAAGTGTAATTGTAAGAATAGGGAATAAGATGGAGTTGTCATTTCTAGAAAAGCCACATCAAGAAGATTTGCATAATCATGACCATCCGTCTATTTTTTTTCAACAAAAGAATTATAAATTACTGATTTACAGACTTTTTTCTAAACACTTGGATAAATTAAATGTTGAATCCCATGCCTATATCATAGACAATGATAATAATATTTTTACATTTAATAGGTATGAAGAAAAATTTATAAAAATAGAGAGTTATCAATCTTTTTATCATATCTTAGACAAACTTGTAGATAAAACCATGGAAGAGATAGAGAACCATGTAGAGCTTA
Source organism: Sulfurimonas sp. (assembly GCA_041662225.1). Lineage (GTDB taxonomy): Bacteria > Campylobacterota > Campylobacteria > Campylobacterales > Sulfurimonadaceae > Sulfurimonas. The sequence goes on from JBAZSX010000004.1 coordinate 154,383, forward strand.
TTGAGGAGCTTGAAGAGAGTATATATGAAAATAAAGATGCCATTAAGGAGTGGTTTACTCTTAAAAAAGAGATGGTTAGGATGGAGAGGCTTCTATCGCAAGCCGCTAAAATTCATATGGAATTTATCAAAAGTTCGGATGTGATTATGCATGATAACGAGTTACTGGTAGGATTTGAGGATATTGAAGAGCATCTCAATCGTGTTTTTAGATTTTGTGTTATGAACCTTTCTAAACTTGATAATATATACAGCCTTTACACAATAATAGCAAATGAGAATATGAGAAAGACGATGCTTTTTCTCACCGTAATATCAGCTATCTTCTTGCCGATAAACATTGTGGTTGGATTCTTTGGCATCAACACTGCGGGACTCTACTTTGCAAACCATCCACATGGAACAGATTTTGTAGCTCTGATAATTATAACAATACTAACCGCTCTGGGAATATTTCTATTCATAAAGAGAAAAAGTTTTTATTAGTGCTTAAACCACTCCATGATTCCCATCGCTATCTCTATTAAAATCAAACCGATAATTATCCACTCTAAAAAAGAGCTGTGATTATGGTTTGCTAAATCCATAACCATAACAATGTCATCTTTAATCGTAGTGAGTTTATATTCAACAACATCAAATCTGTCTTTGAGCTCAAGACTGCTTGAGAGGCTGTTATAGAGAGCTTCGGCGTCTTCGTTGTCCCAGAGAATATTTGGCTTATCGAGCAGATGTAAATCAATGAGCATATCATGACGAATCAGTACAAGTTCCTTTGCAAACAGGGAGAGTCTGTTTCTCTTGTAAAAAGAGTAGGAGTCAGACACCTCGATAATATCTCTGCTTTTTTCATAATACTCAGTCAGCTTGTTTTCATAAATTTCAAGTGCAACACTCTGAGAGATGACATGAGAGATAATAAGAAGATTTGTAACGGAGTAGCTCTGAAGTGTAATTTTGTCGTTATCTATCTCAAAGCTTTTCGGCAGTTCACTATTTGTATGAATGGGATAGTCCTGATAGATACTGTTTTGCTCAAATTTATTCGCCCAGTCTATGTCTAACTCTTCAAGAAGGGCAACAATGTAATCTCTAGAACAGTTAATCAGCGTAAGCACATTAAATTGAGTGTAAGCGATAAACTTTTCATCAATTTCAGCATAAAAAGTTGTTTGGATTCCTTTTTTTAAAGCTGTATTTAACGCTTTTTCTATATCTTGATATGTTAACTTCTCCGGCAGATAGAGTGCAAAAAGTGCTATTTTATTTTTCATAATTAAACCTTGTTCCTCATATTTATACCATTGTACCTTATTTTGATAGTATCAATATCTATTTTTACAAGATTAGATTGTTACTTCATCGCTATCCAGTGGCATTTGAAGCGGTTTACTAAAATAATATCCTTGCCCGTATTCTACGCCCATCTCTTTTAAAAGTAGGGCAATCTCTTTAGTTTCTACAAACTCAGCGACACTCTGCATATCCATTCCGTTAGAGAATTTATGAATACTTCTTAGCATGTGGAGTTTTCTATTGTTTGTGGTTATTTCACGCACAATTGAACCGTCTATTTTTACTATATCAATATCTAAATCTGAGAAGTATGAGAAGTTTGAATAGCCTGAGCCAAAATCATCTATAAGAATTTTTGAGCCAAATTTATGCAACTCTTTTATAAACTCTTGAACCTTCTCTAAATCTTCTAGATGTTCTACCTCTAAAAGTTCTATATCAATTCTTGAGGATATTAAAGGATTGAGTCTCAGGCTTTGAATCAGCATATCTGTTATCTCATCATCCAATATATCTTGCATTGAGATATTCAGACTAAATCTATATTTTGGAAACTGTTCAGCTACTTTTATTGTTTTTTCAATCATGATTTTTGTAATTTCATGATAATAAGAGGTCTTTTTGGAGGTGTCTAAAAATTTTATCGGAGGTAAAAAAGTTCCATCAGGGAGTTTTAATCTTACCAAAGCTTCATATTTTTCAATTTTAGCTGTCTGCAGATTCACGATTGGTTGAAAGAATGGAACAATTGCGTCATTTGAAATAGCATCTTTTATCAACTTTAAAGTGTTCATGTTTTCTTGAACGCTTTTTTTGAGATTCAGGCTCTCTTTATAGGCAATTACATGTTTTTTATGCTCTTTTTTAATCAGCTTAAGCGCCAAGTCTGCATTTTCTAAAATTGGAGCTATATTATTGCTTGCAATGCTGACTGTGAGATTCAGCCGAAGTTCGTCAATAGCAAAGATATGTTCGGAAATATTTTTCTCAAGCTCAACGGCTATATTCAGTGCAATATCCTTATCGATATCATCAAACAAAATTGCAAACTCATCTCCGCCAAGGCGATAAATTTTAAGGTCGGCACTGTTGGTACGATTATTTTTTAAAAAAGTTGCCAAATCTTTTAAAAGAGTGTTTCCGACATCATTTCCATAAATATCATTCATATCTTTAAATCCGTTAATATCTAAAATAAGGAGATGCGGAAAATCAATCTGGCTCAGTTCAGCCTCAAGGGCTTTTCTATTGTATAAACCGGTGAGCATGTCATAGGTGAGTGAGTATTCAAGAGATTTTTTCGTCTCTTGGAGTTTTTTGTTTTCATGAGAGTTTTTGACAAAAAGAGAAACAATAATAAAAAGTGAGACTATATATACGCTAAAAACAATCAAGGCGAAAATATCAAGTGCTTTAAAATCATTTAGAGCAATATTTGAAAAATCCTCCCTTGCCTTTTTGATTAATTCGTGGATATTACTGTGTGTAACGGCTTGCGTGGTTTCTATAAATGATGGGTATTTTTGAATAATATAATTAGCATGCATGTTAAAAGTGTTTATAAAGTTTATCGTATCAGCACTTTGTGAGTCTAAAGTTATTAAAACAGTTAGGTTGTTAATGTAATCTAAATCTTGCATTTTTACCGCATCGTTAAAATGTTTTAAAATATGATTTGCTTTTAAAAATGTATCGCTGTCTGCATTTAAGGCAGCAGAATCATCTACATGCCGCGTTAAAAATACAAGAGAATTCTTAATTCCGGCATTTAACATTAAATACTCATCAATATTGTCTAGCTCAAGGATTAACTTTTGTTTTATTTTTGTGAGGTTTTCTTGAATGGGCTTATAATTTTTCTTAAGCAGAATAGTTGATTTATTTAAGTTTTCATACTCTTCTAATAACTTTTTAGTTCCAAGTGAAATTTGATCTTGATTGTTGTAGGCATATAAAGAATTTTCTAAAATAGTGTGTGACAAGTCAGATTGAGTATTTTCAAAATTATTAATAGTTATTAGAAATTCTCTATGATTTTTTGTAAAATCTCTTTGCATCATATAAAAGTAAATTAATACTGCAGATGAAATTATTCCAATCAATAAAACTGTAAAATTGAGTCGACTTAGTTTCAAAATTCTTCCAATATTTTAGGGGTTTCCCCCTTGAGTGTTTCTAAAAAAGATATTATTTTTTCTATCTCTTCGTTGGAGAAGGTTTGCCCTAAATTGTATTTGGACATGCTCTCTAGGGCTTCTTTGAGGGTTGCAGCACTTCCATCATGGAAATAGGGTGCGGTGAGAGTTATATTCCTGAGTGTAGGAACTTTGAATACATTTTTATGACTCTCTTTTTTTGTTATTACAAACCTGTCCGGATAAGTGCCCTCTGATTTATACTCAAGAAAGGTACCCATTTTTTGAAATGAGTTCGCTCCTATGTTTACACCGTTATGGCAAGTGATACAGCCAAATTGTTTAAAAAGAGTGTACCCCTCTTTTTCATCAGGGCTAAGTTCAATTTCATGTCGTAAAAATTTGTCAAATTTAGAGTTTGGAGTTGTGAGACTGTTTTCAAACTCTACGATTGCATCTAAAACCAACTCATATTTTATGCGTGAAACGCCGTAAACTTCATTAAATTCTTTCTTGTACTTGACTGAGTTGTTAAGTCTCTCTTCTATTGCTTTTGGATTCATGTTGTGTTCAACCGGGTTGTTCATCGGACCATCTGCCTGCTCAAGAAGGTTCGCAGCTCTGCCGTTCCAAAATTGTCTGAAGTTGTATTTGGCATTTAAAACTGTCGGGGATTGAATATTGCCTTTTTTGTTTTCAAAGCCGACTGAAACTATTTTAGAATCAGCTCCTCCGTTAAAAACATCATGACAACTCAGACATGCGGTGGAATTGTCTTTGGATAAAAGAGTGTCAAAAAAAAGTTCTTTTCCAAGTAACGCTTTTTTTATATCAACAATATCTTCTATGGGAATAGAGGAAATCGGTTCAAAAGCATTAACATTAATTATAATAAAAAAAAGAGGTAAGATAAGTTTAAGCATAAAATATTCTAGCTTACTATGCTTAATAATTTACTTTATCGTAGAACTTTTTTAAGCCAAGTTTTGCTTTTGTATCCAAATTATACGAAATGTACTTCAAATATTCTAAAATATCTTTTGTTGCTATGTTTGTTCTTGTTGATGCCTGTTTTAGGATGTATTGAGGTATTTTAACTTTCTGTTTTAGAAAGTTTTTTTGAATTCTTTTATATATTTTTTCGTCTTTGTGATAACAGAGGAGGGCAAAAACAAAGGGAAGGTTATACCTTTTATTCCACTCTGCGCACAAGTCCACATGCGGTCTGTTTTGCAGATAATATCGCAATGCTTTATCGCCTATAATAACCTCACCTTTTAAATCTAAAATGTGGGCTAATACATTGGATGTAGCAGAATCCTTATCAGTAATATTATCAGTATTTGGAATTACCAAAACACTGCGAACCTCTTTTTTTGCGATTATGCCCAAATTTACATGCCTATGTTTTTGTGCCGTAATGCTGGAGATAAAAGCTGCATCCACTCTATGCGTTGCGAACTTTTTATTTATATCTGAAGGCACGCCTTTTTTGTAATTCATACTCATACTCTGCTGGCTGTTTGAAGTAAATCGTTTCATAAAGACATGAAAAGGCAGCAGATTCAGATACTCAATTTTTCCAAAAACCAAAAGCTTTCTCCCTCAAATTTATTGCTGAAATTATACATCGCTTAGCTTATTTTGATATAATCGTCCTTATAAAATAGAGCATAGGAGCCACTTTTGGTACGAGTAGAATTTTTAGGTCCAATCCAAAAAGCACCGTTAGAGTTGGAGATAACAAATTTAAGTGAGTTGGCAGCGGTTTTACAAAAAGATAGTGAAATGTCGGAGTGGCTGAAGAATTGTGCAGTAGCCGTAAATGACACACTTGTGAGTTCACTTAATGTGGATTTAAAAGATGGGGATAGAGTTTCTCTACTTCCTCCTGTTTGTGGAGGCTGAGAAGTGCTTTATCTTTATAACGGTGCATTAGAGGTACCGACAATATTAAAAGAGTGGTACGAGCAAGAAGCAGGTAGCAACTACGGTGCATATATACCTTTTGTGGGAACCGTAAGAGATGAGGATGAGATTGAAGGGCTTAGCTTTGATATATATGAGCCTATTTTGGAGAGTTGGTTTAAGGCATGGCAGGAGAGAGCGAAAACGAGAGGTGCAGTTATAAAAATGGCTCACTCACGCGGTGATGTTCTGCTCCATGAATCCTCCTACATAGCTGCGGTCTTCTCTCCAAAGCGTCGAGTGGCACTAGAGTTTATAGATGAGTTTGTAGAGGATTTTAAAGCTTCCGCTCCAATATGGAAGTATGATTTAAAGGGCGGAAAAAGAATTTACGCATTAGAGCGTTCTACGGCTATAAAAGGCAGTGGAATCTTGGGAGAAAAGAGTTGAGCATGCTTTTATATGACACAAGTATCAATATGTTGAATTTATTAAATGTAGGAGCAACTAGAAGCGAAAATGTTGCTCTTAGTGCATCTTTGGGAAGAGTTTTAGCGGAAGATGTAATTGCAAAATATAACGACCCGCAATTTCCGACCGCTTCGATGGACGGTTATGCGATTATTGCAACGGATCAAGAGTTGAAGTCTATCAAGATATTAGGCACAAATCCGGCCGGAAACAATGAGCAGAGAGTTGTCTCATCAGGAGAGTGCATTAAAACTTTTACAGGTTCAAAAATGCCTGCGGGGAGCGATACTCTCATCCAGATAGAAAATGTTAGTGTAGAAAATGGCACTATAATTATAAATTCCAAAGTAAAAAGCGGCGCATCCGTGCGTCCAATCGGTGAGGGATATAGTGCCGGCGATGTGCTGATAAAAAAAGGTACAAAAATCGGTTTTGCCGAGATTGGCGTGATGGCAGCACTCAACTGCGTGATGGTGAAAGTTTCCATTCGCCCCCGTGTAGCAGTTATAGCAACAGGAAGTGAGATTTTGGATTTAGGGGTTGATAGCAGTAACCCAGCACAAATCAGGAGTTCAAACAACTACACACTCGCAGCACTCTTTGAGCAAGCAGGTGCTGAGGTGATTCAACTCGGAGTGGTTGCCGATGATAAAGCCTCAATAACTCAAGCCTTTCAGAATGCACTTGAGTCTGCAGATATTTTGGTGAGCACCGGAGGGGTGAGCGTAGGAGATTATGATTTTGTGAAAGACATCGTACCTCGAATAGGTGCCGAGATAGTATTTAAAGGTGTCGCCATCAAGCCCGGACGTCATATTTTAGTAGCATGTAAAGAGAACAAATTTATCGTTTCCCTTCCAGGATTTGCCTACTCTTCGACTGTTACAGCCATACTCTATGTGCTTCCTCTTGTTGCAAAAATGTTAGGCAAAGAGAAGCCCTATAAAATGGTGGAAGCAAAGCTAGGTGAGGATTTTCAAAAAAGAAGCAACCTCAGAGAATTTACCGCATGTAATGTCGTAGTAGAAGAGGGCGAATATTTTGTAAATTTTAGAGACAAAAAAGTGGGAAGTTCTGCAATTTTGACAAACCTTTTAGACCATAGTGCTTTGATGGTAAGCGGTGAAGAGGATGGTGATTTAGAGCAGGGTACTTTTGTGAACGTGATTTTATTGGATAGTTTTTAACCAATATTTTTGACACATCTAGACTCTAAAATAATTTCAAAAACTGAAATTTTTAACAGCTTTTTCGGAAGCGATGGCTTGCCTTCGCTTAAGTGATGTCATAAAAGTAGCAATTTTCAAGCATTTTCACACCGAAGGCAAGCCATCGGTTCCATGTCGCTCAAGGGATGATAAGAAAAGATGTGGAGTTAAAGATTTTTAGCATCTTTTGCCAGCTTCGCCCATGCTGAAGTCGGATCTGCATCTATCACATCTTGATATGCCTTCTTCGCATCTTCTGTTCTCATGAGCCTTGAGTAAACCGTTCCTAACAGATACTTTTGTCTCGCTCTTTGAGGGTTTGTCAATTCAACAGAGTCGAGCGATTTTATTATCTCAAGAGCCTTCTCAAAATTCTCTTTATTTATATAAGATTGGTAGAGCGTGAACTCTACGAATGGACTTTGGGCATACGATTTTGATCTGTTTTGCACATTAACAACTTCATTCCCATATTTAATTACCATGTTGTCATCTTTGTTACTGTTACCGATGCTCATCACTGCCACATATCTGTCTATATCTTTATAATCTGAGCCATAAACCTGTTCTATGGCAACAATAGCTTCTATCTGCTTACTCTTTTGTTCAAGCCTCTGGTATGTATCAAATAGATACCTGTGAACATCTTTGTACTCTGACTCTTTATCATCTTGAATGAGTGTAATAAGCTCTTTAGATGCCTCAATCACATCGCTGTAATTTCCGGTTGCGAAATCAACTTTTATATATCTGTAGAGCCATTTTTTTCGTAACTCTAAATCTTTCGATTTTAGGTTTTTACTTGCAATATTTTTGGAGAGCAGATAATCTCCACCCTTCATAGCACAATCATAAATCCCCTCATCCCACTCGTGCGAGAGGGTAATGTTGTAATCTGCCGAGAGGTTTAGCACCTCTGCGCACTCTTTATTTTCCAAATAGAGCTGCATAGCCCCAACTGCAGATTTTTTTACAATCTCCTCCGTATTTTTATAGAGTTCACTGTCCAGTGCTAATATCGACTCTTTGAATGCCAAAACATCTCTAAACATGCCATTTTCTAAAAGAACTTTGGCTTTCTCGTAGGTAGCGCGCGCGCCGATTGTGTCATCCTTATATGTATCTATTAATTCATCATATTGACTCAGTCGTGCTGAGACATTACTGTCGGTCGTATCAAAGAAAAGTGAATCTTTGGCAATTTTTATCTCTTTTATAAACGTTCCATCCGGATATTTTTTCAGATATTCATTTAATGATTCGAGAGCCTCTTCTTTTTTATTTGTTTGTGCAAGCCATACGCCTCTATCTTTTAGAAGCTTCTCATAATCCTCATGCGTTTCATCTATCTGGTCTAATATTACTTTTGCAAGTGCGGCGGCGGTTACATTATCGCCATCCTCCTGAACCGAATACATCATTTCCAGAGATATTTTTAAGTCATTCATAAAAAAGCTAGGTTTTACATTTATTATTTTCATAATATACTCTGCACCCTCTCTCTTTTGAGACATTAAAATCTTAAAATGAGCCAACTTATATGCTGCAGTTGATGCTATATCTACATCGCTTGTGTCACTCAATGCTTTTTCATAATAATAGGCTACTTTAGTTATAGCACCGGCAGCCTCTAGCATCTCTCCTTTATATATATACCCCCACTGGACAAATGGAGAAGTGTCATGTTCACTAAATAATCTGTCAAAAAAGTAATCAGCATCGCTATTCAATCCTGCAAGAGCATTTGCTCGTGCCATAAGCGATAAAACTTCAGGAATATTTTCATCTGATGAGTACTCTTGCAGGTAGAGTTTTGATAGCTTTATTACGCTGTCAATATCTTTTAGCTCATTAAAAGCTTTAATTTTGTAATAAATGAGTTCTGCATTAAAGAGTGAATTTGGGTACTGTATTTGAATGCTATTTATTAAATCCAAACATAAGTCATACTCTTTATTTTTATAAGCCTCTTTTATTTTTAGATAATCTGAAACATCCTGCGCTTTTTTAATGTGAACAGGCTTTCCGTCAATATCCAATCCGCCTACAAACGGGAGTTTGTCTCTGGATAAATAAAAGGGAAAGTTAATTCCGGAATCTGAGGTTTTTGCACTTTTTATATAGGGTAATTTATCTTTATACCCTATTATCATCCAGTGTTTAGAGAGTTTTACATCAGCCTGATAAACAGAGTCATCTTTGCTGATATCAAAAATCATAGGGTATTGTTTAAGCTTGAAAAAAGGGGTGATTACTAAAAAAAAGGTATTCTTTTTGGTTTGGGATTCTATTTTGAAAAAATCATTTTGTATAGTTTTTAATTTTTTATTCGGCTGTTTTGAGAAAGCACAAACAACTTGTACTACTTCTTCAAAATCATTTTTCATCTCTTGACATAAAAAATCATCTGAATCTTTGATATGAAGCGTTGAGTAGTTTTGAAAGTTCTCTTTTGCACCTGAGAGAGAGACTTCAAGGGCAAAGAGCGATGTTGCACAAAGCAACAGGAGCAAGAGTATCGGTTTAAACAAATTCTCTTCTCCTGTGTGTTTTTTATATATCAATATCCACTGTTATATACAAATGTAGTTATTAACTCTAAAAGCGGGTTTAGTGCAACAAAAGCAAATATAGTTCCTATTGCTGCAAATCCGATAATAGATTTGAGTGCAATTGTTGCATTAGCAACATATACATGTCCATCATTCCCCATTACAGGCTCTTTCATAAACATATATACTATTAGTTTTAAGTAGTAGTAGCCGGCAATTGCTGAGTTAAGTGCCATAATGAAAGCCAAAACTGTATATCCGCCAGTAACTGCTGATGAAATCAGGTAGAGTTTACCCCAAAAGAGTGCAAACGGTGGAACACCTGCCAAACTAAGCATAAACAGACCCATGATAGAAGCTGCAACCGGTGATGTTTGAACCATACCTGCAAATTTATCGTAAGAGTGGTCTGACATTTGGTGTAATGGAAGATGTTTTTGACGAGAAATCCAAAGCATACTAAATGAACCAAGATTTGTAAAACTAAAAAGTATCCAGTATAAAAAGAGGGCACTGTTGGACTGTGTCGTGCCGATTAGAATAGCTGCCATTACAAAACCGGCATGCGAAACTGAGCTGTATGCCAGCATTCTCTTAACATCTGTTTGAACTAATGCCCAGATATTTGCTGCTGTCATTGTAACAATAACAAAGATGTAAAGTACAATTTCTAGCCATACAACACCGCTGTGAATTAAGAATTCAAAAAGTCTCATCGCGACAACAAAGGCTGCGATTTTTGGCACAATAGACATAAATCCCGCCATTGAAGCACTCGCACCCTCATAGACATCCGGTGCCCATGTGTGAAACGGAACGAGAGAGAGTTTAAATCCAAAGGATGCCAGCATGAATACTACGCCAACCAAAACATAGGCAATATCAACATACTTATTTGCTGCCAATACCGCAGCTATTTGATTGATTTCAACTGATCCCGTAAGTGCATAAAATACCATCGCTCCAAAGCTGAAAAAGCCGGCTGCCAAAGCACCCATAGTAAAATATTTAACCGCAGCCTCAAATGATTTGTCACGATTATGCATAGCTACGAGTGTATAAAGTGCTAAAGAGGAAGTCTCAAGCCCGACAAATACAAGAATCAGGTTATCTGTTGCAACCATAAACTGAAAGCCTGCAATCATAAATAAAAAGAGTGCAAAGAACTCCGGATATGAAAACTCATGGAATCTTTTATGCGTTAATGCAAGCGGTATGAAAAGCATCGAAGCCCCAACAATAATAAATTGAGACAAAATAGCTAAACCGTCTATAAGCATAACATTAAACACGCCCATCATTATGCCGTCTTGAGTGAAAGCACCTGCTGAGCTTAGTAAAGCACTAAAATCCATCAATAAGAAAAGAAGACTTATAACAACATAAAGAGTTTTATCTAAGCCCACTTTGAAAATATCAATAACTAGAATTAAGAGTGCGCCAACTATTGGAATCAACATTGGTGCTAGCGTCATTAAGTTTAATGACGCTAAAGAAACATTTACCGGCTCTATCATTAGTGTGCCCCCTGCTCAGAAGTTTTAGCTATTTCTGCACCTTTTACAAGGTTTGGAATTCTAGTTTTTGCTTCAGTTGTTATAGATTTATCATGCATTAATTGAACTATCGACTCTACGCTATTGTTGATCGGTGCTAATATTGGCGTAGGGTAGATGCCTAACCAAATTGTTATAATCGACAAAGGAATAAGTGCCAAAAGCTCTCTTTTGCTTACATCCGGAAGATTTTTATTCTTCTCATTTGTAACTTCTCCAAAAAACATTTTTTTATACGCCGCCAACATGTAGATTGCGCCAACTATTATTGCAGTTCCTGCAAGGAGTGTTAATATATGAGACTGTTTATAAAATCCAAGTAAACTCAAAAATTCACCGACAAAGTTGATTGTGAGAGGCATACCGACAGAAGCCATCAGCATAAGTCCAAAGATGGTTGCATATCGCGGCATAACATGTGCCAGTCCGCCAAACTCACTCATCATCTTCGTGTGTCTTCTGTCATAGATAACACCGACAAGTAAGAAGAGTGCACCGGAGACAACACCGTGCGCAATCATTAAAAAGATTGAACCTGTAATACCTTCTACATTGAGTGCAAAAGTACCAAGAATGATAATACCCATGTGTGATACCGAACTATAGGCTACAACCTGCTTCACATCCTCTTGTGCATACGCAACCATGGCTGTATAAATAACCATAATAATGGCTAACACAGCTATTGGAAACATAAAAAATACGGAAGCATCAGGAAACATAGGTAATGAAAAACGGATAAATGCGTATGTACCCATTTTTAGTAATATAGCCGCAAGTATCACAGAACCTATTGTCGGTGCTTGACCATGTGCATAAGGTAACCATGTGTGAAAAGGAAACATCGGAACCTTTATAGCAAAACCTATAAAAAATGCCGCAAATAACCAAAGTTGGAAGCTCTCAGGCAGAATTAGACGATACCAGTCAAGAATTGCGAAACTCCAAGCTCCGGTCGCCTGATAGTAAAAATACGCCATAAAGAGCATACCGACTAACATGACAAGTGAACCCGTAAAGGTATATAAGAAGAATTTAACCGAAGCATAAATTCTCAGAGGTCCGCCCCATGCACCGATAATATAGAGCATCGGTACAAGTGAAAGTTCCCAAAATACATAAAACACGATTCCATCAAGGGCCGCAAATACACCTACCATTGTCATCTGCAAAAACAGAAGTGTCACAATCATATTTTTTTCATTTTTAGTGTCAGTCAAAGACGCGATACCGATCATAGTAAAAAAGGATGCCAATATAATAATAAAGAGTGAAATTCCATCCACTCCTAAAATATAGTTGATTCCAAATGCCGGAACCAGAGGAAGATGTTCCATAAATTGCATTCCTGATGCACTTGAGTCAAAAGAGGACCAAAGCCATAAAGAGAGAACAAATTCTATTGTAGCTACTGCTACACCATAAGCACGAATGCTGTCTTTGTGAATAATAAACCCAAGTATTGCTGCCAATGCCGGAAAGAAAATTAAAATTGATAAGATATGGTTTACCATCTACTAAACTCCTAAACCTGATAAAATTGTTTTAATTTCACCGGAATATCTAACTGCAAGTCCAAAAACTACAGCGAGTAACAACAAACCAATAGTACCTGCAACCATCCATTTAAGCATAGTTGAGAGGTTTCCACTCTGCATTACTCTTGTTTTTTCACCGCTTGAGTAGATTATACCGGCTATGCCATCGACCGTTGCATCCACAACTTTCATGTCTACCTGTTTCCAGAACACAGTTGATAACTCTCTATAAGGCTTAACCAAATACTCTTCATAAATATATGGAATATAGTACTGGTTACTCAAAATTTTGTAACAAAGACGACTTTCCATTTTAGATGTGCCGTCCGGAACTTTTACTTTATTGTTTGCATATTTTTTATATGCAAAAGCTATTGCTAAAATAACAAAGAGTTGCGTCCCTATGGTCATTATCCAGTATGCGATTGCACTATGAACATGGTACTCGGTTGCAGGAAGTACCGCCGTTACCATTTCGAAATAGGTCATTTTAAATGAACCCGCAATGATTGCCAACAGTAGGAGCGGACTCATAGCAACCAGCATAAATTTATATGCTTCATGCGGATGGATACCGAATAGTTTATATCTCTCTTCACCATGGAAAATAAGCGCCACTAATCTAAATGAGTAGAATGCTGTTAAACCTGCCGTAAAGAGTAGAACCGTGTAGATAATATAGTGATGCTCTACGAATCCGACTTCTAGGATTAAATCTTTTGAGAAGAATCCTGCGAATGGATAGATACCGGCAAGTGCAACCGATGCAAGAGTCATCATAATAAATGTACCCTTCATCACTTTGCGTAAACCGCCCATTTTAAACGGGTCAAGTTCATTATGCATAGCATGCATAACATTCCCTGCACCCAAGAAAAGAAGCGCTTTGAAGAATGCATGTGCCATCAAGTGGAATAGTGCAACCCAGTATGCACCGAGACCAGCAGCAACAAACATGTAGCCCAGTTGTGAAAGTGTAGAGTATGCAATAATTCTCTTCATGTCACGATTTACTAATGCCATAGAAGCAGCAAAGAGTGCCACAAATGCTCCTAACGAAGCGATAAAGAGACCTACATTCGGGATTAAATCATACAAAGGATTTGCACGAATAACCAAATAGACACCCGCCGTTACCATGGTCGCTGCATGGATTAGAGCAGAAACAGGAGTTGGACCCTCCATCGCATCTGCAAGCCATGTATGAAGCGGAAATTGAGCCGATTTACCCATGGCACCGATAAATAGAAAGATTCCCATCCATGTGAGCACTTCTTTATCTAAGTTTGGCATTGCTGCGAATGCCTGCTCATATTGAAGTGTTCCGGTACTCCAGTACACTAAAAATATGCCGATAAGCATTCCAAGGTCAGCGATACGATTCATGATAAATGCTTCATTTGCCGCCCATGTAGCACTCTCTTTATGGTACCAGAAACCGATAAGCAACCATGAACAAAGCCCTACGCCTTCCCAGCCTATAAACAGACCTGCAAAGTTATCACTCATAACAAGAATCATCATTGAAAAAACGAATGCTGAAAGGTAAGAGAAAAATCTGTTAAAACCTTTGTCGTGATCCATGTAGCCGATTGAGTAGAAATGAACAACTGTTGATACTAAAGTTACAACCATCATCATGGTCACAGAAACCTGATCTACAACAAAACCAAAAGGAATATACAAATCACCCGTTGCCATCCATGTCATCATCTCAACATGTACTTTTTCGCCGCCACTGAGTATGTAAATTAAAAGAACAGTGCTGCTCACAAAAGATAATAAGAGCAACAAGCTCGGAAGAACACCGGCTATCTTAGTTCTAGGAGACGCACCGAAGAGTCCGGCAAAAAGCGAACCGGCGAGCGGTGAAAATAGTGCTAGATATAAATACAGTTCCATTCTTCTATCCTCTCATCGTTGACATGCTATCTAGGTCGATATTACCATGGCGTTTGTGCCAAACAATCAATAGACCAAGTCCTACGGCTACTTCTGATGCAGCAATTGCAATTACAAAAAATACAAAAATCTGACCGGTTAAATCACCGTAGTAGTGTGAAATCGCAGCAAAGGCAATATTTACAGAGTTGAGTAATATTTCAGTTGCGAAAAACAGTAAAAGAAGGTTTTTTCTACGCATGACACCAATCAATCCAATAGCAAAAAGGAGTGTTGAGAGCACGAGGTAGTGGTTAAGTCCTATTTCCATCATTAGAGCACCTTTTTGTGTTGTTCTTTTTTGGCATCAATTATCTCTGCATCATTCATAAGAGTAAGAGATAAATCCATTTTTTTACCGGCCAAAACAATTCCTGCTATCATTGCAACAAGCAGCATGACAGCAGCAACTTCAAATGGAACTAAATATTTAGTAAATAAAACCATGCCCAGTTCTTGAGTATTTCCTGCACCTTCAATCATAGGATGCAGTGCTACAATATTGTTTGTAACCATTGGAGCAGCAAAAATAACAACAACCAAAACCGCAGCCAAGATGCTTAATCCAAAAACGATATATTTATTGCCGTTCTTCTCTTTCACATCTCTCGTCGTATCAAAAAACATCATACCAAAAGCGTAAAGTGCCATAACCGCACCGGAATAAACAACGATTTGAATCGCACCTAAAAAGTCAGCACCTAGAATAAAGAAAAATGCTGATATAAATATCATTCCTGCTGCTAACGCCGTAAGTGCGTGCAACGCCTGTGTTGTTGTTACTGTTATAAAAAACATCACAGTTGTCAAAAAAGCAAACAGATAAAAAGCAATCGCTTCAAACATAACTAAACTCCTTAATATGAGAGAGGTGTTTTTTTAACACGCTCATCTTCATGTGGTGTGATAGCACCAAAACCTTCAAACTCTAGCTGTTTACCGGCTTTTAGAGCATCAATCGGTGTTAACATATCTTCAAACATTACAAAGTGTTCTCTCTGTTCGCTTGCATTTTCGTACCTGCCACCATGTGTAATGGCAAGTTCCGGACAAACTTCAGCACAGTAGCCACAAAAAATACAGCGACCAAGGTTGATGCTGTACTCCGTAACTTCTTTGCGAGAGTTTTCATCCACTCTAGTGTCCATTCTGATACAGTCTGAGATACAAATCTTCTCACAAAGACCACAACCGATACATCTTTCTGTTCCTGATTCCCACAATCTCTTCATCTCATGAACAGCACGGTATCGTGGACCTATAGGCATTTTCTCTTGTGGGTACTGAACAGTGTGAATATCAAACTTTATCATCTCACGAAGAACAACCCAAAGACCGACAAAAAGTTCGCCCCTGAATGTTCTCTTTACAACTCTTTTAAACTTACCCCAGCCATCGGTAGGATAATCTGCAATATCTACTAAAAAGTAGCTATCACTCACATTCCTGTTGTTAAATTGCTCTTTACTCATCCATATCCCCTTAAAACATCATTACAAAGCCGGTGATTACTATATTAATCACGGCAATCGGCATAAGCACTTTCCAGCACAGCCACATCAACTGGTCCGGTCTTATATCCGGCCAAGCAGCTCTTGTCCATAAGAAAAAGAAGAAGAAAAATGCCATTTTTCCAAGTAATCCTAACGCACCCAGCATACTTCCATCACCGTATCCACCTAAGAAAAGAAGAGGAATTACAAAGGAGATAAAGAACATATTTGCATACTCTCCGATGAAGAAAAGTCCCCATCGCATGCCGGAGTATTCCGTACCGAATCCATCAATAATCTCATGGTCATTCGCAATTAAGTGAAAAGGTGTTCGTCCGGTTTCAGCAAAAGCGGCTATCCAAAAAAGAACAAATGCAACAGGTTGAGACCAGACTAGCCAATGCGTAACGCCACCCGATTGATAGGTGTTAAAATCAACAAGAGAGAGTGAACCGACAATCATAATCGGAGCAAGGATTGAAAGACCCGTTACAACCTCATAGGAGATAAATACCGCAGCACCCCTTGCAGCCGAGAGTAAAGAGAACTTGTTCGCAGATGCCATACCGCCAAGAAGAGGTCCATATAAACCAACGCCCATCATTCCAAGAACATATAAAATACCTATGTTAATATCAGCAACTATCGGATGAACCGTGTAGCCAAAGAGTGTAAATTGTGGTAAAAAAGGTATCGCAGCAGCAGCCATAAATGCTGTAGCCGCCGTGATTACCGGCGCAATTTTAAAGATATTAGGCACAACATTGCTTGGAATAATATCTTCTTTTGTAAAAAGCTTTACACCATCGGCTGCAACTTGCAGTAATCCATAAGGTCCAACATTCATGGGTCCTAGACGACGCTGCATAAAAGCAAGAACTTTTCTCTCAAAATAAGTTCCAATTCCCGCCAAAGCAGAAAATATAAGTAAAACAACAACGACCTTAATAACCGTTTCTATTAAATATGCTACATCCATATTACACCCTTTCTATCGAAGCTGAATTAAAACGGTAACCGCTAAAGAGAGCCTCTGAATTTAATTTACTATCAAAATTTGGCAGACATATGATGCTGCCGCTTATTTTGTTGTCACTCACGATTTTAGCAACTATTTCGCCTCTGTCGTTCTTGATACGCACACTTTCACCCTCATTGAACTCAGAATTTTTAAGGAACTCTTCACTCATATAAACACCGCTTTCCTCATCAAGATTCGCTGATTTATAAGTAAATTCACTAAATTGTCTTACAGGATTTACTAGATAAATCAAACTCTCTCCAAGAGATAAGGAAGTGTCTATCTTTTCTACACTTGTATCCATGTCTTGCGGAGCTGTACAATTGTCTAGCTCATATCCGCGAACTTCCTCTCCTGCATTTGTATAATGATTTGGAAGCGTGTCAAATTTTTCAGCTTTAAAGCCTTTTGTTACCGGAAGCTCAAAAGTATAGTCAATCGCATTTTCTGCAACAATTCCTAAGGCGCATGCAATGTCATTTAACTCATAACCGCCATAAGAAAGAGCGGCATTTGTAGGGTTGACCCTTTTGTTAATCGAAGTAAGAGTTCCCTCTTGCTGATTTATAGCCGGCATATGGAAATCTCCATTGCCCAAAGCTGAAAGGGTAAAATCGCCTTTTGTATTGTAGCCTATGGAAAATTTGCCCACATCACTCGACAACTCATTTATAAGTGCAACACCCAGCGTATTTGTAAGTGTTGGAATCATTACAAGTTTAAAGGCACTATATTTCTCAAGCAATGCAACTAAGCGTGCTAAATTCTTTGCATGCGGATGTGAATATAAATCGGCTCCGACAACCAAAGAAAATGTCTCTTTTTTAGCAAGCAGTTTCTCTAAAGTATCACTGAAATTTTTAGGTGCTCCAACAAGTTCAAAGAGACTGTTATCATCTACTTCAATTTCTTTAGAGATTTTTTTAGGAACAACTTTAGAAACTTCCTCTTCTACCTCTTCTTCCAGCCCTGTCTCTTCATTAATCTTCATACTCTTTATAATTTCAACAATTGTCTCTTTTATAGTCTCTTCAACGGTTACAATTTTAGTAGAGTGAAACGATGCTAAATAACTAACAATTTCTGCAGGTAACTTCTCTTTGTCTGCAAATAAGTCAAGAATGAGATATAAAATAGTCTCTTCTTGAAGCGGCTTATGCTTGATGCTTACGATACTTTTGCCTAATCCCTCTATGATAGGGTCGCTAAGAGGATGAAAATAAAGAGCTGCACCTTTATTTACGGTTAAAGAGTTGTTGAGTGCATATCTTGCATTTGGATTGTCGCTTTTCATCGCTGTTCCGAGTGAAACTATAAAATTACTCTCGGCAACCTCTTTAAGAGTCCCGCTGTAAAGAGTTGTACCGCTTATTTCTGAGTAGTTATTCAAAAATGTTTGAAACGCTAAAGCCTCATTGTTTACAAGTTTATAACCAAATTTCTCTTTGAGTTTTTCTAAAATCAGTGCTTCTTCATTTGTAATTGTTGAAGTAAATTTGATTGTATCCGCTTTTTTAAATGCTTCAACCGCTCTGTTGAATGCAGCTTCATCTTTTGTTACATTCGCATTTTGGTAGTCAAACCCATATCTGCCGGCTCCACAAAGTGAAACATAGTTCCACTCATTCATAACACGATAAATTTTATCTTCCGGATTTGCAATGCTCTCATGTTTTACATCGTAAGAGATTTGGCATCCTGCGCTGCAATGTCCGCATGTCGCAGGAATTTGCTTTAGTTCCCATGCATTTGATTTGTAGATAAACTGGGTGTCCGTAAGTGCTCCGACAGGGCAAACAGCAGCACACTCTCCACAAGAGGTACAATCAAGCACATCTGTGCCGTTTGTAAGACCGATAATGGATTTGTTGAGTTTATTCCACATGCTGTAGGCATCTTTTGGCATATTCTCTTTATACTCTGCAGCAAGTGCATCTCCGCCCCTTGCAACTGTTTTGAGAGAGTTGTCGCCAATCATATCTTTACAAACAGTGACGCATCTCTCACAAACAATACACAAGCCGGCATCATAGTGAATATGACCCCAATCTTTAGAAGGTCTTGCAACATCTTTTACAGAGTAGCTTTGTGCATCCACGCCCATCTCTAAAGTGTAGTTTTGTAGTTCACACTCGCCTGACTGGTCGCAAACACCACACTGAAGAGGGTGATTTACATCATAAACTTCCATGATTGCACGACGCTCTTGCTTGATTGCATCCGTGGTTGTCGTGATGTTCATTCCGTCTTTAGCTTTTGCATTACATGCATAAACCTGTTTTCCATCCGCTTCGACAAGACAGATACGACAGGCTAATGTAGGGCTACATCTTGTTAAATAACATATCGCAGGAATAAAAACACCATTTGCACGAGCGGCATTTAAGAGATACTCGCCCTCTTGCGTCTGAATCACTTTCCCATCAATATTTATAGTAATTTCACTCATGTGATACTCTCATTATTTTAGATTTTTCAAACTTATATCTGCTTGCATCTACGACATTATCAAACATAGGATTGAGCGCTATCGTTCCCTTGAGGGTGTTATCAAGCTTAAACTCCCTAATAATCATTTGAGTGCCAAATCGTATCTCAACTCTGTCTCCATCCGAAATTTTAGCTGCCGTTGCAAATTGAGCCGAACCTCGTAGAGTGTTATCTTTTTCAAGCTGTTTTGCAATGTTTGTATAGCCGTTAAACTGTAAAACCGGGTTAGAGTTATAGATGACTGTACCGTTAAACTCCGGTAAATCACTTACTGGCTCAAGTTTACCGTTCATCTCACATGTCACTTCATCAAGCAGATAGCCTCGAACATCCTCACCCAACGGAGATAAAAAGTTTGATAAAGAGTCAAAATTGATATTCTTAAATCCTAATTTAGGATTTAATTGAGCTGTATAATCTACCGTATTTTCGCCTTCAACGCCACATGCAGACGCTATGTCACTCAATGTATGACCATCAAATTTTACCGCAACATTTGTAGGAAGAACTCTGTTGTCGATGTTTACAAAAGTTCCCTCCTGCTGGTTGAGTGCACCGACTGATAAATTTGCAAATTTGAGTGATGAGATTAGGAAGTTGCCTTTGGCGTTGTATCCGACTACATCAATGCAATCTTCATCTTCATCTAAATCAGCAATAAGTGAAACACCGAGTGTATTTACTTCGTTTGGCACAATCACTAAAGAGAAGTCGCTGTATTTCTCAATCAGAGCTGCTAATTTGGCGATATTTAGAGCTCTCTCATGCGCTATTAAATCATTCCCGATTATCAGAACATGATTTTTTGTTCTTGAAAATGACTTAATCATCTGCGAAATCTCTTCATGTCCGATGTTGCTCTCAGCTTCAAGATATCCAAAATCAAGTGCATTAAAAAATGCTCTTTCATCATCCGAGAGGTCAGCATCTTTAAGCAGAGCATTCGCCAAAAGAGCCATAACTCCCTCTTCTGTGCCAACCTCATACTTCATGAATTGAGTCACTGTGTTTTGCATCAAAACATCTTCAATCGGATGCGCATAGACGATTTTCGCACCGTTATGTTTTGCGGCAGTTGTCAGAGCATATCTCAGTGCCGGATTATCTGTTGCTACTCTTGTACCAATAACAATCGCTGCATCTGAGAGTTTCACTGCATCGAGTGAGCCACTATGATGTTTTTTACCGCTTATTGAGCTGTATGCTTTCATAAATTCTTGATATTTTCTAGCATCTTCGTTGAAGAGTTTAAACCCTAGTTTCTCTTTAAGAAGTTGTAAAATATGCGTCTCTTCGTTCGTAATCATAGATGAAAAACGGATAGCTTTTGCACTTTTTATAGCTTCGACAGCCTTATGAAATGCTGCTTCATCACTTTTATCTTTGTTGTCAAAGTCAAAGCCGAAACGCCCAGCTCCGCAAAGAGATGCAAATTCAAAATTGTTTTTTACTCTATAAATTGATGTGTCTCCATTAACTCCCATGTATCGCGTCTCATACTCTAAAGAGCAGCCTGCAGAACAGTGAGCACATGTTGCCGGTACGCGGGAAAGCTCCCAAGCATTTGCACTGTATTGAAAGTTTGAGCTAACGAGTGCACCAACAGGACAGACAGCAATACACTCGCCACAAAAAGTACAATCAAGTGTTTCACTGTTTTTAGGAATAATAGTCGAGCTGTATCCGCCGAATTTTACTTCAATTGCATCATCGCCAATAACTTCATTACAAACATGCACACACTTTTCACACAAGATACAAAGAGATGGGTCATAATTGATTAAACCCCAATTTTCTATCTTACGAGATTGGTCTCTTGCACTAAAGTTTTGCTGTGAAACACCAAACTCTAAAGTTTTATTTTGTAAGTCACACTCGCCCGATTTATCACAAACACCACACTCTAAAGGGTGGTTTACATCATAAAGTTTCATGATGTTTGTTCGCTCGTTCTCAAGCTCTTTTGTGTTTGTCGTTATCTCGATGCCCTCAGTCGGGGGCGTGTTACAGCTAAGTACAAACCCCTCAACGCCGGCAGCCTCAACAACACACATGCGGCATGATGCGCAGGGAGTTGTTTTTGAAATGTAGCACATAGTAGGTATATAAATGCCGTTTTTGCGAGCAACCGTTAAAATAGTCTCGCCTTTTTTTGCCTCTACAGAGATACCGTCAATTTTAAAATTTATTAATTTTTCCATATCCATACCTCCTAAACCGCTACCATAGCGATGTAATAACAACGCATACAACGATCAGCTTCACTGAGTGCCTGTTCTTGTGTAAGACCTAGGTTAACCTCTTTGTTGTTGTCTTTTCTTACATCTACATCAAGAACTTCACTATGTTCTCTCGGTAAACCCGGCAACCAGCCCTTTATTTTCTCTTTTTTGTTGTAAACATGTAGCTTTCTGAGATGGTCTTCCATAACCTCGTCATCTGTGAGAGTTATTTCACCCGTTTGCAAATATCTGCTCATAACCGAAGAGGCTCTTTTTGCCTGCCCGACAGCATTCACAATTGTCATAGGACCATATTCACAATCCCCCGAAGCAAAGATACCTTTTCTTGAAGTCATATAATCTTTACCGTTTGTTTTAATAGTTCCCCATGAGGTTTTTTCTATCTCCCACTCTTCCGGCAAAAGTTTCAAATCAGCCGCTTGAGATACCGCAGGAATTAAAAAATCCGTCTCAATCACATAGGATTCACCCTCAACTTTTACAAGTTCAGCACGACCGCCATTTGGATCTGGAACTAATTCAAATTTATCTACTAAAAGTGATTTGAGCACATCCTCTTCGTCATTCATTCTTGCAACTGCCGAGTGAAATAGAAACTCTACTCCCTCTTCAACGGCTTCATGGTACTCTTCATAGGTCGTATTTCTGATAATTGTCTTTTCGTCACGGCGATAAATCATATAAACTTTTTTTGCATTTGCTCTGATTGCGCATCGCACAACATCCATAGAAGTAAAACCGCCACCGACACAAACAACTGTTTTGCCGGTTAAATCGACCGCTTCTCCGATGCCGTATTTGTCCCAAAGATTAATCTGATCAAGCATCTCAATAGCCGACCAGTAACCCTTAATCTCAAATCTTTCATTATCGCAATACACTTTTTTAGAGATACGCGTTCCGGTAGCAACCATAGTCGCATCATATTCGCTCTCAAATCTTCGCATGTCATCGGCACTGATTTTTCTGTTAACTAAAAAATTAACACCCATATCTCGAACACACTCAATATCTTGATTGTATTTGCCTATCGGCATACGGTACTCAGGAACACCGACAGCAACTTCACCGCCTAAAACCGGAAGCTCTTCGTAAACATCCACTTCTACGCCTTCAGCCGCTAAATAGTAAGCTGTTGTAAGTCCGGCAGGACCTGCACCGATTACTGCTACTTTTTTGCCTGTGCTCTGCTTTTTCTCCATAGGATGAAAAAAGCTATATCCGTGGTCAGTTTCCCAATCCGCACCGAGTCTCTTAAGTGCCATAATAGAGATAGGTTCATCAAGATTTGTTCTTCTGCAAGCCTCTTCACATGGGTGTGGGCAAACACGACCGCAAACATGCGCAAGCGGCATAGTTTGACGCGTAGCAAGAAGCGAATCATCAAATCTCAGATCTCTTACACCCTCAATATATGCAGGGATATCCACATGCGCAGGACAAGCATCCGTACATGGGGCTGTAATTTTTGCAATGTAGCCAACACTTTCATGGTAATGTTTTGATGGTTTCTGCTCATTTATGCAAGCCATAAACTCATCTTCAAAATGGTGCATTAAGTCTAAAATAGGATTTGGAACGGTTTTTCCAATCTCACATTTAGATGTAATCT
Source organism: Sulfurimonas sp. (assembly GCA_041662225.1). Lineage (GTDB taxonomy): Bacteria > Campylobacterota > Campylobacteria > Campylobacterales > Sulfurimonadaceae > Sulfurimonas. The sequence goes on from JBAZSX010000004.1 coordinate 177,846, forward strand.
GCATACTTTTGCCAATCTCTTTTAAGTGGTTCAAATCAGAAACAGACCCTTCACCGCGAGCAATTTTATCGAGTTGATCATACAGAATTCTGCCGCCCCATCTTCCGGGTGCACATCTTCCACATGCCTCAGAGTACTCTTGGTACTGTGCAGCATACTCCATCGCAAGACGAATTACATCTACATCTTCACTAAACAATGAAACCCCGTCCCAGCCTATAAAAGCTTTTGAGTCACGGTGGCTGTCATATTGTGCAGGTAGGTTATAGGCTGATTCTTGCCACTCATCATGTGGCTTATTGACATTGTTTACCAACTCACCATTCCAAGTAGAAAAATAGACTTTACTCAAAATCAAACCCCACCTATTTTTTTGCTACGATAGTCCAGTCGACTTCGTTAAACTTTAAAGAGTTCATCAACTCATAACCGCACTCTTTTACTAAATCTGCTGATTTTTGAATCGGTGAAAAGTCACCGATTTCAAACAAGAAGATTGCTACTTCACCCACTTTATGTGTTCCTAAAATCTCTTTCATCTTAGGTTCAAATTCGCTTTTCAAATGTCTTAAATCATATCTTTTCATTAGCGGTCTACCTCTCCAAATACGATGTTTGTTGTACCGATTATTGAAACAACATCCGGAATATAATGCCCCGGCAGAAGATCCGTTAAAATTCCTGTATGCCAAAAAGAGGGTGCACGAAGCTTGAGTCTATATGGGTAAGGTCCGCCTTGAGAGTTGATGTAAAAACCAAGTTCACCTTTTGGCGATTCTGTAGCCACATATACCTCTCCGACAGGAGGTCTCATCCCTTGAGTTACAAGCACAAAGTGCTGCATCAAAGAGTAGTTCTGTGTCATTATGTCTAATTTAGAAGCTGAAATATATTTAGGTGCATGCGCCATTAATTCTGTTTGATTATTTTTTACACATGCCCCGTACATATCCATTGTTTGATAAAGTATTTTCGCAGACTCTCTCATCTCTTCCATGTAGATGCGGTATCTTGCGAAGTTATCGCCTTTATCAGAAAATGGAACTCTAAACTCTACTTCGTCATAAAGCTCATACGGCTCTTCTTTACGGATATCCCATGCTGTTCCGCTTGCTCTTAGCATCGGACCTGTACAGCCCCATGAAAGCGAAAGCTCTTTAGAAATATGTCCAACCTCTTCCATTCTCATTAACCAAATACGGTTTGTGTCTAGTAAATCCTCATAATCTTTAATATTTTGAGGCAATTTATCTAAAAAAGTTTTTAATTGAACCAAAAAGCTATCTTGAATATCGAGTGGAACACCGCCGATTCTAATCGCTGAATGTGTTAGTCTCGCTCCACAATATCCCTCGATAATGTCCATCAGATACTCTCTCTCACGGAATGCAAAAAGGAATACCGTCATAGCCCCGATGTCAAGTGCAGTCGTAGCTAACCAGAAAAGGTGAGACATTATACGGTTAATCTCAAGCAGCATCATGCGGATAACTTTTGCACGGCGAGGAACTTCTAAACCGATAAGTTTCTCAACTGCTAAAGCAAAACCGTAGTTGTTTGAAGATGAAGCAATATAGTCCATACGGTCGGTTGTCGGCATAAACTCGTTGTAAATCATGTTCTCTGCCATCTTCTCCATGCCGCGGTGGAGGTATCCTATATCCGGATGTGCTTTTACAATCTGTTCCTGCTGGAGGTGAAGCATCAAACGAAGCTGTCCATGCGCCGATGGATGCTGAGGACCAAAGTTTAGGATAAGCTCATTATCATCTCTATCGAATGTGATATTTTCAAAAAACGGTGTTAATCTATTTGTTATTTGTGCCATATTTTACCACCCTATCTTTGTGGGTCGTCAATAATTACTGACGACTTTTTATCAAATTTTTTAATCATGAATACGCCGCCTTCTTCTTGGTAGCTCTGCTCTGTTTTTGGCTCATGTCCCGTAATAACAGTGCCTTTTGGAACTTCAAATCCGAGTCTTGCGAATCGCTCTGAATCATATCTGTCAACTTTTGCAGTATCTCGAAGTTCAGGCCCGATAATATCTCTTGCCTCTTTTCCGTAAATCTTATCTACTTCATACCATGCGGCAAACTCATCTCCCTCTAGTGGGTAAGTTTTAAGAAGTGGATGTCCTTGCCAGTCGTACGGCAAAAGAATTCTTTTCATAAAAGGATGTCCATTTGCTTCAATGCCGAACATGTCAAACATCTCTCTTTCAGACCAATCGGCAGAACGGAAAAGTTCGTTCACGGAATTGACTGCCTGCCCATTTTCTATAAACATTTTTATACGAACTCGTTTGCGTTTATTCATGCTCAGCATCTGATAGAAAATCTCAAATTTATTCTCTTTTGCCAACCAATCAATTGCACTCATCTCTGAGAGTTGTGTGTATTCAAGCTCATCTCTCAAAAGCTTTAATGCACCATAATTATCTTTAGCATTAATGTAAACAACCATCTGTCCTACTTGAATATAAGCATCACTTACTTCAAATTTTGCTTTTATAGCCGCTAAATCTGCTGCAAAAACTGCATCACTCTCAACGGCTTCTTTAGGCACTTGCGGAGAGACATAAAATCTATCCGTATAGTACGGTTTTGCTTGAACATCATCTTTAGGTGTATAGGCTCTCATTACATCAACCTTTTTGGTTTTTGTGCATTAGATGCTTTGTTGGCACGGATTTTTTGCTGTAGTAACATGACACCATACTGAAGTGTCTCAGGTCTCGGCGCACATCCCGGAAGATACAAATCAACCGGAATAATTCTATCTACACCCTGAACAGTTGCATACGTATTAAACATACCGCCGGTATTCGCGCATGAACCCATAGAGATAACCCATCTAGGCTCCGTCATCTGGTCATAAAGTCTTTTAATAAACTCAGCGTGTTTTTTTGTAAGCGTTCCTGCAACTATCATAACATCCGCTTGACGAGGAGAAGCTCTGAAAATAGTGCCGTAACGGTCAAAGTCAAATCTTGATGCGCCTGACGCCATCATCTCAATACCGCAACAAGCCAAACCATAAGTAAGTGCCCAAAGAGAGTTTGAACGACCCCAGTTTACGATCTTATCAATACTTGTAAGTGCAACGGGTAAACCGCCATCCTGCGTATAATTTATTTTATGTTGTGCCATTCAAGCGCTCCTTTTTTCCATGCATATACAAAACCAATTGTAAGCAGCAAGATAAACATTAACATCTCAGCAAAACCGAACCAGCCAAGTGCCTTGAAGTCAACCGCCCAAGGGAACATAAAAACAATTTCTACATCAAACAATAAGAAAAGAAGTGCAAAAAGGTAAAACTGAGGCGAAATTCTGTTTGGTTGCTTCGTAATCTCCGGTCCACACTCATAAACTGATAACCTAATTTTTTCGCTATCTTTGCGTGCGAGTGCACGACTGGCAAGACGAGCAATTATCGTTGTTGCTGTAAATGCACCGAATGTTATTACAAAAAGTACAAATACCCCAAAATACGGATTTGCTGTAGCAATATGTTCCATATAACCTACCTTTAAATCTAACAGTTGCATTCCTTGAAATGCAACTATTTAATATATTTGTTTTCAAACACCCAAAAGTATCAGAAAAAACAGTTAGTGCACTATAACAAAAAGAGTATTAAATATAAGAGTTACGGATATTAAGAAATAAAAGAGTGTCACAAATTGCAACACTATATTTGGCATACAAAAGTCAATGTACCGAATGGTGACACTCTTTGTTTCTTTTTGGGTAAAAGCGACTTTATTTCACATTAGTTTTTTCAAGGATTGAGCGTAATCCACTCGTAATCAAACTCATTTATACTTTCGTCAAACAAAAACAAGGAAATCAAAAATGAATAAAATCGTTTTATCAGCTATAGCTGCTTTGACTATCGGTTCGATTGCTGCATCTGCAAGTGATGTTAAATTATACTCAGACGCAAACGGTCAACTGTTTAATACTCCGGCTGAAGGTCGTACAGAAGTTGTAAGTAAAGAGAGTTCAGTGTTTTCAAAAGCACCAAAGCTAGACTTTAGCGGTACGCATTATTTTGGTTTGACATCGGCTTCTCCTTCAACTGATAAGTCTGTTGTAGGTGGAGACCAATCAATATATCCTGCGACTTCAACAGGTTTTGAAATGCGTCGTAACTATGTTCAGGTAAAAGCGTTTTTAAATGATAAAGACTATTTTCGTGTGACAATGGATACTACGAAAGAGTTGGCTTCAGCTACAAGCCATGCTAATATATATGCAAAATATGCATACCTCTATTTAAATAAAGTGCTTCCGGCTACAGGCGTAGAGATCGGTATCGTTCACCGTCCATGGATTGATTACGAAGAGCATAACTCTTGGTTCTATCGTTCATTTAACAAGGTTGTTCTTGAAGAAAAAGGAACTGCAACAGAGTCTGGTGTAGATCTTGTAAACTCTGCAGACCTTGGATTTAACCTTAAAACAAAAACTCAGTATTTCAGCTCTGAAGCCGGTATGTTTAATGGAGAAGGTTACCATGCAGATAAAGAAGCAGCAAATCAAGAAAACAGTGGAGATGTATCTCTTGAGTGGCGTTTAACAGGTCACATATTAGGTGATGGCACAAAACTTGGCAAAAATGACAGAACAAAAGATACTTATGCAAATCTTTCAACTTATGGTTTGATGTCTAAAAATCATAAAGATGATAAAGCTGCATTAGATCAAGTAAGTACAAGTGCACTCAAAAGTGAGTATGACCGTTCAATTTTCGGACTTCATGCAGTGTATAACCAGCCACTTTTCTTGATTGCTGCACAATATTTTAAAGCAACAGACGATGCTCAAGACGGTGCAACAACGGATTGGGGTAAACGAGACTATACAGGTCTTTCTATCAACGGTGAAATTCGCCCTATCAAAGATTGGACTGTTATCGGTCGTTATGATAATTACAAAATGGATGATAGCCTAGTGGATGGTACTGATATGAGTTCAAGCGTGCAAGGTACTAAAATGATTGCAGGTTTAGCGTACAAAATGAGTAAAAATGTGAGCTTTATCGGCTCAGGAAAATTCATTAATGAAGAGTACACTGTAGCAAAAGCGGCAACTTATGCTGATGGATCTGATACGGGTCAATCTAAAAATGTTTACATGTTAACTACTGAAGTTAAATGGTAATCCTTACAAAAAAACTATAAAAATTCATTCATTCCCCTGTTTATATAAAGCCTCTTTAGGCTTTATATTTACTTCCCTTTATAAATTCAAATATCATAATCCAGAATTAGATAAGACTAGTATTTGAGACCTATCTCTTTTAGAACTTTGTTTATACTTTTTATCTGACTGTTTTTATCTCTGCACCAGTTTGGTGCAAGCAGAGAACTGTCATTAATTCCGGCAGTAACCCTTTGAACTGAGACACTCTTGGGCTTCATCTGAATAGATTTTACCAATACATCCAGATACTCTTCCTCGCTGATAGGCGTAAAGCTACCGCTAACAAAATCATTTGCAAGTGCCGTTTTTTTCACTACATAAAGAGGATGGTACTTCACTGAGTCGATTCCCCATTCATAGGCTTGTTTAGAGGTTTCAAGCATCATCTCTTTGGTCTCATCCGGCAGACCGAAGATGAGATGTCCGCAAACATTTAGACCTTTCGCTTTTGCCTTAGTAATCCACTCTTTTACATTTGCACTATCATGTCCGCGATTTATTTTTTTCAGCGTTTCATCATAAACAGATTGTATTCCAAACTCTATCCAAATTTCTTTTTCACAACTGAGTTTTGCCAAATAATCAAGTGTCTCTTCTGTGACGCTGTCTGAGCGAGTTCCAATGCTAAGACCAACAACATCAGGAAGCGAAAGAGCTTTTTCATAGAGAGCTTTGAGGGTTGTAAAAGGGGCGTAGGTGTTTGTAAAAGATTGAAAATAGACAATAAATTTTTGAGCGCCATACTCACTCTTTTGTCGTTTGCTAATCGCATTAAACTGGATTTCTAACTGTTGCAGCTGTTTTTCAAGGAATGGATTTTCTATTGAATGAAGGTTAAGATGAAACCCTTTTAGTTCTTGTATTTGATTTGTACTTGCACTGAAAGAGTCGTTCTCACAAAAAGTACATCCACCTTTTGCAACCGTTCCATCTATATTTGGGCAGGTGAAACCGGAGATATTTATACCTACTTTGTAAACTTTGCAACCAAATTTTTTGTTAAGATAGTTGCCGTAAGTATATATTTGCTCCATATTTTAAACTATGTATTCGCCTGTAAAACATGCGGTGCAATAATCGTTTGAAGTATTATTTACACTTCTAAGTAAGGCTGCCGGGTCGAGGTATGCCAAAGAGTCAGCTTCAATAAAGTCGCATATCTCCTGGGTTGTCATGTTCGCCGCTATAAGTTTCTCTTTGTCCGGAGTGTCAACTCCATAAAAACATGGGTCTGTTGTCGGAGGGCTGGAGATTCGCATGTGAACTTCGCTCGCTCCTGCTTCTTTTAACATTTTCACTATTCTTCTTGAAGTAGTTCCACGAACAATCGAATCATCTATTACGATAATCTTTTTGCCCTTTATGGTATCTGTCATAGGAGAGAGTTTCATTTTAACTTTTAAATCTCTCATCTCTTGGGTAGGCTCAATAAAAGTTCTGCCTATGTAGTGGTTTCTCATAATTCCCATTTCATAAGGAATTCCACTCGCCTGAGAGTAACCAATAGCCGCAGGAACTCCGCCATCAGGAACAGGAATAACCATGTCTGCTTCAACCGGTTGTATTTTTGCAAGCTCAATACCCATGTTTTTTCTCATCTGGTAAACACTTTGACCAAACACTTTTGAATCAGGTCTGGCAAAATAGACATACTCAAATATACATTTTTTTGGAGTGGGTTCAAAGACTTTTATAGAGATAGGCGCTTTATCCTCTTCAAAAATGAGAAGTTCTCCCGGTTCTACATCACGAATAAAGGTAGCACCGATTAAATCAAACGCGCATGTCTCACTTGCTACAACATAGCCGCCGTTTGCGATGCGACCAAGGCTAAGCGGGCGAAAACCATGACGGTCTCGCATGGCAAACATTTTTGTTCTGCTTAAAAAAACTAAAGAGAAAGCACCCTCTATTTTGTTTACGGCATCTATGATTCTGTCAATGAGTTTCTCTTTCTCACTCTTTGCAATAAGGTGAATAAGGTTTTCGGTGTCCATAAAAGTTTGAAAAATCGCACCTTTTTTAATAAGTGCCTCACGAATTTCCTGAGCGTTTGTGAGGTTACCGTTGTGCACTATCGCCATTTCGCCCAAATCGTATCTAGCAAAAACAGGCTGGGCATCAAGAATTGAGTCGTCGCCTGCTGTTGAGTAGCGAGTATGACCTATGGCGCTTGTTCCGCTAAGGGTTGTAAGCTTATCTTCATTAAAAACACTCATGACCAAACCACGGTCTTTAATTGTATGAAGTTTTACACCGTCTGAGGAGCTTATTCCAGCTGCTTCTTGACCGCGGTGTTGCAAAGCGTGAAGCGAAAAGTAGGCAAGCTTAGAAGCTGCTTTGTGACCAAATATACCAACAACCGCGCACTTTTCATTCATATTTTCAAGCAAATTGTATATCCTTAGAAGAGGTAAGTAAGTAAAATAATTCGCAATTATACTCACTAAAACCTAGATAAAACTTATGATATTTATTTGAATAAGAAAAGTAATAATCCTCCTCAAACCAAAAAAAAGTGGAACTGATATTGCTTAATAATAAAAAAATATCCAAAAAGAGGTAGGTAATATGGAAATTGTTTTACGCAATAATCTTATTCTTATCACTACGGGATTCGATACACTTAATGCGAAATGGATGACTAATTTTTTAAATCATCATGCCCGTGGTATGCTTTTTTTACCAAAAGCTGTTTTAGTCTTTAGAAATGAAACATTAAGAGAAATAAGAGACGAGTTTTTACATGAACTGAGTGCTTTTCATGCCAAAACGCATGATTTTTCGCACGAGTTTTTTTTGCGTTCCATGTTGCGATACGGAGCACAGCCCATAAAGATTGAACTAGATAAATTAGAAGAGCCGGAGAGTGTAAAGGTAAACCTTTATGCTTACGACAAAGACACTGTCTTAATATCGCTCAGTGCACCGAATATGTGGGTTCTCAACTATCTTCGCTCACAGCTTGAGGTTTATGTAGAGCGAGGTACCGACCAGTCTTTGGTGATAGATGTCTCCGATTACAAGGCAAAAGCAAGACTTGAAAGGGCTTTAAACAAGAGACATATTTTGCACTATCAGATTCAATATACCTATGACAACCATTTTATGAGTAAACTCTACTCGGATTTTGCAAGTTTTAGTTTTGGCAACTTATGCAAAGATGAAGAAGAGGATGAGACAGTTCAGTTTTACACTGTCTTGGAGTGTCCGGTAGGGGCAAGTCAGGATGCACTCAAAAAGAGCTACAAAAAGCTTACAAAAGTGTACCATCCAGACAAAATATTTAATGAAAAACCACACATGATACAGCACTACACCCAGAAATTCCAGCTTCTGCAAGAGGCATATACGGCACTTCGCATAGTCTCTTAGAGAGTCAGAAAATCTTCGACATTCTCCTCGTTTGAACTCTGTTTGACAAGAGCCTCAAACTCTTTTGAGCTGTAGAGAGCCAACTTTTTTCCCTGCATGCTCTCCAACTCTTTGGAAAACCCTCTTTTTGAGAAGAGAACTATTTGTGTCGGTTTTATCTCTAAGCTTTCACATTTTTGCATAAGTTTGTGCAGCTCTTTTTTGTTTACTCTATGATTTGTCCATTTGCACTCTGCAACATATATCTTCTCATCGCTTGTTATGGTCAGAATATCTATTTCCACTTTTGCGTCCCAGTAGCTTCCGGAGCTTATAATTTGCGAATCTCTGAGATGATAATTGAGTAAAATCTCTGAAAGCTCCTCAAAAACCAAACTTGTATAACCGTGCTGTTTTATCTGGAAATTATTGAGAACATTATCAAAATATTTCTCCTCTATCTCTCTGTTAAAGGGCGCTATAAAGTAGAACCAAAATCTTACAAATGGGTGTACAAAAAGAACCTTATGCGAAATCCTATGTCTTGCTACTTCTCGTTTTAGTTTGCCATGTGGACTTAAACTTCGGGCAGGTTCTTCCCTTGAAAACTCTATTTGAATGAGACCTTTTTCTTGTAAAAAATTGAGTGCGGATCCCCCGTTTGCATTATTGAGACCAGCTCTGTTAAAGGCGGAAAATATCTTTCTATCGCCAACAGCCAAGGCTCTCAAAAGTCTTTTGTTGTTTTTATCTCCAAGAGTAAGCTCTTCTATTTTTTCATTTAGAATATTGAACTTTTCTAAAATAAGCTCTTTTATAAGGAGCTCAATGGGTTTGCTTGTGTCTATCTCCCAGCCAAGACCGCCGAAGACAGAAAAATACTCAATTTGGAGCTCCATGTCCTCGGGATAGTTCCTAAAATAGAAGGAGCGGAATTGATTGATGAGTTTGCTGTTTGTCATGTGGAGATTCTAGCATAATTCGCTTCCCCATTTCAATGTATCGATGCCGTATTTTTCTCTTAAATTTTGAGAGGAGTCCGTCAACTTTTTCATCTTCTGCTCCTCTGCAAAACCTATAAGTGAAAGCTCTTTTTTGGAGTCCCGTGTGAAGCTTGAGCAGTTTATGCTCAGTCTGATAACATGAAGCCTTCTCTGATTATCCGCTTCATTAAAAAGAGCTGCGCACAAAGAGTCAAACTTTTTTTCTGTAAATATTTCACAAAGGGAGATATTTTTGTGGGATTTTTGATTCATTTCGTAGGCGATGCTCAGATGAAAAACGGTCGGAATCACTTCAAGCTTTAAGATAGCAAAACTAAGGTGGCGCGCCAAAACATGCACTCTTCGTCTTAGCTCCGCTCTCTCATAAAGGGGGTCGAAAGTGCGTGATATTCCTATGGATTTTCTTTTGTGTGAGGTTTGGATGGGCGCATCGCTCAGACCGCTCACTCTTTTGTACAACTCTTTTGCATAGGGTCCCCATGACTCAATTGTGCCTCTTCTTGCTTTTAAATCGCCGAGTGTATGAATTTGAGCCGATTTAAGTCTCTTACTCATACTCTTACCAATCCCCGCAAAACTATCCACTTTTATGGGGTTTACAAATCTGTTTTCATTATGCGAATAGATGGTTTTGCATCCAAAAGGTTTGGCATACGTGGTTGCTAGTTTTGCAATGTAGCGGGTGTTGGCGGCACCGATGGAGACGGGGAGTTTTAACTCTTTTTTTATCTCATGGCGGAGCGAATCTATAAACTGAGGAATATCCTCATCGCTAATCCAGCCGCTCAAATCGCCGTAAAACTCATCAATGCTTGCCTGTTCAATCAGCGGAATTCTGCTCTGCAAAAACGCATGAAGTTCATGGGAGAGCTTCTGATAAAGTGACATGTTGGGAGCTTTGATGATGAGTTTGGGACACAAACCCAAAGCCTCTTTGATGCTCATAGCGGTTTTTACGCCATAGGCTCTCGCCTCGTAACTGGAAGTTGTAAGAATGCCTCGAACCCGTCCATCTTCATCTTTAAAAGCGTCTCTGTCGTCACTCTCTTCATAAGTTTTGAAAAAAGTGGGAACAAAAGAGCCTGAATTTTCCAGATTTACACTCTGATTTTTAGCCTCTTTGTTGAAAATTTGCGTATCGCTTCTACCGCCAATTGCAACGGGTTTATTCTCCAAAGAACTATCAACGATGCGAGCGGCTGAGACAAAAAAGCAGTCAATGTCTATATGTATTTTCATAGTTTGAATTATACAGAGTTCCACATGCCGAGGGTAAAAACTTGGCAAATTGCAATAAAAAAGGGGCATAGAGTGTGGAAACAAATGTTGTAATTTTGTTTGATAGCTCCCTTGTTTTGTTAGGTGTGAGCGCAGAGTTAGTTGTTTGCTATCATCTCTTGTACGACTACTTTTAAAAGAGGTAAATCATTTTGAATCGTATTCCAAACTATCTGGCTGTCCACTCCAAAGTATTCATGTATCAAAAGGTTTCTAAAAAATCTAATATAAAAGTTTTTGTCATAAAATGCCCTGTTTATTGCTTATGCAGCGTTTAATTTATATTCTCTGATGTCAACTTCAACACCACTTTTTTGTATCTCTTTTGCTTTTAACAAAACTTCTTTTGCAGTTTCATCTTCAATATATTTTTCTCCACAATTCTCACAAACTAGGGCAGGAACATGTTTGAAAACAATAGTAGAACCATTTTTTTCTAAAGTAATAGTTGTAGAACCTTTTTGAGTATTGCCATGTTTACAAATCATACATTTCATTGTTTATTCCTTTTGGTCTTAAAATCATCATTCCAGATTGTAGAATCTGGTTCATACACCGTTATAATAATAAAAGAGTTGTCTTGATCAACTGCATAAACAACATGAATCACTTTGTTATCGGTATGTTTTAGGCATAAAAAAGAGGGATAAGGCTTATCATCAGTATATTCCTCAATTGTTATCCCATTCAGTACAGTATTTTTTACTTCGATTTCAGATATATCTCTTTCAAACATTCGCTCAATAGCATGTAGCCTATATATGAAATTCAAAATTCTCTCACTTGTGTAGTTGCATTATTATATCATATTATGTTTCTTGGTGTATTTCTGAAGAAACATTGCAATCGCAAAAATGCTTCCTTTGATTGTTCGTCATGAGACGGCTGAAATAAGATGAATGAGTTTACGTTATTTTAGACTATCTTTGTTCGGTAGCGCTGTGAGCGAAGCGAGGAAGTACCCTTGGGGTATGGATTTGTTCGGCATGTGGATTTGGCTGAAAGCCAACAAGTTAGCTTTCAGCAATCTAAATTAAAATTCAGATTGTTTTTTAGAGAAAGAAAGATTTGCTTTTATGGGTGTAATTGATTATTTTCCGGCAAGATTTGCGGCAGTTTCAATCCAATCACCCATATTTTTATATCCATCATCATCTACATAATCATAAACAGGATATGTAATTATCTTGTCTGCTTTTTTAAATTCCCATTTGTTAAAAGGATTTGCACCTTTTATTGAAATGTTTCCTTTGGAGTCTTTTAGTTTGTGAATATAAATTCCAAGCATACCATTGCCTTTTGTGTGACTGCTTGTAATCTCATAATTAATCCATTTTTTTCCACTTGTATCTGAACCAATTAATACTACAGTTACTGATGTTCCTTTTAATTGTTCATCAATCCAATTTTCAATATCACTATCTTTTTTCTTTTTTACTTCTTCCCATTTAGCTGTATCAAAGAAACCAGAAGCTTTTCTATCTTGTGTAATATAACTATTTCTTACTATTCCAGCTCTCCAATTATCATTTTTATATCTAAAACTGAAAAATGTTTGTCTCGCCATTATTTGTCCTTTATTTACTGATTTGAATAAGAAACTTTAGAATTAAATCTATAATTTCTTGAGGCTCTTTATCTTCCTTTCCAAACTCAAGATAAATACTATGTAGTCTTTCATCACCTTCATAAATTTCTTTTACCTCCTCCCAAATTTTATTTGCCATATATGATGTTGCTCCAATAGGAATTAAAACTAAATTTTGTTTTTGAGCTATTTTAAACTCTTCATACATGCCATTTGAGAGTACAACTTTTTCATCCTCAAGTTTATTACCAAAAATAAAAATTGCAATGCCTGCATGTGAAATTAAATCTTCCCTATATTTTTTCCAAAGTTCTTTTAAATTTTGTTCTTTTTGGACGCTTTGAGGAAATGGTCTTAATATCAATTGGTCGTTTGAAAATTTTAATGGATTCATATAAATTGTTTCAAGCGCACCAGAAATAACAGAACTACCAACTCCTAATCCAAAGCCAGATATTATTTTAAACTCTGATTCTATAAGTGAACTACTTAAATTATGAATGAAAAGTTCAGATTTCTCTTTGCCCCACTTATAAAACTCATGAGCAGCTCCAGAAATAAATATACTTCTTTGTCTGTATTTTCTTTCTATTTCAGATAATATTTCAGTTATTTCATTGTATTCCTCAACTAAAACAGTCTTAATATTGAATCTTTTTAAATCTCCTATAAACAAATTCTGTTTTCTTATTTTATACTCAAAATCTGCTTGATTTTCATTTTCATTTTTTTTCATTTTTTTAATAAAGCAGTAATGTCTTCTTTGATTATTATTATGTGCGATTCTTACTCTGCTTAAAATATAATCTAAATTCGGATCAGTAAAGCTAAACCCTATGAAAATAAAAGTTTTTGAAACTAAATCACCTTTTAATGCAGATAAGTATTGTTCCATTTTGACATGGTATGATTCGTAATCATCTTTTATTAAAATTGCATCATTTGGATGCTCTACATCACCATGCATTTTATACACTATTGCATCTCTTTTTGGTTTTGTGATAGCTAAATGATCTTTTGTATATTTTACATCAGGTTTTTTACCTTGTTGTTTTAAAGTATTTTCAATAAGCTTGTCGTAATTTGTAGTCCAATAAATACTGATAGGTAATCTAGAGAGTATTTCATGATTTTGTGTTGTAGTACATTCCTTTGAAAATTCTTCTATCAATCTTTTATTTAATTGACTTCTATTTTGAGCATTTTCATTTACATGGTATTGTGCCAATGATACTAAATCATGTTCTTTGGCTATGTCTAAATGTAGTTCTTCAGCAATAGGTTCTAGTAATTGACTCCAACTAACAAAACCAGCTGGAGCAGACAATCCTGCTCCAGCAAATATTGCAACATTCTCTTCTACTAATTCTTTTCCTATTTCTTTTATAAAATGTTCTTTACTTATTGGCATAATAATTCTTTCCTTTGATTTTTAAAGTTCCACAACCCATTTAAACAAAACTCCCATCACCCTTCCAACCTCCTCAAAATATCAAAACTCTCCATCTCAAACTTAGAAAAAGCGAACCATTTTTTGCCTAAATCTTTTAGACTTGCTCCTATGTGGTAGAGTTCTTTGCTGTCGATGATGAGAAATCTGTCGTGGGAGGCGTCGAACTTTTTGAGGGTGATTTTTGGGTATTGGGCATTGTGTTTTTTGATGTCGAGTTCTAATTGTGCGGTGATGTTTTTGGTGTAGAGGGTGGCACTTACATTTTGTTCTCTTTTGCAGAGCATGGTTAAAACACTTTCATCGAGGTAGTTATCGACAAGCACGATGCTCTCTTTGGCACTTTTGATAAGGTTTGAGACGAAGAGATAGGCATCGTAAATCTCTCCATCATAAAAGATGCCTTGTGTCGGCTTGAGAGATTTTGCTTCTATGGCTTCAAAAAGTTTGTTGAATTTCTCATCATTTGTGAATTGTTTTTGTTCTAAGGTTTCGACTCTTTGAAATATAAGGGCGTTGTTTGAGATGAGTTTTCGCATGTTTACAAATGCTCTTATAATATTAATATGAATTTCAATTGCTACTTTACTTGTCAAAACAGATGAAAGAACAGAGACACCTTGCTCTGTAAAAGCAAATGGTTTTGCCCCTCCAAGGTGCTGTTTTGAAGGTATCACAGATTGTGATACCATAAAATCTATCTCATTTTCTCGTAACTCAAACATAAAATCATCAGGGAATCTCTCTATATTTCTTTTTACTGCTTGTTTTAAAGCTCTCGTTTGAACTTGATAAAGCTCTGCCAAATCTCTGTCGAGCATCACTTGCAAACCTCTTATGGTGAAGATTTTGTTTTTGATGTTTTCTTCGTCTGTTGTTATTATTTCATTCATATTTACAACTCCACTCCATTTTCAAATATCTCTTTTTCCCCATCCGACTTGACTTACGAACACTTCATTAAAATTCAATATAAAATAACTTAAATATGCTTTTACTTTATAGCTTAAATACACTTGATATTCACTTGTGGTTTGTTTCAATTGGGTAAATGAAAATTCGCATGTGTATGCGGTGGCAAAACCACTTTGCGTCAAAGCTTATGGAGTAAGTTTAGATATTCTAAAAAGGTATGTATCAAAAATATGTATGCTATAATACTCATAATTAGAGGAGTATCGCATGACAATCAGAAAAAACTTTTTACTTGATGAAGAGATAGCAGAGCATTTGGAAAAAATGGCGAAACAAAAGGGGATTACCCAGACGGAGGTTGTGAAAAATCTGATAGAACAAGAGTATGAGGAGTATTCTAAAGAGGAGAAACTCGAAGCTATTTATCAGTTTGCCGGAAGCGGTTCTGGACTTTGGGGAGATTTAACCATCCAAGAGGTAAAGGCAAACTGGGATGTATAAGAGTGTTTTTTTAGATGCAAATATTTTTATAGATGCAAATGATGACGCAAGAGTAACTTACGAAAAAAGTTTATCCATATTAATATATCTTGCAGATAAACAGATTAAAATGTACACAAGTTGCGACCTTATAACTACAATCTACTATATTCTTTCAAAAAAAGATAAACTCAAAGCACTGAGCAGTATTGAGCAGATAAACAAATTTTGCAAGGTTATAGAATTTTCAAATAAAGAGATTGAAAAGAGTTGTTCACTTATGAGAGAAAAGCCAGAGTACTGTGATTTTGAAGACACTTTGCAATATGTTCTGGCTAAAAAACAGAATTGTGAACTTATTATCTCTAATGACAAAAATTTTTACAGTGATGATTTAGCTATTTTAAGCAGCGAAGATTTTTATAAGCGAGAGATAGAAGGAAAAAACGGATGATAAAAGTATCTTTTTTACTCGTTATCACACTTCTTTTTAGTGCATGTAGCGTAAAAAATTATGAGCAGACCAAAACAAAAGTTCTTATTATAAAATCTCCAAAAATCAAGTTTGCAGATATCGGCTACATACGAAACAGCAACGAGAAAATCGAGCTTGAACTCTTTATTGCCGGCAAGTGTATAGATAGAATAAGTGTAAATACTCTTATCTGTGTGAGCGATGGGTGCATGAGTAAAAGCAGTTTTAATAAAGATTATCTGAGTGCTTTTTATGATGAGGATGTATTGCAAAATATACTTCTGGGCACACCGATTTTTGGCGGTAAAAACAGAGTGAAAACCGAGGATGGGTTTGAACAAAATATAAGTGACGCAAATGTGGAGATAAACTACAGAGTAACTTCGCATGCGGTCTCGTTTAAAGATAGAAAAAACAATATTATTTTTAATATAAAAGATACGGAATAAGGAAGAATCATTGAGCAATATAAGAATTAAAATTCAATGCAGCGAGGCACTAAATGCCGAGTCGTAAGTTTGTAGGAGCGCACACAAGTGCGAGCGGTGGGGTTTTTAATGCGGTTACAAATGCGGTCGCAATCGGTGCAAAGGCATTTGCACTTTTTACAAAAAACCAGAGACAATGGAACGCAAAGCCGCTTGAGAGTGAGACGATTGATAAGTTTAAAAAAGCCTTGCATGAGAGCGGAATATTAGCGAAACATGTACTTCCGCATGACAGTTATCTGATAAATTTAGGGCATCCGGAGGATGAGGCAAGAGAAAAATCCATGGACGCTTTTTTGGATGAAGTGCAGAGGTGTGAGCTTTTGGGGCTTGACAGACTTAATTTTCATCCGGGAAGCCATCTCAAAAAAATAAGTGAAGATGTATGTTTGAATAAAATTGCAGAAGCTATGAATTTCACGCTTGATAAAACAAACGGAGTCTCTCTTGTGCTTGAAAACACTGCGGGGCAGGGGAGCAACCTTGGCTGGAGATTTGAGCATCTGGCACAAATCATTGATAAAATCGAAGATAAATCTCGTGTGGGTGTCTGCATCGACACCTGTCACATGTTCACCGCAGGGTATGACATAAGAACAAGAGAAGTTTATGATAAAACATGGGCAGAGTTTGAAGAAATCGTTGGTTTCAGATACCTTATGGGAATGCACATAAACGATTCCAAACCGGATTTAGGTAGCCATGTGGATAGACACCACTCTCTTGGGCAGGGAAAAATCGGGCTGGATGCATTTAAATTTATCATGAATGATGAACGAATGAACGACATTCCTTTAATACTTGAGACGATTGATGAGACGCTCTGGAGCGAGGAGATAAAACTTTTGTACTCTTTTGAAAATTAAGTCTATCTTGTGTAGTATGAGCAAATATAAAAAATTAGGGGTAAATTAATGAAAAAATCAGTTCTGTTGTCGGTTGTAAGTGCTTCCCTTTTAATGGCAGGCGGATATAAAATACCGGATACTTCTCTGGACGGAATTGCACTCTGCGCGGCAAATGTAGCCCATGCAAGCGGAGCCGATGCAGCCTACTATAATCCTGCAAATATGAATTTTATGCATGATGAGAACACTTTGGAAGTCGATGTAATGAGCATTGCTCTGAGCGATATTAATTATCAAGGTTCCTACACAAGCAGTGCAGGTGCGACCACAGCCGGACACAACTTGGATTCCCAAAAAGAGCATTTTTTTATTCCTTCCCTTCACTATGTTTCAGCCAGTATGAGCGGCACCCGTTTTGGATTGAGTATATTATCTCCTGCCGGTCTCTCTAAAAGATGGGAGGCACAACCGGCAAAGAGCAGTGCAGAGGAGTTTACACTCAAAGTTGTTGAGATAAATCCAAGCGTCTCTTTTTTGGTCAGTAATAAAGTTTCTGTCGGATTGGGATTTAGAGCGCTCTACTCTGAGGGTGCAGTAAAAGCTTCTTATCCTACCGTTTACTCGCAAGACATGAGCGGAGACTCTATTGATTACGGGTACAACGCAGCACTCTCCTACAAACCGACACAGGCGTTAGATATAGCTTTCACATACAGATCACAGGTGAATTTAACGGAGGAGGGAAAAGCGACTCTCTTTTATGATGCAAACGGTCCTGCTGCAGGCGGCATTGCTCTGAATAGCAAATATGACACAGGCGTCACAATCCCGATTCCTGCGACCATTTCATTGGCAGCAGCCTATACCTTTCCAACTAAAACAACGCTTGAATTAGTCTATGAGAGAAACATCTGGTCTGCTTACAGCGAGCTTGATTTTAATTATGCAAGCCCGACTGCTGAAGCTGTCTTTGGCAGCGTAAAGCAAAAAAACTGGAATGATACAAACACATTTCGTTTGGGTATTACGCAAGAGTTGGAGAACTTTACACTTATGGCGGGTGCCGTTTTAGATAAAACCCCCGTTCCCGTTGAAACAATTGGTTATGAACTTCCTGATTCAAACTCTCTTTCGGTATCGCTTGGCGGCAGATACCAGATTACTCAGAAGGTAAACGTAGGTTTAGCAGCACTCTACTCCATGCGGGAAGATAGAGAGGTTGCCAATGCAAGCCTTGAAGGCAAGTTCACAAATTCAAAAGTACTCGCCCTTTCTACAGGGTTAGAGTATAAATTTTAAGGAAATTTTTGAAAACATTAGTTAATTTTTTATCGCAAAAGAAGATTGAAGAGTCTGAAATATTTGTACATCTTAAGTGTAGCCATGATGAGGCTTTGATGCTTCAGAATTTGACGAAAAAGTATGTTGAGGGGCAGGATGATATTTTGATTCTTGAGCTTTTGCAAGATTTGTATCCGACTGAAAAATATAAGCATTTGAGCCATCTAAAAGAGTTGAAAAACCTCTTGGAACTGGGTTGGCTGCATCAGCAGAGTTTTACCCCCATGAAGATGTCAGAGGTTACTCCGCTGGAGCTTTTAAATACCGCGATAGGGCTTACCCCATCGTTTTTAAAACTGCTTCAAGACGGAACTTTAGAGAGTGAATTGCCCGATATTAAGCCCTACGGCGACCATTTGGAGTATCTGCAAGACCAGTTTTTTAGAATTGAGTTGTATCAAAAGATGAGTGTGATTCGTCAAAACACACATGAACACTCTCTTGGAATCGACAGAATTCAAAATAAACTCAAGCTTTTGGAAAAACGCATTGAAGACCGCATCGCACAAACTTCAGAGAGTTTGGTTTTGGACAAATTTTTTAAACAAAAGAAGATGACAAATTACGAGCAGGTAATCTTTATAGCTCTTCTTCGTGAAGAGTACAGCTCCACCGACTCTTCACTCAGAGAGATGAATACTCTGATAGATTTAATCTCTTTTGATGAGTATGAACGCATTAAAAACCGCTCGTTGTTGGAAGACGGCTCCAATCTTATAAGTTCCGGAATTATTGACTACGAGGAGATGTTAAACCCTTTTGGCGGAATTTCAAGAGCTTTTTACATAGTGGATGAGGTGCTTCAGAGCATAATTCATCCGCAAAAAAATAAAAAAGTCCGCCGTTTGAAGCTCAATGCAATTATGGATGAGCAGGATATTTTTGAGCTTATAGAGCCTGAAACTTCGCTCTCGGATGTAGTTCTGAACAAAAAAACAGAAGAGACTTTGCAAAACCTGATGAGACAGGTGGATAAAGAGGTTATAAACCGCCTTGTTGAGTGGGGCGTAAAAGATAAAAAAAGCGGAATCGATGCAAGGATTATTTTTTACGGAGCTCCCGGAACCGGAAAAACCATGACAGCCTACTCACTGGCAAAGTCTCTAAAAAGACAGGTTTTGGCCTTTGACTGCTCAAAGATTCTCTCCATGTATGTGGGCGAGAGCGAAAAAAATGTTCGCAAAATCTTCGATACATTTTACGATTTATGTGAAAAAACAAAAACAGAGCCGATACTGCTCCTAAATGAGGCAGACCAGTTCTTAAGTTCCCGTTCCAGCGGTATAAGCTCAAGCGCCGACCAGATGCACAACCAGATGCAGAATATCTTTTTGGAGCAGATTGAGAAGTTTAAGGGGATGTTGATAGCTACGACGAATCTGCTTGAAAATATAGACAAAGCCTTTTCAAGAAGATTTAACTACAAAATAGAGTTTAAGAAGCCGGATGAAGCGCAAAGGGCGGAACTTTGGAGAAAAATGCTGCCGATTGACGCTCCATACGAGAAAGATTTTGATGCTGCACCTTTGTCGAAATACTCTCTGACAGGAGGACAGATAAATCTTATAATAAAAAATACAGCCTATAAAGTTGCTGTGAGAAAAAAGCCTCTATTTACACTTGGCGATTTTGTTGAAGAGATAAACAGAGAGAAAGATGCGAATTTTGACAGTGAAAAATCAATGGGGTTTCTGAATAAGTAACTTATGTTACGCATTTTTTTTAGAAATGTGTGCAAATGATTAGACTTTTTGCAAAACTCTCTTTTTAGATTGCTTCGCTTCGCTTGCAATGACCGTCATAGGACAAGGAAGAACGATGTAGCAATCTTAGTTTTGCAAGAAGTCCATTCCAAAAATCTCATAAAACTTGTTTTATGTAGCTTTAGGGGGTTGTAGGGACATTTGTCCCTGCCACTCAAACGGACGCGTCCGTTTGAGTGCGTAACATCAGTGTATAACTTTACGAAACAATATGGCAAGATGATTATTTTTTAAGCACCATTAATTATTTTATTGAAAAAAAATCAGATATACTAAATCTTAGATTTAATATTAGGAGAAAAATTAGATGGGAAAATTTGTTAACAGCGTAGAAGAGTTTTTTACTTTTTGTGAAGACAATGATGTTCAATTTGTAGATTTTAGATTTACAGATATTAAGGGTACATGGCACCATGTGAGTTACAGAATGAGTGCAGTAAATGCTGGACACTTTGAGGGTGGTTTGCCGTTTGACGGCTCTTCTATCGATGCATGGCAACCAATTAATAAATCAGATATGTTGCTTAAGCCTGATGCAGGTTCTGCATTTATGGATCCATTTACTGCTGATCCAACCATCATCGTTTTCTGTGATGTTTATGACATTTACAAAAAACAAGCGTATGAGAGATGCCCTCGTTCAATCGCAAAAGCAGCACTTAAACATGCTGAGTCTTTAGGTATCGCTGATGCTGCATACTTCGGACCTGAAAATGAGTTCTTTGTATTTGATGATGTAAAATTTATCGATAATATTAACGAAGCCGGTTACAAAATCGATACTGAAGAGGGTGGATGGAATTCTAACACTACTTATCCGGATAGCTACAATAACGCACACCGTCCAGGAACAAAGGGTGGTTACTTTCCGGTAGCTCCAACAGATACAGGCGTGGATATGCGTGCTGAAATGATGCTGATTATGGAGCAAATCGGTCTTGAAGTTGTTCTTGGTCACCACGAAGTTGCGCAAGGTCAACATGAAATCGGTGTTGTTTTCTCTGACATCATCGGTGCAGCCGACAATGTTCAAAAATATAAATACGTTGTTAAAATGGTGGCGCACCTTAACGGTAAAACTGCTACATTTATGCCAAAACCAATGTTTGGTGACAACGGTAACGGTATGCACGTTCACCAATCGTTATGGAAAGAGGGTAAAAACCTTTTCTATAAAGAAGGAAATTATGCAAACATCTCTGAAATGGGTCTTAACTATGTTGGCGGTATTTTTAAACATGCGCGTTCAGTTGCAGCATTTACAAACCCTACAACTAACTCATACAAAAGATTATTACCAGGGTTTGAAGCTCCAAGTGTATTAACTTACTCTTCTCAAAACCGTTCTGCATCTTGCCGTATCCCTTATGGTGCCGGTGAAAAAGCAACTCGTATTGAGATGAGATTCCCAGATTCTACTGCTTGTCCTTATCTTGCATTTGCAGTTATGATGATGGCTGGTCTTGACGGTATCCAAAACAAAGAGATACCAATCGGTCCAATGGATGAGGATTTATATGAATTATCTCTTGATGAAATTCGTGAAAAAGGTATTCCTCAAATGCCACATACTCTTCGCGGCTCATTAGAGTCACTTTTCCGTGATAATGACTACTTAAAGCCTGTATTTACTGATGAGTTTTTAGAAGCATACAGACATTACAGATTTGAGAGAGATGTATGGCCGGATGAAGGTCGTCCGACTGCATATGAGTTTAAAACTACTTACCAGTGCTAAGCACATTTTTATTTAAACGCTAAAGGAATTTATTCCTTTAGCTGCACTCTTCTTTTACAATAATCTTACAGCATCTAACTATTTAACAATATCACTCATTTCTATAATTTTAAATTTGATATAATTCCGCTTATGATAGATATGTAAGAGTGTACTATCAAATTTCAAGTTACAAAGGATTCAAGATGAATCAATCAATGCAAGGTAAATACAAACCTTATCCTCAAATAGATTTGCCAAATCGCACATGGCCGACAAAAACAATAACAACTGCTCCTGCATGGTGTAGTGTTGATTTAAGAGATGGAAACCAAGCTCTCATCAACCCTATGAACATGGAGAAAAAACTTGAACTGTTTACACTCTTACTCAAACTCGGTTTCAAAGAAATAGAGGTCGGTTTTCCATCCGCTTCAAAGGTAGAGTTTGACTTTTTACGCCGTCTTGTGGACGATAAACTTATTCCGGATGATGTGACAATTCAAGTGCTTGTTCAGGCTAGAGAGCATCTAATTGCTAAAACTTTTGAAGCATTAAAAGGTGTAAAAAAAGCGACAGTTCATCTCTATAACTCAACCTCTGTAGCACAAAGAAAGATAGTTTTCGGCATGTCAAAAGAGGAGATTATCTCCCTTGCGATGGAAGGTGTTGACTTAGTTCGGAAGTACGAAAAAGAGCATGACGGCAAAATTTTCTTAGAGTATTCACCTGAGAGTTTTACCGGAACCGAGTTGGAGTTTGCAGCGGAGATTTCAAATGCCGTAACACATAGATGGGGAATTTCTCCGACAAGAAAAGTAATTATTAACTTGCCTGCAACGGTAGAGATGGCAACGCCGAATATTTATGCGGATCAGATTGAGTGGATGGCAAGACATTTGGATAATCGAGAGAATGTCATCATCTCAACGCACACACATAACGACAGAGGAACTTCTGTTGCAGCGACTGAGTTGGCTCTTTTGGCGGGTGCGGACAGAGTGGAAGGGACACTTTTGAGCAACGGGGAGAGAACAGGGAATGTGGACATAATAACTCTTGCTCTTAACATGACAACGCAAGGAATTGACTCTAAACTGGATTTCTCAAATATTGATGAAGTTTTAGAAGTTGTCGAGCGATGTACAGAGATTGAAACACATTGCCGTCACCCTTATGTTGGAGAGTTGGTTTATACGGCATTTTCAGGCTCACATCAAGATGCCATAAACAAAGGGCTTGCGTATCAAAAAAATAAAGAGGACAGCTTTTGGGAAGTGCCTTATCTTCCAATCGACCCTGCAGATGTCGGCAGAACATATGAGAGCATCATCCGTATAAATTCTCAATCCGGTAAAGGCGGAATTGCCTATATTTTAGAGAAAAATTATGGGTATCAACTTCCAAAAGCGATGCATCCGGAGATTGGTCGCACTGTTCAGGGGGTAACCGATGAGAAGGGGAGAGAGTTGGAACCGCAGGAGATTCTGAAAATCTTTGAAGAGAGCTACTTCAACATGAAAGAGCATATTTCTTTGGTAGATGTAACGCTCTCTTCGGGCAAAAAAGTCTCAACATGCTCTTTGACATACAGCTACAACGGCGCAACTATAACAGCGAATGGCGAGGGAAACGGTCCGATAGACGCATGTAAAAATGCTCTTATGAAGGATTACAAAAACGAGTTTACAATCAACTCCTACTTTGAACACTCTCGCGGAGACAAAAGCTCTGCGGAAGCCGTTGCGTATATAGAGATACAAAGCAAAAATATACTCTCATGCTTTGGTGTAGGCGTTGACAGCGATATAACAACAGCCTCTATTAAAGCCATGTTTTCTGCACTCAACAGAGCATTTTTCTGATGTTACGCACTAAAACGAACGCGTTCGTTTTAGTGGCAGGGACGATTCGTCCCTACAACCCCCTAAAGCTACCCCTATCTTCCGGATAGGGGAGAAAAAAGCTGAATAAAAATTAATCCCACAAAACAGTTATGCCATACTCTTCATGGAGTGCTATATATTTGTTGTAGTGTATTTTTTTGCCGTATTTTTTACTCAAAAACTCCACCTCAACCTCTTCGCCGCAGAGCAACTCCCTCACCTCTTTATAGGAGAGCCATTTTCCATATTTTGCAAGTGCATTCTGCCAGATTTTAAAGTGGCATGTAGCATTCTCGGTGAGTTCATACATCTCGCCATCTTCACTCTTCCATGAAGCGTTTGAACAGGCGTAAAGTTTTACTTTTTTACCTCGAACTTCCTTCTCTCGTACCTCAATATTTCCGTCACTGCAATAGGGGCATTTTCCTAAAATCATCTTATTCTCCTTTATCTTATGCACTTAAATGAGCGAAGCCCATTTAAGTGGCAAGGACACAACTGTCCTTTGCAATCCCCTCAAGCTACCAGCATAAATGCTGGAGAAGTATAAGGTTCATTTGTTAGTACTACAATAATCAAATCGTACAAAATAAATCTCTTCAATCATAAAAAGATGGCAGATTGTCATCTTTTTGCTAAAATTCGCTTATGAATTCATATATAGATAAATTTAACAACGCAACAAAAAATACACTCTTTGAAAAGCTTCCGCATGCAGAGCAGGCGTTTATAAAAGAGAAGGCAAGCCAACTCAAGTTTTCTCATCAAGAACTGAAGCAGATAATTGACATGGCAAGAGACCTCGGCATGTGGAATGAGAAAAGTTTAATAGAGATATTTCCGGAGCATGAACAAAGGAGGGTGGTTTTTGCAAGACTTAGACTTACTTACGAAGAGATACGAAACAGACCAAACTCTTATGATAATTTTGAATTAAAAAACATTCCGCTAGAACAAAAATACAGTTTCAAAACAGAAGAAAAAGAGGGCTTAGGACTGGGTCTTTGCCCGGTTGCAAGTGAAAAAACGAGATGTTGCAATCTTCTCACGCTCGACGCTGTTGAGAGTTGCGGATTTGACTGCTCCTACTGCTCCATTCAGAGTTTTTACAAGCAAAATACCATCACTTTTGATAGCTCGTTTGCCAAAAAACTTGCAAATCTTACTCTTGATGAAAACAGAAGTTACCACATCGGAACAGGGCAGAGTTCGGATTCGCTCATGTGGGGAAACCGTGAGGGGATTTTGGATACTCTTTTTGATTTTGCCCGTAAATATCCGAATGTGATTTTGGAGTTCAAGACAAAATCAGACAATATAAAATATTTTCTTGAAAATGAGGTGCCAAAAAATATCCTCTGCACATGGAGCCTGAACACTCCTACAATTATAAAAAACGAGGAGCATCTCACAGCGAAGCTAGAAAAACGGATAGATGCAGCAAGAGCTTTGGCAGACAAAGGGGTAAAAGTAGGCTTCCATTTTCATCCGATAGTGGAGTATGAAAACTATCTTGATGAGTATCAAGAGGTTTACAAAAAACTCCTACTAAAATTCGAACCTAATGAGGTTGCACTCGTTAGTTTTGGAACACTCACTTTTATAAAGCCAGTAATTAAAAAGCTTCGTGAGCGAGAGTTTAGAACAAAAATTACGCAGATTCCGCATGCCGATGCAAGTGGAAAAAGCTCCTATGGGCACGCCACAAAACTAGAGATGTTTAAGCATGCTTATGAGAGTTTTGCACCGTGGCACTCCAAGGGCACCTCCTTCGGGGCAAATAGGGATGTTTTTTTCTATCTCTGCATGGAAGAACACGCAATGTGGAAAGAGGCGTTTGGATATGAGTACGCAACGAACAACGATTTTGAGCAAGCCATGCTGGGCGCATATTGCAAAAAAATAGGACAAGACTATTTACTATAAGGCATAGAATGAAATTTCAAGCAAAAACACCAAAGCACAAGGTGAATGGCGCAGCCAGAGAGGGTGCCCTGGGGCAGAACTATTTTTTATCTCAACCGCATCAGCCATTTTTTATTTTAGGAATAGCTGCTTCAATTATTATGATGCTGCTATTTGCCCTTAGCTATAAAGGTGTTTTTTCGCTTCAAATGGAGAATTTAAACTTCCATGTCTATTCACTTATATTTATAGTTCTTACAAATGTTTTTACGGGCTTTTTGTTTACCACATTCCCAAGATTTTGCCAATCAGAGGTAATCACTAAGAAGTACTACACAACTGTTTTTTACCTCAGTATTGTCGGTTCACTCCTCTTTTTGCTAGGTTCATTTATGAGTCACGCTCTTTTAGTCGCAGGAATGGCAACGCTCTTTTTATCTCAAATATTTATAGTTTCAAAACTACAAAATATTTATAAAACGGGCATTATGCCTATGAAAGAAGACCCATTTTGGATTTTAACTGCTCAATACTTTGGGCTTTTTGGGCATCTTCTTTTCATCCTGATTGAGATAAACAGATATGTCGGAGTAGAGATAAACCTGCTAAATATTGCTGTAAATCTCTCTTTTTACATGTACATTGTTTTTTTGGGATTCAGTGTTGCTCAAAGAATGATTCCATTCTTCTCTCACTCACATGCGGCTAAAAATGAGCAGTTTATTAAAATAGTATTTGCCCTTTTCCTACTGAAAACACTCTTGAGTGCGTATGAGATAAAAGTGGCTGAGATTATCATAGATATTTTGCTGGCTTCATACATGTTAAAAGAGTTTTTAAGATGGAAGCTTTCACCGTTTAATTCACCGGCTATTTTATGGGTACTTCACATGGCGCTCTTTTGGCTTCCTGTGGCACTCTATTTATCTGCGCTTAGTTTAACGGCAGAGCTGTTATTAGAGACAAGTTTTTACTTTTTAAATATACATCTTATCGCCATAGGATTTATAACAACAGTTTTGATTGGTTTTGGAACAAGGGTTACTCTCGGTCACTCGGGACAGAGTCCACATGCCGACAAATTTGCAACAAATATATTTTGGTCTATTCAGTTAGTGGTATTGCTTAGAGCATTATACAGCCTCAATATGGCTTTTGGGTGGGGTCTTAATTTTCTGTTTGATATCTCTTTTACGGCGTGGATACTTCTCTTTCTGGTTTGGGGAGGAAGATATGCGAAGGTACTGATCTTTGGAAGTAAAATGGTATAAAAGCTTTTAACTCGCTCTCTGATAACCTATATTCTTTTTATCAATCGCAATATCAAGCATTAATAAAAGAGCTTCCTTGCTGCTATCTGCATACTGCTTAATAATGTTTGTGGGGTTTTTATGGTGTGTAGCGCCATACTCTTTCTGGATTAAAAAATCTCCAAAAAGAGTTGGATAAATATTGATTTTGTAGTAATTTACTCTATCTTTTGCATTTTTAAATAAAATCATACTCTTCTCGCTCTCTTTCATTGATGTTACGCATCAAAACGAACAAGTCCGCTTTGATGGCAGGGACAAATGTCCCTACAACCCCCTAAAGCTACGAAAAAATAATTTTTCGAGATTTATATGGAGTGCTATACACTTCTATAAAAAAGTGCGCAACATTTGTTTTTAAATAGCAGCAAGAACTATTCCCGGTTGTTAATTGCTAGGCTGATTTCCTTTTTTACTCTTCTTTTTTGGTGCACACTCTACGAGTTGCTCTTTTGTCGTTGCACTGTTTACACATTCTTGCGCCGTTTTTACTACTGTTGCTCTTTTTTCAAGATTAGTAGTCATCTTAGTTTTCATTTGCTCAAAAGTCATGCTGTCACGCATCGTTTGTCTTTTTCCACTTTGTCCTTGTCCCATTTGACCCTGACCCATCTGACCCATTTGACCTTGACCCATCTGACCCATTTGACCTTGACCCATCTGACCCATTGGAGCAACAGTGTTATTAACATCCGCCGCCTGAGCAAATGTTGCCATCATAGCAGTCGCAGCCAAAGCCATAGTAATTTTTTTCATTTTCATTTCGTAATCCTTTTTTTGATTTGCAAAAATTATACACAAAGTTTGGAAACTTCGGACACTCTATTTAATTAAAATTAGTTAAATATTAATATTATTTATAAATCACTGTATTGAACCCATAATTTTTGCTAAATTTATCTTTCCATAGCCATAATAATCATTTCTTTCATCTCTGTCATAGCTTAGAGTGCCTATTTTGTCACCGGTACTTTTTAATATATTATCTATTTGAATTCTTGTTAAATCAGGATTTTTTTCAAGCATTAGAGCAATAACTCCGCTCACTATAGGAGCCGATGCAGAGGTACCGATAAATGAGTTAGCATCGTTATACAGAATATAATTTTCATCCAGAGTTGCGGCACCGTCGCTACCCATACTATCAAGTGTTGTTATACCTATATCGTATCCGCCGGGAGCAACAACATCAAGATTCGAGCCATAATTACTATACCATGCTCTTAAATTATCTTTTTCGGTTGCACCGACTGCTATTACCTCAGGTATTGTTGATTCATCATTTCCCATATCTTGGTCATCGTTTCCGGACGCAAAAACTACAACAACACCTTTGCCGTTTCTGCCATGGATGCTCAAATCTTGAATCTTGGCTTTTACGGCATCTGAAACATCATAAGTACCCCAGCTGCAATTTATTATATCAGCGCCAAACTCCTCGGCTTTGCTAAAAAGTTCTATTGTTTCACTGTCGCTCATGCTCTCTTTATACTTTAATAATATGATTTCACTACTGCTTGCTACACCTTTGATGCCTTTATTATTTACTCTCGCCCCAATTATTCCTGTTACTGCCGTACCATGACTATCCGCTTGATTTGTTTGCGAAACATTTGTACTTTTTGTTTGACTGTCAAAAGTATGAATGATTGCACCCTCTAAATCTTCATGCGAAACATCTAATCCATCATCTATAACTGCTATCTTTACATTCTTGCCACTATATATATTTGATAAATTATCTGCATGTATATTTGCCTCTGCATGTATGTGATTTTGAGCATAAAAGGTTTCATTTTTCTCTAAGTACCACTGTTGATAGTAGTATGGCTCTGGATTAGTGCTGTTCCTACTATTATTTTCTCCACAGCCGATAAAAAACAGTAAAGATAAAAAAAGGAGAATTTGAGTCAAAATATTATCTGCTCACTCTTTTTTTAATGAAATCCGGATGAGCATATTCGACATCCTCTTTTTCACTTAGTCTATTTGATATATCTATAGTTAAGCTTTTGTTTTCTGCTTTTAAAAGATAAAGATTGTTACTTAACTCTTTTTCAATGGTTAAATTGAACATATTGAGATATTTATTTATATCGGAATCACTATTTATTTTTACGATGATTTTGTCATTAACGCCAATAGTAACTCCATTGTCAGTTTTATAATAATCTACAGTTGAGCCGCCTCTGTATGTACTTGCAGTAGTCGGAATCTTGGTAATCGTCACTTGTTGATTGTTTTTGTAATAATACGTATCATCTGCCTTGCCATATTGTAGCAACAGCATAAAGAGAATCATTAAATTTTTCATCTATTTTCACTTCTTTGTATCAGGAGATGGTATTAAATTATCTATTTGATGTAATTATATAATTATTTTTACTAAGTTCCTATTTTTCTATAATAAACAGTATTGGTGTTATTATATTTTTGTGAGTTATAATAAAATCTTCAGCTTGTTTGATATACAATTCTTAACTAGCGCAATTTGCAGAATCTTTTATGAGATACTGGTTTTGCTGAAAATATTTATAAAAGAAGGGGTTACTATGAAAGTTTTACACGCGGTTTTATCCATTATTTTTTTTATGTTTATCGGTTGTAGCGGTGGAGGGGGCGGTGGAGGAAGCACGCCGCAAGAGAATGACGATACAAATACAACACCCGTTGTGGTTTCATCTGAAAAGCCTGTTGCTAATGCCGGAGTGGATAGGATTGGTATGGTTTCTAAGAACATAAGTTCTCCGGCTACGCAAGAGATTCTTTATCTTGACGGTTCATCGAGTTATGGAAGTGAATTTACTTGGGAAGTTGTTTCAAAGCCTTCAACTACGGCACAGTTGATTTTAACTTCATCAAAAACCAAAGTAACCGGTGTGTATGGAAACAGTGCCGGAACATATGCAATTAAACTGACAGTAAAAGATGCCCAAAATACAACTGTTGTAGATAATGTCAGTGTCACACTATTAGAAGATGATGACGGCGATGGAATTATAAATGCAGATGATTTAGATATTGACGGTGATGGATTTTTAAATACAAATGATCTGTTTCCAAACAGCATAGCTTCACATGGCGACTTTGACGGAGACGGTGTTTCTAATTATCTAACACCGGATACAGACAAAGATGGAGTACTGGATTATAATGATAATTTTCCGCTTGATAGCAACAAATCAAGTTATACTTTGTATTCTGAGACAAAAGAGACAAGTACAACTTTTAATGCCAATGACGGTATCTCTCTTGCAGAAGTAACAGGTTCAGTTCCGCTTGCAATATCAGGAACCATCTACTCTTCATCTTATGGAAATAATGGATCTGACTTAGATTACTTTAAAGCCAACTTTTCTGCAGGTGTATATTCCGTACTGCTTAAAGAAAATAATAGCTCCATTCAGCCAATTATTTCTGTTGTAAACGCAGCAGGACAGAGTGTTTCAAGCAAAAGTACGGATTTATCGCCGGTAGGCTATGCATTGACATCTGTTTTAATCCCTAGCGACGGAGATTACTATATTATGATTACAGATGCATCAGGAGCAAGTAATTCTGATTGGAGCTATGCAGTTAAAGTTTTTTCTGATTCAGATATGGATGGACTATCGGATGATTTGGAGATTGCCATTGACAGCAACCAAAATAATGCAGACAGTGACAGCGATGGGATTAGTGACTTTATAGAGCTTTACTACGCCTACGAGAATGGACTAAGTGATGTGGACGGCGATAGCATTCCAAATTGGTGGGATTATGATAGTGACAATGACGGAATTCCTGATAATATAGAATACTTTTCAAGTAAAAATAACCCTGACATGTTGGCTTTAAGCCTCAATGCTCTCAACGACATTGACCAAGATTTGATACCTAATTTCTTGGATACGGATAGTGATCAAAACGGTATTCTAGACAAGAATGAAGTTGGGGTGGATTATACAAATCCATTGGATACCGATGGAGACTTGGTTCCTGATTATCTTGATGAAGATAATGATAATGATGGAATACAGGATACAAATGAAGCGTCATTATCGGACATGAATACTCCTATTGCTTTAGCGGGTGAAAGCAGAAGTTTGGCAACAAGTGTAATGATTAAATCATTGGTGAACGATACTTTAAATGTAAATAATATTTGTATGGATGACACTAATGTTACAATTAAATTGTCCAATATTCCGACAACTACAGCGAGCGCACTTTTAACATTTAAAGGAACACAAAGTAGTATAAATCAAACTGTATCTATTCAAAATGGCGATACAATTGAGTTTAGCTGCCCTAAGAATGTAAATAAGGGACTTGCAGAATTTTTTGTTACGTTAAACGGCAATGAAAGAACACTTAGTGAGGAGATTTTATTTATTGAGAATACGACACCTGTTATTAAGAGTGCTACCTATGATTCCTATTACAATAGACTTGTGATTAATGGTTTAAATTTAAACAGTGATTTGACTGTCACTTTAAACAGCAAAAGTTATAGCTACAACAATTCGTATGGAAGCAGTAGCACGCTTAGCTTTTCAACCTATGAAACATTGGAGAGCGGCATGCTCTATTTGAGCAACAGCAGTGGCTCATCCAACCCGGTATGGAGCGCAATAACGCATGACTTATATGTTGCTGTTACTATGCCTGATAGTACAATTGATGTCACTACTCTAGAATTAAGCATCAACGATGTAGAGTATAAACCAAATAGTTATGGATATGTCAGCATGCCCGTCAATCTCTCCTCGCCTACGATTGTGACTGCTTTTATAGTTGACACAACAACAAGTACTGAGAATCCGGATTACATTCCATATCTCTATGCTGTTGCCTTACCTAGTGCAACAACAGTTACACTAGATACTAATTCAACTGCCATGGCAATGCTGTGGAGCGGATTAGGTGTGGCTTCCATGGTGAGCGATAATGATTTACAGCTCGTCATGGATGATTTGGCAAATCTAACGAGTGTGGCAAATTTTAAAACTGTTTTCAAACAAGAGCTTATAAAAAACAATAAATTGCTTATATCGCCTTCAACAGCATATACGAATGCGTCTAAGCAGGCTCTTCTTGATGGGGCTACACTGTTAAATCAAAAATTAACAAGCGGTACATACACAAAAAGATCCCTAAAATCCCTTGTTCATAAAAAAGGAATTTATGGTGATGATGCCACTGTAACTCCGGCATCGGCTGATGGGATAAGTGTTTATGAGAGAGACGATACAGGAAACCTGAATATCTATAACGATACTCAGATGTATCTATCTGCCAGAGTCACAGACACGAAAGGAAATGTATTGCAAGACCATGTGAGCAGTTATTTCTCCTCAGATTTAGTAGGAGCGCAAGGCTATGGGCTTCTGTTCTGGGCATCCACAACAGAACTAAAAATTCCTACCGGAAAAAATTGCAATGTGGAGATTGTTACACCGGGAGTTGACAAAGAGTTTGATCCAAAGATATCAGCTTTAAGCTCATCGAATCCTTCAACAAGAGCCGTATTTAAATATCTGGCTTTTAGAACTTTAGTAGAGAGAGTTACATGGCCGGTTTTATCGGAAATATTTGGTGATTATATGAGTAAAAATACATTTATAAATATAATCTACAGCTCTGCGCCTACACTTGTTGATGCCGTAGTCATTGATATATCTAAGGGTGATACAGCCGGCGCTGCTAAAAGAATGGTAGATTTATTATGGCAAGATTTTTTCTCTGCACCTCCTGGTCCAATAACAACTGCGATTGCCACACATGTTCTTGGTGAAAAAGCAAATAACATTGCGAAAGAATTTGCAGAAAAATTAGTGCAAAAAATTGCAAAGAAACTTGGAATGAAAGCGGTGCCGGTATTAGGGCAGATTTCGGCTGCGTATGATGTTGCGGGTCATTTAAACAATGGGTTAAATGCTGCAGCTGCAGTATATGATTTAAACACTAAAGATTCTGTTATAGATTTTTCTGTTGTTTTCCCTGTTACTGTAACTTCTATATCGCCAAGCAAAATAATACCTGATGATTCAAATAGATTGATTAAAATTGATGGTACAGGTTTCTCGCCGATAAAAGAACATTTTTATAGTTCAGCCACGGAGCCGGAGATTACAATTATCGATGCAAAAGGCAACGAAGTAATTTTATCTCCAAAATATATTAAACCTGACGGTACAACTATGACTGTAGAAGTACCCGGTTCATTCTTAACCAAAGATGTCGAAGGTCCGCTTGATGTCATTGTGCATCATCCAACTTTTAACACAGATGGAAAAATTACAAAAAATGATGCGATTGCAATTGTGAATGATGTAACATTGACATCTGTAACTCCTTCAAGCGGAGCTTCAGGTATTGAGGTAACTTTATATGGCTCCGGATTTGCTTCGGAATCAAACGATAATGAAGTAACTTTTGATGGGAAAAAAGTTCTTATAGTATCTGCTTCGCAAGATAGCCTTTCTATCATGATTCCGCCATCTTTAGACCCGGCTGATTATGCAATTGTCGCAAAGGCTAAACATAGTGATCAATGGACAGAGTGGTCAAATAGTATTACTTACACAGTTGAAGCCGGCAATTTGACGATAACGGTGTGTGATGATGGAGGGCTAAAAGATGATGCATTTGCTTTATATGTGGATAATCAATATCAAGGGAGTATGTTTGCAACGGATTCAAATTATTGCAAAAGCTTTACACCAAATGTAACAACTGGTTCTCATACTGCGATGCTTCAAGGGATAGAAGCGCCTGACGGCATTGGAACATATAGTATTGACTTTGGAAGTGCAAGCGTAAGCGGTGCAAGTTTATCTGGAAGCGACTTAAGCCCGGGCGTTGTTAAAAACTATACTTTTGATATTACCGGTATAGTCAGCAAGGTATTGAAAAGAAATTTAGTAACACTGCCTTATTATCCGTTAAGCACGATTAAAGAGTAAGAATGAAAAATATGCTTGAGCAGATAGGTTTTATTTTTCTTGGAATATTATTTATCGTGGGAGGTCTTCAGGTAATATTTCACGGTGCACTTGAAACTGCTTCTGCGTCTCACAGCGTATATCAATTTAATGGGATAGAAAGGCTAATGGGTTTTCTTCCCATTATATTCGGTTCCGTAGTCGCCTATGTCAGCTTTTTAAAATTAAAAAAATAGTTTAGTTGCAAGGGACATTTGTCTCTGCCACTCAAACGGACGCGTTCGTTTGAGTGCGTAATATCAATAATATTAGTGAGAGCCGCACCCGCCGCCACAACAACCATTGCTAGTTGAATCACTCATAGCTATTACAAAATTATTTCCTGTTTCTTGAACTTTAAACTCATGTTTGCCACAAAACTCATCATTCATGTAGTCTCTCATTTCGATTGACTTCATGAGTGCCTCATCTTTGGATGCTATTTCCAAATTATTTTCTAAATCACTTTTTTTGAAACATCCACACTCTTTTTCTATAACTACTTTAAACATACTTATCCTTTAAAATTTTCGTAATATTATCGTAATGTACTTTTTGTATACTTACGGGTTTTATACAAAATATATTTTAAGAATTAGGTAACATTGATGAAAAAAGTTTTAATTTTATATACAAAAAGTTGTGATTTTAGATGATTTTAGCCTCTACAATTTTTTTAATCACTCTTATCCTGATTATCTGGCAGCCTCGAGGTATTCAAATAGGTACAACCGCAATTATAGGTGCATTCGTTGCTCTTTTAGCCGGAGTTGTAACTCTTAATGATGTCGGTATAGTTTTTAACATTATCTGGGACGCGACTCTTGCTTTTATAGGGATTATAATATTTTCAATGGTTTTAGACGAAATAGGCTTTTTTGAGTGGGCGGCACTAAAAATGGCGAGACTTTCACGCGGAAGCGGTCACCTTATGTTTATTTACTCTATCCTGCTTGGTGCGGTCGTCTCGGCACTTTTTGCAAATGATGGGGCGGCACTTATTTTAACCCCTATCTTGCTTGCAAAAATGAATATCCTAAAACTTAACACAAAAACAATTTTGGCATTTTTGCTGGCAGGCGGTTTTATAAGCGATAGTGCTTCCTTGCCGTTTGTCTTTTCTAACCTTACAAATATCGTAACAGCAAACTATTTTGAGATTGGTTTTGAGCAGTTCTTCGCACACATGGTTGTTCCATTTATTGTAAGTGTTGTTGCCAGCATGGTTGTTTTGTGGTTAGTTTTACGTAAAGAGATACCTTGGCATGTAGATATAAACCTTTTAAAAAATCCTGAGGATGCTATAAAAAACAGAGCACTGTTCAATTTTAGCTGGCTTTTTTTGGCTCTTTTACTGGCAGGATATTTTATAGGCGATGCTTATAAAATTCCAATCTCTGTTTTTGCTCTTGGCGGCGGAGTTTTGTTTTTAGCCATAGCTTCGATTAGCAAAATAGTTGAGCCTCGTCACATCATAAAAAATGCACCTTGGCAGGTTGTCTGGTTTTCTCTAGGGCTTTACATTGTGGTTTATGGGCTTAAAAATGCGGGATTAACAGACTACATAACAGAGGTATTACTCTACCTTAGCACAAAGGGCGATGTAGCAAGCATTGTAGGGACAGGCTTTTTATCAGCGTTTTTGAGCGCATTTATGAACAACATGCCAACAGTTATGGTTATGGATATCGCCATAGAACCCATCGCGAATGAGGCTATGATTTATGCAAACATCATCGGGTGTAACCTAGGACCGAAAATGACCCCTTTTGGCTCACTTGCAACTCTTATCTGGCTCCATACGCTCGAGAAGAAAGGGGTGAAAATAAACTTCTGGGCATATACAAAATTTGGACTTATCGTTACCCCTCCCGTCCTTTTGATGGTTCTATTATCGCTCACATAATACTTGAATTCGACATGAGGTACTTCACATGCCAAAGTAGCTATAATGTCAAACACAATTCTCAAAACAATTTGGATAGACGGAATCACAAGGAAATATTATGAAACAAAACGAATACTTGGAACTAGGATTAATAAACTGTTTGCGGGTTGATAGACATACGCCGCATGGCATATTTTTGATGGCACTTGATGGAAATGATGTGCTTTTACCACAAGCTTATGTAACAGACTCTATGCTTGAAGATGACCTGCTTGAGGTCTTTTTATACACTGACTCCGAAGATAGGCTTATCGCCACTACATTAAAACCTCATGCCATGCTTGATGAGTTCGCCCTTTTTGAGGTTGTGGATGTTGCACCGTTTGGGGCATTTGTAAACTGGGGATTATTAAAAGATTTAATGGTTCCAAACATGTTTCAAAAAGAGCCTTTTAAAATCGGAGATAAAAGATTTCTCAAAGTTGTTTATGATGAGCGAACACACAGACTTGTTGGAACTGAAAAGCTGGGCGACTTTTTTGAGAAACGGGTAAAAGGCCTTGCACCGAACAAAGAGGTTAAAATCATAGTTATCGCAAAAACTCCGCTTGGATTTAAGTGTTTGGTTGAGGACAAATATGAGGGTCTCATCTACCACAATGAAATTTTCCAAAATGTAGAAATCGGCGATACAAGAACAGCATTTGTAAAAACAATCAGAAAAGATGGGAATATTGACTTGAGCCTCCGAAAACCTGGAACCAAATCAGGTTCAGGCACGGGAGATATAGTTCTTGACATGCTAAAAGAGAACAACGGCATTATGCCCTATAACTACAAAAGCGATGCGGAGCTTATAAAAGATGTTTTTGGCATGAGCAAAAAAGAGTTTAAACGCTCACTCACTGCTTTGCAAGAGGCTGGGAAGATAGAAGTAAAAGATACCGGAATATATATAAAAGGCTAAAAAATGGCAATAAAAAAGAAAAGTGTAGAACTCTCAGAGAAAAACATAACTTTTAAGATAGATAAAATATCCTATAAAGTCATCCGTTTTTATCCCTCTGCCATGTCCCTTGATGTGATGGTCCATGATGAAAATGGAGTTAAAATAGGTGTTCAAAACATCCCTTTTGCTCATATAACAAAAGATGTAAAGAAATTAATCAAACCTAATTAGTAAATTAATAAATTCATTCATATTGCTTTAAATCAAAATATAAAAAATATAAAAGCATATAATTCCTCATTATTATAAAGGAAAAAAATGAGTGAATTTTTAGGTCAGAACACATCTTCAAGTCTTTCAGAGGGTCATCCAGTAAAAGTTTATCTGGATGAAAATAAATTAATCAGAGAGTTGATATTCAAAATCAACGACATAAATATTGAAGAGAATAATGAAGAGTTTTATAAACTCTTCGCGAAACTTTGTCTTGTTGAAAAACATTTTGCCAGAAAAGAGAATCAACTCTTTCCATACCTGGAAAAATATGGTTGGACAAGCCCTAGCCAAAACATGTGGGCTTTTCATGACCAAATAAGAGATGAGATTAAGGCTGTCCATGCTGCAATTAAATCTCAAAATACACTCCACATAAGTCAAAATTTACACCGGGTTTTTGAAAGTTTAGAGCATATTTTACAAGTTGAAGAGGGAAGACTTCTGCCAAGAGCATACAGCATGTTAAGCAGTGATGATTGGGAAGAGATGAGAGGCGGTGATGAAGAGATAGGCTGGATGTTTGATGAAGCACCTCCTGCTTTTCCTGCCGTAAGTGAACAAGAGTACCTACATCCTAGCCAAGATACAAAAAAAAGAAAACTCCCGTTCTCTCTTGATGATAGAATCAAGCTTGATGAGGGTTATTTGCTTCCTGATCAGATAAATTGGCTTCTTAAATTTATGCCCGTTGATATAACTTATGTGGACGAGAACGATATAGTACTATTTTATAACCGCGGTGACAATAGAGTATTTCCGCGAAGTGCCGGCATCATAGGCAGAGAAGTTAAATTTTGCCATCCTCCTAAAAGTGTTGATCAGGTTTTATTGATACTAAGAGAATTTAAAGCCGGAAGAAGAGATGAAGCAGAATTTTGGATAACATTTAAAGATAAGTTTATCCATATCAGATACTTTGCTATTAGAGATGATGCGGGTTCATATAAAGGGGTAATAGAAGTAAGCCAGGATGTTACGCACATTAGGAACCTTAATGGTCAACAAAGATTGCTAGACTGGGAATAGGTAAACAATATAACGATAGCAATTTACGAAAAAATATAATTTATGTCTTAATTTTATAATAAAAAATCCCAGTGTAAACCGGGATAACGAAGTATAATCTTTATGAATGAGGTAAAAGACCATACAAGGAGAATCGTAATAGCATTGTATATTTAATTTGTTACAAAATCGTTAACAGATTTGTATCTATTTTTTGATAACATATAAAATCAAATATATATTGGGCAGAAAATGAAAGAAATATTTTCTAATCTATCTCAAGCATTATAAAGGATCAATATGAAAGTTTATAACTCATTAGAAGAAGTAAGACACGATATAGACATACTCGATACGAAGCTAGTGGATTTAATAGCGGAGAGAAGTCAGCTAATACGCCAAGTTGCTAAATTTAAGAATAGTGTTGAAGAGGTAAAGGCCGACGATAGAATTGAGTTTATATTACAAAAAGCCAGACGACAGGCAATAGAGCTTGGGCTGTCTCCAAATTTAATATCAGAACTCTTTACTATTATGATTAATGAGATGGTTGAGACGGAGATTTCCGAGTTTAGAAATAAACAAGCTTTTTAAGTCAAATAAAAAGAGGTTGTTCCTCTTTTTATTTGTATCTGTAAGTGATTCGTCCCTTATCAAGACTGTATGGTGTTAGCTCTAGTTTAACACGGTCACCTGGAAGTATTTTGATATAGTGCATACGCATTTTACCTGCGATATGACATAAAATAATATGTCCATTTTCTAATTCAACACGAAATGTTGCATTTGGCAAAGCCTCTATGATTTTGCCATCAACTTCGATAACATCCGATTTAGCCATTATATATTCCTTACTTCTCTATGCAAGAGATAAAATTTCAGCTTTACCGTTGATAACTGCAACAGTATGCTCATAGTGTGAACCGCGCAAACCATCGGCACTAACAACATCCCACTTATTTTCTAAAATAATTGGTTTTGAATTTTTTTGACAAATCATTGGCTCAAGACAAAAAACCATTCCATTTTTTATCTTTGGACCTGCCTTGGCATTCTTTCCGTCTAAATAATTCGGTATTTCAGGCTCTTCATGAGGTTTTTTTCCTATTCCATGTCCGCAAAAACTATGAAGAGGAACAAAACCTCTTGCTCTTATGAAATTTTCCATTAATAAAGAGAGCTCTTTAAATCGCATTCCCTCTTTTATCTCACCTATCGCATGGTATAAGGTATCTTTAGCACATGCGATTAAATCTTCATCTTCTTGACTTATTACTCCAACAGGAACAGTTATAGCTGCGTCGCCGAAATATCCCTCAAGCTCTACTCCGACATCATAACCTATAATGTCCCCATCTTTGAGTTTATAATCTGTTGGAATCCCATGAATAATTACTTGATTGAGTGAGGTGCAAACAGCACTAGGAAATCCATAAAGACCTTTAAAAGAGGGTTTGGCACCATGTGAAAGAATATACTCCTCTCCCATTGAATCAAGCTCTTTTAAAGAGATTCCTGCTTTTGTATTGATACGAAGAAGCTCTAAAGCACCGCCAACAATTTTATTGGCAGCTCTTAATTTCTCAATTTCATCATGTTTTCTAAGCGCAATGGCCATTTTTATAAACCAACCGCGCTTAGTGTTTCATATTTGCTCATATATAGCTGAGCTTCTATTTTTCTCATAGTATCTAGTGCAACCTGAACAACAATTAAAACCGCTGTTCCTCCAAAGAAGAATGGTACGCCCATTCCCTTTATAATCATAAAAGGAAGTGTCGCAACAAGACCAAGGTAAAGAGCACCCGTAAAGGTTAATCTACTCGCAGTTTCATTTAAAAACTCTTTTGTAGCTTCTCCCGTGCGAATACCTGGAATAAATCCGCCCTGTCTTTTTAAATTATCTGCAATGTCTTTTGCATTAAATGTAATTGATGCATAAAAGAATGCAAAAAATACAACAAAAACAAATGTCAATAAGTTAAAAAAGTAACTATTCGGGTGTAATAAATCAGCTATACCTTGAATAGTGGGATTAGTACTACTCGATAAAACTGTCATAGGAAACATTAATATTGCACTCGCAAAAATAACTGGAATAACACCGGCTAAATTCACTTTAATTGGAATATAGTTCATAACTCTTTTGTTTTGGTTTTGCATCATAGTCTTTTTAGCATATGTAATAGGAACACGACGCTCACCAAGCTCAACATAAATTATTATTGCAACAGTTCCTAGTATAAGCGCCAAAATAGCAATTACAGTTAGGAAGCCCATAGCACCAGTATTTACCATAGTTACAGTTTGACCTATAGCACTTGGAATTGCTGAAACTATACCGGCAAAGATAATTAAAGATATACCATTACCGATGCCGCTTTGCGTAATCTGCTCACCAATCCACATTAGAAGCATTGTTCCTGCTAACATTGAAACAGCAGAAAGTGTAATAAATGTAGTATGGTCAACTAATATAGCACTATTCCCACTTGGACCGGTTAAACTTTGAAGTCCAACACTCACGCCAATAGCTTGAATTATAGTAATAACAATAGTCGCATAGCGAATAATCTGCATATACTTTACCATACCGTCACGCTCTTTTTTCATTTGACCTAAAGTAGGAAATGTAGCAGCTAAAAGCTCCATAATAATTGAGGCGGTAATGTAAGGCATAATTCCTAGGGATATAATAGATAATCTCTCAACAGCTTTGCCGCTGAACATATTAAATAGACCTAGTGCATCCGATTGATGTGAGTTGAAGAATGAAGCTATAACAGCAGTATCTACGCCTGGAACTGGCACATAAGCCAGTAGGCGGTAGATAAATAAAAACCCTATTGTAATAAGTATCTTATTAACCAGATTTTTATTCACGATTAGTTACCAGTTGTAGTAATGTTTTCGTCTTTAATTTTTGATGCTAAATCTTTCGCAGTAGCACCAACCAATTTAACTTTAGTAACCATAGCGCTGATTTTATGAACACTACGGATTGTTTCCATTGTAATTTCAGTCAATTCAGCGATAGCACTAATTCTTTCAACATTAATTACATAAGGTTTTACGACACGAGACGTAAATCCAATTTTAGGTAATCTTCTTGCAAGTGGAGTTTGTCCACCTTCAAAGTTTCTTTTTCTTGAACTACCAGAACGAGCAGTTTGACCCTTTCCACCACGAGTAGAAGTCTTACCCATACCAGAACCTTGTCCGCGACCAACACGCTTACGAGAAGATGTTGAACCCTCAGCAGGCGTTAAATTTTCAATACCCATTTTCTATCCTTTTATACGAGACAATGCTTCGATTGTAGCACGTACTAGTGTGTTTGGATTGTTAGAGCCAATTGATTTAGTAAGAATATCTTTAACACCAGCAAGCTCAAGAACATGACGAGCAGCTCCACCGGAGATAACACCGGTACCTTCTGATGCAGGTTTCAATAAAACACGACTAGCGTTATATTTATGCTCAATATCGTGTGCAATTGTTGAACCTTTAATCTTAACAACTGTTAAGTTTTTAAAAGCGTTATCAACTGCTTTACGAATAGCATCCGGAACCTCTTTAGCTTTACCAACACCATATCCAACAGTACCTTTTTTGTTACCTACAACGATAAGTGCAGTAAAACGAAAACGGCGACCACCTTTTACAACTTTAGTTACACGACCAATATTTACAATTGATTCTTCAAATTCATCTCTATTGATTTCCATCTTGGCCCCTAGAACTTAATTTCGTTAGCACGAAGTGCGTCACCAAATGCAGCAATTACGCCGTGATATTGGTAACCATTACGGTCAAATACTATTTCAGAAATATTAGCAGCTTTAAGCGTAGCAGCAAATGCAACACCTAGTGCAGCTGCACCTTCTCTGTTTGATTTATGACCAGTTGACTTTGAGTGAAGAGCAGCTACAGTTGTAGCAGTTACATCATCAATAGCTTGTACACTTATATAACGATTTGAACGAAATACAGAAACACGAGGAAGTGAAGCACAACCAGATATTTTTGCACGAATACGACGCTTACGCTTTAAGCGATTAGCAACTTTGCTTTTTAATACTTTAGCATTCATTTATACTCCCCCCTTATTTCTTAGAAGTTTTACCGGCTTTACGCGCGATATGCTCTTCCATGTATTTAACACCTTTACCTTTGTAAGGCTCTGGTGGACGGAAAGAACGAATTTCAGCAGCAACTTGACCTAGAGCTTGTTTATCATGACTTTTTATAGTAATAACATTTTTCTCTACAACTGCTTCCATACTTTCTGGCAACTCATAGTTAATATCATGAGAATAACCTAACTGAAGATTAAGTACATTGCCATTTACTGCAGCACGGTAACCAACACCATTAATTTCTAACTGCTTTGTATAACCTGTAACTAAACCAGTTACTATATTTGCAGCTAAAGCACGGTAAGTTCCCCAAAAAGCTCTATGAGTTTTTGCATCAGACAAATTAGCAAAAGTCAATGTATTTCCTTCAATAGTAAAGGCAACATTTCCCTTTGTATCTAAATCAACACTATTTTTGCCTTTGGTAAAAGTTATAACATTTCCATTTGAACTAACATTTATATCAGCAGTAAATTCTACTGGCAATTTTCCAATTCTTGACATGCTATCTCCCTACCAAACCGTACACATAACTTCGCCACCAATGCCAAGCTCATATGCTTTGTCATTTGGTAGTACGCCATGTGATGTACTTACTATAATAGTGCCGTAACCATTTTTAAAACGCTTAATCTCTTCTTTGCCTTTGTAAACACGACGACCAGGTTTAGAAATTCTTTTAAGCTCATTAACTACAGTTTTACCTTGTTCATTGTACTTTAGTACAACTTTTATAGTTTTTTTAACGCCATCTTCAACAACATTACAGCTCTCAAGATAACCTTTGTCAACTAAGATGTTTGCTACTGCTTCAACACTTTTAGAGTGTACTAAAGTAGTAACATTTAATCTTCTCATACCAGCATTACGAATACGAGTTAAAGCATCCGATACTAAATCATTAATCATATATTTTCCTTGCTTGTGACTATTTTAGAAACTAAAATAATTACTAATTATCAGAAGTTTCCTCTTGGACTTACCAAGAAGACTTTCTAACACCTGGGATTAATCCCTCATTTGCCATTTTTCTAAAACAAACACGGCATATTCCAAAGTCACGAATAACAGAATGTGGACGACCACAAATCTGGCAACGTGTATAACCACGAACTTTAAACTTTGGTTCTCTTTTCGCTTTTGCGATCATAGACTTCTTAGCCATTAGTTACTCCCTTTAGTAAAAGGCATACCCATTTTCTCTAAAAGAGCAAAACCAGCCTTATCAGAATCAGCAGTTGTAACAACTGTAATATTCATACCATGAATTTGCATGATTGAATCATAAGTAATCTCTGGAAAAATCAATTGCTCTTGTAATCCAAAGTTGTAATTACCACGACCGTCAAAACCATTTCTAGGAACACCACGGAAATCT
This sequence comes from Sulfurimonas sp., assembly GCA_041662225.1. Lineage (GTDB taxonomy): Bacteria > Campylobacterota > Campylobacteria > Campylobacterales > Sulfurimonadaceae > Sulfurimonas. The sequence continues at coordinate 221,464 of JBAZSX010000004.1, forward strand.
TTTACACGAGGAAGTGCAATAGAAATCAAACGGTCTAAAAAGTTGTACATGTTTTCACCACGAAGTGTTACACGAATACCAACCGGCATACCTTCACGAACTTTAAAACCTGCAACAGATTTTTTAGCTATTACAGTAGTCGCTTTTTGACCGGCAATTGCTGTAATAGTATCTTCAATGTTTTTTATTAGTTTATTGTCTTTCATTGCAAAACCTGCACCGACAGAGATAATTATTTTATCTACTGAAGGAACTTGCATAGGATTCTTAATTCCTAAATCAGCTTGCAATTCAGATTTTAAACCTAAATATTTTTCTTTAAAACGAGCCATCTAATTATGCCTCCACTTTTCGTACATTTGAAACATCTATAGGCATCTCTTTATTTAAAAAGCCGCCCTTCGTGTTTTCTTCAGTTGGTTTAATAGCTTTTTTGGCTATTTTACAACCCTCAACGATTACCTTGTTTTTCTTTGGCATAACTGCTAAAACAGTTGCCTTAGTTCCACGGTCATCTCCAGCGATTATCTCTACAGTATCGCCTTTTTTAAAATTAAACTTTGCCATTAAACAACCTCCGGTGCAAGAGATACGATTTTCATAAATCCAGCGTAACGAACTTCACGACCAATTGGTCCGAAGATACGAGTTCCTATTGGCTCTCTCTTGTCATCAAGTATAACAGCTGCATTGTCATCAAAACGGATAAGAGAACCGTTTTCACGCTGAATCTCTTTTCTAGTTCTAACAATAACAGCTTTTACTACTTTACCTTTTTTAACTTTAGAAGTTGGTGTCGCTTTTTTTACAGAGGCAATGATAACATCACCAACAGTAGCGTAGCGACGCTTTGAACCTCCAAGTACCTTAATACACATAATCTCTTTTGCACCTGTGTTGTCAGCTACATTTAGACGAGTAAAACCTTGTATCATTATTGTGCTCCTGATACAACTGTTTTAAGTCTAAAAGATTTAGTCTTAGAAAGTGGGCGACACTCGATTGCAATAATCTCGTCTCCTACTTTTACTTCATTTCGCTCATCATGTACTAAGTACTTTTTGAAACGCTTTACAACTTTATGGTAACGAGGGTGCATTACACGACGTTCTACCAGTAAAGATACCGTTTTATCGCCTGCAATTTTAACTACACTACCTTGAATTTCACGCTTATGTGTCATCATCAGCCCCTAGTTTGCTACTGCAGTAAGTGCAGTATTGATTCTAGCAATGTCTTTTTTTGTAACACTTATTTCATTAGTGTTTGTCAATTGCATCATCTTTTGTTTAATTTTTAAAGTAAAAAGTTCAGTCTTTTTTGCTTTAAGCATAGCTTGAAGTTCTGCTGAATTTTTATCTGCTAAATCAGAATATTTCATTGTTCATCTCCGCA
>JBAZSX010000005.1:0-214400 GCA_041662225.1 Sulfurimonas sp.
AATTCAGACATTTATAAGTTTGGAGTTAAATCTTCAAATAAAACAGTAGAAAAACAAGAGGTGGTTTAAGTTTCAGAATGTAACTTTTTTTAAATTTAACTGCCCAATTTTAGAGTTCGTTTGACACCAACTACTGTTAGACTTTTTATTTGCTGTCAAACGAGAGCATTCTAAAGAAGAATTTGATAAATTTATTACAGAACTGTATTATCCATTCAAGGGAGTACCTACGACACCAATCGAGATAGCTCAAAAAGATATTTTTGACCTTTGTGCTTTTAAAATATTGGAAGAAGACCCAAAAGTATTAAATAGAAAAAACAGTTCACTAGCAATTTTATTTAAACTCTTAAAAAAGATTATTGAAAAAGATAAAAATATTGGCACTATTGTATCTGAGGTATTGGAATTAAATGAAGAAGATGGAGCTAAATTCACAAAAATATTAGAATCAACATCATTACCAAAGTTAATCGCACATTATGATGAAATTAAACGAAGACTTACTTTTTTAAATGTATTAGATGATTTAGTTCATGAGGATTTTTATGTCAAGCACTTAAAAGAAAGAAGTCAGCTACATAAAATTATTGAAAGAGAAACATGGATTTTTGGAGATAAATTTTCTGATAATATTGGAACAAGTGACCAATCATTAGACTCAGTTATAAAAGCAAATTTCACTATTGATAATTTATCAGAAAAAGATATTGAAGATTTAGATAAAGAACTTAAAACTGCTAAAAAAGAAGATATGGAAACATTACTAAAAAAAATTCCTGACTTGTATTTATGGAGTGAGTTTAACAGTAATAGTGGACAAATCATAAATAATTTAATAGTAGAATTAAAAGCTCCAAAGGTTACTATAGGAATTAAAGAAACTGACCAAATAAATACATATCGCCGCGGAATTATGAATAATACTAGACATAGAGTTAATGATAAAAATCGTTGGACTTACTATGTTGTATCAACAAAATTAAAAAATGATGATACCTTTAAAAGTGAATTTGAAGATTATGATAATGGGCTTTTATGGGACAAAAATCAAAATATTAAAGTCTACTGTAAAACTTGGGAAGTAATTATTAAAGAATCTCGTAAAAATCTTGAAAAAATGAAACAAGACTTAGAAATTCAAATATCAAAAGAAGAAAAAGAAGTGCTTTTAGATAAATATTTAAGCGAAGTTGGATTTACATAAATAAGTTTAGACAATAAAGTCATTTATATAATTATTAATACTCTAAGTTCGGGATGGCTATAATGATATCTGATTATAAAAATATCCATACTTTAAATGTACAATATAGCTAAAAGTATGGATTCAAAAACTCTACATACTCCTATTTATAGGAGTATGTAGAGAATATATTTAAAACAATAAAGAGCTGTCTATGAAAAAAATAATCTTCGCATTTTTACTTTTACCTCTAATCATCTACGCAAAAAGTCATCTAGTATCTCCTGTTCCTATGCCAAAAACATATATTCTTGATTTAGATCCGTATCCATGCAGTGAAAGATGTATGCAGGAGTATTTAGACCATGGCATGATTTTTTCATTTCTTTCGCATGCCAGTAGTAAACTTGAAAACAGTGCACATGAAGAGATAAGAGTTAAATATATTTCTACTTTAAATCTAGGAGAGATGGCTGCTTATGCTACTTTTATGGATGAATTCCAAGAGGCTCCAACGGTTGAAGCCCGTGTTGAAGTGATTAGCGGAGTAGAAGAGAGCGGCAAAAAAGTTAAAATTGCCATGCTCCTCCCATATAAAATTGTAGGAAAATATGCTGCATCAACCACAAACGCTGCTTTGGCTTATCTTATGACCAAAAATTATTCGTTTGAACTTAAGAGTTATAAAATAGAAAACGAAAGCACACAAGAGATACAAAAAGCTCTTGCAAAGATTCAGCAGGATGGTTTTGAGTATGTTATTGCACCCTTAACCCAGGAGGGTACGGATGTTGTTTCGGCACTCAATCCAAATATCAATATCTTTTTTCCGACAATAAACAAAAATGATTCAAATACGCAATCAACTTTTTTGTATTTTGGCGGTATCGACTATAGAGCACAGAGCGACTTGCTTATAAAAGAGGCAGTCTCTCCTCTTGTTATCTTTTATGACCAATCAGCTATCGGTAGTAAACTGGCTTTGTACGAGGAGGAGCAGTTTAAATTTCTGGAATTACCCAACAAAAGGGTTGTAAAATACTCTATCCCTGTAAAAACTACAAATCTTTCCCAATATTTGGAACAAAAAAGCAACATACAAAATGCCTCTTTTTTCATTAACACACCTATTGTAAAAACCGGAATGATTATGTCACAGTTGACACTTTATGATGTAAATGCCGTAAATATTCTGTCGACGCAAATAAACTACGACCCGCTCCTACTCTCGATGACGCAGTATGAGGATAGAAAAAAGATGATTGTTGCAAACTCTATCACGCATTCTAATAACCTACTAATAGAGGCGAATGCACTGCTTGCAAACGACATAGTTTATGATTGGATTAATTACACGACAACTCTAGGGGTTGACTATTTCTTTAGTGTAATTACGCAAAAAAATAGAGAGTACGACATAGTTTTAGAAAATAATCAAATCAAACATGAGATAGAGCTTCTTAAACCTACCAGATATAGATTTGTGAAAAATCAATCAAATTTAGAAGAGTGACAATAGAAGCTCTTTTGTGTGAGCGCCTATCTTTTGGGGTTTTCCCTCAAAGGTGATGTAAGCTAGAGTTATCTGCAGTTCAAAGATTTTTTCATCCCCTTTATAGATTGTTTGCAAAAGTACAAACGATGCACCGTTCATCTTTAAAAGTGTTGATTTTACATCCAATAAATCCCCAAGCTTAGCACTCGAAAAGAAATCAGCCATAATTTTTCTAGCCACAAAATGACCATTCTCTAACACTGGAGTAAGTCCTTTCTGAAAAAAAGAATCACTTCTCGCTCTTTCGCAAAAGTTAAGATAATTAGAGTGATAAACAACTCCGCCAGTGTCGGTGTCTTCGTAATAAACCCTAATAATCATTAATAAAACCCCTATATGTTGGCTTTTTAGCTATCTCTGAAAATATTCGCTCCAAAATTCGCTCCAATTTTAGATATTTTCTTAAGCCTTGTTTCTTCATCTTCTTTAATAAATTTTGTATAATATTTCAAAGTAATTGATACATCATTATGACCAAGAGTTCTGCTTACCCATACAATATCTTCACCACTACTAATAAGTTGTGATGCAAAAGTATGACGCAGATTATACAATGCTCTCACTTGTATATTGTTTGATTTTAGGATTTTTTTAAATCTTATATTAATAATATCGTGAGAGTAAAAAGCTTTTTTAGATGAACTAATAAATATATACTCATAATCTTTAGTTAACTTATATTGTTCTTTTAGAGCTAGTTCTGCAAGTGGTAACATATCAACTTTTCTTACACTTGCAGCTGTTTTTGGTAATCCAATCTTTCCTGATGATATTGTTTTAGATATGTGTATTTGCTTTTTATCAAAACTTATATCAGTCCACTGAAGAGCAATTATTTCTCCGGGTCTTACTCCGGTTGCGTACATTAGCATTATGAAATTTTTTAAATAACTGTCACTATTGTCTAAAATCATTTTAATCTCATCTTCTGAAAAGGGAAATATATCTTCATCTACATCATCAATCATTTTAAATTCTTTATTTATTTTTGGAGCTTCAACTTTTGAGAGTGGATTTGTATTTATAATATCGTTTTTTATGGCTTCATCAAATATTGAAAATAATATAGATCTAAATTTTTGAATTGTTAAAGGTTTATATTTCTTAGATTTAAAGTCATTTTGCCATTTTTCTAGCTCCATTGGTTTTATAGTATCTAACAATCTATGTCCAAAATATGGTTTAATATGCTTTTGAAAATGTAATAAATTTCTGTTATGTGTATGTTCTCGTACTCTTGCTCTATGAAGCACAAAATACTCATCAGCAAAATTGCTTAGGGTATATTCTTTTTCTTCCTCAACTGATTGGATTTTACCAGTAAGATACTCCACAACAGATGGAATTATTTCCTTTTTAACAGTAATCAAGTTTGCAGCAGTAGCAGCAAGTCCTGTACTTCGTTTTACCATTTTTACATCTTTTGGGTTTTTAAAAGATATTTGCCATGTGTCATATTTTTTAAAAATGGTAAAAGTATAATTTAAATAGTTGCACTTTTCTCTTTTTGATTTAGGCAAGTTTTAACCCTTCAACTATACTTTTAACGGATGGATGATAAATCTTTTTCATCTCAATTTTTGGTATTTCTTCTTTTTTAAGATTCTGATATCTCCGATAATTTAAGATTCCCATTGGTATAAACTCAATTTTCCCATTTTCATTATGAAAATACTGTTCTGATTCTTTAAAAGTACCATTTGCTATATAATTATCTATAGTTCTGTCGGTTTTTTTTAAAAAATTAGCAACCGCTTTTTTGGTAGTTAAAGATGATATTGTAAGCAATAAAAGCTCTTCTTGATCTTCTAATTTTTGCAAAATTAAATATAAAATTTTTTCAGAATTTTCGCTCATTTTTTCAACCTTTAAGTAATTGTTGGCATGGAAAATTTTTGACTTTGCGTTCCCGGCGGTAAAATAGCTAATGAGTTATCGGAGCTATCGGAATCATTGACATTACTTTCAAACTCATTAGAAGCACCCATAAATAGACTTCTCGGAGTTGTCTGAGTTGTCGGTGTACCATATGCAGCTAAATGATTTGAATTTTCCCGCGGGAAATTTTTAGAATCCAATGTAAGCCTTTGGTTATCGGAGTTATCGTAATTAGTATCCATGCTTTTAATCTCACTAGATGTGCCTGAAAATAGACTTCTCGGAGTTGTCTGAGTTATCGGAGTAGTATTTGGAATTTCTTCGTAAACTGTTTCAACAGCTACTCTTTTTTGTGTGCCATCTCCAATTAAAGAGTACAATTTTTTATTGTTTCTATCACCTCTTACAAAATCCCATAATTTGCCTTCACCATTTTTGATAATTTTGCTCGCTTTTTCTTTATCGTAACCAAGCTCTTTCAGATTATCAGACAACTCACTCCACATTGGTTTGTTCTTGGATGATTTTAAAAACTCAATCGTTTCAGCTATCATTTCATCCATCTCTTTGGTTTGTTTTGCAACTGATATATCTAGTTCTGCAAGAGTGTGATTATGAGCATTGTATATAAAAGCAAGTTCATGGAGGTCCCCAGCTCTTGCTTTGAAAGGTTTTAAAATTAATGAATTTTTATCATCATTTCTAGTCATTTTAAAAGCATTACTAGTATCCTCTGCAAATGCACTTGAGCCAGCATAGTCACTTTCGAAATCTTTTTGTTTTTTGTTCTGATGATGTAAGAAAATGATTGTAGCACCATTATTTCGTAAAGTTTTTAATATTTGCATAACAGGTGAGACATCTTTATTTTTATCTCTGTCCCCAGATATAAAGTTTTTAATACTATCAAATACTATTAAAGAATTTGATAAATCCATTTTTTGAAGAGTTTGAATTATCTTCCATAGTTCACTTTGAGTAAGACCAACAAAGTATCTAAATTTTGTACCATGTTGCCGCTTGAGATGATGTATATTCCTGTCTTTTAGTGTTCCTGCACCATTGTCTCCATCAATATAATAGACCCGTTCTATATTGTTTTCAACCAGAAGCATATTTGCAACAGCAACACTGAGTAAACTTTTACCTGTTCCGGGTAAAGCGGAAATCATGGTAATTTCATTTTTAACTAAGAAGTGCTTCATTAAATATTCAAATTTAATATTTTCAATTTTATCAAAATCAATATCAAATTTATCTAGGATGCTCTCAAGCTTTTTGTTATCTTTCTTTGATATAGGAGTAATACTCTCAAGCTGTTCCAACTCATCTTTAAGCGATTGGAGTTTATCAATAAGTTTTAAATCAAATTTGTGTTGTAAATCAATAGAAATTATTTGGATTTGTCTTGTTATACTGTCTTTTTTTAACTCTTTGGCATAGGCTGTTATGTCAGAGATTGGATTTGCAGATAATATGCTTATCATGGCATCTTTGTCGATTTTTGGAAATTTTTTTAATATAAATTCCTCATCAACCGGTAAATTATTTTTATGAAGTGCAAAAATTGCTGATAAAATTTCTTGGTGTGCCGGAAGATAAAGATCATTAGCTTTTAATAACTTCTCAACTTCATCGATTAAGTCGGTGTTGAACAAGATTGAGGCGAGTAGGTTTCTTTCGATATTTGTGTTTGACACATAACCATTGTTTTGAGTACAATTCAATTCTAGTCCTTATGCAAATGATAGTGATGTTTGCCCGTCACTATCAACTTTTATTATTTCTTTCATAAACTCTAAATATTCTCTATATTCTGTGCTCTTCTTATCTGCATCTTCTTTTTGTGTTTCTTCTGCAATTAAAATTGATAAAACATCGTGATCATCTTCTGTAATCGCATTTTCAAATTTATTTATAAAAAACAAATCGTTTCTAATACAAGTTTTATAGCGATCATCAAATAAATTTTTGATATTATTTGTAATCCTTTGTATTATCTTTTTTACTAATTCTGAGTTTTTAAATTCACAGTTATCTTTACAAAACAAAAAACCTTTCTTTTTTTGAAGTATTTTGATGATTTGATTTTGTGTAACGCATGTTGCAGCACTATACACATCATCAAAACTCAATTTTTGATAAACAAAACTATAATTTGTTGTTTGTAAAATTTTTGCTACATCTTCTTTGGCCATTGTGAACACCATAGAATCTTCTTTAAGTAAATCATCAAATATAGCCTGTCTGCTAAATCTTTCTGCTATTGTTTCTTGCCAATTCCAAATAATCATTATTATGCTCCTTAACTAGCAATTTTGCAGTTTTCATTGAGATATTTGTACACATCATTTGCATTAAATAAACGAGTTTTATTATTGATGTAGATATGAGGGATTTTGTTTTCTCTGATTAAATGCTCAAAGCGTTGTTTTGGTATTTTAAAGAGTTTTAAAATTTCTTCTTTTGTTTGGATATTTATTTTTGACTCTACAATCATAGAGACCAAAATATTTATTAACTCCTCTTGTGAAGTTGATTGTTCAAGTTCAGCAATTAATTCTGTATCTAACTGCTTTAACAATTCAGCTTTTATTATGTTATGAAGTTCCATCTGTCTAATCCTTTTTGAGTTGTTCAAGGCTTGCTTTTACTTCTTCAAAAATAAAAGCGTATCTTGGTTGTGTTGTTCCTGGTGTTCTAACATCATGAAATTGGATGAGTCCTTTTTTTACAAGTCTCATAAACTTTCCAAATGTAAACACATTACTTTTTAACTCCTGATTCAGTCGTGTACATACCTCTTCTGCTGGTATATAATTTGTTTTCTTATTCATTTATTCCTCCTCTATAAAAATTTATTGTTGAAGTATTGAATATTTGCTAATCTTTAGTTGTTTTTAATTTGATTTGCATTATAATTTTTTGCAAAGCTTTTAAATTCGCCAATAGTTTTGATTCCTTGTTCTGTCGCCAAACTCACAAGGATTTGAAATTTTTGGTAACTCATCCTAACTTTCCTCCTTTTTTTTAATTTGTCATCTTAAACTTACACATGTTAAATACACTATCATCCGGTTCCCATAGTTCGCAGTCATGGTCACTTTGTGTCTTTTCAGAGTTTTCTTCACAAATAAGTATCTTTTTTGAAGCATTTTTATAAAATGATTTTGAGCATGTTTTACAACAGGCGTTAATAGTTATTACTCTTATTATTTATTCCTTAATCAAATTAACTTTTTTTTGATATAATTTTCCGTCACAAATACTTATGTAGTTTCTGGAGCGGTAAAAAGCTTTTAAAGGTTAGGGGAAGTCATGAGCCTCTAACCTTTTTTTTTGCCCTCCTAAACTACATAAGGGAGATTTTATGAATAAGCTATTTGTGACACTTATGCTTATGTGCATCTTTGCACCTATGCTAAATTAGCATGGTCAAGGGATTTATTTCCCTTGTCTCCCTCTACTTAAGAAAACTTCTTTTCAATACTTCAACAATAAATTTTCAAATAACTATTTTCCCGCGGGAAAATTTACATATAATCTTCTCTCACACTCAATAAACATTTAATCTATTTTTAAATAGAATAAAAGATTAGTTTTTATAGAAATCTATAAGAATGTGAAACCAATAAGCATTATATACAATATTGTTTACTTTGTCAATAATAAATCAACTATATTGATTAATAAAGTAATCGATATAGATAACATAGTCAAAATGGTGGGAAAAGTTGGATACATTTGGTAATAGACTTATAGAATTTAGAAAGAAGCTTGGTCATAGTCAAGTAGAGTTTGCTAATGTGATGGGCATTAAAAACCAATCTCTATTAAGATATGAAAAAAATTTAATAAAACCATCTTTTGAATTTATTAGTAAATTAACAATATTGTTTCCTGATAGTATTCAATATTTGTTATCTGGCGAAAATATTATAAAAAATAATAGAGTAGTGACAATTCCTGTTCAAATAAATTCACACTTATCTGAAAAAGAAGTTGAAATATTAAAAGCGTATCGAGAGCTTGAGCAAGAAGATCAAGAGATTTTTTACTTTGAGCTAAAAGCTGCTGCTGCTAAAGCTAGAAAAAAAGCTAAAGATGAAAGTGCTGTATTGTTAGAAGATGTAAAATCAGCAGGGTAATTTTTGTAGAGTTTGGAAATACATAATATTAAAAGAGATAAATGAAATCAAAAATAAAAAAAATTCTTGAAAACTGGCTAACTTTCATGGATATTGAAAAAGAGGGTAAGCTTAGAATTGATAAAGGTACACAGCAAAAGTCTAACTTAAAAAATGAGCAATTTATAAATTATAAACAAATTCAAAATGATAGTTTTTTAAATATTCGTTTAACTGATATGCAATATAACGCATTTAAAGACTTGTCAAAGCACTTTAAATTTTTAACCCTTTCTTTACAAGAAAAAGAAATTTTTTTAAAAAATGATGAAATAGATGATAGCATCTATTTTTCTTGTTTGTTAATTGGTTCAAAAACATATAGTTTAACCAATAAAAATTCGAGATATATATTTCCATTGCTATCAATTCCATTGAAAAATTTTTCCTTAGATGGTCACCATCTTAAAATTAACAATTTAAACACAATCTCCAATTTTACAATATTCAAAATGTTCTTAATAAATAAACTTTATGTAGATGAAAGTGAAATTTTAGATGGTGAAAATATTATTGAATTTTTATCAAAACTTATAAATATTAATTTAAGAGATAAAAGTTTTTTAGAAGCCATATACCTTACAGTAGATTGGGTTGAAAAAAGATTAGCTGAAGTAGATAGTGATTTAGTTCTTCACAAAACAGAAAATTTACCAGATTTTTTAATTTCAAAACTTGATGCTGAAGATTATACAGTAGCACTATATAACGATCTGAAATTTAAAAAAGACAAAATGATTGATTTTATTGCAAAACATAGTTTAGCAATAAAATATTTATTTGATACGCCTCTTGAAAATTCGAATGTTCCTTTAAATCAAATATACAAAGGAGCATTTGGAAAATACCCACTAGCTCTTGGGCAAGCCATTGTTATGCAAAAAGTTCAAAGAGAAGAAGAATTAGTAGCTGTTCAAGGTGCACCAGGGACAGGAAAAACAACACTTCTTTTGTCAATCATGGCAAATAGAATTGTAAAAAGAGCATTGGCAATTATTGACAATCAAGATTTTAATAATCTAATGCTGATAACAAGTACTAGTAACAAAGCCGTAGATAATGTGTGTGACGCTTTTGCAAAAGAGTTTCAAGAATATAGTTGGCTATATTTCATCTGGGGAAATGATAATAAAAAAACCCAATCGCTAAATAGACTTCAAGAAACTATAGCAAAAATAAAAGCCAACAGTAATATTCATGACAATAATCGTATCAAGGAATTGGTTAATGAAATATCTAATCTTAGCAAAGATATTGATAACTTATTAAAATCATATAATCTTTTAAAACAAAAAATTGAAGACACTAAACAAAGTATAGAGAAGCTAGAAGATAGTATAAAAGTTTTTGAAAAAGATATATCTAGCAAAACAAATCAAATAGCTAAGTTTAAACAATTTGTGAATGATGAATATGCAAAGTTATCACAAATTGAAAATTATAAGAATAGTATATTTTATGAAAAATTTGATAATGATATAAATGATTATAACAATATATCTATAGACTCTGAGATATCAGAAAGAGTAGAATTTTACAAACTAAATAAAATTAAAATCATTAAACTATCAAATGAATTTAACATAGAGGAGATACAAGAAAATAAAAATTTATTTGATAGTTTATATCAAAAATTAAACGACACTATACTTGAGATAAATAAATCATCATTTTTAATATTTGTAAAAAATCTATTTGGTAGAAGAGATACTATTATAAAAAACTTCATAGCCTCACATAAAGATTTAGTAAAAAGATGTTTTGTAGATTTAGAATTTCATAGTATAGATGATATTTTAAGAATACCTGGAAAGATAGAATATTTTCATGCAAATATATCAAAAGTAGCTACTACATTAGACGAATGTGAAAAGTTTGATTTTTTATATAATGAATTTCAAAAATTTGAAAATAAGTATAATAAAAGAATCGATGATATAAATATTACAATTAAAAATATAGAATCTTTAAAGACAAAATCAGAACAGTATGAGAAAAATTTATTAAAAAACAAAGAAGTTTTAGAGGACAATATTTCTTTATACTATAAAAATTATAAAGATGGATTTTTAATGTACTTTAAAAATGAACATCATGTCAAAAATGCAAAGTTATTTGCATTATCCTTAGAATATATATGGGAAATGATAATAAAAAACAAAAAAGAAATTGTTAAAAGTCTTGAAGAGTGGGAATATTCTATGAAAATGTTTTCATTTGACGATAGAAAATCAGAATTTTTTAAAAATTTAGAATATCACAAGAAAAACATATCTTTAGTATATCCTGTAATGACAACCACATTGGCTTCATCTTTAGGGTTATTTTATTCTTCAAAGCCTGATATTTACGATTATTTAATAGTTGATGAGGCTGGAATGATACCGCCACACTTACTATTTCCTTTAATTGCAAGAAGTAAAAGAGCAGTAGTAGTAGGAGATCCAAAACAACTGGAGCCAATAATTACTATAAACAATGAAAAAAAAGAAGAATATAAAAAGCATCTGTGGCAGTATATAGAAAATAATGATGTTTTAAAGTTTCAAGAATATCAAAAGTACTCTCCTACGATGAGTACAGCTTATCACAGAGCTGCTAAATGTCAAACGGTTGAATTCGATGATATAGGTGATGGAATTATTTTAGATGAGCATAGAAGGTGTTTAAAAAAAATAGCAGATATTTTTATAGATATCGCAAAGTATGACAAACTATCTATAAGAACTGAAAATATAGATCAAGATAAATCTCATTATCAAGCTTATCAAACAATGGGTGGAGAAAGCTTATATTATGTTAATGTAGAAATTGAGGCTATGAAAGATAATGTTAATTTAGAAGAAATCTATATGATAGAAAAAGTATTAGATTTATTATTAGAAGCAGGTTTTGACTTGAAAAGTGATATAGGAATAATTACACCATATAGGAGCCAGGCTTCAAAATTGATTAGTAGTTTTAAACAAACAGTTAATCATACGAAAAAGTTAGAAAAAATTGGAACAGTTCATAAATTTCAAGGTGCAGAATTTCCTATTGTTATTTTCTCTGCTGGAGTTGGGAAAAATGATAGTATTTCCTTTATAAATAGTAAAGCTAACATGCTTAATGTTGCTGTTTCAAGAGCGAAATTAATTTTTATCGTAGTCGGTAATATTGAATTATTAAAAAAAGGTGTTTACTCAGGAAAAATGATAACTCATTTACTTGATAATGGTTTATCATTGAATAAATTATGAATATACTAAAATAGGAGTGATGAAAATGAAACTATATCTAAAAGTTCTATTAGGCTTAATTTTGAGTTTAAATCTAATAGCAGATGATCTTACAGAAGGTATTAAAGCGTATAAAAATGCTGATTATAAACAAGCTCATCAATATTTTATAAAAGCTAGTCAAAATGGTGACTATAATAAAGCAAAAAAATTATGGCAAGAAGATTGTAAGAAAGGAAACGCTGAATATTGTTTTAATATTGGATATATGTATGGACAAGGATATAGCGTAGAGCGAAATTCTAAAAAGGCATTTGAATTTTATTTAAAAGCTTGCACTAGTGGATACTCGGAAGGTTGTTCTAGTCTTGGGTGGGAGTATCAAATTAATGCAGAGGATATTAAAGCTATTGAATTATATTTAAAAGCTTGTGAAAACGGGAATGATAGAGGTTGCTCTCTTCTTGGAGCTATGTATGAAAATGGGTATGGAGTAGAAAAAAATTACGATAAAGCATTGATATTATATAAAAAAGATAATCGTAAGATAGGACAAATTAACTATGAAGAACTTGTAAAAAAGATAGCTTCCAAAATGAAATAGCAATATTTATGCAACTTATTTTTTAATGAGCTGCATAAAGAGTTTGTTACTTTTTACTTTTATTTAGAGTGATTAGAAGGAGATGTTAGCATCAAATCAGTCTTTTTAAAACCTTTCTCACATTCAGTTAGTTGAGTTCCCTTATACATAGTTGTACACTCAGATATATTACCCTTTTGATGTCTTATTGTCGAACCTGCAACACTGGCAAGTGTATTTTGTATTGACTCTTCTTTGGTTAGTTTTTCTTCTGCCATGGCTAGACATGAAACCACCAATATAGCTAAAATAATTTTCATTATTGACTCCTGTTGTCATATGTGTGTTATATAAATCAAACTTCTTTAATTTTAAAGTGCTTGACATTCCAGTAAGAAATAGTGCGTGAAACTTGTTCTCGAAAATTATATCTGAAACTTAAAATAGTGAAGTACGATGAATTGGAACTATCTTTATTTTATCTTCAGCACTGGTATGATTATTGAGATAAGAATCGCATGTCAAATTACCATTATGAGCAAATTCTTCACAGAAGCTATACTCACTATCAAGAAAATTTTTGAAGCGCTCACAGTCATAATTTAAAGGACAAGCGATATGTGAACAAGCAACAGTGTAATCCAAATTTTATCCTTTATGTTAATGTATTTTAAATATTATGATTTTATCTTTCAGTAATTAAATTTACTGAATGAGCCGCCCCTTCTACTATCATGTCTAAAATCAATTTTCTTGCTTTTTGATAGGATAATTGCAAAAAAATCTCCTTGTCTATTAGCAATTTAGCTTCAAGCAACAATAGCTCTTTGGAAGTATCTTCATCTTCCTTTATCGTAATGAAGAGCGTATAATTATCTCTGTCTCTGTCATCGTAGCCAATAGCATTTACTACTACTTTTTCATCTTCAAGAATGTCTTCATAGCCGTTTTCTAATCCTTCTGAAAGATTAAATAGTCGAGCTGGAACTTCTATCCTCAAATCAATCAACTCTCTTGTGCCGGTATAGTTTTGTATTATCTCTAATATTTCATTTTTCATTTTCTATCCTGACAATTATTTTTAATAACATATCTATCATAGGTTGAAACAATAATTCTACTGTATAAATCAAAAAAACTCCAAGCATGAACACTACAAGCAAGACGCTAAAAAATTCTACTGGATTAGGTTGTGAAAACATTGCTTCAAGACTTAAAAAAAGCACTAATCCAACAAAGGTTAATAAGCTAACGACTATCCAAACTTTTTCCACTATTTCCAATAAAAACATTAATAAAAGAATAAATGTTTTTATTATTTTATTAAATAAATTCACTTTCATGCATGTTCTTCTATATATTTTCTTAGTTCAATATCAGTGATATTGTTTTTATAAAATTCTATAGCTTTGTCTGCTATTTTTAGTTTGTTTTGAGCTTCTAGCTGCTCTGCTTCTTCTATTAATTTTTTAGATTGCTCTTTGGCTCTTTGAATTATATCTTTTGCCTTATTTCTCAGTTCTATTGTTCTTTCTTTTGACATGTTGGTCCTTTTATTTTAATTACACTCTTATTCATAATTTAATAAAAAAATTTTTGGTTTGGAGTGTAGATTTGTTGTTGATGCGTTGAGATTTTTGTCTGCTGATAGGTTTGGTTTGGAGTGTAGATTTGTTGCTGATGCGTTGAGATTTTTGTCTTAAAAGAAAGATTTTAAGAGAGCAAGTTAAAACGGTATGATGTTTTGTTTTTCTTTTTGTCTTACTAAATAGCTTTTAAATCCGTTGTGCTTGCATTTATTAAGTGCTACATTTTGTAATACAAATAGTAATCTTTTTTATTTTGCGTAATACTTTTTGTGTGACAAAATAGTAAAAATCTCATATAGAACACAATTGTAAGTAGTCTTTTCGTCTTACTATTCGTCTTACTTTTATAAAATTTGAAAAATTATGAATAAGAGAAAATTGACAGTCAAAAGGATTAACTATGGGAACAGATGGTAAGAAAAATTATAATATTAGTATCAAGCTAGATAAGGATTTATATGAGGTCATTATAAATTATGCGGCATCTTATAATATTACAAAATCTGAGGCTATTCGTAAAATAATTTTGCTAAAAATTTATGACGATCAAAAAAAAGAAAAAGAAAAAATAGTAACAACTCTTGAAACTTTCAAAAAAGAACTGATTGAATATTTCCAAGAGCAAGAACAGAAAAATTTCGCACAGAGCACTAGAAACTTAATATATGAACTGACTAATCATCATCTCTTGAAAATGATTTTAAGAGATGTAGTGTGTTCGGAAATGTCAGCTGATGATCAAACAGAAACTGTACGACAATATGTTTCTCATGCAAAAGGTTTAGCGATAAAAACTCATCCTATAGATTCTATAAATTCAAAGGAAAATGTCACTCAAAATATTCTTCAAGAACATTTGAATTAAGGAATTTTAATCATGGATTCTAAAGAATTACTGCTATATCAAGAAAGAGAACGACAAAAAAAAGAGGCAATTGAAAATAGTGAAAAGCAAATTCATAGCGGTACTGTTTCCGTTAAACAATCTAATCAAAGTGGTGGTGGGAGTTCTGATAACGATAAGATAAGTGCAGGAAGTGATGATGGTAAAAATTTTTCATTATCTTCAACTCAAGCATCAAGTATTACATCACCAATTAAATCAGATAATGGTTCTGCCGCTCAGACACTTGCGACTTTTAAAAATACTCCTGAAATAAATATAAGCGACAGTAGTATTTCTATATCTCCCGTAAAAATAGCTGACGATGGAGGAATGAAAACTTCATCTACTTCGATAAAAAAAGTAGGCAGTAGCGGAACGCATACAACCACCATTAATAATTTTGCTATTGTTAAATTTACAGGTCCTGAAACCTATGGCAAGTCTGCTTATACAGTAGGTAAAAAAGCTGGAGAGCGAGCGACAAAAGCAATTGATTATTTTACAAGAGATGGCGTTCAAGAAAGAACACAAGAGCATATTGACTATATGTCAAGGGATGCTGCTAGAGAAGCTGGCAATGGAGACGATTTAAAAAGTGGAATTCTTTACGATAAAAATGGTAGTGAACTAACAATTGCAGAGGCTAAATCATTTTTTGGTGATGATACAACAGGAGAAAGAAGAATTGTATTTTCCCCAAACCCAAATATAAAAATGAATGACTCTGAATTTCATAAAGTTATCAATAAAACTTTGTCTGACTTTGGAGAAAAATATCATAAAAATTATGATTTTATTTATGCAGTACATAGAAATACAGACAACCCACATGCACATATTTTAATGAGTACAAAAGATGCGGACAGTAATGGAATAAAAATGTTTAAAGATGAATTGTTTGAACTGAAAATGAGGTTCTACGAAAACACGCAATCTGTAGCTGAAGCAAAGCAAAATAGATTTGAATTTTTTTATAAGGATGAATCACATTATTCTTTAGCAATGCAAATAGGTAGATTTACTGGTGATGTACCAGGTGCAGAATTTGCAAATCAAAATATTTATTTAGCTGAGAAAATTTCAAAAAAATATAATCTTGATTTTGACAAAAAAGCGATGGAAAGAAACTCAAATAATATTAAGCAATTTTTTGAATCAAATAAAGATAAATATAATGAGTTTGTTACAAATGCAAGCAATAGATATGCAGATACATTTACAAAATTTTCAAGTGATGCAGATACATTGGCAAGTAAATATGGTTTAAGTGAAGTGCCAAAAAATATAGAAGGATTTACCAATTTTTTAAAACAAAACCAAAAACTATTTTTAGCAGATAAGATAGCTTCTGATAAGGGGATAGAGCTTACAAAAAATGATGCAAAAAATCTTACGCTACAAATTAGCAAAAATGAAAATGGTGAGCTCACTGCAGAGGGTAAAAATAATATATCAAAATCTATGGAATGGTTTGATAAAAACTCTTTGAGTGTTAAAAAATGGAATGATGAAAATAAAAATAGAATGTCCAAAGAAACATTTAGTAGATTGGAAAATTTAAACACTCGAGTAGATAAATCTTTTGAAATGCCAAAAGATAGAATGAGTGCTATTTCGCTTACACATCACTACAAGCTTGACAAAACGGTTTACGCGAACGATACAAGAATAGCTCTTGTCGATGTAGTAAATTCGAGAGTTAAGCATTTTCAGAAAGCAGCTAAAAGCAATGAGATATCGAAAGATGAGAAAAAGGTTAATATTAAAAGATTAGATGGGTTAAGAGAAAAAATTAAAGCGTATGATGATATTATAGAGTCTTCTTTAAAAAAATATGGCATAGACACAAGCTTTTTTGCAAAAGATGAAAAAATAATACAGCTTGATGGTATAAAACTAAATCATAGTCATCAAGCAGAAAAATTTAATGCACTTCTAGCGAAAGCAATTCAAAATCCAGAGTTTACTTCTGTGCAAAAAGATAAAATTGAAAAGATGAGTTTTGTAGCAGCTAAAGAGCATCATGTATCTTTGAGTGCTCTAGAAAATGCTGGATTTAAAAGAGAGAAATTACAAAAAGAGTTTAGTATTGAAAAGATAGATACTCAACAACAAATTATAAATTTTAAAAGAACTGATGAGTTTAAAGAGTTAGGTGGACCTAGTCTCAAAGAGTGGAAGGAAGTGAACATGAACAACTATCAAGCGCCAAAAATAAAACAATCAAATAGTACTTTGTCGCAAGAACAATTTCAAGCAAAGCCCGAGACAATTCATATCGATAATGTTACATATAGCAAATTGTCTCAGAACGAAATAGACTCTCTTAAAACCGCTACTAAAGAGCAACTTATACATACTGATCCAGCAAAGGTATTGGACTCTCTTGGACTTGACTATACAGAAAGAAGAAATGGTACTCAATATAACTTTAGACTTAGAACTGATGATAGAACTCCAAGTGCATACATGAATTTAGGTAGAGATGGAAAATGGTATTTTAAAGATTTTGGTAGTGATGCCGGTGGAACAGTTGAAAATCTTGTTATGTCCGCAACAGGTATGAGTTACAAAGATGCTCTTAACTATTCACTTGATGCAAGTGGATTAAAAAATCTCGTGAGTGAAGCGATTGATATAAATAAGGATGCAGCAAAAATTCAACTCTCTACCGAGCACAGAGCAAAACTAGAAGAGTTAAAGAATATAAATATCTCAAAGTCGAATCAAAACACATATACAACTAAAGTAGCAAGTTTTAGAGAAATCACTCCAGATGATACAAAGGTAATCGAGTTTTTAACCAACAGAGGCATAGACTCTATTCCTAACAATATGTATATCATAGAAGGACAAACTAGCGGAGTCGGAGCTAATGGAAAAGAATATAGCTACACGAACACTGGAGTAGGTGTTCTGACCGGTGATATGAGCAAGCCAATAGATTTAGATAAGGTTGGAGCTGATATTCATCTTTTAAATCCGAGAGTTTTAAAAGATGGGGCTAGTATGAAAACACAATCTTTTGGTCCAAAAGGTATAACAATTATTCCAGGGCAAACCGAAACAAAAAATTGGGCTGTGTTTGAGTCAAAAATGGATTATGCAGCAGCTTCCATAAAAATAGATTTGAGTGATAAGAATGTTGCAATAGCGAATGGTACAGGACAAGCTGATAAGATTGCTGCTTTGTTAAATGAGCAAGATGCTGAGAAAGCCACATTCTATAATCAAAACGATGGACCTGGAGAAAAGTTTGTTGAGGCTATTGTATCAAAAGCTAATATTGAAAGTTTTGATTTTGTAAAATATGAAGCTGTTGGAGAGCATAAACAAGATATTAATGATCTTGTAAAAAATGGCATTGATGTGGAGCAAAGATTAGTAAGTAATGCAACAGTTGAAGATTTTCAAAATTATATCTTTGACAACAAAGAAGCAAAAATTGAAGATATAAAAAGTTTGATAGAAAAAGGTGATTTAAAAGAAGCAGAGTTGCACTTGAAAGAGAGTGGACTAGACAAAGAGATTCAATCAACACTAAATGAAGATATTGAGCTTGCCAAAACTATAGCTACTATTAGCAGAGCTCAAGAAGATACACCGGAACAAGAACTGGAGATGAACGAAAGTCAAAAAGTCAAAGATGCTGCACTTATTGAAAAAACGCTTGAGGATGATTTAGTGAAAACGGCACAGGCTCAAGATGCTGGTATGGGCATGTAAAATTGAACTCCCATTTTTTTGGAATTACCGTTATTAAACAGGCTATGCGTTTGATTGCTTATGATATTAAGAAACTTTATGAAATGTTAACATGAAGCAAGTCGTGGGTGAGATTAACACCCTTTTTCCGAAATAAGGTCTGACCCGAATGGCACTCGACCCCAATTCTCTTAGGCAATCAACATAAAGTCAGATGCCGATAATTCTGGCGGTTTCGTATCCAATACAGCAATCCTTATCGCCACCTGAATTCCATTGCCATCAGCATCATAATGGATATCTCCTGTTTTTTTATTGTAAGTTATGTAATCATTGCTATCTCGCGCTTTGCCTTTATTACTAAAGTAGTCACTAATGAGAATTGTTTCATTAGTAAATTTTGTGAAAACACTTTTATTGAGTGCAATCTTATCATCACCTATAGTAAAATCATAGATTCTATCAGCATTGCCATTTAATGCAATACTTAACACAAAGGTATCATTCCCAGAACCACCATACAAATGATCAAATCCAATTCCACCATCAAGAGTATCATTACCACTATTGCCAAATAATCTATCAATTCCTGCATTACCTACAATGGTGTCAATACCACCGCCACCGCCAATAATATCATCAGCGTTTGAACCACTAAGCAAATCGTTACTGTTATTTCCGAGACTATTATACCTACTAACATCCACCCAGCCTTGGTTAACACCTGTTCCATTAGTAACATTAATAGAGCTGATAGCATGTGCTTTGACTTCAATTTTTGTATTATTATTGTAATTATCAATGAGATAAAGCTTTTGATTTAGTTCATCATAGCCAGCAACAACACCTGAGTGAACCGTTCCAGAAAAAGTAGCTCTAACAAAGTCTCCAGCAGCAATGTCCGTCAACCAGTTAGTCGAGCCATCAGCCTGTTCGTGATAAATTGCAGTCCAGTCGCCTCTGTTCTCTTGCGAACGGTTATTGCCATCACTACCAATTGGAACCACGAAAGAATGTCCATTTGTAATATTTGAACCTGAACCATTATTTATAAGAGCATTGTTATACTCATTTCCCGCATAGCTAGCGTCATTATCCGTGAAAAAATCATGCCCTAAAACATGTGAAACAGTATAAACAAAACCAGTGCAATTAGAAGCTCCCCATGCGGTACCCACATAACTCATTGCTTTATCGTAAATTTGATCTGCTGTTACTTCTGTATCTGGTGCAATACTATTCAGGGATGCGACTTCTAATCTATAAGTACCTATATAGTTATCATACGCTTTGGCTTCGATATAGTAAGTACCAGCTGTATTGGCTGTGTAGGTGACCTGAGAATTTCTTCCTCCTCCAAAATCATCGTTAATTGTATTCACTTGCAAAGTACCATTGCTGTTGTAAATACCACCAATTAAGGTGTCCGCTAATGTACCGCTATTTGTTGGACTACCTTTGAGATCAACTTGAATTTTTTGACCAGCAGCCAGTTCAATCTTAAACCAATCTATATCGCCAAGAGATTCGATATTACCTCTAGTGCTACCGTTAAGAATTGCTCTGCCTGCTGTAACGGTGGTTGCGCTAAAATCATCTAAAGGATTAGTAATAACAGGGGGCAGGGACAGAGTCGGTGATGCAGCGGGCAAATCGACACTGAGAGAATAGTTAATCGAGTCTTTATTATAATCATTGACCTTAATATAATAGGTCTGACCAGCAGTAACTTGAGCAGAAATTAACTCGTCGGTTCTCCCGCTATTGTAAGGGCGAGCCATATAGCTACTTTGTGGATCCTGATATAAATAGATATCAGCATCTGCCGTTAAACCAGATAGGTTGATGGTCACAGTCCCAGAGCTTGTTGGGCTAAACTTGTACCAATCATTTAGATCGGAAGAACTTAGTGTCCCCCTTACTCTATTTAATGTTTCTGTTAAATTGGTTGCTTCCGAAAAAGTGTTGCCTGCATCTGCAAGCGATACTCTATTATTAATAACCTCTGACATGATAAACTCCTGTATTGTTATGTTAACACATCAAGACACCTCTGTTTTAGTGTCTCCCTCTTATATCCCCACTTACGCAATAATAAAGTCCGTAGCGAGAAGCCAGTTGTCACGCCAGTTAAAGTACAAATTGCAGTCAGCCCATTTGCTGTAGTACGATGGTCATAATAATATAAAACACCTTAAATAACTTTTTGGCAAACCAATATTGGCGGAAACGCGAGCTAAGTTCAAGCTAGTGAATTGTACAACGATATAGAAAATGTAGGTTTTTTAGATATGTAAGATTATTAAGGTTCTAGAGAAATGGCGCTGCCGATATGGAATCTTGATTACTTTCTTCTTCTATCGGCTTCAACTCTTTTGATAAAAAAATGGATAAAATTATCAATTGGTGTAGGTTTTAAAAAATTCTCCAAAATATCAATATCTTGGCCACACCTATATACTATTTAAGGGCTCCAATATCTTTTTTTAAGCTCTCAATATCTTTTTGAAGTGTTAAAGTTTCTTTTTCTTTTTGCAAAGCAGCTAAATCTTTATCATACTCAAGTTGTTTTTTTCTTACTCCTTCCAGCTCTGTAGCAATGCCTTTCGAAGCTTCAGAATATTTTTCTGCTGATGTTTTTGAAAGATTCATAGAGTAGTCTTTTAAAGAGGCATCATCATAAAATGTTACACTACTGTTTCCATCGCCACCCCAATTGTATATAGGCGCAACACCTATGAGTGCAGCTTGTCTAAAAGGAACTATATTAGAATAGAGATTTTTATTATCAAATGATATATTTAATTTAGCTAGAAAATTATCTCTATATACTATTCCGTTATATGTACCTATACTTAAATTATTGTCTTGCTTGATTGGAGTTCCTGTTAGGTTGATAAATTCAACTTGGATATTCTTATTGCTTATTTCAAATGCATTATCAAATAATTTTTCAAGATTTTTAGCATCTATAGTGTGTGTAAGCTGATGTCCGCTATTTGTATCATCTGTGTAAAGCCAAAAATTTTCTTTAAATGATATTTTATCTTTTAATTTTGCAAGTTCTTTTGTAAGCTCTGATATGCTTTTTGTACTGAGTTTAATTTTTTTGTTCAACTCTATTATTTTGCTTGTTACTTCTGTCGGTATTGGCAATTTGTTTACTGAAGATGCTCGGATAGTGTCAATTTCTTCTAGAAAGGCTGAAATATTTGAATTTTCTTTTGTTATATTTTCTTTAGTTTCTTTATAGTCAGATAATGAATCTGAAATTTCACGGCGACACTTAGGTTCATCTGTTGGTGCCAGTTTAACCGCTGGTACTGGAACTCCATAAAATGTTCCAGCTACTGTTACAACTGTCTTCACATAATTTGTAATAACTTCAGCAGTTTTATTACTATTTGTAGTATTTACTGAAATTATGAAACCTTCTTTTGAACGGGTAAAAGCTGTTGAAAAATTATCTATAGACTTATTGTTATCAAATTCTTTGGGATTAGCAACAAATGCAGCTTCTTGATCAGCCATAGTCTTTATATCAATTTTAGTTTCAATTTCAAATAAATCAGGTGAATCTAAATCACAACTTTGAATCGTAAAGTCCAATGTTACTTCATAACTATTTTTTGGTAAATAATAAACTACGCCTTCATTTATTCCATTTAAGTTCACTTTTTTACTTATCATTGGATTAGGATGATTACCACAAGCCGTAAGCAACAGTATTATCAACAGTATAGATAGGGTTTTGATTGATTCGCGCATGTATTAATCCTCGCATATAAAAAGAGAAGTGAAAAAAATCATCTAACACATCAGTTAAAATAATTTTAAACAATTATGGTTTAATATAGGCAGAATAGCTAATAGTAGCTTATATTTAACTTGATGTTATTGATTTAAAAATAAAGTAACCGATTAAATTTAAAGAAATCTATTTTATTCAGGTTGTTTCAACTATAAGTTCCACTTCAATGGGACTTCTCTTTTCCTTGCTGAAAATTTATATTAAATTGAAGCTTTTTCGCTTCAATAAAAGAAAAATCTTGAAAAGACCATGTTGGAACTGCACTATAATGTTTAAATGTACTCCAAAATACTTCATATTCTTTTTTATCTGTAAAATTCACTTCATCCTTCTCCGAAAACGGTACAATAAATACAAATATTAAACTCTTAAATTTAAATTCGCCTACTATATGTGGATATGTACTATCATCGTCTTTTCTAATATAGATAGCTAACATAGGAGTTTCTGCAAACATTTTGTGATTCATCATACGTCCTACTTTTGGAAGCTGTATATACTCTGTCTCTTTTGATGTTATCCACTGGATTGTATTTTGTAAATACGCTAACGTCTCTTCATTGATAGTGCTAAGAATATATTTACACAGTGTTTTGTAAATATTTACACTTTTTATTGTTTGATGAGATTCTAATAAAATACTTGTGTTTCCCGTTTCTTCATCATGTTCAATATTTTGAGACTGAATTTTTATTTTGCCATCAATGCTTGTAACCATACCGCCATTTTTATATTTTAGTTTGGGAATACCATTTTTCCCTTGAACTTGATAAAAAACTCTATATATATCAAGATATGCAATAAAGTCTTCTTCAATAGTTATGCCAAACTTTTCATTGCAGCCATCACATTCTTCATTTAATATTACAGATTTATTTCCTAAAGCTTCTGAAAACGCATGTGCTTTTTTATTAAAAGTAACTTTTACTTCTGTATGCATACCATTTTTACAAAATCTGCATATTCTCTTTTGTCGATCTTGTTCTCCTATAGATTTTCTTTTTTCTGAATCAAATACCAGAACAGTGTATTTTGAAAAAAAATCCCCCATTGCTTCGTCTTGTCTATCTATTTGTTCTTGGAATATTTCAGCTCGCTCTTTATCGTCCATAGATGCGTTATATGTATGAAGTAAGTTATCAATAAATAAAATTTCTTCCGTAGAGAAAGTACTTCTATTCGAAGTAAAAAAGAACTCATCATCTTGTATTTGATTTAAAGCACTTTTTAAACGATTAATTTGTGGACTTGTATTTCTATATTTCTCAACATATTGTTCATATTTCATTCTTATTTCACTATTCATTGCTTGTATAGGAATTATTTTCATACTCCTCTTATGAACTTTCCAAAATATTGAGACCATTTCCAAATAAACTAAAGTGGCTTCCTTTGAATCGTTTTCAATGCATATATGAAATGAGCCATAATTCGAGTGTACATAAAAAATTAGTTTTGACATATTGTCTCCTGTTCTAAATATAAGTAAACTCAACTTTCGCACCTAAATCCAAGTAATTCTTATGTGACGTACTAATTAGTACGCTATATTTTTAATAAAACTTTAGCGATAATTTAGCGTACCAATTGGTACGCTACAAGGAAAAAAATATCTGATAGATCAAGAGATATAAAAAATCATTTTATATGCAGTAAACACCTTTTTTCAACTCTATTAGTGAGACATACTTTGATAAAATTATTTAGTTAAATGGATTAGCAACCGTCTCAGCCTCTGCTATCTTGATATGCTCAGGCAGATTTTCATTTTTCAACACTTCAATTGCGGCATCAACAACACGCTTAAGTTCATAAGCGTATTTCAATCCCTCTTTATCTTTTGTGATATCTACTGAACCATAGATCGAGATTCTGTCGAGTCTATTTTCAACAGTAAGGTCACTTCCTATCGTCAAAGAATCACTTTCATTTGCATATGCTAAAAATCTTTTTTTCATTAATGCCCCTTATAGTAATTTTTTACTTTTTTGTTAATATTATCTATAATGCTATCACCGCCACCACTATCACTCTCTCTGTTATTATTACCTTGGAATTTTTTATCGTTGTATGGCTTTGGTACTGGTAAATCCATAGGAGTTTCTTTTGCTGATTTACTCATCTTAGGAAACATATCTATTCCAGACATCTTTTCAATTTCGGCTATGCTAATTACCTTATAATCTTTTCCAGGTACATTATCAGTAATGTAAGCAGCTCCCTTTCCGGTAGAAGGAACATAGATTACTTTAAATATCTGTGTAGGCACTAAGACCTTTCCACCTATACGCTTAAGGTCACTTCCAATAAACAGAGGACCTGTAATTACATATACCTCTCCATCTTTTTTAGCTAAGTAGCGTGCTACTCCTTCTATACTTGCCCAAATTCCTGCATTATTGTCGTGGTTCTGAGGAACCATGTTGGCTAGTGTAAAACACTCTTCATTGCTCTGAGTATCAGAAAAATCAGCTGATGGGCTCATATGACCTCTATCATAGCCTGAGCGTGCATAATCTTTAAGTTCAGCCCTATCATCTTGACTTAAACGCTCTTCCGCATGAAAGCTGTCTGTTCTCTCAGCTTTTTTTGCAAGCATCTCTTTTGTGAGATGTTCAGCACTCCAGAGAGGTGTGCGTGATACTCCTGAGTGCATAACTGCAAAGTCTTTGTAGCAGAGTTCTTTCGTTTTAGAAGTGAGTTTGGAGTTTGTAATATCTGGAGCTTCATTGTTATAATAGATATTGCTGCATGACGTTGAAGCCGCTGAGAGTGACAATGCTACTGCACATGAAAGCAAGAGTAGTTTAAATGGTTTTAGTTTCAAAAAAGTTCCTTTAATTTTATTGGTAGTGGCATTATATCTTTAAGTCACTTTTTACTTTATCTCAACCTAGATTTGTAATTTAAACAGGTTCAGTAAATAGTTTTAATATTTTATTGCTCATTTATCATCTCTATGAATCAGAATAATATATTAAACTTTAAAGAGATAGAATTTTTAAAAATACAGAGGAGCAAAAAATGTCAAATAATTACATAGATGATGACTTAGTATCTGACGAAGAAGAGGATGATGCTGTTTCTTATGACTATTTGAATGAAAAACCGATAGATGAAGATGATTATGAAGATGAGGACGGATATGAGTATGAAGAGAGTGACGATAGTTTCTGTGATTAGTTGATTTTAAAATATACAAATCGTTCATAAAATTCAAGCTGTGATACAATACATCTATGAAATCAGTATTCGATGAACCACTTCCTTTTAGCGACTATGTAATATTCTATTTTGTAGATAAGTTTGGAGTTGGTTGGCTCGACTTTTACTATGCATTACTTGTGATAATTGTCGGCATCACAATAGGTGGGTGGGTAACAGCTTTTTATGCTTACACAAAATGCCAACGAGCTATTCAAGAAGCAGTGGAAGACGAACAAGCATCAAGAGGCAGAAGGAAGAAATAAATGAAAAAAGCATTCACTCTATTGGAACTTGTTTTTGTAATTGTGGTTATAGGTATCTTGTCTGCTATCATCATTCCAAGGATAGATAGTAACTCCGTTCCACAAGCTGCAATACAATTAAAAGACCACATCAGATACACACAGCACTTAGCGATGGTGAATGATAAGTTTGATGCTGCAAACCCGACTTGGCATAGAAACAGATGGCAGATAAAATTTACTAATAATCAATACTCCATAGTAAGTGATAATAATACAGTGTTCGCTAAGGACCCTCAAAATAATGGTAAAAATTTACAAAACTTAGATCTCAATAGCAAATATGGTGTTACAGTTGCATTTAGTGGCAGCTGTGGGGCAAATGCAATAATTAGCTTTGACCACTTGGGAAGACCACTTGTTGGAGATTTGAGTGCTATAACTAAAGCGTATGATGCTACAAAACTAATGACAGCAAATTGTGTCGTTACTCTCTCAAATGGCAGTGAAGCTGATCAGAACCTTACTATCATCCCGGAAACAGGGTATGTTCAATGAGCGTAAGTTACTTTGGGCTTAACTTACATAAAAAAACACATTAAGAAAATTGAATGCAATCCGTAAAAACAAAGAGTAGAAAAATAAGGCTCAATAAAAAATATCAGCCAATTGCCACTGAGTCAGATGAAATTTATATCAATGGCTTCTTTCATTTTAATGTATCCCAAATAATAAAAGACATTGATTCTAAAAAACTTATTGTTCAATCAGAAAAAATCAACTTGAAGCATTGGCTCAAAGACCATTCTCTTGAATTTAGTGTTATAGACAAAGAACATCTTAAAACAGTTGATACAAATAAGCCTATTTTACAAGCAGAAATCAGAATTAATAAATATGAAATTATTGATGGCAATCATAGAATCCAAAAAGCTTTTGATGATGGCCTGAAATTTATAGACTCCTATAAGCTCCAAGGAGAGCAACTTTTGCCTTATTTTATGGAAACTGTGCAGTATGAAGCGTATGTGCGATATTGGAATGAAAAGTTACTTGATTAAATGAATAAGAATTGATAATCTGCATAGTAACATGAAATTTTGCAAGAACTCTAATGAATAAAAAGATTAAAATTAAGTTATTAATAAGTAACAACTCATTTCAAATAAATATTTTTTGTTAAAATACATCTATAAATTTTAATTATATAAGATACAATCATTCTATTCACACATTAGGATTCAAAATGAAAAAATTGTTGTTAAGTTTATTTATCTTGTTTGGATTGTTTAGTCCAGCATCGGCTGCGACTCATGTTAAGGGTTATACAAAGTCAAACGGTACACATGTTACATCACACATGAGAAGTAACTCAAACTCATCTAAAAAAGATAACTATTCTACAAAAGGAAATGTAAATCCATATACTGGAGCTGTTGGCACTAAACCTGCATATAAATAAAGATGAAGAAGGCATTAATAGACAGAGACTTAAAATTATTATGTAGGGTAGATTATGAAAAAGATTATACTGTCACTATCTTTGCTTTTTATATTTGCACAAGCTGATCTTAACATTTTAGTAACTGATAAAAAAGATTCAAGTGAGCAGTCGCTTTGCAGGAAAAATTTGGATACTCAGAGTATTCAACAAAGAGGTTGCTGTTCACATCATGGTGGGGTTAGTGGATGTTCCAATGGAAAAATTGTTTGCAATGATGGGAGCTATAGCCCTTCTTGCACTTGCGTTATTCCTGTTAATCCATTAGGATAGTGCCTGTCGTGGTTATTCAATTTTATAATTTAAAATCTCAATCCAATAAAAAATAATATGAAAAATTGGTTTTGGGATGGCACATATATAGATCATAAAGAACCACAAGCAATATGTGAACTCTGTGGTCAAAGTGGGCTTAGATACCACTTTCCCATCATAAATTCAGTAGATGACTCTGTTAAGTACATTGGTTCGGAATGTATTTTAAAATTTGATGTATCTGCTAAAGCAAAAGACGGCAGGCTATTAAATAGGAATGAGATAAGAGATAAAATCAATAATACCAGAAATGAAATTAGCAAACAAAATAAAGTTAATCATGTGCTGACAGTCTTAAGAAAGCTAGTTGCAGAAGAAGATGATTTAAAAGAGATGTTTAAAAATTTTATATCTTATTATATGGATAATGGGTATTTCACACCAAAACAATTAGCAACATTGCAATGGAAATTAAGTACACACAAAGTAGATCATAATAAATCCCACTTTGCATTGTCAATTAAAAAGAATATCTACAAAGACCAGCTTAGAGAGATGGAGAGATGGAAAATTAACAAATTAATGCCTTATATGAGCAATAGCCAAAAAGAGTGGTGTAATAAAGAAATTGAATAGAAGTATGAGCGTTAAAAGTTAGATATAAAATTAAGCTCTTAGAGGGAACTACACGTCTAATTTTTCAGATAGGTATTTGTTCCCTTGCTAGTAACCACAAAACTCATTACGCCTTGACATCGTTTATTTTTTTCTATAAAATTATTCTCGGAAATCAGAACTCCTGCCGTTCTCACCTCTATGGTTTGGTAAAACTGCTTATAACAGAAAAAAGTCGCCTTTGGCATTGATGACTTTTCGTTTCTAATGAGAACAAGTAACATATATGAAGTCATGAATATTCATTGGAGAAATATAATGAACAATCTACATGAAAAACTTCCCACAATAACAGAATTTAAAGATATTGCAAAAAAGAATAAAAACTCAGGTCTTTTTACAATACTCGGACATGCTCAAAATGCTCTTGCTAAAGAGTACGGCTTTAACGACTATAATGCAATCAAACCACATTTAAAAAAAGAGGGTGTCTATAATCGACTCAGTAACGGTGTATATAAAATTTCGGCTAATCTGATAATTGATAAATATGGAATATTACCGTTAAATAGCAAAGGTGAGGCGATTAGAAGAGCTATTGAGCCTATCGAACAAGAGGATATTGTAAAAGCGCAGCTTTATGTAAGACTTTTAAAGCCTTTAAAGAATATATCAAGACAAACATCGTCATATAGGATAAAGCATCAAGCCGAGGAGTATTTAAGAGAACACACTACTTATAAGGAAAATCCAGGGGGTGCTTATGTCGGAAATGGTGTGCTGATAGTTACAATGTTAATAAATGGTTTCAAGATGAAGCTTGCGAGCGAATATCCTGAGATGCAAGGTTATGAGTATTCATCAAACACATACTTCAATATCAGCTCGAAGCAGATTAGAGATATTGGAAATCAAAAAAATAACCGCTTTTGAAATCCATAGATAAAAGAGGAAAATAGTTAGTTTAATTTTCACTCTATCCATTGAGTTAAGTAGTTAAATTACCTAGAATTTGTAAATTCATCTTTACTGCCTTGCAATTGTCATATAGCCTTTTAATTAGTGAGAAAGTACTTTTGATTGCATGCTAATAAGTTTTTTTATGTTAGTATTATCAATAATATTGAAAAAAGGGGATATATTGAAAATATCTATTCTTCATCTCAGCGATTTACACTTTAAAGAATCGAATAATTGCATAGTAGAAAAAGAGCAAAAAATATTTGATGCTATTAAAAATGAGCTTTCACAATATAGACATCTTTTTATTGTTATAACTGGGGATATAGCCAATTACGGCTTGGAAGCAGAATACAAAGAAGCGGAAGCATTATTAAAAAGATTAGAAGATAAGATCTATTCCTATAATGAAAATATAAAGATTGAATATGTTTTTTGCGCAGGAAATCATGATTGTGATTTTAGTGGTTCACAAACAACAAGAGATATAATCGTTGATAGCATAATAAAGAACCCAGATTTGACAGACAGAGGATTAATAGAGACTTGCACCTCTATACAAAAAAACTATTTTGATTTTGTGAAGAGGTTCCCATCTTTTAAAAAAATAAATGAAACACTATCAAATGAAGTAGTTAGCATATATGAATATAAAATGGGCGAATATAGCATTGCTTTTAACTCCTTTAACTCGGCTTGGGTGTCAAAAATAAAAGAGAAGCAATCAGAAATAGTCTTTCCTCTAAAATTTATAGAGAGTAATAAAATTATTGAATTAGAAGCTGGTTATAATCTAACATTTTCATTACTGCATCATCCTTTCCATTGGTTAAAGCATACAAATATAAGAGATTTTAGAGAATATATAGATTCGCTTTCGGACATAGTATTAACGGGGCACGAGCACTCTAGTAGTGCAACACAAAGCCAGAATATTTACAATGGTACTCATATTGAGCACATTGAGGGAGGAACCCTTCAGGACTCTCATAATAAAGAGCATAGCAAATTCAATTTAATATTGCTGGATATAAAAAATAAAAAACATGATATATTAATCTTTGATTGGCAAGAGGATTACTACAGTAAAACTATAAAAGAGGCCATAGATGTTCCCGCTAACCATAAGTGCCTATTTCAGCTAAAGTCTGCTTATAAACAGAATATTACATCGCTAGGATTAAAAGTAAATCATCCAAGAAAAGATGATGTTATATTAGAAGACCTTTTCGTATATCCAGATTTAAGGATTATAGATATTAAAAAAGACAAAAAACCATCAT
This sequence comes from Sulfurimonas sp., assembly GCA_041662225.1. Classification (GTDB taxonomy): domain Bacteria; phylum Campylobacterota; class Campylobacteria; order Campylobacterales; family Sulfurimonadaceae; genus Sulfurimonas. The sequence goes on from JBAZSX010000005.1 coordinate 30,665, forward strand.
TTATTGAAGTCTCCTCAGAGACATTATCAAGAGAGAAAGAGTTAGGTCTGTATATCATCTATGGTTCCGATAATTCAGGTAAGACTACGCTCACTCATATGTTACAAATGGTTTATAAACAAAATGGCTTACTTCCAATAATTATAAAAGGAAAGGAATTTAAGAGTAACGACTACCAAGAACATAGAATCGCGGATTTAATAAAGAAAGCGTTTCGTTCACAATATTTAGATGACAAAAAAAATGTAAATCTATTTGAGCAGACTAATATAAATGAGATAGTAATAATAATAGATGATTTTCAAAATGCTAGATTTAACAGTGAGCATAAAGGAATAGCTATTGATTCAATGTTGAAATTAAACTACAAGAATGTCTTAATTTTTTCCAATGAAGCATTAAAATTTGAAGCTACATCTGAGAGTAGCCTTGCTATATCTTTAAAGGACTTTTTACATTATCAGATTTTAGAATTCGGACATAAGTTAAGAGATAAATTAATAACAAAATGGATTACTTTAGGACAAGAAACAGAGATTGAGCGAAATGACTTAGCAAATAAACGCAGAGAAAAAGCTAACGCTATAAATCAGACAATAGGTTTGAATTTAGTTCATTCTCATCCTGTGTATCTTTTGACATTATTGCAAGCTATGGAAGTTAACGATAATTCTTTAGATAGAAGTTCGTATGGGCACTATTATCAATATATGATTCTTCAGTATTTAAACAGTGACTCTAATAAAATAATGGAACATAAAGATATTACTACGGTTATTACTTATGCTTCAACTCTCGCTTTTAAAATGTTTAAAGATATGCAATATTCATTTGTGATTGGAGAGTTGCACGGATTTGATAGTGATTACAGAAGAGAAGTTGATTTTGAGCCGACATTTAAAATACTTGATAAGTTAATAAATTCAACGATATTGGTTGAATATGAGGGCGAGTATAAATTTTCTCATAAATATATATACTATTATTTTGTAGGATATTATTTTTCTCAAAATATTGATGACGCAAATATTACTTCTATAATAGAAAAAATGACAAAAAGACTTTATAGAACGGAATTTGCAAATATATTAATGTTTATTTTGCATCTATCCCCTAAAGCCCCAATAATAGCTATGCTAAATATTGAAGCAAAAAAGATTTTTGAAGAAATTGCAGAGTTTACTTTTGCGAATGAAGAACTTGTAAAAATTAATGCTTGCATAAAAGAGGATACATCACATAAGTTAAGTCATAGAACTATAGATGAGTCCAGAGAGATTGAATTATCTAAAAAAGAACAAGAAACCAAACATAAAAAACATATTCACGAAGATGAGCAGTTTAATGCCGACTATAATGAAGAGATTCAACAGTTGGATTTTTTCAAAAAATTAAATCTAGCTTTTAAATTAATAGAGATAATGGGTGAAATAGTTAAAAGTTATTCAGGTTCGTTAAACGGTAATATAAAAAATGAACTGATAAGAAATACTTATGGAATAGGATTAAGAAGTTTAAAAAGCATTATTGTGGTTTTTGAGGACGACCATGAGAACTTGGTTGCCGGTATTACAAAAATGATTATAAAGAAAAATAGAATATCTGAAGACAAGATTGACGAGGCAGTATATGGAATAGTTTTTGGATTAGCATCTTCTATTTCTACAGATATTATAAAAAGGATTTCAAAAGCAGTAGCTTCTAAAGATTTAATAAAGACATATAAAAGAATCTCTGATGAACAATCAGAGAACTTGGCATATCAATTAATTAGACATGCAATAGATTTAGATTTTAAAGATGGTCTTAAACAAAATAATATTGAAAAGTTACATAAAGAACTCACGACCAATAAAAATATGCTTACAGATTCGGCATTAAAAAAATTAGTGCTAGATCATATATATATGTATGAGACAAATATAAGTATAAAGACTTCAATTTGTACTAAACTTGGAATTGACATGAATAGTTCTAAGAATAAGATGATAGAACATTACAAATAAGTTCTTTTTTTAGGTAGTGCTCAAGATACCGTGTCGGCATCAGATATTCCTAGAATTGTATCATAAGTTTTAAAGCATCATTAAACCGTCCTTCAAAGTGGATGGCTAATTGAGAGATTGTTAAGTCTCTAGCTGTATTGTCCATTTTTTCTGATAGAGTTCACCGCTTCCATATACCTTCTAAAATAAGATCTAAAATTTTCTTTACATCTTTATCTATTCAGGAGTTATACCTTTATAGAGAAACTTCTTTGTAGTTTCCTTTTCTGTATTGGATTTCACAAAACACTAAAAAGACAGTAAAACAAATTATTGAATATTCAATAAACCAACTCCATTTAATTTCTCTAAAGAGTGTAAATACTAAAAATAAAAACCAAACCATTGTGAGGACCTCATTCATGCTAGTTTTTTCCTCTATTATAGTCATCGCCGGATTGTCAATTTCATGCGTATTTATATATAAAAAGTTTACGAATAAGCAAAAAAAATCACATCAGAGGAGATACAAGAGTGCTGAAAAAGCTTTTAAACTTGTGCAAAATTTTGACAACGATGCACAAATTATAGTTTATCTAAGGAAGTTAGATCCGTTTGTTTTTGAGGAACTGTTACTGATAGCAGTATCTCAAAACAAAAAATGCAAGATAATAAGAAACGATAGATATACAGGTGATGGCGGGATAGATGGAAGATTTATTTTAACACAAGAAAGCGGGCAGCTTTTATATTTGATTCAAGCGAAAAGATACACAAATCATATAAACAATAAAGACTTAATTGAGTTATCAAAAAAAGTCAAACATGAAAAAGCATATAAAGGTTTATTTATCCATACTGGGAAAAGTGGCAAAGCGACTTGGCAGAATATGTTTGAATCAAAAAATATCGAGATATTCTCAGGTAGCAAACTTGTTGAGCTAATCAGATATGGTTTCTAAGAGGGCTGAATATGAATAAATCAAAACTTCTAACGCTCATGAAATCTATGAGTGAAATTTCATACATATAATAAAAAAGGTTTTGCATGTGGAATTTAAAAGGTACTTACAAAGGGAAGCCTTATGAGCAGAGAGCTCTTGATATAAAGTATTTACAAAGTCTTTTAACAAAAATATTACGCAATGGTGGCACGGGATTTATTTTTAGCGAGGGGTAATTAAAGCAGATTTTCTTGTCTCTCATATTCTTTTATCATTATTTGCTTTTAGTGAAAAATTTATGAATAAGTAGCAAGCCAATATAAGGAATAAAAATGCTAAAAATTCATCAAGTTGAAAGTAGTTTTTAGTGACAAGTTTGATTATCAGCCCATTGAGGCTAAGAAAAATACAACTTGCACTATTGGGTATAGCAGGCAGTGTGACAGCCATAGTCGCAATCAGCGTAAGTTTTAAAATAAATTTAATTTTATTTAAATTCGATTTGCGAAGTTATGAAACTTACGCTTATCTAAAAAGCTATCCAATCCCTATATTGGCAAAATGGTTGCCATATTTTTATGATTGGGCTTTGAGTGACTGGGTGCTTAATGCTATGATTTGGGGAAGTGTGATAGGTTCTATAGTCAGTGTAATACTGATTGACAAACTTGTAATAGATAAAAGTACAAGCCTCATAAGAGGAAATACAATCCAGACATCCAGACACATTAGGTCTATGATCAAAACAAAAGCAAGATTATACATAGGCAAAGAAAGAATCCCCTTGCCATATACAAATGAAAATAGAAGCATAGGCATAATTGGAATGGCAGGTTCTGGAAAAACGCAAGCAGTTTTTTCACTTTTAACACAGATACTTGCATTTAAAGAAACTACGATTATCTATGATAGAAAACCTGATTTTTGGATTAATTACTTCAGAGATGAGAACACTGAACAGGTAGCTGATAAAAAAAATGTATGGGACTTTGTTACTGGAGTCTTCGGTAAAAAAGTAGAAAAATTTGTTGCCGGTAAGGATTATTTATTTTATCCAGCAGATGCTCGAAGCATCAAGTGGAACTTCTTTTTGGATATTCCGGATGATGAACAAGAGATGCTTGATGAAGTTGATAAAGTAGTAAAATCTTTTATTCCGGACACCCAGTCAAAAGAAAAATTTTGGGATAACACAGCAAGAATGATTCTTAAAGGTGTTATTGTAAAAATAAAAACAAGTCCTAACCCATCCACAAAGAAACTCATAGATTTTATTAGAAAGTTCCAAACAAAGGAAGAGATATGGTCCAATTTGCAAGATGTCAATGATAAATACGGCTTGAGTATAAAATCTTTATTAACGGAAGCAGCAGACGCGACATCAGGCAGTATTATGATGAACTTGCAGCCTTATTTTACAAAGATAATGCGACCGGAATTTTATTTTGATGAGGGTGATTTTTCGATTACTAAATTTATTCAAGCTACTGCAGATAAAAATATTGACCAACGATTGTTTCTAGTACAAACTAAAAAAGAAGAAGGAAACTACGAGGGATATTTTAGAGTTATGCTCGACATGATGACAAGAACAATATTGAGTCTTGAGAATAATCCAGATAGAAGAATATGGATTATTTTAGATGAAGCACAAACGCTTGGGAAGCTTAGTGAAATTAATGATCAATTAGCGGAGGGGAGAAGCAAAGGCGGTTCTGTTGTTTTTACTACACAAGATTTGTCTCGAATTGAGGAACTCTATGGAGAGCATCTTATGAGAAACATTTTTCAGTTATTGAGTACAAAACTTTTACTGCAATATGATGATCCAAAAGGACAAAAGTTTATAAGTGAATTTTTGGGCGAACAGGAAGTTGAAGAAAAAAATAAAAACAGAATGATAAGTAGAGATGCACAAAGAGATATTGAACAAGTTAGCGAAAGAAATACCACAAAGAAAGTTCTTCTAACGGGTGAGTTAGGACTTTTAAAACCGCTTTCTGCATATATGAAAATGCCGGGCTTTCCTGCAACTATTGTCAATTTTAGATTTTTTCAACCAAAACAAATTAACTTTATAAAAAAAGCAGTTTCAAATCAAATGTTTAACAGTGAAAAAGATACTGTAAAAATTTCCCGCGGGAAAAAAGCTCCTAATAAAAAAGCAATGGAAGAGATAATGAAGCAGAATGAAAATGATGTAGAGATTGTATATGAAGATAGAAATGGCAAAGTAGTGTCGAGAGAAGAATTTGACACAATAACACTGGCAGGACTTGAATCTGCAACTATGAAAGGAGCAATGATATGAAAAAAATAAGTTTTATATTGCTTATAGTAGCTGGATTTTCTTCAAATTTATTTGGAGCAGACCCTTCTATATACACATGGGGATATGGAGAAATATTTTATAAAATATTGCAAGGGGTGACTATTATTTCACAAGAAAGCTATCTTATTACTTCCGCGGTTGCAGTTGGTGGATTACTATTGATGATTAAGAATAGTGCAAGCGGAGTGGGTAGTTCAGATATGGCAATGGCGATGGGCAAATACTTGTTTTTAGTAACAATAATTGTTGGCATGTTTTCAACACAGACGAAACGATATATTGTAGAGGATGAAATTACCGGTCAAACATTTATTGTAAATAATGTTCCGATAGGGATTGGCGAAACATTCTCTTTATTTACAAGTTTAGAAAAAAACTTAGCAAAAGCATTCGAGATTGCATTCGCAACACCTAACTCAATTTCTTATAATAAGGCAGGATTAGGATTTACAATGTCTGCACCCATCAATCTTGGTACTGCCACAATGGTCGATGCATTTATTATAAGAACTTTTAACGAGTACATGGGGAATTGTGTCTTTAGTGCAATTAGTGCGAATGAAATGAGTGGTGATGTTCTCACTATGAGTAGAAATTTAAAAATTGATTTGAAAGTTGATGGTTATTTAACACCATATTATAGTGCTGCAAATCCTTCTGGCATTGATGTGCAGTGTCAGGAAGCATGGAGTGATTTAACCATTGCATTAGGCACTAAACTCGATGATATGGAACAAATTGCTGCGGATAAAATGATGATGGATGCTACAACTTTTTCAAATGGTATGGCAGAAACGACAAGACTTATGTTTGGTGTCTCTCAAAATTCAAAAGACTATTTATTTCAACAAACATTAATAAATATGACGAATAATGGCTTAAAAGCTGTTGCACTTGCAACTGGAGGAGATGCCTCAGCATTGGCATATGCAAAAGCGTTATCTGAAACAAATCAACGCCAAACTTGGGCAGTTACAGGAATCCTTGCTCAACAAAACTTACCGCTTATGAAAGCAGTAATGACTGTTTTGATTTTAGGTTCATTTATATTGCTCGTTATATTATCTATTGTGTATGGTGACTTAGGACATATAAAAATGGGTTTTACTTTATTGTTTGCGATGGTTCTTTGGACACCGCTAGCGCTACTTATTAATGGAATGTTTAATATAGGTATAGAGCGGATATTGCCAAGTGTTTCAAACGGTGGATTAAATATGATAAACATAAACGATGTATCAGAAAATTTAAAAAACTATCTTTCATTTTTAGGCTATTTAGCAGCATCTATTCCTATTTTTGCATATTCTATTGCAAAAAAATCAGAACATGGTTTTGTTAGTTTATTTAGTGGTGTTGGTGCTGCAAGTTCAAGTGCAGCAGGTGGTGCAACAAATCAAACTTCCAGTGGTAACATAAATGCAGGAAACAGTCGTTTGGGTTCTTTTAATGCAACTGATATGTACGGTGCACATGATTATAAAGGAAATAATGCTTGGGGAAAAACGACTACTATGTCGGACGGAGCGGTCAGAACCTCAAATATTGGAAGTAGTGGAGATGCTATAACAAAAACTGATTCGGCTGGAAATGGAGAGTTTACAGTGGGTGCGGATAAACGAGTTTTAAGTGCTCAAAATACGACTACAGGTGTTAGTGTGGCGAATGGTATATCTGAGAACTACAATGCATCTAAAAATCAAACAGAACAGATTGGAGATGCATTTAGTACTAGTGTTGCAAGGAATACAGCAAGTACTTTAAGTGCTGGTGGACAAAATGTTGATACAACAACGATTGCTAAAAACTTAGGTTTAACACACCAATCTGGAGAAGCATTGAATTCAGCTACGAATGAAAGTATTCAAAAAACTTTAAACGATATGAAAGCTGGCGGGAAAGATTTTACTTTTACAACAGAGAATGGAGCAAACTTAAGTGCTAGTTCTGGTTTTAGTGGGAATTTTTTTGGTTTCAAAGCTGGCGTCGATGGCTCAATTACAGCCAGTGGAAAAACAGCAGAAGGAGAAAATTTTACAACAAAAATTTCTGCTTCTGATGCAGATAGCTTCACTGACGCTTTTGCAAAAAATTTATCTGAGCAAATTCAAAAATCAGATGGATTATCTTTGGCACTTGCAAATCAGGTTCAAAAAACAAATGGATTTGGAGATAGCGATACGAAATCATTGGCGGAGAATTATGCCAAATCGTATCAAGAGACAGAATCATTATCAGAACAATATTCAATTGCTCAAAAGCAGGATAAAAATTATTCGGAAGATGTATTGCCTAAAGTTTATAATAGCTTTATTGACAATGCAGTTATGGGAGATGGAACGAAGTTGTCAGATGTCCGAGAACAAGATTCTGTAAGGGCCGCGGAATTGGCTGGAGCTATGATGAGAGATGACAAGTACAAAGAAGAGAAAATGGAGGCTATTAATCATGTCATAGGAGAAAAACTAGATACAAGTAAGGCACAACAAGCAAAAGCGGTAATAGCTTCGCAACAAGAAAGCATGGAAAATATAGGGAAAGATTATAAAACTAAAGAAAATACTTTAACCAATGAAGTGACACCAGCTGTGGAGAATGCAAAAAAGAATACAGCAAATGTGCCAAAAAATGAGAATGATATTAATGCTAAAGAACAAAATATTAAAGATGATTATAAAACTGAATCTAAAGAGTTGGAGAGCTCTTCCAAAAAATCTCTAAATCAATTTGAAAATAATCATGCACTAGGAGTTGAAAATAAAATTGATGAAAAAAGTAAAGAGACAGAGGCTAAAGTAGAAAAAGCAAAAGATAAAACAGGTGTTGCAACGGCGGTAACACAAAATCCTGTTACAAAATTAGTTACAGATTCACAAGAAAATGTTCTTGGTAAAAATGAAAATGAAAAACGAGCTGATGCTATATACCGTAAAGCGACCGGAGCCGGCTTAATTGAGAATGGTGTTTTTTCAGATAACTTAAATACAGAAAAACTCAATCAATTTTCTACTAAAGAGCTAAAAGATTTACAAACATGGGAAAAAAATCATGCAGGTTTTGGGTTAAGTAACAAATCAGAATCAATGTTAAATACAGAAATAGCACAAAGAGACAAACATGGACAAAGAGAAGATATCTCTCCAGCAAGAGAGGATGCCAAAGCAAATACTGCTACACCTAGAAGTGAACATGAAATAAATGCTAGAGAGCAGGGTGAAATTAGAACTTTAAAAGAGCAAAGTGAAAAAATGAAAAAAGAGTTTAAAACAATTTCTCAAGCGGTTAAAGAATCTAAAGAATAAATTTTAAAATATCAGCTATGTTCATTATGAATAAAGCTGATATAAAATTTAAAAGATACGAGGTTTTAAGTGGAGCAATTATTAAATAGATTCAATAGCATGTTTGAAGAAAACTTATGTTCTATCTGTGATATAAATGGAAATGTTTTAAAAATTTCAAATTCATTTAGTGTGCTAATCGAGACAAAAAAAGAATTATTGATTGGTGCACGGCACTATGATTTACTAAACCACAACAAACAAGGCAGAGAAATATTTTTATCTATACTAGATAAAGTAAAAGTAAATAAATACTGGAAAGGTATGTTGAAGATGCGAACGGCAAGGGGAAAACTTCTTTACTTTGATACAAAAGTTTTACTTGTGAATAATAAAAATGTCATGGAACTTTTATGGATTAAAAAAGAAGTAACTAACAATCTGCATAAAGATAAATACTGTTCACTCACAAACTTAAGAAACAAAAGTAGTCTTATACAGTTTCTATCTAAAAAACATCCTCACTCGAAAACGCATAGAAGTTTTTATGTTGCTTTGTGAAATAGGAATAGATTATGTACAAGGACATTATTTTGGTAAAGCTGAGGCTGTGCCAACAGCAGAAATAGCACCTAAGGCTTTCACATGAAATCAACTCATTGCCCTAATATTTATTGCCCTGCTAGACTTACATGTGTTCATTCCAAATATTGGATGAACTGCAGACTCAAAAAAGAGTTTATAGAGACTCTTAACTTTAAAGAGAAACATAAATCAAAAACTTCACAAACAAAATCATATAATTTTTAATAAATAACATAAAAGTAGCATGTTTATATATGCTGCTTTTTTTCTTCAAATTATGAATAAGAATAAATTCAAATTTGGAGAACAATATGGAAATAGCAGTAACAATACTTATAGTTGTATTTTTTATATCCTTTGCTGTACATGCTTTAACAAAGGCTGGTACAGGTGAAAAATCCTCGTCTAAACAAGACAATGATGCAGAGACAAAGAACGATAATGATTTTTTGTCTGCAAACTACAATTCATCAACGACTTCAATTTTTAAATCAAATGATGATACATCAATAAATATCATTAATCCATCAAGCGGTGCATTCATGAATAGTGGGATTGGTGGGCTTGATACATTTGGCAATTCATTCGGCAACAGCATGAGTGGTGGATTCAATAATGATTAAAATTTTATTTATTTCACTGTTACTTTCAGATCTTGTTTTTGCAAATTTTTATAAGAATAATATGGAAGGTTGGTTTGCTTATAAAGATGCATATTTAACAAAAATAGATAGCAATGAGACAAATACCACTGAAAAATTTCCCGTGGGAAAAAAAGCTAAAAAAATTGTAGAAATTCCTGAAAATTTTGATGATATGAGTGCTAAAGAATTTGAAATATTAATTACTGAGGCTAAAGAGATATCTACAATGAATCCCACAAAAGATAATGTACGAAAATTCATTATGCTTCAAAATGTTGTACAAGAAAAAGCTGATGCACTCACAGAAACTTGGGGTGAGGTAATGCTTGAAAATCCAGAGCTGGACATAAGCGTTAATATTGCAAAAACCTCTTTTGCAAAGAGTGCATTAACTGAAACTTCTAAAACAGAGAAAAAAGATTTTTTTTCTAAGTTTTCTAAGTATATGACTGTTGTTATGTTTTATGATGGTAACAAACGAGAAGTTGCTGGAAAGCAGGATGATGTTATGAATTTTATCTATTATGACTATCCAGAGATAAAACAACTAAAAATAGATATCCATAATGAAAAAGCAAAAGAACTTTTTGACAAGCTTAAAATAAGTGATGAACGACTGCCGGATATTTGGCTCATGCTGAATACTGATGGGAAACAAGTATGGAAGAGAGTTGCTATTGGGTTGAGTACACAAGACAAAATAATGAATAAAATTTATGAATATAGTAAAGAGATATTTAAAGGGGATATAAAAAAATGATAATTCAATCTGGAACAATAATTACAGTGGCACACACAAAAGGGGGTGTGGGGAAAAGTACTCTTGCTTGGAACTTAGCACATAGTTTTAAGGAACTTGGAAAAACAATCAAAATAATTGACATAGATTTTCAACAAACACTCTTTTTTATAAATGCTATAAGAGGTACTGACACTTTTACTGTTTTACAACCAGAGACGGTAGAAGCACTAATGAATGAGTTACAGCATCCAACAATACCAACAGACATTACTATAATTGATGTTGGTGGGTTTGATAATGATGTCAATCGTGCCGCGATAGATTTCTCGGACAAAATTCTTATCCCAATAAGCGATAGCGTAACTGAAGTACTCGGCTTTAGAACTTTTAAAGATATATTAAATGAGCTAGAACTAGGCGATAAAGAAATAAATGTAGTTCTTAATAACATTCACCCGCTTACTAAAAATTTCGACATTATAAAAGAAGCAGTTGGTGATAAATTTAAACTTCTAAATACGGTTGTCCGTAGTCGAAAGATTTATAAAACTACTTTAGGCAATGGTGCAAGTGTGTTTGACACTTTAAATAATATTGCCAAAGATGAGATAAGAGGTATCCGTGATGAACTTATCAGCGCTTGATAATGTAACAGCAGGAAAAACACGAACAACAGGAATAAGTCAATTTAGCGAACTTGATATTACGAAAGTTTATCCAAATCCAGAACAACCACGTAAAGAGTTTAAGAATATAGAAGAGTTGGCAAATAGTATTGTTAAAGATGGACTTCTACAGCCAATTAGTGTTGTCAAAAAAGAAAATGGATATATGATAATCGGAGGAGAGAGAAGATATCGTGCATCTCTACATGCAGGTTTCAAAACTATAAAGTCAAATATTTTACAAGTAAATGATAGCAAAGTTCGAGAACTCGCTCTTGTAGAAAATATTCAAAGAGAAGATTTGACAGATTTTGAAAAAGCAAAATCTATAGGTGAACTGTGGGCGAGTGGCTACTATAAACAAAAGCAAGATTTGGCAGCAGCTATTGGAAAAAGCTCTAGCTATATCTCAAAAGTTTTTAGCTCTCTCAAGCTTGATAATTCTATCATACAAGAAATAGAAGAAAATAAAAATGATATTTCATTATCTGTACTTGAAGAGATTAGCAGAGTAAAAAACAAAGATATTCAAAAAATAGTTTATGCAAAATATATTGCCGGTGAGATTACAAGGGATGATATTAAAAGTTTCAGAGCAGATAATATAAAAAAAAATAGCTTTAAAGATAAAAAAAATCTACAGTCCGCAATAACGGAAGAAGGAAACGACACAATCACAAAAAGTAAAAAAGATATTGACGACAGCATATCTATACTAAAGATGTGTGTTTCTGCCGATGGACATATAGACAAAGACAACCACGCATACGGAAAAGGATGTGGTACTGGTGTCTTAAATGATTATGAAATTGCAATTTTTAATCTCCTAAAAGAGTTTAAAGAAGAGATTGAAGAATTAAATAAAAAGGAAATTTATATTGTTTCTTACCAACACAAAAAAGGTGTTCCGCACGGTGGAGGATATAGAACAAGAGCCTTAAATCAAGAAGAAGCGATAGAGCTAGGAAAAGAGTTTTATTGGGAAGAAGGGATGGATAAAAACTATATCTTTGAAGCAAGAGCTCTAAGCTCATTTAATAATACAGCGAATCTAAAAGATTATATATCCTATGGATTTGGCACTCAAAATAATTTTGGAACATTTATATCACTTACGAAAGGAGATTTTATAGGAAGCATTAAACTAGAATCAAATACTGAAATTGTTACAAATTCAAATGATTTTAATTATCAGGTGATACTAAAAAAAATAGACACTCCAAAAGAAGAATTAAGAGAGATAAAACTCATTGAAGTGTTGAGTGATAGTGTGTATATTGAATATACAGATTTTGATTCGATGGAGTTATCGTTTTCTAAAGCGAAAGAAATGATAAAAAAATCCACTCAAAAGTCAATACCGTATGTAATATCTAAAAGTAACGATAAGTCGTGTGACTTTATAAACAAGATGCCAAATAGAACTCAAAATAATGGCAATTTGGTTTTAAGAAACAGTAAAGGAGATATAAAAACATGCTGAAAAATCTTATAGTGCACCTATTAAATGCTTTTAAAAAAAGAAAATGGGGAGAAAATAAATGAAGCATTTTCTAATTTTATGTATAGCATCACACCTTTTGTTTGCTGAATTTTTTATTTTTACGGAAGGTAAAACATATGAGTTTGCTGAAAAAAATGCAATTGAAGATATTCAACAGCATATAGAAAAAAACAAAAACAAAATAAGTTTAAAAATTGAAAGTACTAAAGTTGAACAACAAAATAAATTTAAAAATTGGAAACCTGAACAAAAACAGCTTGAAGTAGCAACTAGATTTAAAGTTTTTTATCCTGATATGACCTATATCGTGCCAGAAGATATAAAAGGTTCAGATGGACGAATTATGTATGCAAAAGGTTTTATATTTAATCCTGGTGATTATATACATATGCAGCAGGAAATTATAATAATTAATGCTGATAATAAAATAGAGTTTGAGTGGGCAAAAAATAACAAGTATCTCGACAGTGCGAAATACATGGTTCTTTTAGCCGGTGGTAATGCTTTTGCAATTACAGAAGAGTTCAAAAAACCAGCTTATTATCTAACGAAAGAAATTGCAGACAAGTTTAAAATTGAAAAAACTCCATCGATTGTAAAACAAATTAAAAATAAAATAGAAGTGAGTGAGATATGCTTAAAAAATTGTCAATAATAAGCTTTATATTAGTAATGGATGTATTTGCTGTTTGTGCACCTACTGGTGCTCTTACTCTTGATTTAATAGGTAAAACAGATTATGGGGCAATGTTTCCTCTTAGAATAGCGGGTGCAACCATTGTCCCCGGACGAATAGAAGATAACACAAACATTGTCTCTAGTCCTGTATGTATTTGCACAGACCCTTTTCCTCGCATTGGCATACCTGTTTCATATTTTGAGCCATCTAGGATAATTGAAGTTGTTTCTGATGCATGGTGTTTCCCAACTTTTGGATTTGGAACTGGAGGAAAAATTGGCGGTGGAACATATGGAGATGGGCAGGATAGACAAAAAACATTTTATCAGTCGCATTATTTGATAATGCCAATATTTGCTTTGCTGGAACTACTTACGGATTTCGTATGCTTGCAAAGTACCGGTGTAGATTATGCGTATGTTACAGAAGTAGATCCACTTTGGAATAGTGACACTTTAAGTGGGTTTATGTCTCCTGAAGCTTTGTTGTTTGGAAATCCTATCGCCAATTTAGCATGTGTAGCAGATGCAATATCATCTACAGCTTTTCAACCGATAGATGCTCTTTTTTGGTGCAAAGGAACATGGGGGAATGCATATCCTCTAACAGGATGGACTAATACAAAAAATACTGTAGAAGACAGTGCAAGCGTTGCAGCGAGTATGGTTTATAAACTACATCGGGAATTAGTACTATGGGGTAGCTCCGGACAATCTGGACTATGCGGCTATTACCCGGCTCCAATCTGGAGAAAAAGTTCTTATCGTTTGCAACTCGTTTCTCCATGGCCCTCTTATGCAACTACTGTAGGAACTTCTGGCTTAATTTGGACACCAGGGCATAATCCACCGTTTGTTGGAGACAACTTTGGATATATATTATTTAAAAAAAGAGATTGTTGTGTTTTATAAAAAGGAGAAAATTATGCAAAAACTCACATTATTATTTGTCATTACCATTATTAACTTAACAGCTGATACTGATACAAATGAGTCAAAAATATTTTTAGATAAATATGACGCAAGGATTGAGAAAGTCAAAAAAGAGATAAACATTAATCAAGATGCCGGGGACATAAGTGCTTGTAAGTTGGTTAAAGATACAAATATTTCAGAACAGATTAGATTGGATGTAAAAAACATTATTGACAATAGAATTACAGATGAGCATATAGAAAGGGTAGCCAAGTTTGATGCAGAAGTAATTAACACCGATGAGTTTAAAAAACAATTTAATGAGGCAAAACAAAATTTGCTTTATGATAAGAAACTAAATTGGGGAGAACAAGCAGCAATAGCTCAGCAGCATATAGCGTCTCAAAAAGAGGGTGATGAGCAAAACTTTTATTTTAATTCAAGCGAGATAATTTATATTTTTATTAGCTCATCGATGCCTAAAGAAACAATAAAAAATTATCTTGAGAGTATAAAGAATATTCAAAATAATATAGTTTTTGTTTTACAAGGTGCAATTGGTGGTATGCAAAAGATAAAACCTACTTTGTTATGGATCAAGGAAATTTTAGGAAAAGAATATGCCAGTGCAAAAATTATAATAGATCCGAGGTTGTCTTTAAAATTCAAGATAAAACAAGCACCTGCAATTTTATATACTCAGATGGATATGTTTGACATGAAATCTGAAGAAGTATCATCTCAATCAATAACAACTAATGCTGATACATACATAGTTTATGGTGACATGCCTCTCAAATATGTCATTAACAAAATGAATGAGAAAAAGCAAAACTTTTTTTTAGAAGAAATATTAAAAAAATTGGAAACAAAATGAAAAAGTTGTTTCTAACCATTCTCTTAGTGGGTAATCTCTTTGCAAGCACACCAATTCTAAATTTAAATGGTATTTTTTTTTATGATGCGAAAGAAGTTCTAAATTATTCAAATTCTGAAGACACAAGAAAAATAATACTGTTATTTTCTTCTCAAAGATGTAGCCACTGCATAACTTTTAAAAATCAGCTCGCATCTTTAGATATAAAAACTAAACAGTATTTAGGCACAAAATATATATTTGCGTTGGTTGAAGATGATATACAAATGCTTCAAATGTTCAAAGTAACATCTACTCCGACGACCTTTGTTATGACTCAAAATAAAAAGTTTGTCATTGCTCCAATGGTTGGTGAACCAAAAAATATAAATGAGTTTGTAGATTATCTTATTAAATCTGCAGAAATTTAGCAAAATTATGAATAAGAGTACATCAATAGCTGGAGCAGTAAATGAAAAATAATACTAGTTAAATGTGAATCATTTAAGAGTGCGCATCAATTGCGATTATTTTCAAATTCAGACATTTTATACAAAAAAAGGAAAACAGATGAAAAAAAAATTAGCACTAATCACTGTAATCGTGATGATTTTCGGAGTAGCAGCAATTGCTGGGAGTACAGACACTTTGGGTATGTCAGGGCTTTGGACAAAAGTGCAAGCCGTTCTAACTGACCAATACTTGCAACCAATAATTGTTGTCGGCATGCTAGGGATGGCAGTATTTAGAGCTTACAAAGAACATCCTTTTCAAGGGATTATGGTTGGTGCACTAGCATTAATCATTGGGCAACTTGACAGTATCGCACAAGCGATTGCAGGGGCAATGATTTAAGATGAGTGAATATATAAAAATCTATCGAAGTATTAACAAAGATATAACAATAGGTAATTATACATTACATGATATAGCTATACCCGTTAGCGGTATAGCTGCAGCAAAAATATTTCATTTTGGCTTCACAACAACCTTAATAACTATTGGAGTAGCGATATATTTAATGATATTTATCAAAGAGTTAAATGAAACAAAATTTAGAGGCTACTATCGGGCTTTATTGTGGTGGCATGGGATAACAAGTCCAAACTATAAAACTTTTCCAAAAAGTTATGAAAGGGAGTTTGTAAAATGATAAGGAAAGTCTTTAAAAACGAATATGATCAATTGGTCGCAAAAGAAATTGCGAATAAAACGGTTTCAATAATTCTAGCGTGTGCTTTAATGGTTGCAAGTTTTACGATGTACAAACTTTATACGGAACAGAAAATTATAATAGTTCCTACAAATACGACAAAAGAATTTTCTGTAACGTCAAATAGTGTTAGTGAAGAATACCTGCACCAGATAGGACAATATATATCCACAGCTCTTTTGAATGTATCACCGAATAGTGCAAAAGGACAATTTGAACTCATACTAGACTTAGCAGCTCCTTCTTTTTATCAAAACTTGAAATTAGAGCTATCAAATCAAACAAGATATTTAGTAGAAAATGGGATAACAAGTGCTTTTTGGGCTAAAACTTTTAAATTTGAAAAGGATCACATTGTTGTACATGGAACAAAACATAATATTATAAGTGACAAAGTTGTCGAGAAAAAAGAGATTGTTTTAAAAATTTATTTTGAAGTTCAAAACGGAAGATTTTATATTGCTTCTTTTAATATCAAATGATTTTTATGAATAAAAGAAATTTATAACAGAGAGGAAAAAATGAAAAAGATGCTAATTGTATCATTGATTGTATCAGCTCTTATGGCAGAGGAAAAAACTTTTGAATACAAGAATGAAACTCTAAGACTAAGAATTAGCAAGGATAGTGTTAACAGAATTGTATTGCCGGCGGAAATAACAGGCAAAATTTTTAGTCAAGAAAAGAATTTGAATGTCCAATTAAATAATAATGAAGCTTATGTAAAAGTAATACCAATTAAAAAAACAGAGTTTACTGATAATAAAGCTGCTGAAGCTGAAATAATTTATGCGGACAATGAGGCGGAAGTTTTTTTTATAACCGATAAAAAGACTTATTCTGTTGTTTTTGTGCCTGACAAGATAGAAAGTAGAACTGTCTATATTGCGGATAGTTCACTTGCAAAAGAAGATGCTGTAAAAATTGAAAAAGGTTCAAGTGAATATATAAAAAATATAAAAAATATTTTTAAGTTGGCAATCGCGAATGAATTGAAAAATAGTTTTACAGAAGTGAGCAAAAATATACAAAATGATGATTTTTTATATTTGAGTCAATTTAATGGCTCCAATTTTCTTGTAAATAAGTATTTTTTAAAAACTGAAAGCGATGAAACTATTGACAAAATCAATGCAATTACAAAAAATAAAATAGTCGCCACTGCGTTATTTGAACAAAATTATTTTGTTTTATGTAAAGAACAAAAGTAAAAAGGGGATTCAAATGGATGAAGACAAACAGAATGAGTCAATCTCACCAAATATAGATACTCAAAAGCAACAAAGAAATATTAAGTTAATTGCAGGTGGTGCTCTTTTAGCTCTCTTGGTCGTTTGGAGAGCGTGGATTGCAATGACCTCAGTTGAAGATGTAAAAGTTGAAAAAGAGAACATTAGAATTTTTAAAAATGATGACATGGTGCAAACTAAATTTGTTGGAGAAATTACTCCAGAGTTAAATGCTCAAAAAAGTGAGCTTAATGAAATGAAAAAAAAACAAGATGAACAACAAAAGCAATTCAAACAATTAAAAGATGAAATGCAAAAAAAAGAAGATTTACAGATCAAAAAAGAAGATGGCATATCTGGTGGTATTGATTTTAAATATTCACCTAACGGAGACAATGCTAACGCTTCTTTTCCTCCAGCTTTTCAGAATACACAAAATTCAAATGGTACTGCAGGAGTTAAGCCAATTGAAAAATCTATTAAAATTGAAACGATGAAAGACAGCATGGTATTTGATTTAAAAAAAAAAGATAGTAATGAAACCAATACATCTCAAACAAGTAAAAAGAACATAATACTTGCTCCAGGTGTTTTAATCAAAGCAAGATTAATAAGTGGTGTTAGAGCACCGACTTTAACAAAAGCGGTAAACGAACCACAACCGGTCTTTTTAAAAGTTACAGATTTGGCAATATTGCCAAACAGAGGTAGTTTAAATATTAAAGAGTGCATGATTAAAGGAGAAGCAAAAGGAGACCTTGCAACAGAGACAGTTTTCATAAGAACGAATTTTTTATCATGCACTACCGAAGCAGGTGAAGTTTTGGTTACAAAGCTTGCAGGAAGTGTTTTCGGAACTACTGGCTCAAATGGTATTGCAGGAGTTGTAGTAAGCAAGCAAGGAGCCTTATTAGGCAGAAGCTTAATCGCTGGCTTTGTTGATGGCTTTGCTAAAAGCGGGAGTAGTCAATATCAAAGTGTATTAACGAGCACTACAGGAACTCTTACAACTAACAATGGAATGAGTAATGATGAAATGTTAAAGAGTGGTGCGTATGGCGGCATTGCCAAAGGAGGTGCCGAAATGTCTAAGTTCTATATGGACATGGTTAAACAAATTGAACCGAGTATTGAAATTAAACCAAATATCGATGTAGATGTCATGGTAACGGATGTTTCTGTCATTGAATTTAAAAAAGAGAGTGGGAAATGAGAATTATAATTTTAGCAATAACTATGCTTTTCTTCAACGGGTGCTGGCTCATGCCCTATCAAGAAAACTTTAGCTGCAACGCAGATCTAGAAGCTGGTAGATGTGGGATGATTAGAGATAATTATAATTTAAAGTCAGAACAGAAAAAATTTAAATAGATAATTATCACATATAGCTGCATTTCATTTGTTACCTGAAATTATGAATAAGAGTAAACCAATAAAATCAGGAGTCAAAATGTTAAGAATGTTTTTTTTAAGTAGTGTGATAGTTATTTTTTCAGGTTGTGCGGTTAAAAATGTAGAAAAGAAGGTAGATATAAATGAGACTCTTCCTCCACCTTTACATACAGAGAAAGTGCAGATGGAAGACAATCCATTACTAAGCAAACCTAAAATTGCAAAAGTTAAAATTCAAAGTTATATTGATGCGGACGGTGATTATCGCGAAGCTTCTACGCTACATCTAAAAATTGAAGAATCTAAGTTTATTGATAAAAAACATTTTTCTATAAATAAGGACTAAGTATGTCTTTATTCCCTAGGATGATAGAAAATATCAAAAATAGATTCATCGCTTCATCCTCTTATGATGATAAGAAACATTACACTTTTTCTCATTTCTCTAATTATATACGACCATCTATCTACGAGGGAGACGGTATATGGGAAACAAATGATGGAGAGTATGCATGGATTTGTGAACTTTCACCCAGAATTAGAATGGGCAGCGAAACGGCAGAAACTTTTGACCAGGCTCTGTCAAAAATTTCAGAAGGATTTTACACACAGATAATTCTGTTTGGCAGCAAAAATATTGAGTCATATCTTCAAGAATATACGAGGGCACATACCTTAAGAGACGAAGAAATAGTTCTTAATGCCGTGCATAATTTTACTAATTTTTTACGAGAAAAAACAACTGAAAATATAAATTCAAGGTTCTCTACACAAATTAAAAACAATAGAGTTTTTTTTGTTTTAAAACATGGCAACTTCAGCAAACTAAAATCCACAAAAGAAGATGTTTTTAATATTTTAAATTCTAATCATTTTTATCCATATAACTTAAATGAGAATGAATTAAAGGTTGTATTTTATGAAATGGTAAATCCAAACCATGATTTGCAAAATATTCAAGATTATGATGAGCGAAAGTTTTTCAATAAGCAGCTTGTGGCAAGCAACACTAAGATGCATGTGTACAAAGATAGTGTTGTAATAGACAATAAATATTTTAAGGCTTTAACACCTATTAAATATCCTAAATTTGCTCATATTAGTGAGTTTGGTATGAAGATAGGAGACTATATTTCAAAAGGGTTGGATAGCAATCAATTTTCTGATAATTATATGATTGTTTTAAATCTTACGAGAGTTGCAGGATCTGAATCTGCAGCAATAAAGAGAAATAAACAGATTGTAAAAGGTGGCGGAAATACAGGGAATAAGGTCAAAAAAGAAAAAACAGAAATACAAGATATTATTGAGGGCATTGAAGAGAGAAAGCCTGTATTTAAAGTTGACTTGAATGTTTGGGTGAGTGGAAAAACATACGAGACAGCAAAAGCTAATGCAGATAGAATTAAATCTTATTGGCAGAAAAAAACACAAAAAGGTGAAGAAGAGATAGGCGGCATAATTTTAGAAGATTTTACATTCGCGGTTATGCCTCTATTCATAGGTTCTCTCCCAGCCGGCATAAATAAAGAGTACTTTCAACTTATATCGAAATCCAATGATGAGAATCACTTCGTGAATGAAGTGTGTCAATTTTTACCGCTTGAAGCTGACTATAGTGGAAATTATCCAAACCTACTTTTTATAAGTCGTAGAGGACAAATTTGTGGGGTAGATATATTTAATTCAAACTACTCTAAAAATGCTTTTATTGTTGCTCAAGCGGGAGCTGGCAAATCTGTTCTTGCAAACTTTGTGGCATTTAATGAGTACTGCAGAAAAACAAGAATTTTTATTATCGATATTGGTGAGTCATACAAGAAAATTTGTGAAGAACTTGGCGGTGAATACATATCAATAGATATGAACAAACCCATTTCCTTTAATCCTTTTCATGGCCTGCAAATAACATACAACTCTTATCTTGAAACAGGTGAAAAAGAATCTCTCGATGAAGTACTTGAGCAAACAGAGTTTATGATTAATTTTGTTTACATGATAGGTGCGAACTTGTTTTCGGAACAAGCTCAGTCAGAGGAACGATATATCAAAGGTGTTTTACAAGATGTCATAGCACATCTTTTAGACAACAATCAAGCAAAATTGCTTGAGATACATGATATTCAGCAGCACTTATTAACCAACTACAAAGATGTGAGATTAAAAGATTTTGCAATTCATTTAAAGCCATGGTGTGTCGGTGGTTCTTACTATAAGTTTGTTGCAGGAGCTAGAGATGTTGATATGACAAAACCTATGGTTGTCCTTGACTTAAGTAGTGTAGAGCAAAGAACAGACATACGGGATGCTTTAATCTACATCATGGCATCAAATATTGCATCATTCATTTATAACAATCATGATTTCAATCTACAAACACAGGTCATAATCGATGAGGCACATAAATTTCTTGGGAAGAATGCAATTATGGATGCATTCTTTGACCAGGCATATCGTCGATTCCGAAAACACAATGCTTCTATTATTGTTATAACACAATCTTTTGAAGATATCTATAATATGAAAACGGGTGGTTTATCTATCGCTGGGCAGGCTATTATGGCGAATAGTCCTTACAAATTCTTTTTAAATCAAAACGATACGGCAATTAATGCAATCAAACAATCTGGCTTATTTACGCTTTCTGAGCTTGATATTGAATTGTTAAAATCTACAAAAAGCTCAAAAGGCTATTTCTCTGAAATTTTTTACATAAATCCTGAAAATGAAATTAGTATCGTAAGATTGTTGATTGACAGATATTTTTATTATTTGAGCAGTTCAGATCCAAAAGACAAAGCAAAAATAGCTGATATTATGAATAAGCACAACATGACAACAAGTACAGCGATTCAATACATTGTTGATCAAGAAAAGAAAGGAGCTTGAGGATGAAGTTAAAAGAAAGGCTAAGAGGATTGATAGATGTGTCTTTTGTGATTATTGTAGCAATAGGTAGTATTTATGCTTATGATGAATACAAAACTTTAAATAAAAAAGTTTTTGTTGTTGATACACAAAGAATTTATCAACTCAAACAATCAGGACTGTCTGTTTCTACCGCAACTGAGGATGATATTTCTAAACACTATGCAAGTTTAGAAAAACTGATAATTTTTTCTAATAACTACATAAACACTGTATCTAACGACAATCGAACTCTTGTGTATCAAAAAAATCATATACTAACCGCAAAGTCCACTCAAATGATAGACTTGACTGATGACTTAATGTCTAAACTCAAAGTAGAAAAGCTATTGCCATGAAGTTGGAAAAATCTATAAAAGTATGGCATGTGATTCATGTTTCATTATTCATTTTTGCTTTATATTTGATACTAAAAACTTTCAATTTACAATTTGCAATTCCAGAGAGTGAATCCGTAACAGGTTCACTTTTTTTAATTCAAGATAAAAATAAATCAAATGATTATGTTATTTTTAAATACAACTCTATTGATTATAAAAGTTATCACAAAGATAAACTTTTTATAAAAAAAGTTGGTTGTGATAGCGGACAACATTTATCTGTAAAAGACCACAAGGTAGTCTGTGATAAAAAAATTATTGCAACTGTTTTTGAAAAAAATGGAGAGGGTGATATTCTGCCAAGTTTTTACTATGATGGAATTATCCCGGATAATAATTTTTTTGCGCTGGGTGAGCATGCAAGAAGCTTTGATAGTAGATATTTTGGGTTGGTTGAAAAAATACAAATAACAAATAGTGCAAGGAGAGTATTTTGAAAAAAATAGTTTTAAGTATTACAATTTTTGGCATGCTTCAAGCAACCTGGATAGAAGATAACATGATTAATGTTGGCAATGATTCCGGCTATTATCAGACGCAAACAAGAAATATATATAGTCTTGGCTCAGAAACTATTAAATTTAGGGAAACCGGTGGAACTATTACACCTTTTCATATGGAACCTCCTAGATTTAATGTTGGTTGTGGTGCGATTGATCTTAGTATGGGTGGTTTTTCATACCTTAATCGAGATTTTGTTGTAGAAAAATTAAAAGCTATCTCCGCGTCCGCTCCTGCATTTGTTTATCAGATGGCAATTTCCGCATTATGCAAAGATTGCCAAAATATAATGAATGAATTAGAAAAGTTTTCAAATATGATGAATGGAATGAATCTTGACACTTGTGATGCAGTTCAAATGGCTCAAGGAGCTGGCAAGAATGTCGGTGAAGCAATGAACAATACAATTGCAAGTGGACAGACTGATTCATGGACTTCACAAAGATTAAAATCTGGGCGAGAAGCGATGAATGGATGGAAAAACAATTTAAAAAGTTTTTTTGGAGGAGATGCAATAAAAGCTGATGAAATGATGGAAATATTGGTTCTCAAAGGTAGCTTATTACACATAGTGTCAACAAAAGGTTTACCAGATATTTCAAAACTAGATCTCTTAAACAATGATGCCAATCAAGACAAGCTCATTCTTTCAATTTTTAGAGCTGCTATAGGAGATATTATAGGGGGCGAGGATGCAGATGGAAAACCAACTGCTAAAATAATCCCAGGCGGAACCATAAATAATCTCTTTAAGACTATTCTTGAGGGAGGGAAGATACATTATTCGAGTTATAGCCATACAGTCAAAGATATTATAGGGATTGGTGAATACAACCTAGATAAGGGCGCAAGAGATACGATTAAGGAAAAGCTTCTAATTGTGTATAATAAAATGAAAATGAAGACAGTCTTGGATGTTACTGATAAAAATTTTCTATCTAAATTATCTTTTCCTGTTTATAAATATTTGAATACTGCAGTTCTTATTCGAGCAGATCATGACTTTGATTTAATAACAAGTCAAATAGCCGCGGACCAAACAAAAGATTTAGTGCTCTATCTATCTAGGTTAGTTGCACGAGGAATATCGTCTTATGTTGCCATTCATGGAAAAGACCTTTCTCAAGAGAATGCAAAACATGCAGCGGAGATGATTGCAAACATAAACGAATTAAATAAACAAACTATGCAGTATTTCTCAACTGTTTCAGCAAATTTAGAAAATAAAACAAATATACTTGACTATATGCGTAAGAAGGACCAAGATTTAAGATTACAAAGTGCTAATCAAGCCTTTATGACAGGAACAAAGTAAATGAAAAAAATAATTTTATTCACTTTTGTTTTAAGTAATTTATTTGCTGGACAATATGCTAGTGAAGCAAAAAATTTAAATAGTCATTTTAGTAGGGATTTTCAAAATACAATTGTTAATCCTGGAACCGGTGTGAATGATTTTAAGACTGTAGATGGAAATTCTACTTTTAGTGCAAATATGACTTGTGATGGTGCTACAAAAGCTATTGCTGATATTTCTTATTCTGGAACAAGTGATATTTCTATTCTTATTAATGCAGATGTAAATGGTGATGGTACAAAAGAGATATCTAATACACTTGCAAATATAAGCGGAATATGTGCTGATGGTGTAGTTAAATGTGATGTAGGAACATGGAATAATTGTAATTATTATACATATCAATATAATGCAAATGGGATTTTTTTATCAAGTACAAATAGAGCCAACTCTTCATCCTGTTATTGTATTAATGACTCATGTGGTGGATTGGCAGCGCATGATAAAGAAAGAATTTTGAATGACATATTGGCAAGTGTTTATAATATTTTACAAGTTCAAATGCCAAGATTTGTTTTGACAAGGATAAATAATAATAGCTCTTTTGTTGAAATTTATGGTGAAAATCAAGATGCTTGTGTGAATTATCAAACGGGTGATAGAAATTATACTTACAATGAAACTGATGCCACTAACCTGACAAATCAAGGTAATAATGAAATGGCTAGACAACAAAACAATGCAAATTCAGCGGCGAGTACTTTGTTTAAAGCGGCAGAAAATGAAAATAGTATAGATTATACTATAGAAAAAAATGAGTTGAGAGCAAAAGCAAACTTAGTTCCTGCTGCTACAGAATCAAATAAATTAGTTTCTGCAGCAGGGGAGACTTTCAATATGACTAAAATGGAAGATATAAATGAAATTAAATATTGTCAAGTTCAATTGACAAGCATAAATGCACAAATTTATACAGA
Source organism: Sulfurimonas sp. (assembly GCA_041662225.1). Lineage (GTDB taxonomy): Bacteria > Campylobacterota > Campylobacteria > Campylobacterales > Sulfurimonadaceae > Sulfurimonas. Next base: position 55,713 of record JBAZSX010000005.1, read on the forward strand.
TGGCTCTACTGCTTATACTTCAAATACAGCAAATAAAAATATTGTTAAATATGAGCTCAGAGAATGCACCGGCAACAATAATGACATCTGCCCGATTGAAACAGGAGAAATTGTTAAATATGCTTGTGGACAAGTTAATCAAAGTAGCTTTAATGAATCAGTATCCGGATTAGAAGGAATAAAAGAAATAGCCAAAGATTTTACTTGTTCTATGAATTAAAATAATTTTATATATGTAATACCTCGTTTGATTATACAAATCCTTTAAATTGTTATTAGCCTCAAATTATGAATAAGAGTAAATAACAAAAAGGATTACATACATGAAAAAAATTATACTTTCCACAGTCTTTTGCAGCTTATCATTGTTTGCTATAGATTCTAACAACACAAACATTGGAACCGATGCCTCAGTATTAAAAAGTTCAGAATTGAATCTTATACAAACTATGCTTCCCAATACAAAAATATCAAAATATCAAAAATCAATAATAGATGGTTTTTATGAAATATATTTTGATAATGGCCAAATTATATATGTCAGTCCCTATAAAGAACTTATGTTGTTCGGTGAAATTATGACTAAGGCAGGGCATTCAATAACCGGTGCTAATAGAGCTAAATGGCAAGAAGAGCTTAGTAGTAAAGAGATTCAGAATAGCTCAATAGATAAATTAATTGAGCATTCAAAAAAAGCAGTTTTTAATAAAGGTTCTCAAAACGATTATTCATTTGTTTTATTTACAGACCCTGAATGCCCTTATTGCAAAACTGTTGAAACTTTTTTTAGTGAGAATAATACAACGGTTTATTTTAACTTTACACCACTGCCTTTTCATAAAAATGCAAGAAATCTAAGTGAATTGGCTTTATCTAGCTTGGATTTTAAAAAAACTCTTAATGAGATACATGATGGTGCGATTCCCGATATAAAAATTACAAATGATGCCAAAAAGCAGCTTGAGAACATGGAAGAATTAGGCAAAGCGTTAAAAGTTGCCGGAACTCCAAAAATTTATGTTATTTCACAAAAAGATAACAAAATCGTAGATGTGGTAAACGGAGCGAATATTCCTCAGCTTGAGAAATATTTAAATAAGTGATGGAAAGAACAGCAGAAAAAATAAGAAGATGCTTCAATCAAAATGAATACAGAGAAGCACTCTTTCAGGCAAATAAAGGCTACCAAATTTTATATGCTGAGATGACTAAAATATCAACGGGACATAAAAGTAGGCGGGACACAATAAAAGCAAAAATTGAAATGTATAGAAAGTGGAAAAATGATTTTAGCCATTTTGAAAATATTGGAATGGTTAAAATCTTACATAATATAGAAATTTACTGTTTAGAAAATAAGATTTCTTTTTTAACAGTTGAAGGAAGTGATATTTTGAAACAAATATTAGTACTGCACCGGCACTGCAAGCAATTTGCTGATATGAAACTTTGATAATATGAAAATTCTTTTAATTTTATCAGTTATTTTATTTTTTCCCGCGGGAAATTTTGCATCTAGTGATTATGGTGCTTTTTTTGATGAAGCGGGGAAATATTATAATATTAATCCATCCTTGCTTAACGCTATTGCAAAAACAGAGTCAAATATAAATCCGGATGCTCTAAATTGTGCGAACTCAAATCAAAGTTGTGATTATGGAATAATGCAAATTAATGCGGTTCATCTGCCAAAATTAAAAAAATATGGAATATCCAAAGAAGACCTTCTTAAACCACGCATCAATATATTTGTTGGTGCGTGGGTACTGAAAAATTGTATTAATAAAAATGGTACTAATTTTAAAGCCCTCAACTGCTACAACGGCAAAATTGAAAATAACAATTATTTTTTACTTGTTTTGAAAAATTATGAATATAGTAAATCATAAAACAAAAGGATTCAAATGCGTAAAAATCTTCTTTTTTTATACTTTCTTTTAATTTCTACTACACTCGTAAATGCCATGAATTGTGCATCTTATGGGGCCGTTTCTCAACGAAATGGGCATTATTACACTACGACTAAAGATAGATTGTCTTTTGAATACGCTAAAACATTTGCTCAAGCTGCTAATGGATATCTAGCAATTCCAGATGATTCTTCTGAAAATGATTTTTTAGCAAGTTTAATACTTGGAAATCAGTTTGCTTGGATTGGGATACAAGATTCATCTCTATCTAATGAATATTGCTACGAAACAGGAAGTTGTCCTTATAATGATAGCAGATTCAAAAATATAAAGAATCAAGTTCTTGGTTATAAAAATTGGGCTAACGCTCAACCGGATAATCTTTTAAAACCTGATGATATTGGACAATTAATTGAAATCTCTCCGCTCGGAGAGCATTGGGTAGCAATAAATTCCGTAAACTCTAAATGGTACGATTTTGGAAATCATTATGACGAATATAATAATCCAGCTAAATATCTTGCTGTATATGAATTTGATGCTAAGCCTGAATGTTTTAAAGATAATAATTCAAGTGAGCTAATAGGATTTCATTGTAATACTGCTATTAGTTCAAATGGTGTGACTTCAACAAGTGGGGAGTTGCTACAATGTAAAACTGATGCAAATGGGGTGCCTTATTGTCCTGCGAATTTATCTGCTTGTAATAATGTTCAAAACACCGATAATGGCTATTCTGTTCGGCATTCTGGGGAAACAACTACACGAACTCCATTAACATGTTCGTCTGGCGGAACATTAAGCGGAACGACATGTAATGTCCCTGCTAGTAGCTATACTGCAACTTCCGTAAATAGTACACTCTACAGCAACGGAACAGCAACATCAGCTACGCTTTACAGCAATGGAACGGCAGGGACGGCATCAACAGTTTACAGCAATGGAACGGCAACATCAGCTACTCTTTACAGCAATGGAACGGCAGGGACGGCATCAACAGTTTACAGCAACGGAACAGCAACATCAGCTACGCTTTACAGCAATGGAACTGCGACATCAGCTACGCTTTATAGCAATGGAACTGCGACAAATTCTACTCTTTACAGCAATGGAACTGCAACGGCAGTAAATACATGCCCAGCTTTAACGGCTAAAGCTTCAAGTTTTTGGAATGTTGGTGAAAGTCTTTATATAGGTACTAAAAATTTTCCTGCTGGAACTTATGTAACGGTACCGATGGCACGTTGTACCTACGGTCAAATGATGGGTCCAAGTGGAAGCATGTACACGTTAACTACATCTGCTGTTGTTGCTTATAATTACTCCTGCCCAACGGGTTATACACGTATAACAGCATCAGGGACAAGCTCCACTCCGCCTACAAATAACTGTACAAAAGCTTCTTATACTTACTCTTGTCCAACAGGCTACACAGCAGGGGTAACAAGCGGAACCACATCCACACCGCCGACAAATAACTGTACAAAAGCTTCTTATACTTACTCTTGTCCGACAGGGTACACGGCAGGTGTAACAAGCGGAACTGCATCAACACCACCGACAAATAACTGTACAAAAGCTTCTTATACTTACTCTTGTCCGACAGGGTACACGGCAGGTGTAACAAGCGGAACTGCATCAACACCACCGACAAATAACTGTTCAAAAGCATCCTATACTTATTCGTGTCCGACAGGGTACACGGCAGGTGTAACAAGCGGAACTGCATCAACACCACCGACAAATAACTGTTCAAAAGCATCCTATACTTATTCGTGTCCGACAGGTTACACGGCAGGTGTAACAAGCGGAACTGCATCAACACCGCCGACAAATAACTGTTCGAAAGCAAATTATAATTACACTTGTCCTAGCGGTTACACGGCAGGGATTACAAGCGGAACAAGCTCAACACCGCCGACAAATAATTGTTCAAGTCCTACAACAACTTATTCTTGCCTATCAGGCGGATCATTAAGTGGGACGACATGTAATGTTCCAGCGAGTAGCTATACAGCAACTTGTCCTTCTGGAACAAACTTACCTTCTGATTGCTCTGGTTCGTATCCAAATACATGGTTAAAAAGCATGTACACAACCTTATTAAATCGTTGTCCAGATCAGACTGGATATAACTTTTGGATTGGTTATATTAGTGCGAATAGTATTGCCTCAAGTAGTCAACTGCAGCCAACTTTTTGTGCTGCTGCCTCTCACAATAATGAGCCGTGCAACACTACCACATCATCTTCTACTACTTGTTATGGCTCAGTACCTTATAATTATTATACCTATGATTGTAATTTAAGTACAAATGTATATCATGAAAATTATGTCCCTCAAAATACTGGTGGGTTAAGTTCAACATCTTCAATACCACCAACCAATAATTGTGTTCAACAAGATCATATTTGTGGCTCTAATCCAGCCCAAACATGTGCTAATATAAACGGCACTTGGAGTTGTTCAGAACACCCTTGTGTTGACGCGAATGATTTGATACATACCGATACAGCAGTAGGCTCACAAGATGGTGATGATAATGGTTGGAATCAACAAACAGGTGGCTGTAATGGACAACTGTATATCTTTGGTGGATTATCAAACAAATGTCGTTCGTGGACTTTGGTTGATGCATTTGATGGTAGCGACTGCTGCAATGATGATGATATGGTGCTAGGGCTTATAAGTTGTAATTCAGAAGAAAAGCTTTTGTCTGAAAAAAGAAAAGTTGGCAGTAGTCATTATGTAGGAGAATTCTGTTCAAGAAGAATAAGTCTATTATTTGGAGGAAACATATGTGTTCAAAAATCAAAAAGCTATTGTTCTTTTAACTCTAAATTAGCAAAAATAATAAACGAGCAAGGGCGACAGCAACTTGGAAAAAGTTGGGGTACTGCTAGCAATCCTACATGTAAGGGCTTTACGCCAGAAGAGTTTCAAAAATTGGATTTATCGCAAATTGATTTTGGTGAGTTTATAAATAGCTTTGAATTGCCGAATGTTCAAAATTTAGGTGATTCTATAAGAAATAGAGTTACTAGTAATTTAAGCGTATCGTTTCCACAACAATAAAATAATAGGTGAATGTATGGAATTAAAAAAAGATACAAGTTTTGAACTGATATCAAAAATTAGATTAGCTCAAGATGTTAGTTATTGGCTCAAAAGATCTATCGAAGAATTAGAAAAAAGAGATATAAATAAGGTACTAAATGATATAGAATTACTTCATGAAATTTTTCTTATGAAATTAAATGAGATTATGAATAATAATAAAATAATAGAAAGAGATACATAATGCAAAATAAAACAAATTATATACCGGCAGAAGAGGTATGTACACGATTAAACCAAGAGTTAAAAAGTAATGTGTTCACATTTGGAAAGTTTATGAGACTTGTAAAAAAAGGACTCATTAAATTCCACGATGTAAGAACACCAGGAACAACACAACCGAGATACGCTTTTATTTTCGAAGAAGTAAAAGCAAGTATAGAGTTGTTGCAAATATAACTCAGACAACTCCGAGAAGTCCATTTATAGGGGATTTTTAGTTATCTAAAATAGATATACACAGTTCCGATAACTCCGAGAAGTGAATAGTATGTTATAATTTTATAAATATATTAAAAGGATTTATTATGGCTTATGTTATACGAGATGGAAAACTTGAAAAAGCTCACCCCATAACTAATCTTACGCTTGAGCAAAAAAAAGTATTAAGAGTTAGTACCGCAAAACAATCTTCTAAGCTCAAAGAACTCAAAGCTCAAAAAGAAGAGAAAAAAGCAAGTTGAATAATATTTCAATAAGCCCTTTAAATGTTCGAGAGTTAGAGTCATTTTTTAGTGAGTTTGATTTCGAAGAAGACTCTGTTCATATAAAGCAGTATGTAAGTTTGATTAAAGAGTTAGCTTTCTGCCAACAAGTCATTATATATGAGGGTCACGATTTAATGAGAGAGGAATCATTTGGGTTTTTTGCATTAAAAACCACACATGATGACATCGATAATGTTCCTGGTATTATTGTTGAATTTCTATATTTAAAATCTGAATATAGGTCGAAAATAGAAGAATTTTCAGGTATAAAATATAGTTTTTTACTACTTGACTATGTAATTAATGTAGCAATAGATATTCAAAAGTTAGTGGCTATAAATCATGTCTATTTAGTTCCAATAAGCGATAAAATGAGAACTATATATAATGAGTATGGTTTTGTAAATATTCCTGGTTCAGGTAAAAATGAATATGAAGATTATATGGTATTTAATCTTTTAGATGAAGACCCTACTTTATTATAAAGTTCAAGAAAGTGTTGCTAACAAAATATTTTAAACACACCAAAAAAAGGTATTAATTCGCTCCAAATTCGCTCCAAAAACTTCTTTAATTTTCATATTTTTTACGAAATAAAAAAATTGAAACCCCTGTTTTATCGGTGCTATTTCGGAAATTTACGGAAATACTGTATCTTCGTAATAGACTCGTATTTGCATTGACATTTCCCCTTATTTAGCGCCTTTCTTTCTATGTTTCCTTAGTCTTGCATCTTCATTTTATTTTTGAAGATAAAATAGGAAGTGAGCTTATGAGTTGTTGATTTCTTCTTCTTTCTCCTGAATCTCCAAAAGCTCTTCAACTTTTTGCTCATAGCTCTCTTTTAATGCTTCAAGCTCTTTTGCAAGCTTTGCTATGCCTATCTCTTCATAACATTTTGGATTTGCCAAACACTCATTTTTTTTATCTATCTGCAGTTCTAAATCATCAATTTCAAGAGGTAGTTTTTCTAGTGCAATTTTTTCTTTAAAGGTGAGCTTTAAAGTTTTTGGACTCTCTTCTTTTATTGTTTTTGGTTTCTGTGTCTCAGCAGATTTCTGCATCTCTTCAAGCTCTTTCAACTCTTTCTCAAGTTCTAAATACTCTGAATATTGTTGATGCGACTCTTCTATGTGCTTGTCCTCTTTAAAAATAAAAAGCTTTTTTGCAATTTTATCTACAAAATATCTGTCATGGCTTACGATTATAACGGCACCGTTAAAGTTTGTGAGTTGCTCTTCGAGGATGTTGATAGTCGGAATATCTAAATCATTCGTCGGCTCATCCAAAATCAAAATGTCAACATCTTTTGTAAAGAGCAGGGCAAGGGCTATACGGTTTTTTTCTCCGCCGCTAAGAACGCCGATTTTTTTGTCCAAAAACTCTCGTGGAAACAAAAAGTTTTTCAAATAGCCATAGACATGCATGTCGGCTCCGCGTACATTTACTCTGTCTCCGCCGTTTGGACAAAATGTCTCTATCAAATTTTTGCTATCATCAAGCAGTTCGCGATGCTGGTCAAAATAGCCAATCTTAACTTCACCCCGTTTTACCTTTCCGCTTGTCGGCTCAATCCGTCCTAGAAGTGCCTTTAAAAGTGTAGATTTTCCGCTTCCGTTTGGTCCGACTATGGCTATTACATCTTTTTGAAGTATGCGGGTCGTAAAGTTTTTTAGAAGCTCTTTACTTCCAAGAGTGAGACACAAATCTTCCACTTCAAAAAGCATTTTTTGCTTATTTATGCTTTTTTCACGGTTGAAGTGTTTGGCTTCTCTTTGGAGTTCAATGGACATCTGTCTGATTTTTGCAGGGTTTGTTTTTGCATTCTCTCTGATGTCCATAAGTCGCTCTTTACGACCCTCATTTCGTTTGAGTCTTGCACGAACTCCTCTTGCAAACCACTCATTCTCTCTTTTTAGTACATCTAAAAGATTATCATGTTGCTTTTGAAGTGTTCGAATCCACTCCTCTTTTTGCGATAAATAGTTGCTATACCCACCGCTATATTCCCTAAGTGCACAATCTTCAACTTCTACCGATTTCGTGGCGATTCTATCTATGAAATATCTGTCATGTGAGATAAAAACAAGCGTATATTTCTCTTTGAGAATAAGCTCTTCTAAAAACTCAACCATGTAAACATCAAGATGATTTGTAGGCTCATCGAGGAGTAAAATATCCGGTTTTTGCAGAAGCAAAGAGGCGAGGGCAACTCGGCGTTGTTCTCCTCCGCTTAACATGGCAACAGGTTTCTCTTCATACTGTTTGAGATCAAAATGTTGGATGATTCTCTCTATTTTATCGTCCAGATTCCAAGCGTTATGATGCTCAATGTAGCGAGAGAGCTTTTCATGCTCATCAATATTTTTGCTATTGTCAAAATCTTCTGCCAAAAGAAGAGAGAGTTCATCGTACCTCTTTTTAGCATTGTTGAGTTCATCGAGTCCAGCTTCAACAGCTTGTCGAACCGTATGCCCTTCTTTAAAATCGGGTCTCTGGTCGAGCATTTTGATTTCTAAATTTTGTTTTGTTATTCTCTCTCCGCCATCCGTATCAAGCGTTCCGTTAACAATTTTCATAAGAGTGGATTTTCCGCTTCCATTTTTACCGATGATGACGATGCGTTCGCCCTCATCCACATGAAAATTTATCTCTGTTAAAATCTTTTGTGCTGAGTAGTGTTTTGAAATATTGTTTAAGTCTATGAGTGCCATATTTTTTTTAAAAACTCCCTGTTTTTCGGGCTTTGCTGAGGTTTTGTTTTTTAATATTTTCTATTAAATTGAGTCGAATAGTATCGTGTTTTAGGTTAATAGGGACTTATAATATGTTATAATCTCCACATAGCGAGGAGGGTTTCTCTATGCATGAAAAAAAAATCATTGGAACAAAAGAGATAATCTCGATTATAGATTTAGAGCTTTATGATTTGGATGTAAAAATTGATACTGGTGCAGACTCTAATGCTCTGCATTGCGATGACATATTTATAGATGAACAGAACTTTGTTCATTTTAAACTGCTTGATGAAGTACATGCTTCTTATCATGGCAAAAAAATGAAGATGCCGCTCTATAAAATTAAAAAAATAAAGAGTTCAAACGGACAAGTGGAAGAGAGACCCTCTATTCAAATAAATGTTATTTTTTTTGGGAGAAAGTATAAGACGGTAGTCTCTCTGACAGACCGCTCTGACATGAAGTTTCCTATGCTTATAGGAAAGAAATTCTTAGCAAATAAATTTCTGGTTGATGTTTCAAAAGAGTATTTAACAAAAGAGGTAAAATGAAAAACGGTACTAAAATGAGAGTTTATATATTATCAAGAGATGCTAAATTGTACTCTACAAGAAGATTGCTAGAGGCTGCAGAGTTCCGAGGTTGGGATGTCAGAGTAATTGATTATCTTAAGTGCAGTATTGAGATTATGAAAGATCATCTGCAAGTTATTTATGATGGCGAAGTTTTACCGGTACCTGATGCGATTATTCCTAGAATCGGGGCAAGCAGAACATTTTACGGAACTGCGATGGTTCGACACTTTGAGATGATGGATGCTTTTAGCGTTGCGGGAAATTTGGCTATTGCAAGAAGCAGAGATAAACTGAGAAGTCTGCAGATTTTGTCGAAGCATGGCGTTGACATGCCAAAAACCGTTTTTGCTTCAAACAAATCAAGTGCAAAAGATGTTATTGCACTGAGCGGCGGAGCGCCTTTGGTTCTCAAAATTTTAGAGGGAACTCAAGGTGTCGGTGTCGTTTTGGTGGACAGCGAAAAAGCTGCAAAATCGGTTCTTGACGCATTCTACGGAATGGATGTAAACTTGCTTGTGCAAGAGTATATTGAAGAGGCGGGTGGGGCTGATATTCGAGTTTTAATCGTTGGCGGAGAAGTTGTCGGAGCTATGAAGCGTCAAGGTGCAGAGGGTGATTTCAGGTCAAATCTCCATCAAGGCGGAAGTGCAACAGAGTATAAGCTCAATAGAAAAGAGAAGATGACGGCACTTGCTGCCGCAAAAGCCATGGGACTTGGAGTGTGCGGAGTGGATATGATTCCATCTTCCCGTGGTCCGCTTGTAATGGAGGTTAACTCCTCTCCGGGGCTAGAGGGAATTGAAAAGTCAACAGGCATTGATATCGCCGATAAAATTATGGAGTATATTGCAAAAAATGTAACTCCTGTATGTAAGGTAAATCCTGTAAAAAGAAAAATTAAAAAAGATAGCATCGGAGCTTAGGGCTATTAATGGAACAATTTTATGATATTTTAAAGCAGCTCATTCGAGTGCCGAGCGTAGTTGGAGCAGAGCATCCATTCTTTATGTTTGTAAAGAGAGAGCTTGAAGAGATGAATGTTGCGGTTGAGTATTATGACGGGGTTTTGGTTGCAAAGGGAGATGAGCCGGAGAGTGGCTATATTTCGGCACATGCAGACAGACACGGACTCATCTGCACCGGACATAATGAATTTCAATATGCGGCGTTTATAGCAAAAAATAGAGCCGATTTAACCGGTAACTCAAATTCAGAACAGCTTTTACACAATTTTACATCACGATTTGTGGACGAAAAAGTTCAGGCATATCAGCCCTATTCAGGAACTTACCTTGGGCTTGGAGTGATTAAAGAGGCTTTTTTGTGTGAGCGAAGAAATAATATTATCTTTAAAGTTGAGGGTTTTGATTATCTGTTTCCATCCACTCCGATAGCTTTTATGGATAGACTTGAGTTTAAAGAGGATTTGATTTCTGCACAACTAGATAATGTAATATCGGTGGCTATGATAATTTACATGTATCAGATAGGCTACAAAGGCACGGCTTTTTTTACCGCTTCAGAAGAGGCTGGAAAGAGTTGGCGATTTTTGCTCGAGTGGTTTAGAAGATTTAACATAAGTACAAATGAATTGCTTGTTCTTGACACAAGTCCCTACTCAAGTTTAGATGACATTCATCAGCTCGATATAGTACTGCGAAATCGTGATACGAATGCTGTTTTTAGGTCTCCGCTTAAAAACAGAATGAAAAAAATAGCACAACAAGAGGGTATAAAATTTCATTTTAAAGATATTTATTTGAAAAATAGAGTAGCGCAGAACGGGACTAAAAGATTATTAGGAACTACGGAGCTAGGAAGAATTATCCATGCAACAAATGGGGCAATTCAAGGAGCAACTCTACAAATCCCTACAATCGGTTATCATACGGTAAATGAGACAACATCTGTGAAAGCGGTTGAGAGCATGATAACTATCTTGAAAAAACTGTATATAAAATCATAAAAAGAGTTACTCTTTATCCTCTTCTACTTCGAAACATAATTCGCGTGCAGTAAACCAGTCGGCTATGCCTTGGTCGTTGTACTGATACTCTCTCTGAGTGGGAGGTATGACGCTATTTCTTATTTTTGAGCGAATAATTCCCATAATAACAAATGTTAAGATAAGAGTAAAAAATGCAATAAAATAGTCGTACAAATACCAAGCAATAAGGCTTGCGGCTACTGTTGTGAACTGTAGAAATATTCTCACGAAGAGAGAAATAATTTGACACTTTTTAGAGTGTAGCTTTGGAGTTGGTTCAATTTGGTTTATGAAATCTGTTTGCATGTGGAAATTATAGCTAAAATAGTTTTTATTTTATTCAGCACTATTTTTGTTCTTATTTAATAAAATAACATTACAAACATATTATAAGATGTCATAGTTAGGTCCCTTTTATTATCAAAAAAACTTTCCTGATTTTTTGCAGGCAAATTGAGAGGAAATAATGAGTTCTAGAATTTTAGATTTAGAAGATGCATTAAAAGAGAAGGGTGCAGAACAAGATATATTGCTCTCTCTCTTTGACAAAGGAACAGCCGTCCTCATTAAGTGGAATAACGATGAAGAGTGGGGTGTGCCTTATGTTTCAGAGAGTGTTGAACGCTTGCTTGGATATAAAAGTAGTGACTTTGTAAATAGGATTGTTGATTACATTGATTTAATTCACAAAGATGATTTGCAGAGAGTTTGTGACGAGGTTGATGTTGCAGTTCAACAAGGTAGAGACTATTTTGAGCATGAGCCCTACAGAATATACACCAAAAAAGGTGCTACTAAATGGGTACAAGACAGCACTGCTGCAGTAAAAAATGAAGAGGGTGAGATAACTCATTTTCTTGGCACTATAGTGGATATAACGGCAATTAAAGAGAAAGATAAACAGCTGTTGCAGCAGTATAAACTTGCCCAAATGGGCGAGATGATTAGTATGATTGCACATCAGTGGAGACAACCTCTCAACACAATCTCAATCACTGCATCCAATTTGAACTTAAATATTATGCTAAACAACTATGATTTGTCACACAAAGAGGAAGCCAAAAAGTTTAAAGAGTATCTATGTGAAAACCTTAATAATGTGGAGGCTTATACGCAAATACTATCTAAAACAATAGATGATTTTAGAAATTTTTACAAGTCGGACAAGAATTCAATGCTGCTCCGCATAAATGAACCTGTTGAGAAGGCTCTCTCCATTATACAAGTTTCATTAATAAACAATGGAGTTAAAATCAGACAAGTTTATAGAAGTACAAAAAAGGTTAATCTTTTTGATTCTGAGATAATGCATGTTATTTTAAACATTTTAAAAAATGCAGAGGATAATTTTAAAGATAAAAAAATCAAAAATCCAATAATAGATATTCTCTCCTATGACACGCTCTATGGCGTAGTTTTGGAAATATCAGACAACGGCGGAGGGATACCAAAGAGTATAATAAATAGAATATTTGAGCCATATTTTTCTTCAAAAGACAATAAAGTCGGTACAGGGCTTGGTCTTTACATGTCTAAAATAATCGTAGAAGAGCACCATGGCGGAACACTGAATGTAAGTAACAATAAAGAAGGTGCATGTTTTAGTATTGAATTACCCGCATAAATAATCTTTTGAAGTATGTTTTTGATAGAATTTCGCCATAAATATAAAGGGCAACAATAGATGCAGATGGTAGTAGATTCTCTTAGAAAAAAAGGGAAAATTTATAAAAAAATGCAAGAGGTTCCTCCCAGTGAACTCGGCATTCGAAACAAGATAAAAATCTATAAAGCGACGGATGTTAACGGCTATTTCTGGGCTATTTTTGCCATTAGCCAAAAGAGCAGGCTACTTATGAAAGATGTTCACAAATTTGAAGAGATATATGCCAAATTGGTTATCTATTTCGACCACAATTTTAAACATAAGATTATTTTTATAGATGCTCCGTTATGCTCAAAAGCCAAAGAAGCACTCGAAGCTCAAGGCTGGAAAATTCAATAATGCTTCTTTGTGATGTAGGGAACACCTCCTACCATTTTTTGAATGAAGAGCGCGACTATAAAAAAGAAGCCTACTCTTTCGACCCCTCATTCATTAAGGAGAAAGTTTTTTACATCTGTGTTAATCCACATGTCAAGCCTGTTTTAGAAAAATTAGAAAACTGGATAGATTTATCTTTGCATGTGGACAGAACAAACTACTATGAAACCATGGGAATTGACAGAATCGTGGCATGTGAAACCGTAGAAAATGGAATAATCATAGATGCCGGAAGTGCCATAACCGTAGATATTGTAAAAGATGGAATTTTTGAGGGCGGATTTATTTATGCGGGAGTCCATGCAATGGAGCAAACCTATAAAAATATCTCTTTGGCTTTAGAGTACTCATTTAATTTTGAGCTAGATTTAGATAAAATGCCGAAAAATTCGCAAGATGCCATAAGTTATGGTTATCTGAAAACACTCTATTGTGAAGTCACATCGCACAAAATGGATCTGTTTTTGACAGGTGGAGATGCAAAGAAGTTTGCAAAAATATTTCCACATGCAAGGGTAGATGAGAGACTGATTTTTAAAGGGATGAAAAAGATTATGAAAAAGGCTGATTTATGTTAACAGTAGCACTTCCAAAGGGTCGTATCGCAAAAGAGACACTGGAGATTTTTGAGACAATATTTGGCGATAGTTTCAAGTTTGATGATAGAAAACTTATTTTAGAGACTCCGAATTTTCGTTTTTTACTTGTTCGTAACCAAGATGTTGCAACCTATGTTTATCGTCAAGCAGCAGACATCGGTGTTGTAGGACTCGACACTTTAGAAGAGCAGGGCTTGGATGTAATAAGACTTCTTGATTTAAAAAGAGGTATCTGTAAAGTCTCTATCGGCATGAGAAATGGCGAAAAACTGGACTTTGACAAGCCTGAAATTAAAGTGGCTACAAAGATGGTAAACATCACGAAGCGCTATTTTGAAGAGCGTGCGGTCTCTGTTGATATTATAAAACTTTACGGCTCCATTGAGCTTGCTCCGCTTATCGGGCTTGCCGACATGATTGTGGATGTTGTAGAGACGGGTGCAACTATGAAGCAAAACGGTTTGGAAGTCGTAGAAGATATTATGACTTCATCCACCTATTTGATTGCAAATAAAAACAGTTACATTGCCAAAAAAGATAAAATTTTAGATATTTATGAAAAAATAAATGAGATTATAAAAGCTGAGCAAAAAGCGTAATGACAAACTTAGATTTATATGCAAAAGCGGAACATCTTCTAGGGATAGAGGAGGCAACCGAAGCACTCTATGATTTGTACCGTTCTGAGCTTGATGATTTGGGCGTTAAAACTCTTTTGGATGTAGGTTGCGGACGCGGCGGATTTATGCAACGCATGGTAAGTGACGGCATTACTTGCAAGGGTGTTGATTTAAGCTCTGTCATGGTGGAAGAGTGCAAATTGCTCGGACTCGATGCCGAGTGCAAAGATGTTTCAGAAGTTGACGGAAAATTTGATGCCATCGTGGCTATTTTTGATGTACTCAACTTTTTAAACCAAGAAGAACTGATAAAATTTTTGGATGCGGTAACAGAAAAATTAAACGATGACGGAATTTTTATAGCCGATATAAACACTCGTTACGGCTTTAGCGATGTAGCTGAAGGTACCATGGGCAGTGAAAACGAGAGAGAGTTCTTAAGCGTGGATGCTGTATTTGAAAACGATGAACTTGCAACAAAATTTACGCTTTTTGAAAAAAATGAAGATGGAAGTTATACAAAATATCAAGATACAATCGTGCAATATTTTCATAAAATAAAAACATTTCAAAATCTAAGCGGGTTGAAACTTGTGGAGAAGCAGACATTTTCGCTCTATGACACGGAAGATAAAACACTTCTGATTTTCAAAAAAAAATAATAAAGGAATGAAGATGTTAAAACTGATTTTTTCTCTCATGTTGGCGGTTGCAGTTGCAAATTCTGGCGATGTAAAACCTAAAAACGGCTGTATTTTGTCTCAAGAGGGTAAAGTTTTTGTTAAATTTGAAGCGCATAAAACACCCTCAAATAAGGCTGTCGGCGGTCAGTTTGAAGATGTAAAGTTTACACCGGCAGCACTAAGCGGAAATAATTTTCGTGAAATTTTTGTAGGCTCTTCTTTTGTTATTAATTCAAAAAGTGCCGTTATAAAAACGAAGGAAAAAGAAAAAGAGAGTGAGTTAATGAAGTTTTTCTTTGACAATATGAATATAGACAATATAAAAGCTAAAATAGTTGATATCAAGTCAGACGCAATAGTAAAAGGAAAACCCAAAACGGGTAAGTTTTTTGTTGACATGCACATAAACGGAGCGGTCAAGAATGTTCCGATGGATTTTAAATTTGATGCAGGCGAACTTACCGCAAACGGTGTTCTTGATGTTTCAGCATTTGATTCTATCTTAATATTTGAATTGGTAAATCAGGAGTTTGTGAGACAGCATAAAGAGAGAGTCTTAAAAAGTGTAGACATAGGATTTAGTACAAAAATAAAATCTGATCTCTGTTATGTTGCAAGATAAGTTGTAATTGCTTTTCAGCATATATATCTTCAATCGCCTAAAGTATAATTGAACCTATGAAAATATATGACTTTTTAATTATTGGTGCCGGAAGTGCCGGGTGCTGCATGGCTTATTTCTTGCACAAAGATGGCAAGAGTGTTGCTTTGATAGACAGAGAAGGCATAGCCGGCGGTGCCAGTGGAGCTGCAGGAGCTTTTTTGTCGCCACTTCCCGGTCAAAAAAATATTTATAACACCTTAGTAAATGATGCTTTAGACTTTTCTTTGGATTTTTATAAAACATTACTTTCAGAAGCAGTGGATGCAAAAGGTGTTTTAAGAGTTGCAAATGATAATTTTGCTCATGATAAGCTGACACTGAACAATATAGAATATGACTACTTTGACACTCAAAAGCTAAAGAGTATCTCTGATGATTTTATGAATATTGATGGATATTTTTATGAAAATGCTGCTGTCATAGAACCCATACAAATTTGTAAAAAATTAACAGAGGAGTCTGATTTTTACAAAAAAGATATCAAAGAACTGAGTTTTAAAGATGGATTTTATATCGTAGATGAGGTTAAAGCAAAAAATATTATCTTGGCACAAGGTGTAAGTAAATCTTTAGTCGAGATTCCATACATGAAGATAGCTCCTATTTTTGGGCTTAGAATGGATGTGAAAACAACTACAAAAATCCCTTTTAATATTCACAAATCCATCTCCATCTCAACAAATAAGCAAGACGGCACCGTATCTATCGGAGCAACGCATGAGAGACACGATAGTGCAAAAATGGAGTGCATAAGCACATGTGAAAAGTGTGCATATTATGCAAATAGTGACCAATTACAAGCTCAGACACTTTTAAAGCAGGCTGATGAGCTAATAAAACTCAAAGATTTAGAGATTGTAAAAATATACAAAGGTGCGAGAGCAACAATTAAGAGCTATTTTCCGGTTATCGGCAAAGCAGTGGATTATAGGAGTAGTTTGAAAAAATATCCTTCTATAAAGAATGGGACAAAAATTCCGCAAGAATCTCTAAGTTACTATCCAAATCTATACATCATAAACGCTCTAGGTTCAAGAGGTTTTGTGTTTGCTCCATATATAGCAAAAATTTTAACTCAAAATATTTTACACAATGAACCGATACCCAAAGAGATAGCAACACAAAAACTCTTTTACAAAATGGCTAGAAAATAGAGAGTTTTAGGATTTACACTTAAATCCACACTATATGAAGTTTACTATCGGGAGTGCAATAATTCATACTGTCTCTTTTTCATAATTTTTCATTATGTCAAAAAGTTCATATCTGTCTTGTTTTTTTTGTTTAGCAGCATACATGGCTTTATCAGCAAGTTTCACAAGGGTGTCACCATCCTCTCCATGTTGGGGATATATACTTATACCGATGCTGGTTGATGGTATTAAACTGTTTTTTCCTATATTGAGCGGCTCGCTTACTTTCTGTATAATTTTTTTTGCTATCTCAAGTGCATCTTCACTCGATTTGAGTTCAGATAGTATAATTGCAAATTCATCTCCTCCAAGTCTGGCTACGGTATCTTCTTCCCTTACGCATTCACCCAAACGCTTTGCCACTTCTTGCAATAAACAATCACCCGCTTCATGCCCCATCGTGTCATTAACCTCTTTAAAGCGATTAAGGTCTAGAAAGAGTACACCAATTTTATAGTTATTGCGTTTTGCGCTATGGATAGCCTGATTAAGATTATCATGAAAAAGTATTCTGTTTGGCAGAGAAGTAAGTGAATCATGGGTCGCAAGATGAGCCATTCTCATCTCTTGATTTTTACGCTCACTAATGTCGGAAAATACAGATACATATCCGTTAACTGAACCATCTTTATTTTTAACAGCGGTAATACTTTGAAGTGTTGCAAAATATGCACCGTTCTTGCGTCTGTTGTTCAATTCTCCATACCATATGCCTTTGGAATTGATGGTATTCCACATATCTTTATAAAAATCTTCATCATGACTGCCGGAGTGTAGGAAACTTGGATTTTTACCGACTACCTCTTCAAATGTATATCCGGTAAGTTGAGTAAACTTTCCGTTGACTCTAACAATTTTAATATCGGCATCTGTTATAATAATTCCCTCATGCGTATGCTCAAACACAAGAGAGGCTTCTTTAAGAGCTATTTCATTGTGTTTTTGTTCAGTAATATCTTCAATACTTGACCAAATAAGCACTTCTCCATCTTTTTCTATCATACGCCCTGAGAGTTTCACATTTATTAAATGCCCGTCTTTATGAATATACTCTTTTTCATAAGGACCATAAAACCCATCTTCCAAAAGTTTTATTGTCTGTTCTTCTTCTAGAGTCTCATACTTTTGTGGAGTAATATCCCAGTAGCTCAGATTTAATAGTTCATCCATTGTATATCCCAATAATTTTAAAAAAGATGGATTGGCATCAACTGTCTGACCATTGGTGTCAGTAAGCACAAGTCCTATTGGGGACTCGGTAAACAGCATACGATTATATTTTCTGTTCCTCTCTATATCTCGTGCAAGCGGATGAATAAAGTATATGACTATTATGCTGCCAATGACGATAAGGATAACACCGCAAATTAATCCATATACTCCCTCTTGAATATATGGAGCTTGAATTTCTGTGAGGTCAATTTTTGCAACTATACCCCAATTTATACTTTTTAAAGGCTCATGTGCCGCGAGTACAAGTTCACCCCGATAATCTAAGCCTACTAAAGTTCCGGACTTACCATTCAGTGCACGACGCATCGGCTCCGCTAAATCAGAGTTCATAGACACCGACTTCATCCTATCTACTTCGTTATGACGATGACGCAGTAAAAAGTGTATTTTATCTTTATCAAGTTTGGCTAAAGTATATTCACCGGTTTTACCAAAACCTTCAAATTTTGTATCTGCAAACATTAGCTCTTTTAAAACTACTTCTTCGGCATTTCCTTTTTTATCTCCAGTCTGTTCATGCTCAATTAACCCATCAATCAAGACGGCTCGACTCTGAACTAACTCTGTTAAACGCTTCTTCTGCTCTTCAAATCCAACATGATATAAGCGGTAGATCGATATAGCTGTAATTAAAATAACTAATACGATCATAACAGCGATAAGTTGATATGGAGCTTTTATCAGTTTTTTATAACTGCTATCACATTCATTATGTTTATTCATTCTATGCTACCTTTTTTTGATGGGTTGTTATTTAATATGTTATAACAAAAGTATGGAGAAACTATGAAAGAAATATAAATATATTAATGTGTTTCAATATTAGAATAAGTAATTTAGTGTGTATACTTAATGCTCCTTGTGTCACAGCAAAGATTATAAAGCTCAAAAACAGTTATGTAAACCATTTTATTGCTTTTCATTAGACTTCTTGCAGAACTCTAGTTAAAACGCAAAATGAACAAGTCCATTTTGCTACGCTAAGACCGCTTAGGTCACTAAAGCTTGCCTCTTCGAGGCAGACAACTTCTTGCAGTTTTGCAAGAAGTCTATTAAAGTTTCATATTTTTCAAACGCAAAGCATTTGCAATAACCGATACCGAACTAAAGCTCATAGCCGCTGCGGCTATGATAGGGGACAGCAGTAATCCAAAGAACGGATACAAAACTCCCGCTGCAATTGGAACACCTACGCTATTATAAACAAATGCAAAAAAGAGATTCTGTCTGATATTTTTCATAGTTGCGCGACTGAGCTTTCTTATTTTTAAAATGCCGAGAAGATTTCCTTTGATGAGGGTAATGCCTGCACTCTCTATTGCCACATCGGTACCGGTTCCCATGGCAATGCCTACATCTGCCTGTGCCAGTGCCGGAGCGTCATTGATACCATCTCCGGCCATCGCCACGACTGCACCGTCTGCCTGTAAAAGTTTGATAATTTCCGCCTTTTCCTGTGGAAGGACATTGGCATATACTTCCATAATATTAAGTTTCTTTGCTACTGCATGAGCGGTTATGTCATTGTCTCCACTTATCATCACGACATCAATACCTTCAAGTTTGAGAGCTTCAACCGCCTCGGCCGATGTTTCTTTTATGGGGTCTTCTATCCCTATAATTCCGGCTAAAGTAGAATCAACAGCCAGAAAAATTACCGTATTTCCATCTTCACGCAATTGATGGACTTCGTTGATAATCTCTTCAGTGGAAATGCCCAAACTTTCAAAAAATTTCTCACTGCCAAGAGCAATTTTTTTATCATCAATTTCCCCTTCTACCCCTTTCCCCGTAGTTGCATTGAAAGAGTGAACTTCACTCAGAGATACATTCTCTTCTTTGGCTTTGTTTATTACCGCCTCTGCCAAAGGATGCTCACTCGCACGTTCCAGACTTGCAGCATAACGCAATGCTTCTTTTGTATCTATCCCACCAAGTGTTTTAAAAGTTGTAACCGTGGGTTTGCCCTGTGTTAAGGTTCCGGTTTTATCAACTACAAGCGTAGTGACTTTTTCCATCAGCTCTATTGTCTGGGCATCTTTGATTAATATTCCTTCTAAAGCCGCACGGCCGGTTCCTATCATGATAGAAATCGGTGTTGCCAGACCCAAAGCGCAAGGACAGGCAATTATCAACACAGAAACTGCAGCTACAACAGCGTATGCCAAATGCGGCTGGGGTCCAAAAAACCACCATCCCGCAAAAGCTAAAACTGCAGATAGCACGACAGCCGGCACAAAATAACCGGACACTGTGTCTGCGAGCTGCTGAATGGGAGCGCGCGAACGCTGTGCGCGTGCTACCATCTGTACAATCTGCGCCAACATAGTGTCATTTCCTACACGGCTGGCACGCATAATCAGTGTTCCGTTTTTGTTCAGCGTGGCGCCTATCAACGAGTCTTCAACTGCTTTTGCAACAAGAACCGCCTCTCCCGTAATCATGGATTCGTCAATATTGCTTTGTCCTTGTGTTACGATACCGTCCACCGGTATTTTCTCACCCGGTTTAATCCGCAATAAATCACCTACTTCAATTTGTTCAAGACTGACATCCCTCTCATTCCCGTCTTTATCAACAAGGTGTGCTTGTTTGGGAGCAAGACCCAGCAGGGTTTTAATGGCACTGTTCGTTTTGCTCCGTGCTTTAAGTTCCAATACCTGACCGAGAAGCACCAAAGAGATAATCATGGCGGCTGCTTCAAAATATACATGTACCATACCGGAATCGGTCTGCATTAACGGTGGAAAAATATTTGCAAATAAGAGTGCGACCATACTGTATATCCATGCAGTTCCCACACCAATGGCAATGAGTGTAAACATATTAAGATTCCATGTTACAACCGATTTCCATCCGCGTACAAAAAAAGGGTATCCTCCCCAGAGAACAACCGGTGTTGCAAAGAGAAATTCAAACCATTGAAGAGTTTGCATACTCAGAGGCAGATAATGCGGAGCAAAGTCACCCATCATGGCAACTATAAAAACCGGCAGTGATATACTAGCACTAATCCAAAAACGCCTGCTCATATCGTGAAGTTCATCATTTTCTTCAGTAGTTTCTACACTTACAGATTCAAGTGCCATCCCGCATTTCGGGCAGACTCCCGGTTTGTCTCTTATGATTTTGGGATGCATTGGACAAGTGTATTGTATTTTAACAATAAGTGATGCTTTTACCTCTTCTTCTAAAGCCATTCCACATTTCGGGCAAGTTCCCGGATGATCTTGGTGAATTTCCGGGTGCATAGGACATGTGTAAAAATTCTGCCCGATACTGCAAGTGTTGTCTTTACAGGGTATGTTTTCATCTTTACTCATAATAGATCTCCTATTTTATAGCATCTCGTTTTCTTTTATACTCTTTATCATCAATCTCACCGTTTGCATATCTCTTGTCAAGTATATCTTTAGCCGATAACGTATCATCTCTGTTTTGAAATATATAGAAAATTATCAAAATTATCAAAATAGGAACAAACCAAACAATCCACATTCCAAATCCATGGGGTCCAAAATCATACATCATAATCTACTCCTTATATTTAAAGATACGAAAGAGTATGTTTATCAAACTGCTTTTGCATCTCTTTAGCGTCGTGCCCTTTAGTATAAAGCGGCTTAGATATTTTTCCGCTTTTCCATAATGACTCTTCAAAAGTCTTACGCTCATGTTGATAAAATATTCCCAAGGCAAAGGGGTGTGTTTCCATAGCTTTTTCCATAGCCGACATGAGGTTAGACGTATCATGCTTTTCTAAGATATAGCTATTCTCGGAAAACCATTTATATGTATTTACAGGGTTAAATACCACACAAGGCTGAAATATATCTATAAGTGAATACCCTTGATGCAAAAATGCGGCTTTGAGAATCTCTTTTGTATGTTCCTTGTTCTGCATGTAAGCCCTTGCGACAAAAGAAGCGTTTAATGACAATGCCACTGAAAGAGGATTAAACGGTTCATTACTTACGCCGTTAACTTGAACCTTGGTCTTAAACTCTCTTTGGCTGGTTGGTGATGCCTGCCCTTTTGTAAGTCCGTACACCATGTTGTTATGTACGATATGTACGATGTTGAGATTTCTGCGGATGGCATTTAAAAAATGGTTTCCGCCCTCGCCGTACATGTCACCGTCTCCGCCTTCTGTGACAACTATCAGCTCCGGATTTGCCATTTTTATCCCCGTAGCTACCGGTAAAGCTCTGCCATGCAAACCGTTGTACATGTTCACATCCAAATAGTGCGGTGTCTTTGAAGATTGCCCGATACCCGATACGAACACTAAATTTTGTTTACCCAGTTCAAGTTCTTCAAGCACTTCCGAGACTAAATTTAAAATACCGAAGTTGCCGCACCCCGGACACCATGCCTTATCGGTTTCGGGGCGTATAAATGTATTATTCATGATAGCTCCTTGACTTTTTGTGCTATTTTATCAACTAGAATATCACTGAAGAATGGAAATCCATTTGATTGTAGTATCGTTGCATCCACTTTGACATCGCTGAGTTTCAACAAGTCGGCGAATTGCGCATTAGAGTTATTTTCCACTACGATAATAAAGTCCATATCAGCCAATTTTGAGAGATGTTCTTTGTTGAGCGGATATATCCATGAAAAGTGTACCTGCGTGAGTCTTGAATCATCAAGCTGAGAGAGAACTTCTGAGATAACCCCTTTTGTTGAACCCCAGCCTACAATTGCAATCTTTCCATCACCGATAATCTCCGGTGCGATTGCCTCATTGCGCAGTTGTTCTAGTTTACGTTTACGCTTCTCCACCATGGCTTCTCGAACTTTATAGGATTCTGTTATCTGTCCTCGTTCATCATGTTCATCACTGTCGCAACAGACAAGTCCCTCACCGTATCCGGGAATAGCACGCGCACTTATTCCGCTCTCAGTAATTTTATAGCGTAAATAATCCGCTTGGCTTTTTACGATATATCTATTTTGAGAAAAAAGCTCAAAATCTACTTTAGGGATTGATTGCACAGAATCGGCTAAATACTGATCGCTTAAATACAAAACAGGGATTTGAAAACGGTCTGCCATCTCAAATGCCAAATGTCCAAGCTCTACCGCTTCCAAAGCATCACCGGGAGCCAAAATAAGACGTGGAAATTCACCATGCCCTGCGTAGAGTGCAAGATTTAAATCGCCTTGTTCTGTGCGTGTCGGAAGTCCGGTTGCCGGTCCAGGCCGTTGTGCCAAATAGACAACTGCCGGAGTCTCCGTCATGCCGGAGAGACTCAAACCCTCGCTCATCAGCGCAAAACCGCCTCCGGATGTTGTAGTCAGTCCTCTGCCGCCTGCATACCAGACGCCTAAAACCATATTAAATGCTGCTATCTCATCTTCTGCCTGCTCGATTGCAATCTCAAAATCTTTGGATAATCCGGCTAAAAAATTAAGCACTCCGGTTGATGGAGACATCGGATAGGATGTAATACTATTACATCCGCCTGCTAAAAAACCGAAACCTGCCGCAGTCGTGCCATCTATGTAACGCATTGGTTCACTACTCTTTTTGGGCGGGGCAGGAAACTTTTTGAGCTCTATATTTTGTGATTGGGCATACATATGACCTTGTCTTATAGCCTCAAGATTCGCTTCGTGGTCTTTCTCATTAAAATGTTTTTTCAAACTGTTTTCAAGTGCTTCTAGCGGTAATTTTAACAAACCAAACAACATGCCTGCCGCAAATGTATTTATAAACTGTTTCGTCACATGTTTTTTCGCTTCTTCTTGCAAGGAAATCTGTAAATGATTTGAAAACTTCTCATTTTGACCGCCAATAACAAAAGTATCCACGCCAATCCGATCTTCTACATGAGAAACCGATAATTCATCAAGAGCTAAAAACAAATCAGGTTTCCACTTTGGAGCCTTTATTATTGCATCGGACACACGAATCAGAACAGTGTTGCTTCCGCCTCTTACCCTTGACATATACTCTTTTGTAGAAAAGATGCAATATCCCATCGAAGCAAATGCGTCGCTCAGCAAAATTTCTATCGTTTTAATGCCGGAACCTGCGGAGCCTCCAATCATAAACGTAAAATCATTTTGCAATAGGGATTTTAATTCTATACTCTCTAGGCGTAGATTATCGGTTATTTCTGTGTCATTTCTTGTTTCTCTCCACCATGTAAGTCTGCCTCCATAATAGCCAAGAACTATAACGGACGGTACGGTAATAAGAACAGAAAAATGATAATAGAGTGCAAAGGCATCATGATGGTAAGCTATCGCAGGGTCAAGCATATGCAATACTATTCCTATGCTTCCGGTGACCAATGTAAATATGGAAGTATAGAGTTTAATAACAAGAGGTCGAATCATATTAAAATTGTAGTTTACCCACCAGCTTAAAATTCCGGCAATCATAGCTATCAAACCAAACAGTGTCGCAGAGAAAAAAGCGTAGTACGTACCCTGTTCAAATTTTTCAAGAGGTGAGAAGAGAAAAGCGATGTCCATTCCTGCAGCAAAAAGGTGCAACACAATCGGAAAATGAGCAGTAACCGGATGCGGATGATATATTTGGTACCATTTCCGCCACTCCTCTTTAGGAGTCATCACTCTTTTGAGCTTTGAGCCTTGTTTTGGCATGGGAGTATCTCTCTCATGTAGTTCTAACTTTGCGACTGTTTTAAAGCCATTGAAAACATCTTCACCGTGAGGAGCATACTGCAAAGCTTCGCTTAAATCTATACCTGCGACATGTTCTCCCTGATGCTCACCATTTTTCCACATGTCACTCTCGCTTACATCATATACAATTCCATTGTATGCAATATAAGCCGGTTGCCCATCTTTACCATTGTAGTGACTCAACTCTTCAAGTGTCATGATATTCCTTTAAACGGTACCGACATTATCTATTTTTAAAGCACTTTGTATTCTACGATAATTTTCTGCTTATTTTGGTTCAGGTTTTTTATAAAATGCAGCACACCAACCATCAGGGCTAATTGGACCTTCTACCATTCTACATTCGTTACTCTCTGGAATAAAGTGCATACAAAGAGAACACTGCTTAGCGTCTTTTGGACTCTCTTGATATAAATACTGTAGCTTTGTACCTTTAGCATACAATGGTGTAGTACTAAATGTAGCTAAACCCAATACAGCCATATACTGTAAAAAACTTCTTCTTGTTGTAACTTTCATAATAATTTCCTCATATTTATATTATCAGCTTCCTGATTTTTCCATAGCTTCAAGCGCATCTATATAATTACAATAGGGTGTATTGTCTTTGCAAAAATTGGAAAAATAATCCCCACGATGTTTTTCATGGTTTGCAAAATTAAACGATACAAACTTCCAGTTCAGAAGTTTCCACCAACCCTCAAGATAATCTGCACGCGCATTTCTGTAGTCGATATAATAAGCATGTTCCCATACATCACACACCATTAAGGGCACTAAACCTAAACGCAGAGGATTATCGGCATTTGAGGTACCGACAATACTAAGATTCTCTTTATCATCAATGCAAAGCCATACCCAGCCTGAACCGAATAGAGTAACTCCTTTTTCAATAAAAGCTTTTTTAAATGCTTCAACCGAACCAAACTGCGCGCTGATAACAGAGTCAAGTTCTAATGACGGAACGGTTGATTTAGGGGATAGAGTAGTCCAAAAAAAATCATGGTTGTAAACTTGCGCGGCATTATTGAAAACAGCACCATCCGCATGTTTTATAATCTCTACCAGACTTTTGGATTCAAATTCTGTACCGGAAATAAGAGTATTCAATTTTGTGACATATCCCGCATGATGTTTATCATGATGGTATTGCAGTGTCTCAGCTGACATCATAGGTTCTAATGCATCGTATGCATAAGGCAGTTTCATCAATTCGTGTACCATTTTCGTTCTCCTTTTAGTTAACTAAATATAATTAAGCTGGTTAAATTCTACTTAAAAAATATTAACATGTCAATCCATATTACACAAAGAATAACATATGCTAATCCACAATTTTTATTAAAAGTATTTATGCAAGTGTAATTAAATGTCTAAAGCATCCCTAAATGAAGTTTTGCTTCATCACTCATTTTTTCTTTTGACCACGGAGGTTCAAAGACGAGATTTGTATCTATTGTGAGATTTGGCACATCTTCTATCAGCTGACTGATATTACGAACTTGAGCTAAAATACTCTCACTTACAGGGCATGTAGCAGAGGTGAGAGTCATAGTGACGACGCATCTCGTACCACCTGTTTCTTTGGCGCAGTCTATCCCATAAATTAAACCTAAATCATAAAGATTGACCGGAATTTCCGGGTCATAAATATCTCTTAATTTTTCTTTTATTTTTTCTTTTACTGATGCAAATTTCATTTTTACTTCTCTTTGCATTTGTTTGCATAAGTATAAATCACATTCAAAAAAGCTTCCATTCCCTGTTGTCGCACCGGACTAAGCAGTTCCATAACACCCATCTCCATCAATTTTTTTGGATCAAAAGCAAGAATCTCATCCGGGGTTCTGTTGTTAAAAATCTCTAGTAACATAACCAACATCCCTTTGGCAATGATGGAATCACCTTCGGCTTCGAGAACTACTTTTTTGTCGTTATATGCTTTATATAACCAAGCAAGAGAAGAGCATCCCTTGATAATATTTTCATCTGTCTTATACTTTGCATCAAGCTTCTTTGCTTCTTTGGCATAATCTAAAATATACTCCATTTTCATATCTTTATCCGGTAAAAGTTCTAAATCCTCTTTATATGTTTGAACCTGTTCTTCCATTGTCATCTTAAATCCTTAGTTATAATACTACTGCGAATACAGAGCCTCTGCGATAAAGAAAAACTCTTTTTTTACCTTCTGATTCCGTCGCTCTTTTAAAATCATTTAAAGTTTTTATCTCACTGTCTTCTATTTGTATAATAATATCTCCTTTTCTTATGCCGATAGTCTGCGCTATACTGTTGCCTTTTACATTAATAACCAGTACACCATTCATATTGGTATTGAGTTGTTGCTTATCTGAAGAAGTGAGTGATACTACCTCAATTCCTTCATATTCAAATTGTCCGGCGACAGTGCTATTATCCAAAGATGCAAGCGTGACATTGATTGTTTGTACTTTTTTATCTCGCAGAAACTTAATATTAACTACTTTAGAAGGTGCATAAGAACCTATAGTATTTTTAAGATCACTCGCACTCTTAATATCTTTATCGTTTATAGAGATAATAAGATCACCTCTTTTAAAACCTGCTTTTGATGCGGGTGTATTATCTTCTATTTCTGTAATCAGTGCTCCAAAAGTATTGTCATAAAAGCTGCTCATATCATCGCTTATATCAGCAGTTATAACACCCAAATAAGCACGAGAATATTTACCATTGTCAATCAGTCCTGTTGCTATAGATGTAACCATATTTGAGGGTATTGCAAAGCCTATGCCGACATTTCCGCCGGTTCCTGAAATAATTGCAGAATTTATTCCTATAAGATATCCTGCAGAATTTATAAGTGCGCCTCCGGAGTTGCCTGGATTTATTGAAGCATCTGTTTGAATAAAATCTTCATATTCTACTATGCCCATTCCGCTTCTGCCTGTTGCTGAAACGATGCCTTGCGTAATAGTTTCACCTACTCCATATGGATTTCCAAGTGCAAAAACTATATCTCCAACTTTTACTTTATCAGAGTTATAAAAGGTTATGGCATTTAAATCTTTGGCTTCTACCTTTATGATAGCTAAATCACTCTTTTCGTCTTTGCCTATGAGTTTTGCTTCATACTCCTTTTTATTACCGGCTATACTGACTTTGATTTTATCAGCACCATCAACTACATGGTTATTGGTAACTACATAACCGTCTTTAGAGATAATAACACCTGAACCCAATGCTCTTTGAATTCTATTTTGTGGGATAGCTTGATTTCCATCAAGCATATAGCCACTTATCTCGATTTCTACAGAGATATTTACTATACTGCTTCTTATATTTTTTAAAATATTGTTATAGGAGAGTATATAGTTTTGTTCTGTTGGAAATTTGCGCTCCGTGGCTTCCGGAGCATATTTAAATTCTACACTATCTTTGGCATAAACAAATGTCAATGTTAGTAAACACGGTAATAATAATTTTTTCATCTTCAACCCTTTTTATTTTAGAGGTAATATGCTGTTTCAAAATCTGTATGGATTTTCTTAACTGCTTCCTTATTTGAAACTGTGTTGATGAGAGTATCGGCAAAAGCCAGAACCAGCATTTTTCTTGCTTCATCAAGTGCAATACCGCGTGAGCGAAGATAAAAAAGTGCATCTAGGTCGAGCTGTCCTATGGTCGCACCATGCGATGCTTCAAGTTCATCTATGTAAATTTCGAGTTGCGGTTTGGCATACATAGAAGCATCTTCGCTTAAAAGTACGGCTTTTGAATTTTGTTTGGCATTCGAGTATCTTGCGTCATGACCGACATAGATTCTGCTGTTAAAAATTCCCGTTGCTTTGCCTTTGATAATAGAACGGGCTTCCTGAACACTTTTGGAATAGGGTTTATTGTGATTGATAAGCGCAACATTTCCTCGACGCGCTTCTTCTGTCGCTAACACCAGATGTGAGGCATCTACCCATGCATAATCGCTCAAATCTATTTTATATAAATGTAGAGCCAATCCACTCCCGAAGTCAAAAGTTTTCAGCTCCAATGCTCCCCGCTTTGCAACATTGTAGTGATGCGTTCCTATGACAGTAGCTTCTTTATGCAGCGTATTTTCATCACGAATCCAGCAGAGTGTGCTATCAGTTGAGACTTCTGCATCTACACCGTAAAGTAACAAACTTTTCTCACTTCCCTGTGTTCGAAATTTCTCAAACACCTCCACTTTGGTATTTGCTGCCGTTTTTAATGAAATACGGTAAGGTAAAAAGGTTTGTTTTTGCGTAAACTCATGTTCTAATTCAAAGACGGCATCTTCCAATACCTCTATGAAAATGACCGCAGAAGTAAGCGCATGAGAAAGAAAATAAAGTGCGTCATAATGTTCTATGTCAACTGTAAAATCATCTTTCAAACTGACTTTTACACCTTTTGGAAATTCTGTTACCATCCCATCTTGTATCACTAATTTTTCACCCTCTGAGGGTCTAAAAGCTTCTGGCATGTTTAAAGTGTATTCACGCGCTAAAAGTGATTTTATGGCAAAATGTTTATAGTGCTCAGTTTTGTTACCGGGAAGACCAAGCGAACTCAGACGCTCATAAAGCGGATGCTTTGCATTCGCAAGCTCCAAAGTTACGGGTTGCATCATAAACCCTTCTGGATAGCTTGATATCCTTCGGCTTCAAGCGTTTTAACCAGTTCAGGTCCGCCGGTTTTAATAATTTGTCCATCTTGCAATATATGGATATAGTCTGGATGGATATAGTCTAGAATTCTGCTATAGTGAGTGATAACCAAGAAAGTCCTTTCCCCATTTTTCATCCGATTTATTCCCTCTGAAACTGCTCTTAGGGCATCAATATCCAAACCTGAATCAATTTCATCCAAAATAATAACATCAGGTTGTAAAATTTCCATTTGTAAGATTTCGTTGCGCTTCTTTTCTCCGCCTGAAAAACCGTCATTGAGAGCACGGGATATCATGTCCGGTTTCATACCCAACTGTTCAACATGTTGACGCATGAGCTTCAAGAATTGCGCAGCGTTTGTCTCTTTTTTGCCCTTATACTTTTCTTTTTCATTGAGTGCTGTACGCAGAAAATAAGTGTTGTTTACACCGGGTATCTCGACAGGATTTTGAAAACTGAGGAAGATCCCCTCTAAAGCACGTTCCTCAGGAGAAGTACCCAAAATATTTTTACCCTTATAAAGAATTTCTCCCTCTGTTACTTCTACATCATAATGCCCTACTATTGCCTTAGAAAGGGTGGATTTTCCAGAACCGTTTGGTCCCATAATAACATGGATTCTCCCTTTTTCAAGCTCAAGATTCAGACCTTTGAGTATAACTTTATCACCGATTTTCGCATGTATATTTTTAATATTCATCATCCTACACTTCCTTCAAGCGTTAAGTTTAAAAGCTCTTTTGCTTCAACGGCAAACTCCATAGGCAACTGCGCAAAAACCTCTTTACAGAAACCATGGACTATCATCGAAACAGCATTCTCTTCACTGATACCGCGCTGGCGGAGGTAAAATAGCTGTTCATCACTTATTTTTGAAGTCGTTGCCTCATGTTCTATCTGAGCTTGTGCATTATGAGATTCTAAATAAGGAAAGGTATGCGCCCCACACTCAGAACCTATAAGTAGACTGTCGCACTGACTAAAATTGCGTGCTCCGGATGCGTTTGAACCAACTTTGACCCATCCTCGATAGCTGTTCTGCCCTTTCATGGCAGAGATACCTTTAGAGATAATTGTCGAGCGGGTATTCTTACCAAGATGAAGCATCTTCGTACCCGTATCTGCCTGCTGTGCTTTGGATGTAACTGCTACAGAATAAAACTCTCCTACAGAACCATCGCCCTTGAGAATACAGCTTGGGTATTTCCAAGTAATTGAAGAGCCGGTTTCAACCTGTGTCCAAGAAATTTTTGAATTTTCCCCCTCACAAAGTCCCCGTTTTGTAACAAAGTTGTAAATTCCTCCTTTACCCTTTTCATCTCCAGGATACCAGTTTTGAATCGTGGAATATTTTATCTCTGCATTCTTTTTGGCTATGAGTTCTACAACTGCCGCATGAAGTTGATTCTCATCACGCTGTGGCGCTGAACACCCCTCATTGTAAGATACATAACTTCCCTCATCCGCAATAATCAAAGTACGCTCAAACTGTCCTGTATTTTTGGCATTGATACGAAAATATGTGGAGAGTTCCATAGGACATCGAACCCCTTTTGGGATATACACAAACGTTCCATCTGTGAAAACAGCGGAATTGAGTGCCGCAAAATAATTATCGGTCATGGGAACGACGGAAAACATATACTCTTTAACAAGTTCTGGATGATTCCTCATCGCTTCAGAGATGGAACAAAAGATTATCCCTTTTTCTTTGAGTGCTTCTGAGTAAGTAGTTTTGACTGAAACAGAATCAAAAACAGCGTCAATCGCGATACCCTGAAGCATTTTTTGCTCTTCAAGCGGAATACCGAGTTTTGCATACGCTTCAAGAATTTTATCGTCTACTTCATCTAAACTGTTAGGTGCTTTTTTTGGAGCTGAAAAATAAGAGATACTCTGATAATCAATAGGTTTATAATGCAGCTGCGCCCAATGAGGCTCCTTCATTTTTTCCCATTTATGCAGAGCTATGATGCGTATATCTGTCATCCACTCCGGTTCATCTTTTTTTAGGGAAATGAATCTAACCACCTCATCATTTAACCCGGGAGACACCGTATCTGATTCAACATCAACCGTAAACCCTAATTTATAGTCTTGAGCAAGAATTTCATCGACATGACTTTGTGACATGGTAACTCCTCACTTATCTTATTCTGTGTCAGTATAGATTCATCAAGATGAGCGTTTATTTATCGAATTTGCCCGTTTTCAATAAGTTAATCATAGTTTTATCTATTTTTGAAAAAACTGTACCCGAAGACTGTGGAGGAATTATGAAGAAAGATAAAAATAAAATCCAATTGACTTGTGTTTTTATCCAAAATTATGCAGTAGATATTTCTAAAAATCGTTTATGCTTGTATTTAAGGGGTGTTTAGTAAAATTTTTAAGCCACTATATCGGCGGTGTAATTTTTAATGGATAAAGAGAGCATTGTGGCTTTTGAACAAGCTTTCTTCATGTTGTTTTTAAATAGACTTCTTGCAAAACTACAAGAAGTTTTTTGCCTTTACTATTTCTATATTTCATCTACAAAAATTGCATCAAGTAAGCCATCCACAAACTCATATTTGTCAAATGGAGTTAAGTTCTCCGGCTGTTCACCTGTGCCCACATATAGTATAGGAAGCTCAAGCGCGTACGCAATAGAAAAAATACTGCCTCCCTTTGGCGTACCATCAAGTTTTGTGATGATAATTCCGTCTATCCCAATCATCTCATTAAATGCTTTGGCTTGTGCTATTGCAGAGTTCCCCTGTGTTCCGTCTATGATAAGAACAGTTCTATGAGGAGCACCGCTGTGGGCTTTGTCGCAGATTCGCTTTATCTTTTTTAGCTCATTTGCCAAGTTTGTTTGGGTATGAAGTCGTCCAGCCGTATCGATTATAACATTGTCAAAACTTTTAGATTTTGCTGAATCTATCGTGTCGTATGCAACCGCAGAGGAGTCATGACCTTGTTTAGAAGAAACAATTGGAATGTCGAGCTTGTTAGCCCAAAGGGTGAGCTGTTCAATCGCCGCGGCTCGAAAAGTATCTCCAGCACCAAGCATTACCTTCTTCCCTTCACTCTTATATTTTGCAGCTAGTTTTGAGATAGTTGTAGTTTTTCCCGCTCCGTTTACGCCCACAATTAGTTCAACAAAAGGAGCAACAAACTCAGGTTCTTTGTAGGATGTGTAAGCAAGCGTTGCCAGCAGTTTAGAACGTAAAATCTCTCTTGTTACTTTTTCTTGATAAATTTCATTTATGATTTTTTCAACCAAATCGTATGCAACATCCGCTTCAAGTAAAATATCTTCTAACTCTTCTTTAGTAAAAGATATTTTTTTCTTTGGTACGACTGTTTTTATTGCATCTACGGTCTTTGCAAGAGATTTTTTTATAAATCCAAACATAAATTACTGCCTACTTCCCTAATGCTTGTTTAATGTCACTCTCAATAAACTCTTCTTGTACTGCACCTAAGTAATGTTTAATTAGCTGACCGTCTTTATACATAACCATCAAAGGAATAGGAAATCTTTCCCCTAATTTTAAAGCAGTGGCTATCGCATCGACAAAGCGACGATTTTGATCAGAATTAACTAAAGTGTATTTAGCTTTATACTCCTTACTAAACTCTTGTAATTTATCGTTTGTTATCCCGTCTTCTATTGTTACACCGATAATAATAAGGTCATCTTTAAATTTATTTTGAAGTGAGCTAAGATGCATCGCCGAACCTTGGCAAGGTGGACACCATGTTGCAAATATATCAAAAATAACTACTTTGCCTTTTGCGTTTTGCAAATCAAATCCGTCAGTTCCCTCTTTTATAATAAGTTCTTCATTTTTTAAACTCATAAGTTTATACTCTTTCGTGGCAACCATTGAATTTGCGGATACATTTTTATCTATTTTGTCTTCTTTACCTTCTTTTGCTTTGTCGTCACTACAACCGTTGAAGAGGACTGCAGATACAAATATTGCGGATAAAATTGTTTTTTTTAACATTTTAGATACCTCTGTTTTTATTTTTTTAGTAAGATTAGGTTCAAATTATATCCATAAAGATTTTACATGCCTCTTACAAAACAGATATTTAGACAAATATGTTTAAAAAAGATGAAAAACTGCAACCTGCATAATAAGTTGTATAAAAATCATCTTTTAAATACGAAACTTTTAAAAGAGTTGAAATTTAAAAAGAGGAAAAATATACTCTTTTATTATCCAATGAGTTTTGAGTCAAATGTGACTAGAACGCTCAAACAGATGCGAAAAAAATCAAATATTTTTGTGCCATTTATGGAAGCTGAAAGTTTTAAGATGGTACCATTTAGGTTACCGCTGAAACAGAATGGTTTTGGTATTTTTGAAGCGGGAAATACAATAAGAAATATAAAAAATATTGATATAGCTATAGTACCTGCAGTTGGGGTTGATGGCAATTTACAAAGAGTTGGGTTTGGAAAAGGGATGTATGATCGTTTCTTTGCAAAGTTAAAAAAGAGACCATATATTATTTTTATTCAACCAGAGATTTGTTATACAAAAGAATTTATTTGTGATTCATATGATATTGCATGCGATTTACTATTAACTCCAAGGGCGCGAATTTTGCCTATGGCTAGAGTCAAGAAGAGGAAAATATAGATGTTAAACGAGATACTGCTAGGTGGTCTAACGGCTACAGTGAGTGGGATTGTCGGTTTTATCATCTCTAGAAAAATTACGAATGCTAATTTTGATATTTATGTGGACAAAGCAAAAGCTAAGGCTGGTGTGATTGAAAATGAAGCGGAGCTACTTTTACAAAAGTCTAAATTAAAGTCTCAAGAGATTGAGTTAGAAGCTCTGAAACAGTATGAAAATGCAAAAGACAGAGCTAAAGCTGACCTCTCTCAAAGAGAAGATGATGTTATACGAAAAGAGCAGAGCTTTAAGAGATACAAACAAAATGAAGAGAATCGAATTCAGGATGAGAGTAGCACATTAAAAGCAAAAAGAGTTGATTTAGAGAGAAATGAGAAGTCGATAAACTTACTGAAACAAAGATATGAGAGCAAAATAGATGAGGCGCTCCATGCAATAGAGCATAGTGCCGGAATGACTCAGGCTGAGGCTAAAGTTGTTCTGCTTGACAAGGTAGAAGAGAAGTCGCGTGCTGAGATAGCTCACATTGTAAGAAAATATGAGAATGAAGCAAAAGCTGAGGCAAAAAAAAGAGCAAACTATATTTTGGCTCAGGCTACAAGCCGTTATGCCGGAGAGTTTGCTTCTGAGCGGCTTACAAGTTTGGTTCATTTAGATAATGATGAGCTAAAAGGTCGCATAATAGGGAAAGAGGGTAGAAATATCAAAACCCTTGAGACAATCATGGGTGTCGATATTATTATTGATGACACTCCGAATACTATTTTGGTGAGTAGTTTTAACCTTTATCGCAGAGCGATAGCCACGAAAACTTTGCAACTTCTCATAGAAGATGGACGCATTCAACCGGCGAGAATCGAAGAGATTTTTGAGAAGGTTTCGGACGAGTTTGAAGCCTCAATTTTGAGCGAAGGCGAAGAGCTTATTGCAGATTTAAATATAGGAGTCATGCACCCAGAGTTAGTCAAGCTCATAGGACGACTTCGTTACCGTGCAAGTTATGGACAAAATGCTTTAGCTCACACTTTAGAGGTGGCACATTTGGCCGGCATGATGGCGGCTGAAATGGGCGGAGATCCTATTTTAGCAAAAAGAGCAGGGCTTTTACATGATATAGGTAAGGCTCTCACGCATGAGCAGGACGGAAATCATGTAAGCCTAGGTGCTGAAATTTGTAACCGTTATAATGAACATAGCGTCGTTATAAATGCAATCTATGCGCATCATGGGCAAGAGGAGATAAACTCAATAGAATGCGGTGCCGTATGTGCCGCAGATGCTCTCTCCGCAGCAAGACCTGGAGCCAGAAGAGAAGTTTTAGAGAGTTTTTTAAAACGGGTAACTGAGATAGAAGAGATAGCATTTCAGCAAACAGGCGTAAAACAGGCTTATGCTATAAATGCAGGACGAGAGATACGGGTAATCGTAAATGCTACTCTGGTAAATGATGATGAAGCTGTTCTGATGGCAAAAGAGATAGCAAAAGAGATAGAAGAAAAAGTTCAGTATCCGGGTGAAATAAAAGTGAATGTGATTCGCGAGAGTAGATCGGTGGTGTTTGCTAAATAGTTAAAAGCTTGGTACCCCAATGGCATTTGTAGCTTTGCTCGGGTGCGTGAGGAACTTTCAAAACAAGCGAAGTGCTTTTACTTCGTAAAATATTTCTTTAGCTATGTAAAGAAACTAACCAACTCCACATGTTAAAGAGATAACATGTGGGAGTTAAATTTTATACCTTGACATCTACAGAGTTATAGATTTTACAATAGAGAATTGCCCCTCCAATCTGCGATGAGCCGATTGAACCATTACCGGTTTCTGCCTTAATCATCTTTACTATATCTTTTCATTACAGCATCTTTAATATAACGAATGCTATAACACACACTTAAAGTTCACTTTAAGGAGAGTTTTTATGAAACGAATTATTACTATTTATACAGAAAACAAAAACAGTATCAAATTTTACATTCGAAAAGTAATGGAAAATTTTCATCCCGTTTCAAACAACGAAAATGGGTTATATCGTCTTTTTGAATTTGAAAAATCAGCTGAAATAATCTATTATGTGAATGCAACCTTTATTCAATCTACGCCCGCTTTTGGCAGAAAATATGTTGATAAAGATCGCGAAGGTACAGATAAATCTTTTTATTTCAAATGGGTCAGTTTTGCAGATGAACCAATTCATATTAGCAATCCATACCTTCACCATGTTACGGGGTTGCCAACCCTCACGGCTGTCAAACCTTATAATGATGGTTATATCGTTGTAGATTTTGATATGCTAAAACTTCTCGAAGAGCTTCGCCTGATTGAACATAATAGTGCTTTTGAAAAAGTTAATTCATATGTTATGGGCGGAAGCGGATTATTGCTGGGGATAGTATCTGTATTTTTAGTCCTCTATGGCGGATATATCTTTTTGCATATGCTCATATCTCAGAATACATCAGAGGCGGTTATGCATGAGGTGTTTACATCGATTATTTCCATTACCATTGGGCTTGCAATCTACGATTTGGCAAAAAATATCATAGAGAACGAAATCCTATTTAAAACATTCAACTACGGTAGTGACTTGCAGAGTCGAATTCTTAGTAAATTTCTTACATCTATCATTATTGCACTCTCTATTGAGTCGCTCATGGCTGTATTTAAAATAGTTTTGGATGATTACAGTAAACTGATAAATGCTTTTTATTTAATTATCGGGGTAACACTGCTTATTGTCGGAACCGGTGTATATAATTGGCTTTCTCAAGAGGTAAAATAGGCATGTGTTGTGAGGTAGGTTTAACAGTAACAGCATAATAAGGTGCAGGTAAAACCGCATGTGGAAATATTTCCACATGCGCCCGAACGAAGTGACAAATACATTCGTGGCGCCAAACATAATTACTGGTGCGTTATCGTAACTACAACTGCACCTCTTAAATCATTCATTTTATAATCAAATGCTCTGTCAAGTGGATAAACTTTTGCTATCTCTCTTTTTAGGTCAATATCTTCAGAAATTTTACCATGACATTTTAGACACACTTCATTATTCATAGTAATTGGTTTGTAATATTTGTATGTTTTATCATCAACTTTTTCTACTAAATACTCCGGCATGACTACATTGAGTGCTTTTAAAGATTCAAAGGCTTCTAAAATTTTTGCCTCATTCTCTTTTGGTGCATTGGCCGGATTGCGATATTTTAAACTTATTCGTTTCAGAACAACACCGGCAACCGTCTTATTATTGACATCCGAAGTGAGCGAATACGCTTCATCAGAACAAAATTTCAGTGCATCCATAACACCGCCTTTTCCCATATGCTCTTTCATGTTTTTACCAAGCGTTTGTATAAGCAGGTTTGAACTACCTTCTCCAATCTCTACAGTTTTTTGTAGTTCTGTTCTTACCTCTTGTGGTGCATCAGCGAGCAGCATTGTGGCACATAGGCTTATTATGGTAATCGATTTTAGTAGTTTCATAAGTATTCTCCAAATAGATTTTGCGTATTATAGAACATATAAAGTTAAGAAAAACTAATAAATATCTTCTTTTTCATTTATAATAGAATCGTCGTAAGGATCCAAATGGATTAAAATATGGCTTTTTTTATCTTCAAAGAGTTTTCTTAATTTTTCTTCAATTCTGTCTGAGATTAAATGTGCATCATAGAGAGATATCTTGACATTAAAAACTGCATGCACAGAGATGAAGATATGTGAACCGGCTTCTCTTGTTTTTAAATCATGGTATGTAGTAATTTCCGGCTCTGCTTCTATGATATTTTGTATTTTCTGAATATCCTCTTGGGGTATGGCAGCATCAAGGAGCATCAACACGCCCTCTTTAATAATAGGAATAGCTGAGTAAATCATATAAATTGCAATGCCGACACCCAAAATAGGGTCAATTAACTGCTCTCCCGTGTAAGAGATAAGTGCTAGAGCGATAAGAACTGAGCCATTTGAGAAGAGGTCGGTTTTGTAGTGGAGGGCATCTGCTTTTATAACCATATTCTTTGTTTTTTTAGCAACATAATTTAAAAAGATAACTAACAATGCCGTGATGATAAATGAGGCTACCATAACTAAAACACTCTCTGTAATATGTTGCATCGGCTCGTTATGTACAAATTTTTTGAGTGCTTCGTACAATATAAAGATAGCAGAAAATGAGATAATTGTTCCCTCAATCACGGCTGCAAGAGGTTCTATTTTACTCCTTCCAAAGTGAAACTGCTCATCGGGGTCTTTTTCGGCATTGTTGAGTGCAAAGTAGTTGAAGAGTGATACGGTAAGGTCTAAAAATGAGTCAATAGCAGAGGCAAGAACGGCGATCGAACCGCTGAAAATCCCAACAACCATCTTTATAAGCACCAACAATCCTGCAACTGAAGTTGAAACAACCGTGGCTTTTTTCTCTAATCTCATAAAATTTCCTAATACTATTTTTAGGGTACAATTGTATTAAAATTTACATTGAAAAAGCATAAAATGAACTTAAATGAAATAAGAATAGAACGACAGAAGTGGATGAGTTGGAAAAATATTGCTCCTTTGCGAGAGGCACTTGATAGTTTAAAAGATGGTACTTGGCAAGTCGAACTTGGCGACACTGTAAAGATAAGCGGTACATGTGAAGATG
The DNA here is from genome assembly GCA_041662225.1 of Sulfurimonas sp. Taxonomy (GTDB): domain Bacteria; phylum Campylobacterota; class Campylobacteria; order Campylobacterales; family Sulfurimonadaceae; genus Sulfurimonas. The sequence continues at coordinate 94,404 of JBAZSX010000005.1, forward strand.
AGAAGCATGTTTTTGAAGTTGCAAAACTTATGATGCCGTGGAGAAAGGGTCCATTTGAGGTTTGTAACACCTTTATAGACACAGAGTGGAAAAGCAATATCAAATATAACCTGCTTAGAAAGCATTTTAATTTAAAAGAAAGAAGAGTTGCCGATATAGGGTGTAACAATGGTTACTATCTTTTTAGAATGCAAGAAGATACACCAAAACTATTGGTCGGCTTTGATCCGTCTGCACTCTATAAAACGCAGTTTGATTTTATAAACCATTTCGTAAAAAGTGAAATTGTCTATGAACTTTTGGGCGTTGAGCATTTGGAGTTTTACGAAGAGAAGTTTGATGTTATCTTTTGTTTGGGAGTGCTTTATCATAGAAGCGACCCCGTCATGATGCTGAAGTCACTTTACAAGGGTTTAGATAAAGAAGGTGAAGTTATACTGGACACATTCTATATAGAGGGCGAGGGTGAAATGTGCCTGTGCCCAGAGTCTTCTTACTCTAAAATACCGAATATTTACTTTGTGCCGACGATAGGTGCTTTGAAAAACTGGTGTTTAAGAGCGGGATTTGACAGCTTTGAAGTTTTAGAGACCTCTGTTACGGATGCAAATGAGCAGAGAAAAACATCTTGGATAGAAGGGCAGTCGTTGGAAGATTTTTTAGACCCGAATGATAGTAGCAAAACAGTAGAGGGCTATCCGGCACCTGCTAGAGTATATGTAAAATTGATCAAGGATAAAAAATGAGCAAAAGTAACGAACATGAGAATGATTTAGAGCTTGATGATTACAGAGAGCATGATGTAGATAGAGTTATGCTTCAAACCCATCAAAGAATCAATCAAGATTTAAGCGGTGAAATTGTAAAACAGGAGATAGGATATGTTGAGGTCACTCTTGTAACAACTAGCGATATGCTTGCTGATGAACTTGGCTTAATCCATGGGGGCTTTATATTTTGTGCAGCTGATTATGCTGCTATGGCTGCTGTTAATGAGAGAAATGTTGTTTTAGTCGGCAGTGATGTTCAGTTTCTATCACCTGTAAAACTTGGCGATATTGTAAATGTTATAGCCAGAGTTCGTCATAAAGAGGGAAGAAAAAGAAATATTCATGTCGAAGCTTTTGTGTTAGATATAAAAGTTTTTGAAGGAGAGTTCAAAACTGTTATAACTGACAGACATGTTTTGAGGTTAAGACTTCTTGATGCAGAAGATGAAGAGAAAAAAAACTAAAATCTACATGGCACCCTAAGGGCATCCGTCGCTACGCTCGGGCACATGTGGAAATTTCTACTTTCTTGCGGTAAGTAGAAATATTCCGAAATCTTTCGCCGGCTTATTGATTGTGTCAATATTTACAAATTCTACATTTTTAAATCCACATGCCAAGACAATTTTACAAAGCGCATTCTTATCAAAACCAAAATGAAAAACTCCCATGTTGTCTGAGTGAAAAGTTCCATCTTCAAGTTCTAAGTCAGCTATAGCTATAAAACCGTCTTCATTTAAATTTTTGTGTATCGTCTCAAAAAAATCTTTTAAATTTTCTATGTGGTGGAGCGTCATCGAGCTGATAATTCCATCAAAAGTATTTTTCAGTGGCTCTTTGATAATATCCTGACAAAAAGTTTCTATATGAAGCTCTGAGCTATTTTTCTCTTTTAACTTTTCAATCATACTTTTAGATGTGTCAACACCGTAAACTTTTTTAGTGATTTTTGCTATCTCAAAGCCCAATAGCCCCGTGCCTACACCAAAGTCCATAATTTCCATGGTGCTGTTTAACTCTATCTTTGCAGCGATGGCATCGGCAATTTTTTTTGCACCCATAACCCGTATTTGTTCTTCATCCCAACTTTCAGCTTTTTTGTGAAAAAGGTCTTGCATGTAACTTTCCTTTATAAATTACTTATCCAGTAATCTGCATTTTTCTGCTCTTGTTTTATAGTTGTTTTGCCGCCATGTCCGGGGTAAATTATTTTATCGAAATCCAATTTTTTGAACTTCTCTAAACTCTTTTTCATATCTTCCGGACTGGAATATGGAAAATCAGTTCTTCCGATAGAGCGTTCAAAAATAAAATCTCCGCTAAACATGGCATCGCCGATTTCTATGGCAGAACAGCCCGGGCAATGTCCCGGGAAGTGGCGAAATTTCACCTTAACTCCATTAAAATCAATTTCCGCGTCACCCTCAACTTCAAAGTCAGGTGTTGAAGGTGGCAAATCCGGCATCCAACTACTATCGCTTAGCATCATAACATCGCCTTTTGGAGTGTAAAGAGGAATCTTTAGTTTTTTTTGCAGTTCGGCATTACTCCAAACATGGTCAAAGTGTCCATGCGTATTCAAAATCGCAACAGGATCTTTCACATTTTTTAGAACCCACTCGGTTGCATTCACGCCGGGGTCGATGATGAAATCTTTGCCACCCTCTGTAACGATGTAGCAATTTGTTTGATAAACACCCATAGGTTGAACTTTTATCTCCATTTTAGCCCTTTTTTAGCGTGATTATATCATTATACGCTTATGAATTTTTATAAAGAATTAGAGCTTGTTTTAGAAGCTAAAAACCCAACAGAGAAGATAGAAGCGTTTGAAAAGTTCTATAGTGCTTATAAAGCCGGTGCTATGAAATTTGAAAAAGAGTTTGTATCAAAAAAGTTCAGTGAACCATCCTACTCTTCAATATGTCAAATTGTAAATCCTCAAAATGTCCCAAGAAGAAGTAACTTAACCACAAAAGAGGGGCAGATAATTTTGCTCCATGCCATCCTGCACATAGAGTATTCAGCGATAGATTTGGCTCTGGATGCGGCGTACAGATTTTCTCACAAGTGTCAGAGCGAAGCGATAAATGTTTGGGTGCCGAAGCAGTATTGTGATGATTGGCTCGAAGTGGCAGAAGATGAAATACGGCATTTCCTGATGTTAGAAGCATTGCTGCATGAACTCGGTGCATCTTATGGGGATGTCGAGGTGCACAATTCACTTTTTGAAGCAAGCCAAAGAACACAAACACTCATAGAGAGAATGGCAGTAGTTCCAAGATACCTAGAAGCAAACGGTCTGGACGCAACCCCGATGATACTAGAAAAACTAAAAAGACTCCCAAAGAATGAGATGCTAAAAAAAATTGTGGATACCCTTGAAATCATTCTTCATGAAGAGATAGAGCATGTAAAAAAAGGCGATATCTGGTTTAACTGGGCATGTGAAGCTCGGGGCAAAAGTCCAGATGTCTATTTTGAGATAATAGAAAAATATTACCCGCAAGGCTTTTTAAGAGCAAAAAATCTCAATACAGATGCAAGAAAAGAGGCGGGGTTTAGTTGTAAGGAGCTCAATTTTATGGCGAAGAGAGAAGTGTGCTGAAATTTACAAACAACTTTTTAAAGCTTCAGATTTAATTGTTACCAAACTTAGTTATAATATTTTTTGTTAAAGTTTTTTAAAGGTTAGAGAAATTTATGAGTAAATATTCGCAAATATCAGATTTTTTACAACGATTTTTAGATGATGAAGTGAGAAAAACGGGTATTAACAGAGTCGTGATTGGTTTGAGTGGCGGGATTGACTCTGCAGTTGTTGCGGTTTTGGCTCAAAAAGCTTTTGGTGATGACCTTTTGTGCGTGAAGATGCCTTCACATTACTCGTCGCAAAGTTCCCTGCAAGATGCAGATACGCTTTGTAATGAGTTTGGATTGAGAACAATTACGGCTTCTATTGAGCCGATGCTTCGAGCCTATGAAGAGTTTAATCCGGACATGGATAATCTAAGAAAGGGCAACTTTTCTGCCCGCATGCGAATGGCTACTCTATTTGATATTTCGGCAAGAGAAAATGCCCTTGTTCTGGGTACGAGCAACAAGAGTGAGTTGATGCTCGGGTACGGAACGCTTTATGGCGATTTGGCAAGTGCGTTGAACCCTATCGGCGATTTGTACAAGAGTGAAGTGTATGCGTTGGCGGAGCATTTGAACATTACAAAAAGCATCATTCATAAAGCTCCATCGGCTGATTTGTGGGATGGACAGAGTGATGAAGCAGATTTAGGTTATAGCTACGCTAAGCTCGATGAGGCTCTGAGATTTTATGTTGAAGAGAGATTAACCAGAGATGAAGTTGTGGCAAAAGGGTGTGATGCGAAGATGGTTGACATGATAATCGGAAGGATTTTTCGCAATCAGTTTAAGCGAAAAATGCCCCTTATTGCGAAGCTGACTTCACGAACAATCAACCATGATTTTAACTATCCAAGAGATATAACATTGTAGTAACTGACCTTGCGCACTTTAGTAAAAAAGTGCGTATAGACCCCAAAAATCTCATAAAACTTGTTTTATGTAGCTTTAGGGGGTTGTAGGGACAATCTGTCCCTGCCACTAAAACGGACGAGTTCGTTTTAGTGCGTAACATCAAATAATAATTAAGGGCAAAAAGATGAATATTCCGTTTTATAAGTATGTGAGTGGACGCGAAGAGCACTCAAATGTAAGTGATGTTTTGGATGGCGAAGATGTAAAGCAGGTAGAGGAGCTTGAGAAGGAGTTTGCCTCCTATGTGGGCGCGAAGTATGCACTCTCAACCTCACATGGAACCTCTGCCCTTCACTTGGCAATGCTCGCGTTAGATTTAAAACGAGGCGACAAGGTTCTTTGCTCAGTAAACGCCTATCCAAATGTGCCGGAAGTTGTCCGCCACTTTGATGCCGAACCTGTTTTTATAGATATTGATGCAACGAGTTACAACATCAATCTTGACCTTTTGGAAGCGTATCTGGAGGACAATGAGTCTAAAAAGCTCAAAGCGGTAATAGTTACGCATATAGCGGGAAATCCGGTTGATTTGGAGAGACTCTACTCTATTGCAAAAATTTATCATGTTAAAATTGTAGAGGATGCCTGTGATGCTTTGGGGGCAACATATAAAGGCAAAAAAATCGGCTCAACCGGTGCGGATATAACATGTTTCAATTTCTCTTCACACTTAAAGAAAAGTGTTTGCAACGGCGGTATGTTGGTAACGGATAACAAAGATATTATAGAGAGAGCCAGACTTCTGCACAACCATGCAATTGTGAGAGAGGCAGACTCTTTGGAGTACATTTACGAGGTTGTTGATATAGGGAATGACTACTCAATGAGTGAGCTAAATGCGGCATACATTAGAGCGCAAATAAAATCTCAAGATAAAAATATAGCAAGACAACAGGCCATTGCAAAGATATATAATGAGGCTTTCGAATCGGTTTCGCATGTAACTATTCCGGATTTAAGTAACTCAGAGCATCCATTTTCTCTCTACATTATTAAAGTAGATAAAAATCGTGACTCTTTTGCGGTCGAGCTAAGAGATGTGGGTATAGAAACAGGGCTTCACTACATTCCTCTTCATCTTCTTGCTTATTATAAAGCAAAATATTCTCTTCGTGTGAATGATTTTCCTGTAGCACTCAGAAAATATCAGCAGGTTTTATCTCTTCCTCTTTATGCAGGCATGAGCGATGCAGAAGTTAAATATGTTTGTGAAAAAATCAAAAAAATAGCAAAAACCAGAGTTTAATTATTGAAAAAAGCTCTCGTTTTTTGGGTTGAAGAGTATTTCTACAACCCAAACTTATTTCAAAAACTTCTCTCTTTTTTACTCCTTCCTCTGAGCTATCTCTACTGTCTTATCATGTATATTCGTTTTAAAATAAAAAAGCCGCAAGATTTCGGTATTGACATAATAAGTGTTGGAAACCTAACCGTGGGCGGCAGCGGAAAAACTCCTCTGGTTACAGCCTTGGCATGTGAATATGAAAATGCAGCCATAATTTTGCGTGGATATGGCAGAGAAAGCCGTGGACTTTTTGTGGTAAAAAATGGCGAAAAGATTTTATGCGATGTAAGTGTGAGCGGGGATGAGGCGATGATTTATGCAGACAAAGTTCCGCATGCAATAGTCATCGTGAGCGAGGAGAGAAAAGAGGGAATTATTAAAGCCAAAGAGTTGGGTGCGAAGATAGTTTTTTTAGATGATGCCTACTCGAAACATGACATTAAAAAACTTGATTTTATCATAGAAGTCAAAACAAAAAATAGCAACTGTCTTCCCTCGGGAGCTTTCAGAGAGCGACTTTGGAGTGAAAAAAAAGCGGTTGTTTTGCAAGAAGGAGTCGATTTTAAAAGAGTAGTTGAACTTAAAAATAAAAGTGCTAAAATGTCGCTTTTAACTGCCATAGCAAGACCCTTAAGATTGGATGCGTTTTTGCCAAAAGTGGTAAGTAAAAATTACTTTGAAGACCATCACGCATTTATAAAAGAAGAGTTGGCTGCAATTTTAGAGAGAGATAAATCAGATTCTCTTTTAGTAACCTACAAAGATTTCGTTAAAGTAGAATCCTTTCATCTTCCTTTGTCTCTTTTAGACCTGCATGTGGAAGTGGAAAGACAAGTTTTTGATATTATAAATAGATACAGAGAGGCAAACAGTGCAAAAAAAGATTGAAACAGTAAAAACGCTCCTAGAAGCTTTACCGTTTATAAAAGAGTTCAGAAATGAGATAGTTGTTATAAAATACGGTGGTTCAGCGCAAGAATCCCCTCAGTTGAAAGAGAAATTTGCACAAGATATTTTGCTTATGTATTTGGTTGGCATTAAGCCGGTCATCGTGCATGGCGGTGGCAGACAAATCAATGAGATGCTTGAAGCATTGAGTATTGAAAGCAAGTTTATTGACGGTCAAAGAGTCACTTCAAAAGAGGTTATGCGTATAGTAGAGATGGTTTTAAGCGGTGAGATAAATAAAGAGATAACTTCATTGCTAAACTCTCATGGTGCAAAAGCAATTGGAATCAGTGGAAAAGATGCCCATTTTATCACGGCAAAAGCAAAAGAGTTTGCAAAATGGGGACTTACAGGAAACATTACAAATGTCAAAGCTGAAGTTATCGCAAATCTTATTCATGAGAAATTTATCCCTGTTATCGCTCCGATAGCAGCGGGCGAAGAGATGGGACATCCGGGATACAACATCAATGCAGATCTTTGTGCCTCATATGTTGCAAAAGCAATCGGTGCAAATAAAATCATCTTTTTAACCGACACGGCAGGCGTTTTAGACAAAGATAAAGTGCTTTTAGAAACACTCACAAAAGCCGAAGTTGAAGCACTTAAGGCGGACGAAACAATCCACGGCGGAATGGTGCCAAAAGTGGACGCATGTTTGGAAGCCATCGAAGGCGGAGTGCAAAAAGCACATATAATTGACGGAAGAGTAGAGCACTCAATGCTTTTAGAGCTTTTTACTTCAGCGGGTGTCGGAACGCAGATAGTTAAATAATAGCAAGAAGCCGGCTCTGGCTTCTTAGTTTGAGATAACCATGTTCCTTCCACTATTTTTTGCACGATATAAATTCGAATCGGCACGGTGTAAAAAAGTATCTTCGTTATCTTCTTGAGTGAGTTGTGTAACTCCTATTGAGCACTTAACATCTACTGATTTTCCTGATTGGTTATCTAAAATTATAAACTCATCCGTACTTTTTCTTATTCTCTCAGCTATCACTGTTGCTTTTTCCAAATAGGTATCTGGCAAAAGTATTATGAACTCCTCTCCTCCCCATCTAATGCAAACATCTTGAGCGCGTATCCTCTTGGTTAAAATTTTTGCAAACTCTTTGAGCACTAAATCTCCAAACATATGACCAAAACTGTCATTAATGCTCTTAAAGTGATCAATATCTATAATCATCAGAGATACCCCATTTTGTTTGTGCAAAACTTCATTAATTATAGTCTTGTAATATCTTCTGTTGTATAAGCCTGTTAACGAATCTATATTGGATAGCTCTTTGTCTGTAATATCATGTCTAATCGCTACATACTCTATAATTTTTCCATCTTCGTTCGCAAAAGGGATAATTTCTGTTTTGGCAATAAACTCCCCACCATCTTTTTTTCTATTTTTTATTTTGCCTTTCCATTTGTGGCTTTTGTTTAGTTTATCCCACATGTCTTTGAAAAAATTGTTACGCATGTCAGGATGTCGAATCAGTTTATGACTTTGTCCAATTAACTCACTTGAATTATAACCCGTCAGTTTGCAAAAAGCGTCTGTGACATAGATAATTATCCCATCTGTATCAGTTATACTCAGGGCAACATGCTCTTCTATGAGTTTTGCATGAAAAGAGAATCTTCTATCTTGTTTAATTCTCTGTTTTGTATATACTCCTAAAACTCTGTGTAGATTTGTGTCAAGAATAGTAGTTATTTCACGAACTTTATCTCTCTCAATGCTGTTTTGAAATAGTATTTCCACTATTATATTTTTTAGAACTGTACAATTTAAAAACACATCCTCAGCACATAAGCCAGAATTTAAGAATGTCTCAACCAACTGGCGCATAATGGGACAGTCCCCAACCTCTTTTTCAAGATGAACAACACCTAAAAAGTAATCAAGTATAGCGTTCGCAATATCTTGTGCATATATCTCTTTATCCATCTTTATATTTTGAAGTATAGATGCAACAGACTTCGAATCGAGCCACTCTTTTAGTATGTAAACTTTATTATTTTGGATGATTTCATATACATTGTTTAGACTCAAATCAAGTCCTTTTTAATAAAATAATATCAAACAGTATATCATATATTTGTGATGTAGATGGGTTTATGAATATAAATTTACAGAGATAAAACCAACATGCTCAAGACACCGTTTTATATTTTATGTTATACTATAAGACTTTTTTGTATGTTAAATTAACTCTAGAAAAAAAAGTAAGTGATATACTAAAATAAAAGAATTATAGGAAATGAAATGTACGGAATGTTTGAAGATGAAGATGATATATTTATGGGTTCACCAAAGAGTAAGTTTATGGATGTTGTGTTTAATGCAAATAACGACATAGTCAGACAAGAGTTAGAAGTTTTTATAGATAAAGTTGCAACTATGGAGTTGATGCTTTCACAGCATGTTGGAGATGATATAGATAGAGAGATTAAAAGGTTTACTATATCAAACCAGAGCGATGTAGAGACAAAAGCTAAAAGTTTATACATTGAGCTTATGGGTACGATTCTTTCTCAAAGCGAATAGTTAAATTTTGAAGCTGTTTTTACGAGTTACTCTTCTTTTTGCACTTAGTTCTAGTGTGATTTCTGCTGATGAATTCAGAGATATTCAAAAAATTTCTCTAAAAAAGGATGAGCAAAAGAAAATTCTTGTAAAATATGGCTCATTTGAAAAGATTTTTAAATTTAGATGGACGCTTTATCATAACAAAGGACTTGTAATTTTTCGCTCTTATGATAGAATCGTCGCACAAAATATACTTTATTTAAGAAATAAAAATCAAGCTTTTAAAGTTGAACTGAAGCCTAAAGATGCCTCTTCTTATGAGGGAGCGTATCTCTTGGTGCAGTTTAAAGAGTTTGATTATGAAAAAAAACAGGCTACTTTTGATATATCTATATCTGATAAAAGTGCGCAAATCAATTTAAAATATTTAGAAAAATAGTCAAAGAGGGATGAATGCAAAGAGTTGAGCATGAGATAGAGAGATTGATAGAAGAGATTGACTACGATGAGGTCAATCGTCTTTTTGGTATGCTCAGCGGTGGTAAAAGACTCCGTGCGAAACTTATTTTAAAAATAGCACCCGACCATGAAAAGGCTCCGCTTTTGGCTGCAATCGTAGAACTTATCCACGCTGCAAGTCTGCTTCATGATGATGTTATAGACGAATCGCACATAAGAAGAGGTGCGGCCTCGGTCAATGCAACCGATGGAAGCAAAACAGCTGTTATGCTTGGCGATATTCTCTACTCTAAAGCCTTTAGTGAACTTGTAGCGTTTGATAGAGATATTGCAAAAGTGATTGCATCTTCGGTTACGGCACTCAGCAAAGGTGAGATGAAAGATGTTAAATTGGCGCATTTTTTTAACAGCGATGAAGAGAAATATCTTGATATGCTTTATCTAAAAACTGCAACACTGATTGAAGCTGCTGCGATTGGAGCAGCATTGTTAGCCGGTAAAGATGCACAAAAGTATGGAATTTATGGGCGAAATCTTGGGCTCTCATTTCAGATAATTGATGATATTTTAGATATAACAGCGGATGAAAAAGCGCTTGGAAAACCTGCTATGAATGATTTTGTAGAGGGAAAATGCACACTTCCGTACATTTATCTTTATAATGCTCTGGGTTTAAGCGAGAAGCAGAGATTGGCAAATGCACATGCAAAGCTTATAGATGTGAACGAAGGCATGTGGATTAAGCAGAAGATGAGCGAACATGGCTCCATAGAGAAGTCGTTTATATTGGCATCCAAGCTCTCGAACGAGGCGATGGAAGTGGTAAAAGATGATGAAGAATTGGTACATATCTTACAAACTATGATAAAAAGAAGTTATTAATGCACTACTTAAATATAAGTTTTTCACACAAAAACTCTACGCTTGAAATAAGAGAAAAACTCTCCTATCCGGATGATGAACACCTCCGAGGCTGTTTGACAAAGCTCAACTCCAGCGAAGCTATAAATGAAGCTATCCTTATCTCCACCTGTAACAGAATGGAAGTTTTTTGCAGTTGCAGCGATATTGCAAAAGCAACACAACACATATTTGAGATGCTGAGCATGCGAGCCGGAATCAGCATCGATGAGCTTGAGGGCAGAGCTGATATTTACGATGACAGCAGTGCTATTCATCACCTTTTTAGTGTCGCTTCTTCCCTTGACTCTATGGTTATCGGTGAAACACAGATAGCCGGTCAGTTAAAAGATGCTTTCAGGTTCTCTTACGATAGCGGTTTCAGCGGTCAAAAGCTCGCTCGTGCCATGCATAATGCTTTTAAGTGTGCAGCAAAAGTGAGAAATGCAACAGATATATCTTCAAAACCTGTTTCTATTGCCAGTGTCGCAGTTTCAAACCTGAAATCACTTGTGCATGATTTAAGCGGTAAAAAAGCTTTGGTTATCGGTATTGGCGAGATGTCGGAAATTACTGCAAAACATCTTATCTCAAACGGTGCTGATGTTTATATAATGAACAGAACCAAAGAGAAAGCTTTTAATTTAGCCGGAAGTTGCGGTGCGAAAGTGCTTGATTTTGAACAGCTTCCACATGCAATCAATGAGTTTGAAATACTTTTTACTGCCACTTCTGCACCTAAAGCTATTATTACGGATGAGATGATAAACCCTTGCAATTTTGAACGATATTGGTTTGATATGGCACTTCCTAGAGATATTAATTGTAGTCATGGCGAGGGAATAAATCTTTATACAATTGATGATTTAAAGAGTATAGTCAGTGAGAATATCGGACTTCGTGAAGATAGCGCAAGAGCTGCACATGGGATTATCGGCAGGGCCGTTGTAGAGTTTTTTGAGTGGCTCAATACTTTGGATGTTGAGCCCATGATAAAAGAGATATATCAAAAAGCTTCATTGGCGGCAAAAGCTGAGAGTAAGAGGGCTATAGAAAGCGGATATATTCCAAAAGAGTATGAAGAGCAGGCGCACAAGATGTGTGAGCAGGTATTAAAAAGATTTCTGCATGATATGACGGCAAAAATGCGGAGTGTCTCTTCGGAGTCAAAATCGGACATGATAACCGGAGCTTTGCAGTTTTTGGTTCAAACAGATAGTAAGGCGAAAGTACTAGATGAATACAAGTGTGAACATATGTTAAAAGGACAAAAGTGAGAAGATCAAGAGCATTTATACCGACAACAAAAGAGGCACCTTCGGATGCTTCATTGGCAAGCCACATTTACCTCTCCCGTGCGGGTTTTATCTCTCAAGTGGCGAGCGGACTTTACAGCTACATGCCACTGGCAAAAAGAGTTATCAAAAAGATAGAAAATATTATCAATGAAGAGATGGCCAAAGCCGGCGCAGAGGAAGTTGAACTTAGTTTTGTAACGCCTGCCGCACTCTGGCAAGAGAGCGGGAGAATTGAGAAGTTCGGAAAAGAGCTTCTGAGATTTCGCGACAGAAAAGAGAATCTTTTTGTTTTGGGACCAACACATGAAGAGATGATGGTGGACATGGTTCGCAACCGTATTACAAGCTACAAACAGCTTCCTATAAACCTCTATCAGATAAAAACAAAGTTCCGTGATGAGGCAAGACCGAGATTTGGGCTTATGCGCGGTCGCGAATTTATTATGAAAGACGGGTACAGTTTTCACTCCTCTGTTTCTGACATGGACAGAGAGTTTGATGCCATGGAAGCGGCGTATAAAACTATTCTGACAAGACTCGGATTAGACTTTAGAATCGTTGAAGCTGACAGCGGTGCAATCGGCGGAAGCGGCTCAAAGGAACTAATGGTTTTAGCCGGAAGCGGCGAAGATACAATTGCAGTTTGCAGTAAGTGCGAGTATGGTGCGAATGTTGAGGCTGCTAAACGCTCAGGCAGAGCGACAATTGCTGAAGCTCCGGTAGCCGAATTTAACAAGTTTAAAACACCGAATGTAAAAAGTATAGAAGATTTAGAAGAGTTTTTTAAAGTCGACGGCTACTACACCATGAAGTGTGTTGCAAAAAGAGCAGTTTATGAAGATGAGAGCGAAGTGGTTCTTTTCTTTATAAGAGGGTGCGATACGCTTCAAGAGGTCAAAGCTCAAAATGCAACGGGCGCTTTGGATATTGTAGATGTGAGTGAAGAGGAACTTCGTGAATTAGGACTTATTCCAGGATTTATCGGGCCACTAGAGCAGGGCTGTGCTAAACATGTAATAGACACTGATTTAAGAGATGCGAAAAGCATGATTTGCGGAGCAAACGAAGAGGAGTACCACTTTGTGAATGTTGACATGTCGGTTATGAGTGAAGCCTATTATGCCGACATTGCAGCGGTGAATGAGGGTGATATTTGTCCGCAGTGTAATGGCACACTCTCCTTTACGAAGGGTATAGAAGTCGGTCATATCTTTAAACTCGGAACTACCTACTCGGCAGCACTCAAAGCTGAATTTTTGGATGAAAACGGAAAAGCACAGCCCTTTGTCATGGGAACGTATGGCATGGGTGTGAGCCGCCTTGTGGCAGCAGTTATAGAACAGCATCATGATGAGAACGGGTGTATCTGGACAAAAGCGACGGCTCCCTACATGGTAAACATTATGATTTCAAATATCAAAGAGACTCCGCAGGTTGAGCTAGGTGAGGAGCTTTATGCAAAGCTTCAAGCCGCACATGTAGAAGTGATGCTTGATGACAGAAAAGAGAGATTCGGTTTTAAGATGAATGATGCCGAACTTATAGGTTTTCCATACACAATCATCATAGGAAAAGAGCTTGAAAATGGCTTAGTTCAAATCTTTGACAGAAAAACTAAAGAGAGTACTTCTGTAAGCAAAGATGATGTTTTTTCTAAAATTGTAGATCTAATCTAACATGCTTTATTTTTTAGTCTATCTTTTTTTAGAAGTACTCATATCTGTTAATATTTCATCTTACCTAGGCGGTTTGATGACTTTTTTTGAGATAATTTTAAGTGCTTTTATAGGAGTTACAATACTCATTAATTTTAGAAAAACACTGATAGAAAACTTCACGGCAGTAGCCTATGACTGCATTGATTTGGAGCAGTTTCAAAAGTTAAATCTCTTTACGCTCATTGGTGCTATTCTTTTAATATTGCCCGGTTTTTTGACGGATATAGTCGGTATTTTGATGCAATTTACGATTTTTACCACTATGCTTGTTAACCGTTATAATGTAAAATCTGGAAAATGCAAGACAAATTTCACCCAAACTCACATACAAAAGGATTCAGATGTCATCGATGTTGAAATTATTAGCGACAACACTTCTATTAAGTAGTACGCTTTTCGCAACTGTTGAAAATAAAAAAGTTGAAAAGTTTTTAGAGGAGTCCTTTAAAAACAATCCAAGTATACTCTCTCTAAAAATTACGGTAGCAGATAAAATGCCACTCGAACAGTTGAAGGGATGGGAAAGTTTAGTTGTTAATATAGAAGCAACCGTAAAAACTAAAACAGAGAATAGAGTTGTGAAGCAGAAGATGATTTGGTTTACAAACGGAGATGTTATAACTAAAGAGTTGACCGATTTAAAAACAGGAAACGAGTTCAAAGATTTAGTTTCGCCATCCTTTAAAAATGAGTACTATAAAAAAGAGAACCTGATTTATGGCAATGCAAACGCTAAACATAAAGTGGTGATTTTTTCAGACCCGTTATGCCCTTTTTGTAGAGAGTTTGTTCCAAAAACTATAGAAGAGATGAGAAGTCAGCCGGAGAAGTTTGCAATCTACTACTTTCATTTTCCACTTCCTTCGCTTCACCCTGCTGCAGTCGAGCTCTCTCTTGCTGCAACCGCTGCTGAACTGCAGGGAAATAAAGATGTTATATTAAATCTTTACAAGGTAGAGATAGACCCAAATGAGAGAGATATAACGAAGATATTGGCAGCCTTCAATAAAACTATGAAAACAGATATAAAAGAGGCTGATATAAAATCGGATTCGGTTATGAATCATAATAAGCAGGACTTAGAAATTGCCGAAGAGGTTATGGTTCAGGGAACTCCTACACTCTTTTTTGACGGCAAGATTGACAAAACAAAAAAACTATATAAAAAGGCTCTATAAAATATGAAAAAATTAACAATAGCAACGAGAGGTTCACAACTTGCACTTTGGCAATCTAACCATATTAAAGCCGTTTTAGAAGAGCAAAATCCGGGTTTAGAGGTAGAGTTAAATATCATCGTTACCACAGGCGATAAGATCATTGACAGACCTCTGGCGGCCATCGGCGGGAAGGGGCTCTTTTTAAAAGAGTTAGAAGAGGCTATGCTTCGAGGTGAAGCTCAAATCGCTGTGCATTCACTCAAAGATGTTCCGACTGTAATGCCAGAGGGACTAATTTTAGCAGCAATTACCCAGAGAGAAGATTCGAGAGATGCGCTTTTATCCGAAAAATATGCAGATATAAATTCTCTTCCACAAGGTGGCACTGTCGGTACATCTTCACTTCGCCGCCGCATGCAGATAGAAAAGATTAGACCTGACCTCAAGATTAAAGATTTAAGAGGCAATGTTGACACTAGAATCAGAAAACTCATAGAGGGCGAATTTGATGCCATTATTTTGGCGGCTGCAGGAATTAACAGACTCGGACTTGTAGAGTCTGTTAAGTATGTTTATCCGATATCACTCGATGAGATGATTCCATCTATGGGGCAGGGTGCATTGGGAATAGAAGCTGTAAATAACCCGGAAGTTTTAGCGATAGTTGCAAGATTAGAAGATAAGCATAGTAGAATCGAGACTACAATAGAGAGGGATTTTGTTGATATGTTACATGGCGGTTGTCATGTGCCTATCGGCGTAAATGCTACAGTTTTAGAAAATAATGATGTAGTTATAAAGGCTGTTTTAGGGCTTCCAAATGGCACGAAAATTATGGCTGATACAAAAATAGTTTCAAAAGATTTATACAAAACTATTGGAAGAGAGATAGCACAAGAGTTTATAAACAAAGGTGCAAAAGAGTTACTTCAAGAAGCTGAAGACATGATGGTAAACAACTAGAATGCAAAGAACAATCAAGCTCTTAAAAAAAGAGAATGAACTAAGAGTTATAGAAGATGAGTTGGATATTTATCTAGAAATAGCTCATTTAGCCTATGCCGAAGTAAAAAAGAAAGACGGCGGTATGGCTCTTTTGTTTACAAATGTGGTAGATAAAAAAAGCGGTATAAAATTTGAAGAGCCGATTCTTATGAATGTTTTTGGTTCCTACAGAAGATGCGAACTCCTTTTTGGCAGAACTATTGAGTCCATTGCAGATGAGATAACTAAACTTCTGCACATGAAACCGCCCGTCGGCTTTAAAGATAAACTCTCTATGGCAGGTGAACTCTTCTCTCTGAAAAATATCTTTCCAAAGCGCTTAAAGGGAGAGGGTGCATGTCAAAAAGTAAAATATCTTGAAGAGAATATAGATCTGCACAAGCTTCCTGTTTTGACAACTTGGGAGCAGGACGGCGGTCCGTTTATAACGATGGGGCAGGTTTACACGCAAAGCCTTGATGGCGAACTGGTAAATCTCGGCATGTACAGACTTCAGGTTTATGATAAAAACCACTTAGGAATGCATTGGCAAATTCATAAAGACTCCTCACACTTTTTTGACCAGTACCAAAAAGCGGGTAAAAAGATGCCGGTTTGTGTCGCCATCGGCGGAGACCCCCTCTATACATGGTGTGCAACCGCACCTCTCCCTTACGGCGTAAATGAACTTTTAATGTACGGACTTATAAAAAAAGAGCCGGCTAAACTTGTAAAATCACTCACAACACCTCTCTATATTCCGCAAGATGTGGATTATGTAATAGAGGGGTGGGTGGATACAAATGAGATTAGGGTTGAGGGACCTTTTGGGGATCATACCGGCTATTATACGCTCAAAGAGCCCTATCCGGTTATGCAGGTGAGTGCAATTACAACAAAGAAAGAGAAAGAGAAGGTCTTTTTGGCAACTGTTGTCGGTAAACCGCCGCTAGAAGATAAATATATGGGTTGGGCAACGGGGCGAATATTTTTGCCGCTTTTAAAAACAACTGCACCCGATTTAATTGATTATCACATGCCCGAAAATGGAGGTTTTCACAACCTAATACTAGCAAAAATGCAACCGCACTACAAAGGACATGCAAAACAGTTTATGCATGCTTTTTGGGGTGCCGGGCAGATGAGTTTTGTAAAACATGCAATATTTTTGGATGAGAATGCTCCAAGACTTGACAATTACGAAGCCTTGGCTTCCTATATTTTAGATAGATTTACTCCAAAATCTCTCTTTATATCTGAGGGAATTTTAGATGCACTCGACCACTCGTCGCCGGAGACTCTGGTGGGTGGAAAATTGGGTATTGACTCTACCGGAGCGCATAAAGTAGAAGCTCCTCAACTGCTGGGTGATGAAGAGCTACTTCAAAGAGTGCAAGAGCTTATTCCTGAAGCTGTGCATCTTCATCAATTTATGAGAAGAACTAAAAATCCTATAACTGTTATCTCTCTGAACAAAACAAGAAATATAAAAGAGTGTTTTAAAGCTTTGATAGATTTAAGTACATATATCAGAGTTGTTGTTTTTGTAGATGAGGCTAAAAATGATGTCTATAACTCATACATGCTAGTCTGGAGAGTGACAAATAATATTGATGCCGGGAGAGATATTTTTATATCAGGGCTCATGCTTGGCATTGATGGAACCAATAAAACTGCATTGGATGGCTTTACCCGAGAATGGCCGGATGATGTTGATTGTACACAAAGCGTTGTAGATTCACTCAAAGAGAGAGGAATCTGGGATTTGGATGATGCAACTTATGAGAAGTATCAACTTTAAGAATTTATTTATGAACAAAAATTAAGGAAAATAAGTATGGAAAAAATGTGGTCAGGTCGTTTTATAGGGAGTGCTTCGAGCCTTTTAGATCAGTTTAATGCCTCTATTATGTTTGACAGAAAACTTTATCGTGAAGATATAGAGGGTTCTCTCGCACATGCCGCAATGCTCACAAAACAGGGAATATTGACAACTGAAGAGTTTCGTCAAATAACGGAGGGGTTGAATCAGGTAATCGTGGAAATAGAGACAGGTGCGTTTGAGTGGAAAATCTCGGATGAAGATCTGCACATGGCAATAGAGAAACGACTCACTGCCATAATCGGTGATGCAGGAAAAAAACTCCATACAGCAAGAAGCAGAAATGACCAAGTGGCAGTTGACTTTCGCCGTTATGTTTTGCGTAAAAACTTAGAGATTGTGGATGGATTAAAGCTGTTGATGCATGAAGTTTTAGTTGTAGCTTCTAAGCATACAGAGACTATTCTACCGGGAATGACACACTTGCAACATGCACAGCCGATTAACTTTGCTTTTCATTTAGGTGCCTATTTGTCAATGTTTAAAAGAGATATTGAGAGATTTGAGAGTTCACACAAAAGAAACAACATCTCGCCTCTGGGATGCGCGGCACTTGCAGGAACGCCACACAATATAGACAGAAACATGACAGCAGAACTTTTAGGTTTTGACGGCGTGAGTGTAAACTGTTTAGACACGGTAAGCGACAGAGATTTCGCCTTAGAAATTTTGTTTAACATATCAACCATGATGATGCACATCTCCCGTTTGAGTGAAGAGCTTGTCATGTGGTCGAGTTACGAGTTTGGCTTTGTTGAGCTGAGCGATGAGTACTCGACAGGTTCATCTATTATGCCTCAAAAGAAAAATCCGGATGTTCCGGAGCTTCTTCGCGGAAAAACTGGACGGGTTTATGGCTCGCTCATGGGGCTTTTAACAGTTATGAAAGGGCTCCCCCTCGCTTATAACAAAGATACTCAAGAGGATAAAGAGGGAGTTTTTGACGCCGTTGAGACCGCTGAAATATCTTTAGAGATACTTAAAGAGGCGATTAAAACCATGCAGGTAAAACCTCATAATATGGAAAAAGCCTCTAAAATAGGGCATCTAAGTGCAACAGATTTGGCTGATTATCTGGTTCAGAAGTGCAACATTCCATTTCGAGAAGCCCACTTTATTACAGGCAGAGCGGTTGCAAAAAGTGAAGAGCTGAAAATTGATTTGAGTGATATAGAGCTTAAATATTTACAGGAAATTGATAGCAGAATTGACGAAGATGTGCTGAAATTTTTATCAATTACAAACTCCATGAATGCCAGAACTTCGGCTGGCGGAACTGCAACTGCCCGAACGAAAGAGCAGTTAGAATATTTTAAAAACTTTTTAGGAGCATAAATGAAAGTAACTGTTTCTCATCAAGACGGAATGAAATTTGAGGCAAAAACTCAAATGAGCAGTTTCATAATTGATTGCCCTGTAATCTCTCCGGTTGAGTACTTCTTAGCGGGTATTATTACATGCAGTGCAACGGATATGGTTTTGATACCGAAAAACCAGGGTAAAAATGTAACTGATTTGGTAATTGATGGGGATGTTGTTAGAAATGAGGAACAGCCGAGAAAGTTCAATACACTCCATTTGACATATAAGTTTAACTCGGATGCAGAGGATGTAACCGCGGCTAGATGGGTTATGGCTTCGCTTGAGACTTACTGCTCAACTATAAATACTATTCGTGATACAACTGAAATTTCGTACTCAATTATTCATAATGGAAAAACTATCCGTGAAAATGAGAAGATGATTTCAGGCGGCGGAAGCAAAATAGATATGGGTGAGATTGAGAGTTGCCCTAGCTGACTATTTGATGTAATTCACTCAAATGAGCTGAGTGGCATGGAAAAAAAATCTCGAAAAATTTATTTTTTGTAGCTTTAGGGGGTTGTAGGGACATTTGCCCCTGCCACTAAAACGGACGCGTTCGTTTTAGTGCGTAATATTAAAGGTAACCTTTTGGGTCAGCATCACTAATGTGTTCCCACTTGAGTTTTGCACCGCCTAATACATGGAAGTGGAGATGTTTTACCTCTTGCCCGCCATTTTCACCTATATTTGTTATAACTCTGTATCCGCTCTCATCTAATCTTGTCTCTTTGGCTATCTCTTGAATAAAAGTTGTCATGCCAGCCATAAGCTCTGCATCTGCATCGTTAAAACTATCTACATGCACTTTAGGAATTGCCAAAATATGAACCGGAGCTTTTGGATTTATGTCATGAAAAGCCATGAAATTTTCATTTTCTAAAATTATATTTGAAGGTATCTCTTTTTTTACTATTTTACAAAATAAACACATGAACACTTCCTTGTTTTTGAGTAATTGTAGCATATAAATTTTAATATACTGCGATTAATGAAGCTATATATAAATTATTTTTGACTATAATCCCCCATAAATTTTACAGTAATGGAGACTCTATTTGAAAGAGTGGTATGATGCAATAAAAGAGGCACAGAGTGTTGAAAAACTCGAAGAGATTCGCATATCTGTTTTTGGAAAAAAAGGTGTTTTAGCAGAAGAGTTCGCTAAGATGAAAAATGCCTCAGATGAAGAAAAAGCACAAATTGCAAAAGATTTGAATACTCATAAAAGCTCTCTAATGAATGAGTTTACGGCAAAAAAAATAACTCTGCAAACTCTACAACTACAAGAGGCTTTAAAGGCAGAATATATAGATGTTTCACTCTATAGTTCAAAAAGCAGTGCAGGTGCTCTGCACCCGGTGATGGAGACTATGGATAGGATTGTTGAATACTTTTCTGCCATGAACTTTGCTGTTAAAACAGGAACGATGGTAGAAGATGATTTTAACAATTTTGAAGCACTTAACCTGCCAAAATATCACCCTGCGCGCGACATGCAAGACACATTTTATTTTAAAGATGAGATGCTTTTAAGAACACACACCTCTCCGGTTCAGATTAGAACCATGATGAGCACAAAGCCGCCTATTCGTATGATAGCACCGGGTGCAGTTTTTCGTCGTGATTATGATTTAACGCACACTCCAATGTTTCATCAGGTTGAGGGACTATTGGTGGATGAAGAGGGCAAGGTCTCTTTTGCTAATCTGAAATATATTTTGGAAGATTTTTTAAAATACATGTTTGGCGATGTAGAGGTTCGTTTTCGCCCCTCATTTTTTCCCTTTACTGAGCCATCCGCAGAGGTTGATATTTCTTGTGTATTCTGTAAAGGAAGCGGTTGCCGTGTCTGTTCAAAAACAGGTTGGTTAGAAGTTTTAGGATGTGGAATAGTTGATTCGAATGTATTTGAAGCCGTAAAATATGAAAATGTGAGCGGGTATGCTTTTGGACTGGGTGTTGAGAGATTTGCCATGTTGATTCATCAAATTGGTGACCTTCGCTCTCTTTTTGAGGGTGATATTAAATTGCTGGAGCAGTTTCAATGATAGTTACTAGAAGTTGGTTAAATGAGTGGATAGATTTAAAAGGTATATCTACGGAAACGCTGTTAAAAACACTCAACTCTATTGGTTTAGAAGTTGACAGAGTACACAATTATGAAGTACCGAAAAAGATAGTATTCGGTAAAGTTTTAGAGTGTGAAAAGCATCCGGATGCAGATAAACTTAATATTTGTAAAGTAGATATCGGAACAAGTGTGCGTCAAATAGTTTGCGGTGCTTCCAATGTTCGGGCAGGGCTTGTCGTTGTTGTTGCAACAATAGGTGCCGTGATGCCAAACGGTTTAGTGATTAAACCCGTAAAGCTTCGTGATGTTGAATCAGACGGCATGATTTGTTCTGCATCTGAAATAGGTTTTGAGAGTTTTCAAGACGGAATAATGGAGATTGACAGTAGTATTGGAACTTACGAACTAGGTCAAGAAGTGAGTGAAAATCATATTTTCAGTGATACTTTGATTGAAATAGAACTAACTGCAAACAGGGGCGACTGCCTAAGTGTCAGGGGTATTGCCAGGGATCTAAGTGCTGCATTTGACAGAGTTTTAAAAGAGTTTAAGCAAATAGATAATGAAAATAAAAGAGGAATCGGCAGAATATTAAGTCTCTCCCATGAAAAAGAGTTAAAAGTAAATATTCGCTACAAAGCTTTTGATTTAAAAGAGTTAAAACTTCCATTTTTAATGAAACTGAGACTTGCACAGATAGAAGAGAAAAAAGTGGGTGATATGGATTCTGTTGTGGCATATGCAACGCAGAGTGTCGGTGTAGTTTTGAGTGCGTATAACTATGGTTATTTTTGTGAAAAAAATGAAATTATGGCAAAACTTGAACTTACTGAAGATGAAAACGGTTATGCATGTATTATGGGCACAAATAAAGAGAAAGCTTCAACTATTGGAGTTATTCAAGAGGAGTGTTCAAAAGTAACGTATACTGAGGGCACTGTTTTACTGGAGGCCAGTTATATTCAGCCGGAAATCATCTCTAAAAAAATGGCAGAACATAAAATTGAGACAAGTTCTATGTATTATAGAAGTTCAAGGGGAAGTGAACCTGAACTAAATTATGGACTTGCATATTGTATTAACTTGATTGAATTATATTCTACGGCTTCAACTTTTAGCGGAAGTATTGAATATGGGCATCTTCATAAAGATACAATCGTAAGCATTAGTAAGCAGACTATTGATGAGATAATCGGTGCTCAGATAGATAAGGCAAAAATCACTAAAATTTTAAAAAATTTAGGTTTTAATACAGCAAAATCTACTTCGGATAGTTTTGTTATTTCAGTTCCGCATTTTCGTCATGATATAGTAAATAAGCAAGATATTGCAGAAGAGATAGTTCGCTTGGTGGGAATTGAGAATATTCCGTCAAAACCTTTCGTCTTTACAGAGAAAAATAGACTTGCAGATGATTATTTCGAGTATAAAAAGAGAAGTATATATAGACATCGTGCAGCCCAAAGTGGTTTTTTTGAGAGTGTTCATTTCGTTTTTGATGAGAAAAAAGTGCTTAATGAATATGGCTTTCTTACGACTTTAGAGGAGTTAGAGCTCCTAAACCCTATAATTAATACGCTTGACACTTTAAGACCGACTCTTTTAACCGGGCTCTTAAAGGCAGCCTCTCATAATGTAAAAAATGGATACTCATCTGTGAGACTTTTTGAAATAGGCTCTGTATTCTCTCCAGCCAGAGTAGAGTCACTTAGATTTTCATTTCTATTTTCCGGAGATAAAGAGTCTCAGAAGCTCTCGAACATCGGTAAGCCTGATAAGATTGATTTTTCCTATTTTACTCAAAAAATTTCTGATATTATCGGTGCATTTGAACTTGTCTCTTATGAAACAAAACATACATTGTCACATGTATACCAAAGTGCCCAAATATCAATAGACGGCGAAGCAGTCGGAGAGCTATTTAGAGTGCATCCGAGTGTGGAAGAGAGTTATGATTTAGAGGCAACATTTCTTTGTGAACTAGATTTCTCAAAAATTCCGCATACCCTGAAAAAAGCAAAAAAATCATCTAAGTATCAGGCATCTTTTAGAGATTTAAGTCTGATTATGCCTAAAGATATGAGCTATGAAAAAGTGAAGCAGGTGATTAAAAACAGTGCAAGCGAAGAGTTGATAAACTTCTATCCGGTTGATAGATACAGTGATGAATCACTAGGTGAGAATATGAGTTTATCTATCCGTTTTATGCTTCAGTCATTCGAAAAAACACTTCAAGAAGAGGATATTACTTCCTCTATGGATGCTATTTTAGATGCACTCTCAAATGATCTTGGAATAGGGCTTCGATGAGTAGAGTAGAGGTTTTTCCATGTTCTGATTTTTCTCTTCAAATATCAGAGATTGCTCCAGACAAATCTATTTCGCACCGTAGTGCCATGTTCTCAATGCTTGCTCGCGGTACGAGTATTATTACAAATTTTTTAAGAGCCGGAGATACGCTTAACACTTTAGAGATTGTAAGAAATTTAGGGGCTAATGTTGAAGACGACGGTATAACAATAAAAATCAGTTCAGACGGAATAAAAGAGAGCTTAGAGATACTTGATTGTGGAAATTCAGGAACGGGAATGAGACTCTTTTGCGGACTTTTAAGTTCTGCAGACGGGCATTTTATTTTGACCGGAGATGAGTATCTTCGTCGTCGTCCTATGCAAAGGGTTACTGCCCCTCTTCGCAATATCGGAGCAAAGCTTGATGGCAGAAACAACGGAGATTTGGCACCGCTCAGTATTCGTGGAGCTTCACTTAAAGCATTCAGTTATGAGAGTAAAATAGCATCTGCTCAGGTGAAGAGCGCCATGATATTAGCAGCTCTTAGAGCCGATGGAGTTTGTTCATACAGTGAGCCGGAACTCTCTCGTGACCACACAGAGAGAATGCTCACCGGAATGGGTGCCGACATAAAAGTGGATGGATTGAAAACTACAATCACACCTATGAAAGAACTTCTTTCACCGCTTATTATAAGAGTTCCGGCTGACCCTTCAAGTGCATTCTTTTTTGCAGTTGCCGCTGCAATTACTCCCTATGCCGAGGTGGTTTTAGAGGGTGTTACACTTAATGTTACCCGCATAGAAGCTTTTAAAGCTCTAGGTCGAATGGGTGCAGATATTAGCTATGAAATAAAAGAAAATAAATATGAACCGATAGGCGATATAAGAGTGAAGTATGCTCCACTTCATGCCATAACAGTTGAAGAAAATATTTCTTGGCTTATTGATGAGCTTCCTGCGCTTTCTATAGCCTTTGCATGTGCAGATGGCGTAAGTGTGATAAAAAATGCCGAGGAACTCAGAGTAAAAGAGTCTGATAGAATTTCAACTGTTGTAAATGGACTTATGGCATGTGGAATAGAAGTTAATGAGTTTCATGATGGATATAGTGTTAAAGGTGGAGAGCTGAAATATGCTACAATTGACAGTCATGGTGATCATAGGATTGCTATGAGCTTTATAATAGCGGGACTGAGATGTGGC
Organism: Sulfurimonas sp.; assembly: GCA_041662225.1. Lineage (GTDB taxonomy): Bacteria > Campylobacterota > Campylobacteria > Campylobacterales > Sulfurimonadaceae > Sulfurimonas. The sequence continues at coordinate 118,817 of JBAZSX010000005.1, forward strand.
ATGCAGGTAACTGATATAGATTGTATAAATACATCTTTTCCAAACTTTTTTGAACTACTTCAAAAAATTACTAAAATAAAAATATTATGAAAATAGAGCTAGCTGAAAATTACGGCTTCTGCTTTGGTGTAAAAAGAGCTATTAAAATCGCAGAAGAGAATAAAAACTCTTCAACATATGGACCTCTTATACATAACTCAAAAGAGATAGAGAGACTTGAGAGAGATTTTAAAGTTGCCCTAACAGATGACTATAGAACTTTTAAACCTGGTGATAAAGCAGTAATCAGAACACATGGTATCCCTAAAAATGAGCTGGCTGAGCTAAAAAATAGTCATGTGGATGTTGTCGATGCAACTTGTCCCTATGTGACGAAACCACAGCAAATTTGTCAAGAGATGAGTGAAGCAGGATATGACATAATTATTTTTGGTGATGAAGCACATCCTGAAATAAAAGGTGTTAAAAGTTATGCAACACATGGTGCTAGGGTTGTGACTTCTTCGCAGGAGTTAGAAAACTTAAAACTTGGAGAAAGAGTAGCATTAGTCGCTCAAACAACAAGAAAAGTCGAAGATTACATGGAGATTGCAAACTATCTTATCCCTCGTCATAAAGAAGTTAGAGTTTTTAACACAATCTGTAATGCGACATTTGAAAACCAAGAGGCTGTTAAAAAAATTTCTAAAAATGCTGATATTATGATAATTATCGGCGGCAAAAACTCATCCAATACAAAGCAACTCTTCAGTATATCCAAGGATTATTGTCAAGATAGTTATCATATAGAAGATGAAAATGATTTGGATTACTCTTGGTTTTTAAATAAAAGTTTTTGCGGTATTAGTGCCGGAGCTTCTACTCCTGATTGGATTATACAAAATGTTGTTGATTCAATCAAAAAAAATTGTTAATTTATTCTTTTTTAAGTAAAAACATTATTTTTTTAAATTTTTACTTATAATTAATCTAAAAACAATCAATAATTAGATACAATCACGGCAATTTTTATGTAACAGAGGATAGGTAATGGCGTTCGATAACGAATCATTTGAAGAAGAAGAAAATTTTGCAGAGATGTTTGCTGCTAGTGAAAAACAGCAAGAAACTAGCCGAATAGTAGAGGGCGAGATTGTTGAAATCCAAGAGGAAGAAAACAGAGCATTAGTGGGTGTAGGCGATAAGCTAGAGGGAATTTTAAGTTTGGATGAAATCCGTAATCCAGACGGAAAGTTACAGTTTAATGCCGGCGATAAGATAAAAGTAATGGTTATGGGATACTATAATGAACGTCCTAAAATCTCTTATAAAAAAGTTTTAGAGCAACAAAAAACTATTGACTTTATTGATGCACACAAAGATAACTTTGAAGAATTGATTATCGACGGTATTATTACTAAGAAAAACCGTGGTGGATATGTTGTAGAGGCTGACGATGTTGCTTTCTTTATGCCTCGTTCACTTGCAGCCTTTAAAGATACTGACGATGTAGTCGGTCGTAAAATTAAAGCTCAGGTTGTAAAAATAGACCCAGCTGAAAACTCAATTATAGTTTCTCGTCGTAAACTCTTTAATGAAGAGAGAAAAAAGAAAAAAGAAGTTATTGATCAATTAATGGAAAGCGGCACTATAGTTGAAGGTACTATCAAAAAAATCACTAGCTATGGAATGTTTGTAGATGTGGGTGGTGTTGATGGTTTAGTTCACTATAATGAAATTAGCTACAAAGGTCCTGTTAATCCATCTAAACTTTATAAAGATGGTGATGTCGTAACTGTTAAAGCTATTGGCTATGATAAAGATAAAAGACACCTCTCTCTTTCTATAAAAGCTGTTCAATCTGACCCATGGGCAGAAGTTGAGAGCGAATTAGACGAAGGTGATACGATTACGGTAACTGTCTCAAATATTGAAGCATATGGTGTATTTGTTGATCTAGGAAATGACATTGAAGGTTTCTTACATATTTCAGAGATTACTTGGAATAAGAATGTTAAAAATCCTAATGATTATTTAACTGTTGGTCAAGAAATAGATGTTGAAGTTATAGAAATAAATTCTAAAACTCATAAACTTCGTGTTTCACTGAAAAGACTTTTAGCAAAACCATTTGATGAGTTTATGAAAAGCCACAAAGAGGGTGATATTGTAACAGGTACAGTTACTTCACTTACTGATTTCGGTGCTTTTGTTCGTATCGATGGTGTTGAAGGCCTTTTACATAACCAAGATATTTCTTGGGATAAAAATGTAAAATGTAGAGATATTTTAAAATCCGGTGATGAAGTTGAAGTAAAGATTGCTAAAATTTCTCCAGAAGATCAAAAAATATCTTTAAATCGTAAAGCATTGTTGGAAAGCCCAATAGATAAATTTGCAACTACGCATAAAATGAACTCTGTTGTAATCGGTACTATCCGTGATATTAAAGACTTTGGTGTGTTTGTATCTTTGGAAGATGGTGTTGATGCTCTTATTCGTGATGAAGATTTATCTCCTTTAGTTAAAGAAGAGTTAGAAGTAGGACAACAAATAGAAGCTGCGATAGCTGTTATTGATACTCGTCGTGACCGTATTCGTTTATCTGTAAAAAAATTAGATTACATTAAAAATCAAGCTTTACTTGATGAGATTAATGATAATCAATCACACTCTTTAGGTGATTTGATAAAAGATAAATTTAAGTAATCAATTGCAATGCAAAAAATATTAAAGTGGTTTACTCCGGTCTTAGCGCTAGGGGTTGCCATTTTTATTTATTTCTTTTTACTTTCTATCAATTCTTCTGTAGAACCTCTTCATACTGACCCATTAGTTTACAAGAGTGAAGTAGTTGAAAAAAAAGAAGATAAACTTTGGCTCAATCATTTTTCTCAAACCGAAAGATTGGGATATTTTTATCCCGTTAATGAAGTTTTTGTTAAAGTAGATTTAGACGAAAAGATTATTAAAACTATCATGTATAAATTATCTGCCCCTCTTTTAGATCCATATCAACTTTTTTGTTTAAAAGAGGAGTTGAAACAACATCAATTAAAGTATTATCTTCAAAAAGATAATAGCGGTATCGAGTTACTTATTTATTCAAAAGAGATTGATAAATTAAACTCTTTAGTTAAAATATTGAAAAATTATCAAATTTCGGCAACTGTAATGCCGTATAACGAGGATGTATAATGAAAAAACATACTATTGTAGTTTGTGACCATATCCATGAAGCTGGATTAAAGATGCTTCGTGAGGATAAAAATATAAATTTTATAATGGCTGCAGATGAAGACAAAATAAAATTATTAACTATTATTGAGCAAGCGGATGTTGCTATAACAAGAAGTTCAACGGATGTTGATGCGGCTTTTATAGCACATGCAAAAAATATGAAAGCTATTGTTCGTGCCGGTGTCGGTGTGGATAATGTTGACATAGAAGGTTGCTCAAAAGAGGGAATCATTGTTATGAATGTTCCTACTGCAAACACTATTGCTGCGGTTGAACTTACAATGGCTCACATGCTTTCATGTATGAGAATGTTTCCATATTCACATAATCATCTCAAACTTGATAGAGTTTGGAAGAGAGAGAAATGGTATGGTTATGAGATGATGGGCAAAAAACTGGGTGTTATCGGTTTTGGTAATATCGGCTCTCGCGTAGCTAAGCGTGCCAAAGCTTTTGAGATGGAAGTCATTGCATACGATCCATATATCCATCCATCAAAAGTAACAGACTGTAACATGACATACACTAAAAATTTTGATGATATTTTAGCTTGTGACATTATTACAATTCATACGCCAAAAAATCAAGAAACTACCGACATGATTACTGAAATTGAAATAGCTAAAATGAAAGATGGTGTAGTTTTAATTAACTGTGCAAGAGGTGGACTTTATAATGAAAAAGCACTCTATAATGGTCTTAAATCTGGAAAAATTCGTTTTGCCGGAATTGATGTATTTGACAAAGAACCTGCAATAAATAATCCTCTACTCGATTTAGATAACATTACGGTATCTCCGCATCTTGGTGCAAATACTTATGAATCTCAATACAACATTGGCACACAAGCTGCACAAAATGCGATTGAAGCAGCAAAAGGTATTGCATATGCACATGCCATGAATCTGCCAATTGATGAGAGTAAAATACCGCCATTTGTAAAACCATTTTTGGAGATGGGGCAAAAGATTGGTTTCTTAGCTTCTCAAATAAATAAATCTCAGATTATTGCTGTTAAAGTAAGCGGACAGGGTGAAATATCTAAATATGTTGATTCCCTCTCTACGTTTGTCGCGGTTGGTGCTATGAGTGAAACAAGTGGTGATACAATCAATTACGTTAATGCTGAGTTTATTGCAAAAGAGAAGGGGATTAAGATAGAGTCAGAAGCGCTAAACGATTCATCTGTGTTTAAAAATCTAATTACAGTAAAACTTACAACTTCTGAAGGTACGACAACTATCTCTGCAACAATCTTTGATGACCATGTACATCGCATCGTTGCAATAGATGGTTTTGATATAGAAGTAGCACTTAAAGGTAACATGATACTATTTAAAAACAGTGATGTACCGGGTGTTATCGGAAGTATCGGTTCTACTCTTGCAAAACACAATGTAAACATAGCAGACTTTTCACTTGCTAGAAATAACCAAGCACAGGCGTTGGCAGTTATCCTTGTTGATAACGCTGTTGATGATGTGACTCTTAGTGAATTGGCAAATCTTGAAGCTTGTATAAGCGTTAATTACGCAAGACTTTAGCTTCATTTTTAAGCTTCTAAGCAAGTTCTTGTAAACTACTCACTTAGAATCTTCTTTTTTTGATTAAACCTCTTTTTGGAGGTTTAATATCCTCTTCTGCTTTTTATATAATTAATCTATTCTTGTACATCATTTTTTGTCAAATTTTTTGTGATACAATACCAAAAAGGAGAAAAGAGACCTAATGCAAAATATAAAAATACTGGCACCTAATCTTTTAAATATTGTTAGTAATATTGAGTTTGGTCGTGATAAAATAGTATCTGAATGGATTGAAGTTCCAACCGTTAAAGTTGTGTTTAAATCTTATAAAATTTCTGCAAAAAAATTTAAAGATGGTTTTGGAATACCTATATTGGAGTATTTTATTGCTGTTGTAAGAGAAGAAAAAGAAGCAGGCGATTGTCCTATAATGACTAAGCTAGTTCTTTTTTTACTTGAAAAAAATATTACACCAAAAGATGTATTTGATATCTGTATGGGGCTTCGAAGAAAACTTATTTCTTACCTGTTAAGAGAGGGTCTAATAAAAAATAATACTTTGGATATTATGGAAGAGATTGCTGATTTATTTGATGCAAACCTTTCCGGTGTTTTAACTATTTTCACTAAGCACTACCAAGAGCAACAAAAAACTATACTTCAGTCTTTAACTTATCAACAAAAACTAAAGCAGATTATGAAAATTATTAATTTACTCAATACAAAAATTATAATTATTCAAAACAGTCGTATGATAATGGGTAATCAATCTTTTTTTGATACCATAGGTGTAAAAGATATTAAAGAGTTCTATCAAAAGTATGAGAACACCTTTAGTTTTATGAGAGATATTGATTGTTATAAAGAATATTTTAATATAAACGACATGGATGATTGGCTAAAAAAAGTTTATGATTCTAACCAACCTTTTAAAACTGTAATTTATAATCATAAACATGCAAAAGAATTTACATATAGTGGGCGTATTACTACTTTACCGGAGAGTGACCCAGTTCAGTATATAGTTACACTTAATAATATTAATTCATATTTAGAAGATATAGCAGAAATTAGAAATATGATTAATCATGATGAACTAACAGGATTGAATAGTTACACTACTTTTGAACATCTTCTTGGAAAAGCTCAGGAAGATGCACGAATTGATGGCAGCAAGCTAGCATTGGCAATCGTTGATATTCCTGAAATTAAAAAGATTAACGAACAAGAAGGGCGTAATAATGGGGATAGGATAATTATTGAAGTTGCAGAGTGTATAAAATCTTTTGCAAATGATACAATGATATTAGCTCATCTTGAAGGAGGTAGATTCGGTATATTAATGCCATGTAAATCTGAACAAGATTGTTATGATTGGTGTTGTTCATTACAGATGAAATTAAGCAAAAAAAGTGAAAAAAAGACAGTTTCTATAACAGCTTTTGATCTCTCAGAAACTGTTAACAAACTTCAAATGAGAGCTTACAATCTTGTAGAAATAGCAATGAGTTCAGAAGATAATTCAGTTCAAACTGATTTTGAATATATAAAAGTTTTTGTTAATATTCCTGACCAAGAACAGTTTACTTATGAATTAAAACAGATAAATATAATAAATACAACGCTTTATTATAAAGAATTGCCAGTATCTGTCAGTAATAAATTGCTCTCTGTTAATAAAGAGAGCGTTACTTTGAATCTATCTAATAAACAGTTTCTTATTGCTTCAGATAATGATGTAATATATTTGGAATTCCCATTCTTAGGATTTGTTAAAGCATACATAAAACATGTTGACAATATAAATATGAATATGTCGGTACATAAATTTAGTTTAGATAAATATTCTCCAAAACAACGTAAAAAGTTTCGTGTAGGGGCGGCTCAAGATACTTTAATTAGTATCAGTTATTCTGGACAGGTAGTTAAAGGTATAGTTGTTGATGTAAATGAGGATTCCATTGCGTTAATATTAAAAAGTAAAAATAATTTATATGAAGGGAGCTTTATTTTTGCGAACATGATGCTGAATATGGAAAACAGTATAGAACTCTTTAATACAAGTGCTATAGTACAAAAAATTGAAAAAATTAAGGATGCTTATAAAGTTGTTTTATTGTGTCACTTAAATAGCGAAAGTGGAGCACTTTTACATCGTTATATTGCTAAACGTCAAATTGAAATTATTAATGAGATGCGAAATAAAGTTATTTGATAATAATCTTCAAATGACAAGTCCTTGTATGGAAGTGGTACTTCCTCATTTGCTTATGGCGAATGAGGAAGTTGGATGTTACGGTTCGTAAATAGATACCGCTTTTTTCTCATGGAAGTTGAAGTGTCTCTCTAAATCCGCATTGTATAAAAGTACAGGAACTATAATGAGTGAAGCAATAACAGCGGCTATGGTTCCAAATATCAGTGAAACTCCAAGTCCTCCAAAAACAGCATCTCCGGCTAAAAGAGTAGAAGCCAAAATAATAGCCGCTGCAGTTAAAAAGATAGGTTTTGCTCTAGTTGCTGTTGCGTAAGCAATCGCTTCAGCCTTGTGCATTCCCTTGTCTCCCATAAGCGATTTTGTAAAGTCTATTAACAGTAAAGAGTTACGAGAACTAATACCGATAAGGGCTATAAAACCTATGAGAGAGGTAGCAGTTAGAAAGAAAGTGTCTGTTGTAAAGATATCCATAATCCAGTGACCAACAATGACTCCTATGATAGACAAAAACGAACCTAAAAGAATAATTCCGCTTAGCGTATAACTTTTATAATAAATTACCATAAGTAAAAATATAAGTACTAGAGCGGCTATAAATGCGGCTCCAAGTTCAACGAAAGTGTCAAGTGTTACCTGCATCTCTCCATCCCACATAAGTTTATAGATAGCACCACTGTTTTTATCGGTAAGCTCCAGATTAAAAAGCCCTATTTTCTTTATATTGTATTCATCACTAAATGTATCAAGAATCACATTTCTTGCACTCATAAGCGGATAAACCTGAGAAACCATGTCGGTCTCAGCCATAACATTGACCATTTTATGTAAGTTTTTACTCATAATCATAGGATTTGATTTTTTCGGAATAACCGTTACTAACTCATTGATGGGTGTCATCATGCCCATTTGATTCATAAGCTTGAGTGAAGCCAGTTTTGATTTAACAGCTTCTATATCTTTGTTTGTAAACTTTTTAGACTCTTGACTGAGTGAGAGATAGATAGGTATCTGGTCGTTATGAATATCAGAATTCTTAACTGCAATCTCCATCCCCTCAAAGGCGAGGTAAAGTATGTCATTCAGTTGTTTAATTGATACTCCGGAATTAGAAACTTTTGTTGTATTTATGTGAATTTCATACGTGTCATAAATGTCATCTTGCATAATATCAACATCCACAAGACCCTTTGTATTTTTAAACACATCCGATACTCTTGTGGCTAGTTTTCTTATACTCTCTGAATCATTTCCATATATTTCAGCCACAATAGCTGCTAAAACCGGAGGTCCAGCCGGTGGTTCTACAAAAGAGATGATTGTATTTGGGTAAAGTGCGCCACATGTCGAAGTTATAGCAGGTCTCATTCTTTGAACCATAAAGTATGACGGTTCAACTCTGTGGTGTTTGCTTGTAAGATTTAAGACTATCTCTGCAACATTTTCAGAATTTTTGTATTGTGAGCCTTTGATAAGTCCTGCAAAATCAAGCGGTGCACCCATTCCAAGAAAGACTTCGATGTCATTTAACTCCTCCTCTTTTTGCACAAAACCAACCACGCAATCACTCACCTCTTTAGTTTGTTCAATCGAACTGCCATTTGACATGTCAATATATATAGTAAATGTGTCATTGTTTTTCCCGGGAAGCATCTTTGCTAGAACCATCTGCGTAGGCGCTATCATAAGTATAGATAAAATAAAAGCTATCAGAGTTCCGGCAAGAATAAGTTTTCTCTGAAGAGAGCTTTGAATTCCATTTAAAATAATATTTTCAAATTTTTTAAACATTAGTGGCTCCCTTTTTCACTGAAATCTGGTTTTTTAAGCATTCTAACCGCCAAGTAAGGTGTAAATATATAAGCAACAAAGAGTGAAGCAATAAGAGCTACAGGAACATTTGCAGGAATCGGTTTCATAAACTGACCCATCATCTGCCCAACAAACGCCATCGGAACCATGGTCATAATAATTGCCAGAGTTGCAATATTTGTCGGCGGTCCAATCTCATCGGTTGCTTTAATCATCAAATCATCCGCACTCTCATGTTGCGACTCTATTGAGTGGTAGTGTCTATGGATGTTTTCTATTACTATAATTGCAGCATCCACTAAAAGCCCAAGGGAGAGCAGGAATGCAAAGAGCGTAATTCGGTTAATCGTTTGACCGGTTAAGTAGGCTATGAAAAGTGTTATTGCTAAAATTGCAGGAACGGTAAAAGTAACAATAAGGGATTCTCTCCATCCAAGTACAACCGCTAGCAAAATAGCAATGATAACTATGGATAAAAGAAGGTGATAAACAAGTTCATTTACCGCTTCATCTGCCTTGTGACCATCATTTCTAGTGATAACATAGTTGATACCATTTTGTGCCAAAAGCTCTTTGTAAGACTCTAACTCCTGTTTAACGGCATTTGCAATAACAACAGCATTTGTTCCCTGAAGCTTAGAAACAGTAAGTGTAACCTGCTCTTGAAGAGGTGTAAATTTGCCATTTTCGTCTTTTGTGCTGATAGAAGCAGATTTAAAGTTTTGAGTGTCATAGGAGTTTGTGACTTCTGCTACCTCGCTTAGATAAATAGGAGAACCCATGTACTCGGCAACAATGATGTTGCCAATATCTTGTGAACTTTCAATCGCATTTTTTACTCCAACCATAATGATTTGGTTGTCTTTTGTTCTGTTTTTTACAGCAGGAACACTGTATGAAAGTGACTCAACGGCTTTAACAATCTGTCCCATGGAGAGATTGTAGCCTGAGAGTTTGTGTAAATCAACCTCTATATTAAATTGAGGTTTATGCCCGGCTTTTACCTCTGTAACGGCAACATTTTTAAGTCCGTTAATCTGGTGTTGAATTTTCTTTACTCTGTCATAAAGTTCTGTATGCGTCATTTTCTCATTCTTTGAAAAAAATGCAACAGAGACAACGGGAATATCAATATCAATATCGAGAGGTTTTATAACAGGGTTCAGAGAACCTTTTGGAAACATGCCTGAGTTTTGCATAATTTTGTCATATATTTTAAGGTTTGAATCCTCTTTCTTCTCGCCTATATAAAATGCGGCGGTCACGATACCCACATTATCCATGGCTCTGCCGTAGATATGCTCTACACCCTTTACTTCTTTGAGTTTTCGCTCTAACGGGTTTACGATAACTTTTTCTATCTCGGCAGCACTCGCCCCCGGCAGTGCAATGATGACAGTCGAACCGCTCACAACCATCTGAGGATTCTCCTCTCTTGGCATAATCATAAGAGCCAAATACCCGATAGAGAGTAAAAAGATGCCTAAAACCAAAGTTAAAGGATTTCTCAAAAATCCTTTGGCTAATCTACCCGCAGCATCTGTCGGCTGATAAGGTTTAATATCTTTCATATTTTCACCCTTAGTCGATGCTTATTGTAGAGTACATGCCGGGATAAACCGACTTATTTAAACTGCTAAATGAAACTTTTATTTTAAAAGTGTGCGTCATCGGATTTGAGCTTGGTATGATAGCCGTAACGGTTCCAATCTCTTTTATTCCTAGGGAAGGGATTTCAACTGTAACTTTTTTACCATGTTGTATAAGGTTTAAGTTGCTCTCCGCAATCTCGGCAGATATTTTGAGGTTGCTCAAATCCGAAAGCACAACAGCCGGCATGCCCGGCATTGCCATCTCACCGACTTTGATATTTTTAGCAACAACAACACCGTCGTTTGGAGCAGTTATGTTTAAATAACGATACTGGTTGTTAACCTCTTGAAGTCTTGCCTTGGCAATAGAAACCATATCTTGAAGATTCTTCGCAGCCAGTTCCAGATTCTCTACTTCATATTTTGAAACCATATCTTTTTCTAAAAGTCTTTTGTGTCTGTCAAGGTTGATTTTTACATTCGTGAATTGATTTTCATACATTTGAAGACTGAGCTCTGCCTGAGCTTTTGCCGAATCTATCTCTCTTGAATCGATAGAGTAAAGAATTTGGTTTTTACTTACTTTCTCGCCCTCCGATACATTGACGCTTGTTACAAAGCCCATAAAACGGCTCGTTATCATCTTTTGATTATCAGAGATAACACTTCCGGAGAGTGTAAGCGTTTCCGCTAAAAGTGAAGCACTAAGGGCAGCTACTGTCAGTAGATTTTTAATTATTGTCATGTTTTTCTCCATTTGCTAATTGTTCAAGTGCGAAAATTCTCTCATTTCGCTTATTGTGTGCTTGTTGCAGTTGTAAAATCTTTTGAATCTGTTCTGATTGCTTTATGATTACATCACTCATGGAAGAGAGTTTTTCTCTATATCTTCCCTCATAGTTAATGTAAATCTCATTTGCAAGTTCAAGCTCTTTTTCTAAAGATTTTATTTCAGAGTCGGAAGTTTGTATTTCGGTTCTTATTTTAGCAACTTGAAGAGCAATTCCCTCTTTTGCAAGTTGAAACTGTGTCTGAGTTTTGAGATGCTCTGTTTTTGATTTTTCAAATTTTGCATTGTCTATGCCGCCGTTAAAAAGATTCCAAGAGAGTCTTGCACCTACAGAATAGGATTTATGGTCATCTGCATTGCCCAAAAATGTATTATCCGAAGTAGATGTTTCGGCAAATGCTCCCACCATTGGATAGTAGGATGATTTTGCAACATCCACCATGTTCTTTCTTATCTCTAAACCTGCTGAAGCTCTTTTTATGTCAAGATTGCCATGAAGTATGTCATCGCTTGTCAAAGAGGATTCAGAGATTCCATGTGTAGGTGTTTTAATCTCACTTACTTTTTCATTGAGCAAAAAGCTAATATAGTGATAGAGAAGTTCTTCGTTTGATTTTATTTCATTTATAAGTCTTTGAACATTCCCTTTTTTAGCTTGAACCTCTAATAAATCAACTTTTTTTGCATAACCGACTTCTATCATGTTTGCTGTCATGTTCTCAAGGGTGTTAATATTCTCTAAAATAGTATTAAGATTTTTTTCGGAGTTTTTAAGAAGAGCCATGTCGTAAAAGCTTTTTCTGATTTGATAGATTTTTTCACTTACAACTTGCTCTTTTTCGAGGGTTTTCATCTTTGTCATGGATTGCATAATGTCAGAATAACTCGTGAGAGCAAAACCTGTAAAAAGCGGAACTTCATACTTTAGTTTGCTTTGAAAGAAGTTTCTTGCTTCTGGGTAATTGAGATTGTCAGGTGGAGTTGTATAGGCACTGGCAGGCGGTACACCTCCGTTCATTCCGGTTGCATTCATAAACTCTGCTGCTCCAAAATCACCGAAAGTAGCCTCTCTTGCAGAGAGTTTAAATCCAAAGACATTTCCTGCATCATTAGAATTTGCAAAGTCTTGAATAAAATCTAATTTACCCCAATTCATGCCTGAAGCAATCAAGGCATCATTCTTTGCAACATCCACATCAAAAGAAGCAGCTTTGATTTCTAGGTTTTTAGATTTTAAAATATTTATAGCATCATCAAGTGTCAAAGAGCTAGAAGTTGTAAGCTCTGAAGCAGTTAACAACAGAGAAGCACACACCATGCTGACTATTTTTTTCATCCGCTTTTCCTCATAATATAGAGTTTTTAATTTAAGTTTTAATTATAACATATATTTCATTTTTGTATATGACATAAAAATAAATAAGTAAAATAATTTAAAGTTCATGTAACTAAAGCGTAATTGAGATGTTCTAAAAGTATAAACAAATGACAAAAATTTCATACAATCAAGACATGACAGTGTCATATATGGCTGATAAACTTCTTTTGCAATGACGGTGAAAATGGAAACTGTTTCTTGTGATATGTCAATCCTATATCATACTCAGAATACAATATTCTAAGCAGCAGTTTCTCTAAGTAACATTTTTTCTTCATACTCAACTGGTGAGAGATTATTATTTGTGCTATGTTTAAAGCATCATTTACAAGTGTCAAACGAACTCAAAAGCGTGGTCAATCGAGTTAGTAATTTATCATATTCATGTTTATAGCCCATGCGGTTTCCAATAGTAAATTATTTGTGCTGATTCTACCAATTATTAACAAAGGCGTTCTTGAATTAAAAATATATTAGATATGACTTCTATAATATACTAAGTGTCTTTATCGGTGCTTTTATATTCAAGATTACTGGTGAATTTATTAAATTGTTTTGCGGTATGATAGGCTTTTTTCTTGGATTAGGGATGAAAAAAAATTCTTTTACAAGGTGCAAAAATACTACTTTGGCTTTTTGTATTAGTTTGGTAGTTTTTAGTTTAAGTCAAAAAATCTATCATAATTATAGACTTTATTTAATTTTTATACTAAAATACTTGGAAAATATAGTAAATTAAGGCTTAAAATTGGTAGGAAGAAAAAAAGAACTTGAACTTTTAAACGCTCTTTGTGAAAAAGATAAAAGTAAACTTGTCGTAATCCATGGAAGAAGAAGGATAGGAAAAACATTTCTTGTGGACTATATGTTTCAGACACACAGAAGAGATTGTCTTTTTTTTAAATTCACCGGAAGCGCCGATCAAGACTCAAATGTGCAAAGAGATTATTTTGTGGAAGCGATTTATGATTGGTTCAAGGTTGAGCCAACAAAGCCCATAGAAAAATGGCATGAAGCTTTTATCTTTTTAAAACGAACTATAGAAAATGAGATAAAAGAGAAAAATCATCAAGGTAAAGTGATAGTATTTATCGATGAAGTTGCTTGGTGTGATAGACACAATAAAGCTGGATTTTTGAGTGCATTTGGACACTTTTATAACACCTACATAGAAAAAAACAACAATCTCATCGTAATACTTTGCGGCTCAAACGCTTCATGGATAAAAAACAAAATCCTCAAAGATACAAGCGGACCGCTCTATCATAGAGTGGATGTAGAAATTCCTCTTTACCCGTTTGATTTAAAAGAGACAAAAGAGTATCTCATCAAAGAAAAAAGATTTGAAATTGATGATAAGAGTGTAGTAGATATCTATATGGTGCTTGGCGGAGTGGCGAAATATCTAAGTTACCTCGACCCTAAACTCTCCATCGCTGAGAATATCAATAAACTATTTTTTTCACTTCATGCTCCACTTTATGGCGAATATGAAGCACTCTTTAAATCACTCTTTTATGATAGAGCTTCAAATCATAGAAAAATTATGGATCTTCTTCTATCCAAACAAAGTGGTTTTGATATGGCGGAGATAGAAAAATCTCTTGTAAATATAAAATCCTCAACGCTTCGGACAAATATAGAAGAACTCATCGATACAGGATTTATCAAACCAATGGGAAGATTTGCACATGCCGTTAAAAATACAAAATATATAGCATGTGATCCACTTTGCAACTTTTTTATAAAATGGGTGCAACCATTGAGCAAAAATGACATCGCTTCACTCAATGATTATTTTGAGACCAAATCTACAAGTCATGACTATATCATCTGGCAGGGGTTTGCTTTTGAGATGGTGATGATTGTAAATATTGACTTATATCTCAAAGCAAGGGGCCTCAGTGCCGGAGTCAAAAGTATAGGCTACTGGAACTGCACTGCTCAAGATGAAGATGACATGGGAGCTCAAATAGATATCCTCATAGAATACATCGGCAACACTTATGACATAGTAGAGTGTAAATACTACAATGATGTGTTTACCATCGATAAGTCCTATGCGAAAAATCTTCAAAACAAAAAAGAGAAGTTTATAGCCAAGGCAATAAAAAACAAAAAGTTTGACCTAAAAGTAGTAATGCTCACAACTTATGGCACAAAAATAAATCAATACTACAATCAAGTCCCAATAGCAAAAGATGTGAAACTAGATGATTTTATAAGCTAAACCATGATAAATTATTCGTATATTTTATATCAAAAAAAGCTTTCAGGTTATTATACTGATAGTACCATGTGGAACTCTTGGCATCTGACAAAAATAAAATTTTGTAACTAAAGTGTAATTGAGATGTTTTAAACTTCCGGCGTATAAAAAATAAAAGGAAGTTCATAATGACATTAAGTAAAATCACAATCGCTCTTTTAGCTGCGTCTGCACTTACAATATCTTTAAGTGCTAGAGATCAAATTAAAATGGTTGGTTCATCTACTGTTTATCCATTTGCATCTTCAGTTTCTGAAGAGTTTGGTGCTACTACAAAAAACCCTACACCGGTAGTTGAGTCAACAGGTACAGGCGGAGGTATGAAACTATTTTGTGCTTCAAATGACATGAGTTCTCCGGATATTACAAATGCTAGTAGAAGAATGAAAGCTGAAGAACTTAAGCTGTGTGAGACAAACGGTGTTACAGATATTACTGAAGCTGTTATAGGATTTGACGGTATCGCTTTTGCTCAAGCAAAAGCAAATGCACCTTTTAATGTAACAAAAAAACAGTTACTTTTAGCAGTTGCTGCCGAGGTTCCTTCAGCTGATGGCAAAACACTTGTTGCTAATCCATACAAAAAATGGTCAGACATAGATGCTTCTTTACCAAATAGAGAGATTACAATTTACGGTCCTCCAAAATCAAGTGGAACAAGAGACGCTTTTGAAGATATGATTTTAAAAGGTCAAACAAGCAAGATGGAAGTTTATACGAAACTTTATGAAGCAGATAAAGAAAAAAATAAAGCGTATAAAAAATATCACACAATCAGAACTGACGGTGTGTATGTTGAAGCTGGTGAAAATGATAACTTAATCGTTGCAAAACTTGACAAAAACAGAGCAGCATTCGGTATTTTTGGATACTCATTTTTAGAAGAAAATGCAGATAAAGTACAAGGTTCAAATGTTGATGGCGTAGCTCCAACTCCTGACAATATCTCTAGCGGAAAATATCCTGTTTCGAGAAGTCTATTTTTCTATGTGAAAAATGCACATGCAGCAGAAGTTAAATCATTAAATGATTATGTAACTCTATTTATGAGTGAAAAGATGATTGGTAAAAAAGGAATTTTAGGCGAAATCGGACTTATTCCTCTTCCTGAAGCAGAGAGAACAGCAATTAGAAGTTCAGTAGCTAAAAAAGAGAAAGTTACTCTTGAGAGTTTAGCTAAAAAATAGTCTAACAATAAAATTTTATTCTGCCATCAAAGATGGTAATTCTCTTTTCATTCCCATCGTCTTCGATGGGAATGAAAGAAATACTTTTATATATTGCTTCTGCTTGAATTTTACATAACCAACTTCATATAATCATTCCGTAATTACTTTGCAACCATTTTGTAACCAAGCAACTCTACAATTCTGACATCAAATGACACAAGGATTAGTTTGGCTACTTTTGAATCAAAACACAAATATTCTCATCTTCAAGAAGATGTAATCAAATATTTTCTGATACTTGCCGCGACAATTTCCATACTTACCACATTTGGAATCCTCTTTTCTATCCTTTTTGAAGCTATAGAGTTTTTTAAATTAAAAAGCTTTGTCTATTTTTTTACAGGAACAGAGTGGACTCCGGGGGTTGAAAATAGTCAGTTTGGAGCACTTCCTATATTTGCCGGTACATTTATGATTACGGCAATTGCCATGGCGGTGGCACTCCCTATCGGTCTTGGGAGCGCAATCTACATGAGTGAATATGCTACTCCAAATGCTAGAAATGTGCTTAAGCCGCTCCTAGAGATATTGGCAGGGATTCCGACCGTTGTATATGGTTTCTTCGCTGCTATTACTGTTGCACCATTCATTGTGAAAATCTCCGCAGCAGTCGGTATTGAAGCCTCTTTTAACAGTGCTTTGGCATCGGGTGTTGTTATGGGAATTATGATAATTCCCTATATCTCTTCACTCAGCGATGATGTCATTACTGCAGTTCCAGACAGCCTGAGAAAAGGCTCTTTGGCTCTGGGCATGACAAAAGCTGAAACTATTATGGACATAGTGATACCGTCTGCATTACCTGGAATTATCTCTGCTACACTCCTTGGTATATCTAAAGCTTTGGGTGAGACTATGATTGTTGTTATGGCGGCAGGACTTCGCCCTAATTTGTCGTGGAATATACTTGAAGACATGACCACGGTAACCGTGAGAATTGTCGATGCACTCACGGGGGATCAGGCATTTAATTCACCTGCAACACTCTCTGCTTTTGCTTTGGGACTGGCGTTGTTTGTGGTAACTCTAATTTTAAATGTCGTATCAGTTCGAATGATACAGAAATTTAAAGAAAAATATAAAATGAGTAGTTTATAATGGATAAAAATAATATATTTTATGACCCGAATTTAAAGAAAAGACACTTTAAATCAAAACTTTTTAAGTATTTCACTCTCTCCTCTCTAGTGGTTTCTTTGCTCTTTTTAGGAATCTTTTTGCTTGACATGGTGCTAAAAGGCAGCTCTGCCGTGCAGCAAACATACATACAAGTTGAGGTTTCATACAATCAGGAGAGTATAGATAGTTATAGAGATGCAGTGGATAGAAAATATCTGAATTTACTCAGTCGCGCAGCCCTAAGGGAAATACCTAATCAAATTCAGGAAAATCCATCTCTTATGGGTACAACTCAGGTTATATGGATGTTAGCAGATGATCAAGTTGACATGTATATGAAAGAGTACTATTACAAAATAGATGAAAAAGATATGAAAACTCTTGAAGAGTTAGTAAAAAACGGTATGGTGGATAAAAAGTTTAATACAATCTTCTTTACGCATGGAGATAGTAAAACACCTGAATATTCAGGGATACTCTCCGCATTTATCGGAACGATACTGACTCTAACAGTGACCATGCTTGTTGCATTTCCAATCGGTGTGGCTACGGCTGTTTATCTTGAAGAGTTTAGCAAACAAAACTGGTGGTCAGAGTTTTTAGAGATAAATATAAATAATCTTGCAGCAATCCCATCCATCCTTTTTGGACTTTTGGGCTTGGCTATCTATATAAACGTATTTGGACTTCCAAGAAGCTCGGCACTTGTCGGCGGACTTACTTTGGCGCTTATGACTCTGCCGATTATAGTTGTGAGTTCAAGAGCGGCGCTCAGAAGCGTGCCTGCGAGCATTAGACAAGCCGGATATGCACTGGGGCTTACAAAAGTTCAGGTTGTAAAAGACCATGTCATCCCTCTGGCATTTCCTGGGATTATGACGGGAAATATTATCGGTTTGGCACATGCTATGGGAGAGACCGCTCCTCTTATTATTGTCGGTATGATAGCTTTTATTCCAGATAGCCCGACAAGTGTAATGGAGGCAGCAACTGTTATGCCTGCACAGTTGTTTACATGGGCGGGAATGCCTGAACGCGCCTACATAGAGAGAACGGCTGCAGGGATACTTGTGCTTTTGAGTGTACTGATTTCACTTAATTCGTTGGCAGTATATCTGAGAAAAAAATTTGAAGTTAAATGGTAAAAGGAGTAGAAACAGTGGCAAAAAATAAGGTAAAAATAGCCGTAAAAGATTTAAACCTTTGGTACGGAGATAAACATGCTCTCCATGGTCTCAATATAGAACTCTACCAAAATAAGATAACAGCCCTCATCGGACCTTCCGGGTGTGGAAAATCTACATTTTTAAGATGTTTAAACCGCATGAATGATTTGATTACCTCAGTAAAAGTTGAGGGAGAAGTTATTATAGATGGTAAAAATATATATGATAAAGATGTGGACGAAGTAAGTGTGAGAAAAAGAATCGGAATGGTGTTTCAACAGCCAAATCCTTTTCCAAAATCAATCTATGAAAATGTTGCATATGCACCTTTAAAGCATGGTATTGTGAAAAAAGGTAGCAGTTGTGATGAGTTGGTTGAACAATCTCTCAGAAGTGCCGGTATCTGGAATGAAGTTAAAGATATACTAAAAGCGCCGGGGACAGGACTGAGCGGTGGGCAGCAACAGAGACTCTGCATTGCAAGAACTATCGCCGTAAAACCTGATGTTATACTTATGGATGAGCCAACTTCGGCACTTGACCCGATAAGTACGGAAAAAATAGAGGCTTTGATGTTGGAGCTTAAAAAAGAGTACACAATTATTACTGTGACGCATAACATGCAACAAGCTGCCAGAATAGCGGATATGACTGCATTCTTTCATCTTGGCGATTTGATAGAGTATGATGAAACAGAGAAAATATTTATAAATCCAACGCAGAAAAAAACAGAAGATTATATTACAGGGAGATTCGGTTAATGTTAGCAAAGTATGAGAATAAATTATTAAAGATAAAAGAGTCTATTTTTGAGATAGGCACGGGGCTTATCAGCGCAAACAAGTTGATTTTAGAGGGTTTTGAGAATTGTGACATTGAGAAGTTTAATGGTGCAAAATCATATATAAAAAATATAAGTAATAAAACAAGTCATATTGACAGAGATATAATCACAATACTTGCACTTCAGTCACCTGAAGCGAGTGATTTGCGAGCGATGGTCTCTTATTTGAAAATTACAAATGAACTGCTCAGAGCATGTGCTAACACTCGAAATTTTATTAAGGGTTTTGTGAATGTATGCAGTGAGGTAGATTTAAAAACAATTAATGATTATGCGATTCCTATGCAAAAATCAACGGTTGAAGCTTTAGAACATGCAATAGCTATGATTAATGTGGATTGTGTAGATGAGATTCAAGAGTGCTTTAACAAAGTTTTAATTGCAGAAAATAAAACAGATGAACTTTTTGAGATGATTGAAGTTAATTTAATGGAGCAATCAAAAGCAGTAGAGGAGTTTGGTAAGTACCATAAAATGCTCTCAGCTTTGAGAAAAAGCGAGAAGATAGCAGACCGTGCTATGAGCATTGCTTCACTTTTACTTTTTGCAAGAATTGGCGGAGAGATTCATCAACGCTAAAGAGGAGTAGATTATGAGCACAATTTTAGTTGTAGAAGATGAAGAGGATATTTTAGAGCTTATTGAATATACGCTAAGCAAAGATAACTATGAGGTTATCGGCTGTTTAGATACTTCAAATGTTTTAAAATTGCTTGATGAAGAGGCTGTTGACCTGATAATCATGGATAGAAATCTTCCCAATACCGAAGGAAGTGTTTTTATTCAAAGTATTAGAGCTATGGGCTATGTTCAGCCTGTAATATATCTTACTGCTAAAGATAGTGATAGCGATATACTTGAGGGGTTTGAGCGAGGTGCGGACGACTATATTACCAAACCTTTTAACCTCGATGTACTGAGAGCCAGAGTCAAAGCTATTATGAAACGTGCAGGCAATAGCATGGAAGTTATGAAAATTAGAGACATAGTCTATCAAGCATCCAATAAAAAGTTTTTTATCAATGATGAAGAGATTCACCTGACCCACTTAGAACACGATTTACTGCTGGAATTTTTTAATAATAGAAATATTCTGTTAAGCCGTGACACACTTCTTGAAAATGTTTGGAAAGATAGTGCTGACTTGCAATCAAAAACAGTGAATGTTGCTATTAAAAGATTAAAAGAGAAGATTGACCCAACCGGAGAAAAAGAGTATATAAAACCTGTAAGAGGCGAGGGGTATATATTCTCTTAACTCTTTTTTGTATGCTACTACTAATACTTTGAGCTTTCATGTGAAGTTCACACGGTGTAGTAAAAGCTCCAAAGTTATACCGAAATAACTACACAGAAAAATTTGTTGTCATTCCGGTTGTTGTTGCCGTATTGCTGTAAGCAGCCCTGATTTTATCAAATAGGGTTTTTTGCATTTCATTCGTTTGAGAAGATGGCTGCTGTATCAATTGGTCGGTTTGCTGACTTAGCAGACTAGACTCTAATGAATTTTTCTCAGCGTGAAATTTATGTTGCTGCTTTTTATTGTTTGCTTCTTTAAGTGCATTCATAAATTCATCCGAACTTATCTGCCCATTACTATCTGCATCAATCTTGCCAAAAGCGTTATCCACATTTTCACTGCTTTGACTTTTTGCCAAAATTTTAGAAGCTTCACTAAATTCCGTCTTGTCAATTGTGCCGGTTTTGTTGGTGTCAAGCGCGGTCATAAGCATCTGTGCAATAGCATCAAAAGCTTTACTTCCATCTGTACCTTGAGTTGCATTACCGCTCGCACCGCTTTGCGACTGTACATTTCTATTGTTAGATACCTGAGATGCGTAACTAGACATCATTGGATTATTGCTAACCGTCATTTTAAACTTCCTTAAAACAATTTGTGTGTTTTGCACGAGTTATATAAGCAATAATAGTACCAATGATTATAAAGAAAATAAAAAGTGTCGGCATGTGGAAATTTATTTTTTAACTAAATAAACTTTAGTCAATAGCACTAAACTATCTTGAGTCTATTTTAAGTCATTAACTTTTTTTTGCTATACTACCTCTTCAAAATTTTTAAAGAAAAAGGAAATATAATGGCAAAACATCAGTTTCAGACGGAAGCAAACCAGATTTTAAACTTAATGATTCACTCACTCTATTCTAATAAAGAGATATTTATTCGTGAGCTTGTTTCAAACGCTTCGGATGCGCTTGACAAACTAAACATGTTGGTATTAACCGACGAAAAATATAAGGGTGTAACTTTTGCACCCCGCATAGATATTGTGGCAAACAAAGAGGCAAAAACTCTTACTATTAGAGACAGCGGTATCGGTATGAACGAAGAGGATTTGATGAGTCATCTCGGTACTATCGCAAAGTCGGGTACAAAAGCGTTTTTAGAAAATTTGACAGGGGATCAGAAAAAAGATTCTAACCTGATTGGTCAGTTTGGTGTTGGTTTTTATGCATGTTTTATGGTTGCTGAGAGAGTTGAAGTGACAACGAAAAAAGCGGGTGAAGAGCAGGCTTATTTGTGGACAAGCAGAGGTGATGGCGAGTTTGACATAGAAAACAGTACTCAAGAGGGGCATGGAACTACAATAGTTATGCACCTCAAAGAGGATGAGGATGAGTTTTTAGAGTCACATAGAATAGAAACAATTATCAAAAAGTACTCGAACCACATTCCTTTCCCAATCTTTATGGATAAGGAGAAGTTTGTTCCATCTGTAAAAGATGAAGAGGGCAAAGAGGTTGAACCTTCAAGAACAGATTTAGTAAACACGCAAATCAACAAAGCAAATGCACTTTGGACAATCTCTAAAAATGAAATTACAGACGATGAGTATAAAGATTTTTACAGCTCAATCGCACACTCTTCTGAAGAGCCGTTAGCATGGATGCACAACAAAGCAGAAGGCGCAATAGAATATACAACACTCTTTTACATTCCAAGCAAAGCACCGATGGATATTTATAGAGTGGATTATAAAACCGGTATCAAGCTCTACATCAACCGTGTGTTTATTACCGATGATGAAAAGGAGTTGATGCCGACTTACCTGAGATTTTTACGCGGTGTGATTGATTCGAAAGATTTACCTTTGAATGTTTCTCGCGAGATTTTACAATCTAATGCGGTTATGGCAAAAATCAAAAACTCATCTGTAAAAAAAGTGCTCTCGGAACTGGCTAAAATAGCTAAAAATGATGCAGAAAAATATAGTAAGTTTTATACTGAATTCGGGAATGTGTTAAAAGAGGGACTCTATAACGATTTCTCAAACCGTGAGAGAATCTTAGAATTAATGCTTTTTAATACGCTGGGCTCAACTGAAAAAACAAACATCGAAGAATTTGTAAAAAATGTAGATGCAGAGAAAAAAGAAATTTACTACATTACGGGTAAAACATCTTTGGCAATGCTCAAAAACTCTCCTGCATTAGAGAGATTTAAAGCTCGCGGCATCGATGTTTTGGTTCTCAATGAAGAGATTGATACAATCATCTTCCCTATGGTTCATGAGTATAAAGAGTACAAACTTATTCCTGTTGCCGATGCGAAGTTTGAAGAGACGGAAGAGGAGAAAAAAGCGGAAGAGGAGGTTGCAAAAACGTATGAAGGTTTGGCAAAAGAGTTCAAAGATGCACTCGGTGAGAGTGTAAAATCTGTTGAGACTACTTTTGATTTAACTGACTCGCCTGTGGCTATAAAAATAGACAAAGAAGACCCGTCTTACATGATGGCTCAGATGATGAAGCAGATGGGTCAAGGCGGTGATATGCCGGCTCCAGCTCCGATTTTACTGATAAATCCTAAGCATGAACTTATTATGAAGTTGAAAGACTCTGTAGATCAAAACCTTGTGAATGATGCGGCGCATGTTCTGCTAGACCAAGCGAAACTTTTTGACGGTCAAGAGTTAGGCGATACTGCAGATTTTATTGTAAGATTAAACAGAATTATCACAAAAGCCCTCTAACAACTAATCTCAGCCACTTTTGTAAAAAAAAAGCGTTTAAAGCCTTCCGAATCTCGAAAAACAAAGTTTTTCGTAGCTTTAGGGGGGGGGTTGTAGGGACAATTTGTCCCTGCCACTAAAACGGACGCGTTCGTTTTAGTGTGTAACATCAGATATCAGCGCTCTAATCTATCCTGTACAGCTTTTGAAATAGCGTCTAACTGACTTTTTGGCTTAAGGACGCCCTCTTCTTTTTGAAGCGGAAGTGCAAAAGCCAGTAAGATAAATATAAATGAAAAAATTATGCCGGCAAGTAAGCTAAGAACCAGCTTCAGTTTAAAATCATTCATCATTCACCCTCTGAAATTTATTAATATGATTATACATTAGAATCTTTAAAACTATTGTGTTGGCTATTTTAATAATTTTAAATTCCTCAAAATACTCACACCAGATTGTGCCACAAAGTCTATTTGTAACATATTATGATACAATAAACCAAAATGAATATTATTAAATAGAGTGTCGAATTAAAAGGTGGGAGGGTAAAATGTCTTTAAATAAACAGTTAAAGTTACATAATCATAATATAGAAGAGTATCTTTTAAAATATGCAAAAAAATACAGTGTGTTGTATGTTGATGATGATAAACCGTACAGAGAACTTATGAAAGACATATTGGACATGTTCTTTAATACTGTAATAATCGCAGAAAATGGCGCTGAAGCTTTGAAATTATATAAAGAGTTCACTCCAAATATAGTTATTACAGATATTGTTATGCCTAAACTCAATGGACTTCAGCTCATAGAAGAGATACAAAAAATAAATTCAGAAGTTGGTTTTATCATTTTAACCGGATTTATAGAAAATGTACATCTTTTAAAAGCCCTAGAACTGGGTGTAGATAAATATTTAATCAAACCGATTGATAAAGAAAAATTCTTTGCACGCTTGTATGAAACTATTTTTGACTTGGAATTTGTAAATCGGTTTGACATGATGCAAGAAGAGATGGAACTATTGAACCTCGCATTAGAGTTATCTCCTGTCTTTACTCTGCTAGAAACAGATGGAAAAATCAGATATATAAATAACTCATTTCTAGATTTTTTAGGTTATAAAAGTATGGAAGAATGCATAAAAGTAAATGATAGTTTCTACACTTTTATAAAAAATGAGACAGCCAATGTGGTCTATAAAGATTATGAAGAGTACAAACGTGACGCTCTAAATTTTGAAAATAATTGTAAGAAGGTGTATTTAAAAGATAAAAACAGTGCCCTTAAGGCTTTTCAATTAACAAATAAGTTTTATCCAAACATTAATACACTTGTTTCAGTATTTACAGATATAAACAGTTTAGATAAGAATTCAATGGAGTTGAAAAAATTATCTGAAATTGATACGCTTACTAACTTATACAATAAATATAAATTTGACAGTTATCTGAATGAAACATTCGAAAACTTTCTAAAGAAAAAATATCAAAATGTCTCTTTGGTTATGATAAGTATTGATAATTTAAGTGCAATCAAGAATCTTTATGGGAACCAAGTAAGAGATAAGGTTATTCGTTCTGTTGCAAATTATATTAAAAAGAATCTTCAAAATGGTGGATTTCTAGCACGCTACGGTGGTGAAGAGTTTGTAATCATTAATAAAGATATGAATTTAGAGAGTGCTTTTAAAAAATCAGATTTTTTAAGAGTATCAATAAATAGAGAGTATAAATCTAAGTTGACATGCTCTTTTGGTGTAACAGAATTTATGTACAGTGATACTACAAAAGATATACTATTTAGAGCTAACAATGCCATTATGAAAGCAAAAAAAGGTGGAAAAAATTTAGTAATGATTTCTGTTTAGTAAGATTATTTTATCAGGAGCAAAAAGTGTTAGAGATGCATAAAAAATTGAGTAGTGTTACAAAAAATATTTCTGTCTTGTATGTTGAAGATGAAAATGACACGAGGGAACAGTATTCGAATATATTTCAACTTTTATATAAAGAGGTTAAATCTGTAGAAAACGGTGAAGCAGCTTTAACGGAGTACAATCTAAAAAGATATGATTTAGTGATTACAGATTTAACAATGCCTAAGATGAATGGTGTTGATTTAATCAGCGAAATACTCAAAATTAATCCTTCGCAACATATTGTTATTATGACTGCTCATAATACAAGTGAAAACTTAAGAAACTCCATAGAATTCCAGGTGGATGGCATATTGCTAAAACCTGTTGTTATGGATAAACTATTTCAAATGCTCTATAAAGTAAGCCATTTAATAGAGATGGATAAAAAAGATGATGGAGATAACGAAAAAGATAAAAAGCTTACAGATTTATTAGAAAACAGTGATCAAGCACTTTTTTTAGTAGTTGTGGATAAGTTTAATGAGATTATTAAGCGGTTTGGCAGTGAAACAAAGAAGTTTATTACAGATTCAGTAAAAGAGCACTTATCCAATTTCGGCATAGAAGATGAAAACATAGTGGAACTGCATAATGACGTTGTTATATGCGGTGTAAATAAACGTTATTTAGACAAGACACTTGAAGCGGTACAAGCTTTTTCTGACCATAATAACAATTTAATAATCAGATTTAATGATTTAAAAATTTATATAACACTCTCTTATGGCGTAATTTTAATCAAAGAGAGCAGTAGTGTCACCAATCTCAGTGAGGAGTTTTTACTTCATGTCAACTCTATTGTTGACAATATAAGAAGTGATGAAAATAGTAATCTGGTTGTTAAGATGGATGTGGACATGGAAGAGGCTCAAAAAAATAATGCCCTTGCATGGCTTGGAATAACGCTTGAAGCATTGAAGCAAAAAACAATAGTACCGTTCTATCAGCCTATCGTAGATATTAATAGCATGAAAATATTTTCGTATGAAGTTTTTGCTAGAATTAAACAAGACAATAAATATATATTACCGGAATTTTTTATTGATTTAAGTGAAAAAGCCGGAATACTAGAAGAGATATCACAAAATGTGTTTAAGCAGAGTTTCGAGATATTGGCTCCAACTGAATTTCCTTTTCATATAAATGTTTCAGATGCCGAATGGAGAAATAGTGCTATGAAAGATTATCTTGTCTATTTATGTAGTCAATATAAGGTTCAATACAATAGAGTTATTCTGGATATTGTGAATTACGAACTCTTAAAACCATCGAGTCATGTAGTAAAATCTTTAGTAATATTAAAGGAATTGGGATTTAAAATAGCACTCAAAGGGTTTGCAACCAGCAATATAAATATAGAATTGCTATCTATACTACAGCCCGAATATATTAAAATCAACCAAGTTTTACTGCAAAAATCTTTGACAGATTCAAATATGAAAAAGTTTTTATCCTTTATACTGGAATATACAAAGAATGAAAATATTAAAAGTATTTTAGTCGGTGTTGAGACCGCAGAGATGTTAGAAGAGGGTAAAAGTCTAGGCATTCAATATGCTCAGGGCTATTTTATAAAAGAACCGTTAAATGTACTCTGAAATGTTTATTGATATTAGTTGTTGGAGTTAAGTATGGATAAGCTAAAAGAAATAATTGAGTATGCAGAAGATATAACCGTACTCTATGTTGAAGATGATGATGATGCCAGACATGAACTAAGCGGTCTTTTAGGTATATTTTTTAAAAATATAATTGTGGCAAAAAATGGCAAAGAGGGTCTGGAATGCTTTAAAAACAGTGATATTGACCTTGTAATAAGTGATATTAATATGCCTGTTATGAATGGTTTAGAGATGATGCACCATTTGAGGTTGCATGGGAAGGAGTTTAAAGCAATCTTCATAACAGCTAGTTCCGGTAAAGATATTTTATTAGACTCAATTGAGTTAAATATTGATGGATATATATTAAAGCCAATCAGTCAAGTGCAACTGATAACTGTTTTATCTAAAATCATAAATGTAATACACTCCGAGAAGGTTAAACAAGATTTTGACGCTCAGTTGCAAATTGAATTAAAAAAACAGAAAGCAACTATTGAAAAACAGTCAAATACATTAATTGAAATACTTCAAAAAGATTCTATGACAAATCTCTATAATTTTGAAAAATTAAAAATAGATTATGCAAATTTTGTTAAAAAACCAACTTTAATGTTGGTCAATATCGATAATTTTAATTTTATAAACTTGACACATAGCTATAAAACAGGTGATGAAATCATAAAACAGGTAGCACGATTTTTAAAAACATTTTCTACGGATGAGATAAAAATATATAAACTTTATGGCGATGAGTTTATGATGCTATTGGAGAACATTGAGACAATAGAAGAGGCTTTAGCTTTAGCAGAAAATATTAAGAGTGAGTTTGACAAATATAACTATTTTGTTGATGA
Source organism: Sulfurimonas sp. (assembly GCA_041662225.1). Lineage (GTDB taxonomy): Bacteria > Campylobacterota > Campylobacteria > Campylobacterales > Sulfurimonadaceae > Sulfurimonas. Next base: position 146,323 of record JBAZSX010000005.1, read on the forward strand.
TGAAGAGTTTAACCTGAGTGCATCGATAGCAATACTTGAGTGTTTAGACGAAGATGAGACTCTTCCATACAATAAAGTAAAACTGGCTCTTCAAAATGGCAGAAATAGTCATAAAAATTCTATATCAGTTTATAGAGAGGACATGTCCCTCATTGAGAGGCAAAAAGAACTTTTGAAGTGGGCAAAAAAGACCAAAGATGCAATCAAAGAGAGTCGTTTGAAGGCATTTTATCAGCCTATATATGAGTTTAAAGAGCAAAGGATAACAAAATATGAGGCTCTTGCCAGGATAATTGAGGGCGACGAGATTATAACACCTTTTTATTTTTTAGATAGTGCCAAACTCTCAGGACTCCTTCCGGCACTTACAAAGAGCATCGTCAATCAAACATTTGAACTCTTTAAAGATTTTAAGGATCTCTCTTTTAGCATAAATATTACGGATGAAGATTTAAAAGATGGAAATTTTTTTGAAACACTCCTCGCATTGTGTTATAAATTTGAAATACATCCGTCTAATATCACATTAGAGATACTTGAAAATATTAATGACAGTGATGTTGAAAATGTTACGCTTAAGCTAGGAGAGATTAGAGATGCAGGCTTTTTACTGGCTCTTGATGATTTTGGTGCGCAAAATTCAAATTTTACACGTATTCAAAACCTAAATGTAGATATTATCAAAATTGATGGACTCTTTATAAAAGATTTAGATACAAATCTTAATTCAAAGCATATTGTTGAAACTATCATATACCTTGCCAAAAAAACAAATAAGAGAACTGTCGCGGAGTTTGTTCACTCACAGGCAATATTTGATCTTGTCAGAGAGCTTGGTGTCGATTATGCTCAAGGATATTTTGTTGGAAAACCCTTGCCGGAGGTGGTTTAGATGTTGGATGATCGTAAAAAAGTTGAAGAGTGTGATTTTTTACAAACTTTGTCAAATGTAGGTGATATTCATTACTTTATGTATGATAAAGCAAAGCAAAATTATAAAGCGAGTCAATCGATTTCGAACATGCTTGAAATACCTGTGGATGGGGATATAAAAAATATTAATGTTTTAAATTATATTGATAAAGAATGTTATCTGAAACTATTAGAGAGCCTCAATAAGAGTAGTGATAAGTTTGAGTTAACCGTGAATTACAATAATAAGAAAATCTTCTTTGTGATTCAAAGTTACCAAGTAAATATTGAAAATTCTTTAAAGTATTTTTATATATTTATAGATATTTCTGCTATAAAAGAGATTGAAAGAGAGTCTAAACAGAGAGATACCCTCATGTTCCAACAGGCAAAAATGGCTCAAATGGGTGAGATGATTGGTATGATAGCACACCAATGGAGACAGCCTATAAATGCGATTAGCGCATCGTCTATTAAGCTCTCACTTTCAAATACATTGGGAAGACTCACTCCGGATGGAGTTGAAGAACATGCTCTATTCGTTCAAAATCAGTGTCAAAAGATGTCAAATGTAATTGACTCCTTTTTGAGCTACTCAAGTAATCGCAGTGAAGAGAAAAATTTTCATATACAGGATGTTATCAAAACTATACATGAGTTTGTATCTGTTCAATATTCTGCACATAATATAAAAATAGTTATAGAGATTGATGACGCATTAGATGATACGATATTTGGCAGAGAAGATATGTTGGAACAGGTTTTACTCAATCTGCTGTCCAACGCAAAAGATGCTTTTGATATATCAACTCTAGAAATTCAGAAGAGCATCTGCATAAGATACATAAAACCAAAAGAGATTGTAATTGAAGATAATGCAGGTGGAGTTGATGATTCAGTCTTAGATAAACTTTTTGTTCCCTACTTTACAACCAAAGCAAAGGGAAAGGGTACAGGATTAGGGCTATACATGGGCAAAAGAATTATGAATGAACATTTTAGCGGTGATTTAATATATAAAAAAATTGGGAATAATAGTTTTTTCACCATAACTCTTTAAAGCAAAAGATGTACAAAATAATATACTTTTTTCTTTTATACTCTTTGTTTGTGAACTTTTTGAATGCAGAAGAGCCGACGATGGCAATATTGAAGAGTATTGCCACAAATTCAAGGCAAGATTTCAATATACAAAACTATGATTTCTATTGTGAGCCCTATGGAATTATAAGCCTAGAAAAGATGTACGACAATTCACAAAACGGTTCGAAATGCAGAGAAAGTATTGATGGCTTTTATAAAAAACATCCAAATTTAAAATATTTTACGCAAGAGATTTTAAAACCGGAGCAGATGTACCATGTAGAGTTTAAAGACATGAAGTGCGTAATATATGCAAGAGGGCAAAAGAGCCTCTCTGAACTTTTACTTGAAAACGGCTTGGCAGTAAACAAACGCACCTTTAACGATGAAGAATTTAATTTTATCTTTAAAAAAGCAGAAATAAATGCAAAGCTTTTAAAGAGAGGCATGTGGAGCGAAAAAATAGATAAAGAGTGTACGACAGAGCTTAGTAAAGATTAGTCGTTTGAGTGTGTCATATAGACCCAAAACTCTTTATGTGTGTAACCTCTGTTTAAAAAGTATATTTGAAGAATCACAACTCTGTAGAGAGTTATTAACATCTTTGCAAAAGGTATAAAAAGACTAAGACTCACCAAAAGTGACTGCTCTTTATTCCCTTTTGACTCTATCATCTCTTGTATGCCGATATTTTTGCTGAGGTAAACGCCAAAAAGTATAGAAAACAAAAAGTTAAGTAAAAGCCCAAAAATTATATATGCTACAAAATCTTGTTCGTACATGCCAGCTATCATATTTTTTTATCCTTGAATGTAATAATCTGAAATTCTATCAAAAAGTTACTTTTATAGCAATTCTATTCATAAGACTTAATTCTGTTTTTTGTGTAAAAAGTTCCAAACGGGATGAGCGAAGCTACAAAAAATAAAATACTCTCTTTGATTGACCAGTTCGTTTTTTTCCAAGCCTCAACCAACAATATACAAAAAATTATAAATAGTATTCCATGTGCCATACCGGCAATTTTTACGGCAAGCGGGTAACCAAACATATATTTTAGAGGCATAGCGATAAAAAGAAGAATGAGATACGAATATCCTTCTATAGTATTGATGCAACCAAACTTTTTAACAATGTTATCAAACATATTTTATTTTCCTAAATTAATTTGTGGAAGTTTATCATTAAACCATTGCAATAGTAGTGTAATATTATGAATTTATAGCATATTGCTACACTATTGCTTTGTTTTAGTTTTATAATTCTAAACAAATAAATAGAAGGTAGATTTTATGCAAAATGTTCCAACAAAAGCAAGGGAAAGTGCTCCGATAGTCAGTAAGCGAATCATTGCGGCAATATCAGCGGCTATTGCGCATCATAAAAAAATATCAAAGGTTTCTCATGGCTAAAAAATTTATAGATGTAATGGATACGACTTTTAGAGACGGCTTTCAGTCAGTTTTTGGCGGTCGTGTTCTTATGAATGACTTCTTTCCGGCAGTTGAAGCTGCAAAACATGCAGGCATAACCCATTTTGAATTTGGAGGAGGAGCGAGATTCCAGTCCTTATACTTTTACTTAAATGAAGATGCTTTTACTATGATGGACAAGTTTCGCTCTATTGTAGGCGCTGAGGCAAATCTACAAACTCTCGCCCGTGGGGTAAATACGGTAATGCTTGACACTGGCAGCAGAGGTTTGATAGACCTGCATGCGAAGATGTTTAAGAAGCATGGCACGACGACAATTAGAAATTTCGATGCACTCAATGATGTTGAAAATTTAAAATACTCCGGTGAAAGAATCGTGCATCACGGACTAAAACATGAAGTGGTCATAACTATGATGGATTTGCCACCAGGGTGCGTTGGCGCGCATGATGTTGCATTTTATGAAAAAACTCTTAGAGAGATTTTGGAGAGTGGAATTCCATACAGCAGCATCTGTTTTAAGGATGCATCAGGAACATCTAGCCCGCATAAGGTGTATGAGACGATAAAAATGGCTAGAAAATTAGTTCCGGAAGGGACGCATCTCAGACTGCACACGCATGAGACCGCCGGTGTCTCTGTGTCTGCTTATTTGGCAGCTCTTGACGGGGGTGTTGATGGGATAGACATGGCTGCGGCACCTGTCTCAGGCGGAACTTCTCAGCCGGATATACTCACTATGATGCATGCAACCAAAGGTATGAATTATGACCTTGGCGGATTGGAGATTGATAAAATTTTGGCGTATGAAAAAGTTCTTCATGGTTGTCTTGAAGATTACTTTATGCCGCCGGAAGCTACCATGGTTTCGCCTTTGATTCCATTTTCGCCTATGCCGGGCGGTGCTCTGACCGTAAACACTCAGATGATGCGAGATAACGGCATTTTAGATAGATTTCCTGAAGTAATTGAAGCTATGAGAGAAGTTGTTGAAAAGGGCGGTTACGGCACGAGTGTGACTCCTGTCTCTCAGTTTTATTTTCAACAAGCATTGAATAATGTGATGCAGGGTCCTTGGAATGCAATTGCTCCAGGATATGGCAAAATGGTTCTTGGATATTTTGGAAAAACTCCAGTCGCACCAGACCCAGAGATAGTAAAAATTGCTTCACAAAAGTTAAACTTACAACCAACAATAGAGAAAGTTCTTGATTTGACGGATGCCGACGAAACTAAATCTTTGGCTTATTGGAGAAAGAAATTAGAAGTAGAAAAAATTGAAACAACAGAAGAGAATATTTTTATAGCTGCGGCATGTGGAGATAAAGGAGTTACATTTCTCAAAGGTGAAGCAGAAGTGAGTGTTCGAAAAATATCACAAATGAAAAAAGAGGAAGGAAGTCAGAATATGGGTAACGGAAATTATACAGTAGTGGTGGATGGACAAAAATTTAGTGTTCAAGTGGCAGAGGGCGATGCGGATATTCAGATAACATCAGTAGGTAAAGCAGCTGCTTCAGCAGTTGTAGATAACAGTTCTATTAAGTCACTTTTGCCGGGAAGTGTTTGGAAAATAGTTGCAAACCCACATCAAAGCGTAAAAGAAGGTGATGTTATAATGATTTTAGAATCAATGAAAATGGAGATTGATGTTTTAGCCCCTCGTGATGGAGTGATTAAATCGATTAATATTTCAACAAATGATAGAGTAGTAGAAGGTCAGATTATAGCGGTGCTAGAAGATATATAAACCGTTTCTAGTTGTAAAAAGTAGCAGAGAATGTGTTTCAGCCAATGAATTCCCCCCCCCAGCTATTTAGTTTGGGTGAAAACACGGAGATATGTAACTAATCAAATAGTGAGAGATAAGAGTGCCTGTTATTACTATTGCACCTGCATTTATAAAAGGATTTTAAGGTTTTCCCTTCTCTCATATTCAAACTGAATAAGTGAATTGAAAGGGTTGCCGAAAGGCTCTTTACCGACTCTTTTATAAGGCGCTGCACCATGAATTTTGAGTGATTTTGTGAAGGTGAAAACTTTTGAGATACTCTGAATAGAAAACTTAGTTTCAGAGTTTCCGATGCTGTATGTAGTGTCGTCAAAACGTGTAATGCTCATAGCAAATTGATTTAAGTCTGTATTCGCAAGGACGGGGATATAATCAGCAACTTTTCCAAGAGGTAGATACGAAATTATCTCCTCTTCTATTTCAAAGAGTATCGCTTGATAGTTAATTAGTTGCTAATTTATTTCGTACTCAGAATAGAGACAATCAGAGGTATTATATTGTGACTTTTCGTTTTTTCTATAAAGCCGTTTGCACCGAGTGATTCAGCTTCTCTTCTGTTGTTTTCACCAGTCATGGAACTATTCACGATGATTGGAATTTTGTTAAACAGAGGGTTTGCTTTTAATATTTGTATAACTGTAAAACCGGACATTTCAGGCATCTCAATATCTGTGATAATAGCCGGAGTCTCAGCGAAAGCATCTTTGCCAAGAGATGTAATATAATCAACAAGTTTTTTGCCATTATCAAAGAGTTTAATATCTATTTGTGCTTTAGCAAATATTTGAATAAGAGCTCTTTGTGCTGTTTTTGAGTCCTCTGCTATCAAAACCGTTCCGTTTTTCAGTTTTTCAGGTATATCTAAACCTTTTAAATTTTCTGCATCGGATACTACATCAACTAGAGCCTGAGGAATTACATCTGCTAGAAGTTTTTCATAGTCAAGAATTAAACACAAACTCCCGTCTTCAAGTCTCGTATCGTTCATGACAAGACCATCGCTTTTGAGTCTATAGCTATCAGGAGCATGCATTTCGTTCCAATTTTTCTTGATAACTCTGTATGCTGACATAATTCTTAAACCTATGATAATACCGTTAAAGTCACAAACAAGTATGTTTGAAATCTTGATTTCCTCTTTTGTTAGTGGTGAACTCAGCCATGCAGGAAGGTTTAAAATAGGAATTTGTAATCCACGAAGTATAATTGTGCCTTCAAGCAGATGATGCGATGACGGTATTTGTGTTAGATAATGATTTCTTGACTCAACCACTTCTCTGGTTTTAAAAACATTTATCGCATAATAAGCAGATTCAGGACTATTATTAATTCTAAAAACTAACAATTGAAGTTCATTGTTTTTTGCTAAGTTCGTAGAAGCATCAACATTATCTAAAACAGACATTAAGTACCCTTTGTGTAAAAGTTTATTATGGTATCTAAAATAAAATGAAATTATGCTTGATTGTTAAGTGTTGCATTGGTAAAATAAGCACAATTTTACAAAAGGTATTTGGTTATGAAATTTTTAGTTGCCCTATTATTTATGGTTACAATTGTTGAAGCCTAAAAGTGAATAATCTTACAGCATGTCCGCTTGATTGTTATGATGCATGTGTCGTGAACCAAAGTGACGGCAAATTAAAAGCTTTCAAAGATGGGCATACACAAGGTTTTTTATGCCCGCATCTCAACCATTATGAGAAATATGAACAGATTTCTCAACCGAGATATTTGGGCAGAGAGATTACCCTAGATGAGGCACTTGCTAAACTCAAAGAGATTTTTACATCCTCGAATAGAGATGAGATTTTGCACTACCGAGGCTTTGGAAATTTTGGATTAATGCAGGGTGTTACCGACCACTTTTTTGCTTCACATGGTTCAATTTTGACTGATGGTAGTTTATGTGACGGTGCGGGAGAAGCCGGAGTAATCGCCGGCAGAGGAAGCAATAAAAATATGCCTCTCTCCGAGATAGCAAAATCTGAAGTGGTGCTGTTTTGGGGAAGAAACCCACATGTTACAAACAGTCATATCTTGCCACTCCTTCAAAATAAAACCATCATCGTAATCGACCCTGTAAAAACAAAAATAGCTAAAACGGCAGAGCTTTATATTCAGATAAAACCGCATTCAGACATCTCTCTTGCCATGCTTCTGTGTCGATTTTTGCATATACAAAACGGTTGTGATACAGAGTTTTTGGAGGAGTATGCCCCTGAGTTTGAAGAGTATTATGAACTCACTCAAGGTGTTAGAATTAAGGCAACACTCGAAGAGATAGATGTGACGCTAGGTCAAATTGGACAAATATTAGAGTTGGTAAAAAATAAAAAAGTTGCAATCGTCTGTGGTGTAGGAATCCAAAAATATAGTGACGGAGCCGATGTTCTAAGAGCCATAGATGCATTTGCGGTTATGTTAGGACTTTTTGGAAAAGAGGGGTGCGGAGTGGCGTATCTCGGTAACTCAAAGGAGGGCATAACCTCTCCCTTTAATAAAAAAGCAAAAAGAGTTTCAAAGGTAAATACAGAGTTTGAGAGCTACAAAACTGTTTTTATACAGGGCTCAAACCCGCTCTCTCAAATGCCAAACTCTTTAAGGGTAAAAGAGTCTATCTCTAAAGTCGAAAACATAGTCTATTTTGGGCTTTATGAAAATGAGACAAGCGAAGTCGCGCATCTAATAATTCCGGCTAAAAGTTTTTTACATAAAAATGACGTCAGAACCTCATACTCTCACAACGCTCTAATGAAAATGAATAGAGTCGGTGAATCAGATAGCGGCATTAGCGAATATGATTTGAGCTCCTATTTATGTAGAGAATTCGGCATTGAGATAGAGAGTGAAGAGTTTTATCTAAGCCATTTCGCAAGCTTTGGAGTCCAAAAAATAGATGGTACATATGTTGTTGGCAACAGAGAAGAGATTCCATACAAAAAAGGTTTCGATACAAAAACAAAAGAGTTTCAATTTTTGGAAGAGTTGGATATGCAACCCACTCAAGGCGATACACTCTTTTTAATCACTCCAAAAAGCGGTAGAAGTCTCAATTCACAATTTAAAAGAGAAGAGAGCGTTTACCTTCACCCGGCACTAGGATTTAATGAAAATGAAGAGGTAATAATCAGTTCGACATGCGGAAGTGTAAAGTTAAAAGTCAAAAACAGTGATGATGTAAGAGAAGACTCTGTTTTAATTTACAGCGGCACAAAAGGGGTAAATAATCTCACCAGTTCTAAACACTCACTTGAGGGGAAAAGTGCGATTTATCAAGAAGAGAGAGTGGAGGTTAGAAGTGTGTAAAGCGTCAGTTTTTCTCCTATATCCGACAGATATGGGTAGCTTCAGGGGGTTGTAGGGACAAATGTCCCTGCCACTCAAATGGGCTTTCTAAAGAAACATCGCTTTCGCGAGTGATTCTCTTGTTTTGCTCATTTAAGTGTGTAACATCAATTAGTAGCGAGTTAATCTTGAAACTATATCGTTGACGCTGTCTGAGAAGAGCGAGTAAAGAAATGGCTCTAAATCTTTTGATTCATACGATTTTACAATCCACTTTCCACCTTTTTGTCTAAAGTTTTGAGTTACAACTTCGCCGCCGCCTCTTCTGATAAGAACCTCGATTTCTATCTCACCTGTTAGATTTTTATCAAAGCTTTTTTTGTTATAGACAATCTCAATATTTCTGATATAAACTTCCATAATCAAAGATGCATTTTCTGCCGTGACATCTGTGTTAAATCCAGCGATATTCAGAGCGTAACCGAGCCCCTCTTTGTATTTAGCAGGAAAATTGACATCGCTGTAGAGTCGTGCAATTTTTTCGCCGTCATCTAAAACATAACCGACACTTCGCTTATCTTTTCTCATGTCTTTAATCACGCTAACAAAAACGCTTTTTTTGTCCGTAGCAACAGCTCCGGCATAGTCTGCCTTGTAGGATGGAAGATTCATCGCCTCGTTTTTATAGGTACAGCCTCCCATTAATAGCACGGCAATAACTAAATAAAATAAATTTTTCACAATAACACTCCTTTTTCAAATTAGCAAGATTATACATAATAGATGCTTAATAAAATGAGGGCATAATAAGTAGATTTTGGTTTTTTGGATATAATTTTGTAAAAAATATTAGGTAAATATGATGAATACAAAAGAGTTAGATACAAAATATGTTTTGCCTACATACGCAAGAGCGGATGTGGAGTTTGTAAGCGGTGATAATGCGAGATTAGTGGATGCTGAAGGTAAAAAGTATATAGATTTTACTTCAGGAATTGCAGTTTGCAGTGTGGGTCATGCCAACAAAAGAGTCAATGACGCTATTTGTAAGCAGATAGCGAATATTACTCACATTTCAAACCTCTATTACACAGCTCCACAGGCAAAAGCTGCTCAAAAAATTATTGAAGCAAGCGGTTATGACATGAAATGCTTTTTTGGAAACAGCGGTGCTGAGGCGAATGAGGGTGCGATTAAAATAGCTAGAAAATTCGGCGAAAAAGACGGTGAGGTAAAAAGATACAAAATCATTACTCTGCAACACTCTTTCCATGGCAGAACAATCACAACCGTAAAAGCAACGGGGCAAGCTTCCATGCACAACTATTTCGGACCATTCCCTGATGGATTTGTCTATGCAGATAATATTGCTCAAATTGAGAGTCTGCTTGATAATCACACATGTGCCGTTATGATAGAGCTTGTTCAAGGGGAGGGCGGAGTGCAACCGCTTGAGAAACAGGCTGTTCAAGATTTAGCGAAGCTTTTGAAGTCTAAAAATATTCTGCTTATTGTGGATGAAGTTCAAACCGGTGTTTACAGAATGGGGGAGTTTTTGGCTTCAAATCTTTATGAGATTACGCCGGATGTGATTACTCTTGCAAAAGGTCTAGGCGGCGGAGTGCCGATAGGCGTTGTGATGACAGGGCTTAAAGATATTTTCAGTGCAGGCGACCATGGCTCGACCTTTGGCGGGAATTATCTCAGTGCGACCGCTGCATGTGAAGTTGTGGATATTCTGAGCGAGATGCATACAAGTGGTGCATTGGCAAAAAATATAGAGTATTTTGACAGTGCGTTAGAAAAATTTTACAATGCGCATAAGGATATTTTTACATCCAAAGTGGGCATCGGAATGATGTGCGGATTACGCGTAAAAGATGCAAAAACATTAGCAGACCTTATTACACAAGCAAGAGCAGAGGGTGTTATGGTTTTAAGAGCAGGAAGAGATACGTTGAGACTTCTACCTGCTCTAACAATTACAAAAGAGGAGATAGATGAGGGCTTTATCTCTCTTGAACGCGCTGTCTCTTCTTTGTAGCAACCATGCACTATTTGATGTTAATCCACAGAGTGAGTACAAATGAACTTTAGCGAGTACATGAGCGAGTGGCTCTATGGCGAAAACGGCTACTATGCAAGCTACAAAAACATAGGCAAAGAGGGGGATTTTTATACCTCCGTAAGTACGAGCAAATTTTTTGGCGGAACTGTTGCAAAACATATAATCTCTCTGGTGGATGAAGGTTTTTTGGCACGAGATGGCATAGTTTGTGAGATAGGTGCGCATCACGGTTACTTTTTGGCGGATGTTTGTGAGTTTATCTACACGCTCCGACCTAAACTTCTTGAGTCATTAAAGTTTGTGATTATTGAGAGATTTGATGCTATGCAAGAGTTTCAAAAGAACTATTTTAAAGAGTCCTTCGGCGGTGCAGTGACACTCACTCACTATAAATCTCTGAGTGAGTTAAAGTGTGAAAATGCTTTTTTTATAGCAAATGAAATCTTTGATGCATTTCCTTGTGAACTCTACTACAAAGGTAAAACTGCCAGAGTCGATGGACATCAAATAGAATTTGATATTGAAGATGAGTGGGTTAGTAAGAAGGCAAAGAAGTACCACAAAGACAGAGGTGAGATAGCACGCGGTTATGAAGAATTCGCCTCAGAAATGGCTCTGGCATGTAAAAAATTTGAGTTTTTGAGTTTTGATTACGGAGAGATGCAAGCGAGACCGGATTTCTCCATAAGAGTTTACGAAAAACACAGAGTAATCCCGTTTTTTGACGAAGAGATTAAAAGAGAAGAGCTCTTTGCAAAATCTGACATAACTTATGATGTGACATTTGCGCATGTAAAAGATGCTTTTACTGAAGCCGGAGTAGAGTTTATAGAACTAAAAACTCAAATGGTAGCACTTGTTGAGATGGGGATTTTAGAGCTTTTAGAGATGCTAAAAGAGCATGTGGAAGATAAAATATATAAACAAGAGTTAGAAAAGGTCAAAATGTTGATACTTCCAAACTTTTTGGGTGAGCGGTTTAAAATGATAAGGTTTAGGAAAAATAAATCTTTGTAAGGCAATAAAATCTCATGAAATTATGAACTGATTGAAAGTCGGTCTATGCTTCATGTACTAAAGCTGTTATAGCACTTGCAAAAAGTTTAAATCTTCGAGTTATTGCAGAGGGTGTTGAGACACAAGAGCAAAAAGAGTTTTTAGTTACCAATGGTTGCAGTCAAATTCAAGGTTATTGGTATGCAGAACCTATTCCGGCACCAAAAATGGGCGAAGTTCTAAGAAATGGTTTCAGTTCTTAAACCTTCTATCATGGATACAAAAATGTTACAAATAGATACAAAAATGTTACAAATCTTCAATTAATATTGTTTTTGTAGTTTTGTTGAAATGAAAAAAACTAGAATTAACTTATTTTCGATACAGTACTCAAATACAAAATAAAACCCGCAGGAGAAATAAGAATGGCTACTTTTGAACAAGAAAGTTTAGATTATCACAAAGCAAGAGATAAATTTGATACGAATGGAAAAATTGGTACTTTGATTACTAAGCCGTGTGATACGATTGCAGAATTAGCAATGGCTTATAGCCCAGGTGTTGCATATCCATGTTTAGAGATTGAAAAAGATATTGATAAAGCGTACGATTATACAAACAAAGGAAACTTAGTAGCGGTTATCTCTGACGGTACTGCGGTTCTTGGTTTGGGCGATATCGGTCACTTGGCCGGTAAGCCGGTTATGGAGGGTAAGTGTGTTCTTTTTAAATCATTTGCTCACGTTGATGCCATTGATATTGAAATTAACTCTAAAGATACAGAAGTAATTATTGCTACTGTTGCAGCGATTGCAGATACATTCGGCGGAATTAATCTTGAAGATATCGGAGCACCGAAATGTTTCGAAATTGAAGAGCGTCTCAAAGAGATTTGTAATGTTCCTGTTTTTCACGATGACCAACATGGTACAGCGGTTATTACAACTGCCGGTTTAATTAACGCACTTGAAATGTCCGGCAAAAAAGCTGAAGATTTAAAAGTAACTGTAATCGGTGCAGGTGCAAGCGGCATCGCATGTGCAAAAATGTACAAACAACTCGGTGTTAAAAATATTACAATGTTAGATTCAAAAGGTGTTATTCACTCCGGAAGAACTGACTTGAATGCACAAAAATTAGAGTTTGCATTTGATACGTCTGACCGTACTCCGGAAGATGCAGCAAAAAATGCAGATATGATTTTGGGTCTTTCAGGTCCTGAGCAAATCACTCAAGATATGGTTCGCTCAATGGCAGCGAATCCAATTATTTTTGCATGTGCAAACCCAACTCCTGAAATTATGCCTGACCTTGCAAAAGCAGTTCGTGATGATTTAATTATAGGAACAGGAAGAAGCGATTTCTCTAACCAAGTAAACAATGTACTCGGTTTTCCGTTTATCTTCCGTGGTGCATTGGATGTGAGAGCAACTAAAATCACAGAAAATATGAAAATGGCAGCATCTCGCGCTCTTGCAGCATTAGCAAAAGAGCCGGTGCCTGATTATGTTAAAAAAGCTCACGGCCGTACAGAAATGACATACGGTAGAGAGTATATCATTCCATCACCGTTTGACAAAAGACTTTTGGTATGGGTTTCATCAGCAGTTGCAGCCGCAGGTGTTGCAGATGGTGTTGCTCGTGTTAAAGATTTCAATCTTGACGCATACAAAGCAAAACTTCAAGAGATGGCGGATAACAGCTAGTTAAATGAGCAAAGCCCATTTAGTGGCAGGGACGAGTCGTCCCTACAACCCCCTAAAGCTACCCGTATCTTTCGGATACGGGAGAATTGGTGACGCCTTGTTTGCACAAGTGCATGTCAGTTAAGAATTTCCCTTTAAAATGTAAGCAATAGTAATTTTAAACTCTTTTGGAAAAGTAAAGAGTGTTTTGTCAACCTCGATAGGAAAACTTTTTTGTATCGCCTCAATTGCTGAATTTTCAAAAATAGATTTGCCTGAGAGAAGTTCTATATTTTCTACATTGCCATTTTCTAAGATGCAAAATTTTATCTCAACATCCCCTTGAACTCCTCTTCTTCTGGCACTCTCTGGGTAGGATTTATTTTTATTGATACGCTCCCTTAGGCTTGCGAAGAAACTGTTTTGTTTCTCTTCTAGCTCCTCATTTACCATTTCTTTTTTTTCTATGCTGTTTTCGTTGTTTTGAGAAGTGGTTTTTGAAAGACTGTTTTCTATTCTCTCTTCCTTAGCAAACTGTTCTTGTTTTGGTTCTTCTAGTGGGGTAGCTTTGAAATGCGTAAGCGGAATCTCTTTTATTATTTTTTTTGGTTCTGTTTTAGCGATAGGTTCTTTTTTTATCTCTTTTTTCGGCTCACTTGTTGTAGGTGCTTTGGCTTCTTTTGGTTCTTCTTGTTGTAAATTTAATAGTGAGACTTTTACAACTTTTGTACTCTCCATTTCACTTTTTGCTTCGCAACGCTCACTATTTAAAAAATAGAATAGTGTTGCAATAGTTGCAGCATAGATTGCAGAACTAATAAAAAAAGAGGATAAGTATCTGTTCATGCTTCTATTTATGGTGCATGTGATTTGAGTGTGGAGGCACTCCATAAGTCTGCACTACATAAACTCTGTAAAGGTTTATAGAGAGATAAAATAGGATGAGAGACGATGCAAGAAAAAAAGCTATAGTTTTTGCATGTTTTCCGGCTTCAAACAGATTGATTCTTTTGTACATGATTATAAATGCCCAAAGTACGGCAATGTATTTGAATGCTTCAAAAATCTGAAGCCAGCCATCTTTTCTTGAAGCCAGATTTTCAACCTCTTCAATATTTAAGCCAAAGCCGTAAATAAATCCATTGACAATATTTGCATACTCACCTGTAAAAAAGCTGGTCAGTAGATGTGATAATCCACCAATTATAAAGAGAGGTGCAAAGGCATATCCCAAAGTATAAAATGTTTTGGCAAACTCGGCTTTTAAAACCTTTGAAGCCAGATACATGCCAGCGTAAACCAAGCCTAATGTAGCAACCATAGCGTATAAAAAGGCAAAAAATCCGACAGCGTCTAAAGAGCCAAAGTCGATAAAACTTTTGAAATATTCAGCCGTTTTGCTCCAAGGCATCTCTTTTGCAACCATGCTTCTTCCGAGTCCATGATGAAAACTCATTGTTATACTGATTGCAGCGGTGATGAGTATGTAAGTCCAAACTTCAATTTTATCAAACTTGAACTTTTTGTAGAGTGAGCTAGAGGGTGTGACTATTTTAAAACTGATAGCCTCACATGCGCTGCTGCACTCCATACACAAACTGCAATCTTCCATAGAGTTTTTGTTATCAAATGTAAAGGGCTTAAGGCTGTACGGACATGCCTTTGCGCAATCAAAACTTTTACATGCATTGCAATCCTCTTTGTAGCTTCCAAGCCAAGTAAAGGAGACCCTTCCGTAAGCTTTTGTAATGCTTCCGATAGGGCAGACATATTTGCAATAGCTCATATCTTTATATATAGAGTAAAGTACAAATGCAATGGCAGTTATTGAGGTAAAAAGGATAGCAGTCACAAGGGGTATGCGGTAAAATCCTGGAAATGAGTAGGTGACAGCCCACCATCCTATGATGAGAAGTCCAAGACCCCACCAAGGATTTTTAAGCCATGCAGGCATCTCTTTTTGCAGTCCAAACTTTGTAAGATATTTACCGACAAATCCATGGGGACAGATACCGCAAAAAATTCTTCCAAAAGTTGAAAGAGTAACGACCATAAAGAGTGACCAGAAAAGCCCCCAAAAAAGCTCTTGCGTAAAACTGTTCTCTTTATCTGGGACAGCAAATCCAAGGTAAACACCATAGGCAAAGAGAGCAAGAACGATAACTCTCACTGCCATTATAAATTTTTGGTTCTTAAATATAAATCCAAGGAGATGCATGTTGAAAATATCGTTTTTGTCTCTGTTTTGTTTAAACTCTATCATTCTATTTTTCCTTCTTTTAAAATTTTACTGAAAGCCCGGCTGTGTAGATTCTGCCTGGATTTACAGTAATGGATAAATCTTCCGCATTAAATATACCGTCTCCATTCCTGTCACTGCTTGATCTCGCCGTGTTGTAGTACTGTTTATCAAATACATTGTCTATTCTGGCAAATAGGTTGTACTCATAATCACCTACTTTATTATTGTAGTTTGCTAAAAGATTAAGAAGAGCATGCCCCGGTATTTCTAGTTGATTTAAGTCATCTGCATAATATTTCGATTTTGCATTTATTTCTGATGAGAGTTTTACACTTTTCATGGGCAGATAATCCAAGATAACATTGAGTTGATGTTTTGAGGTTCTTGGAATAATCTTGCCTGCAACATCATAAGTGTGTACCGTACCGCCGAGATCCATTCCAAAACTGTCATATTTTGTATAGACTGCATCAAGATAGGTGTATGCAACATTGAATGCCATTTTATCAACCGGCTTTGCGTTTGCAGAGAGCTCTAAACCTCTGTGTCTTGCACCTCCAACATTATCCCACATGTCGGTAGTCTCCGGAACGCCGTAATTTCCGGATGTCCTCATAATAAAATCTTCTCTGTCAATTTGAAAAATCGCAGCTTCATAATTTATTTGTTCAACTTGAGCTCTCATTCCTATTTCATAGTTGTATGATTTTTCCGGTTTTAAGTTAGGATTGCTTAGGGTTAAATTGTAGGCACTAAGCTGTCCTGTGTAAAGTTGCGTTGCCGTTGGTGCTCTAAATCCTGTGGAGTAGTTTGCAAAAATATTTGCATTGTTACTTATCTTATAGTCTGTTCCCACTCTGTATGAGTAAACTTTGAAATCCTTTTGAATGCCATTATAAAGACTATCTTCGTAGTCAAGTTTGATTAAATCGTATCTAAGATTTGCAGTAGCACTTAGCTCGTCTGTAACACTCTGCTTGTACTCCCCATAAAGTGCATAAACATTTTCATCCGTTTTATCGTCGCTTTTTGCATCGCCCGCCTGAGAATATATTGCACTTTTACCAAAGCCAACTTTCTGGTCAACTCTGTATATTGACTTGTTTTTATACTCATTGGCTCTTAAATCTAAACCTAAAAGAGTTGCGAAATTTTCGGAGGAGGTTCGGTATTCACTCTTTACTCCTTTTTGTATCTGTGCATAATCATTGTCATAAACATAGTCTTTATCATTAAAAGAGAGTTGCACACGACCTGCTGCATCTTTCGTCTGCGGTGCTGACATAAAAATAGTGTTGTCTGTGTACATATAGCCGTTGACCAGTAAGTTCGCATTACTGCTGAAATCTTTAGAATAGGTAAGAAATAGTTTTAATAGATTGACATCATAGGCTCTCGTATAATCTCTGCTGTTTTGATTCCCGTCATAGATAGATTCAGGATTTGTTTTCGCCTGCGTTTCACCCCCTACGGTTCCATGCGTGTCTTTTGTTCTGTCTGAATACTCAAGCCCGAAAGTAAGATCCGATGTGTTGTCGATATAGTATTGAAATTTGCCGTTTAAATACTTTGCATCATTTCCTGAATCTTCCCAATATCCGTTAGATTTCTTTTGACTGGCTTGGAGATGAAAACTTAAATCTTCATTTGAATAACCGGATCTTGCCAATAGTTTTTGATAGCCGTAGCTTCCAAACTCAACCGCACCGAAATTGTTGTTGTATTTTGCACCTCTTTTTGTTGTTATGATTACAGCACCGGAGAGCGCATCATCACCAAATAGATAAGATGCACCGCCTTTTATAACTCGGATGCTTTGGATATTGTCAAGGTCGATATTGACGCTTCCTGTTCTCTCAAACACGGGAACCCCGTCTATCACAATAGCAACGCCTGGTTTCTCACCCATATACACCTGGTTTTCTACACCTCGAAGGTGAATCTTTATAGTGTCGCCTGATTTTACTTCAGTTGTTACACCGGGGATAGATTGTAGTAGTTGTTGAAGATTTTCTACATGAGAATTATCAACAACCTCCGCACTAATGACTGAAGTGCTTGAAACCTCCGCTTGTTTTGATTCGAACTTCTCATCAATGGTAGATGATTCAACATGTACGGTTCCCAAATCTGATGCTGTTGCATTTATTGCTAATACGCAAAATAGTGATAAATATATTTTTTTATTCATCTGTTTCCCCATGTTTATTTAAAATAGGAGCGGAGTATAATTGTAAATTGTTAATTAAGTGTTAAGTTATTTATCTCAGGTTAAATTAATTATGAGACTCAATTTTTTTAAAATATTCATACCATCACACTTGAAACAATTCCAACTGCTGATGTTATAGAAGTTTCATTTGAACTTTATGATGTTATTGAAAATATGGCTGAAGAACTCGTCGGCAGTTCTTATTAAAGATAGGAAAGTGAAATGGTTGATATAAATAAGTATGAATTTGACATTCATTTTGGTACAAGGCAGGTAGAGCTTTTAAGAGATCCTCTTTCTAACTTCTAAATATAATCCTATTCCTTCCAGAGCCTTTAGCCTCATACAGGGCAATATCCGCCTCTTTTAAAAGTGCATCTAAATTTTTTGTCTCACTCTTAGCTTTTGCATAACCTGTGCTTATTGTACATTTTATATTCTTGTTATTATCAGAGCATAGTTCAAAACTGCTAACTGCCGTTCTTATGAGCTCAAGCTTTTTTGTGATTTCATCCAAGGATTTATTGTTACACACAATAGCAAACTCCTCTCCGCCTAATCTTCCAAAAATTGATTCACTATCAAGATGTTCGCCAATTGTTTGCGTAACTTTATTGATAACAGCATCGCCGGTCGGATGTCCATAAGTGTCATTTATTAACTTGAATTTATCAATGTCTATCATTGCGACATACATGTCATCTGCATTTAATTCAAATCTCTTCTCAGCCAACTCAAAGAACTTTCTTCTATTGTATATACCGGTCATCTGATCATAAGAGGCAATAAATTCGAGATCTTCAATCAAAAACTTCAGGTTCAGCTGCGTTTTAACTCTGGCAGTCAACTCGCGGGGTTTAAAAGGTTTTGTAACATAATCGATTCCCCCAACCTCATACGCCTTCTCTATACTATCTTCATCTGTTTTGGCTGTTATAAATATGACCGGTATATCTTTTGTTTTATCATTTG
The DNA here is from genome assembly GCA_041662225.1 of Sulfurimonas sp. Lineage (GTDB taxonomy): Bacteria > Campylobacterota > Campylobacteria > Campylobacterales > Sulfurimonadaceae > Sulfurimonas. The sequence goes on from JBAZSX010000005.1 coordinate 165,006, forward strand.
CTTTTAAAATTTCACAAACCTCATAACCGTCCATTTGCGGCATCATTATATCAAGCAAAATTAGGTCAAGAGGCTCTGTATTTGCAATCTCTAAGGCGCTCTCTCCGCTTAGTGCAACAGTAATATCATAATCATCACCTAGCAAGTTTAGTAAAATATCTATATTTGTCTCAGTATCATCTACTGCTAAAATTGTTCTTTTTTTTTCTCTCATTCTATCTCTTTCAACATGGTAGAAGCTTCTTTAAACTCATATTTTTCTATTAATATTTTTGCTTTATTTAATAACTCATTATCTTCTGTGGATAACTCATACCTCTCTATTTCACTTATGATTACTTCACACTCTTTTGGTCTTGAAGTTGCAGCAGCCTCTTTGAGTTTAGAAAAGAGCTCTTCTCTCTTGGTGCCAAAAAGGTATTTGTCGCTTTGCTCGGACACATGTGAAAGCTCCTTTTTTTGCGCTTTTGTTTCTTCTTTTGTTGTCTTAGGCAGCTTATCGCTCAACTCTTCAATAACTTTTTTCATCTCAGAATGCCAAGAATCCAATAAAGTTCTGTCTTGTCTCTCATCCAGCTCCTTTGAAACTGCATGCAAAGCGGTCGCACCGATATTTGCGCTCAGACCTTTTATTGTATGGGTCGCTCTTTGAAACTCCTCACTGTTTAGGTTTGCAAAACTGAAATCTTTATAGGTATTTAAAAAATTATTTAAGATTTTAAGGTAGAGTTTTTTGTTTCCGGCCAGATATTTTAAGCTTTGCTTTGTATCTATTGTTTTAAACTCCGGAATATGAAATTCATCTTTTGTCTCTGAAACTTCTGTATGCGCTGTGAGCGTAAGCAAGGAAGTACTCTCGGGGTGCGCTGTGAGCGTAAGCGAGGAAGTACTCTCGGGGTGCGCCGCATTTTTTTTAGAGATATATTTCAAAAGTGTTTTATAAAACTTCTCAATATCTATCGGCTTATTGAGATGTTCGTTCATTCCGTGCGTTTTAGTTTTTTCCACATCCTCTCTCATAGCGTTTGCCGTGAGTGCTATGATTGGAATATTTTTATTGAACTCTCTTATGAGTTTCGTTGCTTCATAGCCGTCTATAATCGGCATTTGCAAGTCCATGAGAATCAAATCATACCTACCGGATTTAAACTTATCAATCGCCTCTTTTCCGTTATTTGCGATGTCGATAATTATTCCGCTGTTCTCCAGCAACCCTATGATTATCTCTTGATTTACGGTGTTGTCTTCGCACAACAGAATTTTACTTCCATGTAAAGAGGCAATCTCCTCTTTCATACTGCTTGCATGTGTTACAGATTGGATATTCTCTTCATTGCCATGCGGCAGTTTTAATTCAAAAATAAACTCACTTCCAACTCCAACTTCACTCTCTATCCAAATTTTGCCACCCATTAACTCTACAAGTTCCCTAGATATGCTAAGACCCAAACCCGTTCCGCCATATTTTTTCGTTGTGCCTGCATCTGCTTGGTTAAATGGTTCAAACAGACTCTCCTGGTGAGACCCGCTTATCCCAATCCCCGTGTCTCTCACGCAAAATCTAACGATGTCGTTGGGCATATCATTTATGATGAGTTCCACTTCGCCGACAGTCGTAAATTTTATAGCATTGCTTAAAATGTTTATGAGAATTTGTTCAATTCTAAATGAATCACCATAAAAAATAGAGTTTTTAGAATCATTTTTTACACTGAATTGTAAACTTTTTTCATACGCTTTTAGTTCAACCAGAGTTCTTACATTGCTGATTATTGTATTTATATCAAAGTCAATATTTTCTATCTTCAGCTTTCCGGCTTCTATTTTAGAAAAGTCTAAAATATCATTTATAATATTTAAAAGATTATTGGATGCAGATTCAATTTTATTTATATAACCCAGCTGTTTTTCATCCAAAGAGGTCTCTTTTGCAAGATGCGTCATTCCGATGATAGCATTCATAGGCGTTCTTATCTCATGCGACATATTTGCCAAAAAGCTTGATTTAAATTTTGTTGACTCTTCTGCTTTTTGCTTTTGGATTTCCAACTCATTCAAAGATTTTTGCAACTCTAGTTTTGCAATTTGAAGGTTTTGATTTGTATTTGAAACTTGTCTGTTTTTTATAGCAAGGGCAGCATGTGATTTCATCATAGACCCTTGTATCTCTTTTTGGTCTGTTATATCTACCAAAATAGAATACTTCACATTTCTGCCGTCGGGCCAACTCATAAGTTCATCATAAGATTTAATCCATTTGTCATCCGCTTCATCAAAAAATTCACATATATATTTTCCGGATACTAATTTTTTTATTCGCCTATCTTGAAGTTTGAAAATACTACACCAACTACAAATTTCCTCTTGTCCGAAAACTTTTCCCCAGCAGTGTGTCTCTTTGGGTGCATACATATTCTCACGCATGAGCTTATTTGCGTAAACAACTTCATAAGTATCGACATCAACAGCGTACGCACCAAAGGGTATAACATCCAAAAGTGCTTCAAATAATTTATTTTCTAGCATGTTACAACCTAAATTTCAATTGATTTCTACCTATCTCTTTTGCACCGTATAGTTCTTTATCTGCATATTCAAGTGCTATATCTAGTGTATCGTTTAGCTCTTTTTTAACTAAACCTATACTTACGGTAAAATTTATCTCTTGATTATTATGATTTATGATGATTTTTTCTATATCTTCTCTTATCTTTTGTAGTTTTTGTATGACGCTTTCACTACAAGAAGATTGCACTATAAGAGCGAACTCTTCACCGCCGATTCTTCCAAATATATCCGTTTCATTCAAATGCTTCTCAACAGTTTTCGTAAAAGCTTGGAGCGCTAAATCACCCACTTTATGACTATAATTATCATTAAGCAGTTTAAACTTATCAAGGTCAAACATTGCAACAAAAATAGATTCATCGTCTCGCAAAGTTTTGGCAAAAAAATCTTCACCCAGATTAAAAAAGTTACCTCGATTGTTCACGGCTGTTAAAAAATCTTTTTTAGCCATAAATTCTAGTTTTTCATTTGCCTCTTTTAGTTTTTGAGTTTGCATGGCCAGTTTTGTATGCGTTGTTATCATTGCAGCTTGTATCTCTTTTTGTTCTGTAATATCAACGCTTATAGAGTACTTAACCGTTCTTCCATCGGGCCATTTTAAAATCTCATCGTAAATTTGTAACCAGCTATCCGTTACTTCATCAAAAAAATGGTTAATAAGCTTTTCGCTTTTATAAACAGCTCCTCTTTTCTTCAGCTCATCAATCGTACACCAACTGCAAACTTCAGCTCGTCCAAAGATTTTATTCCAACAATGTTGTTCTCGTGGAGCATACATGTTTTCAGTCATAAGCTTATTTGCATAAACCACTTCATAAGTATTCACATCCACAGCATACGCTGCAAATGGAATTACATCTAGCAGAGCTTCAAAAAGTTTATTTTCTTTCATCATTTATCCCTATAAATCATCATCTGAGAGTTCTAAATCATCTTCATTTTCATCGCATGCATATTCTAAAAAAACTTCACCGATTACTTCTGCCAATTTCTCATCCGTAATAGGTTTTAACATATATCCGACTGCACCTGCTTTGATTGAATCAATTACCATATCTTCTTGACCATGCGAAGTTACCATGATTATTTTTGCATTTTTGTCAATTTCTACGATGTGTTTTACTGCAGTGATACCATCCATGTCCGGCATAGTTATATCCATAGTTACTAAGTCCGGTTTTGCACTTTCATACATTTTTATGGCTTCTTGTCCTGTTTTAGCTTGCCCAATAACTTCGTGACCCAATTTTTCTACAATGGTTGTTATCTTTTTTCTTATTATCAGAGAATCATCTACTATCAAAATTTTTAACATTTTTTTTCCTGTTTATAAATTATTTCTACACATCTTTAGCAATAATAGCACTAATACTAAGTTCACCATATTGTGTTCTAATATTTGCAGCCAGTATCTTTGAATCTTTGTGTTTTTTAATATTCGAAGCATCATCTATGCTGATTGGAGGTGTTATAGTCACACCTTTACCTCTTTTTGGAAAGGTTGGCAGTGCGAGACCGATGATTGTATTTATCACTTCACCTGTTACACTCTCTTTAATCTCTTCTTCTTCCTCCGGAGCGACATCTTCTCCTTCCATAAAAACATCAATGAGTTTATTTAGCATTGTGGTATCAAAACTAATGATAACCATCATATTGAGCTCACCACCGACACCTATCATAGCTGTATGGGATTTTAAATTTAATGCAACACTCTTCTCTTCTCGAGCAATATCATCTATTTCAATACCCATATCTTCCGTAAAAAAAAGTTTTGATTGAAGTATCAACGAATCTAATATCATGTTATTTCCTTTTGTTTATTTTTATAGTGGCAGTACAAATACGAAGGATGTACCAACATCTTTTTTACTTTTAATTTCAACTTCGCCGCCAAGCTTATCAAGTTCAACTTTCACAGCACTCATGCCAACACCACGACCTGAAATATCTGTAACACTCTCTTTTGTACTGAACTCATTTTCAAATATAAAATTATAAAACTCTTCATGTGTTAATTTCGTTGTATCTCTATTTTGTGATTCTAGTTTTTCTTTTATTTTCTCAATATCTATTCCCATTCCATCATCTGAAATTATAATTTTAAGAGTATTTCCAACTTGCTCAAACTTACATAGAAGCGTCCCTTTTTCATCTTTTCCAAGCTCGAATCTTGTTTCTGGAAACTCTATACCATGGTCGATACTATTTCTAAAAACATGCATAAGTGACTTTATAAATGGTTTAATTTTCTCCGGAACTGCCAAATTTGCATCTCCATCAATCTCTAATTCATAAATCTCTTTTTCAAACCTTGTTGCCAATTGACTGACAAGGGCAATATAAGGTTTTAGCAGTGCATATAATTTAGTACCTGAGAGCGTTTGAACCTGAGAAAGTATATCTTGACACTCTATCGAAGCCATCCCTTTTTGACTAAAAACTTTCGCTATTTTTTCCTGTAAACTTTGAATATTGGATAAATCTATTTTTACAAAATTATGCAAATCTAAAAATTCTGCACCTAAAACATCTTTTATAACAGTTAAAGATGCCTCAAAACTTGTGCGAAAATCAGTTGCTTTTAAAAGTTCTTCTAATGTATCAGAGTTTTGTAGATTTTCTTTTGATATTTTGGATATTTCACTCTCCGCATCATGTAAAACTTGCACGATATCTTCCATATAAAGTTGCGAAAAAGCACCTTTAAATGTATGAATAGCTCTATAAATATCACTTAAATTTTCTTGTGGTGACTTCTTTTCATTGATGAGAGTATCGATTGAATTTATAAATTCTAAATACTCATCTTTCGTATCGTAAAAAATCTGCGTCTCACTTACGATTGAAACTATCATTTTAAAAACTTCTTGCTCTTTTTTTATCTTATTTTCAAGTTTCTTTTGTGAGCTTATATTTGTAAGAATTAACATAAAATTTTCATCTTCTAAAATCTTATATTCTAGTTTAATAGCTCTTTTGTTTAAAATGATAACAGTTGGCAGAAGCGATAAGTAGGAGTTTCTTTTTATCTCCATAGTTTCATTTTGTGCATCAAGAAGTGTGTTTTTGAAAAATTCTTGTTTTATTTTATCTTGAAACAAGAGTGTCGCCACATCTTGTGAAGCGATATTTTCGCCTAAGAGTTTTATACACTCTTTTGAATATTCACCATCAATTTTAAAATTTTTATCAAAAGTTAAAAATCCTTGTCCTGCGTTGTCGAGAAGTATTGTAATTTTTGAACGACTTTTTTGAATGAGTTTATTGAGTTCGGACAACTTTCTATTCCAGTAATACAATCCAACAAAGAGCACAACTATAACACCAAAAATCTTCCATAATAGCGCATAATCAATACTGCTCTCAACATACATAGCATCAGGATAAACAAGTTCTTTTATATCCACGGAAGACTTTGAAATATCAAGGAGATTATATGTTTGAACAATTTGGCTAATAATTGCAGGTTTAAATTTTCCATACTCCCTTAGACCAAAATGACTCATCTTTTGTAGCTCTTTGGCTTCAAACATAAGATGTTCTATCGACTTATTTTGAGTGTTGTACTTGTCAAATATAATTTTAGATGCTTCTTGTGGGTTCTTATAAGCATATTCCCACCCCTTTTTCGTTGCTTTATAAAATTTTTCTACTAATTGCGGGTCTTGTTGCAAAAGTCTTTTAGAGGTGAAAAGAATATTGTCATAAAAATCAAATCCAAAATCGGACGGATTTAAAATAGAATATTGCAAACCTTTTTCTATCATATAAAAGGGTTCATTTGAGAGGTACACAGACATGGCATCTGTTTTATCGTCGATTAAATCTTGTGTATTAAAACTGTGTTTTTGATTTATAAAATCACCGCTTGAGAGATGATTTACTTTAAACATTGCATTGAGAGATGCCATGGTTACTTGATTCGGCGTGAGCATAATTTTCTTGCCTTTTAAGTCAGCTACACTCTTTAAATCATCCCTTTTTTTTGTCATAAGAACAAACGGAGATGTTTGAAGCAAAGGCATCAAGAGATAAACATCAAGTCCTTGAATTTTATCTAATATTAAGGAGGAACTATCGACACCAAAATCACTTTTACCCTCGGAGACATCTTTTGCTATATTTGTTCCAAAATCGTACTCTTTGATTGCAACATCCATCCCTGCATCTGCATAAAAACCCTTCTCTTTAGCTACATAAAACCCTGCGAATTCAAACTGATGCTTCCAAAGCAACTGAATTGATACCTTCTGAGTCTCACTACTAAAAAGTGATGCCACCGCTATGAGAGACAATATAAATAAATGTTTTTTCAATGATTTCCCCCTATCTCTTTTAAACTTTACATTCTTTTATTATATAGTTATATATCTAAATTTATTATTTCTTGTGATACAATTTAACCTTATATAAAATTATCGGAGTAAAAATGAAAAAAATTATTTTCTTTTTAGTTATGGGTGCCATCTCGTTGGTTGCGTTTGAGACAACAAATATACAGCTTTTGTATGGTGAAAATTTTAAGGGTGATTCTTTCGTATATGATACTAAAGACGGTAAAAAAACTACAGTTACTTTTGAGCATTTTAGAACTTTCTCGTATGGGGATTTTTATATGTTTGTGGATATGGCGGATGGGAAAAAGTTTGATGGCACGGAACAAGATGTGTATGCTGAAATAGCACCTCGTTTTTCATTATCAAAAGTCTCCGGAAGTAATCTCTCTGCGGGACTTTTAAAAGATATTTTTCTTGCAACGCAAATGAATAAGGGCAAGGATTATGTTGCGTATCTTGGAGGGGTTGGAGCAGATTTTGAAATCCCCGGATTTAATCTGTTTTCACTCAACCTTTACTATAAATCAGAAAATATTGAAGATAATTCGTTTCAATTTACTCCTGTTTATCAAACAAAAGAGTTTTATGGAGTGCATTTTGAGGGATTTATCGATATGACTTCAAGAGATATTGGCACACAAAATCAGCTTCTTTATAATTTAGATGCACTTTTGGGGATGAAAGAAAAAGTATACTTAGGTGCAGAATGGGTCTATTACGACTATGACCATAATAGAGTCCGAGCAAAAACTGCAGCAACACAAATTATGATTAAGTACCAATTTTAAAACTCTGACAAAAAAATTATTGCAAATTGCCATCTTCTTCTAGCCTGCAAAATGAGGAATTTTAATTCCAATTTTACTGGTTTGATGAGTAGTTACCTTCTTTTTTAACTTATTTATTTCTCATAAAAGTCTCTTTTTTAGAAAATTTAAACTTTGACATCTTCCATAGGTAGTATTGTCACTTTAAACTTATAGTTTTTAATTTCATGATTTAATAAATCAACTCCCATAATTTTCCAGCATAAAAATTGCCTCTTTAAACTTGTACATTTCTATAAGTGCCTTAACCTCAGCAAAAAAATTTTCATCTTCATATGTTAGTTTATAAGTTTCTATCTCTTCTGTAATAGGCTCACACTCTTTTGGTCTATTAGTTTGGGCTGCTTTTTTAAGTTTAGTGAACAACTTATATATCTTGGCATCCGGAACTTTTTGTTTAATTTGTTTTTTTTCTTTAGATAAAACTTTTTCCTCTAATTCGTCCAAAACTTTTTTTAGTTCAGCATTTAGGTTTTGGAGTAGTTCTCTATCTTTGTTAGCATCCAGCTCTTTTACCACCCTATGTAAATCGGCTGCACCGATGCTTGCACTTAACCCTTTTAGTGTGTGAATTGTCAGATGAAACTCTTCATTGTTCAACTCTTCTAGGTTTATATCTCGGTATGTATTGCAAAATTCGTTTAAGACTTTTAGGTAGAGTTTTTTATTTCCTGCCATATACTTTAGAGCAAGGGTTGTGTCTATGGTTTTGAACTCTGGAAGGATTAGTTCTTCTCTTTTCTGTGGAATTTCCACATGCGCTGTGAGCGTAAGCGAGGAAGTACTCTCGGGGTGCGCTGTGAGCGTAAGCGAGGAAGTACTCTTGGGGTGCTCTGTGAGCGTAAGCGAGGAAGTACTCTCAGGGTGCACATTGCTTTTTTTAGCGATATATTTTAAAAGCGTTGCATAAAGTTTTTCTACATCTATCGGTTTGTTGAGATGTTCATTCATCCCACATGCTCTTGTTTTTCCCACATCCTCTTTCATTGCATTTGCCGTTAATGCGATTATCGGTATCTCTGCATTATTCTCTCTAATGATTTTTGTTGCTTCATACCCGTCCATTATCGGCATCTGTACATCCATCAAAATCAGTGCATAGTGGTTTTCTTTAAATTTCTCTACTGCCTTTTGTCCGTTATTTGCTATGTCGATGATGATTCCGCTGTTTTCCAAAAGCCCTACAATTATCTCTTGGTTTGTGGTGTTGTCTTCAACCAAAAGAATTTTATTTCCTTCTAAAACTGATATATCAGTTGCTACTGCCTGTGTCTCATCTGCTTGAGTTAGAGAGTTATCCATCGCTTTTTCCAACTCTATCTCAAAAATAAATGAGCTTCCTATCCCCTCTTCACTCTCTATCCAAATCTTTCCGCCCATAAGCTCTATTAGCTGTTTTGAGATACTAAGCCCTAAACCTGTTCCGCCATACTTTCTGGTTGTACTTCCGTCAGCTTGAGAAAATGCGTTGAAGAGATTTTCTTGCTGCACCTTACTTATGCCTATGCCCGTATCTTTTATCTCAAATCTGCATTTATTGTTGACACATTTTGAAATAAAAAGATCTACATGTCCTTGAGATGTAAATTTTATGGCGTTACTTAGAAGATTTGTAATCACTTGTGCGAGTCTTAAACTGTCTCCATAAAAAGCTATCTCTTGGGCATTTTCATAGTGAATACTGAGTTGTAAATTTTTCTCTTTTGCTCTAAACTCTGTAACACTCAGAACACTCTCTACAGTTTTATGTAAATTAAAATTTATCTTCTCTAAAGTCAGTTTTCCAGCTTCTATTTTACTAAAATCCAAAATATCATTAATTATATTTAGCAGAGATTTTGCAGATAAATCTATTTTTTGAATAAAATTCTTCTGCTTTTCATTTAAATTACTCTGCAGTGCTAAATAAGCCATTCCGATAATACCATTCATGGGCGTTCTTATCTCATGAGACATATTCGCTAAAAATTCCGATTTTGCAGTACTGGCCGCATTCGCTTTTTGGGTAGCTCTCTCGAGCTCTGTAATTTGAGTAAAAGAGACGATGGTAATAATCTTATTTTGATGCGTTATATTTTTGCCGCTTACAAAAAATATATCATCTTTTATGGCTATCTTATACTCCTCATTGTTTTTAAAAAGCTCACGAGACCAGCCATCCTTTTGTGATATTTTTATATCATCCAAAAGTTTCACCTGAGTCAATATATTTTTCAAGTTTTGATTAAACTCATCTACACTTCTTACTCCAAAATAGTTCAAAAAAGCACTGTTGGAGTTAAAAATTTTGTCATCTTTCAGTGATATGATTAAAGCCCTTTGGGAATTCAGTATCTCTTTAAAAAACTCTTGGTTCTCCTCAATCTCTTTCTTTTGTTTTAAAGACTCTCGGTTTTTTATATACCACTTGAGTATAAAAAGCAAAAGAAGCCCGATAATAAGCCCAAAAAGAATCAGCATATAGTTGATAAAGTTTTTCAGAGGATTAAAATAAGTCAGTGTATCGCCAATGGCTTCTTGAGAAAAATCTATCGCTAAAACAGCTTTTACTTCATTATCTATGATGATAGGATAGAGATATGTCATCCAAACACTCTCTAAATCATTCTCCTTAAAAAACTGTGGTTCTTTTTCATGGTACACCATATCCCATGCACTGCTTGTTGCACTAAAGGGCTCATCAAATTCAGATTTTTCACTCAAAGCACCATCCAACAAAAATCTGAACCTATCCTCTTTGTCCTTTTGAAGTACATATGCATACTTATATTTTTTACTCACAATAATTTCTAGCATTCTCTCAAGGTTGACTCTTAGCTTCTTGTCATCTTTGAGTGTTTCATATAGCTCGCTGCCACCTAGAGATGTTTTAAGAGTGTTCGAAATATTTGAAGCCAACTCTTCTAAAGTAGCCATCTCTGTTGCTCCAAATTTGGCTCTTACATCTTTTAAATTTGTTGTAAATTGATAATTAATAAAAAAAATAAAAGTTATCCCGATTGTTGCAATTACAATATATTTTATATACTCTCTCATAGCGCATCCATCTCATATTTTTCTAGTTCTTCTGAGAGTCTCAACCCATGTCTTTCAAGTCTATATTTTAAAAATAAAATATTTGGTCTCCCCTTACTCCAATAAAATGCACCGATAGAATTTTCACTATTTTTAAATGTTTTATAGTTGTCTGTAAAGAGAGGTTTCTCTGCGCATTTGTCTGAAAATTCCGATGCATATACAATATCAGCATCATGACAGTTTGAAGATATTTTTATGGATGCCTCTTTTAGAGTTTCTGCTTTTTGTTCATCATCGGTATATATGGAAAAGCTTCTGTTTTCATAAAGTGAATCAAAAATAAGTTTTAGAATTTTTGATTCACTTGAAGCGCCAAAGAGCGCACTGACAATTATAAAGAGTGAAATAATCACTTTCATCATTTAAAATGTATACCCCATTCCAATACTCAATCTTCTCTCTATACTGACTATTCCATCTGTGCCATTATTGTAGTTTACTTTTCGCTCACCTTTAAGAGAGTCAAAGATATTCTCACCCTTGAGAAAAAAGTTTAAATCTTTAGTATATTTGTATGTAGCACCTAAATTATAGAGCCATGAGCCATCTTGGTAATCTGCCTCACCATTACTTCTTACAAATCTGTACTCGTTCAAAAAAACGACTTTATTAAAATTGTTAACAGCTCTTACATTTACACCTTGATAATATTTATCTACATTCATAGGTGCAAACTCCATATCTTCTCTCCATGGCTCTATCATCAAAGAGTCACCCTTATTGTAGTAGTAGGTAAAGAGAATTGCATTTCCTAATATATTATAATCCGAAGATGCGTTATATGCCTTGCCTGTTCCATTGAGACGAATCAAATTAGAGAGCATAGCTTTAAAAAAGCTGTAACGGATGCTGTATCTCTCATTAACATATTTTGCCTCGTGACCAAATGTGGAAAGTGCCTCATTCTCTAGACTACTGCTTGAAATCGCTTTATCCGCAGTAGACGGGATTTTATTGAGCGGAAGATAGGAATAAAATGTAGTAAAAGAGTATTCATTTTTTTTGTAAATATGGGATATGCTTTTAGCTACGAGTGTTTTATTGTCATAATAATTGTTAGCCTCATAATCAAGTTTAACTCCGGCTATAATGCTGTTATTTTCATTGATTTTATATGTGTCTTGCAGATAGCTTGAATAGTAGCTTTGCTCTTTTAGATTATTCTCCAAAGAGATTGTTGTCATGATTGGGCTGAGTGTTGCCAGCATTGGATTAAGAGCTCCATGCAATGCAGTAGAAGAAACATCTCCAGCACTTGCTACCAGCTCATTTCTATTAAAATCAACCTTGTTTTGTTTTACATACGCACCTAATAAAATCGTATTGTCTTCTAGTTTAAACACTTTTTGCAAATTTAGCGATGCAATGCTCTCGACCCTCTCATATCTTTCACCATAAATTTTAGGATTTGTAAATGTAAAAGGGACAGCTGTATTTGCACCTACTAATCCTGAGAGAGTGGCTGTGAGTGTTGGGTTGATTCCCATAGAAGTGAGCTGATTAGCCGATAAATTTTGTGTAGAGCTTTTAGATAGAGAGAAGAACGGATTATCATCCATAAAATCTAGATTGTATCTGAGTCTGTCATAACTGGCTTTTAGTTCTAAAGAGTCATCATTCAATAAGTGTGTTTTATAGCCAAGATGAAGAAAATCATTATTTATATTATCTTTTGTGGGCGTCGCATCTATGCTGTTTGTCAAAAATCCATCTTTAACTTTTGTAAGATATTGTAAAACAAACTCATTATCATCATAGATAAAAGTTGAGTACAGATGCTTTGCTATCTCATCTCTGCTTAAATCGGTAGTGCCATTTTTCAGGGCGTCTCTATTTTTCATATTGTTTGAGAGATAAACAAAATATTTCAATCTATCTTCATTGCTTGCAATATGAAAATACTCTTGATGTCCGCCATAGTTATCTGTCAAAAGACCTACTTTTTTACCGCTGTCACGCGCTGCTGTTTTTGAGTAGAGTTTAATTGTCAAAAGCGAACTATCTGTTACAAATTCATAAGGAGCAGGACCTTGATACATCTCGATATGATCAACGAAAGCAAGATCTATATTACCAAACATTGCTATACCGCTTCCAAGATACGCAGAAGAGAGTTCATGGTCATCTATAAAAATTTTTACAAGCTGACCCGCTTTTCCATAGGCCATCGGATCTCCGTTAAAAAGATCTGTTTCACCGAAGCGATTCTCTTTATATGAAGTAAATCGTTGCATAGAGAGCACATCTTTTAAGGTTTGGTATTGCAAATTATCCAAATCTGACCTCGTAAAGATAATGCTCTGTGTAGTGCCAGACTCTTTTACCCTTGTCTCATGCGACAAATCACTCTCTTGCGCATAATCAGCCAACATACTGTCCAACTCACTCGCAAAAATAGCCGAAACCATTACAATTAATAAAATTATTATTTTCATTCTTATTTTTCCGCCCTATTTATTCTAATAAATTTTGTTAAAACCTATATCTTTATAATGATTCACAAAGCTTTGCTAGATTCTAATATAAAACTTCTTAGTTTTTAATTGAGAGCTAAAATATTTTTATTTCTTGACAATAAATCCTGAGCCTCTTTAAATTTATACTTTTTAATCAACTCTTTTACTTCAATAAATAACGCATTGTCTTCATCATACAAATTATATCTTTCTATCTCTTCTAAAACAGCTTCGCATCTCTTTGGTCTTTTGGTTTGCAGTGCATCCGCGAGTGAAATATAAAGTTCTTCTCTCCTATCACCCCAGGGGCATTTGTCGCTTTGTTCAGACACATGTGAAAGTTCCTCTTCTTGCGCTTTTGTTTCTTCTTTTTTTATCTCAGGCAGTTTATCACTCAGCTCTTCAATCACTCTTTTCATCTCAATATGCCAAGATTCTAACAAGGATTTATCTTGCATCTTTTCCAGCTCTTCTGAGACTGAATGCAGAGCTGTCGCACCTATATTTGCACTCAGACCTTTTAGGGTATGGGTTGCTATTTGAAACGCTTCATCGTTTAGGTTTAGAAAACTGAAATATTTGTAGTCATTTAAAAAATTGTTTAAGATTTTGAGGTAGAGCTTTTTGTTTCCTGCCATGTGTTTTAATCCAAGAGTTGTATCTATTGTATTAAACTCTGGGATTTCATACTCATCTTTTTTCTCTTTACTCTCTGTGGTATTACTCTTGGGGTGAGCACTTTTTTTAGATATATATTGTAGAAGCGTCTCATAAAGTTTTTCAACATCTATCGGTTTATTAAGATGTTCGTTCATTCCTGCAGACTTAGTTTTTTCCACATCTTCTTTCATAGCATTTGCCGTGAGTGCAATAATCGGAATCTCTTTATTCACTGCTCTTATCTGTTTCGTAGCCTCATATCCGTCCATAATCGGCATCTGTAAATCCATTAAAATCAGCTCATAATGCTTTGCTTTGAATTTTTCAACTGCCTCTTTTCCGTTGTTTGCAATGTCGATGATGATTCCACTATTTTCCAAAAGCCCTATGATTATCTCTTGGTTTGTCGTGTTATCTTCTACTAGTAATATTTTAGAACCGTTTAATGCATTTAAGTTATCTTTATTGACACTCTTTTGTGTTTTGTATGAATAGTTTGTCACATCACCCAAAAATATTCCACTTATAATGTCATTTAATAAGGATGGATTAACAGGTTTTTGCAAGAATATATCTATCCCAACTTCTTTAGCGAGTTGCACAACACTTTCGTGTCTAAAACTGCTGACCATAACAACTGTTGGAGGCAAGTCTCTTCCACAGATACCTTTTTTACTACAACTTGTACTACACATCTCATTTATCATTTTAGTAGCTTCTATCCCGTCAATTTGCGGCATATTCCAATCCATCAGAATAAGGTCAAAAGAGCGCTCGCACTCATATGCTTTTTTTATCGCCTCATTTGCGTTATAAGCATGCTCTACTTTTAGATTAAACATGTGTAGAGTGTTTTCTAGAATATCATGCCAAGATTCATTATCATCTACAATCAGGACTTTTTTATCACTAAAAAGAGTAAATGCTTTTTCTTGTGTCTCTCTTTGTTCTAACTCAATCTCAAATATAAAACTGCTTCCAACACCCTTTTGACTCTCGACCCAAATATTTCCGCCCATAAGTTCAACTAACTGCTTACATATTGTAAGTCCAAGACCTGTTCCGCCATATTGTCTCGTTGTACTTCCATCTGCCTGAGAAAAGGATTGAAAAAGGTTTAATTGCTGCTCGTTTGTTAAACCGATACCGCTGTCTTTTACTTCAAATCTAAATCTATCTTTTGATACTTTTGATATATATAAACCTATTTCGCCGCTATCTGTAAATTTCACTGCATTACTCAAAAGATTTGTAAGTATTTGAGAAATTCTCAAGCTATCCCCATAAAAATCTTTTGCCACTTCACTTGAATAACTCACTATTAATTCTAAGTTTTTTTCATGGGCTTTGAACTCTATAAGATTTATTACGGAATCTATAACTTTAAAAAGATTGAACTCTACCTTCTCTATCTGAAGCTTTCCTGCTTCAATTTTTGAGAAATCTAAAATATCGTTGATTATTCCTAGAAGTGATTTAGCCGAGTCATCTATTTTTTGGATAAAGTTTTTTTGTTTATCATTTAGCTCAGTTTGCAATGCTAAATGAACCATACCGATTATCCCATTCATTGGAGTTCGTATCTCGTGAGACATATTTGCCAAAAACTCACTTTTAGATTTTGTTGCTTCTTCTGCTTTTACTTTTTGCTCTTCTAGCTCCATAGTTCTTTGTGTCACTTTATTTTCAAGACTGTTATAGATAGTGGCATTTTCTATGGAAATAGCAATCTGCCCGCTAAGATATTTTAAAAATTCTAGTTTTTCATTTGTAAAAATGGATGTGACTAAATTATTCTCTAAATATATAATCCCTTTAAAAACACCGTGAAGCATTAAAGGTGCGCAAAGAACTGATTTAATATCTCTGCTTATCTCGCCGGGCATACTGAAAATCTTGTTCTCTTTCATATTGTCTATAACAATAGACTCTTTTGTTCTTAATACATAATCAACAACTGAATGCACTATTTTATTGCTTTGGTTATATGAAATATTTTGCATTACTTGCATTTTTGCTTCATCTATAGATGCTTTTGCCTCTATATATAATTTGTCATCCTTGTACAACAATAAAAAACCATGCTGTGCATTGGCATTTTGAATAATAATATTCATAAGCGTTTTAAGTAATTTTGAGAGGTCTTGCTCTTTGGCAAGCACTTCCGAAGACTTAATTAATGTGAGCACATCAAAGTTCGTATTATTTATTTCCTGCTTATTTTGGGATAGCAACATGCCCCATTTACTCAAATTATCTAAGGCTTCTTTTTTATAAGTCATTGCTGCTTTTGGCTGGTTGTGAGCTTCATACATTTGAGCAACTAAATTATTTGCTATGGCTTGAAGATGAATCTGACCATACAATTTTGCCAGATGAATTGCGCTCTCGTAACTCTCTATAGCTTTTGTAATCCTATTTTCTAATCTAAAAACTTCACCCTGTAAAATATTTGCACGAACTAAAAAATTCTCGGCACAATCTTCCGCCCACTTGAAAAACTTATTTTTACTTTTTACTAATACTGTTTTATATTGAATACGATTTAAAAAACCGGCTTCACTACACAACTGTGCAAGAATTAAGGCATGATAAAATATATGCTCCGTACTATGAAGCATTCCCGTTGATGATTTGGCAAACTTTTGCCCATCTATACTTACTTCAAAAGCTTTTTTGTACTCTTTTTGTATGTAGAGCGAAATCATTTTATTTATAAAATAGTAGTGTGCGAAATGTTGAGACTTATAACTATTTAAACTTTGAACATACGCTGATTCATTATAATCATCACTTTTCCCTTGCAAACTTTTAATTGTTTGTTTTACACTTAAAATAGCACCATGCTGTTCATTGGCACCTATATTTATCAAAATATCTTCAAAATGTTCGATTCTTTTTAAGATGCTGTCAAAGTCAACACCTCGCATAAACATGCTTTGGATTATTCCCGCCGCAGCACAGCCTGTATGAAACCAATCCCCTATCTCTAAACCGTTTTCATAAGCTTCATCCCAATTGAGTTCAGTTTGAGAAGATGGAAGTTTCCATGAAGTAGAAAAATAGTTCGATACAAACTTTACCTCTGCATGTTGCGTAGTATTATTAAACTTTTTCAACATCGCATGGGAAAGCTTATTGTATTCATATCCTAAGTTGTGATTGCCTAAAATACCCCCTTGAAAAATAACTCCAAAAACAGTAAATCCGATAACAGCCTCTTTTGTTAGACCTCTTTCTAAACAAAGATTGACAAGGATTACGGCATTTGCAACACAAAGTTCAGGTTTAATCTGATACGCGGACTGAAGAGTATTTGCCAATAAGCGAATCAACATTTTAAACTCTTCATCGTTTGAGCTTGGAAGATTAATTAACTCATCTGTTTTGTAATTTCGTAGTTTAATTTTCAGGGCAATAAAACTCACGACAAATTGAGGAGGAATAAATTTTTTAGGTATTTTTAAATCAAAAAGATCTGCAGCAATTTTCCCTATTTTGTAAGCTCTATCAAAATCTGCAGTATCAGAATAAAATTTAATCATCAACTCATAAATTTCACCTTTTTGTAATTTTGACTCACTTAAATTGATTGCCAATTCATAATATTTTATTGCTTCATCATTGTTATTGCAAAGGTGCTCACACTCTGCTCTCTCTTTTATAATATGGACATAACTTTTTTGTGAAGAAAGATTTGAAAACAATTCCATAGCATTTTTTATATAGAGTAGTCCATTTACGAAATCTCCACTTTTTTTTGCATGTAAAGAAGCTCTTAAATTCAAATTTGCAAGAAGCTCTTTTGGTTCCTCTTCTTTTATAAGTTCTCTAGCAATATTTAAGTGATTGACACAATTGATAAGATTTTGATTTTCCAAGACATCGTATGTTTTAAAAAAATAGTTTCCGATTGCAAGGTGGATTTGCTTTACGCTGTAATCTTCAAGATTTGAGTATATAATTTCTTGCATTCTGTCATGGGAAAATTTGTATTGCTCAACTGTATCACTCTCTTCTAAACTCTTCACAATAATCCAATCGTTGCTGATTGCCTCATTTATTGCAGTTTCAAAAGTTGCATTATGATTATAAATTATTTTCAATATCTCATTTGAAAAACTATTTCCGATGCATGAAGCGATATTTAAAAGTGTCTGCACATCTTTTGAGAGTGAATGAATCCGAGCGGCTAAAACATCAAATACATTATCGCTGAGTGAGTGTTGTTTTACCTTATCTAAATCATAATTCCACTTTAATGATTCAACTTCAAACCAGATAGCTTCCTCTTTTTGCAACTGTTTTAGGTACTGTTTAAGAAAAAATGGGTTCCCGTTCGTTTTTTGAAAAATAATTTTGGCAATACTCTCAGGGTTTGAAAAATTCATTATCTGCGAAATAAGCTTATAAACAACCTCCTGAGTAAAAGGTAAAATATGCAACTCTTCTATCTTTATATGAAACGAACGAAGTTTATTAAGCATTTCATGTAATTGCTCTTTATTATCCACTTCATTATCACGATATGTTACAAAAATCAAAACATTTTCAAGGTTTATCATAATGTTTTCAATCCATTTGAGCGTAACCGTATCAGCCCACTGTACATCATCAAAATAGATACATAGTTTTTTATCGGAATCTGAAACAGATTTTAAAAAATGAAGTAAAAGGTTGTCGAAACGGGCTTTTTTATCACCGATATTTATATCTTCAATCTTTTGTTGCTTCCCGATAATAATTTCAATTTCAGGGATAACATCAATTAATATCTGTGCTTCACTGCCAAGTGACTGACTCAGTTTTTCTTGATAATGCTTTAAAGAGATTTCATCTTTTGCAATGATTTGTTTCGTTAAATTACGCAAAGCTGCATAAAAAATCTCATAAGGGCTATTTTGTTTATACTTCTCAAACTTCATTGTAATCAGATGGCTAAAACTATCCTCTTTTTGTTTGAGAACCTTGTCCACAAGTGTAGATTTTCCTACACCGGAATTACCTGATATTGAAACTAAAGTATTTATTTTACCAATATTTAATGTGATAATTTCAAGTAATCTTCTTTCTTCCTCTTCTCTTGCATAAAGGCTTGTTTCTGTATTCATATCCAATATATTATGAAAAGTATTCAACTCGAATTGCTCAATATTTTGATTTTGGTTGAATAGTTCAGATGCTTTATTGACATCTACATAAACCGACAGAATATCACTGTATCGCTCAGATTGATTTTTGGCTATCATTTTTTCTATAATTTCTGATATCACTAGAGGTACAGATTCATTGATGCTGGAGAGAGAAGGTAAATTCTTCGTAAGAAGCGTATGTGAAAATTCAAGTAAATCCGAGTTATTTTCTATAGCTTTGCCGATTAAGAGTTCATAAAAAATAATTCCTAATGCATAAATATCTACAGAAGCACTAATTTGTTGACTACTCTTAATAATTTGTTCAGGTGCCTTGTAAATCTGGTTTCTATTTTTATTTGAATCACTATCAATAGGCTCTAAGATTATGATTTTTATTTTTTTATCTTCATTAATCAGGATAGATGCCGGAGATAAGTTAGCAAAAATAATATTTTCTTTATGTGAACTAAGTAAGGCTTTACTTAACTCTTTTGCAATCAATAAAAAGCCACCTATGTCAACTCTATTTTTTTGCAAAAATATATCTAAACCTATGCCGTCAAAATATTCTTTATTCATTTAGATACCTTTTACATTTTTTATTCATTTATACTCTGTCGGATAATCATGCTTAAATTTAAAAAGTGAGCCTTCGTATTCGCTTTTTAGCGGGATTGTACCGTTATTTACGAAACGGGTTAATTAAATTCTTCTCCGGCTCATAGCAGCGTACCTGCAAAAAATAAAACTAACAACATTATACTTCTTGAACTTTTTTTTACATTTATATACATGATATTTTTCCCTTTTTAACAGTTTTGTGATTAATTAAAATATTCGCAGCTTCTTTAAATTCAATTTATCTTTTGCAATTAATTGTTTAATTCTAACAAAAATAACTTTATCATAACTTTATAATAAGTACTTATCTGTCTCTTGCATAATTCTGGTTCAATTTATAAACACTTTATAATTATCCTAATATAATTGAGCTAAATGAGTTAAAGGAATTAAAGAGATGAATACAGATGAACTTTTATTTGCCGCTGAAGATGAAGCAAAATTAAGTGAA
Source organism: Sulfurimonas sp. (assembly GCA_041662225.1). Taxonomy (GTDB): domain Bacteria; phylum Campylobacterota; class Campylobacteria; order Campylobacterales; family Sulfurimonadaceae; genus Sulfurimonas. The sequence goes on from JBAZSX010000005.1 coordinate 185,142, forward strand.
ATTCCATGGATAATACTGATTGTCGATGACGATTCGGAAGTTCACTCCTTTACCAAGCTCGCTCTTCACGACTTTATCTTTGAGAATAAACCACTTCAGTTTCTCTCAGCCTACAGCGCCGTTGAGGCAACTAAAATTCTAAAACAGAATGATAATATCGCGATAATCTTACTCGATGTCGTTATGGAATCGGAAACGGCCGGTTTAGATCTTGTCAAAACTATACGCCATCACTTCAAAAATACGACCGTAAGGATTATCATTCGGACAGGGCAGCCGGGAGTAGCTCCGGAACGGTATGTAATCGATCATTACGACATCAATGACTATAAAGAAAAAACAGAATTGACAACTGATAGGCTCTATGTCACTATCCGCAGTGCCCTCTTACAATATAAACAAATCATTGAACTCCTCAATAAAAAAAATGAGATATATACGACTTTAATAACTGACAGTTTAACCGGTCTTGGCAATCGGGTAAAACTCAACTATGATTTAGACACCCAGGAGCCTATGTCACTCATTTTACTTAATATAGATAGCTTTAGCATGATTAACGATGTTTACGGATTTGAGGTAGGAGATCAGATGCTGATACAGTTTGCTGCTATTTTAAGTCACAGTTCCTGTTTTGAATGTAAAGCATACCGTCTTGAATCAGATATCTTTGCCTTATTAGCTTGTGAAAAAGCAGTGCCTGATCTCCCACAAGAAGTCCTAAGAATCCAAAATGAGATTAGCAAAAACTCGTTTCAAATTAAGGAAATAGAGCACCGTATCAGTGTTACGATGGGTGTTGTCGAGTATGACATCGGAAATATGATTCAAAAAGCAGAAATTGCACTGCGCGAAGCGCGAAACAAGAGCCGAAACAGGGTACAGTTTTATTCTGATAATCTGGCAATTATCACACAAATCAAAGAAAATACAAAATGGACCAAATGGCTCAAAGAGGCTCTCGACCATAATAAACTGATTGCATATTTTCAGCCTATTGTTAATTGTAAAAGCGATGAGATTGTGAAATATGAAGTTCTTGTACGCCTTGAGCGCGAGGGTGTTATCTATACTCCATTTCTATTTCTTCCTACCGCCAGATACGCTGGATTGCTCTATCAAATAACGCAACGGATGTTTGAACAAGCCTGCGCCAAATTTGCTAATAATACACTCTGTTTTTCAGTTAATATCACAGATCAAGATCTCATAGAACCGGACTTTATTGAATTTATCGAACGGACGCGTTCCCGTTATGGCATCGATAGCAACCGAATCTATTTCGAAATACTCGAAGAAAATAGTGTTCTAACCAACTCAGTTGCCGAAAGACATCTCAATATGCTGACAGACTTGGGATACCGTTTATCTCTGGATGATTTTGGGGTTCAGTGCTCAAATTTCGCACAGCTTGGCAATTTAAAACTCGATATTATTAAAATCGACGGTGTCTATATCAAAGACATTGATCTCAACAAAAAATCCCAAACCGTTACCGAAGCAATCCTCTTTTTTACAAGCAGGATAGGGGTAAAAACCGTTGCGGAATTTGTTCACAGTGAAACAGTATATAAGTTTGTCAAATCATTAGGTATCGATTATGCCCAAGGATATTTTTTGGGCGAACCTAAACCCGACTTAGTCTAATATCATGAAAACGACAAAAGTTTTTCTTGTTGCCTTTTTCTTCTTTTTTCAGGCAGTTTCGTTATTTGCTATTTCTGAAGAAGATATAAAAATAGCCTATTTGGAACGCTTTGCTATGTTTATTCAGTGGCCAACACCGATTGAGTCTTATCGCATTTGTATTTATAATGATGATGCTTTTGCCAAAATGCTTCAAGAAAGCTATGCATCCCGACTTTTCAACAACCATCCGGTTATAGTTAGCTCTCTTAAAATTGGAGATAATCAAGAAGCGATGATGCAATGCCATATCCTCTATTTTCGTGGTTCCAAACCAAATCAAAATGAGATTTTTTTAAACACTTTACAAAAACATAATGTTTTAATAATCAGCGATGAAGATGACGACACAAGAAAAGGCGCCATGATCGGGTTTTATTTGCAAGACAATAAGTTTCGATTTGTTATCAATCAACGTAACCTCAAAAATGCTCAGCTGAACATCAGTTATAAACTTCTCAACTTTGCCACGGTTATTGAACCGACGGGGAATTAATATGCATTTAAATAGATCTTCCATCACCTCTCAAATGGTGTTTTCTTTGGTCATAACAAGCCTTTTTATCATTATTTTTGGAACCCTGTTTCAAGTTCTTCACAGTATTAATCATGAAAAAAGCTCTTATATCCATGAAAGCAGCATGGAAGCCGAATTGACTGCCAATTTAATCACAGCACCCTTGGCTTTCTTGGATATTGAAGGAATCAATACCAATATGCAGCAGTTGCACAGAAATGAAGATGTTCTTCTCTGTGTTGTCTATGACGAAAGCCAAAAACCTATTACATCCATTAACTCTACCCATCAGCCACTTCCGAGTGCTATCTTACCACTTGGAATACGATATGAAAATCCTAGCCAGATGCCATCGAAACTGGGAAAATTAAAAATCACTCTCGAAATAAAACAAGACAAGCAACTTTTAGGCTACCTCTACATTGAGAAAAAAACAGAGCGTATCACAAATTTCATTGCTCAATTGCTAAAAACCACTTCTATTTTTTCGGTAGGATTGATTCTTTTTGTATATATTGTATCCTATCTGCTAAGCAAAAAAATTCTTAAACCGATTTTGACATTAGCAGAAGCAGCTAAGGAAGTGGCTGAAACGAGTAATTATTCTCTTCGTGTCACCTATAATAAAGAAAATGAAATTTCTTATTTATACAATGCTTTTAACCATCTTTTACTCGATACAGAATCATTAACAACCAATTTAGAATCACGAGTGGAATCAAGAACAAAAGAGCTACAAGACTCTTTAACAATGCTCAAAAAAACGCAAGTTCAACTGATAGAATCCGAAAAAATGGCAGCATTGGGAAATTTAGTCAGCGGTGTTGCCCATGAGGTCAATACTCCACTTGGCAATGCTATCACCGGTGGATCCATTATAGAAAGAGAAACGAAGATGCTTCTCAAACAGATGGAAAATGGAACGCTCAAAAAATCGATTATGGAAGAAAAACTTCATATTTTAAGCGAAACTTCCCATCTGCTCCTTACCAGCATTAATCATGCCGCCAATCTCATACGCAGTTTTAAGCGTATCTCCGTTGATCAAAGCGTGGAAGAGAAACAAGATTTCAACCTCAATGAGTACATAAATGAGATACTCCTTACCTTTCATAATAAACTAAAAAAAATACCGGTAACCGTAAAACTCGAAGGTGACCCTAATCTTGTGATTAAATCGTATCCGGGTGTGTACGCTCAAATTATCAGTAACTTTATCCAAAACTCGCTATTACATGGTTTTAATGCAGGTACACGCGATGCGACAATCAGCATCAGTTTTAACATAGAAGATCAGCACCTGATTTTGACCTACTCAGATAATGGTTCAGGGATGGATGATACAATTAAAAATATTGCATTTGAGCCGTTTACTACGACAAAACGCTCTCATGGAGGGACAGGGTTGGGACTTAGTATCGTTTACAATCTTGTTACACAAAAGCTATTAGGAACAATAGCCTTGAATTCAGAACCTCAAAAAGGGGTAATGTTTATTCTAACACTTCCCCTTCAGATACCAAGTTCTAACAAAGAATCAGTTATCTAATTAATTTTAGATAAAGACAAATGGCGGTACTATATTCTAAAATAACAAAGGATGGTGACCATGAAGAATGTTTTTTTGGTAACATTCCTATCTTGTTCTCTTCTTCAAGCAAGTGAAGTCTCGGACTTATCTTCTCTTTCTCTTGAAGATCTCTTGAATGTTCAAGTTAGCAGTACTTCTAGACGCAATGAGAACCAACATTTGGCAGCTGGAGTTATTACTGTAATAACCTCTCAGGAAATTCATCAATACGGAGCAAGAAACTTGCGTGATGTTATCGATCGCCTAGTTGGAATGCAGGTACTAAGTTCACATCAGCGCCCTCACAATAAAACTTCGATACGAGCCATGAACGGTGCTCATCAGGAGGGATGGGAAGTGATTCTTCTTAACGGTCGCCCAGTGCATGATGGAACGGATGGCGGATTTAACTTCGATATTTATCTCGGATTCCCTCTGGAAATGATTGATCATATTGAAATAATTCGAGGTCCAGGATCAGTTATTTACGGTTCTAATGCGATGTCAGGAGTAATCAATATCATTACCAAAGATGCGAAAATGTCAATCAATGAGAGTCGTGCTGATGTGAGTGTTGGAAGTTTCAACCGTCGTCAGCTTGAGATTACAACATTGGTTGCAGATACAGATTACAGCTTGAACATCGGAGTCAATTCAATCCGTGCGGATGGTGACGGTATAAGTGGGGTTGTTGATAAAGACAAGATAGCCGGAGTTTATGATACAGGTGAAAACAGCGACAACCTCGTGTTCAATGGCAAATACAAAGGTTTTACTATCAACGGAATGGTAATGAACAACGAGGGAGACAGCGGTGGATCTACATTCCAACTCCCCTCATCGCCTATGATAAAAAAAAGAAATTATCTGGATATAGGGTATTTGTACGACATTGCAAGCGGTTGGGACATGTCGCTTAATTATACGATTAACAAAGGATCGTTCGATTGGCAAATCGACGAAACTAAAGGGCGAAATCATTATGAAGACCATTACGATATGGTTGAAATGATAGTTCGTGGCAACATTGCCAATGATCTTAATCTTTTATTTGGTATCAACTCTTCAAATTATCAAACAGAATTTGATATTGGATTTCCTTCCTCAAGTATGAATAGTAAAAGTGCCTATGCACAACTCGATTATATGCTCTCACCAAAACAAAAAATAATTGGAGGAGTTCAGCTTAATAAACCCGAGGATACTACAGAGGATTTCTCCCCACGAGTCGGTTTTATTCAAGGATTTGGAGATAATGTGTGGCTGAAACTTTTATACAGTGAAGCTTATCGCTCGCCTAATCTTCAGGAGGCAAAAATTAATGCACCTACATTGAAAGGAAATCCTTTACTGGATCCGGAAAAAGTTGCAACATATGACGCGCAACTCATTTATCAAATGTCAAGATACTATTTAGCAATGGCTCTATATGATTCTATGCTCAAAAATGTGATTGTAAGGGTTGCTGGGTCACCCACAACATTTGCTAATGAAGGATACATACACTATCAAGGAGTAGAACTTGAAGGGCGCGTAGAACTTGATTATGATATCAGTATGATCGGTAATTTCAGCTACCAGGTCAACAAGACAAACAATGGAATAGAAGACAGCACCTTTGCTCCAAATATGATGGCAAAAATAGGGAGTTCATATGAAGGAATAAACGGGATGAACATCGGTGTCTTTAACAGCTACATCGGTGAATCGACAGATTTAACGGCAACAAATAATGCGCTTCTTCGAAATCCAAAAGCAGATGCTTATAATCTTTTAACCGCGAATGTATCCATAGATACCGCAAAGATGTGGGGTATCGGCAAAACAGGGCGCTCTTTGTTAGCTCTCTATCTGGATAACCTCTTAGATGAAAAAGTGTATACACCCAATCTTAATTATATAAATGGAAGCAATACAATTCCTAATCACTGGGGACGCGGTGCAAATTTAACATACACCTATAAATTTTAGATTTACTTTTCCCACTTTTGTGAGAATTGTGAGTATTGAAGAGCTTTTAGATTATATAAGTAAAATGAAAGATTTTTGGGAAGATTTTTTTGAAAAAGCTTCCAAGTAAAGAATCAAAAAATTATATATAATCTAAAGCTTTACTAAAGTCGAATGTATTATCTTTTGTTCTATAAAACTTCCCATCTCAGCAACTATCTCTTCAATACTTCCTTCGCCACTTATTACATGTAAAAGATTTTTAGCACTGTAAAAAGCTTGTATGTCGGCTAGAGGTTCTATGTAAACTTTCATGCGGTTATCAAATACTTCCGTGTTGTCATCAGCACCGCGGTTACGACCTAGAACTCTGTCACGAGCAGTCTCTTCGCTTACATGAACTTCTATAACACTGCAAAGCTCTAAAGATAAGTCTGCATGTAGATATTCATCTAAAGCATTTAACTGTTCCATGCTTCTTGGATAACCATCAATGATGATTATGTCGGTAGGAGCATTTTTAATAGCGTTTACAATAGTCTCTATTGCTATTTTAATAGGAACGATTAGTCCTTTAGAGATGTAGTTGTTTATTTCAGAGCCAAGTTCACTACCGCTTGCAACTTCTGCTCTTAACATGTCACCGGTAGAGTAGTGTGTTATTAAATCATTTTGCTTAGCAATTAATTCTGCATCGGTAGTCTTACCGGAGCCTGGTGCTCCGATAATTAAGAAGAGTTTCTTCATTATGCTTTAGTTTGTTCGCGTAGTCTGATATGTAGGTCGCGAAGTTGCGTTGCATCGACCGCACTTGGTGCTTTTGTGAGAATACAAGAAGCTTTTTGTGTTTTAGGGAATGCTATAACATCACGAATACTTGATTTTTTAGAAATTAACATCATAAGTCTGTCAAATCCGATAGCAAAACCGCCATGTGGAGGTGCGCCAAATTTAAGAGCGTCAAGTAAAAAGCCAAACTTCTCTTTTGCCTCTTCCTCTTCAATTCCAAGAAGTTTGAAAACTTCTTCCTGAACTTCTGATTTGTGAATACGAATACTTCCGCCACCAAGCTCAGTACCGTTTAAAACAATGTCGTACGCGATAGATTCTATCTCTTCAATATTCTCTTTATCTGTATCTTTTGGCATTGTAAATGGATGGTGAAGTGCTTTTACTCTTCCATCTTCTACTTCAAACATAGGAAAATCAACAACCCATACAAACTCAAATTTGTCTTTATCGATAAGATTCATTTTCTCATGTTCAGCTATAAAAATTCTAAATCTTCCCATGTAGTCAAGTACGGTTTTTTTATCTCCTGCACCAAAGAAAACGACATCACCAACTTGTAGTTCAGTTCGCTCAATAATGAGTTGAATATCCGCTTCGCTGAAAAATTTAATAAGTGGACCTTTGAGTCCATCCTCTTTGAGTTGGAAATACCCAAGACCATGTGCACCAAATTTGCGTACAAATTCTTCAAAACTTTGCATCTCTCTTTTTGAAAATACTAAATCAGCACCCGGTACTTTTAGAGCTTTGATGCGGTTCGTATGTGGGTGTTTAGCGATATTTGTAAAGATTTCATTCGTACATCTTTCAAATATATCGATAACATCTACCATTTTTAGGTCGTATCTTAAATCCGGTTTATCACAGCCATAAAATTCCATTGCATGGTTATAAGTTATGCGGTTAAACGGAGGTTTTATTTCATGTCCGCATGCCGCAAACATAGCTACGAGTAAATCTTCTGCAACTTTGATTACATCTTCTTGATTACAAAAACTCATCTCAACATCTATTTGAGTGAATTCCGGTTGTCTGTCAGCTCTTAAATCTTCATCTCTGAAACATTTTGCTATCTGAAAGTAACGGTCAAATCCGCCAACCATTAAGAGTTGTTTGAAAAGTTGCGGTGACTGAGGAAGCGCGTAAAACTCTCCGCTATGAACACGAGAGGGAACTAAATAATCTCTTGCTCCCTCAGGAGTAGATTTTGTTAAAATAGGAGTTTCAACTTCTAAAAAGCCGTTTGCGTCAAGGATATTTCTAGCCGCAATCGCCGCTTTTGAACGAAGACGAAATGTCTCATACATGTCAGGGTCTCGAAGCTCTAAATAACGGTATCTGAGTCTTGTCTCTTCACCTACATTTTTGTCACCAATAACAAATGGCATAGGAGCGGCTCTGTTTTCAATTATAAGTTCATGAACAATAACCTCAATAGCTCCTGTTTTTAGGCGTGGATTAACTAAGCCTTCACCACGAAAACGGACTTTGCCCTTAGCAATAAGAACAAATTCATCACGAACGCTATCTGCCATTTTGTGAGCTTGCTCACTGTCTGCAGGATCACAAACAAGCTGAATTAAACCAGTTTTATCTCTTAAATCAATAAAAACAATACCACCATGGTCTCGACTATTATTAGCCCAACCAGTCAGAACAACGTCTTGACCTACATTTTTTTCACTTAAATCTGTACAATAATGAGTTCTCATATATATAGAGTCCTATAAAAAATTTTCGCGATTGTATCTAAAATCTACTTATAAAAAAGACTATCTACCCTTGTTGTTGATGTAAATATAATCATATTTGTAATAAAAATGAAATATTTTCTGGACTTTTTGGTCATATATATTGGTATTCACTCTTCTTTGCTACAAATATATTTTCGACACAATGATTGACAATATAATTTTAGAAGCTCGTAAAGAGTAGAAAAGCATGACAGATTGAAATGTTTTTATCTTTGTTACTTCAAAAGTGTATAATCACCCAAAATATTTAGTACAAATTAGATTAATATAGGATTTATTTTGCAAGCAAATAGCATTAAAAAAGTTGGTGTGGTTTTGAGACCATCCACTCCAGAGCTCAAAAGTAGTTTTTTTAAACTTGAAAAGATTTTTAATAAGCACAATATAGAGGTCTATATCGATAGCATCAGCGGTGGAATGATTGATGTTATGGGCATGGAGTTTGAATTGCTGTGTAAGCAGTGTGATATTCTTTTGACACTTGGCGGTGATGGTACGCTTATCTCAGTGGTTAGACGCTCTTTTAATTATGATATTCCGGTACTTGGTGTTTATGCAGGAACTTTAGGTTTTTTAGCAGATGTAAGCATGGATGAGCTCGATGATTTTGTAGCAAATTTGGCTTGTGGAAAATATCGCATAGATGAAAGAGCAGTCTTAGAAGCCAAAGTTATTAAAAATGGAGAAACAGTAAAAATTCACGCTTTTAACGACATAGTTTTAACGAGACCATCTATCTCAAACATGATACATATAGAGACATTAGTGGATGGAAAAGCATTTAATACCTACTATGGAGATGGTGTTATCGTCTCAACTCCGACGGGCTCAACTGCTTATAATCTCTCAGCCGGCGGACCCGTTCTTTTCCCTTTGACTAATGTTTTTGCACTCACTCCAATCTGCCCGCACTCCCTCACACAAAGGTCGGTTGTTCTTCCTGGAACATTTTCAATAGAGATGAAAACTCCAAAAAATAGAGCCTTGATGATAATTGACGGGCAGGACATGCATGCGTTTGAACAGGGTGAGAGTGTGCATATAAAATTAGCCGAGAAGACTGCAAAACTGATTCATAGAGAAGAGTTTAACTATTTTGATGTTTTAAAAGAGAAACTTAAATGGGGAGAAAAGAGTTGATAGAGAGATTTTATTTAAAAGAGTATCTTAGTTTTAAAGAGGTTGAGTTAAATTTGGCATGTGGACTTGTTGTTTTTACAGGTCCTAGCGGAAGCGGTAAATCTATATTGATGAATTCTATACTCTCATCGCTTGGTGCAAGCGGTTGTGAAGCAACCCTCTGTGAGTCTAGCGTCACATGGAATCTTGACGCAGAAGAGATGGGTATAGAAAATGATGAAATAAATATTTTTAAACACATCAAAAAAGAAAAATCAAGATACTTTATAAATAATCAAAGTATCTCTAAAAAAATTATGAGCCAAGTGAGCGCTAACTATTTAAGACACCTAAGTCTAAAAGATTATAGCGACTTTGAGAATTCAAATTTAATATCAATATTAGATTTGAGAATTCAAAGTAAATTTAAAAACATAAGTAAGTTGAAAGATGAGTATTTAAGTTCTTTTAACGACTTTGTAGAGTCGTCTAAAAAGCTTGAAAAACTCAATAAAGAAGAGAGTAAGCTTTTAGAACTCAAAGAATTTCTATTGTTTGAGATTAAAAAGATAGAAGATGTTAATCCCGTAGTTTCAGAGGATGAGGAGCTGCTTAAAATTAAAAAAGAGCTCTCAAAAAAAGAGAAGGTGCTGGAAAATATCTCATCTGCAAATTCAATTTTTGATTATGAGCATTACGTCTTCAGTGCGCTTGATTCTTTGGACATAGATAGCACATTCTTTAATGATGCCATGAATGAACTCAGGGTTGTCCTAGATAATGCGCAAGAGAGATTTAGTGCATTGGATGATGTTGATGTTGAAGATGTTTTAAATCGTATTGAAGAGATAAGCAGCCTGAAAAAAAGATATGGAAGCATAGAAGAAGCACTGGCTTATCGACAGATGAAGAAGGATGAGTTAGCAGAATATGAAAATATAGAGTTTATAAAGGAGGACTTAGAAAAAAGATGTGCAATTTTGGAGCAAAATGTAAGAGAGTTAGCTGATAAAATGAGTGCACTTCGACATGCAGAGCTAAATCCTTTTATAAAGGATTTAAACAGATATTTAAAAGAGCTCTATTTAAGAGAGGCAGAGGTAAAAATAGATGAGACAGAGTATAACAGTTTAGGAAAAGATGAAATCATAGTTAAGTTAAACAACACGGAACTTCAAAAAGTGAGTACCGGTGAGTTTAACAGACTGAGACTTGCAATATTGGCGCTAAAATCGGAACATATGAGTCAAAATGGCGGTGTTTTAATGCTCGATGAGATAGATGCAAATCTTAGTGGAGAGGAGTCTATGAGTGTCGCAAAAGTTTTAAGAGAACTTTCAAAACATTTTCAGATATTTGTTATTTCCCATCAGCCGCAACTCACTTCCATGGGAGATCAGCATTTTTTAATCTACAAAGAGGGCGATGAATCTTTTGCAAAAGAGCTTGATTTTGAGAGTAAAGTGGATGAAATAGCAAGAATAATAAGCGGCGAAAGTGTCTCAAATGAGGCAAAAAAGTTTGCAAAAGAGCTTTTGGAAGCAAATAGATGTGTTTTGTAATCTCAATAGTTTTTTTAGCTCTTGGTTATAACTTTTTTATGGCTAATAACTTATTCTTTGCAACAGGTTCTTTTCTTGTTTCAGCTATTTTTATCTATATAATGATAAAAAATATACTGTTTGTTAAAAATTTAAAAAGTAAAAAGAGAGAAGAGCTTGATAGTTGATACACATGTACATTTGGATGACCGTAGATATGATGAAGATTTAGATGAAGTTTTAGATAGGGCAAGAGAGGGTGGAGTAACCAGATTTATTATCCCGGGAGCCGACCCAAAAACAGTTGATAGGGCAGTTGAAATTGCAGAGAGTAATGAGGATGTTTATTTTGCCGTCGGCGTTCACCCTTATGATATGAATTCATTTGAAGAGCTTGATTTTGACAAGTATTTAAAACATAAAAAATGTGTTGCTGTGGGCGAATGCGGATTAGATTACTTTAGACTTGACGGGAGTGATGAAGAGAATGAAGCAGAAAAAAAGAGACAAAAAGAAGTTTTTATAGCTCAAATAGAGTTGGCAAAAAAATATAAAAAGCCCTTGATTATACATATTAGAGACGCTTCAAGAGAGTCAAAAGAACTGCTTTTGAAGCATAATGCGAATGAAGTGGGAGGGGTTCTTCATTGCTATAATGCAGATGAGGAGCTTTTAATTTTAGCAAACAGCGGTTTTTATTTTGGAATAGGTGGAGTTTTGACATTCAGTAATGCAAAAAAGCTAGTAAATGTGTTACCAAAAATCCCACATGCGAAATTACTTATAGAAACTGATGCCCCATATTTAACTCCGGCTCCTCATCGCGGAGAGAGAAATGAGCCCTTGTATACAACTTTTGTAGTAAAAAAGATTTCTGAACTTCTAAATATTTCAGTTGAAGATATAAAAAAAATTACTACGCAAAATGCCCTTAAACTCTTTGATATTTTTTAATATAATAATGGTTAAAATATTGGAATTATAGATTTCTATGAATATTAATGCTTTTAAGATAGAATGAAAATCTCCAAAATCCAAATACGAAAAGTTGTGAATATTGAAATTTTTATTATTTTTACTATTTCCTATTTTGCTTGCTGCAAATTTAACTTATATCTCAAATCATAATAAAGAGCTTTCAATATTAGACTCTTTTGATATTGAATCATCATTTTTGTACGATCCCATGATGAATGATATGAGAAATAATCAGACTGCAATTAATAGAGATAAAGAGTTTTTTCAAGCGATGGAAGATGCATATCTATTTATACCTGCTGTAAAAAATCTTTTGAGTGATTATGCAATTCCTCCAGAGTTTTTATATCTAGCAATGGCAGAATCTAATTTTCATACCAGAGCCTACTCCAAAAAAAGTGCATCCGGTTTTTGGCAATTTATGCCAGATACTGCTAATCTTTATCATCTGAGAATTGATGATTGCGTTGATGAGAGAAGAGATTTGATTAAATCAACAAAGGCCGCTGCAAAACATCTTTCATACTTGCATAAAAAATTTGGAAAATGGTATTTAGCTGCTATAGCTTATAACTGTGGAGCGGGGAAACTAGAGAGAGCCATAGAAAAAGCTGGAAGTGATGAATTGTCTGTTTTGCTTAATGAAAATAAAAAATATATTCCAAAAGAGAGTAGAGACTATATAAGAAAAATTATTGCCTTGGCGTTTATTGGAAATGATGAGCAGTTTATGCTTAAGAGCGAATATGAGTATCTTCTAAATAGAGCAAATGCCTACTCTATTTCAACAGTTGAATTGCCAAAGGGAGAGTCATTAAGTAGAGTCGCTGCTCTTATCGGAATTCCTCTTGAAGAGTTGCAAAAGCTAAATAAACACTTGAAATATGACTTTATACCTCCACATGCAGAGAGTTACGATATATATATTCCATATATCAAACTTTCAGAATTTAAACAAAAGTATCACGAAGAGCCAATCGGGGAGATTTATAAAGTGCATTTAGTTACATCAGGTGATAGTTTGTCTCAATTAGGTAAAAAATATGGAATATCTTATAAAATTATTAAAGATTTTAACAGCATAAAAGGTAAAAAATTAACCCTGAATCAAAAGCTAATTATTCCTATAAGAAGAGCAGGTTAAAGGTATATAATGGATAGATTCTTTCTTTTATCTCTTGCCTCTTTGATTTTACTTTTTAGTGGATGTAGCATAAAGAGGGGAGCACATATATATTCTGATGATAAAGGTGATTATTGTCAAGACATTGATAGCAAAGCATATTCTCATCCTACAATGCGGCCTTATGAGATTAGAGGAATAAAATATTGTCCAACGATTGTGAGTGTCGGTGATGAGTTTCAAGGTAATGCTAGTTGGTACGGTCCTACTTTTGATGGTAAAGCAACCTCAAACGGCGAAATATATAACATGTATGACATGACAGCAGCGCATAAAACTCTACCTATGAATACTATTGTAAAAGTAACAAACAAGAATAATGGACGTAGTACAGTTGTCCGAATTAATGACCGAGGTCCATTTGTCGCAACAAGAATTATAGATTTATCCAAATCAGCAGCCGATAAATTAAGTATAATTGGACCGGGAACAGCACCTGTTTCTATTGAAGTATTAGGTTTTAATACAGTTGGCAGAAAAAATATTCCAACTGATAAAGAGCTCAAAAATGCTCCGCAAAATAAAGAGGTGGATGGCTTCGCTCTACAAATAGCCTCTTTTTCAAACATCAGCGGGGCGATGAAAACGCAGGCAAAATATGATAAAATGAGCGGTTACCACACAGTAATAAAAGATGTTGAAGTAGCTAATAATAGGATGTTTAGAGTTTATTTACAAGGATTTAAAAGTGAACAAGAAGCAAAAGATTATCTGGCTTCAAATAGTAGTTTTGAAAACGCATTTATAGTAAAAGAGGATTAAAATGATTAGTAAAACTAGAGTAACAAAAGAGACAGACATAGAAATTTCACTTAATCTACATGGAACGGGTGCAAGTGATATAAATACCGGGGTAGGTTTTTTAGACCACATGCTAGAGAGCTTTTCAAAACACTCATTGATTGATTTAAACATTGAGTGTAAAGGTGATACTCATATTGATGATCACCATAGCGTTGAAGATATTGGGATTGTTTTAGGCTCTTTAGTTCATGAAGCAATCTATCCGGTTAAAAATATGGAACGATTTGGAAGTGCAAATATTGTAATGGATGAGGCTTGTGTTAGTTGTGACTTAGATCTTAGCAACAGACCCTATTTAGTTTATGAAGTGGATGTTGACGGCAAGATAGGGCAGTTTGACTCAGAGCTTGTTGAAGAATTTTTTAGAGCCTTTGTATTAAATGCAAAAATTAGTGTGCACATAATTGCATTAAGAGGAAAAAATAGACATCACATTATAGAGGCAGCTTTTAAATCTCTCGCTGTAGCTCTGCGTCGTGCAACGATGAGAAATGAGAGAATAGGAATTCCAAGTACCAAAGATGTTCTGTGATTAAATTAATTGTTTTAGATGTTGACGGTTGTTTAACTGATGGTAAAATCACATATTCAGAAAGTGGTATCGAAAGTAAAAATTTTAACATTAAAGATGGTCTTGGAATAAGTAGCTGGGTGAAGATTGGAAATCAGGTGGCTATTATCACCGGACGAAACTCTAAAATAGTTCAAAAAAGAGCAGAAGAGTTGGGAATACAGCATATTTTTCAGGGCATTAAAGATAAAGATAGAGTTTTAATAGAGTTAGTAAAGTCACTCGGGTTTAGCTTTGAAGAGGTTGGAGCAGTTGGTGACGATTTAAACGATTTTCACATGCTGAGCCTTGTTGGAAGAAGTTTTACTCCAAAGAATGGGGTAAAAGAGATAAAAAATATGGTAAACACTACACTTTCTTTGGACGGTGGAGACGGTGCAGTAAGAGAGATGATAGATATTTTGGTGGATGAAAATAATCAAAGAGAAGTCTTTATGGCAGTTTGGATAAAAAGGCAACTCTAAAGTAGTTGAATTTTAAGAGTCTAGAAGGTGGGTACCATTAATATAAATGTTTTTTTTCTTTTTATTGCAAGTAGTCTGATGATGATTTTTTTTCTTTTTGAGCCATTAAATATAAGAGAGCAGAGTTTTACGGATGTTCCTCTCTTTGAGATGTCCTCATTTACTCTCTTGGAGTTTAATGATAAAAATTTGATAACTCTTATGACTGGGAATAATGCCGTGCGATATAGCGACCGTTATAAAGTTGCAAATATAGATTATACAGACAATTCAAAAGGGTATAGAGCGAACATGAAGGCAAGTGACGGACTTTATCAAAATGAGATAATTGATTTAAAAGGTGATGTTGTTTATACAAGAGAAGACGGTTTAACATTTAAATCGCAAACAGCAGATTACAATAACATAACAAAGGTCGCACACACCAATAATGACTATGTTTCATATCAAGGTAATAATAGAGTTGTCGGCTCATCGCTCACATATAATAATGTTTTAAAAAAGATTGAGTCAAAAAATATTGTTGCAAACTACCAACTACAAGAGAGATAATTATGAGATTTTTACTATTTTTTACAATTTTTTTAGCATCAACATTAATTTCGCAAGAGCTAAAAATAAAAGCGGATTCATTCGACGGTGATGAAAAATCTGGTATTTCAATTTTTGAGGGTAATGTGAATGTCGTTAAAGGAAATGATGAGCTTAATGCTTCAAAGGTCACCGTTTATACAGATGCTCAGCATCAGCCAACAAAGTTTATGGCAATAGGAAATACCTCTTTTACGCTTTATACAAAAGAGGGTTCTATCTATGAAGGCAAAGCAGAAAAAGTCATCTATTTCCCAGAAACTAAAGAATATCACTTTTTTCAAAATGTACATCTAAGACAGATAGATGAAAAAAAAGAGATTATCGGAGAAGAGGTTATTCTTAAAAGCATAGAGGGAAAAGCTTATGCAAAAGGTGCCAAAAATGAGCCTGTTATTATGACATTTGAACTACCAGAGGAGAAAAATTAATTATGATAGAAATTGTTGATGCAAAATTTATAACTTCTGCTCCAAATGTACTTAACGCACCGGATTCATCACTGCAAGATGAAGTAGTATTTATGGCAAGGTCAAATGTTGGCAAGAGTTCACTTTTAAATGCCCTTACAAACCATAAAAATTTGGCAAAAGTCTCTTCAACACCAGGTAAAACGAGACTTATTAACTATTTCGATGTAACTTTTATTGATAGAGATAGTGAAAAAAAGAGCATAGCAAAGTTCGTTGATTTACCTGGTTTTGGGTACGCAAAAGTTGCCAAGTCGATGAAATATGATTGGGAAAGAAATTTAACTGATTACATAGAACAAAGAGAACAGATTAAGCTTTTTATACATTTGATTGATTCTAGGCATCCTGATTTAGAGATTGATACATCTGTAAGTGAGTTTTTATTAAGTAATATAAGAGAAAACCAATACATACTTCAAATATTTACAAAGATAGATAAGCTCAATCAAAAAGAGCAGAGTGCTTTAAGAAAAGAGTTTCCACATGCCATTATGGTTTCTAGTTCTAAAAAAAGAGGTTTAGAAAAGGCAATAAAAATTATTTATGATATTTTGCAAGAGAATCAAGAGAATATAGATGAAGATTGAGTATAAAAAGGCAAAGCTCAGCGATATTAATGAAATGCAAGAGCTTATGGAGCCTGAGGTCGAAGCCGGTATTATTTTGATGAGAACTTCAGATGAAGTAGCTACGAATATTAGGTCTTATACTCTTGCCTTTAACGGCAGTGAGTTGGTTGGTTTTTGCGCACTCCATATTCATGCATCTTCCCTTGCCGAAGTTAGGTCGTTAATAGTAAAAGAAAAGTATAGAGGACAAAAGATAGGAGAAAATTTAGTAAATAAATCCCTTGAAGAGGCATATGTTTTAGGACTTCAAAAAATATTAAGTTTAACTTATAAAAAATCATTTTTTGAAAGATTGGGTTTTATAGAAATTTCAAAAGAGTCGCTGCCAGAGCATAAGATCTGGGCTGACTGTATTAAATGTAAACACTTTCCCGTATGCAACGAAATAGCACTCATAAAAAATCTTTAGTACCGATTCCATATATTATTTTTTTTATAATATATGAGAGTCTTAGCAGTATATATCTTTTTTTACCGCCGCTTTTTGGCGTTTTGTTTGTTCTTTTTGTTTATGCTTTAAATAAAGAAGATGTCGTCTCTTTGCTGGCTATATCGTTATGTTTACTATTATTTGAAGCCGACAAAGGGTATGCTCTTTTTACTTCAATTATATATTTTACAATTGCATACAAATTTATTATGCCAAAAATTATACAAAATGTTAGTTGCAATTCATGTGTAAAAATTTCATACATTTTATTGGCATATTTTGGATTTTTTTTATTTAATGTTATTTTGTCTAAACTGTTTTTGTTCCCTATGCCGGCAATTAACTACTACATAGTTTATTATATAGTAATTGAATTTTTGATAGTGAGTCTTTTATGAAAATAAAATTCATATTAGCTTTATTTGCATCAATCTGGTTAGCTTTGATTGTTAGGCTCTTTTTTTTAGCCGTTGAATCAAATAATTATTATTCAAAACTTTCACGCAATAACACTGTGAGAATTGAAAAAATAGCGCCGGTGAGAGGTGAAATAGTTGATGTTAACAATAAGCCGATTGCTATAAATAAACTTGGTTTTAAAATATTGCTTAAGCCTAATTTATTACAAACAAAAAATATTGAAATATTTAATGAAGAGATAGCAGTACTAACAAAACTGTTGCCTAGTTTAAAGGCTACTGAGTTAATAAAAAATTATAAGAAGAAGGATTCATACTATAATCATAACTACATAGATATCGTTCCATTTGTCTCTTACGAAGAGATAGCACCTGTCTATTCTATACTTAATTTAAGAGAGAATATACAAATTGTTTCAGCTCCAAAAAGATATTATCCATATGAAGAAATAGGCGCGCATGTTATAGGGTATGTTTCTCGTGCAAATAAGAAAGACATAGAGAATAACGATTTATTAGAACTTATCGGTTACATAGGAAAAACTGGAATAGAAAAACAGTATAACGAATTTTTACAAGGTGAATCCGGATATAGAGAGATAAAAGTTAATGCCAGTAATCAAGAGATAGAAGAGCTTTCATATAAAAGCCCCTTAGAAGATAAAAAATTAACTTTAAACATAGATATAGAGTTAGAAAAATATATTGCAACCCTTTTTGCGGATCAAGCAGGAGCAGTGGTTGTTATGAATGTAGATGGCTCAATTCTTTCCGCCGGCAGTTTTCCTGAATATGATTTAAATACATTTGTTTCAGGCATAACTTACGACATGTGGGATAAGTTATCAACAAGCCTAGATAAGCCATTTACAAATAAATTGATTAATGGTTTATACCCTCCCGGTTCAACAATAAAAACAGGTTTGGGACTCATATATATCACAACAAAGTTAAGTGAATATTGGAATGTAAATTGTACTGCTGAGCTACCGGTCGGTAATAGAATTTTTAGATGTTGGAAACAGCAGGGCGGACATGGAAGTACAAATATCATAAAAGCAATAAGGGAGAGTTGCGATGATTTTTTTTATAAGGGCAGTCTTATTGTTGGAAATGAGAAGATGAGCGAGGGACTTATTAGATATGGACTTGGAAGAAAGAGCGGCATTGATTTACCAAATGAGTTCATAGGTACAGTTCCTTCAAGAGAGTGGAAAAGAGAAAAATATAACCGTCCATGGACGCTTGGAGAAACTGTAAATACCTCTATTGGTCAAGGAGATTTTTTAACTACTCCGATACAAATGGCACGCTTTACAGCACTAATGGCAACGGGAAAGCTGCCAGTTCCTCATTTTGCTAAAATGATAGGAGATAAGCCCTATGCGCCACTGGCGGAAGAGGTTTTAAGTAGTACTGAGTTAGCAAAACTTCCACTCATACAAAAAGCGATGTACGGGGTATGTAATGAACCGGGCGGGACAGCGATAAATTATGTTAATTCAAAAGTAATTATAGCCGGAAAAACCGGTACAGCACAGGTTGTAGAAATTAAACAAGACGAAAAGAAGAGAAAATTGGAGCATGACATGGAGTATTATAATCGCTCACATGCATGGTTTACAACATACGGACCCTATGATAATCCAAAGTATGTCGTTTTAGTTATGGTTGAACATGGCGGGCACGGCGGCTCTGCCTCTGGTGATATAGTCTCAAAAATATATAATAAACTTTTGGAACTGGGTTATATTACTAAAGATTGATATTTTCTAGGCAAGGTATTACCCTTGTGTTCTAATTATTAAACTGCTTGGTAACTCAAACTCTTCAATCAATCTAGCCTCTTTTTCTCTCATCTCACCACTGTCAACTTCATGGTCATACCCGAGTAGATGAAGCAAGCCATGAATAAAAAGCAGAGCCAGTTCATTATCGGTGGTATGAGAAAACTCTTTGGACTTTGCTTCTACATGCCAAGATGAAATCACAATGCTGCCAAGAGGTGACATCGGCATTTCAACATAAGGAAAACTTAAAACATCGGTATCTTTATCGATGTTTCTATGTTCTTTATTTATCTCTCTTATCTCTTCGTTTGAAGTGATTATCAGTTCTATCTCTTTATCAGTAAATTTATCAGCAATGGCATTTAAAAGTACTTCATCAATTTTAAGTGAGGTTCTGTTATCTAATTCAATCATAAAAAAATTCATCCAATGAGGTTTATTTTTTGTAAATCATGTACAAAAAGGTACATGATTATCGGAGGTATATTACGCAGTTAAATTTAAATTATTCCCCACACCCGTTTTTTGTGCCGTCACTTGTTTTGCTTGTTCATTAGCACTGTCAAGAACTTTTAAAACGCTTTTTTCTTGAACATCTATAGCTTTTTTTAGAGCTTCTACCTGCGTCGAACTATTCGCTGACCCTGCTGTTGAAGATGATACATCCATGCTATTTCCTTTACCTATAATATACGCACATTTTATTGTTTAATTCATTTAACGAATATTAAAAAAATATATTATGTATGATAAAATATATATATGAAAAATAAAAGTAAAAAAGCAGTTTGTATAATGAGTGGTGGTATGGATTCAACGCTGAGTGCATATATGATGAAAAATGACGGTTGCGAAATAGTTGCAGTACATTTTAATTATGAGCAGACAACTCAAACAAAAGAGTTGGAATGTTTTTTAAAGATATGTGATGCATTAAATGTATCCAATAGATATGTTCTGGATTTGGATTTTTTTAAACAGCTTGGTGCATCTGCTTTGACAGATAAAAGCATAGAAATCCCTACCAGTGGGTTGGAAGAGGGTGTTCCTGTAACTTATGTACCTTTTAGAAACGGTATATTTTTAAGCATGGCAGCGGCTATTGCAGAAAAAGAGGGTGCGGAGTTTATAGCTATCGGCGTGGTAGAAGAGGATAGCAGCGGTTATCCGGATTGTAGAGAGTCTTATATAAAAAGCATGGAGCAGAGCATAAATCTCGGTACAAAAGAGGAGACAAATATAGAGATAAAAATGCCGTTGGTTCACATGAAAAAATCTCAAATAGTAGAAAAATCTCTACAACTCAGTGTACCGCTAGAGTTAACATGGAGCTGCTATAAAAATGAAGAAGTGGCATGCGGAGTTTGTGACAGCTGTAGATTGAGATTGAATGGATTTAAGTTAGCCGGAGTTACAGACCCAATTGAGTATGAATAAAATTGTTTTCAAAGATTTAGAGATTGAACATATCTGCAAAATCAGTTTAAAAAATAGCTATATAAGTGTTACGAAAGATGCAAAAATAGTTCTAAAAACACCAAAAGTATCTCAAAGATTCATAGTGGATTTGCTAACACAAAGAGAGAGTTGGATACGGGGACATCTTCTGAAAATCGCATCCAATAAACCGGAAGCGGTAAACCTAGAAGATGAACTTCTGCTCTTTGGCGATATCTATAGTATTGACATAGAAGAGGCTAGGGAACTCAGAGAGTTACTTCTTAAACTCAGAGTAGCCAATCAAAAAAATATACTAGGCTGTTACGACAATTTTTATAAACTTTATGCAGCAAAGTATCTGACTCCCAGAGTTGCGCATTTTTCTGCAATCATGAATCTTGAGTATAAAGAGATAAAATTTAGAAAAATGCGAAGCAGATGGGGAAGTTGCAGCTCAAAAAAAGTCATAACACTCAATATTGAGCTGCTAAAAGTAAAAAAAGAGCTTATTGATTATGTGATAGTCCATGAACTGGCACATTTAGTTCATATGAACCATTCCAAGAACTTTCATAATTTAGTGCAAAAATATATTACAAACTCAAAGCTAGTCAGAAAAGAGCTGAAAAGCATTCGTTTATAACTTTAAAATTCAATTCCATACTTCTGTATTTTATATCCTATCTGACGGGCAGTCATTCCTAGCTGGGTGGCAGCTTTAGTCTGAATTCCACGGTGTTCTATGAGTGCTTGGATGATGGACTCTTTTTCCATGTCTAGCAGACTTGTTTTTGTTAATCGTGGAGCCGGTTGCTTCGTAATAGTTGCCGTTTCTGGTACATATATCGGTATCGGCTCTGCCGGCATGTGTAATTTCTGGTAGTTAAACGGCAATACATGGTTGAGCATTTCCGGCTCTATATTTCCATTTGGACAGATGAGAACAATTCGCTCCATTGTATTTTGCAGCTCTCTGATGTTCCCAGGCCATGGGTAGTCAAGAAGAATCTCTAACGCAGCTTTTGAGAAACTCATCTGTTTACGATGCTCCTGCATAAATTTTTGCAGGTAATGTTCTACAAGCAGTTTTACATCTTCATATCTCTCTCTGAGCGGAGGAAGATTTACAGGGATAACATTAAGACGGTAAAACAGATCTTCTCTGAATGTACCGTTTTTAACCATCTCTTCAAGGTTTCTATTAGTTGCCGCAACGAGACGGACATTGGTTTTTATGGTTTTATTTCCGCCGACTCGCTCAAACTCCTGCTCTTGCAAAATTCTAAGGAGTTTCACTTGAAGTGAGGGGGTAATATCGCCTATCTCATCGAGAAAAAGTGTTCCGCCGTCTGCCAATTCAAAGCGACCTTTTCTTGCCTCTTTCGCATCTGTAAAAGCGCCTTTCTCATGACCGAAAAGCTCACTCTCAAGCAGAGTTTCGCTTATTGCAGCACAGTTTAGTTTTATAAAAGGTGCATTACTTCTTTTACTCAGATTATGTACTGCTGTAGCGATGAGCTCTTTACCGGTTCCTGTTTCTCCACGAATAAGAATTGTCGCATCCGATGGGGCTACGGTTTCAAGCATGCTAAATACCACTCTCATTTTAGAACTTCTGCCGATGATGCTCTCAAATTTATATTCACTGAGAGCTTGGTCTTTATAGTAGGTTTTTAGCTCAGTAAGCTCCTCTTTTTCTCTAGCAAATTTTCTTTGTGTCGCCAATGTTCCGCCAAAAAGTGAGCCGACAATCGTTAGCATTCGTACAACATCGTCAAAATCCATAGCCGATGATTTACATGTATTCGCAGATATAACCGCTATAACTCCATCCTCTTGAATAATCGGCACGGCGACATAGGAGATAGAATTAATATTGATTGTACCTATCTTGTTTATGTAGTTGATATTATTATGTATATTTTCTATAACAACCGGCTCAGCACTTTTTGCAGCGAGTCCGGTTGCTCCTTCTCCTAGTTTATAGAGAGCCATTTTTTTCTGTTGCGCAGTCAAATCTATGGAAGCGTAAAGTTCTAATTGAGTTTTATCATCACTCAGCATAAAAAGTGTACAGCGGTCAAGATAGGAGTTTCGCTTAAGCATTCGCATGCCTTTTTCTATACTTTCGCGAACATCAGTAGTACTTGAGAGCATTACGGCGATGTCATACATTAATCTAATCTCATTATATGCAAATGCTAGTGAGCAACTTTTACAATCTTCTTTATCTGGTATATTTATATTGTTAGGCATTTTGTCATCTTTTTTTGTTTGAATTATACTATATGTCTATGCAGAGACATGTATAAAATATAATCAATTATATGGTTACTTTATAGAATGTTATATGCAAGCCTCGATTTAAACAGTATCTTATAAAAATGGAAGAAAAATGCAAATCACAGTACATGGAACTCCGGTAACACTTGAAGCAAAAGAGTTGAAAGTAGGTAAAGAAGCACCTGCAGCACGCATAACAAAGCTCGATGGAACTCAAAATGTCATAGGAATGATTGCTCCAAATATTCAGCTTCTTATTGCTATCCCATCACTTAAAACAGAAGTTTGTTCTCTGGGAGCTAAAAAATTTAACGAATTAGTGCAACAATTTAAAAAATTAACAACCATAATGATAACAACGGATGACAAAGAAGTTGTAAAAGAGTTCGCACAAAAAGAGTGCATAGAGAGTGTAGAAATAGTTTTGGATACAGAACTTCAATTTGCGAAAAAATTCGGCGTACTCATTAGTGAGGGCAAATTGAAAAATCGCTTGGCTAGAGCGGTATTTGTTATCGACAGAGAAGGTGTAATCGCTTATAAAGAGATTGTGAGTGAAATTGTAGATGAGATAGATTATGATGCATGTATGGTAGCAATTGAAAAGATTTTAAATGAGAAAAAAAACGGGCATACGCATGAAAATTGGATGAGTGTTTAAAGTTTTGGAACAGTAATGTAATCTGATTCTTTGAAAAGTCTGTATCATAGGAGTATCTATTGGATTGGTTGCGGAAACAGGATTTGAACCTGTGACCTACGGGTTATGAGCCCGTCGAGCTACCGAACTGCTCTATTCCGCGACATGTCCTACAAAATAGGGGTTTTAAAGAGTTTTTTGGATGGGGTAGAGGGATTCGAACCCCCGAATACTGGTACCAAAAACCAGTGCCTTACCGCTTGGCGACACCCCAAAATGTAGAAAGTAGAAAATTGGTTGCGGAAACAGGATTTGAACCTATGACCTTCGGGTTATGAGCCCGACGAGCTACCGAACTGCTCTATTCCGCGACACGAATTAAACGCCTCTAGTGCATTTAATGGAGCGGAATTATAGGTAAAATACTATTTATTGTCAAGCCTTTTAGTGTCGAATTTGCAAATACGGTTTGAACTCTTTTTAATTAATATTTTTATATAATAAAACCAAATTATAAAAAAGAGAATATATGACGCCTACACAAAGAGTATTAGAAGCAATTGCAGAGATAAAAAAAGGAAATATGGTCATCATGGTGGATGATGAAGATAGAGAAAATGAGGGAGATTTAGTTTATGCTTCTGCATTTTCAACTTCTGCACATGTTAATTTTATGGCTACACATGCTAGAGGTTTAATCTGTGTTGCACTTAGCAAATCAATCGCGACTAGACTTGAATTAAATCCTATGGTAAGCTCAAATACCTCTTCATACGAAACAGCTTTTACGGTCTCGGTTGATGCTAAAAATGCATTGACAGGAATATCGGCAGCGGAGAGAGATGAGACTATTAGAATTTTAGCAAATCCTATTAGTCATGCAACAGAGCTTGTAAGACCGGGGCATATTTTTCCTCTTATTGCAAAAGACGGTGGAACGCTTGTGAGAACCGGGCACACTGAGGGTTCTGTTGATTTGTGCCGTTTAGCAGGGCTTAGCGAATCTGCCGTTATTTGTGAAATCATTAAAGAAGATGGAACTATGGCAAGAAGAGATGATCTTGATATTTTTGCAGATGCACATAATCTAAAAACAATTTTTATTTCAGATTTAGTTGAATACCGTTTAGCCAATGAGAGACTTGTCAAAGAAACACAAGTTGATGAGATAGAATTTTTTGGTGTAAAAGTGAAGCAACATACATTTTTAGATCATGATAATGTAGAGCATACGGCAATAGTTTTTTATAAAGCCGGCGAAGTAGCCAATGTAAGAGTTCACAATGTTATATCGGATAAAGAGCTTCTTCTCAATCAGCCAAAATACAATAATTTGATTCATTCAATAGAATATTTAAAGCAAAATAGTGGGGTTTTAGTTTTTATAAATAAGCCTAATCACCAAGATAATGCAGCTATGAAAGAGTTTGGAATCGGTGCTCAGGTGCTAAAATCTCTTGGTATCTCTAAAATGAATCTCATTACTTCTATGAAACAGACAGATTTTGTAGGCTTAAGCGGTTTTGGTTTGGAAGTGAACGAAGTAATCAATATATAACGATTTCATTTTGCTTAGATTTCTAGTTTTTCTTTTTATAAGAGAGTTCTGCAATGGCTTGAAAATCAAAATGAAAAGTTAATCAATACAACACACGAGAGCATAACAAATGAAATCAGCAGAGTTTTAAAAGAACTGGAAAAAAGCGGTAAAGTTAAATTAACGCGAGGAACTACCCTAGTTAATTTAATAATGTATGTTCTATTAAAATCTTTAAACCAATGCCAATAAGAACGATACCGCCTAGTTTCTCAGCTTTATCTTCTAAATATCCGCCGCCTCGCGAGCCGATAAAAACTCCAATATAGCTGAAGATAAAAGTCACTACACCGATAATTATCATGGATAGATATGGACTGAGCTGAAGTAAATTCAGAGTGAAACCTGCCGCCATAGCGTCTATGCTTGTAGCTATTGCTAAAATGAGTAGTACTTTGTTTGTTATGATGGCGATTTCATTTTCTGTATTTTCACCAAAACTCTCATAAAGCATTTTTCCGCCTATGATACTTAGTAAAACAAAGGCAATCCAATGGTCAACAGATTCTATATATCCACCAATCCCAAGGCTGGCAAGATAACCAAAGAGTGGCATCAGAGCTTGAAAAAAACCAAAAAACAGAGCGATTTTAAGGGCTAGCTTTTTGTCAAAATATTTATTTTTTACGCCAAGACCGATTGACACAGCAAATGCATCCATACTAAGAGCGAAAGAGAGCAGAAAAACTTCCAACATGATTAAAATTCCTATCTAAATTTGATTTGTGCAATACTATCAAAAAGCAGATATAAAACAATCGGAATGAGACCCATAAAAATAAAAAATGAGATAATTTTCAGGTAAATAAATATTTCAGAGATATTAATTATAAACAATGGAGTGAAGATTTCAAAAAACTGAGAAATAAAAATTGTGTAAAGCAATACCTTTACAAATATTCTGTTTCTAACTTTTGTGAAGATTAAAAAGTGTAAAATCAAAGATGTGAGGTAGAGCCAATTTTAAAATACCGCCATTAGTTTTATCAGCCATATACAGCTCTTTATTGCCCATATAGTAATCCAAAGCTCTCTGTGCGTTAAATCCTATTTTGGACTCAAAAATCATATATCCGCTTACTAATAAGAGAAGCGTGAATAGAACAAAATAAAGAATAGAGATTTTATATACTCTATGCATAATGCAGCTTTTTGAGAGAATGGAGAGTACTTATGAGTGCCAAAATATGCCAGATAAAAAAAGTTGCAACATAAATGTTTATAAAGTCAGAACTAAAAAAATAGGCAAAAGGCAAACTGATGAGTGAAATAATCGCACTTATTATCATTAAATTGACTACAACGATGGCACTATTTGAAGCGTTGCTAACTCTAATGAAAACAGTGCTTAGTGTAAATAGAATCATCATAATAAAAAAGATTTCCACATGCCAGAACTCTAAAAATGATGCTTTGCTTATAGGGTCTAAAAACTTCTCTTCACTGCCGAAGAGCGTTAAATGCACAGCATGTGGAAATATTCAGAAACTGCTATATTTTACAAAAAAATCTGACAGAAGATAGAGTAGGGTGAAAAAGAGCAAACCCGATAAAATCGGCTTCATCATTTTGTCTTGATTCAAATCTTTAATTATAAAAAGAAATGCAATGAATAAAATTTATTGAGGAAACGCAATAGCAGGCTAAGCCACCCCATGAAAAGGATGGCTTAGGAGAATGAAGAAAAAAATTACTACTTAACGAACCAAGTCAAAGAAATAGTCAGTTGAAGCGATATCTTTTGTCTCTTCATCTAACTGGTCTAACACTTTGTTTGTTATCCATGTCAGCAAGTTAATTGCACCATCGTATCCGCTGATTGAGTAGCGGTGTAGGTGGTGACGGTCAAATATCGGGAAACCGATATAGATTAACGGTATTTTAGTATCACGCATAAGCTCTTTACCGTAACTGTTACCGATCATAAAATCAACCGGTTCAGTGAAGAGTAAACTTCTCATGTGCCATAAATCTTTACCTGCCCATACATGGCAATTTGCCGCTGCCGGAGAAGTATCAAGCATCGCTCTCATCTCAGCATCCCAACCTTTTGGTGCGTTGTGACAAAGAACATGTGTTGGGTATGCACCCATTTCAAGTAAGAAAGAAACAACACCTATTAAAAAGTCAGGGTCTCCCCAGATTGCAAACTTTTTAGCATGCATGTACGGATAAGAATCCTGCATTGCATCTACCAAACGACCACGCTCAACTTTAAGTTTTTGTGGAACTTCAACACCTGTTAGTTCTGAAAGCTTCATAACGAACTCATCCGTTCCTTTAAGACCTATAGGATTAGAAACTCCACCTGCATGTTTCCATTTTTTAACCATTTTCATAGTTTTAACGGTTGCATACTTTTGTAAAGAGATAGTCGCTTTAGCATTGATACAATCTTTTGCGTCTGCAATCGGTGTACCGCCTGCGAACATACTGTAATCACCCGCCGGCATGTCCCACTGATCAGAGTGATCACCCAACATTGTATATTCTGCACCGAAAGCTTCAACGATAGCTTTCACAGAACGGATTGAACCTATGTAAGTCTCAAACCCTGGAATAATGTTAATTTTACCGTTTGACTGCTCTTTCTTTTGATCTTCAGTAAGCTGAGACATAATACCGTGCATCATGTTGTCATAACCGGTAATATGACTTCCTGTAAACGACGGTGTATGCGCATAAGTGATAGGAAAATCAGCCGGTAAAAACTCACCGCCGTCTTCTTCTTTCGCTGCAAGTGCAAACGCATAAAGGTCATCACCGATAACTTCAGCCATACATGTAGTAGAAACTGCAATCATCTCAGGTTTGTAAAGTGCCGCACAGTTTTTAAGACCGTCTTTCATATTTGCAAGACCGCCGAAAACCGCTGCATCTTCCGTCATAGAGTCGGAAACACAAGGAGTCGGCTCTTTGAAGTGCTTTGTAAAGTATGAACGGAAATATGCAACACATCCATGGCTTCCATGAACATAAGGCATAGTATTTTCAAACCCTAAAGCTACCATTACGGCACCAAGAGGTTGACATGCTTTCGCAGGATTTACAGTAATAGCTTCACGCGCTAAGTTTTTTTCTCTGTAATCCCAGCTTTTAGTCCACTCTGCAATCTCTTCAACTTTGGCAGGATTTATAGCACCCATGCCGCCTTCGAACTCTTTTTTGTTCTCTAATACTTCTTTATACTCAGGACGCTGAAACAGTCTTTGACCATTTAATATATTATCAAGCTCTTGCATTACGCTTCTCCTTCTTTATCCCATGGTGCTTTGCTATGTCCCCAAACCGGAGAGTTTATCGCTAAATCCATGTCTGACGCAAATATCGCAAAACCATCATATCCATGATACGGTCCGCTATAATCCCAAGAGTGCATTTGTCTGTATGGAAGACCCATTTTTTGGAACACATACTTCTCTTTAATTCCTGAAGCCACTAAATCCGGTTGAAGTGCTTTTACAAACGCTTCAAGTTCATATTCATTAACATCATCATAAATTACAGTTGAGCGGAAAATCTCATCTTTAGTTCTTTTGTAGTCATCATCGTGGGCAAATTCATACCCTGTTCCGATAACTTCCATTCCTAAATCTTCATAAGCACCGATAACATGTCGAGGGCGTAAACCACCAACGAACAACATAACCGTCTTGCCTTCTAGGAGTGGACGATATTTATTAGTTATAGCATCAACTAGCGGTTGATATTTTGCAATAACTTCTTCACATTTAGCTTGAATACTTGCATCAAAAAATGCTGCGATTTTGCGTAGAGATTTAATCGTTTGGCTAGGGCCAAAGAAGTTATACTCTATCCAAGGAATCCCATACTCTTTTTCCATGTGACGAGAAATATAGTTCATTGAACGGTAACAGTGAAGCAAGTTGAGTTTTACTTTTGTAGTTTGAACCATCTCTTTAATCGTAGCATCGCCTGACCACTGAGCTACTACGCGTAAACCCATCTCTTCAAGTAAAATACGGCTCGACCAAGCATCTCCACCGATGTTGTAATCTCCGATAATCGCTACATCGT
>JBAZSX010000006.1:0-181856 GCA_041662225.1 Sulfurimonas sp.
AATTCAGACATTTATAAGTTTGGAGTTAAATCTTCAAATAAAACAGTAGAAAAACAAGAGGTGGTTTAAGTTTCAGAATGTAACTTTTTTTAAATTTAACTGCCCAATTTTAGAGTTCGTTTGACAACAATTACTTATATATATTTTTTCTACTGCTTGTGCTCCAACATCAAATGAATAATGATGATTTGGAAGTATTTTTTTTCCAAAATTTGGTCTATAATAAAATTGTCCTAGCTCGGCAATAAATTTAGTTTCTAGACGAATTTGAAAAAAACCACTTTTTAATAATTCAATAAATCCTTCATACCCTATCAGGTCAATAATATAAGTTATTTCCTTGAGTCTTATTGAGTCCATTATGTAATTATCAAATAATAGTAATCTTTGAATAAAACTATCTGGATTGAAAGTAATGTCATCTTGATTTTTAAGTGTTGCATTTCTTGCTAGCAATCTTTTATCAACCATATCCATTTCTCCTTGTTAACATTATCTGACATATTATACATAATTTATCAAGGATTAAATCCCCGTCATAGAGAGGAACGAACGATAGGGATAACAACGAGCTTATCAGTTGTTTTCAAGACATAACACTCCGAGGTGTTAGGTTAATGAGATTATTAAATCATACATAGTTTTTTTAAAAAATGCCTTCAATGGAGCATCTAACCACTCAAATTTTCATCTTTATATCACAACTTCTTCTCAGAGTAAAATTATTTATATGAAAGCAAATTATTAATTTATTTAGTAATGAATTATATGGGGGAATAGACTCAAGAAAAACTTGAATCTGTAGTTTCTTACTCTTTTCCTGTCGGAAAGTCACCGTCTGAAGCATATTGCCAGCAAAAATCAGCTAAGTCTTCAATATCTTTTTTCTTCATTTTGTCAAATTTTTTAGCAGCGCTTGGACATAACTCTTTCCACTGATCTACTATTTTGTCATTCTCTTTCATTTCAGACCATGCATCACGATCATTTCTCCCGGTAAATACACTGGCGTTTTTGATACCGTCTTTTTCACACTCTTTTAAATTTTTATTATAATATTTTTGCCCTTTTTTAGCATCTGCCGTTGCTGCCGTAGCAAAAGCCGAAGTTGCTACTAACACAGACAATAAGAGCGAAATATTTTTTTTCATTTTATCTTTTCCCCCATAATTTCTAATTTTCGGAATTCTACACACTATCATATAAATTAAATATTAATAATGGAGCAGTAAATTATTCATACTCTTTTGCTTCGCTAAAGCTTGACTCTTTAAAATTCAATTTTGTCTTATCCTGTTTTAGCTTTTTATATAATTTATATTTAGCCTGCGTAAGTTCATCCATGCTCATTGAAAATGTAGTACACATCTCCTCATCGCTTCTCTTTGCACTATCCATGGCAAAAAGTTTTAACTCTTTTTTTGTAAGCTTCGATTTTAAAACAGCATATAAAACCTTATCATCACTTATTATATCCTGAGCGTCAATATGACAAAACTCACTCAACTTTTCTCTAAAACTATTTTCACTATTGTATTGTCTCCAGACAGAACTCTCTAACATTATATATATCCTTATTTATTTCTCATATAATCTGAACAAAGTCCAGACTATATTCAATCACTGAAGCTTTGGCTTCGCCAAGAAAGAGTTAGTCTAACTCTTTTAATATTTCTCTCAAATCTTTAGTCTCAATGACTATGTTTGCCTCTTTTTTCAAAATCTCTCTTGCACAAAAAGCTACTCTGCTCCCTGCATGTGCAAACATGGATAAATCATTTGCCCCATCGCCACACACGAGTGTCTCCTCTTCGCTGATGCCCAAAATATTTTGCAACCTTACCAACATATCACCTTTGGAAAAGTTAAACATCATGTCACCGCCAACAAGCCCGGTTAGCTTTCCATCCTTTACATGCAGTGCATTGGAAAAATCTGCATCATAACCTAAAATATCTTTGGCATAAGTCGTAGCAGTTCTAAAGCCGCCGCTAAAACAGACCACTTTCATACCTCTGCCCTTAAGCTCTGCAATTGTCTCTTTTGCACCATTCATATAGGGTAAATTATGAGAGATTTTCTCCACTATAGAAAAATCAAGTCCCTTTAAAAGCCCTACTCTCTGCTGAAGCGACTCAAAAAAATCAAGTCTTCCGCTCATCGCCTCCTCGGTTATGCGACTTACCTCTTCGCCAATGCCAAGCTCCTCCGCAAAAAAATCAATCGTCTCGCCGTCCATCAGTGTTGAATCAAAATCAAAAACTGCCAATTTCAACATATATTTTTTCTCTCTTTGTTATAATGCCGCAATTATAGCGAATTAGGATTTTTTTTGTTTGATAAACTCATAGATAAATTAAAAAACGGCATTTACATCACCCTCGAAACCACTCCTGGGCACTCTCCGGTTTTTACTCCCACTATCGATAAAATCGCGGAGTTAGGTTTAGACAAACTTGTGGATGGTTTCTCAACAACAGACAATCCTCTTGCAAGACTAAAATACAACTCACTTTTTGCTGCTAAAATGCTTCAGGATAGATTTAACAAACCCGTTATTGCGACAATGAGTATGCGAGACAGAAATAAAATCGCTCTTCAATCGGACCTGCTCGGTGCGAATGAAGTAGACGTAAGAGCTATCTTAGCCCTCACCGGCGACCCTGCAACTATCTCCGACCAGCCGCACACTAAAGGTGTTTTTGAATCGGATAGTTCACTTTTATTAGACATGATCTCTTGTTTTAACAGTGGTATAAATTATGCAGGAAAGCCTCTAGCACAAAAGCCAAAAGAGATTTACCCCTTTGCGGTAGTTAACGCCTATTCAAAAAATCCTAAAACCCTTCAAAAAAAGATGCAAAAAAAGATTAAGCACGGAGCTTGCGGAATTATTACGCAGCCTGTTTATGATTTAGAAAATGCAAAAAGGCTGTTAGATTTACGCGATGCAGCAAACAGAGAGTGTTGCGGCGAACAAAAAAATACTGAACTTATTTTGGGAGTTTTTCCTATTACAAAACTTCGAACTGCTCAGTTTTTGGCGGCACATGTTCCCGGGATAAATGTTCCAAACTCTTGGCTAGAAGCCCTAAGAGTTGCAAGTGAAAGAGGAGTTGAAGAGGAGTATAAAGTTGGATTCGAACTTAGCAAAAATCTCTTTGATGAGCTAAAAGCATTTCATCCAAAAATTCATCTTATGACTGCAAATCAGTTTCAGATAGCGAAAGATATTTTAGTATAAAAACAGCGTCTTTTTAGAACTCATTTCAGTGTTCTAAAAGCTGTAAATAAACTCTTTAAACGCATCTATTTCTATTGGTTTACTAAAAAAGTAACCCTGTATCTTATTGCAGTTAAGTAGCTTAAGTGTGTCTACATGCCCTTGCGTCTCAGAACCTTCGGCAATAACATCTTTACCTAAAGCTTGAGCCATAGCTATAATTGTGGCAACAATCGAGCGATCATCCTCATCTGTTTCAATATCAAGAACAAAACTTCTATCAATTTTAATCGTTTGGGCCGGCAGCTTTTTAAGGTAGCTCAGGGACGAGTATCCAGTTCCAAAGTCATCAATAGAGAGCAAAAAGCCAATAGCATGTAACTCATTAAGAATTAAGAGTGCCTTATTGATGTCACTCATAATATGCGACTCAGTTATTTCAAGCTCAATATACTGTATATCAACTCCAATCTCACCTACTTCGCGGCAAATATCGCGTATAAAATTTTCATTCTCTAACTGTTTACTTGAAACATTTATAGATACAGTTAGCATATTTCCGGCTTCATGCAGCGATTTTGTATCAATGAGCGCCTGTCTTGCAACCCACAACCCAATCTCATATATTTGTCCTGTCTCTTCAGAAATATTTATAAACTTATCCGGTCGTACAAGCCCTAGTTCAGGATGTTTCCATCTTATAAGTGCTTCCATGCCATAGACGCTTTTTGTATCGAGATTGATCTTTGGCTGATAAACTAAAAAGAACTCATTATTCTCAATAGCACTGCGAAGATGATTTTCTATGTCTATTCTCTCTGTGAGCTTTTCATTCATAGATTGGGTATAAAACTGAAAACTGTTTTTCCCTGACTCCTTCACCTGATACATGGCAGTGTCCGCTGCTTTTACTAGCTCCTCATAGCTTTGCCCATCATCGGGATAAATACTAATGCCCATGCTAACTCCGGTATAGAGTTTATTCGCTTCTATGATGAGTGGCTGATTAAAAGCGTTTATGATGTTCTCTGCGATAGAGACAACATCCATAGCCGTATCAATATCTTCTACGATTACGGTAAATTCATCTCCGCCCAAACGTGCGAGCGTGTCTTGTTCTCGAATGGCTTTTTTTATGATTTTAGAGACTTCAACCAAAAATTTATCACCCATAACATGACCGAGTGTGTCATTCACATTTTTAAAATTATCCATATCAATAAAAAGCAGAGCCATCTTTTTTTTATTTCTTTTTATAAACGGTATTCTGCTTACAACTCTCTCCTGAAAAAGCACTCTGTTTGGAAGGGTTGTAAGAGAATCAAAATATGCAAGGTTGTGTATCAAATCTTCTTGCTCTTTTTTCTTGGTTACATCGTTCGTAATACTTATAAAATTTGTCAAGGTACCTTCATCATTATGCAAAGCGATTATATTGATTTCTGCCGTATATAGCTCAGCATTTTTTTTACGGTCAATAATCTCGCCATTCCAATAACCGTATGTCATGATAGATGCCCACATCGACCCATAAAACTCATGATTGTGCCAACCGGAACTGAGCGCTTTTGGTGTTTTTCCATAAAGTTCCTCAGCTGAGTAGCCACTTATTTTAGAAAAAGCTTCATTCACCTTGATAATTTTTTGAGATGAATCGGTAATAACAATTCCATCGCTCATTTTTGCAAAAACTTCAGAGGCTAACATGAGCTCGTTTTGTGCAATTTTTTGCTTTGTTATGTCATGTACAGTTCCGATAGAGCGAAGAATGTTGCCGTTATTATCAAACTCATGTTCGCATCTCTCTTCAACAAAACCTATTTCTGAATCTTTGCGAATAATGCGATGGGTTATATGATATCCCCGTTTTTCATTCACAGAATCCATGTAGCTCTTATTTACAAGCTCAATATCATCAGGATGAATATGTTTTAAAAATAGCTCGTAGGTTGCATCAAACTCTTGAGGGGCGTAACCAAAGATACGATAAACTTCGTCAGACCAAAAAAGTTCGCCTGAGGCAATATCAAGTTCCCAGTGACCAATGTGAGCCAATTCTTGAGCTTTATTGAGTCCGAATTTTAATTTTTTCAGTTCCTTTCTTTCTTCTATTAACTCTTTCTCAAAAGATGATGACATCACTGACCTTTTAGTTTACAATATTTTACAAGCTCTATTCATTAATGAATGTTATCTTACTATCAGTTAAAATCACTTTTAATTTTTGATATAATCACGCTACTTATTTTTTAGGATATTTATGATTGATTTAAAACTATTACAAAAAGATTTTGACGCTATGAGTGCGAAACTCTCTCGCAAAAAAGTTGATACTTCCTTAATTGCTGATTTGAAAAAGAAAAACGAAGAACTTAAAAAAGCAAAAACAGAGTTTGAAACACTTCAAGCTATGCAAAACAGCATGAGCAGAGAGTTTGGTATTTATAAAAAAGATGGCAGAGATATTAGTGAGCTCAAAGCGAAAGTAGATGCAAACAAAATAAATATTGCCGCAGCACTTGAAACACAAAGAGAGAGACAAGAGGAGTTAGAAACTCTTGCCATGTCTATACCTAACATGCCGGATGACAATGTTCCGGATGGTGCAGATGAAAACGACAATATCGAGATTAAAAAAGTTTTAACCCCCAAAGAGTTTAGTTTCACTCCCAAAGAGCATTGGGAGCTGGCAGAGCAAAACGGCTGGATAGACTTTGAGCGCGGAGTAAAACTGGCAACAAGCCGCTTCAGCGTCTCTTTCGGAATGGGTGCAAAACTTGAACGCGCACTTATAAACTTTATGTTGAATTTCAACTCAAAAAGAGGGTTTGAAGAGGTGAGCGTACCTGTTATCGTAAACAGAAATGCTCTCAAAGGCACGGGGCAGCTTCCAAAATTTGAGGATGATTTATACAAAATAGATTCTCAAGAGCTCTTTTTAATTCCAACTGCAGAAGTTCCGGTTACAAACCTCTTTGCCGATGAAATTTTAGAGGAGTCGCAGCTCCCTATAAAAATGACAGCTTATACTCCATGTTTTAGAAAAGAGGCAGGTGCAGCCGGCAGAGACACAAGAGGCATGATACGACAGCATCAGTTTCACAAAGTCGAACTTGTTGCCATCACAACACCGCAAAATAGCGATGAAGTTTTTGATGAGATGCTCGCATGTGCTTCAGATATTTTAACTGCTCTCGAACTTCCTCACCGTCTTGTAACCCTTTGTACCGGAGACTTAGGTTTTAGTGCCGCAAAAACTGTTGATATAGAAGTGTGGCTCCCCGGACAAAACACATACAGAGAGATTAGTTCTGTTTCAAACACAAGAGATTTTCAGGCTAGACGCGCAAAAATAAGATACAAAGACGGCGATAAAAACTCAATGGTACACACGCTAAACGGCTCATCTTTGGCTGTCGGCAGAACATTGGTAGCAATTATGGAGAACTTTCAAAATGAAGACGGAAGTATTAATATTCCGAAAGTTTTAGAGCCTTATTTAAACTAATTTTTTTTCTTTTATGAGTAAATAGGCAGATAGAACTGCCTATTGGCTGCTCTATTTTAGTGGGTCTTTAATGGTGTTTTTTGAAAAAAACTCATACAACATCAATACAAGTGCTAAATATCTCTTTACTAACTTTCACATATGATAACTTGATAGCTTCATTATCAAATGTTTGTATTTGCAATTCTATTCCATCTTCATTTATATATTCCAAATAATTAATAAAAATATTTTTCCATGATAATTTAAAATTACTATTATTAATAATATCTAATTCCAAATCAAGTAAAATATCTATACTTTTTAAAAAAAAATCTGATGCTTGATTAAACTTCCCTTAAAAATATGTTCAATAAGCATTAACTCATCCATAATTTTTGTAAGAATAATATTATCCTTTCGTTTTGACATTCCAATGAACTATGCTTAGTCTTTTAAACGCTTAAGTATTTCAGCTACTGCTTTAACTCCACCTAACTTTACACCACTTGGCAGTATTTTAGTTTCTAGAATATTAGCTATGCTTTTTACTGCTACTTCAGAAAGCTCGTCTATATGAGCCATTTTAATAGCTATTTGGGCTTTCATATCATCAGGAAACATATTGAGTGTATTTGCAGCTAAGTCTCTGTCTATATATACTAAAACAATTGCAATAGTTTGCAATTGCTCAGTTTGTAAAGCTTCAAATAAATTTTTAGGTGCAACATCTTCTAAATAGCTAAAATAATTCATATCATTTACCTTATATCTTTTTAATACGCTTGTTATATTCTGTCTTCCTGTGTCAATGGCGGAGTTAAATAAGACAATTATATGGAGAAATTCCTGATTTAAAGTCATCTGCACTAGAATTCTCGTTTATTTTAGCTCCGTCGTTGACACATGTAGCATCTGCCGTCATGCAACAGACAAACTAGTGGCACTTTTCTTGCTTACATTACTACTAATAACGAAATACACTAAGGTACATGATGGCTGATGCTAATGAAGAGATAATCATTATTGAAGAGGGTGAAGTAACTGATTTTCAGGGTACTCCTAAAGAAGAAGAGACAGTAGCTAAAGAGTCTTTTCTAAAAAATAAAAAACTTATTATTTTTGGCGGTGCCGGAGCTCTTCTTCTCCTTATTATCATCATTGCACTCATACTGATTTTCAAATCATCAAAAGAAGAGAAAGCTCCTCCATCCACAACAATAACAACAGAAAAAAAAGAGGTAAAAAAAGTACAAGAGCCTATTGAAGCAAGTAAGCTAGAGAACATGATTGCTAAAGCCAACTATCTCTATTCCAACGGAAACAAAGAGGAGGCTCTCTCTTTGTATGAAAGAATTGCTCTCTTTAGTGAAGCTATTTCTCAATACAATCTTGGTGTGGCACAGCTTATAAATAAACAGTACGACATGGCTCTTAAAACGTTCCAAAAAGCTATACAAAATGATGAAAAAAGATGTGTAAGCGCAATTAATGCAGCAGTCTGTTCAATGCATTTGGGTGACAAAGAGAGTTTTAGGTACTACATAGATTTGGCATATGCCTACCTGCCGAATGAAATCGACTCTCCGCTCTACTCCTATTACTACACACTCATAAATTACTATAACGGCAACTATCTTGAAGCATTAAGCGCTCTTAAAAATCCAACTTCTAATGAATACCCTGATGTTCAAAAACATTTAGGTGCAAAAATTGATTCACTTTTTGAGAATAACAACGATGCGATAGAGACGATAAAAAAAGAGTTTGACAAGAGAGATGCATTTAGCCTTGGTCTCTTGTATGCAAGAGTCGGAGACACGGTGTCTGCTCGGAAGTATCTAGAAGATGCGATTCAAAATAATATTGAACCTGCGAAGGCACAACTAGCGCTTGGGCTTGTAAATATTAAAGCGGGGCTTGTTGCAAAGGGTGCAATAGATATAAAAACTGTAACAGATTCTTCTCCGGATGAAGCGTACAATCTTTACCCTATAAAAGTAGTACTGAAAGATTCCCTTTTTGAACCAAAAAAAGCGCAACAACTCTTTAAAAACAAACTTGAAA
Organism: Sulfurimonas sp.; assembly: GCA_041662225.1. GTDB lineage: Bacteria > Campylobacterota > Campylobacteria > Campylobacterales > Sulfurimonadaceae > Sulfurimonas. The sequence continues at coordinate 8,778 of JBAZSX010000006.1, forward strand.
ACTCTAAATCGCTAAATTATCAAAAAATATTTTACTTCTCTCCCTATAAAGTATTTAATGCGGACAAAACTATAAATTACATACGCAAAGGTAACGCCAATATGTATATAGATAATATTGACTCGGCAACTGAGTACCTTGAAAAAAGCGCTTCATCTTCTGCAGTAAATTATGGAATAGCAAAAGCGATAAAAAAAGCTCTCACTTTTAGAATCAGAGAAGCTAATGAGGAGTTAGACGAGCTTGTTAAATTACAACCAAAACACTCAATCCTACACTATAACTTAGCGCTTACGTATGCACAGATGGGGAACATGCATGATGCTCATGAGCACTTTTTACGCTCTTACTACCTAGATGCAAAAAATTATCTCTCAGGCATCTTTGCGATTATGACCGGTCAACTTATAAATAAAGAGCATACTAAATTAACCTCAATAATCAAAGAAGCTATGCAACAAGAAGAGCATGATGAAAACATGGATTTATACAAAACGCTCTTAAATATAAGTGAAAACGATTTGCTCTCAAGCGTCGATTGGCTTGATAATAGCTATAAACAGAGACCACTCTATTTAGCACTAGATGTTATCATTTCTCAAGGTTTAAATAAACAAGATACTGCAAAAGCATCCTCTAAAAAATTAACTGCCCTTCTTCCAAATGATATATTGCCGCACATGATGTATATTGATGCCCATTTCGGTGATTTAAAAATAACCGATTATGCGAAAGAGGTACAAAACTACTTAAAAATCCAAAAATTTGATTTCAACGATCTCTATTATGGCCCACAGATCGTAAGATATTTATATATTCAACAGAACCTTATCACGGGTAAACTCTTCTTTTTAAGAGAGCAGCTCAAGCATGTCTTAGATGCTACAACAGAGAATCCATACGAGATTATAAGTGCCTTAGCTTTAGCCTCTCTTTATGATAAAGCATATGAAGAGTCATTTACCCTTTATAACCAGCTGATTGATGAGTTGAAAATAAGAGATGCAGATACGCTCTTTTTGGGCGCAGTTGCATCAATAGCCGCACAACATAATGAAAATGCAGTCGCTCTTTTAGAGTTATCAAAATTGCAAGATACAGACTTTTTAGAGAGCAGATATGCATTGGGGCTTTTATATCTTGAATTGCAAAACCATGATGGAGCAGTTATTCAACTGCTAAAAATCGGAGACAATGGATTCAGTTCTGAATTTTTTAACTTTGAAATAGATTCAGATAAATTACTCTATGAATTTCAAAAAAAAGAGAACAGTGCAAATCATAAGAAAGAGGATACAAATAGAACTAAAACAAATTAAGATGTTACGCATTCAAACGAACATGTCCGTTTGAATGGCAGGGACAAATTGTTCCTACAACCCCTTAAAGCTACAAAACAAGAGAATAGTTTTTCGCATAGCGAAAATGTTTCTTTAGTAAAAACTCTATTTTTTGAGAATTACAAAGCGGCTTTAGGTCATTTTATTTAGAAAAGTAACCTATAAGCGATTCAGATGCTGTGACTTCTTGTCCTACACTGATATTAAGCCTAAAAGTTTGAGGAAGATAAAGAGTTGTAACACCGTTAATCATAAGACCGTATCTTAAAGATTGAAGAAGATTTTGACCCTCTGAAATCCCTATTTTAATCTCATCTACACTACACTTCAACATGTGTAAGACTTTCATTTTATTAGATTTTTCATCTTCAAACAGAAGCTCTGCATGTTCATTTATTTTTTTTGCCAATGAACCAATTTTAGAGAGTCTTCCGCCTCTTTTTATATTCACTGATTTGAGAGAGGAGTTGAATGGTACTCGTAAAAAAGCAACATCAAAATAGCTACTTTCAATCTCAATTTTATAAGCGTACTCTTTATCTTCAATCTCTTCTATAGACAGAACGACCCCGTCCACAGGACTTAAAACACTATTTTTTTCATAAATTTTTGTTGCTCTCTCCGGGTTTCTATAGATAAATACAAAAAAAAGTAGCGCAAAAAAAGCTATAAACTCTAAAATTTCAAAATCTAATACAGCAAAAATGGCAAAAAGGAGAAGCGAGCAGCCAATATATTTAAGCCCCTCTTTGGCCACAGGAGAAAGATTATTTCTCATCTTTATGCTCTTCTTTAGACATTGTTGCGTCTTGCTTTAGCTCTTCTTCTATATCATTTGTAACATTAGAAACTTTTGATTTCATGTTGTTCTCTTTTTCAAAATGAATAATAATCTCTCTAACTTCTTCACCGGTAATATTCTCTTTTTTGTAAAGAAGTGCAACCATCTCTTCGACTGCGCCTTTATACTCATTGAGCCTAGCTACGACAGCGATGTATCGCTCAGCTAAGGATGACTTAATAAACTCATCCATGTTCTCTGCCATTTTGTCACTGTACTCACGCGAAACCTGCTGTGCACCGCCCAAAAACGAGTGTCTCTGTTTCTCTAAAACCATCAATCCTGCAACATCGGTCATACCATAAACCTGCACCATTGATTTAATAATCTCTGTTGCTCTCTCAAGGTCGTTTCCTGCACCTGTAGAAATTTCACCGATAAAAACCTCTTCGGCCGCTCGACCACCCAGAAGAACATCTACCTCTGCAAAAAGTTCATATTTTTGCATCATAAATTTATCTTCTTCAGGCTTGTTGAGTGTATATCCGAGTGCAGCAAGTCCACGAGGAACTATGGAAACTTTAGAGACCTTCTTCGCCCCATCTGTTGTTTCCGCTAAGAGCGCATGCCCACTCTCATGGTATGCAACAATCTTCTTCTCTTTAGGATTGATGCGACGAGACTTTTTGGCAAGCCCTGCTATGGCTCGCTCAACTGCCTCATATAAATCTTTCTGTTTTACGGTTTTTTGGCTTTTTCTTCCAGCCAAAAGTGCAGCTTCATTTACAATATTTGCTAAATCTGCGCCCGCCAAACCTGCTGTCAATCTTGCAACTTCTTCTAGCTCAACATCCGCATCCATTTTTACATTTTTCACATGTACATTTAAAATTTTTATACGACCTGCAAAATCCGGTTTGTCAACTAAGACCTGTCTGTCAAAACGCCCGGGACGAAGAAGCGCTTGGTCAAGAACCTCAGGTCTGTTTGTTGCAGCCAAAATAATAATCGGTGTGTCTGTTCCAAAACCGTCCATCTCTGCTAAAAGCTGATTAAGGGTCTGTTCTCTCTCATCATTTCCACCCATCATGCCGCCGGCAGCACGGCTTTTACCTATTGCATCAATCTCATCAATGAAGATAATACTAGGAGCATCTTTTTTGGCTTGTTCAAATAAATCACGAACACGGGCAGCACCGACGCCTACGAACATCTCTATAAAACTAGAACCGCTTACAGAAAAGAAAGGAACATCCGCTTCTCCGGCAACGGCTTTTGCCAGAAGTGTTTTACCGGTCCCGGGGCTTCCTACCAAAAGTACGCCTTTTGGGATTTTTGCACCAATTTCTACATATCTTGCAGGGTATTTCAGGAAGTCCACTATCTCTTGAACCTCCTCCTTTGCCTCTTCAACCCCCGCTACATCATCAAACTTTGTTTTAGGTTTTTCAGAATTAACCATCTTTTTTGAATTACCCATTCCCAAAAGACCGCTTCCCATACTTTTTTGCATTCTCCCGGCAAAGAACATCCAAATACCTATAATTATTAAAAATGGAAACAGCCATCCAAACATCTCTGTAAACCAGTTTGTCTCGCTAAAACCTTGATACTGTATGCCCTGTTTATCAAGCTCATCTACAAGTTTTGTATCGCCTTTTACTATTCTTGTCGTATATATCTTTCCATCAACAGAAGTAGCCTTAATGTAGCTCTGCCCAATGTCAACTTTATCTACACTTTTAGATGCTACTAATGATTTTAACTCCGAGTAGCTTACTTGTTTTACTCTGGCTGAACCACCAGCAATTGCACCTTCTACAGCTCCATCAACTCCAGTGCCATTTTCACCTATCACTACTTTAAACAGTAAAATAACAGCAACAGAAAAAATTGCAAATGTTATCAGTGGATTTTTATTAAAAAAATTATTATCGTCGTTATCTTTATTTGGAGTTTTTTTTGCCATATTTTATTTCCTGTTTACTTTTTTAAAATAAGAGTCACCCACTCATCCTGAGCGATTCTCTTAACTATTTCACAATCTTTGTAAAAACTTAAAACTTTTGCTTCATATTTGTCTAATATTCCAGATAAAATCAAAATACCATCTTCTTTGAGCGCACTTTTTAAATCTTTTGCTATAAATGTCAAAACATCTGCTACTATATTTGCAACGACTACGTTGTATCTATTTTTAGAAAGGGAGCACGAGCCTTCCCATATTTTTGAAAATTCTAGAGAGTTTATTTTTGCATTCACAATACTATTTTCAACAGAGATTATGTCTGTGTCGCATGCATCAACAACTGCTCCAAGCTTCATTGCAGCTATTGCCAATATGCCGCTTCCGCAGCCTACATCGATAAGTGTATCTCCGTTCTTTACATATTCTGAAATTGCTCTAAGTGATGATGCTGTTGTTGGATGGTGCCCGGTTCCAAATGCCAGAGCCGGATCTATTACTATATTTATAAGCTCATTATGAGGTTCATCCCAAGTCGGATGTATATAAAACTTATCTATCACAAGCGGTTCTATACTTTTTTGATAATTCTCTACCCAATCACTGCTTTTTTGTTTTGTTATTTTACACTCTAAATCTACACTTTGACTTAAAGCCTTTTGCAGAGCTTCTGCAAACTGTTCTAGCCCCCAAGCAATTGTTTCAAGCTCTTCTTCGCTTCGGATAATAAATCCCTCATCACTCTCTTCAAAGCCTATTGGTATGGTATCTGATAAAAAATCTAAAAAGAGAGAGTGATGAGATGAAACTTTAACACTTAATTCGTAATAGTACTCTTGCATTACTCCGTGACACCCATTACTGCACCAAGTTTTTCTTTTAATACCTGTGGAGTAAACGGTTTTACAATATAGTTATTTACACCTGCTTTAAGAGCTGTTATAACTTCTGCTTTTCCACCCTCTGTTGTTACCATGATGATTGGTAAATCTTTAAAGCGAGCATCTGCGCGAACTTTTTTAACAAGTTCGAGACCATTCATCTCCGGCATATTCCAATCTGTAATTAACATGTCAATATCTGGGTTAGCATCCATAGCAGCCCAACCCTCAAGACCATCGCCACCCTCTAAAATGTCTTTATAACCGAGACGAGCCAAAGTGTTTTTAATAATACGGCGCATTGTAGAGCTATCATCAACAACTAATAATTTCAATTAAAATCCTTTTTTTATAATATTGTTAGCATTTTTTGTGCCAAATAGTACCTAAATTTTGTTTATTTTTCTATTAATTTATGAGTTTGAACATTTTTGCCAGGTCAAGAGTTCCCTCGTAGTAAGCTTTACCTATGATAACTCCATCCACTTCTTTCGTCGCTATAAGAGCCTCTATATCGCTTGCATCTTTTACCCCGCCACTTGCGATTGTGCTTATTCCTGAAGCTCTTGCAATATCTAAAGTAAATTCAACGTTTACCCCGCTCAAAGTACCGTCTTTGCCGACATCTGTGCATATTATGGCTTCAACGCCGGCATCAGCAAACTCTTTTGCCAAATCAGTTGCTAGCATGGAGCTCACTTCGCCCCACCCCTCCACCGCTACAAAGCCGTCAATTGCATCAATCCCGACTGCTATTGGATATTTTGCTGCCATCTCTCTTACGAATTGTGGATTTTTAACGGCAATTGAGCCTAAAATAACTCTGTTTATCCCGATTGCGAGCATTTTCTTAATTGTCTCTTCGTCTCTAATTCCGCCGCCGAGCTCTAGTTTGACATTACAGTTTTCTCTAATTTTTATTATCTGTTCTAAGTTTTTTGGCTCTCCTGCAAAAGCACCATTCAAATCCACCAAATGAACCCACTCTGCACCCATCTCTTCAAACTTTTTCACAAGTTCCCATGGCTCGTTCGAGTAAATCTTTGCACTCTCCATAAGACCCTTTGTAAGTCTCACTGCTTTTCCATCTTTTAAATCTATCGCCGGGTATAAAGTCATAGTAATCTCATTTCCTTTTTTTATAATAAAGCCACCAGTGGCGTGAGCTCTCCGCTGAGGACGTGTGTAAAATGCCATTTCAAAGCATTTTTAGAACCAAGCGTTAGCGTAGTTATCGGAATTACTTCCGATAGCGTATAAATTTTATAGACCTATAAAATTTTCTAAAATTGCCAAACCGTTTTTATGGCTTTTTTCAGGGTGAGGCTGAATGCCAAGAATATTGCCGCATGCCACGGCAGAGGTAAACTCGTAGCCGTAAAAAGTTGTGCCGATGATGTCATTTTTATCTGCACAGTTCACATGGTATGTGTGAACAAAATAGAGGTAGTGTTCTTCATCCATATTTTTAAAAAGCGGATGCTCTTTTGTAAACATTTTGTTCCACCCCATGTGCGGAACTTTGAGCGGTTCATCAAATTTTGAACTATCAAAAGCTTTTACTTCGCCTTTTATAAGCCCTAAACCTTCATGTAAACCAAACTCTTCGCTGCTCTCAAAAAGGAGCTGCATTCCAAGGCATATTCCAAACATGTATTTTCCGCTATGTGCGAACTCTTTTATAGCTTCTACCATGCTTCTCTCTTTTAAATGCTCCATGGCATCACCAAAAGCACCGACTCCAGGGAGTATCAACTTGTCATAATTTTTAAATTTCTCGGGGTCGCTCTCTACTACCGTCTCTTTACCAAGCTTAGCAAAAGCATTTTTTACGCTTGCCAAATTTCCCATGTTGTAATCTACTATTGCTATCATTCTTGAACTTTCTCTTTTGTATGTTTAATATAAAGTGCCAAACTGATTAACAGCATCGCAACTCCTGCAATAATAAACATGGCATAGAGAAGCATCTGCGGCTCGGTAATTGCAAATTTAAATACAAGCATAAGTGCTTCAATAGATAGGGCAATGATGATTGAGCCTAAAAACCTCACCATGGTCTTATGGGCACCGAAGATGCTTTGCTCTTTTGTCCTGCCCATAATCTCCTCTTCTATGAGGGTTTTCGCCAAATCAAAAATGGCTAGGGCTAAGGTAATCAAAATTGTTGCTTCAAATACATCTTTTATATTGAAATGTGATATTTCATATAAAAAGAAGCTCTGCATACCCTTAAAAAAGAGGAGCATTGCCACGGCAATGAGAGCCAGTGAAAACATGCTGTAGGAGTATCTGAAGAATTTAACAAAAAATGAATCAAAAGTACTCAAATGAGCGATTTTAAGAACTTCATCAAATGGCATATCTAAACATGCTACATATTTAAGAACCCCTGCTTCATCGTAAATCGGTTGCGAAGCCGTAACTGTCAAATCTCTTGTAATAAGAGATGGATAGGGGTCTGTTATTGTACATCTCCCTTCTCTCACTGCTCTATAATAGTAGGCTCGGTCAGCACGAATCTTTCCGGCGTCTTCATCTATTTGTTTATGGTCAAGATACGTAGGGCTTACTTGAATACCTCGGTGGTCTAAGAGATATACACCCTCGCAGCTCTCTAAATCTGCCTTAATTTTTAAGAGGCGCGGAATAATCATCTCTTCTGAAAGAGAGGGTAACCTATTTGGAATATTTTTTGAAAAAAGGTAGCAAAAATAGGCTCTGGCTTTTGTTCTGCTGTTTGAGAAGTCTTGTATATCGGATGGAGTCATAGTGTCATTCCTTCTCCAAAATTTGGCGTGATTATACCAAACTAAAACTTCCTTTGCTATAATGGCGCCCATGAAAAAAGAGATAAAACGCATAGCGATAGTCAGACTTTCAGCACTTGGTGATATTGTAAACACGGCTGTAACTCTACAGTTTATACACAAACAATTCCCACATGCTAGGATTGAGTGGATTACTGAAAAAGTTTTTGCACCGCTTCTAGAGAATCATCCTCTTATCTTTGCAGTACATACAGTCAATCTTAAAGAGATTAAAAAGCAAAAGAGCTTTACCCTTTTAAAAGAGAGTATCTCAAAACTTCGCTCTTTGGGCAAGTATGATATTATTATTGACATTCAAGGGCTTTTAAAATCTGCCTTAGTTGCAAGGCTTATCGGCAAGAATACGCATGGCTTTAATAGCTCTTCTGCAAGAGAGAGTCTGGCTTCGCTTTTTTATAGAACAACTTCGCATGTGAAGTATGATGAGAATGTTATAAAAAGAAACTGTTTTTTAGTCTCAGATGCATTAGGATTTCATATCAGTGATGCGATGCTTCAGAATAAAGAGGCTCTGTTTGTTAGGCAAGAGAATCTATGTTTTGAAGAAAAATATCTCTTTCCTCACACCAATATATTTCCGCATGTAAAACTTCCGCATGCTGACATTGACAGCAGGAACATTGCCATTGTTATAGGTGCATCACGGGAATCAAAAAAATATCCTAAAGAAAAAGTCGCCGAACTTTGCGAAAAACTAAAACAAAACTGCATAATTATCTGGGGGAACGTGCGTGAGAAAGAGGATGGCATGTGGATTTGCAAAAATTCATCTTATGCAACATTAGCGCCAAAACTCTCACTGAGTGAACTTGTCTCGGCTCTATCAAGTGTTGATTTAGTTATAGGCAACGACACAGGTCCAACACACATGGCATGGGCACAAAATACTCCGTCCATCACACTTTTCGGACCTACGACCACTCGAATGATTTATGAAACACCAAAAAATATAGGCATAAAATCTCCGTCCGCTGTAGATATTAATAAAATTGATAAGAATGATTTTTCCATTAAAGAGATAGAAGTCGATGAGATAGTGGCAAGAGCAAAGGAACTGCTTCAATAATGGGATTTAAACTATTTTTACTTTTAGAAAAATTTTTAATGGCTCTCCCCTCTTCTTATAGAAAGTCTTTTTTTTCCGGTCTTGCAATTTTGAGCTATTACGCTTCTAAAAGATATAGGGAGGTTTCATACAGAAATCTCGAATTTGCATTCGATAACAGACTCAGCGAAGATGAAAAAAAAGAGATAACAAAATACGCTTTTAAAAATCTTCTCTTCAACTTTTTGCATGCCATGGAGCTTCGCCGTACGAGCAGAGATGAGCTTGCAAAAAAAGTTACCATACAAAATTTAGAGGCAGTAGAAAGGGTGCATGCTGAGGGTCGCGCGGTTATTTATGTAACCACACATTACAGTTCTTGGGAGCTTGGCGGTGCGAGTATCGGTGCTTTTATAGAGCCCCTAATTGCCGTTTACAAAAAGATGAAAAATCAAGCGTATCAGGATTGGCTCTTGGAGGCAAGAGGCTCTTTTGGAAATATCTCTATGGAGAAGACAAATGTTGTCAAGCCGCTTGTCAGGAATCTCAAGAACGGTCTGGCATGCGGGATATTAATAGATACAAATATCAATCCCAAAGAGGGCGTAATGGTAGAATTTATGGCTAAAAGCATTCGACAAACCTCAACGCCGGCTTATTTAGCCAGAAAATTTAATGCAGCGATTATTCCCGTAACAGTGAGAACCGACGACGAAGAGAACTACACTCTGATGCTATTTGATGAGATTAAAGTTGAGAGAACAGATAACGAGGAAGCTGATATCCAAAAAGCGACACAGCTTCAAGCAGATTGGCTCACAAATCTTATAACAAAAGAGCCGAAATTTTGGTTTTGGCTCCACAGAAGATGGAAAAACGACCATCCGGAAATTTATACAACTGATGTTACACACTAAAACGAACAAGTCCGTTTTAGTGGCAGGGACAGATGTCCCTACAACCCCCTAAAGCTACGAAAACAAGAGAATCGCTTTTCGCTTTGCGAAAATGTTTCTTTAGTAAAACTTTGTTTTTCGAAAACTACAAGGTATTTTTATAGTTTTAAAACACACATGGCATAATGCTTATCATCTCTTTTACCGGTGCTGTATCTTCCCAAATCGAAGTCAAAAAACCATGCTTCATTAAATCTATCCTCTGTTGCACTCCAGTAAATTCCTTTCTGGACATTTTTAAAAGCATGTTTAACAGTTAAATGAGTGCGAGAGAGCTCAAGCAGAGAGACATACTCCTCTTTTGTCGGAACCCTCCACTCTTTATAGCCGAGGTAATCGCTCTTTTTACAAAATGCCTGTGCATCTTCAAAATTCATTTGAGAAGATGACGCTCCGTCATAATATATCTTTGACTCTTTTTTATCAAGAACTATCTCCGTTCTATTATCTCTCTCGAAGTTTGTATCTATCTTGTCTGAATCTCCGCTGCCAAATGAAAAAGTCGGCATAAAAAAACCAAAAACTAAACTACTCAACATCACTAAAATTAAACCAACTTTTACCATCCACTCCCCTTTTTTTATTTGATATGTAGATTGCTATGATACTAATCTTCTGTTAAACACTCTTTACTTCTAGCCTCGAAAAGTTTCAGGATGGATAGAAAAAATGCTGTAATAGCCGGTCCCAATATCATTCCCCAAAATCCAAAGGTAGAGAGTCCTGCTATGATAGCAAAGAAAATGACAAGCTCATTCATCCTTGCATCATCCTCTTTTAAGAGCCTCTTGTTTATCTCTTTGATAATCAGTGGTTTTATAAATGTATCAGCAATGATAGAGATAACAACTATTGAGTAAAGAGCAATAAAAATTGCATTTGAACTGTTCCCCATAGAAAACTCATAAGTCATAAATGGAAGCCACATGAGTGCTCCGCCTACAACAGGAATCAGAGATGCAAACCCATACATAATTCCAAAGAGAAGTCCATTATACCCCATGAGAGAGATTGCAACTCCAAAAAGGACTCCTTGCAACATAGCGTTTACAATGATAGAGTAAAAAACAACACTCATAACAGACGATAGCTCTTTTGAGAGCAAACTGCTATCCTCCACCGACATCTGAACTACCCGCTTTAAAAATGCAACAATATGACTGCCATTATATTGAGCAAAAAAGTAAAAAATAATAACCAGAAATGCATTCTTTAAAAATCCTGCACTAAATGCCCCTATTTTTCCAGTGATGGAGAGAGCATTTGAGGTAATAAAATTTATGTCTATATCTTTCATACTATCTGCTACATATGGTTTTATAAAGGCTAAATACTGTGGCGGATTTGCAATAAGATCTTTAATATAAGTTTCTAGATTTGCAAAAGCATCCGGCTCGAGAGAGTTGAGTCTTATAGTTAATGTAGCCAAAAAATAGCCAAGCGGAGCAAAAAATAGAACTGCCAATAAAAAGCTTGAGCTAAGAGCTGCAAGGAGTCTATTTTTAAAAAGCTTCTCAAAATTATCTTGAATATTTGAGGTTGAAACCGCCAAAAGAGCCGCGATTGTTATAACAAGCAGAAATGGAGCATATAAAAGATACATCCAGTAAAGGGAAGTTGCAAATAGTACGGCTATAAAATATTGTGATTTCATGAAAATAATCCTCCTTCTTCCGGGAATGAAATATCTAAAACATCATAAGTCATTCTTGTCGCTTTTCTTCCTTTAGCGGTTCTCTCCAAATAGCCGTTTGCAATCAAGTAAGGTTCAAGCACATCTTCAACCGTTCCCTCGTCCTCACTGAGCGAGGCGGCAATTGTGCTCAGTCCCATAGCTCTTCCATTTGCACTAGCTAATAAATTTAAAAGTCTTATATCCATCTCATCGAAGCCATGAGAGTTTATCCCTAATTCATTGAGCGCATATTTTGTTCTTACAAACTCTATGCTGCTCTCATTAGCAACATCGGCAAAATCTCGCACACGGCGTAGCAGACGAAGCGCAATTCTAGGAGTTCCCCGACTTCTTTTTGCAATCTCCATGCAAGCCTCGTGCAGTATCTCTTTTCCCAGTTTAAGGGACGCTTGCAATACAATTTTTGAAAGTTCTTCGGATGTGTAAAACTGCATTCTAAAGCTCATACCGAACCTGTCTCTAAGTGGGTTTGAGAGCATCCCCGCTCTTGTCGTCGCACCTATAAGTGTAAATCGCGGCAGGTCAATTTTAACCGTTTGTGCAGCAGGTCCGCTTCCTATAATAATATCTATGCGAAAATCTTCCATGGATGAGTAGAGTATCTCTTCAACTGCCGGTGAAAGACGATGGATTTCATCTATAAAAAGTATATCGCCCTCCTCTAGATTTGTAAGAAGAGCGGCTAAATCTCCGCTCTTTTCTATCATTGGAGCGGCTGTTACTTTTATGTTTGCACCCATCTCATTTGCAATTATCAAAGCCAATGTCGTTTTGCCAAGCCCTGGAGGTCCAAAGAACAGTACATGATCAAGTGCTTCTACTCTTTTTTTACTCGCTTCTATAAATACGCCAAGATTTTTTTTAATCTGCTCTTGTCCGATGTATTCGCTCCAGATATTTGGACGAAGTGAGGTTTCTACACTCTCCTCTTCCGGGTTATATTTTTCTATCTCAACTAATCTTTCCATATTTATGCCAATCTAATAGGTATGAATTTCTTGAGGAAACTCTCTTGATTTAACTTCATCTGCATAATTCTGAATAGCCTCTTTTACCAAAGCGGCTCCATCAAGATATTTTTTTACAAATTTTGGAGTAAACTCTTCAAATAGACCAAGCATGTCAGAAAAAACAAGCACTTGTCCATCAACGCCCGAACCGGCACCTATTCCTATTACCGGAATATTTACACTGCGTGCTACCTCTGAAGCGACTTCAGCTTTCACGCCCTCAATTACCATACAAAAGGCTCCGGCACTTTCTACTGCCTTAGCATCTTTTATAAGTTGCTTGTGCTCCTCTTCTGTTTTACCCTTTACTTTATAGCCGCCCTCGCTTCTAACCGACTGGGGAAGCAATCCTATATGCCCACAAACTGCAATGCCGTTGCTTGTCAAGTGAGCGATTATTTCTGCTTTATCCGTACCGCCTTCTATTTTTACACAATCGGCAGAAGTCTCTTGAAAAACTTTTATGCAATTTTTCAGAGCCTCCTCTTTTGAAGCATATGTTCCAAAAGGCATATCACAAACTACAAAACTATTTTTCGCTCCATTACAAACTGCATTAGTATGGTATAGCATTTGCTCTAAAGTAGCACTAAGAGTATCGGCTTTACCTGCAAAACTCATGTTGAGACTGTCACCTACTAGAATCATATCAGCGCTTGATTCTAAAAGTTTTGCGAAGAGTGCATCATAAGCAGTAATCATTACAAGAGGTCTAACCCCTTTTGTTTTTTTGATAGAAGAAATTGTCATTTTTTTGGTCATTATGAAACTCTTTGTTACTTTTAATAAAGTTTAGTAAAAGAATTTTAACTAAAAATTGCTATAATCTTGACTATATGGGAGAATTATTTTATGGGTATAAGAAGTGACTTAGATGCTAACTTCGATTTTGAAATAGTTGATGAATTTTTAGACCACTATTCTATGATGGTTGACAGCATGGAGGTTATGATTATAGATTTGTCAAATCCTGAAATGTACAAAAGAAGTGTAGATGAGCTTTTTCGGGTATTTCACAACATAAAGTCAGCATCCGGTTTTTTAAAAATAGTGCCCATGCAAAGATTGTCAACTCTTGTTGAAGATGAGTTAGAAAAACTCAGAACTATGCAGCCGCCGATTAACCAAGAGGTTGTAAACTGGCTGCTGAGAATTAGTGACATGTTCGCAAAATGGCACGAAGACTTTAAGCTCAATAACAAACTTAGCAAAGTAAAATATTCTCTACTTAAAATACCTGATTTGGAAAAATAATTGAAAAAATTAGTCGCATACATAACTTCTGGATATCCGGAAAAATCTTTTAGTATAGATTTAGCATTAGCTTTAAGTGAGAGTGGGGTTGACACTTTGGAACTTGGGGTTCCATTCTCTGACCCAGTTGCCGATGGACCTTTAATTGAAAAGGCAAACCATAAAGCCCTTGAACTTGGTTTTAAATTTAGCCATCTTTTAGAAATTTCTAAAGCTGTGGCTCCAAAAGTAGATACTCTTTGGATGGGATATTTCAATAGTTTTTATCAACAAAACTTAGATAAATTAATTCCACATGCCAAAGAGCTAGGAGTTAGTGGTCTAATTATCCCCGATTTACCTCACGAAGAGGCTTTAGCGTATAAGAGCTTATTCAACTCAAACAATGTAGCAAATATAAGTTTTGTAGCGCCTACTGACAGCGAAGAAAGAATCAAAAAAATAGTCAGTGAATCTCAAAAATTCATCTATATGGTTGCTTATACGGGCATTACAGGCTCTGGAGTAAGTGAAGATTTACAACCATTTTTGGATTCTATAAAAAAATATACAAATACGCCGGTATATGTTGGTTTTGGTGTGAATCAAAAAACTGCAAAAGAGAAGATAAAAGGTGCTGATGGAGTTATTGTCGGGAGTGCTTTTATTGATGTGCTTTTAAATGATACAATAAGCTATAAGCAGAAGATTGATGAGTGTAGCGCTCTTGCTAAAATCTTAAAAAGTGAGATTAATAGCTAGAGTAAAAATATATTTATGAGGGCAGAGAGCTAACTACTCTTTGTCCAACTCATTTATAGCCTCTTTAGATACCTTATTCGCTCTATCATAGTAGCTATTATCGCCCTTATGACTTGCACAACCGACAAATCCCACTAATGTTGCAACACTCAATAATATAATTAATTTATTCATACTTTAAACCTTGTTTTACTAATTGCAAACTAGCAAAAATCTTCTCTGAGTATATCGCTTCGCAATTTCATCCATTCTTGATGAAACTAAAATTGCTACGACAAATGTAAATATAAAAGCATAAGTATAATCAATATTTAAAATATAAGTAACTAAAGAAAAAGCGAACAATGGAATGGCAACAAAAAACATTCCCAATACTGCTTTGATTTTAATCTTGATATTTTTTTCAAAGTTTGAACTTCTACCAACAGAACAGACAATAGGATTAAACTCTAAATTATGGAGTTCTTTCATCAGGTCTACTTTCAAACCCCTATTCTTATAAGTATCCTCTGTCTTTTCAAAAATACTTCTAACATTTTTGCATAAAAACTCATCCGTCTTATTTAAAAATAACTTTATCATAATGACTCTCCTCATTTGTTCGATTTATAACACATATTTTTATATTATATACTTACCGTTGTAATTATACAGTAATTCTAATTTTTATATAAGTTTTATAAGTCACGGAAATAGTAAATATATGAATGTGAAATTAATTTTTATAGTGTTTAAAATCCTCTTTAGCTTTTTCTCTTGCATGTGCAAAGTCCATTATTTCACCGCCAAATTCAGCCTGAAATTTTTTAGCCATTGCTTCATCTAAAAAAGCATATTTACTAATCTTACTCATGGTACCTCTTTTAGAGCTTCCAACAACATAATAGGCTTTATTTACATCAATAAACTTTAACGAAGCAATATCTACAACTTTCGGATTCTTAAGTTCAACACCCTCTCCTAAATGCTCTTCAAGGCAGTGAAGTGAGCAGTATTGAATATTTTTACCGTTATAAGTTGCCGTGTGACTCGTTTTATAAAACTTTACCAAATCCATCCCGCATCTAACACAACTGTCTCTATTTTCACCCTCTTGAACCAGAGTTGCTTCATCTGCATTTACAGATTGAAACATCATATTTGGGGTAGCCATATTTTTATCAGTAGAACATCCAAAAACGAACAGACCGACAACCAAACTTACAATAAACAAACTTACCGTTTTAGTCATTTTATTTCCTTTTACTCTTTTTTAAATCTTATCAGTTATTAATTACATAATTGTTAAATAGACTCTATAATTACGTTAAATAAGATAGGAATGGGAAGAAAATGAAAGAAAAAATCAAACGCTATATTAAAGAAATTGTAATTTTTCTTGTAATTATAACCGTTCTAACAAATATCATAAGTATTTATAAAAGTATTGAACTAAACAAACAACCGCTTAATATGGATGAAATAACACTTTTAGATAGTGAAAAATATATATTTACTCACGAAAAGCCTGTTCTTATCCACTTCTGGGCTTCGTGGTGTCCTACCTGCAAGATTGAAGCTTCAAACATAGAAACTATCTCAAAAAAATTTAAAGTTGTGACAATAGCAATAAAATCCGGTAGTGATGATGAATTAGAAGAGTTTTTAGCAGTTAATAATCTAACTTTTAATGTTACAAATGACGACTCTGGTTATTTTGCAAAAAAATTTAATATATCTGTATTTCCTACAACGCTCATATATGACAAAAATAGAAACTTGATTTTTAGTGAGGTTGGTTATACATCTACTGTAGGTTTGTATTTGAGAATGTGGTGGGCAAGTTTATAAACTTTGCTATGCTGTGAGAACCAAAAGGAGAAACACTGTGGACATGTGGAAAATTCCACATGCCACGCTATTGATTACTACTTTTTAAAATTCACAATATACGCTTTTTCAGAAAGTGGAACCCACGGTCGCTTAAGGTGTCTTGGACGACGAATAGTAGAGTTATCATCTAACCCTCTTGTGAGTTGGTCTCTCCAACCTTGGTAAACTTTGAAATTATTCTCATAATTTACATGAATATCACCTATTTTGTCACCTTTTTGTGCAGGTTCTAAAATAACTTTGTGATGCCAACAGTGCATACCGGAAACCGGGTCTGGATGTGGAGCTGCCACAGCATTTTGCCACGAACCGCTTAATCCATCCCACCAAATATTTCCGCTATCTCTGTTGTAATTAGCAAATCTCTCCGCTTTGAATGGTTTAATACCCTCAATATATTTGAGTTTACCCTCTTTTCCATCCATCTGAAGTTCAGCTGTTGGAACACCAAAACTGTTCATTCCGGCTGTACCGGAATAATCTTCTATCTTAATTTGTGAACCCTCTTTACCCACATTTTCAATTGGATGCGCCACAAATTTAGGATCATTCATGTTTCTAGCAACTGGCTGAGAATCCACTTTGCCATCTGTTACACCGTTTGGAATAGTTACAGAATTTTTAAGTTTCCATCTACCTCCATGGTGTGAGCAAGCAAGTGTCCCTGGTAAAACAGCTTCAGTAGGAACTGCCATAGCCACAAAATAGCCTGATTCTAAGCCTGTTAAACTATCCACAATTTTCACGCGAATTGCATCGCCGCGTTTAAAGCCTTGACGCGCTGCATCCGGAGTTGAAATCCAAATCGGGTCATGATTTTGAGAAATCTCCATCAAATGTTTGCTATTTGCAGAACGCGTATGAACATTGTATGGATAACGGAAAATTGTATTGAGTGCATACGAATCTTTCTCTGTCATATAAGAGTGATTTACTTGAGAAACGATATGTACCATCTTCTTTTTCTCTTCATCATTTCTTGGGTAGAACGGAATCGCATATTCCGGCCATTTCCAATCATCTGCCAACCACTCACAGAAGAAATCGAGTTTTTTGTCAGGTGTAGCAAAACCTTCCATTTTGACACCGTCAGTTTCAATACCGATATTTGTTTTTTTGCCATCATGTTCTGCAGTCATAACACCTGTTCGTTTATTGATAGTTACATGTGCTTTTTCATATTTATGACCATGAGAAATATAATTTTCATTATCCTCTTTTACAACTCTCTCTTGAGGGGAGTAGATTTTATTCTCTTCCATCCAAGCACCATAATCTCTCATGTACTCGTACACAGGAAATTCAGAGTTTTTATATCTTGCATCCGCCAAAGCAGTTGCTTTAAGATTTGGTAAGTTATCCCCAAATGCAGCATCATACCACTCAGAAATTGTAACCGGAGTTCCTGGAGTTTTTTTAGATTCCCACATTTTCTTGATTCCAAGTTTGCCTGTCGGGTCAATATATTTAACACACATTTCAAACCAAAACTCATTATCTTCCCAAACTTCACCAAGACCGGCTTTAATATGTGCTTCAAGAGTAGCACGCGCAGGATTCTTCGGTTTCCAGCCCATTTTTTCTAATGCAACACGAAGAACCGGCTGACGGAATGATGTCCAACGAGCAGGCATTGTAGCCTCTGAATGTTGGTCATGTCTCTCTCCGGCAAGTCCAACAGGGAGTATATAATCCATATACCAGTTTGTCTCACTCCATATAGGAGAAAGATTCATAGTAAGTTCCATCTTTTTTTCGTCTTTAAGAGTTTCTATCCATCTAAATCCATCCGGATTAATCCATACAGGATTGTACATACGAGGAATATAGACTGCAAGCTTTTGAGGAACACTCAACCCTTTTGCAATCCATTTTTTCTGCCACTCTGTGTCGCTCAATAAATGAGGTAAAAGATAGGACATCTCATAAGATGAAAGCGGCCACTCCGGTGGATAAGTAAGTTCATTGTAAACATCAATTTTAGGTACATTTACACCGCGCAGACCCTGACCGACAGTCGCACTCCCGCCCAGACCGGAAACAGAAATAACATGCCAATGGTGGAAGAATGTACCTCCCTCAGGTCCAATTGCACCGCGAAGAGCGAGAGAAAGATACCCTGTTCTTCCACCCATCCATCCACCGCGATTTCCGGCAGCAGAAGCTCTCCAAAAGTATGAAGAGATAGAAGTTCCGGCCCAAATAAACATATCATAAAGTGCTTCAAGTTTATATGCAGGAACATGTGTCTCTTTTACTGCATAATCTAGCGTATATGGAGCATAAAGCTCTGTAAGCATCGCTATAAAATCTTCAAATTTATCGCCACTAGGCATTTTAGATATATAGCCTTTGAGTACCATAAACTCCAAATATGCTTTATTATCTAACATCACTTCCCAGTTGAGCCACTTCTTAACAAACGCTTTATTTACTTTGTCTTCACTTAGCATTCTTTGAACCAAATAGAGATAAATAACCGGTTCAGTTCCCGGCCATGCAGCTATCCAGAGATCTGCCATACCGGCAGAGTTGGACAAACGAGGATCCATAACTACCATTTTGGCACCCTTTGCTCTCGCATCCGCAATAAAGGAAGCTGATTGTTGAAAATAGTGTCCGGCATCCGCAGCATGTGAAGAGTTAAGGAAAATTAACTTCGCATTAGCCCAATCAGGCGATGTTCTATCATCGTTTGCCCATTGCATAGTCGGTGTTCGTCCATTGGATGAACAGATATTTGTGTGTGAATTATATGAATCAAGTCCTAGTGTATGCCAAATAGCCGGTACAAATCCATTCTCATTCGGACGACCTACATGGAACATTACAGATTTTTTAGAAAGTTCATCACCTTTTTCTATGGTATCTCCCATTTTTTTACCAATGGTAGTCATCGCCTCATCCCAAGTTGTACGAACCCACTTACCTTCACCGCGCGCAGAACCTGCTGCTCGCTTGAGTGGGAATGCTATACGATCCGGGTCATACATTTGACTCTGTATAGCATAACCCTTTGCACAGTTACGACCTCTTGAAGCGGGGTGCAACGGATTACCCATATACTTTTTAATGGTAAAACTTTTTTTATCAATCCACGCAGTAACCCCGCATGACGCTTCACAGTTAGAACATGCAGTTGGAACAATCATATAATCATTCACTTCGATACCATCAGGATTAGATTCGCTTCTCACACCCTTGCGATTAATACCACCTCTTTTCCAGTCAGTACCGTCTAACTCTTTAAAATCAGCCCACTCTTCCATAGGAGGATAGAATGAGAGCGTGTCAGGAGTGTTTGTGAATTTGCTCTCAGTTACTGATTCAGCTAAAGCATCTGTTGTAAATACACCCTTTGCAATAGTAGCACCGGCAACCGTAAATGCCGCACCTTTTAAAAATGTTCTTCTACTTTGTAAATACATTTATATCTCCCTAACTCATTGGTAATAATTGTGGAATCATTAGCCAAACATGTTTAACTAACCACAGACCTGCTAAGGCTAAAATAGCCGCAAGTTTTAAAATATTTTCACTTTTACTAGCACGACTCAGTACTATAAGCAACATTGGCAGAAGATAAGCCATCCACTGACCTAACCAGAACATTACAGTATATGGACCATCGCCTTTGATATACTCAAGAACTGCAGCAACCTCTTCCGCTTTCATTGGACCGAATATATACTCTGACATGTACAGAATAAATGACATCATCGCACTCAAACCAAGGACTACGCCCAAAGTTTTTTTAGCCTCATAGTTGAGTTTGTTTCCTGCGAGTAAAATCATAAAAGCCGAACCTGAAAGAAGTGCAGCAAAAATCATTTGAGCCGATTCTGTAGGCATCTGCCATAGTTCACGCGCTGTACACTGAGACATAAGCCCCGCTGTATAAAGTGTAACCGGAATAGCTAATAAAACTACCCAAGTTAAAGTCTTATCGAACGCCACATTATCTTTTTTGATAAAGCTTTGAAAAGCTAATAAGAAAAGAAGACCGACAAAAGCCGTTGCCATCCAAGCACCGACAGTAATTGCAGATGTCACATGTGGAAAGAAGAATATATGCCACATTCTAAATGGCTGATGCAAGTCAGCAAGTGTAAATAATAAGAATATGTGAATGAATATAATTGAAACTACAGTGGTTTGGAATCTCAATTTACCGGCTTGTTCCGGATATTTTTTAAGAAGTAAAAACAACATAAAAATAACACCCGTTCCAATACTTTTTGCCCACATGTTTACCGTAACCAACCAAGGCCAAACAATACCCGGTAAAGCTACATCTAAAGTTACTACGGCATTTGTTGCCGCTATTGTTTCATGTACCATTAGTGGTGTCCTCCTATTGGAAGTGTTGTAATTTTGTTAAACAAATTGTGTCCTTCAAATCTATGAGAAGCGAGTGGATTCAGAGTAACATTTCCGCCATTTACATAGAAGTGATGAGGGTTTGTTCCCTTCTCTGGTTTACGAACCTGTATATTTCCTTGATTTTTTTGAATATATTTAGAGATATTAGAAGTAGGATTATCTAAATCACCAAAAATATTTGCTTGAACAGGACATGCAACAACACAAGCAGGCATCATAGATGAAGCAACACGGTGCGCACAAAAAGTACACTTGTCTGCAGTTTGCGTTTGAGGGTCAATGTAAATCGCGCCGTATGGACATGCCATAACACAACCGGCACAGCCGATACATCTCTCTTTATCTATATTTACAATGCCGTTTTCAATGTAATGAAGTGCACTTACAGGACAAATTCTCACACATGGAGCATTCTCACAGTGATTACATCTAAGAGGTGTAAAAGTTCTTTTTGTCTCAGGAAAACTCCCCACATCCACATATTTAACGCGGAGCCTCCATGTACTAAGCGGAACTTCATTTTCCACTTTACATGCGATCTCACACCCTTTACATCCCATACACAGATGCAAATCAACTAGGAAACCTAATTGCATATATTCTCCTTTAGCCTTTTATGGTAAATTTAAGATTTATTGCTATTTCTAATCTAACTAAAAAGAATCCCTTATAAGCATAGAGGGTTCTTTTGCTATAGGCATAGTATCTAAGAAACCTTAAAAGTGTTATAAAGATGTGATATTTTTTTTATAATAAATTGATACTTGGGTAGATATGAAAAATATATATCACCGTGTCTTATGTCATCTATTTTAAAGGAATTTAATCAGATTTTTATGCTTTTTAGGAGTACAATTTAGAATTTTACTAAAAAAGGGTGTATACCCATATGTTAATGGATTCCTTGCAAAATATATTAATTGTTGATGATAATGTAAAAAATATTCAGTTAACGGCAAATGTTTTAAGAGCTACAAATTTATATAATATTTTTTTGCTACAAGTAGAGAAAATGCTCTTGAGCAGCCTAAACTAAGAGACTAATTAACTGCTTTTGAAATTTTAGAAGATAGAGACGGAAGAGGCTATTGATGCTGTAAAAAATAATATCATAGACTTAGTTTTAATGGATATTAATATACCAAACAAAAATGGATATAAGGCAACAGCAGAGAATAAGGTCGCAGAGACAAATGTCCCTACAACCTCCTATAGCTATTTTTCTACTACAAATTCAGATGGGTTTTCTAAACAATCCATTCCGTCTGCATGTTTTTCTACATTTGCACCGTATGCATAAGTTAATTCTCCGCCCATCTTACCTTGGAATAGAGCTCCACTGCTTATAATTGCAACTAAAAGTATTGCAAAAATTTCAGCTTTTAAAATCTTTTTAAAACAGCCCACTAATTTAGCAAGGGTTGCGATGCCCATTCCGATTACCAAAAATAGTCCAAGTTCTTTATGATCTTTCAGTAGCTCTTGTCCTGCTTCAGGCAAAAGTATAAAAACCTCACCTCCGTCACTTTTTCCTGTAAAAAATGCAAATATCAAAAAAAGTGTTGCAAAAACCATAAAGCGTGTAGAGATTTTTGACATAAGCTCACTCGGCTTAATCAAATAAGCAACTCCCATAACTAAAGAGATAATGGGTAAAACTACTGCAAAATGTGCAACCGCTGGATGTAACATATTCTATCCTTCTTTTAAACTGCAATATTTTACTATTTGTTTTATAACAATTGACTACAGCAGACAACTTCTTGCAAGACTGCAAGAAGTCTATTTATTTAACCTTACTCTTACAGACTGCTCATGCGCATGGAGTCCCTCTGTATGTGCAATTAATGCACAAGCTTCTCCTATCTCATTTATGGCTTTGGCAGAAAATGAGATAATGGATGTTTTTTTCATAAAATTTTCAACCCCAAGAGGAGAGTAAAACTTAGCTGTTCCACCCGTTGGAAGTGTGTGATTTGGACCTGCAACATAATCACCGATTGCCTCCGGTGTATTGTGACCTAAAAAAATAGCTCCGGCATGTTTTATAAAAGGAAGGAGTTCAAAAGGGGAATTTGTTGCTACTTCAAGGTGTTCTGGAGCAATCTCATTCATCAGTTTTATAGCTTCATCCATGTCATGCGTAACAATTATAGCACCTCTCTCTTCTATGGACTTTCTAGCTATCTCTTGTCGAGGGAGTTTTAAAAGCCATTTTTCAAGCTCAATTTTTACCTCATCAGCCAGTTTTTGTGAGGGCGTTATCAAAATAGAGCTAGCCATCTCATCATGTTCTGCCTGAGAGAGCATATCAACAGCCAAATGACTGGCATTTGCGCTATCATCCGCAAGTATTCCTATCTCGCTTGGTCCTGCAATCATGTCGATATTTACTTCTCCAAAAACCATCTTCTTCGCCGTAGCAACAAAAATATTTCCCGGCCCCGTAATAACATCCACTTTTGGAACAGTCTCGGTTCCATACGCCATAGCAGCGATTGCACTTGCGCCGCCGACCTTGTAAACCTTAGTGACCCCACAAAGGTGACATGCTGCAAGTAAAAGCTCGTTTGGCTCGTTGTTAGGTGTTGGCGTACAAACAATTATATTCTCAACTCCCGCGACTTGAGCCGGAATTACATTCATCAAAAGAGAAGATGGATAGGCGGCTTTTCCACCCGGAATATAGAGCCCCGCACTATCAACCGGGGTTACTTTTTGTCCTAAAATTGTTCCATTCGGCTCATCATCAAACCAGCTTTTCGGCTTGAGTTTTTCATGGTAAACTTTGATTCTATCATAAGAGAGGTGCAGAGCTTTTTTTAAATCTTCATCAATATTATCATAGGCTTTTTTCATAGATTCAGTAGAAATCATTAAATCTTCATCATTCACCGGACTCCAGCTATCAAACTTTGATATGTGAAGTTTAAGTGCCTGATTTTTGTCTTTTTTTATCTCTTCAATAATATTCCCGACAATCACGCTCACATTGGCAATATCCATCTTCCCACGCCCGAGAAGCTCCGAAAAACTCTCTTGAAAATTATTATCTGTTGTTTTTGCAAATATCATATCTATTTTTCCACATTTTTCGTATTATCAAACTCTTCTTTTACAATGGCAAGAGCATTTAAAAAATTCTCCGCATCAACGGCACCCATAAGCGGTTCAAATATTGGCTCGCCATTGGAGAACAGAAACCATATTGTAGGTGTTCCCGGTCTCCATAACTCTTCGGGCGTATAATCATTTTCATCCGTGTAAGATATTATTGATACGAAATCTTTATTAAGTGCCTCTATAACTTTTGCATCTTTAAATGTTGTGTTATCCAATTGAACGCAGTAGTGACAGGAGTGGCGAGAAAAAACAAACAACACCGGTTTGTTTTGCTCCATTGCCTGCTTGATACCACTCTCATAATCTTTTGCCCACTCTATGCCAGAGGCAGATAGAAGCGTAGAAACTAATAATGCTAAATATAGTACTTTTTTAAACATCTTTTTTTACCTTTTGTAATAACTCTTTTGCGGACTCTTTCGCGCTCTTATTTTCAACATCTATCACTATATCTGCCATCGCCAGATATTCCGGTCTTCTTATCTCATACAACGCTTTTGCTTTTTTTAAATCTTTGAGCAGTGGTCTTTTTTTAAGTTTTTGAATTGCATTTGGATGTTTCTTTATTCTCTTTATAATTGCATCAAATGAGGAATCTAAGAGAACAATTGTACCTATTTTATTTAAATTTCCTACTTTGTAGAATCCACCGCCTGTTGAAATCAGTGTATTTTTTACACTGTTCTCTAGCCACAAAGCAACTTTATTTTCCAAATCCCTAAAGTAGGATTCACCCTCATCGTGAAAAATATCTTTGATTTTTCTGTTTTGCATACTCTCTATCAAATCATCCGTATCAATAGCAATATACTCAGAGTTATTTACCACTTCTCTGGCAACGCTACCCTTTCCAACGCCCATAAAACCTATTAAAATAATGTTTTCCATATTCAACTCTCTTTTGTTACAAATACTTTCATGTCAAAATCCGGCTCAGTTTTTTTTATCTTCATATATATTAGCATGGGTGCTACTATATTAAATTCTAAAATAGCCGCGCTAATTATAAAACAAACTGCAGAAATTTCTAATAAAAGCGGCACATAAAATGAAAATATAAATCCAATCAGTGAAGTTATAAACAGAATAAATTGAAGTTTTGCCAGATTCTTATTTATCATCTCATTCATCGTAGGTATCTGCATGTATCCCATGGCGTTAAGATGAAACCATACTAAAAATGGGACCACCTTGTAAAGCATGCCCGTAACAATAGACATTATAAAACCGCCACCAATTAATATGCCAACCATAACTATATATTCATGTTTAAAATACTCATCGAATATCCACAAAAATGCGCCAAGCGTCAAGAATATACTGGCGCTTCTCCAGTACCAGACCGTAACATCGCTGATTGGTCGGCGGCGGTTATTCAACTTTTTCCAGACCGTTGTGGCAAATGCCCAAAAAAACAGCGTTATCCAAAGTTTTGCAACGAGGGCATACGTATCATTAAATATATTCAGAACAGCCCATAAAATAAGCCCTGCCGGGATAAGCCAGATAACTCTTTTTTTGCAAAAAGTTTTAAATTTTGGTGCAACATAGAACATCGGAAGAACTTGGAAAGCGACTCCGATAATCAAGATTCCTGCAAATCCAAATATTCCTAAAACACTATGAATATTTGCGATTGTCGCATGAAGTTCTGAAATGTTGTTAGCACTATAGGAATAGAGTAAAAAAAGACCCATAAATACTGTCAAGAACGCAAATATTATGCTATTTGCCATTGATTTTACGGTTGGAGTAAAATTTGTAACACCTTTGATTGCCACAGCGATAGAGGTTAAAATCATCATAAAACCGCTGCCCAGAGATACAAAGGCTATGGAGCTGAACAGACTGTTATTTTTCAGAAGTCCCATAAGCATAAAGATAAGACCAAAGGATAAAAGAAGATGAGAGTATTTGGTAATAAATTTCACATTAGGAATTTTTGCCCCCGCTAGAACAGGCAGCATCTGGGTTAAGGCGCCAAGCATAACAAAACCAAAAAAACCTATAGTAATAGCATGGGTAACCACTATTGATTCCATCGAGTGTCTGCTCATAAGTGCGCTGGCATCACTAAATAGAATCAAAAAACCGGCGAAAACAGCAAAAAGAGGCGCTGTTAAAAAGAATCGCAGCGGCGCTGATATAGGTGGTGCCTGGTCAATAGACAAACCGTTAAAATCCACATGTAATCCTTTTATTTAGATTATTTCCAACCACAAATATTCTGCTTATCGGCGAGAAAAAAGAGCTTTTACTCAACAACCATGGACTCCATCATAGAAACAATTCTATCCGAATCCGCACTAAGATGTTGCTGTGCCATCGGGTAGAGCATCTGCTCCTCTTTCATGTTGTGCTGCTGATTTAAAATCATCAGAGTTTCAGATAATCCAAAAAATTTATCTTTGTTTCCTGCTTCGATAGCTTCTTTCATCTGCCCCATCAAAGATCTCATTTGAGAATGTTCATGTCTCATCATCGCAGTCGGACCTTGAGTCATTCCTGTTTTCGTCTCAAACTCCAAAAACATAACTCTCTCTTCCATCTGAAAGTGTCTCTCAGTCTCTTTTATAAACTCGTCGCACGCCTCTTTCGCATCCGCTAGTGACTTGGTTGCTTTCTCTTCCATTGTTGCGAACAACTCATCACACTTTCCATGGTCGCTGCTTAAAAACTCTTTTATTGTACTCATAATTTATGCCTTTTTGAAGTAATACCTGCATTATATAGGATTTAAATAAAAAATTTATTATCACAAATCAAGAGCCGATTGATACTCTATAAGCGATTCTAAATAGGGTTTTATCTCTTTTAACTTTTTTAGAAAGTCAAAATCTTCCCTCTTCTCTCTTGAATTTGTTTCTAACTCTTGAGCTAGTTTCGCAATAACTTCCAAACACAAAGATGCAGCACCACTCTTTAAATTATGTGCATTTATTTGTATCTTCGGAAAATCTTTTTGAGCAATCCCATCCTCAATATTATTCTCGAGTTCATTTAAGGAGGATACATAACTTTTTACGAGTCTTCCCATAATTGTTTGAGGAAAATTCATATTTTTAGCAGCCGACTCAAGTGATGATTTTATATCCAAGAATCCCTTTGTTTGTGACGACAAACTGCCATTTTGAGTTATCACACTTTTATCGCCGCCGCTTTTTGCCTGAGCGGCTTGGCTTTGTCTTACCAAAAGGGCTTCAAAAGCTTTTATATCTATCGGCTTTGACAGATAATCATGCATTCCCATAGATAAAAATTTATCTCTGTCTCCATCGAGTGCATTCGCAGTGAGTGCGACAATAGGCGTTGTAACTTTTAAATCATTGATAATAATTTTTGTAGCATCCATGCCATTCATAATAGGCATGTTTATATCCATCAAAATCAGGTCGTAGCTGCTATTTTTAACCATCTCAACTGCTTCTAGCCCATTTGTTGCAAAACTGTACTCTATATCAAATTGGTCCAAAAGCTCTGACATAAGTATTCTGTTTACCTCATAATCCTCAGCTACTAAAATTTTCAGATGAACCGCATGCGTATTACTGACTTGCATATCTGTTTTTATAAGCTTCAATCTCATAAGCTCATTATAGAGAATGGATGGAAAATCATGAAAAATTTCAACTTGATGATGCCTTGAATCTTCAAAACTATCATCTGTTTTTAGAAGTAGTAATATCTTAGCATGCTGAAATTTTTTTGTAGATTCTTCGTCTGTTGAAAGAATAATTGAATTATCTAAATCTATATTTTCATCAAATTTTTCTAATATTTGGTGCTCAATTTTGTAGGCATTCAGTTGTTCAACTGCGCTTCGTAATGCAATTTCATCCATATCAAAAAGATAGATTTTCAGCCCGCCCAAATGCTCTTTAAGCGTGTTATTTGCTATACAACCCTCATAAGCAATATCAAAATAAAATTTGCTCCCAATTGCATCTTTACTTTCGAGCTGCAGCCGGCTTCCCATCATAGCAACCAAGCTATTTGAAATACTCAGACCCAGACCTGTTCCGCCAAATTTTCTTGTGGTCGAACTATCTGCCTGCGAGAATGGTTCAAATATTTTTTGTTGTCTGTCCACAGGTATTCCGATTCCGGTGTCCTGAACAAGGAATCTCACACTCTTTTTACCGTTTAGCAGCTGTTTTTTTATTTTTATATCAACTGTTCCATGCTCCGGAGTAAATTTTATAGCATTTCCTATAAGGTTCATTAGAATCTGTTTGATATGAAAACTATCTATTTCAATGCACTCCTCTAATAATGGGTCAATCTCTATCATGTAAGATAAATTTTTCTCCGCCGCTCTGCCTGCTAAAAGTAAGAATGTATCTTCAAACTCCATAAATGGATTGATTTTTATTGTGTCTAATTCTGTTTGTCCGCTTTCCAGTTTTGAAAAATCTAAAATATCATTTATGATTTGAATCAAAGTTGCACTGGAGCTTTTTATCAAATCTACAAATTTACTCTGTCTGGCTTCTAATTTTGTTTTGGATAAAAGCTCTGAAAAACCCAGAATTGCATTCATCGGTGTTCGTATCTCATGACTCATATTTGCCAAGAAATTTGATTTCTCTTTTTCCGCTTCATGTGATTTTATTCTAGCCTCTTCTATCTCGGTTATATCTGTAAAAGTTGCCAAATATGTTTTTTTATCTTCTATCTCAACTATCGCTATCTTTACACTATAAACTCGTTTATTAATTAGAGCAAGATGTACTTTTTGAGGCTCTTCAATTATAGGAGTTACCCAAAAGTAGGTATCTTTACTCGGTTTTAAGAAGTTCTCTTTCACTTCAAATAGTTCACACACGCATTGATGCTCTTCTTTGAATTTTTCAAGTGTTGCAAACCCAAATACTTCAAAAAACTTTTTATTTGCCTCTGTAACACCGAAAATTTTATCAAACAAAACAATAATACTCTCTTGATTATCTAAGATTTGAGAAACTCTCTGTTTTTCAGCTTCTAGCCTATTCTGATACTCTATTGCCTTTGTTACATCTTCTCTAAGAGCCATAAACTCTACAATATTTCCATCCCTATTGAGAAGAGGCACTATGGTCGCATTTACATAATATGTCGTACCGTTCTTTGCCATGTTTGGAAAAATACCCTGCCAAACTTTTTTATTTAAAATAGTGTCCCACATCTCTTTAAAAAGTGATTTTGGAACATCGGGATGTTTCACAATATTGTGAGATTTTCCTAGTAGTTCTGTTTCGCTATATCCGCTTATTTTCACAAAGTTACTGTTTATATATTTAATCCTTCCATGTAAATCGGTTGTACTCACAATCAAAGATGTATCTATTGCTTCTTTATACTGATTAAGCATGTAAACCGTCTCTTCATTCTCATCTGACCTCTTGTCTAGAAGTCCTTGAAGATGGCTGTTTTGTTCTCTGATTTTGATATTCGCTTTTTCTATTTCTTGTGAATTTATGTCAATAGTATGTTCTAAAAATTTTTTCTCTGCATAAAGCTCATCATAACTGTTTGATACATCTTCAATAAATTTTGAAAACGACTCCTTGTTCAAAGAGTCTTCAAACTCCTCTCCAAAATATCTTCTAATCTGTCTTTTAAGCAATCTATGCATATTAATTTTCGTATATAGCTGTAAGCGTCATTGTCTGATTATGCAGTTCACACTTCAACTTATCGACTTCGAACGGTGCTATCTCTCCGTACGAGTAAAAACCTATAAGACTTACATTTTTACCGAGTATCTCTCCCACTTCTTGCAGCTCTTCATCTATAAGTTGACCCAGAACAAGCTTTCGCCCTACACAACTCACCACAAGACCGAGGGCAGGTTTATCATTTGCAATAGTAATTTCACTTGCGGCATGTCCCGCTCCGTCTATCAGCTTATCCGTATCGGGCTTCATGAGCCTTGCCGAATAACCCTCCGGCACATCACCGGCAAAGGTGATAGTTTTTTCTGCTTCATCCACCCCAAGCAAAGTTCTAATTATCTCCGGATCGCCCTCATTTTTCTTAATACTCAAAGGAAATCGTAATCCGCTACTTGGCAACTCCATTGCATATTCACCCAGATACCTCTTATACAGATCCAATGCCGGCTCATTATCTATCTCATAGAGAACATTCCCTTTTGATTTCGTAATAATTCTATGTGTTCCAAACTCACTCCAACCGCCAAAACAGCCGCTGCTTATCACAAGGTTATCTCCATAGAAGCCAACTACGGCAATTCTACTCTCTTTTGCCTCATCATCACATAGTACGAATGTCTCTTGAAATCTTGCACCGTCACCTGCCAAACCACCCGTAACTTCAACGCCTTCTAAGGATGAATTAATCCCTTTAACGAGTTCTGAACCATTGATTTTTAATCCATCGGAGAGAACAAATACATGTTTTAACCCATCTCTACTTAACTTGTTTACAAGCTGAGACGACAACTCCTCAAGATTCGCTCCATCTATATAATCAACGCTTTGAACTTCCACGCTTGAACTCTCAAACTTAACGGCAGTTGCCACCAAAGAGTTTTTGGAAATCTCTCTCCCAAGAATATTCCCGGATGAGGAGCAACCTATAATGTGACTTTTTGGAAATTTCACTTTAATCTTTTGAAATGTTGCACTCTGCTTAATAACATCCGTATCACCAAATACAAAAACTATATCCGCGCTTTCACTCTCTTCTAAGCTTTTTGAAATGCAATCCCAATCACCGCTATTACTCAACACTAAATTACTTATGAACAAAATTTCTCCTTAAAACTCAAATTTTAGATAAATCTCTCTAATCTTCTCTATATTTTCTATAAACAGTTCTACCAATTTTGGGTCAAAATGTTTTCCTGACTCATTTCTTAAAAACTCCACCGTATCTTCAAAGCTCCACGGTTTTTTATAGGGGCGTTCCGATGTGAGTGCATCAAAAACATCTGCGATTGCTGTTATACGTCCATAAATATGTATCTCTTCTCCTTTGAGAGAAGAAAAATAACCGCTACCGTCATATTTTTCATGGTGATGTTTTGCAATGATTGCACCCGCTTGAAGATAGGGATTTTTGCTATCTTTTAACATATCATACCCAATCACAGAGTGTGTTTTCATAATTTCATATTCATCATAGTCGAGCTTGGCAGGTTTTAATAAGATATTATCCCGTATGCCGACTTTTCCTATGTCATGCAAAGGAGAGGCGAAAAAAAGTATATCCTGCTCTTCTTCACTTAATCCGTATTCTTTGGCCAAAAGTCTTGAATAGTGTGCAACTCTGGAAATATGGCTTCCTGTTTCTGGGTCTCTGTACTCTGAAAGCCTTGAAATAATCTGAAGTGCTTCATGCTCTCTCTCAATAAGATCTGCAGTAGCCTTCTCCACCTCTTCCTGTAACTTTGCATTAAAAAATTTTAACTGAAGCTTTAGCTGAATTATCTTTGTGAAATTTTTAATCTTTGCCTCTAGCTGCGCAACATCAACAGGTTTTGTCAAAAAATCTGCCGCTCCCGCATTAAGCGCTTCAAGCTTCAGATTTTGATCATCATCCACGGCAGTGACCATAATAGGAATCAATTCATCTTGAAGAGCCATCGCTCCCTCTATAAGCTCGATTCCATTCATCTGAGGCATCATGTAATCGACAAACATTAAATCAACTCTATTTTGCCTAATAAAAGCCAATGCCTCCAACGGGTCTTGGAAGCTTTGAACAGCCACACCCATCTCTTTTGCTATCTCTTCAATGAGAAGTAAATTCATAAGAGTATCATCCACCGATATTATTTTTAAATCATTCATGTAAATCCTTATATAACACTAGTATAAATATATAAATCTTAATTATTGTTGAACGAGTTATGTGACAACTTTCTTCATTAAATCAGCTATATAAAAGCTCTACTTTTCTTTGTCTAATTCTTTATTAAAAGTATTGTATAATCCGCCGATTTTAGTTTTTCAATTTAAATTAATATATAACTAAAAATTTGTGCATTTTAAAAATTAGTATGTGCCATAAAGCAAGAAGGAGTCATATGGATTTAACGGTCATTTTGGGAATATTGGGAGCAATCGCCAGTATTTCTATCGGGGACTTGATGGAGGGTGGAAATCCTGTGCATGTCGTCCATATAACTTCTATTATTATTATTTTTCCTACCTCTATGCTCGCATCAATGGTAAGTACAGATAGCGAATTCGTTAGAGGTGCTTATAAAAATCTTGGAATGGTGTTCAAAAAAAGTCCTGTAAATTTGCATGAAAGAATCAAAGAAATTATTGAGTTATCGACCATGGCGCGACATGACGGCCTCTTATCACTAGAAAAAAAAGTGTCTATGCTTGACAATGAATTTTTAAAACAGGGACTAAGCATGGCAGTGGATGGGAATGAAATAGACACCATCATTGAAACACTTGATTTAATAATCGAAGAGACAGAGGAGTATTGGCATGGGTGCGCCCATTACTGGATTATAGCAGGAGAAACCTCACCCGTTATGGGGCTAATCGGAGCAGTTCTCGGTCTTATTCTAGCACTTCAAAAACTAGACAACCCTCCGGAGATGGCAAAAGGTATTGCCGGGGCTTTTACCGCTACCGTAACAGGAATTTTCTCTGCGTATGTTGTTCTTGGACCATTTGGAAATAAAATGCTGGCTAAATCACACCATATCGTGAAAGAACAAAAAATGATGCTAGAGGGGATTATCGGCATAGTAAATGGAGACAATCCTCGTACCCTTGAAGCAAAACTACTAAACTTCCTTCCTTACGGGGAAGAGAAACACAGTCAATTTAAGTAATGGGTATTTAAATGGGCAGACCTAAGAAGTGTAAAAAGGTTGTGTGCCCGGCGGGGGAAAAATGGGCAGTTCCTACCGCCGACTTTTTCAGTCTTCTCCTTGCACTCTTTATTGCTCTTTTTGCTATTGCATCTGTAAATACAGAAAAATTAAAGGCTGTTAAAGAGGAGTTTATAAAAATTTATGATTTTGCGCCCCCACCTGATCAAATGAATCCCGTACAACAACTTGCTCCTGACAGCAAAAAACCTGACCCAGATGCGGAAGGAAGACCAAGCGGCAATGTAATGTTGGAAAAGGGTGGTTCACTAATCTCCGGAGAGCAAAAAACCCTAGAAATTAAAGACGCTATCAGTAAAATTCAAAAAGAGCTGCTAAATTCTACAATGGGTGGAGAGGGACCGCTAGACCAATCTATGGATGGAGTGTTGCTAAAACTTCCGGTTTCCATTCCATTCAAGGGCGCAACTGCAACAATCGATGATGAAGATTTGCACCTATTTATTAGCCGTATCTCATACATTATTAATGCTCTTCCGGCTAATGTTGATATTTCTGTGCGTGGATATACAGATAGTCAGCCTCTCTTAAGGGGCTCTCAATACATGGATAATATTGCGCTATCAAGCAAAAGAGCAGATGCAGTAATGCGCGAACTCATTAGCAATGGCGTAAGTGCAGAGCGTCTCTCAATGGCAGGGTTCGGTTCTGCAAAACCGATTGCAGATAATAATACTGAAGAAAACCGTGCTAAGAACAGAAGAGTAGAACTTTATATATTTATAAATAAAGACATGCCGATCACTCAGGAGAAGCAGAATAATATATTAGATGCATTGAGTAAACTTCAGAAGTAGAGAGATTATAAATCTCTCTCAATAACTCTCTTAAATGTATTAAAATAGTTATCTTGAAGTTCACTCATACTCATAGATACATCGTTTACTTTGATACTCTTTCCACTGATTGTTCCTATTTTTGCACATGCCAAACCGTTTAACATGGCTTCAAATGCTGCACAATTTTCCGGTTTTACTTCAATAATAGCACGGCTCATGCTCTCCGCAAATATATCTCGCTCATCAGCCACACCCATTTTTACTTCACATCCAAGTCCGCTCACAGCCGACATCTTTGCCAATGCAATAGCAACTCCGCCACTGCTTGCATCTTTTGCGCACTCGAGTAAATCTTTTTTATTTGCTTCAATAACAAGTTCCCAAAGAGCCAGCTCGTTGGCATAGTTTATCTCAGGAAGTTTTCCTGCAACAGTGCCGCAAATCTCTTTCATGTAGAGTGAACCGCCGAACTCGCTCTTGCTCTCTCCCACTAAATAAAGAGTGTTTCCTTCGCCTTGAAAGCTTGACATCAGGACTCTATTTTCATCATCGTTTACCCCTACGGTTGCGATGGATGGAGTTGGAAAAACAGAGATGCCGTTTGTTTCATTGTAAAGCGATACATTTCCGCCGATTACAGGAGTTGTAAGTGCAGAGCATGCCTCTTTTATCCCTAAACATCCCTGCCCAAACTGCCACATAACTTCAGGATTTTCAGGGTTACCGTAGTTGAGACAATCTGTAATTGCGAGAGGTCTCGCACCACTCATGGCAACATTTCGTCCGCTTTCAATTACTGCTGCGGCAGCTCCGCCTTTTGGATCGATGTAACAGTAGCGAACATTACAGTCAGCGCTCATAGCAAGGGCTTTTTTGTTCTCTTTTACACGGACAACAGAAGCGTCTAACATACCCCCTTTTTTGATTGTGTTTGTCTGAACCATTGAGTCATACTGCGTATAAATCCATGACTTATCAACAACTTCCATAGATTTAGTGAGCTTCTCAAATGCTTCTTGGTTGGAGACTTTTGCAAAGTCGTTAATTGTAACATCCGCGATTGTGTCCAAATACGCTGGGCGCACCATTGGACGGTTAAGCACCGGAGCTTCCTCGCTCACAGGGTTTACAGGAACATCGGCACACTTTTCTCCGTGCCAGAAGAGCTCCATATTTCCGGTTGCCGTCACTTCTCCGATTACGGCAGCATCTAAATCCCACTTTTCAAAGATTCTGATAATCTCCGCTTCCGAACCTTTTTTTGCACAAAGAAGCATACGCTCTTGAGATTCACTCAGCATAAAGTCATACGGAGTCATGTTCTCTTCACGCGCCGGAACTCTATCAAGATGCATTATCATCCCGGAACCTGAACGCCCGGCCATTTCAAATGAGCTAGAAGTTAGCCCAGCCGCACCCATATCTTGAATACCGACAACATGGTCAGTCTTGAAAAGCTCTAAACATGCTTCAAGAAGAAGCTTCTCTGTAAACGGGTCGCCAACCTGCACAGTCGGACGAAGAGATTTTGACTCTTCCGTAAAGCTGTCAGAGCTCATAACAGCCCCACCCAGTCCGTCACGACCGGTTTTTGCACCCACATAAATTACAGGATTTCCTATGCCATCCGCACGACCATAAAAAATTTCATCCGATTTTGCAAGCCCTAAAGTAAAAGCATTTACTAGAATATTTCCGTTGTAGCACTCATCAAAACTTGTCTCTCCACCGATAGTCGGGACACCCATGCAGTTGCCGTAACCGCCGATGCCAGAAACTACACCGCGAACCAAATAGCGCTGATGTGCAGAGGTTTTATCATCATTGAGAACATTGCCAAATCTTAGAGCATTGAGGTTTGCGATAGGTCGCGCACCCATCGTAAATACATCACGCATGATTCCACCAACGCCTGTTGCAGCACCTTGATACGGTTCTATAAAGCTTGGGTGGTTGTGTGACTCCATCTTAAATACTGCCGCGTAACCGCCGCCGATGTCGATTACACCTGCATTTTCTCCTGGACCTTGGATAACCCATGGAGCCTTTGTCGGGAAGCCGTTGAGATGAACTTTAGAAGATTTATAAGAGCAGTGTTCACTCCACATGGCAGAAAAAATACCAATCTCAACAAGGTTTGGCTCACGTCCTAAAATCTTTTTAATATGTGTATAATCTTCAGTTGAAAGCTTATGTGATGCAAGTACTTTTTCGATGTCTTTTAGTTGTTGGCTCACGGAGGATTCCTAAAATTTTGATTTTTAAGCTTGAATTATATCGAATTAGTAGTAAAAGAATTTTTAACTAACCATTTTTCAACGCATTATTCACAAGCAGATTAGATATTTCAAAACTCGCATCTACAAACTCTAGTTCCGGCAAGTCTCTCATGCTTTTTCTCTCCTCTACGCTATCGATTTTTATGATTATATTTGCATTTTTAGAAAAACCGAGTACCGCTTCACTGATGAGTCTTTTGAGATGCTCGCTGTTTACGGTAATGATTATGGATTTTGCTTTATCTACCATCAGAGACTCCAAAACGGGCAGTTTATTGAGGTGTCCAAAGTATGCCATGTAGCCTAATTTTCTTGCAAGAAGTACATGTTTTAGGTTGTCCGAGATGATAACAAAATCTGCTCCTCTTGCTTTTAAATCGGATGCAACTATTCTTCCAAGAGTTGAAAATCCTGCGACAATGATGTGGTTTTTTAATCCAATAGGTGTAATAAC
Source organism: Sulfurimonas sp. (assembly GCA_041662225.1). Classification (GTDB taxonomy): domain Bacteria; phylum Campylobacterota; class Campylobacteria; order Campylobacterales; family Sulfurimonadaceae; genus Sulfurimonas. The sequence goes on from JBAZSX010000006.1 coordinate 45,032, forward strand.
ATCGGACTCGTAAAACTCTTTCTCAAAATAAGAGGAGAGTTTATAGATGTTGTTTACTATAAACGGAGTGAGTATCATGGACATTACGCTCACAAGTATCAAAAAATTAGCCATCTCTTGACTTATAAGTTTTTGTGCAGCAGCAATAGCAAAAATTGCAAAAGAGAACTCACCGATTTGAGCGAGTGAGAGAGCGGTTTTTGCAGAGGTGTTTTTGTCTGAATTTCGTCTGATGATTGCGTAAATTACAATGGCTTTAAAAAGCATTACAAGAAGAAAAACAAAGATGACTGCATGAACATTTACAATAAAATACAACAGATCAATTTTTGTCCCGACACCAAAGAAAAATATCCCAAGAAGCAAATCTTTATAGCTAACAATATCTGATTCTACTTTTACATTATATTTTGTGTCGGCTATTATCATCCCCGCTATAAAAGCACCCAAAGAGTAGGTAAAACCCATTGCATGTGCCAAAAGTGAAGCCCCGATAACTATTGAGAAAACAGAACCCAGGAAGAGCTCTTCAAGCTCAGTTTTTGCAGAAAACTGAAGCAAAGAGTTTACCATTTTTTCTCCGATAGTGAACATGAAAGCAACTACTAAAACGGCTGAAATCAGTGTGGTAAGAAGAACTTCGCCCAGAGACAGAGTGTCGTTAGACAAGAATGTAATGAGCAGCAAAATAGGAATTACGGCTAAATCCTGAAAGATAAGTATTCCCATAGATTTTTGTCCATAGGGCGTGTGAATATCTTTTGACTCCTTGAGATAGGTGAGAACTATCGCGGTTGAAGAGAGCGAAAATGCCAAAGAGACAATGATAGATGTATTGAAATCAAGCTTAAAAAGATAAAAGGAGAGCAAAAATATTACCACGACACTCAGCAAAACTTGCAACAGACCGTTTGTGAGCAAAATATCTTTCATCTTTTTGATTTTCTGCAGACTTAACTCAAGTCCGATTGTAAACATCAAAAAGACTATTCCAAACTCTCCAATCAGGTCAAGAGAATCTATATTGAGTCCATTAAATCCAAAAATGTAGCTAATAATTGTTCCGGTAAAAATATAGCCTATGATGTGAGAAATACCAAACTTTTTGAGGATGATATTAAGCACGGTTGCGATGGCGATTGTTAAAAATATTGCAAGTAGTAAATTTTCCATAAACGCATTATAAGATATTTGCGTTGAGCTTTCAAAAAAGTTGTTGTATAAATTATAGACATCTCTTTTCTCTAAAAAAAAGTTTAAACTTCTTGCAAAACTGCAAGAAGTTTTTTGTATCAAAGAGACAAACTTCAGTGCCACAGCGGCTAGCGTAGTAAAATGGACTAGTTCATTTTGCGTATAAATTAGAGTTCAGCAAGAACTCTAATGAAAAGAAAAATCAACTTTTGTGCGAATATTTTTTTTCATAGAAAAGATGTTTTTATACTCTATTTTTAAAACTTCATAACTCTTCTTGGTATGTGGAAGTTTGATGGTAAATTCATCTTCCTCTTCTTTACCAATCAGTGCTTTTGCGAGGGGCGAATGAATAGAGATAAGCCCGTTTTCCGGTTCAGACTCTAAAACTCCGCAAAGCGTATAGATTTCCTTTTCATCACTCTCGGTATTGACTATTTTTACAGTACTTCCAAAACTGACTCTGGCATGTGAAAGTGTTGCCGGGTCTATGATTTGGGACTTTTGTATCATGGAGTTGAGATAAAAAAGCCTCCTTTCTATAAAACGGAGCTTCTCTTTGGCTGCATGATAGTCTGCGTTTTCACTTCTATCGCCCTGTGCCGCGGCAGTTAACTTCTCATGTGCGACTTTAGGCTTTTCTACCTCCAGCAAAAACTTAAACTCTTCTACTAAAAGGTCGTAGCCCTCAACACTCATAGGCTCAGTCAAGAGAGAGCCTTAATGATTAAAACCGATTATGTAATAGGTCTCTTTATTATCTAATTTTTTAACATTAACTTTAAATTTATCACTAAAATGCTTGATTTTTTCATGCACTTCTTCAACGATTTCAGGACTTGCGACTCCGATTTTTATTTTAAAATAGTCGTTAGTATTTGACATAGCTACAAAAGAGCCGTCCACTTTTAGAGCATCATGCAAATCCATAATATGCTTGTTTATCTTTTCGTACCCAACCGTATTGTTTTCAATTCTCTCAAGTTGACCTAATAAAGCATTATTTGGCACGTAACCTAATTGTGTCAACATTGCATCTCTTTGTATCATCATTACTCTTCCTTTTGCTTTTTTTTAATTTCTTCAAAAAATAATAACAGTAAATTGTAAATATTCAGTATCAATTTATCTGTATTAACTATAATTATAGCACTAAACTTAAATACAAAAAGAGAGTATTATGACCGAAGAACTATTGGCGAAAATAAAACAACTCCCGCCGCTTCCGGAATCTGCGATGCAGATTGAGGCTATTTACCAAGACCCAAACAGCAGCTTTAATGACATGGTAAAGATATTAGAAAAAGATCCTCTTTTAACTGCCGATATTTTAAAAGCGGCAAACTCTCCTCTTTATGGTTTTTCTCGTGAAATAAATGCGATTAGTCAAGCCGTGGGTCTTTTTGGAATGGGCACAATAAGAGGCTTTGCTCTCGCATCTATTGTAAAAAAAAGTTTTTCACTGGATCTTTCTGCTTATGGAATAACCAATGAGATGTTCTCTGAGCTCTCCAAAAGACAGCATGCACTTACAACTGCTTGGTGTATAAGAAAAGAGAACAAACTTTTAGGCGTGCTCTCCCCTGCTGCCTTTCTTGTTGAGATTGGTAAAGTTTTGATTGCGCAAGAGGTAATGGCAGAAAAGAAACAAGCAGAATTTCGCGATGCCCTCAAAGAGCTTCAAGATGTTGAAGCAGCCGAGTTAAAAGTAGTCGGCACCGATACTCCTGATGTTAGTTCTACTATATTTGCCATGTGGAAATTTGAAAAGGGTCTTATTGAAGTTATAAAATATTGTCAAGAACCTGAAAAGGCAGAGCCGGAGTACCAAAAGGCGGCAAGTATCTTAAAAGTTGTTCGTGCCGCTGTACCTATAAACGGTGTTATGACAGATGAAAGTGTAGCCGCTGCCAAAGAGCTTGTCGTAAAATATGAGCTTGACATGGAAAGCTTTGACAAAGCTTTAGAAAGCGCTCGATAATCTCCTTTGAAATCCCTACTTATTAGGCTCACTCTTGGTTTGAGTGAGCAGGACATCACACCGCAAGAGAGAGTACATGTTAACAATTTCTTCGCAAAAAACTATCTCACTTACAAAGACAATATCTATAAATTTAACTCAAAATACCGCGCAGGGACTTTGGGACTTGTTCAAAAAGGGACAGCCTATCTGAATGTTATCGGCGAGAATGTCCGTGATTTATTTATCGGCGAAGGCGATTTAGGAACTGCAAAAGAGGGAGACCTCATCATTGCCCAAAGGCTTTTAGGCAAGATGGGAGCTCCAAGTGCAAAGATAGCAGAAATTGTAGGTCGTGCCGTGAGTTACAGTGTTGCTTATATTATTCAAAAAGGCGCACATCGCTCTTTGGTTGACCTCAAAACCGATTTTCCAATCGGTGCAGAGATGAGCGATGAGAAACTAAACGCTTATGAAGTCGGCGATGTCTTTAAAATCGACAATCAAGAAAATGCCGTTATGGAAAAACTTGGAAACATCAACGACCCTCTGGTTGACGAGAAGATAGTTTTAGCACAATTCAACAAACATGACGAATTTTCCCAAGAGGTCCTAGAAATCGCAAAATCTTTTAAACCCGTTGATGCACACAAATATCCAAATAGAAAAGATTTAAGAGATTTACCGTTTTGCACCATTGACCCTGTTACGGCAAAAGATTTTGACGATGCAATCTACTGGGATGACAATAACACAACGCTCTATGTAGCCATAGCCGATGTGAGCGAATATGTGACACCCTTTGGAGCAATAGACAACGAAGCTATTTATAGATGTTTTTCTATCTATCTTCCGCACCGCTCTATCCCTATGCTCCCCCGAGAGCTGAGTGAAACCCTCTGTTCACTTCAGCCGCATGTGGACAGACTTGCTTATGTTTTTGAGATAAAGTTAGATTTGAATACCCTAGAAGTGAGCAAATCTAAAGTTTATGAGGCGATTATTCACTCTTCAAGAAGATTTAATTATGAAGAGATTGATGAGTTTTTTGAGGGCAAATTAAAAGCACAAAACAGCGAAGAAGTAGAAATATTTGAATACATAAAAAAACTCAGACCCATCACAGATGCGCTCAAAGCAAAAAGATTAAAAGTGGGCTATGACTTTCGCTCTAATGAGTTGGAGATGTTTATAGATGAGAAATCCAATCTTACACACACAACTTATGCACAAGAAACTCCTTCTCATGCGCTCATAGAAGATTGTATGCTTTTAGCCAATAAAGAGGCAGCAAAGCAGTTTGATAGAGGAATATTCAGAATTCACGAACCTCCAAGCCAGATGAAACTCCAGATTCTATACCAAGAGCTGGCTGGAATCGGCATGCATATAGATATAAAAAACTCTATTAAAGAGACGATAACAGACATACAAAAACAGGCAAGAGAGATGAGCCTTGAATCGGAGGTCGATACGCTTATAATCCGTTCACAGATGCAGGCTAGATACTCTCCGCTCAATTCGGGTCACTTTGGATTGGGTTTTGAGGAGTACACGCACTTTACCTCGCCAATTCGCAGATATTCAGATCTGATTGTGCACAGACTTTTAAAGGCTATTGCCAATAACGACACAGTAGAAGGCTCCTATGTTTTAAGAAATATTGAAGCGCTCAGCATGACAATAAGTGAAAAAGAGAGAGAAGCGAGTACGATAGAAAATGAGTTTATGGCTCGAAAGTTTGCAAGATGGGCTGCAGAGCATATCGGTGAGAGTTTTAAAGCTCGTATAAATGCAACAGACCCCGATATAAAAGCTGAACTTCATGATGAAATTATTGGAGCAAGACTCAATATTACCTCGCATGAAAATGTGGTTCTCTTTGAAGATATTTATGCAAAAATAGAGAGTGTTGACATAGCGAAGGCAAAAATATTTGCAGGCGCTATCAAAAGAGACGAAGAGTAATGTACAAAAGCGAGTTAGATAAGCATATTCAAAACAAATCCACTTCCAACAGTTTTATACTCTTTGGGGAGAGCACTTTTTTTATAGATATCTACACAAAAAAAGTTTCAGATGTAGAAGATGGTTCCATACTCTCGTTTTATCATGACGAGTATGATTTTGGCTCTGCAAAAGCCCATCTCTCACAGGGATCTCTTTTTGGAGACAGAAATGTTTTAGTCCTAAAGAGCGAAAAAAAAGTAGATAAAAAAGAAATAGATATATTTATAGAGCTTTGCGAAAAGAATCCTGACAATGTTTTTGTATATGCCTACTATGGAAGCGACCATAAGGTTTATGCAAAAGCGTTTGACAAAAAAAGCACCATGAGTGTCAGATTTTTTCATCCAAAAGAGTATGAAGCACAAACAATAGTATCTCAAATTGCAAAAGAGAAAGGGGTGAATATAGACAACTACTCAATTATTCACCTCTTGCAGATACATAACGGCGATGTCGCTCTTGCCTGCAACGAGATAGAAAAATTCAGAGTTTACGACAGAGCAGTTACAATTAAAGATATAGATAGCTTAGTTTTTGGATTGGCCGAAGTAAACCTAGATGATTTTATAAAAAGAGTGCTAAGTAAAAAAGATTTTATAGAGGATTTGAACAGCATATTAGAACATGGCGAAGATGAGATACGAGTCATAACTGCCATAACAAGCTACATAACGCAACTCTATATGTTTAACATTTACATAAGGGTAAACGGCGCTCCGAATGCTCAGGAGATCATAGGCTACGCACCGCCAAAACCAATAGTAGACGAAAAGGCCGCGCTTTCACTAAAATTTAAACCCAACATCTACTATAAACTGCATGAGCTTCTGCTCGGCAGTGAACTAAAAATGAAAAGCTCCAATGTGGAGAAAGGTGCAATTTTACTCTCAACGCTTATCAGGGTTCAGAAACTTATTTGATGTTACGCATTCAGACGAACGCGTCCGTTTGAATGGCAGGGAAGATGTCCCTACAACTCCCTAAAGCTACAAAACAAGAGAATCGCTTTTTGCCGTGCGAAAATGTTTCTTTAGTAAAGACAAGTTTTATGAGATTTATAGGTATTGACTAGTTTATATAAAATAATTGAGGAAAAAAGATGAACAATCAAACAATCAAAACAGATAGATATTTGGAGACAAGCGATATTGAAAAACATTTAGAGAGTGTTGAGTATATTATTATGGCAGCTCCTGCACCTGAACATTTTAGCGATACTCCAATTCACTTCACCATCTTTTTAAATACAGACGAGAGTCTGCCAAAAGAGATTCAAAAAGCAGTTTTAGATAAATTTTTGAAAGAGAATGGCATCAGTACCCCAAAAGAGCTGATGAGCCAAATTATGGCTGTAGGATTTGCTCAAAGCTCGCAGGAGACACTGATGCCCATGCTTTTAATCAAACCTCAAGACATAAGTTCCATTGCGCATACCGCGATGTTTGTAATGGATTTTTTAGCAGACTCAGATAACTTTAGCGAGGCAAAAGAGAAGAGTTTAACCGGTTGGAGCTATAGCTATATTTGATATTTCTGCAAACAAATCTCACAAAGCTTGTCTTTACTAAAGAAACATTTTTGCTGTGCAAAAAGCGATTCTCTTGTTTTGTAGCTTTAGGGGGTTGTAGGGACAAGTTTGTCCCTGCCACTCAAATGGGCTTCTCTCATTTGAGTGTGTAACATTAGTTATAGTACCCCATAAAAGAGGCGTTTTGAACTGTTTTCATTCGGAAGAAGAAGCTTTTGCAGCTCTGCCGAGACTTTGGAGTAGTAAGGATTTCCTGCTACACGACCGTTATAGGCATTAATAGCCTTGTAAGTGGATCCATGCTTTTTGTAGCACTCCCATAAAATTGCAGCCGAGACATTAAGATTTGTCTCTTGGTTTAAAAGGCTGTGAAGTGATATTTTCATCCCGGCAAGCACATCTTTATGAATATTATTAACCTGCATCAGCCCGATATCAAAGCTTGGATAGTGGTTACTGTCCAAAAAGCTGATGACATATTTGGCTTGAGTAATATTTTCGTTCTCTATTGCTACTACTTTTGTAAAAGTTTTATAAGGGATACCTCTGTTATTAAGCATAAGATAGAGTTTGTCGAGTTGTATTTTAGTTAGCTTTTGGTAATTTACAGATACATTTAACGGATGTAAATCGCTCTCTACTTTTGAGATAGCGTAGAGCAACCTCGGATCAATTCCATAAGTATCCCCTGTACGAATCCACATATTTGTAGCAGCATTCGCAGCAGCCATCATCATTATCCATAGTAACAACGCTCTTATCATTATTTATTATTTCCTTGCATTAAAACTAATAGTTTTGCTCTCTAAAGCAAAAACAGTTCCTTTTTTTTCTATTGCCGCGACACTCTTTGCTATATTTTTTGAGAGATTTTCATAACTCTTTGATGTAACCAAAATATTATCTTCAATTCTTATCCCTATGCCACGATATTTTTTAGGGATAGATTTGTCATTTTTGTCACAATAAATTGCCGGCTCTATTGTTAAGACCATGCCGGAGCTTAGAGGTATCTCTATATCGTTATGATACTTATAAGGTGCCTCGTCATGCACATCAAGCCCCATCCAATGACCTATGCCATGCGGAAAGTATTTTTTATGCTTCTTTTTTTTGATAAGTTTTTTGTAGTCACCCTTGAGTATTCCAAGTTTTATCATCCCGAGGGTGAGTAACTTTTCAGCTCTAGCTTGAAGAGTACTTCTTTTTACATGCGGTTTTACCAACTTTATGATTTTTTTCTGTACACCCAAAACCATAGTATAGAGCTCCCTCTGTGGTTTTGTAAACCTGCCGCTTACCGGAATAGTTCTGGTTATATCGCTTGCATAATACTCATATTCGCATCCGGCATCTATCAAAACAAGTTCGCCTTCTCTAAGAATTTTGTCGTTCTTTATATAGTGAAGCGTATTCGCAGAGTTTCCACCTGCCACAATAGATGTGTAAGCATCGCTGTATGCACCGTTTGATTTAAAAACATACTCTATTTCAGCTTGGAGTGCATATTCAAGCTTGCCCTTTTTATCAAGCTGCATCGCTCTGTGATGCGCCTCTTTTGTGATTTTAATCGCTTTTTTTATCAGCTCAATCTCTGCGGCTGATTTAATCAATCGCATCTCGCCGATGATTAGTGCAATATTTTTATGGGCAAATATCTCTTTAAACTCATATTTAAGCATCTTTATTTTCGAATAATCTAAGCTCAAATCATAATAGAGAGATTTTTTATTAGTCAAAAACTCTTTGAGCTTCTCTTGCAGTTTACTTATGGCATAAACTTCATCCACCAAAAATTTCTCTTTAGCTCTCTTCTCTCCCAACCTTTTTCCGCTCCAAAGCTCTGCTTTTTTATCTTTGCCCTGCACAAACAGAATAGTTTTCAGCCCCTTCTTCGTTTTTACAAAAACTAGTGCAGAGTTATCCTCTTTAAAGCCGCTCATATAGTAAAAGTTACTGTTTTGTCTGTATGGGTATTCAGTGTCGTTTGAGCGGCTTTTAGGCTCTGCGCTAAACAAAACCGCAATAGAGTTATTTGAGAGTTTTACTCCAAGAGCATCTCTTCTTGCTTTGTACTCCAGCTCTGTTATCATTTACAAACCTTAGAAAACCACTCGTTAATTTGAGAGAGAACATCATAGAGCGCACCGTCAAGCGCAACCACTCCACCCTCTGAATCAAGTGTTTTAGCAACTACTTTTGAGCTGAAAGTTTTTGTGGAGAGTACGCTGTTTGTATTCGAATCAATCAGCGTTAAAGTTATAACGACGCTAGAGTAGGACTCTCTGAAATCTTCACTGTAGTACTGCATAAAATCTTCTATATTCGTCTCCAAAATCAAATCATTTTTGCTTCTAGACTTTGAAACCTGAACACTCTTAAAAAGATTCGCATCTCTTATAAGCTCCAACAGCTTATCTGTTATGGAATGGTTTGGTGAAATTGACCATTGTGCTTGCGCATAGGCAAACTGCTTATTTATGCCCTGCACATAGTTCATGTCAAGTGCCATAAGAGTGCTTGAACTGAATGCCTCGGCAACTTTGAGGGATTTAGTTGCACACCCTGTTTGGCTCAAAATCTTGCTCGGCATTTTTGAATTCAATCTGTACTCACTCTTTGAAGGAGTCATAGTAGAACATCCGCTAAACAACAAAATAGTAACTGCTATAAAAAATAACTTCATTTTATTTCTCCCCTGGACCTTTTTTGGTCTCTTCTTGTTTAAACAGAATATCTCCCGGGCTTCTCTCGTAAGCATGGAGTGTATCCTCAATTTTAATCATGAGTCCCTGCATCTCTAAAAGAGTGTTATTCATGGTAGGAACGACATCACTGGATATCTCTTTAAGATTAAATTCACCGCTTGAAACTGCCCTTTTTACCTCGTCCATCGCACTTTTAATACCTTTGTAACTCTCCATGATAGAAGCAAGAGAAGAGGCGGTACTCGCTTCCCATTTAGCGCTTTTATCGATAAACTTATCAACATTCGGTGCGATTCTAGTGAGTTCTTTACTGACTTTATCTATATTTTTTACGCTTGAATGAAGATGATTAACACTCTCCTCATCCAAAAGTTTCTCCATTTTATCCATAAATCCTGCGGTTCTTTGAAGCACCAGTGTTATCTGTTTTTGGTTCTCTTCATTTAAGAGCTTCTCAGTTTGAGCAAGGGTTGCTGAGAGTTTTGTAGATACAGAACTAAGAGAAGATTCAATGTTTTCAAAAAAGGATGGAGCGCTCTTTATTGCCGGATACTTTTCACCATCTTTTGCCCTCAATTCGAGAGCATTGTTTGAACCCATGTCCAAGTTTATATAACTTAAACCTGTAATTCCCTGTGCGGTAAGTTTTGCTATCGTATCTTCTTTTATAGGAGTATTTTTTAAGATAGTTACAAGAACCTCTACCTGCTCTGAGTTTTTAGCATTTATCTGCAGTTTTGAGACCTTACCGACTGCAATTCCTCTATATTTTACCGGTGCATCTATATTCAGACCCAAAATAGATTCATTGAAGTATATAGCGTATGTCTTTGTCTCCTGCTCTGAAGATGGCTTTAATAGCCAATAAATAAACGCGAGCATCAAAGCAACCCCTAAAAGGACTAAAGAACCGACTAAAGAGTAGTTCACTTTATTATTCATATGATTTTATCTCCATGTTTTAAAAAGGCAAAAAAGCAACACATAAGCTACACCCCACTGAAAAAAGTTTGTATAAATTCGCTTTGTACCGAGGTTACTTCACTTAGCGTCCCCTCGTATGCTATCTTCTTATTGTCAATAATTGCGACTTTGTCTAGTGTATCGTAAATTGATTTTAAATCATGTGAAACCATAACGATAGTGAGACCCAAAAGCGAGCGAAGCTTTAAAATCAGAGCATCAAAATCTCTTGCAGAAATCGGGTCGAGTCCGCTTGTGGGTTCATCCAAAAAAAGAAGTTTAGGATCCATAGCGAGCGAACGGGCAAGAGCCGCTTTTTTCTTCATGCCTCCGCTTATCTGTGAGGGATACAAAAGAGCATCTCTGCATTTGAGACCGACCAGATTAATCTTAAACTCTACAATTTCATCTATCATTTTTGGTGATAAATCCGTGTACTCCTGAAGCGGAAGAGCAATATTCTCTGCAATACTTAGCGACGAGAAGAGTGCTCCGGCCTGAAATAATACTCCCCATTGTCGTCTTAGCTTTTGTGCATCATCCTGTCTGATATTTTCTAGGTTATACCCCAGTATCTCTATTGAACCGCCACCGAACTTTTGAAGCATCACCATCTCTCGTAAGAGTGTAGTTTTTCCGCACCCGCTGGGACCGAGCAAACCGTAAATCTCACCCTGATTTATGGTGAGATTTAACCCATCATGCACAACTCTTTTTTCAAAAATTGTCTTAACATCTCGTACTTTTATTATAGCTTTCATTAGATTTTCAAATTTGTAAAGGCTATTGAAAAAATCGCATCGCAAACGATTACTGCGAATATAGACTCAACTACACTTTTGGTTGTATTAAAACCTATACTTTGCGTGTCATCCTTTACCATTAAACCTCTATAAATTCCGATGGTAGCTATCAAAAATGCAAAAAATGGACCTTTTGCTATGCCAATAAAAAAGTGTTTTGCCGCCACAACATCTTGAAATCTATCTAAAAAAAGTTCAGGAGTAATCTGTAAATCTAAATTTGCTACAAGCATTCCGCCTAAAACTCCCATAATATCCGAGACAAAAATAAGTATCGGCATAGCAATCATGAGAGCCAAAATACGTGGTAACACCAAAAAAGCATACGGGTCAAACCCCATAGTACGCATTGCATCTAACTCTTGGGTTATCTTCATAGCACCGATTTGTGCAGTAAAAGCCGAGCCGCTTCTTCCGGCCACAACAATAGCAGTAATTAAGGGTGCCAACTCTCTAAGAATAGAGATGCCAAGCATGTCAACTATAAATATATTGGCGCCGTAAAGTTTTAACTGATATGCTGACTGATACGCCACAACCAAACCAATCAAAAAACTTGTTAATGCAACAATTCCCAAGGCTTTAATAGCACTCTCATTCATCTCAAAAGCTATCTCTTTAAATCTAATATCTTTAATTGATTTTAGGCTTTGTGCATGCGTATGAAACATCTCTCCTAAAAAAGATAAAAAGGACAAAAGACCCATAAAATTTTTATGGGTTTCTTTCCCGATAATTTCCAAATAGCTCTGCTTGGGAGCATGTGGAATCTCTCCTGCGGCTTGCTTCTCTTTTTTGACCAACTCAAGACTCTCTAATATCTCCTGTTTATGACATATTAGGGAATTTTGTATGTTTCTTGATTGCAACTTTTTTTGTAGTGTATGGATAAATATTGCTGCAGCGGTGTCTAAAAATTCTAGCGCACTAAAGTCTATGGATACACTCTTTATTTTGGAGAGGTCGATACTCTCTATTTGCTTTTGATATTTTGTGACTAAATAAACAGTAAACTCCCCTGAAAAATTCAAGGTAAGTTTATTGTTTATATTATTTATAGTTAAAAAGGAAGTAGTCATATGGGTGTAGATTAGAAGTCTCTTGCCAATAATTTATCTACTTTCAATATCGTTAAAATTCTACCTGCCTGTTTTCCGACACCGGCAATCATACTATCATCAGCAGCGATAGTATCAGGAGCGGCACCAATATCCGATTTTTTAATTCTTATAGCCATTGTAAGTCTGTCTATAACAAAACCGGCAACTTCATCCCCTTGTTTTAATACAAAAAAACGAGTTTCATCACTATGTTTTAGAGGACGAAGTCCGAACTTAGTTCGAAGGTCGATTAAAGGTATAACAGAACCACGAAGGTTAAAAACACCCAAAACATAAGCAGGAGTTTGAGGAACTCTTGTCCATCTTATAGGCTTAATGATCTCTTGAATTGTTAAAATAGGCACCGCATACTCTTCTTCACCTATAATAAATCCAACCAACTGAACTATATCAGCAGAGTGTTCTGTGGAGCCTATTTGTTGTTCGCCTTGTTTATTAATAATCTGTTTTAATCTATCACTCATTATAAAAACTCCGATTTAAAATTCACATTTCTTTGAACTACACTCGATAAATAATCCGAAGAGTAAGGTTTTGTAATATACTCTACCATTCCCGACTCTACCCCTCTCATTCTATCAGACTTACCTGTTCGAGATGTTACGGCGATTAAAGGAAGATTTTTATATTTATTATATTTTTTAATCTCTCCTGCTAGTGTGTAACCATCCATTCTTGGCATCTCTATATCAATGAGCATGGCATCGAAATTATGGTCGCCCTGCTTTAGAACATTTAGCGCTTCCTGCCCATCTCCTGCTTCAACTATTGTAACACCTAAGGGCTCTAGTGCTTTTCTCATAATCATTCTATCTGTTTTAGAGTCATCCACTATCATAACTTTATAGTCACTCGCTTTTGATTTTTCTCTTTTTGAACTGGAACTTGTATCTTCAACCATAGCTTTTGCTTTTACGCCTTTTGCTATCTGCATAAGTGCCGCTACATCAACAATTAAAGTGACGCCGCCATCACCGCGAATTGTTGCCCCGGCTATTCCTTCAATACCTTTTAAGTAATCACCCATAGATTTGATAACTATCTCTTCTTGACCGACAAGGGTATCTACGATAAGCCCGAGCTTGCTTGAACCAAGCCCTAAAACAACTACATACGCATGTTCGCCTGAGTCTAATATTCGCTCGACTTCAAAAATATCACCAATGTGCACCAAAGAGAGGACATCATCACGAAGTCTCATAACGGAGCGATTCTCAACTGTATAAATCTCATCTTTAGAGATACGAACAGTTTCCAAAACAGAGGCTAAAGGAATTGCATAATGCTCCTCTTGAACGCCTACTAGAAGAGCCTGAATGATAGCGAGAGTTAAAGGAATCTTTAACTTCATAGATGTTCCGACATCGATTTCGCTTTCAATATCAATGATGCCGTTGAGTTTTTCGATATTTGTTTTTACAACATCCATACCGACACCACGCCCAGAGACACTTGTTACTGCTGCAGCGGTTGAGAAACCTGGTTTAAAGATAAGGGCGAAAGCTTCTTTATCACTCAGAACATCCGCTTCAGCTTCAGTAATAATGCCTTTTTCTATTGACTTATTTTTTAGCATTTCAGGGTCAAGACCTTTACCATCATCATCTATTTGAATAACGATAGCATTTCCCTCATTGTATGCTTTGAGGGTAATTGTGCCGGATTCAGTTTTTCCTGCTGCTAAACGAATATCCGGAGTCTCAACGCCGTGGTCACATGAATTTCTGATAATGTGGACTAACGGGTCTCCTATCTCTTCAACAATTGATTTGTCAAGTTCCGTATCTTCACCGGAAATTTCAAGCTCAATCTTCTTGTTCAACTCTCGACTTAAATCGCGAATCATCCTTGGAAATTTATTAAACACTTTTCCAATCGGCAACATTCTGGTCTTCATAACCGCTATCTGAAGATCCGTTGTAACAAGAGAAACAATAGAAACAACTTGATTCAGCTCTTCCAAGAACTCTTCACCCTCGTATCTCTCTTCAACATCCACATTGATTTTAATCAAACGGTTTTTCGCAAGAACCAATTCTCCGATAAGGTTCATCAGGTGGTCAAGTCTTTTAACATCCACACGAATTGTCTGCTCAACTACTGTCGGAGCTCTTGTTGCAGGAGCTGCCGCTTTTGCATCTTCCTCGTCCTGCTTCGCTTTAGCTGCGGCTCTTGGAGAGGCTTGAACGGCAACAGGAGCCGGAGCGGGTGTAGGTTTTGGTGCCGGCTTAGATTCAATTTCATCCATAGGTTCAGGCGGAGCTTCAGGAACACTCTCCCCTGCCGCTATTTTAGCCGCTCTTTTTGCTTTATCTTGGTCTTGTCTTTCTTTCAAAAGTCTCTCAATTTCAGCTTCTACTTCATCAGCACCCATACTGTCGTAATCCGGTTCATCTTCACTAGCCTTTGGCTCTTCAACTAGCTTTTCTTCGACTATTGGAGCTGCTGCAACCGGAGTATGAACGTCTCCGCTTCCGCCACTGATTTTATCAAGTCTTTTTACGCACTCGCCGACTTCTATTCCTGCATCAGAACTTGTATCTCGGATTCTAGCTAAAAGAGATTTCATTAAATCTATAGATTCTAAAACAACATCCATAACTTCTGCGGTAATAGCGAGTTCGCCATGTCTAGCTTTATTTAAAACATCTTCCATGTGATGCGTAAGATGCGTCAATACATCAAAATTTAAGAATGATGAAGCACCTTTAACAGTATGTGCAACACGAAAAATTCCGTTTAAAAGCTCTAAATCATCCGGTCTTGACTCCAACTCCACCAAATCTTGGTCCAACTGTTCTATCAACTCAAAAGATTCAACTAAAAAATCTTGTAATATTTCCTGAAATTCATCCATATTTAAACTCCTACTTTATATGTGCACGAACAACTCGTGCCACTTCATCATAAAATGAAGCTGCTTCAAACTTAACCAAATAAGCTTCTCCGCCAGCTTTTTTTCCTCTGCCTTCACTAAAACTATCGCTTATGGACGAGTTAAATATAATCGGTATATTATTGAATCT
Organism: Sulfurimonas sp.; assembly: GCA_041662225.1. Lineage (GTDB taxonomy): Bacteria > Campylobacterota > Campylobacteria > Campylobacterales > Sulfurimonadaceae > Sulfurimonas. The sequence goes on from JBAZSX010000006.1 coordinate 60,345, forward strand.
CGCATCCTCTTTAACATTTGCCGCAAAGTGGAAACCATCCATTTTCGGCATTTCAACATCAGATATTATAAGTTTTAGATGGCTAGAGATATCTTTGCCGTAAGCATCATAGAGATTCTCTAATTTTTCTAATCCATCTTCCCCGTCAGTAGCTTCAACCACTCCAAAGCCCATTTTCACAAGAGCCTCTTTGACAATCTTTCTAGCAGTCGAACTATCATCTAAAATAAGGACTAATCCGTCAAAAGAGTCCATCTCTTCAGAAACATAATTAGTATCCGGCTCATAAAGTCCCAAATCTTGCACTACACTTTCTAAATCTAAAATAAGCAGCACATTATCATTTTCTATCATTGTGACACCGGTAATTTTACTTCCATCAATAGAACCTGAACCGCTTCCGAATGTTGATGGCTCTATATCGTTCCAGCTGATTCTTCTTATCCTTTTTGCTTCATGAACGACGAAGCCGATAAGAACATTATTGAACTCAGTGATTATTATTCTTGATTTTTCTTCAATTCCTTCAGGTGCCGTAATACCCATCCATTTTGCAAGATTAACAACAGGTATTACCGTACTTCTTAAATCAAAAATACCTTCTATAAAATCCGGTGTTCCCGGTAGTTCAGTTAACTTTGGAATACGAATAATTTCGCGGACTTTTGAGACATTTATCCCGTAAATCCCCTCATATATTTCGCCGTCTTCCTCTTTTAATATGCGAAAATCAACAAGTTCCATTTCATTGGAGCCGACTTTTAGTGCACTATCATCCATTCTTACTTATCCTTAAAGAAAATATTTTCTTCTAGCAACTCTACTTCTTTGGACGATTTTACAATAAAATATCTTTGATTGCAAGCAAAAGCGCCCAGATTGATATATCTGAAATCATCAAATTTTATGCTTCTGTTTTGATGAAAATGCCCCTCTACGAAGTAGTTACACTTAAATTTGTCACCTAATCTTTTTAATATGAATGCATTAAATCCGACAAATTTTCTGCAATCATTTTTTTTACTCAGATAGCTGTCGAGTTTTTTTAAAATCAAATTACTGCTTATAAAATTCACAGCTCTTAGAAGGAGCAAAACAAAAGGGTTTCTAATTATGAATGTATATATTTTGTATCCCACATCCTCTCCAAAATCACCATGAGAGAGCATTACAACTTTGTCACTATATTTACATGCCAATGGCTGCTGTTTGATTGGGAATACTTTTGCATGAGGAAAGATGTTTTTCAAATTAAAGTCGTGATTTCCCTCCAGATAAACTAGCTCTATCTCTTGTGAAATCTCATTTAAAAGCTTAATTGCCTCTTCATTTATTTTTTGAGTATATGGGATTGCACCAAAAAGAGTGTCGAAGATGTCGCCCAAAAATAGGAGCTGTGTAGGTTGTAGTTTTTTTGAGTGAATCTCTTTTAGAAAACTTAAAAGTTGTGGACGAAGGTGTGAGTAGTGTGCATCCGCAACAACAAATGCACCCTCTTTAATCTCAATATTATGGGACATAAGCGATATTTGAAATTCCTAGGGACTCATTAAGCCCCATCATCAGATTTGCATTTACGACAGCCTGAGACGAAGCCCCTCGCATTAAGTTATCGATTGCACTTGAGATAAAAAGCATGTTATTTTTTTGCTTGACATAAATATCGCAAAAGTTAGTACCCGCAACACTCTTCATGTCAACAGGATTTTTGCAAATTCGTACAAATGGCTCATCCTTGTAATACTCTTTTAAGACATCCACTGCATCAAAAGTTCCATTTACCTGCAAATAAATAGATGAAATCATTCCGCGAGTCAGCGGTACCAAATGAGGCACAAAATTCACCTCTTCATTTGGAATATCTAGCTTTTGAGCAATCTCAGGTGCATGTCTGTGAGAGAGTGGATTGTATGCAAAAAGGTTATCATTTACATTCACAAAATGAGTCACATCGCTCAGCTTTTTACCGGCTCCGCTCACTCCTGTTTTTGAATCTATTATAACCGGAGTATGTGCAACTCTAAATTTCATAAACGGCAGCATCCCTAAAATCGCAGAGGTTGGAAAACAGCCCGGATTTGCAACAAGAGAGGCACTCTTTAGCTCATCTCTAAACATCTCAGGAAGCCCATAAACGGCTCTCTCCAAGTTTTCTACATCTGTATGAGGGCAATAAAACTCTTCATAAACATCTTGAGGAAGTCTATAATCAGCCGATAAATCGACAACCTTCACCCCGGATGCAATAAGCGGTTTTACAAATGCCATAGCTGTCTGGTGCGGAACTGCCAAAAAAACGAGTTCACATCTCTTTGCAACCTCGTCCATGTCAGCTTTCTCTACATCGCACTCATACACTTTAGCCAAAGATGGGTGAAGCTCACTGAGAGTAATTCCCCCCTCGGAATTTGCGATATAACCCAGATGAAATTTTGGATGATTTATAAGAATTTTAACAAGTTCTAAGCCGGTGTATCCGCTTGCACCGATAATTCCAACATTAATTGCACTCAAACACAATCTCCTGATATTTCACTTCGAGTATCTCATACTCTTTTTCACCGTTAGGAAGTTTCGCTTTAAAATCATCGCCCTCTTCTCTTCCTAAAAGCTGCTTAGCCAAAGGAGAAGCGAACGAAATCAGCCCAATATCAGGGTTACTTTCACATCCACCCACAATCACATAGGTTATCTCTTCATCCGTTTCCAAATCGCACAAAACTACAGTCGAACCAAAACTAATACGGGCATGTTCAAGCTCTGAGGGGTCAACTATCTGAGCAGAACCGATAATGTCAGCCAATTCAATAAGTCGCCCATCAATAAGTCTCTGCTGCTCTTTTGCGGCATGATATTCAGCATTCTCTTTTAGGTCACCATGTTCAAGTGCCTCTTCAATATCTTTGACTGTTTGCGGTCTTTTAACTTGTTTTAAATCTTTCATTTCAGCCTGCAGTTTTGCATAGCCAAAAACTGTCATAGGTTCAATTCTTTCCATAATGGTTCTCTTTTATTTAGATTTTAGTGTGGAGATTATATCAAAACTTCTTTGATAGTTAGTTTTTCAATATTTTAGTTGGGATAAACTCTTTCATATTAGTTTTAGCTCCTCTGAGATGTCTTTTATGAGCTTGCTTAGTGGGCGTTTATGTAAATCTTCATCGCTCACATATCCACATGTAACGAGCCTAAGTAAATCTTCACGGTTTTTAAAGAGAGTTCCTTCATATTTTTGCATAAGTTCGTTTAGGTAGCTATCGTTGTAAATTTCAGCTTTTTGAATGAGTTCTAAAACTATGTCTTTATGTTCATTGTAAAGCTCTTTAATTCTAAAAGTTTCAATTGTATTTTTTACTTTTTCATTATTATCTATTAGTTTTAAATCTAATGTTATTCGTTCTTTTGAAAAGATAGAAAAATGTTTGTTTTTATCTGTGGCATCATTGAAAAAGTGCATAAACTTTACCATTTGATTAAAATCATCTTCGTAAGGGTGCAAATGAGGAGTCTTATAAAAATTCTTTGTATGCTTAAACTTACTATTACAAATATGACAAGATGGAATTAAATTGTAAAAACTTACAGCCAAAAACGGATAAGTATCTTTGTCATAATAATGGTCTAATGAGGCTATTATCCTTGCTTTATTTTGTTTTCTATCTTCAAATTTAAAAATATACTCTCTATTACAAAATGGGCAAACGGTAATGTTTAAATCTTCAATCAATTCAGCTGCCCATTTATTTCTAAAGACTTCATACAAATTTTTGAGTTGTTCAATTGTTTTTGAAAATGCGTTTGGAGAAATTTTGATTAATTCTCTTTGCTCTGCTGGCGTTGCAATAATTATTTGCTCTAAATCTTTATCAAATAAACTTAGCAAATCGCAATTAATATCATCAAGATTGTATTTTGTATCTTTTTTCTTGATATAAGTTTCTATTTTGAAATAATATTTTTTTGCTAAATCATCTAAATTATTTCGTTTAATTTGTGTCATTGACTATTTTTCCAAATTAAAGTCATTCTCTCTTCAAGATGTTTTATTTCTTTTTTTATTTGTTCAATTTCTGATAGTCTTTTACTATCCAACATTCTCTGAAGTTGATTTTTTATAATAGGTTCACCGATAATAGAGATGATATTTTCACAATAATCTATCTCTTTTTCTGATAAGCTTTTCTGGTTTAAGTGTTGTATTGCTTTATCTATTTTACTTTTTGCAAACTCGCCCATAAGTCCATTTTTCATAAAAAAGCCATGAGAAAGCAGAGTGTGGATATTTGCTCCGAATGGGTTTATATTTACTGTATCACTCACATTTTTACAATTACCTGTTGCTTTATCTTTTTCTAAAAAAATTATATTGTCTTTTGGTAAGTCTGAGAGTATAAATGCGGAATGACTTGATATTATAATATGAATATTGATTTGATAAATTTTTATAAATGAAATCAAAGCATGTATAAGTTTCTTTTGCCATTCTGGGTGTAGAGAGTTTTCAATCTCATCTAGCAGAATGAATATGTTTTTGGATGATTTATTTTTTTCTCTTAAACTAACAATTTCTCTAACAGAATAGAGAAGTTCTAAGAATATTTTTTCTCCTGAACTAAGGTTATAATAACCACCTATACCCGGAACAGTAAAATCTATTTTTAAGAATCTTGGAAGATTTTGTAATAATTTTATATTTTCATTATTCTTGTATATTTTGTCTGTTAAAACCCGGTCTGAATAAGTACCATCTTTACTTTTCTGCAGTAAATCAAAAAGTTTATCAATTTTGTTGAATAAATTTAACGATTTTTTCAACTCATTGAATATCATAAATCTATCGTTAAATGCCTCAGGGCTAGAATGCTTAACCAACTTTTTTTCTTGATTTTCTATTTGCTCTAAAAATGATTGTGTATTTATCTGCTTATGAAATCTTGAAATTTCCTCTCTTCTTTCTTCTATATTTGTTGAAGATAAAATATCTATATTAAATGTTTTAAATGTCACATCAGACATGCATTCAACACCTCTATATCCACTAAACAATGAATGAAAATAGCAAATATTTTGTAATAGAAGTAACTCTTTTCTACTTAAGTCATCTTTTAATATTTTTTCATACTTACTAAAGTAATCACCTTTCATTCCCTTAATAGATTCTTCTAATCTTTTTTCCTCTACTTTAAGAGATATTACCTTCGGTACAAAAAATTCATTTATATCTACATTTTTATAAAAATCATCATGAACTAAATTTATTAATTTTTTGAGAGTTTTTTCTTCTTCTATTTTTATATCTAATCTATTATTATTTTTATTAGGTTCTGTAAAAATCTGTCCCTCTTCGCTATAAATTGCATGTGAATTATCAAGGATAGGAAGATTGACATCATTTTTATAATGGTAAAAAAAAGAATTTTTATCATCTCTTGCATAGTTTTTAATTAAATCATTACTTAGTTTTGAATTATCACTTATTTTTACATTAGAAAATATTTGACTTGTATCTTTATCATAAAAACATAAAATCCCTTTCTTTTTTGTAATACAATTTAATATTTCTACTAATATACTACTCTTCCCACTCCCATTTTCCCCAACAATAGCAGTAATATTTATATTTTCAGGAAAAATACTTACATACTCTTTACTTTCATCTATGGTAAGTTTTTTTGTTTTTTCATCATACTTACATATAAACCTAGGCGAAAAATTAAACCCTTGCTTCTTAATATTCTTATAATCTTCAACCCATAAATAAACTAGTTCCATGTATTTTTTCCATACTCATTATTTTCTAGTAGATATTTCTCACTCATCTTTAAATATTTTTTGTTGTTTTATGCATAGAAGACAAATCAAGTTCTATCTTCTCGTTCTGACACTCTATTGTAATCAGACACCCTTTTTTACTGATGCTTCTTGGCATGTGGATATCTTGTAAAAGTTCTCTATTTTCACCTGTCATGGGATCGTTTGCGTAGAGGGTTTCATCTTTTATAAAAAATATTCTCCCTCCGCCGCAGCCATCACCGATGATGCCCTCACAAACGAGTGGTGCGTTCAAATCAAAACCATGAGTCATCTAAACAATCCTCTTTTGCCTCTTGGATAAACTCTTTAAAATCAGTGCTGTTTTTGTCTAAATTTTGATAACTTTCAAAACTGTACTCTTTAAAAATTTTCTCATCTATACATGTATTCACCGTTTGATTTGTGTCATGTTGACTTGTAGAAATAACCTTCAGTTTTTGCCCGTCATCCCACTCAATATAACTATGATAATAGGGCTGCAAAGTCCACACTGCAAAGCCCAAAGTTAAAACTATGTTCGTTATATACTCTCTCTTTTTCGTCTCTATATATTTTTTTATGTCATAACTTATAAGTATCAAAAAAACTATCTCTAATGTTATGTTAAACCAATCACTACTTAAAAAATCAAACAAACTGCTCTCCTATTTTTCTCTTATTTTTTTAATACTCTGGGCGCACATGGTAAGCCCAAATGTAGCCGTCACACCCATAAAACTTCCCTTCTCTTTTGTAACCACCTCTTCGCTTGAGAAGATGGCTGTGTATTTTTTGTTGAAGCCTCTTTTTTTCAGCTCATATCTTATTTTGGAGCCGAATTTATCGCCATATGTTTTCCAAATGTCCGCTACTTCAACCTTTGTGGGGTCTAATCTTTTTGCACTTCCAAAAGAGGAGATGAGTTTTTTGTAGCACTTTTGAGCTAAAGCGAGTTTTGCATTTCTGTCATCTATGGCATCTAAAACCAAATCATAGGCATCAAAATCAAAGTCCCAAACCCACTGCTCATCTACACGAACATTGATTATCTTGACATGTGGATAGTGAGATTGAAGTGCTTCAACTTTAAACTCGCCTTCATGCAGTTCAGACCACATCTGGCGGTTCTGGTTTGTTTCATCGTAGGTGTCAAAGTCAACGATTGTTATGTCGGTTATTCCGCTGCGCGTCAGACAATCAAGACAAAAACTGCCGACTCCGCCGACTCCCAAAAGTATCACTTTCGCATTGCGAATTTTTGAAAAATCATCTTGCAAAAGCTGTTTTATACGCTCATATTTCATACGCTTATTTCATCCACTCTTCAAGTGCATTGATACTTTTGTATGCGCTCATGTCGAGATGAATCGGGGTCAAAGAGACAAAGCCTGCTTCGATTGCTTCGTAATCACTCATGTCATGTGCTACATCGCGAGATTTAAACTCTAATGGATGAAGCCCTAGCCAGTAGTGCTCCTCACCGCGAGGATTTCTGTGAAGATGTGCGTCATTTGCGTAACATCTGTACCCCGCATAAGTTACTTTCATCGGTGCAACCGTGAGTTCCGCAGGGATATTTACATTTAAAAACTCTCTGTGAGGAAGAGGAAATGAACCCTCTTTTATCTTCATAACAAGCTCTTTGATTGTGTCGCATGCAAGCGAAAAATCCCCATCTGGGTTCGTAAAATCCATCACCTGACTTATGGCAATAGCAGGCACACCATGCAAAACAGCCTCCATCGCACCCGCACATGTTCCGGAGTAGGTAATATCCTCGCCCATATTTGAGCCTCGGTTTATTCCGCTCACAAGCAAATCAGGTTTTTGCCCCTCAAACATGGAGTGAAGGGCAAGATAAACGCAGTCGCTCGGCGTTCCGTCATCAAGCTTATAAAAATCATCCTCAACGCAAATAAAACGCAGAGGACGAACCAAAGTAAGCGAATGCCCGCATGCCGACTTCTCATTTGCGGGTGCTACAACCGTCACATCCACACCCTCTATCTCTCTCAAGGCACTGACCAAATTTCGCAGTCCTTTTGCCTCGTAGCCGTCATCATTTGTTACTAAAATCTTATACCTCAATGGCATCTCCTAACTTTTCTCATAGAGATAATTTTTTTAATACTGGTCATACACTCGTTTTGCTTTTGGATATGCATATATTATTGCTCCGGCTGCTATACCCAATATGAATAGCCAAACAAACATTGCGTAGGAGCTCTCCTCCTCTGCCTCTTCTTTTTTCACCTTTTTAACAACTATTGTCTCTTCTTTTTTTACACTTTCTACACTTTTTGTTACAACTGTTGTCTCTACAGCGGCGGTATTATTACTCTCTTTTGTTACTTGGCTTGTCGTATTTATCTCTTTAACTAAAGGTGCCGTTATGTTTGTGTCCACTTTTATTGCCGTACTATTTACATCTGCCTTTGTTGCTGAAATATTTTTGTCAACTATTTTTGCTTTTGCAGAATTCGCCGCATGGACTACTGCTACAGGCTCTTCTAACCTCTGTTTTTCATCTTCTATTATGTTGTCTTCTTCAACTGTTCCGCTATATTTTCGACCGTATGCACCCTCGTACTTTGACCGGAGCAGGCTCATGACCTCTTCGTACATCTCTTGATTTTTGATTGGTTCAATTATTAAAACAGTATAACCGTCAAGAGGGCGAACATGTATTACAAAATCATTTTTTGTTGCTAGTGCCTTAAGCTTTTCATACGCTTCATCTTCTTGAAACTTTTTAAATTCCTCATATGCTCCCTCTTTTTGAGAGAATGAGCCAAACAGAATTTTCTTTGGAAATTCAGAAGTGGACGACATCTCATCCGATATTGTTTTATCTCTGTTTTCAATATCTCGTACAGTTGCTTTCATAAACTTCGGCACAACCAATTTCAGGGTCTCTTCGAGTATAAACTGATTTTTTATAGGCTCTGCAACCAAAAGATTTTGTCCGGATGAATCAATAACATGAATATTAAAATCATTCTCTTTTGAAATAAGTTCAAGCTTACTGTAAATTTCATCACTTTTTAGTTTTTCAAATGCACTATTCGCACTCTCGCTGTCTTTGAAAGTATCAAAAACAATCTGCTTTGTATATGCCCCTAAAGAACTGCTTATCAGTATAGTCATCACTGCTGTAAAAATAACTTTCATGTGTGCTTCCCCAAAATAAATTTAGAAATCATTATATTGGTTTAATTATAAGTAAAATCTAAAATGAAGAAAAAGATTAAAAGAATTTCTGCTTTTTCCGATAGTATAGAAAATTACAAGGGGCACATTATGAACACTTCCTATGGATTAAATTCCTATGCATCACACGATTTAAACATAAGTATGAAGACATCGAGCGGTGATGTTATCAATATGGATTTTGCAAATAAAAAAGAGCTTTCCATGTCGCATCAAGAGAGCGAAAATGGGACTAAAGATAGCCTCTCCTTCTCCTCTATGCAATCGTTTCAATTCTCTATGACGGGCGACGGAATAGATGAACAGGACCAAAAAGAGATAGATGCTTTTATGAAAACTGCAAAACCGTTTATTGATTCATTTTTAAAAGAGCTAGAGCAAGATGCACCGCAAACTCCCGTTACTAAGCTGGCAAACCAAATAGCGGATATTTTTGCACCCATGAAAGAAAAAGATGAAGATACAAAAAATTACGTCAAAACAAATATAGTAAAAATGTTTGACAACTCCATAAAACAGAGCGATTCCATGAATAAAATCTTTGAAGATGCAAAAAAATTATTAGAAAAAACGCTTCAAGAGTTTGATGATTACAACAAAAAACTATATGCCTAATTCTTTTTGGAATGGTATATGCTTGTAAAATTATATGAAATCACTAATATTAATAATTTTATTAAATGTAGCTATTTTAGCTTCGTCGGCGTTTGATGTAGAGCAGGAGTATGAACAGCTCAATGAGGGAATTGAAAAAATATCTCCTCTTCTCTCAGCAGAAGAAAAAGTATCTCTCTATCTATTAGTTCTTAGCACCCATGACAAAATAACAACTGCTTTTGCTCTAGGTGAACATAGCGGTGATTCACTCAAAGGCGTAGAGCAAGAGACATTAAAGCTATTCTCTTCAATAAAAGCACATAACGAGAAGATTAAGAAGAGTGATGTAGAAAATTTAGAAGAACTCTACTCCCAGATGAGCAAATATGGATTAGAGTTTATTAAAACCAACTCAAACGAGTCCAACGATCCTCTTCCTGTTTTTATACTTTTAGGTGTTTTAGCCCTTATTCTAGGGTTTGGTGTAAGTTATTTTTTCTTTAGAAATCAAAACACCACCTTAACCAATAGCGATAAACAGAGCCGCAACATTAACGATATCTTTGCAAATCTGCCGGAGATGGATAAACCACAAAACAGAGATGAAAGCGATAGCTTAGTAAAAGAAGAAGAGGAAGTTTCTCCTGTACATGCAGAAACTGCGCATGCTGAAACTTCTCTTGTAGAAACTACTATAGAAAGCAGTAACGATGGCGATGCCTTGGCGAATCTGCAAAAAGTGCATAATAATGTTTTAAATGAAGTGAAGCATTTAGAACGCCTAAAAGCCTCTTGGCATGAAGAGCAGAACAAAGCAAACGATGAACTAAAAAAAGAGAAGAGAACTCTCGAGCATGACATCCAAGAGCTTAAGAAAAAAATAGCAGAGTTGCAAGATTCACAAAAAACACTTATTAGTGAATTTCAGGACAATTTGCAAAATCTAGATAGACAGCCTTATGAGAACGATGCTGAATTTAATGAAAAATTAATCTCTCTCAAACATAAGAGCCATAACATATTTCACATATTGGAGACTATCTCAGATATTGCAGAAGAGACAAATCTGCTTGCTCTCAATGCAGCCATAGAAGCAGCAAGAGCCGGTGAACATGGAAGAGGATTCGCTGTGGTGGCGGATGAAGTTAGAAATCTTGCAGAAAAAACTCAAGCAACACTCAGTGAAGCGAAAGTAAATATATCAAGTGTTGTGGATGCAATTTCAAGTTTAAAAAGTTAAGAGTGGCTTAAAACTTGACATTGCCTCTTCAATTAGTGTAAAATTGCGGTATCAAAACAGATATTTACATATCTTTATATCCTCTTATTGCTTTATGCAAAAAAAATCCCAATAATTTAAGGTACTTATTTAATGAGTGAAAACAATTCACAAACAACCCCAGCAACACCCGTAACTCCACCACGCAAAACTACAACAAAGCCAAACAACAAAACTCGTTCTCACACTCCCGTTAAAGGCGTAACCGTTGATGACCTTCGTGCAAAAACGATTGAAGAGTTAGTAACGCTCGCAAATGAGCTTAATGTCGAACATCCAAATGAGTTAAAAAGACAAGATATTATCTTTGAAATTTTAAAGGCTCAGACAGAGCAAGGTGGATTTATCCTCTTTAGTGGAATTCTTGAAATCATGCAAGACGGCTATGGATTTATCCGCTCCATTGACAAAAGTTTTAATGAGAGTATAAACGATGCCTATGTTTCAAACACTCAGATTAAGAGATTTGCGCTTAGAAACGGGGATGTTGTAACAGGTCAAGTCCGCCCTCCAAAAGACCAAGAGAGATACTACGCACTTATCAAAATAGAGGCAGTAAACGGTCTGCCGCCTGAAGAGAGCAAAAAAAGACCTCTTTTTGAAAACTTAACACCTCTTTATCCACTAGAACAAATCAAATTAGAGTACAGAGAAAAGGGCTTAATAGGTCGAATGATGGATTTATTCGCACCTATCGGCAAGGGTCAGAGGGGTCTGATTGTTGCACCTCCGAGAAGCGGTAAAACGGAACTATTAAAAGAGATAGCCCACGGTATATCTGCAAATCATCCTGAAATTGATTTGATGGTTTTACTTGTAGATGAGAGACCTGAAGAGGTTACCGACATGGAGAGAAGTGTTAAGGGTGATGTTTACAGCTCAACTTTTGACATGCCTGCAAAAAACCATGTTAAAGTTGCTGAGATGGTGATAGAAAAAGCAAAGAGACGCGTTGAACTAGGAAAGGATGTAGTAATACTTCTTGACTCTATCACCCGCCTAGCACGCGCCTACAACACCGTTACTCCTTCAAGCGGTAAAGTTCTCTCCGGCGGTGTGGATGCAAATGCACTTCACAAACCAAAAAGATTTTTCGGAGCAGCGAGAAATATTGAAAACGGCGGAAGTTTAACTATTATTGCTACCGCTCTGATTGATACGGGAAGCAAGATGGACGAAGTTATCTTTGAAGAGTTCAAAGGAACCGGTAACTCTGAAGTTGTACTCGACCGCAAAATTGCCGAAAGACGAATATTCCCTGCAATTGACATCTTAAAATCGGGAACTAGAAAAGATGAACTTCTTATCGGTTCTGATGTTCTACAAAAAGTGTTTATCCTTCGCCAAATGATTCACAAACAGGATAATGAGGTAGAAGCACTCAAATTTGTTTACACAACCATGGGCAAAAAAGCTACGAATGAAGAGTTCTTAGAAAGTATGAATACGAACCAATAATCATGAAATTAGGGGTATTTGATAGCGGAATCGGTGGCTTAACTGTTGTAAAATCACTTTTAGAACATGAGCTTTTTGAAGAGATTATCTATTTTGGAGACACGGCGCGTGTTCCCTATGGAATTAAAGACAAAAACACCATCATCCGTTACGCCATAGAGGCTGTAGAGTTTTTCAAAAACTTTGAACTCGACCTCATCATAGTTGCATGTAACACCGTGAGTGCATACGCTCTTGAAGAGATGAGAGAGAGTTCATCATGTCCTGTTATCGGGGTAGTAGAATCCGGCGTACTTGCTACATCCAACGCACTTTCAAATAAAGAGTCAAAAATTCTAATTCTCGGTACAAAAGCAACTGTAAACTCAAAAGCCTATGAGACAAGTCTCCATAAACAGGGCTTTGTCAATCTTCAAGCAAAAGCAACAGGTCTTTTTGTTCCTATGGTTGAAGAGGGTATTTACGAGGGTGAGATTTTAGATGCTACTCTTAAACACTACTTTAAAGATTTAGAAACTCCCCATGCCGTCATTCTCGGCTGTACACACTTTCCCCTCATTGCAGACGCCATTCAAAACTACTTCGGAAAAGATACAATTTTGATTCACTCCGGTGAAGCAATTGTTGAGCATTTGGAAAAAGAGTTTACATTTAAGACAAAATATAAAAACCCGAAACTGAAATTTTTTGCCTCAGAGAACCCTGAAGCACTCAGAAATGTTGCAAAGATGTGGCTGAAAATATAAAGCCTTTATAAATCTCTCGCATTTTATGCGAGAAGCTTTAGGGGATTGCAAAGGACACTTGTGTCCTTGCCATACAAATGGGCTTTGCTCATTTGTGTGCGTAACATAAAGTAGCCTCTTGTAACTGTTCTGCAATAGTTAGATACTAAAATTTTGCTCATGGAAAACACATTACCCAAAACATGGTTAGATAACTTAGAAGTTTTAGATATAGCTTTTCAGCCGATTGTAGATATTCATACCGGCAAAACCTATGCGGTTGAAGCACTCCTTAGAAACTATGAAGAGGTAGGTTTTGACTCAATTTTTGAGCTCTTTGACCAAATCTACAGAGACAATCTACTCTACTCTTTCGACGTAGCTCTTCGTGAGAAAGCTATAAAAAAATTCATAAAAATAGATAATTTTAAAAATATTAAACTCTTTTATAACCTCGATAACCGTCTCTTTAAAATGGCTAACTTTACAAGCGGAAACACAAGCATATTACTTAAAAAATATGGGATAGAAAAAGATAATATCTGTTTTGAAATTTCAGAGAGACATGAAGTCGCAAGCAATTGCAAGATGGAAAAAATTCTATCGCACTATAGAGATGAAGATTTTTGCATCGCTATTGACGACTTTGGTGTCGGCTACTCAGGATATAAACTTCTCTATGACAGCACGCCTAATGTTATCAAAATTGATAGATTTTTTTTAGCAGATATTGAAAGAGATATAAAGAAAAAAATAATGGTAAGTAGCATAACACATTTGGCTATTCAACTTGGCATAAAAGTGATTGCAGAGGGCGTTGAGACGAAGGCAGAGCTTATGACATGTAAAGAGATAGGGTGTCATTTAGTTCAGGGCTACTTTGTACAGAGACCGACTAAAAATACAAAAGAGATAAATCAGAAATATAGCAATGTCTACGATTTGATCAAACATGACAAAAGAGCCGAAAGCGATTATAAACTAGATGCTTATTTAGAAAAAATTAAGCCTCTGAGCGTTCAATCAAAAATGAATCAAGTCATAGAATACTTCAAAAAATATCCAAATAGCCAGCTCATACCGATTGTAAATTCAAACGACGAACCGGTCGGAATACTCCAAGAGGATACGATAAAAGAGTTTTTATACACCCAGTACGGCAAAGCACTTCTTCTTAATGACGGTACAAAAAAATCAAAACTAAAAAATTTAATCAGCTACTGCGGTATAGCGGACATCAACAGCGACATTGCAACAATTATAGAGCTGTTTTCAAACAATAAAGAGTCCAGAGGTATTATTCTTACAAACAACTCAAAATATTATGGCTACCTCTCTGCAAGAGCTATTATTACCATCATGAACGAGGAGAACATCCTCTTTGCAAGAGAGCAGAATCCTCTCACGAAACTCCCAGGAAACACGGTAATTGAGCGATACATTGCAACAGCTTCATCCAATAACGACTCCTATCTGCTGTGCTATTTTGATTTAGACAACTTCAAAGCATTTAATGATGTTTACGGCTTTAGAAACGGAGACAGGGTTATACTTCTTTTTGCGGATATAATAAAAAAACACCTACCATCGGAGTTTTGTAAAGCACATATCGGCGGCGATGACTTTTTTGTGGCAGTGCAACACAATAACGAAGATGAGTATTCTTATACAAAAAAAATAATAAATATTATAACAAAATTCACACAAGACGCTAAAACTTTCTATTCCAAAGAGGACAAAGAGCGAGGATTTATAGTATCCAAAGATAGAGAAGAGAATGTAAAAGAGTTCCCTCTTCTTACCGTAAGCGCCTCCATAGCAATCATAACAAAAGCAACGAAAAACAGATCTTCAAAAAACATCAACTCAATTTTATCGGCACAAAAAAAAGTTGCCAAAAATGAGTACAGTCATTTCTCTATAAGCAGTCTTTTATGAGAAAAAAACAGAAAATTATAAATCTGTTTAACGATAAAGATGTCTATCACATAAGATATGTAATTTCTATCGGAGCAGAAGAAGATGTAAACCTCTTTTGGGACTTTATCAGTGCATCCAATAATCCAACACATGATTTAATCCATACATTTATTACAAAATTCCACAACTTTGCCTTATCATTTATGAGAGACAACAAGGCAATCTATTTTGAAATTACCCTAGAAGAGAGTGACGGATATTTTTATTTTACGCTATGGAATCAAAAAATAGCTCGCTCTTTTAAGTCTTACATACAAAATACACCTTTTGAATTTCTCTATGACAAAAAGAAAATAAGCATTAAGCTAAGTAAATTAAAGTGTCTAAAAAATAGAGAAGAAATAAATCTCAAAAATGAAAGAAGAGAGCAATATCTTATAAACTCTATTACCAATCCGGAAGAAAATCGGAAGATAGAAGCTTATACTTTTTTAAATCAAGAAGATTTAGAGTATCTCTTGAAATTGTGTGAAGATATGCAAGAATTAGCTTTTCAAATCAATAGAGTTGGCTTTAATAAAAATATATTCATATCACTTAGATCCATATTTTCTCTCTTTTGTTTAACCCTCAGCTACTATGAAAGAATCTCTCCAATAACAATTACCATAACTAATTTTTCTAATCTTATTAATGGAAACGGAGAGAGATTTATAGAACTGAATAAATTAGAACTGATGCTCATAGACGGTTTTATAGAGAACATAGACACTTGGCTGCAGACACTCTTTATAAATGGAGGTGCAAATCTTTACTTTATGGACAACTCTTTAAAAGCCGATTACGAGACGATTCAAGCCATGATTATGCCAAAAGAAAATACATGTGATGAAATCTCTTTAGATGACATTTTTGATTTTTAAAGAAAGATTTAAAGAGACTTGCCGTGCCCTAAGAATAGGAAATCGAAACCCTATATTGTGCTATTTAGCATCAGCTCTAGCTCTCTTATCCATCCACACTCTTCACCTTTTGTCTCTCTGTATTCACGGATAAACCTGATGTTATTCGCTGTAGTTTTTGGCTCAAAAGGTTCTCTTACATGGACTAAAACATCCGCTATCAACTCCTTAGCTTTTTCTTTGTTATTTTCCAAAATTGCAAGTTCTAAAAGTGTCGCATAGTCCCAGTAGTCGGCACCTTTTTTCATCTTTTGTTTTAGGGCGTAAGTAACTACGGGTAGGATTTCATCTTTTCTTTTATCTGCGGCAATATCCATGAGCGTAACTGCATTGATGCCGGGGTAAGCGTCTCTGAAGTCGGATTCAAATCCATCCAAGTAAATCTGAATCGCTTTTTTCAGATACCCTTTTGCCAGAGTTTCGTTTAAGCTGTTTTCACTCCAATAGTCTTTATACACCCGTCCGAGTATGCCGCATGTTTCACTATTTTTGCCATGTTTGTTTATCACCTCTTCGAGTACATCTATCGCCTCTTTTCTCTGCCCTGCTCTGTTGAGTGCAAATCCTAACTGCTCTTGTATCATCACCGTTTGTTGGAGAGGTTTTGGCATGTGGAAAACCAACTCAATCATCTCGCTATACGCTTCAACCGCTCTGTATGAGAGAAAAAGGTCTATGATTACCCCAGCTTCTACATCGCTCAGATTTCCCAGAGAATATTCCAAACTTTTCAGTTCTGCTTTTGCATCTTCTTTGGGTTTTATATCTCTCGCATTCTTAAGGCGGCTTTTGATGGTTTTGTTGTACGCAACTCTCTCTCGGAATACATCCGTTTTGATATGCTCAATGTTGGATGGTTTGAGTCCTTCTACAAGCTGAAAAAGTGGGGAGTCTGTATGTTTCTCATTTTTGGCATGGAGCAGTTTCTCTGTGAGCTGTTTTTTTAAACTCTCTACATCATGAAGCTCTCTGTCATAAGGCAATGCGCGTAAAAAACTGATGTCAAAAGGAAGTTTGGTATCGGAAGCAAATATGGAAATAGTGCTATGAGGTCGGATAGCATGACGAATACCAAGCTCATAAAATACATTTGCATTCGCTATGCTCAAATCAGCTACAGCATACTCACACAGCATCAGCCTCTCATACATAGGTTTATGAATGATTCCGCCCATCTGCTCTTCATCTGCACGGATAGGTTCAAGTCCGGCAGCTAAAATGGCTGGTTTTATGAAATCGTTGTAGATTTTGTCAAAATCTATGATTTTGCCGTTTTCATCTTTATTTGTGCCAAAGGGCATGAGTATGAAGCATAGTGATTTCATTACATTTCCTTTCCTTTCCTTTCATAAATTAAACTAAATGTAGCATAATTGAATCTTTATTTTATCCTATACAATTTATTCTTATTTTTAATGCTTGATTTGGAAATTATCTGACCTTGTTTTTCCAAACTCTCTAAGATTATTTCTAGTTCTGAACTACTAATATTCTTCAATATTCTAAAACCATCTCTCTCACTACCCCAGTTAATAATTCTAGGAATATTAAACCACCATCTTGAATAAATCTTTAAGAACTTCAATATAATTTCTTCTTCACTGTCAGACCTTTTGATAGATTCTATAATTTTACTAATCTTTGTATCTGATTTAATATCGCGAAAATCTTGAAGTTTTTCTAAACTATTTTGTTTTGCACTTATAATATTATCTATAGCTTTTTTCAAACCTCTTGATACCCTTGTCCAAGCCTCTTCTTTTTTACTCCAACTATTCACTGCTATACCATCTAAAGGTAAGACTTGGAACTCTTTAAATTCTGTCATATCCCATAGACAATCTTTTATAATTATAGGAACCACATAAGCTTCATCCATTTCATTTAGTTCAAAAGCAATTTTAAGTTCATTATTGTAGATATAATCAGAAGCCAAAGAAGTCGAAGATAATAAAAATATTATGATGTCAGCAGAGTAAATTTTATCTTTAATAGTATTATCCCATTTTTCTCCAACAACTAATTCATTATCATCCCATCTCTCAACCAAACCATTTCGTTCAAATATTTTTATATACTCTTTAAGCTCTTCCAAATATTCTCTATCTTTATGAGCATAAGAAAAGAATATTTTCACTTTCTCTTTTTGATTTGTTTTCCAGTATTCAATAATATCATTGTAAGAATTTGACTTTTTAATCTCTTCTAATATAATAACAATATCACTAAGAATATCTTCAAATTCCTTATCGTCACTATCTGAAATTCTACTTTGACATTCATCACAAATAATTGCATCTTGTATCATTTTGTCTATGTCTTTTTTATCAGTACCGAAGCCATAAATACATGAAGTGGATTTATTATTATGTCTAGGATTATTTTCATCTATTTCAAGCGACAATAAATCAGCAATAAAATATACTAGTCCCGTATTCTTAGAATAATTTGTAAGATTATTCCAATCATAGAAAGACAATAAAACTATTCTTCCCTTCTTATTTGAAAAATAAAAACTACCACCTTTAATAATTCCATTAGTAATCAAAATAGAAAAATCAAAATTCTTAGTCTCATTTATAATGTCATTAGAAATATACTTCTCAAAATTATTTTCTGTAATTCTTTTATCGTAATTGAATATATTATTTCCAATATTTAACTGCAAGGAAGTGGTAATTGAATTTATTCTTTCAATTATTCTTTTTAATTCTATCTCAACATCATTTTCTTTATAAATTATTACTTTCATAATATAACCTTTATCCTATCAATTACTTGCTTTACCAAATCATCTTTATTTTTCCAAATAATATGAGGAAATTGTCTTGTATCAAAGGACATACTATCTTCATGCCCCTCTTGGCAAGTCCAAATAATAGGTATGTTCATACCCATCGCAAAACCTGCCTCAAAATAGACACTATTTCTGTGATTTGTAAAATCTGCTATGACTATTCTTGAGGATTTCAATTTTACGATTATCTCATCGTTGATGCTTTTGTTGTGTTCTACATTCTCTTGATTTACTACTACATAGTTAAAACCATTTTCCGTAATGGCTTTATTTAAATGTACATTGAAAACTTCATTTAAATCGTTTTCAAAATTAAATGCTACAAATATATTTTTTGATGATTGGTTTACATTATCTAAATTTTCAATATATTCCAATCCATCAAATGTAAACTTATTAAACAATGGCATAGAATCTTCACTATAAGTTCTATTAATTTGACCTTCAATAAAAGACGAATCTATAGCTTTTTGAAACAGATTTCTTAACTCATTCGCATTTTTAATCCAACATTTTACTAGCATTTTTTTGTCTATATTATTATAATTGATTTCATTATTTGATAAATAACGCATCATTAAGTCAAATTTTTCTTTTATTTTTTTATCTTTTATATTTAAAATTTGTTCAAATTTAGAAAAATCAATCTTTGGGCTTAAATTAAACTCATCATTTTGTTCTCTTATCCAACTTGATACTTTATAAAAATTTGATTTATCTTGAAAACAACTATCTATATTAAAGCTACCGGCAATAGAGTACATGCCACAATAATGACAGATAATATCACTTTCATCAACCATTCTAGGGTATTGTTCTGCTTCTTTATTACATATTTTACATATTACCGTATTCATCGACTTCTCCACCATTTTCTAAATCTTCTACCAAATTTATACTCCGACAATGCCAACTCATCCATCAGTTTTTTTGACTGTTTATCAACATCATTTTTTATACTCAGAAACACCCAGTCCTCTTTTTTGTTGCATTGCACTACTGTTTTTATATGCTTGGTTGCTTCTATCTGCTTTTGAAACAGGTCATATCCATTGTACATGAGAGCGTAAGCCTCTGTTTTAGAAAATATGTCCAAATCTGTTCTCACGCCTGAAATCAGCTTTTGAAACTCTTTGTCGCTGTTGTCTTCAGACTCTTGTATCACTTGGGCTTGATTTATCTCATACGATTTGAAATTTTGTTTGAGATGTGCAAAGTAGAAGCCTTTTAGCATCCCTTGGTCAAATCTTTTATTCATTTCTTCAAACACAAGCTCTCTGTTTCTGTCCATCTGAATATCTATCACTCTCATGTTGGTTCTGAGTATAGAAGTGTGAGAAGATACTTGGTTGTCCATCTGTCCTGAGGCATCGCTGCAGATGATGTAGTCACACTCTTCGCTCAAAAGTCCGCTAAAACCTTGATTGTCATACACTCCACCGTCCGAAATACTGAGTTTATACCCTTCATATAAATCTTCTAAAACAATCGGGGTAAATAACATAGGCACGGCAGAAGAGCATGCAACGGCTTGTCCGATGGGATACTTTTCAAACTTGTTTTGTAAACCCTTAGCGTCATATCTTACCCACTCAAATCTACTGTTTTTGTCGATTTCCATGTCGCTCATGTAGTCCGGTTCACCCATTTTTGTCGCTTGAAATTGCCAGTTGTGTCCGCTGTTGAGATTTGTCGCATTGATGACAAGGATAGGCACTTTGTTTTTTCTACGCCAGTTGTTAAACCTTGGTTTGAATACATCTTTTTTACCTTTGTATTCAAACGGAGTGATAATTAAATCGCTCATGTACTTTTTATATTTTTTGTAGATTCTTTCTTGATAGAGTTCACCTAGTTTGTTTGTTCGGCTGTAGCTACACAAAGGATTCAAAATTTTTGTGAGAGTGTTTGTAAAAAAGTCTTTTGTTATTACACTGTTTCTTATGTCTGTTTGTACCGCTTCAAAAAACTCATCTATCAACTCATGGACAAGATTTATATAATCATTTTGGGTTATCTCTAAATCACTTTTGTTTTCAAGTAATTTTTGGAGTTTTAAGTAGTAGTGAACCCCGACGATGCTTCCACCTGAGACGGTTGAGATGACCTCTATATCTCCAAGCAAATCACACTCTGCAAGTTTTGCCAGAGTTCCAAGATGAAAAAAACTCGCACGAAATCCACCGCCGGAGAGAGCTAAACCTTTTTTGTCAAGTGATGCACAATAGTCATTTGATAATAAAATATTTAAAAAACTTTGCTCTTTTATATCTCGTAAATCTGCCAATTTTTTTAAATGTTTATATGATGTGTAGTTTTTCCAATCATCACTTTTTATTTCATTTGCTTCTTGTAATTTCTTTTTGCAGTTTTCAATATCATCTATCCCTAAATATGCTTGTGCAAGAGTATTTTTTATCCACAAAGCATCATCTCTATCTTTTAAGTCTTTATCATATTCGTTAATGATATTTTTTCTTATCTCTATAGCTTTACTTTGCAAACTTTGTGCATAAATATAATCTTGTTCTTTAAATTCATTTGCTAAAACATCATATAAAAAACTTGCATTTATAGCACCATAATACATTTCGTTTGTATGATATTTTTCATAAGAAAGTTTATATTTATCAATAGATAAATATAACTCATCTAAATCTCTTTCATACTCCCATTTTCTTTTATATATAGCACCAAGTAAACATAATGTTTCACTAGGATTATCATCTTTCGCTAAATCCATATTTTTCAAAAGATTTATCGCTATTGGAAAAGATTCATCTCTATGCAGTTCTAAATCTTTGTAGTAACACTCTGCCAATTCTCTTGACAACTCAGGATTAAGAGCTTCTTCTTTTTCTATTAAATCTCTTGCCTCTTTATATTTGTACTCTGATTTTTGTATTTTTACTTTTTCTAATATTTTGTTCATAAAACAAACCATCCATTATTAAATACTACTTAATATATTTTGTTAAATTATACTTTTATATTCTTAATTAATAATTCAAAATGTACTCTTTTTTATGATTTTTGATTAGGATAACACCGTGATTGCAAAATTAATTTTGATGATACTTTAACCCTTTAAATGATAAAATCCCTTACTTAAAAATGGAGTGGCATGTGAAAGAGAGTTCAGAGGTATTAGCCAGAAAATATAGACCGTCAAACTTTGATGAGCTTATAGGTCAAGAGACAATTTCTCAGACTCTCTCCCTCGCACTCGACTCCAACCGCCTCTCCCATGCCTACCTTTTTTCAGGTCTCAGAGGGAGCGGCAAAACTTCAACCGCCCGTATCTTTGCAAAAGCTCTTATTTGCGAAAGGGGCGTAACCCGTCAGCCATGCGGAGTTTGTCAAAACTGCACCTTAGCCCTTGAAGGTCGCCACATGGATATTGTGGAGATGGATGCCGCTTCCAACCGCGGAATAGACGACATCCGAGACCTTGTTGAGCAGACGAAGTACAAACCTTCCACCGCAAGATTTAAAATCTTCATAATCGATGAAGTTCACATGTTGACTCCACAAGCGTTCAATGCACTTTTAAAAACCCTTGAAGAGCCGCCGGCCTATGTAAAGTTTATACTTGCAACCACCGACCCGCTCAAAATTCCGGCAACTATTTTGAGCCGTTCCCAACACTTCAGATTTAAAAGCATTGCGACAAACAAGATAGCAGACCATCTGGCACACATACTTCACTTAGAGCAGATTGAGTATGAAAACGATGCCCTTGAGATACTTGCCCGAAGCGGAAACGGAAGTTTAAGAGACACGCTCACCCTTCTTGACCAAGCCATCATCTACTCAAAAAATCATGTCGATGTAAAAACAGTAACCGACATGCTAGGGCTTGTTGACCCAAAATTCTTAGCAGACCTCTTTGGTGCTGTTTTTGCAAAAGATTATGGGCAGTTGGTTGAATATACTAAAATTTTGGAAGATTATGAAGCAGAGATGGTTGTAGATGAACTTATTGCCTACCTTAAAGAGCGCATGTATAACCATGATGCACTCTTCTCAACGCTAGTTTTAGATAGATTTTTCAGAATACTGAGTGACTCAAAATACCTCTTCAGCATCAATGCCAACGGCTCTTTTGTTCTCTCGCTTATATTTTTTAAGATGGTTGAAGCGCTCCGAATCAAAGAGATTGACCAGATGATAGAGTCTCTTCAAAAAGAGATTCAAAGACCGGCAATAGAGTCTCCACATGCCGCGGTTGCACACCCAAAACCGACAGAAGAGGTACGAGTCCAACCAACCGTACATGCTCAAAAAGAGATACATGCTAAAGAAGAGATAGAAATCAAAATTGAAGAGGAACCAAAAGCGGTTCCACCTGCTATTGAAAGTCCCTATATCAAAAGTTTTGAAGAGTTAGTAAGTAAAATAGAAGACAGAAACCATCAGCTCGGCGAATGTTTTACCAAAAGCGTAACATTTATATCCTATGAGAATGGCATTTTGTCATGGGAGAGTTGTGCGAACGAGGAGTGCAAACAGGTACTCAAACATGGTTACACGGTTATCAGACAACTAGTGCGAGAGATATTTGGATTTGAGACCCAAATAAAGGGTTTGCCTTGCTCTAAAGCAGTGGAAGAGGAAAAAAAAAATGATGTAATTTCGGAAAGCTCTGCTCAAACAGCCGAGCAGACTGCAATACATCCGCATGTCATAGAACAGCCAATGATGCAATATCCGCAAGGCAGCTCAATGGTAGAGGATGCCGAAATTGGCGGAAGTGACAGTTGTGTAAGTAACTGCTCACAAAGCGATGAATCCGCCAAGGAGATAAATGGCGTTGACATCACAGATGAGCCTATGGTTCAAAAAGCTATCGAGCTTTTTGAAGCTAAAAAAGTGACAATTCAGTCTAAAATTTAACGGGTATTTTACAGCTCTGAAAAAAAGAGTTCACGAATACAAAGCTTCTCTTTTTGACAAAAAATCAATATATTCTCATAAGGCATAGAGTTTCTCCGCTTGAGAGTTGCAAAATTTGCTTGAGAAATACCCAGTGCATCCGCCACATCTTTATCCAAAATTTTTTTCTTTGCATCACGCGACAAATACCTCTTCAACTCTTCTATAACGCTATAAAAATCTCTCATATAAACTCTTTAATTTTAATTAGAGAGAAATATATCAGAAGAAATTGAGTAGATGTAAAAATATTGCACTGTGCCATATCATATACTTTTTGTTTCGAATTCCTCTATTGCTCCCAGCCTCCGCCAAGTGCTTTACACAACATAACAAAATTTTGACGCTTTGCCTCTTCATTGAGTACCAACTGATTCTCATTGGCTATTAGTGATTGTCTTATGATTAACAGAGGCAAATAAGCCGTTTTTCCATTATCGTATTGGGCTTTGCTTATTGCTTCTGCTTGAATATATTTTTTTTGCGCACTCATAAGTGCATTTCCCTCGGCAAGCAAAGTGTGTCGCTCTTTGAGAGCATTTTCTACTTCACCGAAAGCTACTAAAAGAGTTTGCTCATACTGCAACTGCGCCTCTTTTGTTTGTGCTTTGGCAATGTTAACTTCATTTTCAATCCGTCCTGCCGTAAAAATCGGCAGTGTCACCGAAGGAGCAATCTGCCACATCGAAGAGGGAGATTCTAAAAGTTTTGTAAGCTCCGCACTTTGAAATCCGAGCATGCCCGTGAGTGAAAAGGACGGGAAATAGGCTGCTTTTGCCATGCCTATCGAAGCATTCGCGGCATGCCATGAAGACTCGGCTGCCAAAATATCGGGGCGGCGTTTTAAAAGAGTAGAGGGGATACCTGCAGGTATCTCTATTGATGGAAGTGATAAGTATCCCTTTTTCATCTCATATTCTTTTGGAAACTCTCCGGTAAGGATAGAGAGTATATTTTCCAATACTGCTATTTTAGCCTCTATCGGGGGAATCTTACTACTCGCTTCATCCACGGATGCTCCCGCTTGTAAAACATCCCCGTAAGAACCAACGCCTTGATCCCATTTTGCCTGAGAAATCGAAGCAATCTGCTCTGCAAGCAGTCGGTTTTTATATGCATTTTCAAGCAATACATGTTGGCTTAAGAGACTGTTGTATGTTGAGACAACATTAGCCGTTACCCCAGAGCGTACCAACTGTTGCGCGTAATTACTCGCTAGTAGTGCAGCTTTTGCCGACTCCTCTGCTCTGGCATATTTGCCCCAAAAATCTATTTCATATTGGCTCATCGCTAAACTCAGACCATAGGTCGTTGTATGGTCGTTAAAGTTTGAGGAGTGATTCGAAGTGGTGTTGGACAACTGTTGCGTTGAAGCCGAAGCCCCGGCACTGAGTTGTGGAAAGAAATTTGAGTTTGCAAGACCTAGCTTTGCCATGAAACTCTCATTTTTTGCAGCAGCGATAGCAATCTCTTTGTTTTGATTGAGTGCTTTTTCCACCAAGGTATTAAGGGTAGAATCGTTAAATTTTTCCCACCATCGGCTTAAAACTTCAGTGGAGCTGTTTTGTTCTGTAGATTTGAACTTATCCGGAAGTTCTGCGCTGGGTGGAGTGAAATCTGATCCTACCGTACAGCCGCTTACAATAAAAGCAACCATTGTCCAAAAAAGTGCATGAAACACTGCTCTCACTGCTTCTCCTTTGTTTGTTTGTTCTGTATTTTCTCTCTCCATGTAGAAATCTGATAGTACAGATAGGGGATAAAATAGCGTTCGATAAAAGTGGCCGCAATCATTCCCCCGAGAATACCTATTCCGATTGAGTGGCGGCTTTGAGCCCCTGCTCCTGTGCTAATGGCGAGGGGCAAGACTCCAAAGACAAAGGCCAAAGAAGTCATCATCATGGGGCGGTATCGCAACCTTGCTGCCGATATTGTTGCATCGTAGATACTTTTACCCTCTTTGCGCTCCTCTTCTGCAAATTGAATGACCAATATCGCATTTTTTGCCGCTAAAGCCACAAGAGTAAGCAATCCAATTTGAAAATAGACATCGTTATTCTGCCCCGTAATCCACAAGGCAAGATAAGCTCCCATCATTCCAAAGGGAATAGAGAGCATAACCGCAAATGGCAGTGTCCATGCCTCATATTGGGCTGCAAGAATCAAAAATACAACTATAAGTGCAAAAAGAAGAATATTCTGTGCACGGTCTTGAACTTGAATCTGTTGATATGCAATGCCGTCCCAACTTATCACAATCTCTGGTGGAAGAAACTCTTTTGCCAACTTATCCAGTGCTTCAATCGCTTCACCGGTACTAACTCCGGATTTTAGAGTTGCACTTACGGGAACAGCAAGAACTGTATTGAAATGTTGAATAGTTACAGGTGCAGACCCTTGACGCACTGACAAAATAGAGCTCAGGGGAATCATGGCACCTGACGAGGAACGAACATATCCTCTGCCGATGTCCGAGGGAGTACGCCTAAAAGCCTCATCCGCCTGTACTTTTACCCAGTAGGTGTTTCCATCTTTGACAAATTGATTAATATTAGAGAGACCGATTGTATCTTGAATCGTCGCAAACAAATCTTCTAACGAAACCCCGAGTATCTTTGCTCTTTCCCTGTCAATATCCAAAAACAGCACGGGAGACGATGGGCGCATGGAACTGGTTACATTGGCAAATTGTGGAAGTTCCCGTGCTCTCTCCATAAATTTTTGAGCATTTTGCACAAGCAAATCCATAGCACCGTCGGGACTTTGAAGCCACAACTGTACGCCTCCTGTTTTACTCAATCCACGAATAGGCGGTGGCGGATATGAATTGAAGCTGGCTTCCATGATTGGCTGCGTCGCTTTTTTAAACTCATTCATAATTGCTTTTACACTCAACTCCTCGCCCTCACGCTCATCCCAGTGTGCAAGTCGTGCAATGATTGTTGCAGAGTTTGGCTCCTGCCCTCCTCCCATAAAATTACTCCCGACAATCGTGACAATATTTTCTATTCCTTTGATTGCCTGAACCGCTTTTTCCGCTTTTTCAACAACTGCCTGTGTCCGCTCAATCGTTGCACCTTCGGGGAGAGAAAGAACACTGTAAAAGTAGCCTTGGTCTTCAATCGGCAGAAATGATTTTTGAAGTGTTGATGAGAGAGTGTAGATAACTCCAAAAACGGATAAATAGAGCAAAAAAGTGATAAAACTGCGTCGTATCATAGCGCTCGAGAGGTGCAAATAACGCTCCGTCATTGAAGCAAACATCTCGTTAAAACGGACAAACAGTGCAAAAGGCACCTTCTCATGCGGTCGCAAAAGCAATGCTCCCAGAGCGGGAGAGAGGGTAAGTGCTACAAAGCCAGAAAAAACTACCGAAACCGCAATAGTCATCGCGAACTGTTTATATAACTCCCCCGTCATTCCGCCGATAAAAGTTGCCGGCACAAATACGGCGCATATAACCAAAACAATCGCAATAATCGGGCTTGCAACCTGAGACATCGCCTTTATGGCTGCATCTTTTGGTGAGAGATGCTCGTTTTGAATAATCCTCTCCATATTTTCGACAACAACGATTGCATCGTCCACCACAATTCCAATTGCTAACACCATTCCAAAAAGGGTCAATGTATTAATCGAATATCCTAGCAAATACATTCCTATAAATGCCCCCATCAAGGATACGGGAACAGAAATCAGTGCTATAAGACTGGCTCTAAAACTTTGTAAAAAGAGGTAGATAACTCCAATAACTAATAGTATTGCCAACACTAGGGTTTTAACCACCTCTTCAATTGAGATTTTGACAAATTTTGTCGCGTCATGTGCCATCTTAAATTGGATACCTGAGGGGAATGTTTTGGAGAGACGCTCCATCTCTGCAGTAACCGCTTCAGAGGTTTCGATTGCATTGGCATCCGATTGTGAGAAAATAACTAAAAGAACTGCAGGGTTACCGTTGAAGCGACCGTAATATTCATAATTGCCGGTTCCTAATTCTACTCTGGCAATATCGCTGAGATGGACAATTGTGCCGTCCGCCTTTGCACGGACAATAATCTGCTCAAACTCCTCTACGGTCGATAATCTCCCTTTAGTCGTGAGCATAACCGTCATTTGCTGCCCTTGAATCGGACCTTGACCCAAACGCCCCGGATAAACCTGAATATTTTGCTCATTAATCGCACTATCTACATCGGTCGTGCTAATTCCCATGGAAGCCATTTTATCGGGGTTAAGCCAAATACGCATGGCATAGTTGCGTTCTCCTGAAATCGATGCATCGCCCGCACCGGGAAGTCTCTTAATATTATTGATGACATGGGTCGCCACATAATTACTGATTTCGATGTCACTTTTTGAACCGTCAGGCGAATACAAAGCGGCAATCATTAAAATATCTTGAGTTTTCTTTTTTACATTCACTCCCAACATTTTTACAACACTCGGGAGTCTCGGCATTGCGAGGTTGACACGATTTTGAATATCTGTCAGTGCCTTATCTGCATCCGTTCCCACTTCGAAGGTACATGCAATCCCTCCTCCTCCAGACATACCCGAAGCCGAAGAACTTACATACATGAGATTCTCGGCACCTGCAATTTGTGCTTCAATCGGGGCGAGCACCGTATCGGAAATCGTTTTCGCATCGGCTCCGGGATAGCTTATGCTGACACTGACAGTCGGAGGTGTGACTTTTGGAAATTGCGATATCGGAAGAAGACGCATCGCGGTAAACCCCAATACAATGATTAGAATTGCGATGACCCCTGCAAAAATAGGACGATTGATAAAATAACGAGAAAACATTACTTCTCGTTCTTGAGAGAGACTATTTTTACAGCTTTGCCTGCACTAACGCGTGCATTGCCTTCACACACGACTTCTTCTCCCTCTTTAAGCCCTTCTAAAACCACTATATTGTCGGCAATCCATTCGCCTACCTTTACAGGGCGGGATTGTGCTTTTTTGTCTGCATCTACAACATAGACAAAAGTTCCTTTTTGCCCCTGCATGAGTGCTTTTGAGGGGATAACGAAAGCATCTTGCATTACTCCGCGTATTTGCACTTTTACAAGTTCACCCGGAAGTAGTTCACCTTTTGGATTCGACACTTCGGCTCTAACCATCCGCGTCCCCGTAACACTGTCAACTATAGGGCTGAAAAATGAAAGTTTTCCTTTATAGGGGAATATGGTTCCATCTGAGAGAATCACATCGACCGACAACTCTTTTTCATTCTGATTTTTAAGTTTCTCCATCATATCTGTATTGATTGAGAAATCTACATAAAGCGGGTCGGTTTGATAGAGCGTTGTCAGCAAGCCGTTTTGAGAGGGAACAATATAGCTTCCCTCATATTGAGTTACCTTATCAACCCATCCCGATATGGGAGCCGTAATAGTCGTATAACCCAGATTGAGTTTTGCCTGCGCTAAAGAGACTTTAGCCTGATTGAGAGATGCTTCCTGCGTTTTGTCAGCTGTTATCGCCGCATCTAAATCTTGTTGGGAGGAGGCTTTTTGTTCATTCAAATTCTTAGCCCGTTTGAGATTTTGCGCCGTATTCTCTTTTTTTGCAACTTCCCCGTCCAAGGCTGCTTCGGCAGATGCTACGGCAAGGTTAAAAGGTTTTTGGTCAATGATAAAGAGAGTCTGACCCACTCGAACAAAATTCCCCTCTCGATAGTTTTGAGTTTGAAGAAATCCTTCAACACGGGCGCGGATTTGGACAGGATGACTCGCAGCCGTGAGAGCAGTCAACTCTATCGGCAGCTCAACATTTTGTACTTTAATCGTCATCAGACTAACTGTAGCAGGAGGATGTTCCTCATTTTTTGAACCTTTATTATCCGCGCATCCAGACAATATTCCAATCCATATCAAGGCTATAAATATCTCTTTTTTACACATCGCTTTCCCCAATGAATCCACAAAATTTTATGACAATATAATGAAGCAATGATACCTTGTTTTTTGCTTCCAATTCAAGATACGGAAGATGTGACATTGCTCTAATGACTTTTACACACTCTTTTATACCAAAGAATTTATCCATAAAAATCATTATAGATTTCTAGTTCGCGAACCTCAAATCTATCTTTACTAGGCCTTTAAATCTTGTATTCTGAGTATGTATGAGGTTGACGGATTAACCTTTTTGTGTCTTGATATATATCATTCAATTATATCTTTAAACTTATCACGGATTGCAAGGAATTCATCTAAATGCTCAAAAAAAATATCCACTAATTTTGGATCAAAATGCTCACCTTGTTCTTCTTTAAAAAGATTAAATATTTTTTCATCATCCCAAGCTTTTTTATAACATCTATCTGAACCAAGAGCATCAAAAACATCGGCTAAAGCTGTGACACGCCCATATATATGAATATCTTCACCTTTGAGCTTATTCGGATATCCCGTACCATTCCACTTTTCATGATGTTCATAAGCAACGATTGCTGCCATTTTAAGAAGTGGTCTATTTGACATTTTAAGCATCTCATAACCAAGCTCTGCATGCGTATCCATAATTTTCCTCTCATGCTCATCAAATCTACCCGGTTTATTTAATATAGCATCAGGAATGGCAACTTTGCCTATGTCATGCATAGGACTGGCTTGCTTTAACATCTCGGCTTCTTTTTCATTAAGACCATAATGAAGAGCAAGTAATTTCGAGTACTCTGCAACCCTTTTTACATGATTACCCGTTTCTTTGCTTCTGCTCTCACCAATTGAACCCATGGTAAAAACAACTTCTCTTTGAGTTTCTTCTATCTCTCGTTGGAGATCTTCTACCTCTTGTAATCTGCTTTGAAGTTCATCATACTCTTGCTGTTGTCTTTTATCACTTCGTTCCATTATTTTATTTTGTCTGTGTATATCTTTTATGAGCTTATCGGACATTTGCTTGAAGTTTTTTTGAAGCTCTTTTATTTCATTTACAAGTTTGTTTTCCATTGAAACTTCCTACTTTTTTACAAGATTAATTTTTAAAGCCTCAAAATCATCTAAAAAGTCTTGACCCGCTTCAAGAGCAGATTCATTCTCTTCATCATAAATCCAATTTATTTCTATTACATTATTCACGGATGCCTCTTCAAGTAAGTCAAAAAAATCAAAGAAAAGTTTTGAACTACTTGAATTAAAATAGAGTATTTCCATATTTACAACTGTTCTTTCTGCTGCATGTCCATCAAAATAAGCCTCTATCCACTCTATTACAGGGGAATAAAATTCAAATGTATTTTCAGGATAGGACTTACCGACAAAAGACATAACTCCACTCATATCCAAGCTAATTTCCGGTGTATATTTTGTTGCTTCTAATTTTAAGTTTTCCATTATTTTATTTCCTTTTTAGTTATGTTTATAGTTGTTTTAAGATGAAAATAAAATTTATCTTCATTTATCTGTTTGAACTCATACTCAATAGCATCACATCGTTTGGCGATTTCATAAAAACCTATTCCGCCACCCTTACCATGTGAATCTTTACCGCTCTTTCGTAGTTCTCTATATCTTGCTTTTATTCCATCTCTATCCAAAGATTGAATTTCCAATAGTTTTGGTTCTATCTTCTCTTTATCTTGAAGTGAAACAATATTTTGACTATGAATATGATAATTTCCATCTATACTTTTAGAGACGAGAATGAGCCCTTGTGGTCGGCAAGATGTATCATTAACATTTGCTGTTTTCGAATAATTCATTATATTTTGAGAAAGCTCAATAAAGATGGTAAAAATATTACTTGAATCACCCATGCTTATTTCATTATACTCAGCCTCTTTCTCTAGAGCCTCTGTCATGCCGGATATGAGAGCCTGTGATAAAAATCCACCATAACTTAAAAAAATTATGCCATCCTTATCAATCATTTTTTGTACTGCATTAATGTTCATATTAGCACCTTTTTCTTTGTGATTGCGCTGATTATACTATATAAACATTGAAGTATAATTAACCCTTTAAGACTATTTTTTAGTAGAATATCATATTTCAAATGTAAACCTCCATTGTAAATTTTAAGCTAATCTGTCAAAAAAAAAATTTCAGTTTTTATTTATCTATTTCTGTTTCATAAAGATAAATTTTGCACCATTTCCACTGTTTTCAACGCTTAAGGTACCATGATGCTTTTGAGCAATTTGAGAACTCATATATAAGCCTATCCCCGTACCTTTTCCCTCTGCTTTTGTTGTGACATTTGCTTTAAAAATATCATTTATTATATTTTCCGGTATTCCTCCGGCATTATCTAAAATTTCTATACTTTGATATTTTTCATCATTCAATATATTTATTATTATCTTTCTATTTTTAGTGTCGTGCTCATTAAAAGCATCTTTTGAATTATTTATAATGTTAATTATCAGATGCTTAAACTCATTTTCAATTCCATTGAGAATGAAATTTTGTGTTTCATTGACTTCTATTTCGATAGTATTTTTTATAAATTCATCCTTGATAAGCAGTAAAACTTTGTCTATCATTTTTTTAACATCAAAATCTTCTGCATCTTTAGCAGGTCTAAAAAAAGTTCTAAACTCATTGAGTGTGCTCATCATATGCTCTATCTGATTTGTTACTTTTGCCTGAAACTCTTCAACATATTTTTCATTCACTAAACCATATTTAAAATCATAACCCATCATCTCAACCTGCATACTCATGATACTAATTGGTTGTTTCCATTGGTGAGCTACTGCATCTATTATCTCGCCCATAGCTGCTAAACGAGATTGTTGGAACAGCATTTTTTCTTTCTCTTCTCTTTTTTTTATCTCTTCTTCAACTCTTATCTCAAGATTATTTTTATGAACATCTAGTTCTTCATTTAGTTCCATCATTTGAAGTTGTTGTTTATCACTCTGTTTTATAATTTTATCTAAGCGGTGAGATTTTCTTTTATAGTCTTGTAGTAATATATTTAAATTAGTTTTTAATGTAGCATAATCATCACTCAAAAAAGTTTCTATATATTCTACAGTTTTGTCTTTTGTTTCAAGTAGAACTTTCTCAACCATTTTATTCAACCTTTATTTTTTCAAATTATTTTTTCATAGATGTTATATTTTAAATCCGACAACAGTCATATCGTCATTTCTGTCATTGTCTGCTATCATATTTTCATATTCTGCCATCTTGTATAATAAAACTTCCTGCAGTTCTGCCATTGATTCATTATGGTACTTTTCAATAATTTCACTAAACTTTTTCTTTCCAAATGGAAACCCTTTTTCTCCTCCGTTTTGATCAAAGTATCCATCCGTCGCACAATAAAACTTCATTCCCTCTTCTACATATATCGTGTGTTCTTTAAACTCAAAGTTGGCATCTGATTTTTTATATCCTACCGAATGGCGAGAACCTCTAATGGTTTGAAGTTCATTATTCTCATCCATATAAAACAGTGCTGTTTCAGCTCCGGAGAATTTAATGATTTTCTCTTTTTTATTGTAGTAAATTATTCCACCGTCAAATCCTGCATTTGATACAGAATCAATACTCTCTTGTTTTAGAAGATTTTTAATACTTCTGTTAAATATACTGAGTATTTTTGCAGGGCTGATGATTTCATTTTTATGTATGTTTGACATAAGTTGACGCTCAATCGCTTTTACAAGCATTGTCACAAAGGCACCCGGAACACCATGCCCTGTACAATCAATAACCATTAAAATAAGTTCATCTTCATTGAGTTCATTCATCAAATAAATATCCCCACCGACAATATCTTTTGGGTGCCATATTGCAAAATAATCTTGGAAAAAGTTTTTAAATATTTGATTATCCGGAATTAATGCACCTTGAATGAGTGCGGCATACTCTATGGATTCTCTTGTGTGTTTATGAATCTCTTCAACTTCATTTTTTGCTTTTTCAAGTTCTTTAAATAACTCACTTTGTTTTTGTTCAGCAATATGCAAATCTGTAAGTTGTTCATGCATAACTTTTTTGTCACGCATAATTTTGAAATAAGAGACAATAATAATCACAACAAGAAGTAAAAATAGGCCAATAGCCCCTACAAGGTATGAGATTGTTGAACTTTTTGTGCTTATAATAGTTTCTTGTTCCTTCACAATGCTATTTTTTTGTACTATATCTTCGTTGAGTTTTGCCAATAACTTCTCTTTAGCTTGAATTTCAAGAAGATTTTTTTGATACTCTATATTATTGCTATCTATTGATTTTTTTTGTTCTTCAATCTCTGCTTTTTTATTTTCAACAAATTTTAAAATATTCTGTAACTCTGATTGCTTTACCTTGATATCATTATCTTTTAACGCTATATCTTTATCTTTTTGTTTAAGTTCGCTTTTTTGATTTTCCAACTCTTTTAAATTATTACTCAAAACTAAACTTTGCGTTTCAACCTCATGCTTTAATCTCTGAGCATCCTCTTTAATACCTGCTATTTGTGCATTTAATTGAGCATATTCAACTTTTTTCTGCTCCAGAGTTGATTGTATATCTCTATAAATTTCAGCTACATCAATTTCACTGCCTCCAAGAAGAATCATATCCGGTGAAATAGTGAGATTTTTATTTAGGATATTTGCTCTATTAATTTCAAAGTTTATTTTTTCATTTTTTTGAAACATATTGATCATAACATTTTTTTTATCATTAACATCATTTGATATAATAAGAGTGTTCTTGCTGTTGTCGTCTTTAAATATCTTTAAGTAGTTTTTACTAAATTTGTCATCCAAATAAACAACCTGATATGAACCTGCATTATCAATAGATGATGAAAAAGTAGGTTTAATTATTTTATTATGAACTCTTTTTTTCTGAGATAAAATTGAAAACATATGAATCAAATCATCATTATCTGTTATCACTAAAAGATTATACGCATCAAGTTTCTCTTCATTTGGCCACTGAATATTTTTCATAAAGTTATAGGTATAAACAACTTTTACTTGTTCTTCATTTGTCGCAAAAAGCGTAGATAAAAACAGAAAACATATTAATATTATATATTTCATTTAATTTCCTAGTATGTGATTTTAGCACTCAAGATAGCCAGTCTTGATTCTTGCGGCGTTAGATAGGATGAACTTGCACCTTGTCTCACATCATAATACCTTTTATCAAAAAGGTTTTGAATATTTAACATCATACTTAAACTATCAGAATATCGGTATTTCATGAATAAATTTGCCACTGCATAATCAGGCGCTTTCAACTTTTGTGTAGGATTATTTGTATCGGTAGCACCACTATTAATACCATTTATATATTTTATAGATGGCGTAAAATCTATGTTTTGATGTGTAAATGTAGTACCTAAATTAAGTGTATGAGATTTTTTGTAAGACAAGTCGGATTTGACACCGGCTAGCTCCTCATAACCATCACTATAAGAGTAATTTAACCAACTGTCAATATCTATAAAATTATAATTGTATTTGTATAACAAGGAGAAATCTCCACCATACATTACGGCATCTGAATTGTTATAAAGTTGTTTTGCTTTTAAAAATGTGACATCTGCCAAGGAATCTGTTACATTTTTTAACACTGAATCTCCTACCATATTTTCTACTTTCGTATAATAAAGAGATGATTCAAATAATATATTTTTACTAAACCATGTAGAAAAATTATACTCGGCATATTTACTTTTTTCAGGTTCTAAGTCTGGATTTGGCATTCTTACACTGGATGCTTGATACTGATTTGTATCTCCGACTCTACTCCCATCGTTGGGTACTAAAATATAGCCGTAATGTTTGTATTCATTTGTAGTTGAGGGTGCAAGAAACGACTCCGAATAGATAAGTTTATGTACTGTTGAATTAGAATTTCTATAGATCAAAGCAGCTCTTGGAGTAAAGCTGTTTACATAAGTTTCATTGATGTTATATCTTCCGGCGATTGAAAGTTGCCATGATTTATTAAATTTATACTGATCTTGAAAAAACAACCCGTAAGTTTTCCGTGATGTTTCATAATAGTTTACAGGGATATCAGAACCTGGATAGGTTGCTGTTTTATCTAAATAAGGTCTTTGCAAATCAAAAGAGAGAGGTGTAGAATCAAATTGTTCCCCGGATACACCGAGTAAAAAAGAGTTTTTATCTGTTGTATAAGTGTATGCTTCTTCAAGTGCTTTTCTCTCACTCATAGCATACTTATATCCTTTTTGATAGCCTGTATTGAGATTAAGAAAGTAACTTTTAGGATCAAGTCCGGTCGAGTCATAACTTATTGTTGAAGTTATCATAGAATTTTGAGACAGTTCGTATTTATATTTGAAATATAAACCTTTCATCTCATAGTTAAGATTTGCATCATCTCGAAATAGATATGTATTTGGTGAGATACTTATGAGTGTAGAATCTATAGTATTGCTATAGTTCCCGCCAAATTCCCAGTTTGGATTTTTTAGAAGAAAAAAAACACCTTTTGTAGTTGTCGGTTGATAAGAAAATTGCCTATTTTTAGCAGACTCAAGTACTTCACCATTATAAATTATGTCTTTGGCTATGTAGTTTGAGGGATAGAGTTTATAAAAATCATAATCTTGGTCACGATGCGTATGTGTCTGCACGGTAAAAATATTCTCATTAAGTTTTGTGGTATATTTAATATCACCGTAATAATAATTACCTGTTCCGTAGCTGATTTGTGATGAGAAACCTAAATCTAAATCTGAAACAAGGTTGATAACGCCGCTGACCGCATCCGCTCCGTAAATAACGGAAGCCCCGCCATAAAGTATCTCAACTCTTTTAATGCCAAAAAGAGGATAATTCATCCCTACCGGAACTATATCACTCTGTGTCATATCAATCTCTATTCCATCTCTAAGTATCTTAAAATAGTTTTGCCCCATAACACCATGTATACCGATAAAAGATGAGATACCGCTGTTGGCAAACTTCATTATGTTAAAGCCTGGAACATCGGCTAAGAGATCGGCAAGATTTCTATAGCCTCTTTTTTGTATCTGCTCTTTTGTGATAACCTTCATATTTGCAGGAGCATCGGAGATATCTTGTTCCATTTTAGAAGCAGATTCTACTTTTGTACTTTGCAGACTTTGCAAATCTAGATTAAAAATATCGTCCATCATTTCAATATCTGAGAATAACAGAGACGGAAATATAGAGATTAATATTATGTTGATAAATACTGATTTTTTTACTACGGATATTTTCATTTTTTACCTACTTTAACTTTTAAATCCGATAACCGTCATGTCATCATTTCTATCGTTGTTTTTTAACATATTCTCATATTCTGCCGTCTTGTACGATAAAACACTTCTTGTTGTTCTAATCATTTCACATATCGAGATAATATCATAAACAGATTGTAATTATTATGAATATAAAGTATGTTTAGTCAACCACCGAAAACATGAGTCACCAATAGAAGCAGTAGAGTAATTGTACAAATTATTTTTGATATTTTGCATATTATTGAAGGTGTTTCTTATTGAGTATCCATCTCTTTTTTTAATAAATTTTCTACACCAAAACTAAAAACAGAACCTTCCAAATAGACAGATTTTATCGAAAGTGCGGTTTTGTGTGCTTTTAAAATGTAGCTTACCATGGCGAGGCCTATGCCCATTGAATTATCCCAGCTGTTTTTCTCGACTCTGTAAAATTTAGAGGTTACTTTGTCTAAATACTTCTCTTTTATCCCTATTCCGCTATCTTTTACATAAATAGTGCTATTTTTTAAAAGAACCTCGACATCATCTTCCGAATATTTGAGTGCGTTATCTATAAGATTTATCAAAGCCAGCTCAAGCATCGTTTTATCAGCGTGGATAATACAATCTTCGCCCTCAAGCGTTATTTTTCTTGATTTATATTTTGAAGAGAGGTTTGTTATGACCTCTTCACACAAAAACTTTAAATTAAAAGTTGTCTCTTTAATCTCTATATCACTGTTTTCAAGCTTCACGGCCAGAGCCAATCTGTCTAGCATTTTTGATATCTTATCGCCGTTTGAATTTATCTTTTCCAAGAACTTATCTCTTATTTTCAAATCAAGATTCGGGTCTTGCCGGAGCGTTTGCGCATAGCCCATAATAGCGGCAACCGGATTTTTAAACTCATGTGAAATAGCTGAGAGAATGTCATTTCTCTGTCTATTTATAAGCCTTAATTTTGCCGTGTATTTTCGCTTCTGCCTATCACGATGGTGAAGCTTTTTTACGAGATTTTTGAGAAGCAGAGAGATTTGTAAAAATTCATAAAAATATTTTGTTTTTATAGCTGCTTTATAGTTTTTGTTAGAAATTTCATCAAGATACTTAGTAATCTGCACAATATCGTAAACTATTCTTTCACTCATTTTTTTTGAAGCATAAAGGGCCAGAAGTGATATAAATAAAAACACAAAAAAGAGTTTAATCCATAGCAGGTAAAAATCACTCATAATTTGTTCTAAACTGATTGCCAACCTGATATAAATAATTTCACCGTTATAGGACACTTTTTTTGCAACATACAAAAAATCAACATTAAGAGTCTCCGAGTGCCTAACCACATGTGAAAACTCTTTATTATCTGCCTGCATTATCTCATATCTTGAAGAGTGGTTTTCCATGGTTGTTTTATCGGCGTTTGATTCAGCAATCACCAATCCTTTCCCATTTATTATTGTTAATCTCATCTTTGTTTCTTCACTGATTTTTTGAGCATACTTATCTAAGCTGTCAATTCTTGAAAGTTCAATGGATACTAATTTTATACTGTTTTGAAGATGCGTTGTATTGTTACCGATGATTATCGACTTCAGAGTTGTGTAACTTATTATAGATGAGATAAGTAAAGCACCTATAAAAAGCAGTAAAAATTTTGCAATAAATACTTGATGAATTTTTAACATGGTTTGTATATTCCTTTTTTTTTATAAGGTCATCTCAAATGGGACATTTTATCAAAATAACTTTATATGAAAGAAAGCTTATATAACTTATAATAGCTTAAATTCGTAAAAAAGGAGCATCCAATGTTTGTATCATCCTATAACACATACATTCAGACGAATGCTTCTGAAAAAAGCGTAAGAAGCAAAGAAAATCCTTCTAGAGAGAGTCCTTCTTTTAGCTCAAAGTTGCTTGATTCACCAAAACTTGATTTACTTTTTACATCGGATTTGCCTGTTGACTATATTTATAAGGCAAAATCTTTTAATACAAAATTAGAGTTGCAAAGACAAGAAGAGGCGCTTAAAAATCCAGAAAATGAGTTTGTCGCAAAATCTAAAGAGCTGACAAAAGAGTTTATGGGCAATAAAACTCTCCAAAATGCAAAAGGTGCCTATGAAGATAACTCAAAAATATTTTCGCTCATCAGAAAACCGCATGTTTCGCTAGACCAAACGCCCCATACAGACTCAAGACTTCCGGAAAATGTACAGCAGCTTCAAGAGTTATATCTGCGACACACTATGGTAAATACCTACGCACAAAACGATAAATATTACAACATTACGGCTGCTTAAATTACTCTTCTCTCCAAGCTTCGGTTTTCAAGACTCTTTTATCGTCAAAATATTTCAGCTTAAAAGCATTCAAACAACTGCCGTTACTAAACTCCATAATAGCCACCTGAAGTATTTTTCTGCATGATTTTGGAATATCGAAATGCCCTTTTATTCCGGTTAAGAACTGCTTGAGAGGAATTTTTTCATCCATGCCTATCACATTATCTCTGCATCCGCTCAGTCCAATATCCGTTAAATAAGCTGTTCCTTTTACGATTTGAAAATCGTCGGTTGAAACATGTGTGTGCGTCCCGATTATGCCGCTCACTTTGCCTTGAAGAAGCATCATCATAGCCCTTTTTTCGCTCGTAGCCTCCGCATGAAAATCTATAAAAATATTCTTCACACCCTCTGCATGCAGCAATTCTACTGTCGTCAAAGCACATCTAAAAGCATTGTCGGTATAGGGCATAGAGTAGTGCCCCATCAGATTCAAAACTGCAAGCTTCTCGCCTGCCACTTCATAAACTTTGCAGCCTGTTCCCTCAACCCCTTCAGGAAAATTATGCGGTCTCAGTATCTCATGTGAACCAAAAAGTGCTATAACTTCTTTTTTATCCCAAGAGTGATTTCCCCCGCTCATGCAGTCAATACCATAACCCAAGAGCTCGTCTGCGTTTTTAATATTCACTCCAAAGCCATGCGAAGCGTTCTCATAGTTTGCTATTACAAAGTCAACACCGTACTCTTCTCTTATTTTCTTTACATGCGCCTTGACCATCTCACGCCCAGGCTTTCCCACTATGTCGCCTATAAACATCACTCTCATATTTTTACAGCACCTTTGATTTATTGTTTCTTAGATAGGTGAGCGTCGCTTTTATAATGTCGTCATCATCTTTAGAGTTTGATTTTATGCTCTCTTTTGTCTCATTCATGTAGGAGAATGTGATACTCTGTCCATAATTTGAGATAGATTTTATTCTATTTTCAAGACTTAAAAGTTTAATAACCATAAGCTCAAAAAACTGTTTTGTCGGAGTATCTAAAGCACCGAATCTGTCGATAACTTCTTCTTCAATCTCATACACCTCAACCACTTCTTCACACTGAGAAAGTCTTCTGTATATGTCTAATCGGAGTCTGTCCTCTTTCACAATCTCATCGGAAATATAGGCAGAAATGGTCAGTTTTATATCCACTTTGAGTTTCACGCTCTCAACTGTGTTGCTCAGTACTTTTATAGCATCTTCAAGCATTCTGAGGTAGAGTGAATATCCGATGTTTTTAATGTGTCCGCTCTGTGCATCTCCCACCAGATTTCCGCCACCGCGAATCTCTAAATCGTGATACGCCAAAACAGAACCGCTTCCCAAAAATGAGTTTGATTCGAGTGCCAACAATCTTTTTTTTGCCTCATCCGTAAGATTCTCTTTATTCTCAACTATAAAATAAGCAAAACCCTCTGCATGTGCACGACCTACTCTACCTCGTAACTGATGTAAATCTGCCATGCCGAATCTGTCTGCACCGTCAACAATAATGGTATTTACATTGGGCATGTGAATTCCAGATTCTATGATAGAGGTTGCCAACATAAGGTCATATTTGCCCTCTTCAAACTTCAAAAGTTCCTCTTCCGTTTGCGTTGCCGAAATTTTTGAGTGAAGCATTACAATACGAAGCTCCGGCAGAATCGCTTTGAGTTCGCCTAATTTTATCGGCATGTGGTCTATGGAGTTGTGTACATAAAAAACCTGTCCGCCGCGGCGAAGTTCTCGCAGTATTACCTCTTTTATGAGTTTCTCTTCATACTCTTTGACAAAGGTTCGAACAGGTTGTCTGTCGCTCGGCGGAGTTAAAAGTTGACTCATAGTTTTTATAGAACTCATGGCCTGATTGAGTGAACGAGGAATCGGTGTGGCACTCATGGAGAGAAGATGCACATTGTGGTAAAGCTCTTTGATTTTCTCTTTTTGCTTTACGCCAAATTTATGCTCCTCATCGATGATAACGACACCCAGATTTTTAAACTCTAACCCAAAAAGAGAGTGTGTCCCAACCACCGCATCCAAATCTCCAGATGCCAAAGCTTTGATGATATTTGTCTTCTCTTTGGCACTTACAAATCTATCGAGTTTTGAAATTTTAATGCCGACTTGCTCGAACCTCTCTTTGAGTGAGCGGTAGTGTTGTGCCGATAAAAGGGTCGTTGGAACGATAAGAGCCGATTGAAAACCCGACTTATAGGCCGCGTAAATAGTGTTCATCGCAACTTCTGTTTTTCCAAAGCCAACATCTCCGCTGAGGAGTCTATCCATGATATGCCCTGACTCCATCTGCGAAACTATCTCTTCTACAGATTGCGTTTGGTCTTCTGTGTAGTCAAAACCTGAGAGTTTTTGGAACTCTTTTAACTCTCTTTTGTCCACTAGAATTTGAGGTGCTTTGATGAGCGCACGCGCCGCTGCGGTGTTTACGATAGCTCCCGCAATCTCAAAGAGTCGTTTTTTTACACTCTCTTTGAGCTTGGCAAAACTTCCTTTACCGAGCCTGTCCAAAACAGGAGTTGAGCCTCCGGAGGCGATGTAACGGTCAATAAAATCCAAGTTCTCTACAGGGAGCAGAATCTTATCGTCGCCGACATATTTGATGACGATAAAATCTTTCACCCCGCCTAAAATCTCCGTCTGCTCGATTCCCTCAAAAATTCCCACACCGTAATCTTCATGTACGACATAATCGCCGACTTTGAGGTCATCCAAGAGTATGGCACTCTTTCTTCTTCGTCTCTTTTTTTCAGGCTTGTTGAGAGAAATAACCAGTTCATTTTTTGAGATAATATTTAAAATATAAGGAGCATACACTTTGTCGATATTTTCAAACTCATAAATTCCAACCTGCTTCATGGAGGCTTCATTCGTTGCAATGATGGTTATTTTTTTCTCTTTATGAAACTTCAAAAGTGCGTTGACATCCACAACCGACAACTCTTTATATTCATCGGACTCTTTGAGAATTTCTAGATTAAAACACTCTCTTGAGAGTATGGGATTGTTTATTCCGTACGCCTCTTTAAGGAGATTGTCTAAGTTCCTGCAAAGCACCGCTTTTTTACCTTCTAAAAAGTTTGAACCGTTTTCATCAAGATACCAAAAACCAAGAGATGCTACATCTTTTACTAAAGAGTCAAACTTAGAGTTTTGAACTCTCTCATTCAAGGCATTAAAACCGGACTCGTCAAGAGCGTAAAAAGCACTTGTTATCTCAATACTCTCAAGCTCCTCTTTAAGCGTTCTTTGAGACTCTAATTCAAAATATTTTATCTGCTCTATCTCATTATCAAAAAGTGAAATTCGTACGGGATTTTTAGCTGCAGGAGTAAAAATATCTATAATATCTCCGCGAAAAGAGATTTCACCCTCCACCTGAACCATGTCGACAAAGCTGTAGCCCCAAAAAAGCATCTGTTCTTTAAACGCACCAAGCTCTATTGTCTGCCCAAATTCTAGCAAAGTGGATTGAAGCAGCTCCGCCTTTGGCATGTGAAAAAGAAGCGTTTTGAGAGGTGCAATAACAAGCGGTTTTTTTTTGGCTGCGTAATAGACTCTTAGTTTAGAGAAGAGTTCATGCAACTCCTCTTTGTAGGAGCGCAAATCATCGCCAAAAGTTGGACGAAAGTCAGGAAAAACAATTACCTCTTCCTTAAAAAAGTGGGCAACGGTTGCAAGCTCCCCCGCCTCTTTGGCATCCTCGCAGATGAGGAGTTCTATATTTTTTGTTTTGCTTGTTTTAAAATATTCAAATAGAGCGCTTTGTGACATAATATTCCTAGACTATATTTTCAGAGGTTCCGGTTCGGGTACTTCAATGGATTGAAGCGTTTTTTTATTATTTGAATTAAAATTTGAAGCGGTCGCCTTCGTTTTTAAAATACTGTTTCCTTCAAAAATACCCTTCGACTCTATGACCAACTCAGAGGATTCTATCGTCCCCTTCACCCTGCCATCAGCCTTTATCTCAACATTATCGACATTTATCATGCCTTCAATAAAGCCTTGAATAACGAGGCGGGTTGCAAAAATATCCCCTTTAATACGCCCATGTTTACCGACGGTTACTTGAGCGCTAGAGTTTATAACCCCTTCAAACTCTCCATCCACATATAGATTACACGATAAATTCATCTCACCTTTTATGGATGAGCCGACAGTAATGATGGTTGTGCTTGAGTCGGGATTGGTACTTTGATGTGTGCTGTCGCTTTTATTAAAGATTGCCATGGAATTTCTTTCTCCTTTTCAAATATTTCTTTGTAATTAAGTGCATCCCATTTTATAAACAAAACGGGATTTACCAACCTCGCCATAAATTTCACTTCGTAATGAAGATGAGGACCGCTACTAAGACCTGTGCTGCCTGAATATGCGACTAAATCGCCTTTTTTAATAAACTGACCTGATTTTATCACAATTTTATTTAAATGCGCAAAATATGTTTTGAATCCATAATTGTGTTGCAGTATCACAAGATTTCCGTATCCGCTTTTGCCGTCAGACCCTGCAAACTCTACAATTCCATCCGCCGTGGCATGCACGGGGGTGTTTGTCTCCGCCTTCATGTCCGTCCCTGCATGGTACTCAACCTTTCCCGTGATAGGATGGATTCTTCTTCCAAAATCACCGCCGATACCAAGATATGGAACAGGTGAACCGCTTGGAATAAACTGTAAAAGCGTCGCCATGTCTTCGGAACTTAATTTTGCAATATCCACTCTCTCTTGAAGTGTCATCTCTTCAACCGGTGCGAGTCCTATAAGGGTTTCTATGTCGGAGAGTGATTGAGAAACTCTTTGCAGCTCCTCTTTTTTTGTAAGAAGTGTTTCTAAAGTGGCGTTCATATTTTCATTTAACTCTTTGTTTTTTAACTCTATCTCTTGATAATTTTTATGCATTGCCATGCGTTTGACATCTATAGCATCCACTTCATGGTTAAGATATAAAATGGTCATGACTGCAATAAAAGCTACGGATGCTAAGAATATTGCCACATATAGAAT
Source organism: Sulfurimonas sp. (assembly GCA_041662225.1). Taxonomy (GTDB): domain Bacteria; phylum Campylobacterota; class Campylobacteria; order Campylobacterales; family Sulfurimonadaceae; genus Sulfurimonas. The sequence continues at coordinate 104,550 of JBAZSX010000006.1, forward strand.
GGCTTTTTTTACAAAATTGTGTAGATTATACTGTTGCATTCCATGGTCGTCATGTATAGTAATGGTAAAGTGTGTGTTCACCTATAAACTCCTTAAAAACTGTTCAACGACACTAAAAGAGCCAAATACAAGGTAGTTGCTGTTTTGATCTATCTCTTTAAACGGTCTCTGTTTTATATCTAACGCCTCTATGCTTTTTTGGAGTTTTGCCTCATCCTCTATTCGCACATCATGTACGGTTATAATCTCTACATGCTCTATAATCGGTTTTAAAATAGCAAGAATCTCTCTGTAGTTTTTATCTTTGTAGCTGTTGTAAACGAGTATATATTTTTGAGGAGCCAGAGATTCTACTATGGAAGCTGCTGCGAGCGGATTGTGACCCACATCGATTAAAACATTTTCGCGTATCTTCGTTAATCTTCCAAATAGTTTTGAGTTGTTAAAATCTTCAACTCCGTATTTGAGCCCAAAAAAATTCAGGGCGGAGATACTCAGTTTTAAATTCTCTCTTAGATAAGGAAAAAGCGAAAGATTTTTTGAAATCTCCTCTATTTTTTTCCTATCTTCCTCCTCAATCAGCATATCAACTCTATAAAACTTTGCACTTTTTTTAAGAGCGATTATTTGAGCGATTAAAGCAATCTCTCTATATTTTTGATTTGCTACAATCACACTCTTTTGCATAGCATTTAACTTTGTTTTTGCAATCTCTGTTATATCACTCCCTAAAAAAGCCTCATGGTCATAATCGATAGGAGTTACGAGGGTAAGTGCTTTGTCAAACACGGCAGTCGCATCATGTTCTCCGCCAAGTCCGGCTTCAAGAACCACAAAATCACATCCTCTAAAAATCAGCATCGCTAGCAGTGTTGTATATTCAAAATAGCTGAGTGCATCGGAGTCTGCTTTTGTTAGAATTGTTTGCAGTTTCTGGTGTGCTTCTTCAACTGTTTCGTCACTCGCATTTTCACCATCCAACCATATTCTCTCATTGAATTCTAAAATATGAGGCGAAGTGTAATGACCGATTTTAAATCCCAAAGAAAGCAAAGCAGTCGCCAAAAAACGACCCGTTGTTCCTTTGCCGTTTGTACCGATAACATGAATAACTTTTGGAGTATCGAAAGAGGATTTTATTTTACCAAACACCCTTGGCATGCGAGTATAGTCAATCTCGCTATAATAAAGGGGCTTCTTGCTTAAAAACTCTTTGAGCACTGATTTACTTCTTGTAAGCAACTCTGTTGCGTCCATATTTTTTTGCAGAGTATAAGTTTTCATCGGCAGAATTTACCGTAACATTGAGCGAAGAGTGTTGTTTTCTCTCTGAAACACCGGCACTCACTGTTACCGAAATTCTTTGATCTCTATACATAAATTTTGCCTGTTCAACATGTTTTCTCACTTTTTCAGCAAAAATTACACCGCCCTCCGTATCTGTTTCGCTCAGAATCGCCATAAACTCCTCTCCGCCGAATCTTCCGAGAATATCTTCTATTCTGCCCTCTTTTTTGAGTATTTTTGCAAATGCAGTGAGTACGGCATCACCGGCATCATGTCCGAAAGTATCATTTACGGCTTTGAAGTAATCTATATCAAACATTACTACGGAAAAGTTATGCCCGTATCGCTCAAACTCCGACTCTTTTATATTCATAAATTCATCCAAGGCTCTTTTATTGTAAAGCTTAGTTAGGAAATCCTCTTTGGACTCTTCTTGTGCAGCTTTTAACTCATTTTCTAACTGGCGAACCCGCTGACTTAATATAGTGATTTCTTCGCTATGTCCACGTAAATCACTGCTTAGGAGTTGCGTATTCTCTTCCAATGCCAAAGCAATCGTAAAAAGTTTTTTATGAGAGAGTGTAAAATTTTTAATGGACTCTTCACTGTATGCCTCTAGCTCATCCTTAATTTTTCTAATCTCTGTTGTAGAGTTATCAGACTTTTCAATCATGTCTATGAGTCGCAAAGAGAGTTTGTCCAACACACCGTCGATTGACTCAACCATCTCTTTTAAACTCTCTTTGTCGAGTGCGATTCTTAGCGCAATAGCGGCTTTAATCTCATCTATAACACTCTCATGACCCAAAACAGATGGGTTATCTTTAATTTTTTTGCTTATATTCGCTATATCTTCATTAAAACTTGATGCAATAGAAGGAACCAAGGATGAAATCAAGAGTGAAGAAATTTTTATCAAATCCAAATTGTTAAACGCATCCGCAGAGGAAACTGCCGGTATCCTTAAATTTTCGATACTCTCTTTTAGGTTGCCTGTATCCACTCTCCCTAAGCTGCTAAGTCTTTGCAAAAATGTATCATCATAGGTTGTAATAAAATTTATCCATAACTGTCTAAACTGCTCAAGTTGAGCTATTGTCGGTACTTGAGTCAGCATCTCTATACTTTTTTTAGCTAATTCAGCCGCCTCTTTATTGTGCAATACCTCGACAACATGAAGCACTCTTTTTGTAAACTGGATTTGACCGTCAAGCATCTCGGCACAGTGATTTTGGTTTGTTCTATTTAATTTGGAGATTAGAAAACGAGCCAACTCGTTCATGGTAGTAATTCTATACTGAGTCAACTCTTTTTGAAAATCTTTATGGAGGATTTGAGTGAATTTATCTAACGGATGGCAATCTTCTACTTTCATACCGGCCTTAGCAGCCTCTTTACAAAACGCCTCCGCATAAAAATCGGGCGTTAAGAGTTTACCCTCTAACTCAAGTCTTTTAATACTATTTTTTATAATACTTTGTATCGTCATAGAATCACTCCTTTTTGTTATTTTCTCTTGCACCGTCAGCTGAGACTTTTGCAATAAATGATTTTATAGCCTTCTCTGAGCTAAATTTTATAGCATCAAATCTCTCTTGGTCGGTTATGACCGCATTTGGACTGACACTAAAATCATATGTTCCCCTCGTGGCATAATGTTTACTTAACCCGTTCTGTTCTCTTGTTATATTGAGCGTTATAGTTGCTCTGTATCCTACTACGAAACCGTTGCTATTATACTGAGTCGGAACATACATAGGATTTGAGAGTTTTAAAATAAGGTGCGTTTGTGAAAGTGTACGAGTTGTTACTGAAGCGTGAAAAACCTCAATAATTGCAGCATCTACCGCATCTTTGATGATTACTGAGTTTTCAGGATCTTCGTCGGAGATAATAACATTTGTACTTATCTTCTCACCGATAACCTCACGAGCAAATTTAGAACTTGGCGTATATCCGCATGCCGTGAAGAGTGTAGCTATTAAAATAAAAATAGCAACTCGCATCATTACCCTTTAATTACCAAGTTTACAAGCTTCTTAGGAACAACAATCTCTTTTACAATCGTTTGACCTTCAAGCCATTTTGCGGCACTCTCTTTAGCGATTCTTAAAATATTTTCATTACTCTCATCGGTTGCCACTTCGATCTCCGTTCTTCTTTTTCCGTTGATAGAAACGCCCAGCGTTAAAGTGTCTTCAACAAAAACTTCATCCAAAACTCTTACGGCAGAGAAATTTTTTAAAGAGAATTTTTCACTGCTTATATCCCAACATGTATGCGGAATAACAGGCTCCATGATTGAACTTAAAATCCAATACCCCTCACTCCAAACTGCACTGCTATTCTGGAGATTAAGTGCGTTCATAGCCTCCATGACACCGGCAATCATCGTATTAAATGTATATTTTTCAGAGTAAACATCGTTTGCACGGACAAGTGCTTCATACACCTTCTTTCTTGCAAACTTCTCCTCTTTGGTAAGCGCGGCATGTGCAATGGTCGGGATTTTATCTGTTTTTTGCACATGAGCAGAACGCTCAAAAAATCTTTTTATAAATCTGTACGCGCCCTCCACTGCACTGTCATTCCACTCCAACTCCTGCGTCGGAGGCGCTGCGAAGAGTATGAAGAGTCTTGCCGTGTCTGCACCATACTTCTCTATAATTGCATCAGGGTCAACCGTATTGCCTTTGGATTTACTCATCTTTGCACCGTCTTTTAAAACCATTCCTTGTGTAAGCAGTTTATCAAACGGTTCATCAAATTCAATGTAGCCTAAATCTCTAAAAACTTTTGTAAAAAATCTTGCATATAAAAGGTGAAGAATTGCATGTTCAATCCCTCCGATGTAGTGGTCAACACCCATCCAGTATTTTATCTGCTCCTGTGAGAAAGCCTCTTTCTCCCAGTTTTTAGGAGATGCACAAAAGCGTAAAAAGTACCATGAGGATTCAACAAAAGTATCCATCGTATCAGTTTCACGAACAGCATCCTTCCCACATGTAGGGCATTTGCAGTGCTTCCATGTCGGGTGATTATCCAGCGGATTTCCCTCGCCCGTTATCTCAATATCTTCCGGAAGTGCAATTGGAAGATTCTCTTTTTTCTCCATCACCAAACCGCAATCATCACAATGGACAAAAGGAATCGGCGCACCCCAGTAGCGCTGACGGCTCACACCCCAATCTTTGAGTTTGTAATTTGTAGTTCTTTTACCGATTTTTTCATTTTCAAAATAGTCTATGATTTTGGATTGCGCCTCTTTGGAGTTGAGTCCGTCAAACTCTTTTGAGTTAAAAAGCTCTCCTACCTCCGTAAATGCAGAATCCTCTTTGGGTTCGCCCTCATAAGGTTTTATGACTGCATTTATAGGCAAGTCATATTTTTTTGCAAAATCAAAATCTCTGTCATCATGTGCAGGAACAGCCATAACTGCACCGCTTCCATAATCCATAAGAACGAAGTTGGCAATCCATACAGGGACTTTTTTACCGCTCAGAGGATGAAGTACATCCAAACCAAGAGAGACACCTGATTTCTCTTTTTGTCTATCGATAGAAGAGGTCGTTTTCATCGTTTTAATTTGGGCAATTACATCTTCTGACAAAAGAGAATTTTCTATCATGTAAGAAACTATCTCATGTTCAGGGGCAAGTGCCGTGTAGCTCACGCCGTAGATTGTGTCGGGTCTCGTCGTAAAGACATCAAAATTTTTAAAACTATTATTTAATTTACTCAAAGAAGATTCATCAAAATAGAGGTCAAAGGCTAAACCGTTTGATTTACCTATCCAATTCTCCTGCATGGTCAGAACCTGCTTCGGCCAGCCGCCTTCAAGTTTTTTTAAGTCGTTAAGAAGCTCATCGCCATACTGAGTGATTTTGAAGTAGTACTGATTCATATCTTTTTTAACAATCGGCGTGTCGCATCTCCAGCAACACCCTTCAACAACCTGCTCATTTGCTAAAACTGTCTGGTCATGCGGGCACCAGTTGAGCATCCCTTTTTTACGGTAGAGCAGCCCTTTTTCGTACATGTCGATTATAAAACCCTGCTCAAACTTCGTGTAAAGCTCATCACTCGTTGCAAGCTCTCGCTCTTTTGAAAATGAAAAACCAAGAGAGTAGAACTCATTTTTCATATAATCTATATTGTCATATGTCCATTTTTTTGGGTGTGAACCGTTTTTGATAGCTGCATTTTCAGCAGGCATACCGAAGCTGTCAAAGCCGATAGGATGAAGAACATTGAAGTTTTGCTGACGGTAGTAGCGGGCAAAAGCATCGCTAATCGTGTAGTTTCTGACATGTCCCATATGAAGTCGCCCGCTTGGAAAAGGAAACATGCTCAGTATATATTTTTTTTCTTTACTAAAATCTTCGCTAGGTTCAAAACTTCTGTTTTCTTTCCAAAAGTTTTGCCATTTTTTTTCTATTGATTTTGAACTGTATTCCAATTATTTCTCCTGATACTATAATGATTATGGATGAATATGAGTATATTTTACTTTAAACAAATTGCGGGTATTGTACAAAAAGTATCTTAATAAGTGACTGAATAGAAACATGAGAGACTAGAGAAAGAAATCACTTGACTATGCTACTAAAGCGCTTACAAAGCACGGATTGCACAATTTAAAAGCAAATTCCAGACTACTCTCCTGCTCTAACACAGCGTACAAAAAGGGTAGTGCCTTTATAGTTACTGCGCGAATGACCGTCATAGAAGTCCATAACCCACGCCCCATCCTCATAACCCTCATAAGGAGTAGAACTCCAATAATAGTACGTGCTGTCCGTTTGTGTAAATGCACTCGCTATGGCAGGATTTACTCTGCTTGTATCTAGGATGCTTTTTAACTCATTGATATTTGGCAGTCGCCAATTAGTCTGTTTGCCTAAAGTGAGATTTTCGCATGCATCTATTGCACTTTGCCATGTCATAGTCTTTCCTATGTCATTATCCTGCCACTGCAAACCTGTTGCACTATCGCTTACAATGCCTGTATTTGCATCACGCACGAAATCTGCCATTAAGCCAACACTAAGTCCTATCACGGCTAAAAGGATTTTTCTCATTTATCGTTCCTATTTTTTTGCATTAAGTTATAGCTATTTGTGGTGGCAGTCACTCTAAGCGAGGGAGACAAGAAGAAGCAATCTAGGTGATTCGAGAGGGATTATCTGTTGTACATGTCAAGTTTATAACTCAACATGCAGAAGTGATTTTTACATCACTCCTGATTCGTATTGCGCTCTCATTTTTTCTTTTTCTGCTCTATTTTTTACTTTTTCTGCCATATTCTGACGATAGCCTGCTACGCTAAAGCCTGTCCAAACAACAAGTTGCGCTGCAACGAAAATTGAGCTGTATGTTCCGACGATAACTCCGATAAGCATTGGGAAACTAAAGCCTAACATGATGTCTCCGCCAAAAACAAAGAGGGTCAGTACAACAAAAAATACCGTTAACGAAGTAAGTGTTGTACGCGACTGTGTACGAGAAACTGCTTCGTTGATAATCATAACAAAGTCTGTTTCTTTAGACTCTTCTATATGCTCACGGACGCGGTCGTAAACGATGATTGTGTCATGGATTGAGTAACCCAGAATCATAAGGAGTGCTGCAATACTCTCGATATTAAAGTCAACCTCGAAGTAAGCAACAAATCCAAAAGTAATAACTATGTCATGGATAATCGCAATAATAGCTGCCAATGCAAAACGCCACTCATAACGAAAGGTTACCGTCGCCATAATCGCCAAAAGTGTGAGTAAAAATGCACTCAAACCCTTCACACGCAACTCATCTCCAACTTTTGGACCGACCATATCAACACGGCGAATCTCAAACTCACCCGTGCCTTTTAAAATCTCTTTAGTCGTGTCGCCAATATCATGACCCAGAGCCACAGTAGAAGATGGAGTTTTAATAACCACCTCTTGCGATGAGCCAAATTCACTCACCGAAGCATGTTCAAAAAGTTCACTTTTTTTAAGGCTCTCACGAATCTTATCAATAGGCGCATCTTCCGTATATTTTACCTGAACAACTGTTCCGCCTGTAAAATCTATACCAAAAGAGAACCCTTTTATTGCAACAATAGCAATTGCAAGAAAGAATAGGACAAAAGATGCAACAAAAAAGATTTTTCCTTTTCCTAAAAAGTTATAAACCTTATCTTCTTTAAAAAGTTCCATACTTATGCTCCCTTTCTTGTCATACCAAACCACAGCGTGTAGTTTTTATCTTTTTCGATACGGCTCATGTAAAACTGATAGATGCCGTATGTTCCGACAATTGCAGTAAGCATTGAAGCCAAAATACCCATGCTCAGAGTAACGGCGAAGCCTTTGATAGCTCCTGTTCCGTATGCATAAAGAATTGTACATGCAAGAATTTGAGTTATGTTTGAATCCAAAATTGCACGCATCGCTTTTTGGTACCCCTCAGCGATAGCTCTGCTGACGGGAACTCCGGCACGCAACCCTTCGCGGATTCTCTCATTTATAATAATATTAGCATCTACGGCGAGTCCGATATGGAGCACGATACCTGCCATACCAGGGAGGGTAAGGGTAGCTCCCAAAAGTGAAATCATCGCCAAAATGATAAAAAGATTCACAACAACTGCAAAAGTTGCAATGACTCCTGCGAGTCCGTAATAAAATATCATAAATAAAATGACAAGAACAAAACCGCTCACAAGTGCAAGAAGTGAAGCACGAATACTATCAGCCCCTAAACTAGGACCCACAGAACGCTTCTCCATTACATATATCGGGACTAAAAGTGAACCCGAACGAAGAGCAATCGCTAAATCTTTTGCCTCTTCTACGGTGTAACTTCCGGAGATTTGACCGCTGCCGCCGCCAATTCTTTCATTGATGTTTGGAGCAGAATAGACTTTTCCATCAAGCACGACAGCCAAGCGTTTTCCAACACTTCTACCTGTAAAATCTCCAAAGATTTCGGCACCCTCTGCATTGAGAGTGAAGTTAATCAGAGGGCGGTTATTTTGATCAAACCCCATAGAGGCATTCGTAAGCATTCCTCCGTCTAAAATCGGTATAGAGTGCACTAAATATTTCATCTGAGGATTGTTTGCATCCTCTAAAATAACATCGCCGTAAGAGGCTGCATCTGCGGCACTCATAGTGTTCACGCGCGCTGCTCTATCTTCATCGACCGCCATAAGCTCAAGTTTTGCAGCACGGGAGATAAGCTCTCTTGCTCTTTGCTCCTCTTCTGCTGTTTTGATTCCTGCCAACTCTACAAGTATTGCTTCGTTCCCTTGACGGGCAACCGTGGGCTCAGATAAACCAAACTGATCCAATCTGTTTCTGATAGTCTCAATCGCTTGGTCAATAGACTGCTTTTGCGTTTTAACTTTTTCTTCTTCCGTTAAAGTAAGAGAAAAATTTTCACCGTTGGCGGATATTGTCATACCCTCGACTTTTTTTAAAAATTCTTGAATATGTTTCGCATCATCAGCATCCAAAAGAGTAAATGTCACACTTGAATCATCAAAATCTAAATTACCGAGTAAAATATCTTTTTTCTCTGTAAAATTTTTGATACTTGCCGCAATAGACTTAATGCGAGAAGCTGTTGCCTCTTCGGTTTTTACACCCAAAAGCATATGCAAACCGCCTTGCAAATCAAGCCCTAAAGTAATTTTTTTGCCATCTTGCAACTGCAACAAAGAGGGAGCAGAGAAAAACACCCCAAATATTGTTGCGATTGCAAGTATGACTATGCGATAGTTAAGCTTCATTCTCATACTTTTTTGAGATTGAATCTTTTGTTATTTTTGCTATAACAGTGTCATTCATTTTCACACTTATAAAGTTCTCTTCAACTTTTTCGATAACCACGATAAAACCGCCGTTAGTGATAACCTTATCACCTTTTTTAAGAGCTGCAATCATCTCAGTTCTTGCTTTAGCCTCTTTTTGTTGCGGACGAATAATCACAAAATACATGATTGCGATTAAAAATACGAATGGTAACAATTGAGTTATAATTTCCATAGTTGAAGTTCCTTTTTTTAATTAAATTGCGGCGATTATACAAGAACAATAATAACAAATGACTGAATACAATCTATGAAATTTGACAACTTTTTTTAAAAAATTCGATAATTTTTTACCTATATGTTATAATCGCAAATCTACAATCCACAATATTTGAAAATTTTAAATGTAAGGAATACAGTGAAAATCAAACAGTATTCTATTAAAGTTTTTGAGATAAATATAGAGTCTCAAAGTTCTTTTTTAGCTTTCATGGACAAAAACATTATCATGTTAAAGCACTATCTGATTTACCTTAGAGGTGAGATAACCCCCGAAATTGAGGAGTATCTCAAGAGTCATGATATATCCTACACTACGCATCTGAGCCTGAGTGATAAAAAACATCAAGAGCTTGTTTTAAAGCAGAGTGATTTAAAGATTATCGATGAAATTGTGAGAAGCGGGCAGGATATAAAAGTAGCAAGCGACCTGCTTGTTTTAAACAGGGTAAATAGCGGTGCTAAACTTCAAGTGGAAGGAAATCTCATAATAACTGGAACCGTGGATGGGATGATATTTTGCAATGGCGATTTTATGCTTGTTAAGACATCCCCAAAGGCGATGATTGTTTTTAACGGTGTTGAGATTGATGGCAGTTTGCTGCAAAACAAATTTAATAAAATTATATTTAATGGCGAAGAAATTATAGTATCGCCGATAGAAAAGGAACCTAAATGGGCATAGTTTACGCAATAATAAGTGGCAAAGGCGGAGTTGGCAAGACAACAACAACAGCAAATATCGGAATAGGTATTGCACAAGAGGGTAAAAAAGTTGTACTTGTTGACTTTGACCTAGGGCAGAGAAATCTTGACCTGATTCTTGGACTCGAAAACCGTGTTATTTACGATATGGTACATGTAATGGATGAGGAAGCCGGGCTCAAACAGGCACTTATTAAGAGTAAGCATACGGAGAATCTCTTCCTTTTGGCGGCCTCTCAGACAAAAGACAAATCTGCTCTTGTACAAGAGAAGGTAAAAAAACTCATCGAGACTCTCAAAGAGGATTTTGACTATGTAATTCTTGACGCTCCTGCCGGAATTGAGAGCGGGTTTGAACACACTATCATGTATGCAGATGCAACTATTGTTGTGGTGAATCCTGAGGTGTCATCTATCCGCGATGCCGACAAAGCTATTGGCATTGTGGACGCGAAGTGCGAAAGAGCGAAAGAGAACAAAAAAGTTCAAAAGTACCTCGTTATTAACCGCATAAATCCAGCCATGGTTTCAAGCGGAGAGATGCTTGCAAGCAGCGATATTTTGGATATTCTCTCTATCGATTTGTTAGGAAAAGTCCCTGAGGATAAGGGAATAGTTGAAGCATCTAACACTGGCAAACCTATCATTTTAAATGAGAAATCCGGAGCCGGTGCAGCATATAAACGAATTTGTAAACGACTGTGCGGTGAGAATGTACCCTTTGAAGATGTAGAAACATTCAACTCACCTTCTATAATGGGCAAAATCAAGGGTCTATTCCAATGAGTTTTTTTTCTTTATTTAATAAAAAAGAGACGAGTGCGGGAGTAGCCAAAGATAGACTCCGAATAGCCATTAGCTCAGACCGCAACAATACATCTTACCCCTTCATGGCGCAGATGAAGGCTGACATTATCGAAGTTGTCCGGAAATATGTTCAAGCACAAAGTGTAAACATCACCAAAGAGAGCGACGGAGATGTGGACACCTTAGGGATAGAGATAATCATCCCTAAATAATTTCCACTTCAAAGTTTTTCTCGTTTTCTCATTCCCAAGCTCCGGCTTGAGAATGCATATTTAGTCCAATCAAAGCTTCAATATCCAAATCAGAAAGTGTGTACATTTTATAGTTTACCGCTATATTCCCATCTTTCATACAACATTCCACTCTATATAAAAAAAGGAAAGTACAAATGCTCAAAATGATGATAGGTTTTTTTAAAGATTTTTGGAAATATCGTGCGCAGGTAAAAAAACAGGATGCATGGATTAGAAAATTTGCCAAGCAAAAAAATTATGCACTCAATCCAAGTTGGATGATGTCAACAAATTTGGAGATATGGCTGAGTGAGTTAGAAGCGACTTTTGGCAAACGCTACTGCCCATGTTTTGAGCCATCAGGAGATGCAGAGCTGAACAAAAAAATGCTCTGCCCATGTGAGTTTATAGAAGATGAAATCAAAGAGTACGGCACTTGCCACTGTGCGCTTTTTGGAAGTGCCGACCTTGATAAAGCCGGCTGGAAAGCCTCTTCAAAGCGTCTCATGGGAGAGTATCAAGTGCCGCTCAATATTAAAGATGGCATACTCGACACAAGAGGGATGCCAATGGATCCACGCAGAAACCTCCCTATCCCGGATGCTATGCACCAACTTAAAGCGACTCTAAACAGCTATGCGGATAAAACACTTAAAATGATTGTTGCCACGGAGCAAGAGGCTCTAAACTTGGAAACAATCGCCTCGTATCGTGGGTATGGATTTGAAAAACAAGCCAAAGAAGAGTATTTTGAAGTGACACTCAACTTTGATAGCTGTTCTACAAAGGCTTCACATGCGAGTTGTGGAAATTAAGTACTTTTTTTTTCCGTTTTATTTTCAAGTGTCACAACCATTGAGTTAAAAAATCCGTTCGTTTTTTTCGTTGCAAAGTTAATTTCCACGCTCTCGTTCCACCTTTCCCAAGGTGGAATGCGTATAAATATTTATTCCTTACATTCCGTTTGATTTTTTCTTTTAGCTCGTTCCCAAGCTACAGATTGAGAATGTATATTTAGTATATGTAGGCATTCCCAACGAAGACGTTGGGAACGAAAGAAAAATCAAACATCTCGGCATGTGTGAATAATGCTATTATTTGGATAAGTTCGAAATTTTGGTAACTTTTCTTATGATATGCATTCCACCTTGGGAAAGGTGGAACGAGATGGCATTCTAATACAGAAAAATCAAGCTCCACCAATCTTGATTAACCGTACACCATCCAAATAATAATTTAAGAGTGGGCTAACAAGTGAAAACTATAAAGGAAGAGACATATCTGAATTCAATAGATCGAACTGCTCGCAACCTCTTTGGTATCCAATTTTACAAGCTCTATCAAATGCCATTTGTGCTCTTCTTTTGTTTTGTTTTACACCATCACTCCCTTGCTTATAAAGAATCCCTAAATAAAAACAACCTTCCGAATATCTAACTTTACAAGCTTCAACAAATAACTCTTTTGCTTTTTTTGTGTCTTGTTTTACCCCATCACCGCTACCGTACAGAAGTCCTAGATTTATACAAGCATGCATGTTTCCGCCATCACAAGCTTTTGTGTAGAGCACTATCGCCTCTTTTTTATTGCCACTGCTATATTGGGCCAACCCTTCCTCAACTAAACCGGCAAATAAATTTACACTTAACAACAATACGATACTTATAATAATTTTAATCATTCTTGGCTCCTTTAAAGAGTTGTAATTCTAGCGAAAAAAGTTTTTCTATTTACTTTATTTTTTAGACCCTTTTTTGGATATACAAGAAATCTCATATATTTTAAAGTCAAAAATAGACTATAATTTCGCCATGATTAAAAAATTACAAAATATTAAAAACAATACAAAACCTTTGTACTTTGACTTGGCATGTGGGATTTTTGCTGCACTCTTTTTTAGTGCCTTTATCTATCTGGAACATTACGGATTTACTCTCAAACTTTTAAATACTCTCTTTGGTGTCTTGGCTTTGGCACTCTTTTTATATATGCCAAAGCGAGCGGTTTTGGTTGGCGGATTTCTCATCGGGTTGCTCTGGTTTTACTGGATTGGCTACAGCTTTAAATACAACGGTGTAGGATTTTTAACTCCCTTTGTGACGCTTGGTTTTGCCATTATTTACATGCTATTTTTCGGCGTGTTGGCACTTACGCAAAAAGTTTACATTCGAGCAATTCTGCTCTTTGGACTTAGTTTTTTTGAGCCTTTTGATTTTAACTGGTTGCAAATCGAGCTTCTTTTTGTGGATAGCTACATCGGTGTTTTCAAGTATCAATTCGCAACAGTTTTACTCGCTCTGACCCTACCGGCATACATAAAAAAACCGTACACTTACGCACCTCTGGCACTGCTTCTTTTAGCACTCAATTTTAATCCTCCGTTGCAACAAGATGCGCCGCTGAAAATAAAGCTCATTCATACAAATATAACACAAGACAGCAAGTGGATGAGCGAGTTTATGAGTTCTATAATTGAAGAGAATCTTGCCGACATACAAAAAGCGATAGATGAGGGGTATGATGCAGTTGTTCTGCCTGAGGCATGCTTTCCTCTTTACATGAACACACACCCAAGATTAACCGCCACTCTCCAAGCGCTCTCCTATGAAATATCTATAGTTGCAGGAACACTTTTAACAGAAAACGGCAATAATTATAATGTTACTTACGCATTTGAAAACGGGGAGTATTCCGTTGCTAAAAAGTTGGTTTTAGTCCCTTTTGGAGAGTATATTCCACTTCCAAAGTTTGCAAAAGAAATTGTTAATGACTACTTTTTTGCCGGACTGGCAGACTTTTGTATAGCAACAGAACCAACCGATTTCATGATAAAAGGTGTCAAATTCAGAAATGCCATCTGCTATGAAGCAACATGCCAAGAGATATACGAAGGGGATGTAAAATTTGTAGTTGCATCGAGTAATAATGCATGGTTTGCTCCCTCGATAGAGCCGACAATCCAGAAGCTTCTTATGAGATTTTATGCAAGAAAAAACGGTGCCACAATTTACCACTCTGCCAACTATGAGGGAACGGGAATAATAAAGTAATTTTTGGGTAACCTCTTTTTGATACAATAACAGAAAAATCAAAGGCAGGAAGACTTCTAAATGATTAACCTCAAAAATCCAAATCTTTATAATAACCGTGAACTCTCATGGCTTCACTTCAACACGAGAGTTTTAATGCAGGCGCAAGATGCGTCTCTTCCACCGCTTGAGAGACTTAAGTTTTTGGCAATTTATGGAACCAACTTAGATGAGTTCTACATGATTCGTGTCGCCGGACTTAAAAAACTTTTTTCGGCCGGAATTATTGTTTCAGGAGCAGATAGACTCACGCCGCTGCAGCAGCTTATAGAAATAAGAAACTATATTAGAGACGAGCAGATACGTGTAGAGGAGTGCCTCAAAGAGGTTCTTGGCAAACTTGAGATTGAGGGGTTGCATGTAAAATCGCATGCCGACCTCAGCCTAGAAGAAAAAATTCACCTCAATAAATTTTTTAAAGAGAATATCTATCCGGTCATTACGCCCATTGCCATTGACGCAACGCACCCATTTCCGCACCTCAACAATCTTAGTTTCGGTATTATTATCAAACTATTCGACAATGACGATACCTCCGTAGAGAGATTTGGGATTATTCGTGTTCCGCGGGTCATCAAAAGATTTGTTGAGCTTGATAACAGCACCTATATTCTTATTGAAACTCTTGTTGCAGAACATATTGCAGATCTATTTCCTGGATATTCTCTCATTAAATATGCCTCATTTAGAGTCACAAGAAATGCCGACCTAGAGATAGAAGAGGAAGAAGCAGAAGATTTTATGGAAATTCTTGAAGAGGGGCTGAAACTTCGTCGCAAAGGAGCCATGGTAAGACTTGAGATTGGGAGTCGAGGCGATGAGGAGATTATAAACTTTTTTAACCACCACACAAATGTTTACAAAGATGATATATATAAAAGTAGCACATTTTTAAATCTCTCAAGCCTTTGGCAGATAGTAGGAAACAAGAATTTTGCACACCTTCTAGCTGCTCCCTACATGCCAAAAATATTACCTCCGCTTGATAATGATGAGGATATGCTTACAACCCTAGACAAGCAGGATATTCTACTTTTTCATCCCTATGAGAGTTTTGAACCTGTTGTTAAATTTATCCAAAATGCCTCAAAAGACCCTGATGTCGTCTCTATTAAAATGACGCTTTACCGCTCAGGTACAAATTCACCGATAGTTCAAGCCCTTGTCAATGCAAGTGAATCCGGCAAGCAAGTCACGGTTATGGTTGAGTTAAAAGCCAGATTTGATGAGGAGAACAACCTCATCTGGGCGAGAGCACTTGAGCAATCGGGAGCCCATGTAATCTATGGAATCAAAGGGTTTAAAGTACATGCCAAAGCAGCTCTAATCACGCGCAGAACAAATGGCTCACTCAAGCAATATGCCCATCTGGCAACCGGAAACTACAACCCTGCAACTTCTAAAATATATACCGACATGAGCTACTTTACAAGCAAAGATGAAATTACAAACGACTTAACTCGGTTTTTTCACTTCTTAACAGGCTTTAGTAAAAAAGGGTTTCTCGATGAGCTCTACATGGCACCGGCACAGATAAAACCAAAAATTCTCTCTCTTATTGATAATGAAACCAAGATGGGTGAAGATGGAAGAATTATCGCCAAAGTAAACTCGCTTGTGGATGAAAATGTTATTCGTGCACTCTACAAAGCAAGTCAAGCAGGGGTGAAAATAGATTTAATAGTTCGTGGAATCTGCTGCTTAAAACCGGCTGTAGAGGGAGTGAGTGAAAATATCAGAGTGGTCTCTATCGTAGGGAAATATTTAGAACACTCAAGAGCCTTCTACTTTAAAAACGATGCAACGCAAGTTTACATCTCTTCAGCGGATTGGATGCCAAGAAATCTGGAAAAAAGGGTTGAGCTTTTAACCGGAATAAATGATGAAGCAGCCAAAGAAAAAATTATTCAATACTTAAGACTTCAATGTTCAGACAACATGCTCTCCCATGAACTGCAAAGTGACGGTTCGTATGTTAAAATAAAAAAAGAAGATTCAAAAGCCGTAAACAATCATAAAATGCTGGAAGATTTTGTAACCCGCATTGCAAAAGCCACCAAAAATGATTCATCGGCGGAGAGTGCACTTCTTGCAAATAAACTTTATAGTGAGAGCTAAAAATGATACATAAATTTAAAGAGAGTTTGCCACAACTTGGGAGTAATTCTTGGGTTGCCGCTTCTGCCGATGTTATCGGCGATGTAACATGCGGAGCTGATTGTTCTATCTGGTTTGGCTGTGTTGTGAGAGGTGATGTTCACTACATAAAAATAGGTAGTCGTGTAAATATTCAGGATTTGAGTATGGTACATGTAACCCACTACAAAAAAGCAGATAAAAGCGATGGAAATCCTACAATTATCGGCGACGATGTAACAATCGGACATAGGGTTATGTTACATGGTTGCACAATAGAAGATGCTTGTCTTATTGGGATGAGTGCGACCATTCTTGATGGTGCAGTGATAGGAAAAGAGTCGATTGTGGGAGCCGGTGCACTCGTAACGAAGGGCAAAATATTTCCGCCTCGCTCACTCATCATGGGAAGCCCTGCAAAAGTCGTAAGAGAATTGAGCGATGAAGAGGTTAAAGAGCTTTATGCCTCTGCTCACAGATATGTAGAGTTTATGAAAGAGTACCAAGAGTAAATTATAGACTATCTAACAATTCCCTTTTTGTAAAATTCCCGGAGAGTGGAGTTTGCAAGAATGATTCATCCTCTTTTGATACAAAAAAGATGGCAGGAAATTGTTGAGTATAAAAGAGTTCAATAGGATAGCTATTGTTCTCCTCAAAAAAAACTGCCACAGGTAAATATTTTTTATTCACCTTCTCTTGTACCTCTTTGTCGGTAAAAATATCACTGAAAACAGTCTTGCATCTTATACAATCTTTTTTTAGAAGCAAAAGCAGAATTTCCTTCTGCTCTTTTTTTGCTTGCATAAGCACTTTGTCAAAGTCATTCAGCCACACTATGCGGTCACAGAAAACTATGGAGTAGAAAATTAGCAAACTAAAAAATATTTTCATTCAAACTTCCATTACCTTTTTTATATAATTTCTAAAAACAAATGTTACTCTACTAAAAAATTTGCCATCATAGCATGATCTTCATGTTCAAGTATATGACAGTGGTATATAAAAAATCCGGGCATAGTGAAATGCACAATAATACGAACCATTTCATTAGGCATAACAATCACTGTATCTTTCCAGCCCTTATCGGTAGGAAAATCTATCTTTCCACTTCTATCAAGTACCTGAAAACGAACACCATGCATATGGAAAGGGTGTGCCATATGAACACTGTTTTTGAGTTCCCAGATCTCAGTACTGCCCAACTTTACTCTTTGATCAATGCGGTGCATGTCATAAGGCTTCTTATCGAGCGTCCAAATACCTCCGGAGATAACCTCCATCGTAATTCTTCTGGTTTTAACCGCTTCAGACTCTTTCATTCTGTGTATATTTGCCAACTTTTTAGGGAGTATGCTTGCGTCTTTAAAGTTCTCTGTGATGTGAAACTGCATGATATCCATAACGGTATCAAAGCCGGGATAGTCCGGATTCAATCCAAAATTGTTTCCATCTTTGAAACCAAGTGTCTTTAGTATAACTTTATCACCGACCTGTTTATCTTTGAAATCTACGATAATATCAATCCGTTCTGCAACACTCAAAACAACACTTTCCACGCTTACAGCTTCTTCTAGTAAACCGGCATCCGTACCTATCAACATAAATTGTTCAATAGTGTCAAATGCCAACTTGTATGTTCTGACACTTGATCCGTTAAGAATTCTTAAACGATATTTTCCAGTTTTTACTTCATGATAAGGAAACGGCGTGGCATTAACGAGTATCACATCGCCCAGCACACCGTTGTTATCCGGTGGAAAGTTAAGGTTTTTATACAACAATTGACGTTTCTTATCAAACCTTCTATCCTGTATGACCAGAGGAATTTCAAACTCATCTTTTGGAAGATTAAGATAATTCTCTTCCTTATCTTCTATAATGTATAACCCGGACAATCCATGATAAATCTCCTCTCCGGTTCTGCCGTGAGGATGGGTATGGTACCAGTATGTACCCGCATTTTGCTCAATCGGATAGTGATAATGTTTACTTTGATTGGTAGCAATAGCATCCTTAGGATGTCCATCCATTTCTTCGGGTACGATGAGTCCATGCCAATGGATAATGGTCGGGGCTGCTAGCTTATTTATGAAATCCAGATCAAAGGTACCGCCTCTGTTAATTCGAATCGTCGGGTTAGGCAAATTTCCCTGAAACGTCAATACATCTGTCTGAGCATCAGTAAAAATATTTACCCGACTCTTTTGTGCCGTAAACATAGCCTTACCTACTTTGGTGAAATTTACTTCATCCGGAATCTTTAGTTTTTGTGTGAAAGGCATGACCTTCTCAAATATCTTTTCTTCTCGTGCTAAAGGCTTTTCTAAAGATGAATCAGTTGCCGAGCTTTTTTGTGCTCTATTTTTATTTGTATCACCATGTTTTTCACATCCTGATAACAAATATCCTACGGTAATCGCTGAATAATGTAAAAAATGTCTTCTCTCCATCTTTTTCTCCTTTATGTTTTATCTTTCTATATTAAAAATAATAACAGTCTTACAATAAATTTTATTTAACTAGAATAGTTCAATAAAATTTATTATATTTGATTAAGATATAGATTATAAGTAGTGAATAAAATTTATTTGTTATTATATTCTTGAAGATTGCTTTGTAGTAGTTTAAAAGGTCTTTTATGTTTATATCGGTGGCGATTACAAATTCAAATGGTTAATTTTTATATTTTAAAAAGAGCTCGAGGATTTTTGAATTGCTTGTTGACAATTTTCAATCCTCCAGTAACATTTTTTATTGTTTGGTAACTTTTGTTCTTGTAAATGACAATTTATGTTCTGTAATCCGCATTTATTTTTACATACTCATAGCCCAAGTCACATCCGTAAGCAGTAAATTTACCATCAGCCACACCTAAATCACATGAGATGCTGAACTTAGGAAGTTTCATAATTGCGGCAGCTTTCTCTTCCATATCTTCATTAAAAAGTAACTCGCCTCTGTTATAGACGCAAAGCTCGTTAAATGAGATACTAAGATTCTCTTCATACGCTTCAACTCCGCTAGCTCCGACTGTTGAGGCAATTCTACCCCAATTTGGATCTTCTCCAAAGAGTGCGGTTTTGACTAAAAGTGAGTCCGAGAGTGCTTTTGCAACTATCTCCGCCTGTTTATTATCTCTTGCACCTGTTACATTATAAGTTACAACTTTTGTAGCACCCTCACCGTCTCGCACCATTTCAAGAGCTAAGAAATGCATAACTTTAAAGAGTGCCTCTTTAAACGCTTCTCTCTCGTAAGCTCCACTTTTTTCATTCGCCAAAAGCATAACGGTGTCGTTTGTAGAGGTGTCGCCATCAACACTTATTGCATTAAAAGTGGTTTGTGTAACTTCGTTCAAAATCTCTTGCATAACGCTTCTTTTTACTTTGGCATCTGTTGTGATAAAGCAGAGCATTGTAGCCATCGCCGGATTTATCATCCCCGCACCCTTTGCCATGGCGCCGATACTGAAACTGCTTCCATCTTCTAACTGAACTTTAAAAGCAATACTTTTAGAGAATGTGTCAGTTGTCATGATAGCACTCGCAGCATTCATAGGCTCTTTTGCAGTTAAATCAAAGAGAGGAATTGCATCTATAATTTTCTGTTTTGGAAGTCTGACACCGATAACACCGGTTGAACTCATAACAGGATTTATAACAGCTTTACAAGTAGAAGTTAAAGCCTCGAGAACCTCATCTATATCTTCAACTCCGGCTTTTCCAGTCATTGCATTTGCATTTCTGGAATTTATTAAAACAAAGTTAGTTTTAAATTTACCTTTTGCACGGAAATGTTTGATTGGAGCCGCACACATCTTGTTGGTTGTAAAAACTGAAGCTATTTTACATTTATCTTCACTATATATAAATGCCATATCTTTTGCGTTATTTTTCTTTAAACCCGCACTTACGCCATCGGCAAAAAAACCCTCTGCAGCGCAAACACCGCCATCTATTTGAATTATATTATACAAACTCAACTCCTACATCTATTTTTTCTTAGTTATTATATTGTAATATTGACATTATTTGATTACTTTATGACTGATTTGGCTTGTAGATTGAAAGTTTTAGGAGGGGTTTGGGAGCGAACTCCCGATTAGAAAGCTACAATTCTTCAGCGAAGGTGTAGTTTCTTAGTTTTCTTTAAGAAACTTTTTTAAGAGTACGTAATTCTCTTGCAGAGATTTTGATTTTTTTTGTAGTACCATCTTCTAAAGTGATACGAACAGCTCTTAAGTTTAGTAAAAAACGACGCTTTGTTCTGTTTTTAGCGTGAGAAACATTGTTTCCACTCATTGGGCCTTTACCACTAATAGCACATTTTCTTGCCATATTCAGCTTCCTTATTTAGGTTTTTAAAGTTGCGGATTATATCAGCTCAAAGCAAAAGTACAACTTAAGCTAGATAAATATAGTGCAATTTTCTAAATTTATATACATTTTATGATTATAAAGTTAAAATGCACGAAATATAATAAAAGTAGCCAACATTGATAACAAAAGATAAGATTGATTTTTACATCGACAAAATTCCTCCGGCTCCAAAAGCTTTGAGAGAGGCTCTTGCGCTTTTAAATAGTGGCGAACTTATTAGAGCTTCACATGTAGCAGTTGAAGATTTAGCGCTTAAAGCATACTTAAAAAATATTGTAAACAAGCCTATTTATGGCTTTAAAAGTGAAATTAACGATATTTCTCAAATATTTGGAATACTCGGTGTTTCAGGTTCCCAACAAACCGTTTACAACTATATGATGACTCTTTTGTCCCCAAAAAAATGGGTTTTATTTAAACTTACCGCTTCCTCTTTCCATGACCTGCAGGCTAACCTCTCTAGAAATTGGAAAACTATATTAACACATCTAAATATATCCGACAAAGAGATGGAGAGTGCAATCACTCTTCTTCCTGCCAGTATAATTGTTGCAGAGGCTCTTTTTAATGACAAGATCAAAGATGTGATGCTTCTGAGAAGTGTCCATGACCTTGATTTTAACACAATATTATTTCGTCTTTGTAATGAAGATCTCTTTGATATATGTGAATTTATTGCAGAAAAATGGGAGATGCCGGATAAAATAGCTGATGTTGTTCAAGCATCTTCAGGAATTAAGCCTTCCAAAGATAAGTCTATCAACACTCTTGCAAAATGGATGCATCTTCTACTCTTTTATGAACTTTCTCAGCCTATATATGTAAAGGCCGGACTCAATAACTTTATAGATTTTCAAATAGACTTTGTTGCTGATATTTATGATGATTTTGCAAAACTTATGGAGATAGCATGAGAGCCACAGTAAAGGACGGTATGGCTGTATTTTCGCCCCAAGGTTTTTTGGACGGAAATAACACCTCGGCATTTTTAACAATAGAAGATATTGATGCTACCCTTAAACTCAAGGTGGACATGGTTCTGGTCTCTCTTAAAAAAGTTATTTTTTTTAACAGAAACGGGTTAGATGTATTTGTAAAAATGTTTTCAAAAATGCGTCTGCAGAACCACACTACGGTAGGCTTTTGCGACTACGATACTAAAAAATTCGATGCGATTAATAATTTTTACAAAAATGATATGAATTTCTCTCTCTTTAATACTCAAGAAACAGCTTCTCTATTTACTTCAAGTTTTAAAAATAAAAGTAAAAATGTTTTACTCTTCAGTGAAGACAAGTCACAACGCTCAGCCATGGCAATAGAGCTGCATGACAACGGACATAATCCTATAATAGCCCAAAACAAAGATGATTTTGCTCTAAAGTGTTCAAATAAAAATGCTTACGATAACATAATCAAAAATACCTTCATAGGGCAGATTGGACAAAAAGTTGCTACAAGGGTAACAGGCAATGCAATTATCTACACGATATCCTCATTTTTAGATGCTGAAATTGGCAATAATTTTAATATTGCCTATCATATGAACTCTTTAAATGTCGGTTTTAGACTCTTCATATTTGATGCGTACAGAGTTGTAAGTATGAATGTACATGCGCTCAATTTTTTCTCAAAACTTGCGAGTTCAGCAGCTGAATATAATGCAAGTATCTGCTTTGTAGGAATGGTTTTTGACAAAACACCGATAGCTTTCAAGGATACGATGGAGGATGCAGGAATACTGTTTTATGAGCAGATGGATGATATTCTAAAAAACAAAGTGCTACTTGAAGAGTTAGGTGCGAGCAGTGCTTCAAATATTAAAAATAAACGACTTATAAATAAACTCATCGTGGCTGAGCTGCCAAATTTTATTCATGCGACTACTACGACCATCGAGATGATGACAAACTCAAAAGCTATAAAAGAGTCAGCAGAAGTGCATGGGATAAAAGTTGAAGATAAAAGAGATAAAATAGCCAGCTCTATTGGCTTTTATGGAGATATGGACGGTATGGTTATTCTTATTTTTCCAAAAAATATAGCAAAAAAAGCATGTGAACTACTCATTGGCGAACAAACTGATGACACTGAGCTTATTCTCGATACATTAGCAGAGCTTGTCAACATTGTAGGAGGTAAACTTAAAACACTTCTCGCTGATAAAAATATTAGTGTTGACATTACACTTCCAAGAACTTACCCTACAGTGGATGGTCTTCTTGAAATTATAAGCGACAGAAGAGGCGTTCAAGTTGATTTAACATTTAGCGGAGACAAATTTTTATTTTTCTTAACTAGATAAAAGCGTCATATAAGTATAATTGCGAAAATATTCTCCTCGTTTTAAAGGAAAGCAATGCTTGTAGCTCCTAGTGTGTTGTCTGCTGATTTTGGAAATTTACAAAGAGATGTTGAATCTATTTGTAATGCTGGCTGTGACTTAGTTCATGTGGATGTTATGGACGGACACTTTGTTCCAAACCTGACAATTGGGCCCGTAGTTGTAAGTGCAATTGCAGCATGTGCCACAAAACCACTTGACATTCATCTTATGGTTGAAAATAACACTTTTTTTGTTGATCTTTTTGCTCCGCTTAAACCTGAATACATCTCTTTTCATATCGAAGAGGAGAAGCATCCCCATAGGCTTATTCAAAAAATTCGCTCTCTAGGAATAAAACCTGCAATCGTTTTAAACCCGCATACTCCGCCTGAGAGCATTGAGTATCTGCTCGCCGACTTGGACATGGTTTTACTTATGAGTGTAAACCCTGGATTTGGCGGTCAAAGCTTTATTGAGAGTGTAATCCCAAAAGCTGCAAAACTTAATGAGATGAGAAACAGGATCAACCCTCACTGTCTTATAGAAGTAGATGGTGGTGTAAGTGACAAAAATATTCACATGCTTCGCGATGCCGGAGTTGATATTGTGGTTGCCGGAAGTTATGTGTTCAACCATGCAAACAAAAAAGAAGCAATACAGAGCTTGCAAATATAACATGAAATGTAAAATTTGCGGAATCACCTCCTATGAAGATGCAATGGCTGCGATTAACGCAGGCGCAGATGCACTTGGTTTTGTATTTTATGAAGCATCCCCACGGTTTATTACAGTTTCACATGCAAAAGAGATTATAAAAAAACTTCCCCCATTTGTAGAAAAAGTTGCTCTCTTTGTAAATACCGATGCCGATACAATCAACTCTATTTGTCAAGAAGTTGGAGCGACTCTCGCCCAAATACACTTTGAAGCCTCTGAAAAACTATATGAAGAGCTAAAAATTCCTCACATTAAAGTTATTAGAGCACAAAAGAGAGAGGATATCTTAGATTTTAATGATGAGTATAGATTAGTGGATGCTTTCTGTGAAGCCTATGGCGGTTCAGGAAAAAGATTAAATATTGAGTGGTTTAAAGATATCGACTGTTCTAAAATAGTTCTTGCAGGTGGACTTAACCCTGAAAATGTAGCCTCACTGAGAGAGTATGGTTTTTATGGAGTGGATGTAAGCAGCGGTGTTGAAGCCTACAGTGGGGTTAAAAATCATAAAAAAGTTAAAGAGTTTATAAATAATGCTAGATAGTAATTTTCATTTAGACGCCAAAAGTATCTCGAGGCTCTCTTCTAGCGGACTTTGTTTTGATGCTATGAAAAGGCAAGTCAACGAAGATATAAACTTATTTATAGAGCTGTGGCATGCACAGGGTTTAAAACTTACGAAACATCAAGGATATTTTTATTTTGACACTAAATTTATTCCTATGGATAAGGCTGAGTTTTGTATTGTAGATATTGAAACAAACGGCTCAAAATATGACAAACACCAAATAATCGAGATTGCTGCTGTTAAAGTTAAAAACGGCGTTATTACCGACAGATTTGAATCACTTGTCAAATGCTCAGAAATCAATGAACATATTACACTCATTACCGGCATAAAAGTAGAAGATACGCTCAGTGCTCCCACCATGAAAAAGGTGCTATATGATTTTAAAGTTTTTTTAGGCGATACTGTTTTTGTTGCGCATGATATAAAATTTGATTACAAATTTATTTCTGCTATGCTCACAAGGGTTGGTTTAGCACCTCTTTTGAATAGAGGTTTATGCTCACTTGCTCTTGCAGAGAGAACAGTTGTGTCCTACAGATATGCGCTCTCCTATCTTAATGATTCACTCAATTTGAATCCGCATGCCACGCATCATAGAGCCATGAGCGATGTAATGACTACTTATGGACTCTTTAAGCTGTCACTAGAAAATATTACTGAAAATATTAATAATATCGAAGATTTGATAAAGTTTTCAAAAGAGGCAAAAAGATTAAAAAGACCGAAATTCGACCCAATGAGAGAATCTCAAGAAGAGATTTGTGAAGAAGTTCAAGAAGAAGAGAGTCTAAAAAATAAAAGAGAGAACTCAGAGTAGTTTTTACTCTGAATAAGCACCCACGCCAACAAGTTTTTTATACCTTGCATCCATTCTCTCTTCACTACTCATCTGGCGAAGTTTTTTCAGTTCACTTAAAAAATAGTCGGCTATCGCCGCTGCACTGCTATCTTTATCGCGATGTGCACCGATGAGAGGCTCATTTATTACATCGTCAATTAACTTTAACTCTTTTAAATCCTGACTTGTTATTTTCATAGCGTTCGTCGCGGCTTCTGCTTTTGTAGGATCATTCCATAAAATTGCAGAACACCCCTCAGGAGAGATAACGCTAAAAACAGAATATCGCATCATGGCAAGTCTATCAGCTACACCGATGGCTAAAGCGCCACCGCTTCCACCTTCACCGATTACTATAGAGATTGTCTCAGTTTTTAATTCGGCAAATTCCAGCAAATTTCTAGCTATCGCCTCACTCTGATTTCTCTCTTCAGCACCAAGTCCTGGGTATGCACCCGGAGTATCAATGAGCATCAGAACAGGAATGTTAAACTTCTCAGCCATTTTAGCCACACGAAGAGCCTTTCTGTACCCCTCAGGATGCGGCATACCAAAGTTTCTCTTTAATTTATTTTTAGTGCCACGACCCTTTTGTTCACCGATTACCATAACCTTTTCATCCGCTATATAGCCAATATAACATATGATTGCGGCATCATCACGGAAATGTCTATCACCATGAAGCTCATACTTGTCACGCACAATCAAATTAATATAATCTAAAGCATAAGGTCTGTCTGCATGACGCGCTAATTGGAGTTTTTGAAAATCTGATAAATTTTTATAAGTTTTTGCAACTTCTTTTTCTAATGATTTTTGAAGAATCTCCGCTGCATGCTCATCATGACGAATCTGTGCAGAGACAATATCTTCTTGAATATTTTTTATTTTTAATTCAAAATCTAAATATGTAGCCAAATTAAATCCTTACACTTTTAGATTTTTTTAAAGATTAACACGCCGTTTGTGCCGCCAAACCCAAAAGAGTTACTCATAACAATATTTAATTCAGCTCTTCTTGCTACATTTGGAACAATATCCAAATCACAATTTTCATCCGGCGTTTCATAGTTTATAGTCGGAGGAATAATTCCATCTCGCATAGCCATCAAACATGTAACTGCTTCAATTCCGCCTGCTGCACCAAGGCAGTGACCAATTTGACCTTTGATTGAACTCATCGGAGGACAGTTCTCTTTTCCGCCAAGTAAATCTTTTACTGCTGCCGTTTCATTTTTATCATTTATCGGCGTGCTTGTCCCATGTGCATTTACATAGTCCAGTTTTGGCTCACCCGCCATTTTATATGCGGCCTTCATAGCACGAGCCGGACCATCAAGACTTGGAGTTGTAATATGGCTTGCATCACCGCTCTCTCCAAAGCCTATGATTTCTCCATAGATTCTAGCACCTCTTGCAACGGCACTTTCATACTCTTCTAAAACAAGTGCGGCTGCACCCTCGCCCATAACAAAACCGTCTCTGCCTGCATCAAAAGGGCGAGATGATTTTTTTGGGTCGTCATTTCTTGTTGAGAGTGCTTTCATAGCGGCAAAACCACCTATTCCAACACCCGTAATCGCAGATTCGGCAGCTACAACAAGCATTTTTTCGGCACCGTTGCAGATGATAGTTTTACATGCTTCACTTATTGCATGCGTACCCGCTGCACAAGCCGTAACACTTGAGAGGTTTGGACCTTTTGTTCCATGTTCAATCGAAACAAAGCCGCCAAGCATATTTACAAGAGCAGAAGGAATAAAAAATGGAGAAATTCTACGAGACCCTTTTGTTTCAAGAATGATAGAATTTCGCTCAATAGCAGAAAGCCCGCCGATTCCGGAACCGGCACTCACACCAAATCTCTCCATGTCGGTATCTTCCGGCAAATTGGCATCTATCATGGCCTCTTGTGCAGCTTTTAGACCAAGATGAATAAATCTATCCGCTTTTTTAACCTCTTTTGGGTGCATAACCGTCTCAGGATTAAAATCTTTTACCTCACCTGCAATTTTTACGCTGAAGTCTGTTGGGTCAAAAATAGTTATAATATCAATTCCGCATGCCCCGTCACATATCGCCTTAAAAGAACTTTCTTTATCATGTCCTACTGCATTTATCATACCCATACCGGTTACAACTATTCTTCTCATATAAACATTCTCCATAAAATATATAAAAACACTTTTAAAAACCAGCTACAACTGACTATTAAAAATATTCTACTACCGAGGCTTGACCTCAGGTAGAATTGAAATAATTACTTACTTTCTATGTAATTAACTACATCTCTAACAGTTTGAATTTTTTCCGCTTCATCATCAGGAATTTCGATGTCAAACTTCTCTTCAAGAGCCATCACCAATTCAACAACATCAAGACTATCAGCGCCTAAATCTTCTACGAACTTTGAATCTTCTTTTACTTCGTCTGGGTTAACGCTTAATTGCTCAACTACTACTTCTTTGATATCGTCTAAAAGTGCCATTATAGCTCCTATATTTAAGTATAAAATCTCGAAATTGTAACATATTTAACTTAAATAAACTAACTCTGAAAAAAGAGAGAAGAAAGTAAAAGTTATAAAAATGTATCTTTTTTAAAACACTCTATCGCAATTTTCGATGCTATTTTGTGGTTGACAATGGGCTTTGGATAATCCTTAATGGAGTTGTTACAAAGATAATTTTCATCATGTAGATATTTGGCTTTTACCTGCAATAGTTCAGGGCAGAACCGTTTGATATAATGCGCATCTTTATCAAACTTTTTACTTTGCAAATAAGGGTTGAAAACCCTAAAATAGGGCTGTGGGTCAACGCCTGTTCCTGCACTCCACTGCCAAGAAAGAACATTCGAAGCCTTGTCAAAATCGAGCAAGTGTTGTGCAAAAAACTGCTCTCCCCACTGCCAAGGCAGAAGCAAATCTTTGGTAAAAAATGAGGCAGCGACCATGCGCACGCGATTGTGCATCTGCCCTGTTTGTATCAATTCTCGAACTCCTGCATCTACTATTGGAACACCTGTTTGTCCCTTGCAAAAAATCTCATATTTTTCTCTATCTTCTATGCCGTTAAAGCTGTATTTGTAGTTTTTGTTCTCTACTCTGGGCATGTGAAAAAGAAGATACGCATAAAAATCTCTAAAAATAAGTTGTCGTATAAACGGCTCAACATCCAAACCTTTGAAACTCAAAACATATCGCAAAACCGCCCTTGTAGATAGCGTTCCAAAGCGCAAATCTACACTCAGATTGGAGCCGACATCCTCATCCAAAAAGTCTCGCATCTGCTTATAACTGTTACACGTATGTTTAAACTTCTCAAGCTTGGCATGTGGATTTATAATACTGACTTCCTGTTTTTTAAATCCCAAACTCTCCAAAGAAAGAGGCAGTTTTGTTACAACTCCTTTTGCATCTATCTTTGTAATTGCTTCATAATCTTCATCCATAAGTCTATTGTGAGCCATTTTCAACTCTTCACTCTTTTTACTATTTAAAATCACTCTTGCTTTTTTATAAAAGGGCGTAAAAACCAAATAGGGTGTTTTGTCCTTTTTGAGAACCTCATAAGGCTTAAAAATATAGGTATCTTGGATGTAATGAAAGTGGATTTTGTGAGATATTTGCAAGTCGCGTTCTTTGGCATAGCTGTCATAATCTCCAGATGCCACGACTTCATCCATGCCCTGCGGAATTAAATATTCAAAAACATCTTGTGGCGAAGCATAAAATATTTTCAAATCCAATCCACATGCCGACAAATCCTGTTTGAGTTTGCAAACATAATGAAAGATAAAGGAGACTCTTCTATCTTCTTTTGGGAGCTTATCCAAAATGTTTGTATCGAAAATAAATATCGGCAACACCTCATCGCCTAGAGAGAGAAGCGGATTATCCTCCACTCTCAAATCTCTTCTAAACCAAAGAATTCTCCTCACTCTACGTACGCTTTGGCACTTCTCATGCCACAATTCGGAGAGTAGATTTAAGCGATATTGGCATTCTAATAGAACATGGCATTACGCCATGTTCATTCCACCGTTTACTTTGAGTGTTTCGCCTGTAATGTAGCTTGAGTGGTCTGAGAGTAGAAAAGCTGTTGCTTCTGCAACTTCGCTTGGATTTCCAAAACGACCCATCGGGATTTTTGATGTGAAGCTGTTTTTTACATCTTCACTTAAAACTTCTGTCATCTCTGTTGCTATAAATCCTGGAGTGACGGTGTTGTATCGAATTCCGCTTGTAGCCGATTCGAGTGCGAAACTCTTTGTCATGGCGATAACTCCGCCTTTGCTTGCCGAGTAGTTTGTCTGCCCTGCATTTCCTGTTTCACCAACGATTGAAGCGATATTTACAACTGCTCCAAACTTTTTCTTTCGCATCGCTTTCATAGCTTCACGGCACCCTACAAAACATGAAGTCAAGTTTGCGTTAATAACCGACATAAAATCCTCGTTTTTCATTCTAAGGGCAAGCTTATCGTTGGTTATTCCTGCGTTATTTACGAGGTAAGAGAGTTCACCGTCACTATCAACTATAGTTTTTATAGCGTCCACAAAAGCATCTTCATCGCTCACATCAAAACCGATAACTGCCGCACTTCCACCATTCGCTTCGATAGCATCTTTGATTGCATCCGCTTCTGCTGCACCGCTTCTGTAATTAATCCAAACTTTAAGTCCGTAAGAAGCCAGAGTTTTTGCAATCTCCGCACCGATACCACGGCTAGAACCCGTAACTAAAACATTTTTTCCGCTAAATTTCATATTTTTATCCTTCAATTTTATTTCGATACCAAGATATACCTGACTTTATAAATCTTCAGCATTTATGCTGGTAGCTTTAAGGGGTTGTAGGGACATTTTTGTCCCTGCCTCTCAAACGAACGCGTTCGTTTGAGTGTTAAATCAACGGATGATCCATCTCTTTTGGAATCTCAATATTCATAAGTTTTAAAACTGTCGGTGCTATGTTGTTTAGCCCTCCGTTTTCCACTTTTGTAACTCCATCCGCCATCACAAAACACCACACTCTTCCGACCGTGTGATTTGTCAAAACCTCGCCGTTATCGTCTCTCATCTCTTCACAATTTCCATGATCAGAGGTAATCACAAGTGCATAATCATTCTCTTTTGCTTTTTGTACAATGCGTCCAAGTTCTGTGTCCACTGCATGCACCGCTATTTTTGCCGCTTCAAAATCGCCTGTATGCCCGACCATGTCGCCATTTGCAAAGTTTACGACTATAAAATCATACTCCGCGTCCATAGCTTTTAAAACCTCATCTCCAACTTCTACCGCACTCATTTGCGGCTTTTCATCGTAAGTTTTTACATGTGGCGAAGGAATCAGAACTCTCGTCTCGTTCAAGTAAGGCTCATCAATTCCGCCATTTAAAAAAAAGGTGACATGTGCATATTTCTCCGTCTCTGCCGTATGAAATTGCTTAAGTCCTTTTGCCGAAATAACCTCAGCGAGAGTATTTGTAGGAGAATCTTTTCTAAAGAGCACGGGATATGGAAAACTTTTGTCGTATTCAGTGATGGTTGCAAGAGTAAGCTCCACATGTCGTCTCTGAAATCCTGCAAAATTTTTATCGCCCAAAACACTCACAAGCTCTCGCATTCTGTCGCTTCTGTAGTTTATGGTAAGCACGCTGTCTCCGTCCTTCATGCCATCATAGCCCTCAAACGCTGTCGGTGCAACAAATTCATCTGTTTCATCAAGTGCGTACGAAGCAGTTATATATTCTGTCGCTGCTTTGTCAGTTTTTGGAGTTGCGTTCACAATAGCATCGTAAGCTTTTTCCACCCTGTCCCAGCGATTATCTCTGTCCATTGCATAAAAACGACCTGCGATAGTGGCTATTTTTATCTTTTCACTCAGATGCGCTTCAACTTTTTGTAAAAATAATCTTGCAGAAGTCGGGGAAACATCCCTACCATCGGTAATAAGATGTAAAAAAACTGTTTTTCCATTTTTTGCGGCAATATCTGCGATGCCCATAAAGTGGTCGATATGAGAGTGAACACCGCCATCGCTCATAAGCCCTATAAGATGCAGTCTATCCGAGGATTTAAAGAGCTTTTGCAACTCTTCATTTGCCTCCATGCTATCCTCTGCAAGAGCCAAAGAAATTTTTACCAAATCCTGATACAAAACTCTCCCGCTTCCTATGCTCATGTGCCCAACTTCGGAGTTGCCCATCTGCCCCTCAGGAAGACCGACACTTAGCCCAAAAGTATCTATAAAAGAGTGTGGAACTTCTTTAAAAAGTTTATCATAAGTCGGTTTTCTGGCACTGTAAAAGGCATTAAACTCTGTTTTTGCAGAGTAGCCTATGCCATCAGTAATCACAAGAATTGCTTTTTTAGTCAATTAGTTTTCCTTTAAATGAAAGATTTAGGCTATTTTACTATAATATCGCTTTTAATTATCAACTAGGAACTCTCTTGATTTATTGGTTATACGAACTCTCCGGCATTAACATCCTTGGATACATTACGATTAGAGCCGGAGTCTCCTTCTTTTTGGCTCTCTTTTTCACACTCTATTTATTGCCGAAATTTATTAAATGGGCACAAAAAACATCAAGCGTCCAACCCATAAACGACTGGGCACCCCAAAGACATCAAGAGAAGGCAAGAACCCCTACGATGGGTGGAATAGTCTTTATCTCAGCCACCATATTTGCTTCTCTTTTAACCATAAAGTTTTCAAATGTTTACGCACTTGGCGCTTTGCTTACCCTTGTTTTATTTTCACTTATCGGTTTTCAGGATGACTTTGCAAAAATCAGAAAAAACCAAAATTTGGCAGGTCTTAAAGCCAGAACAAAACTATCATTTCAAATAGTATCGGCTCTTCTTATTTCATCTTTTTTATACTTTTTTGCCGATTTCAACACCGACCTTTTCGTTCCGTTTTTAAAGATGCCGGTTGTAAATATGGGCATGTATGCAATAGCTTTATGGGTGCTAGTCATCATTTCAACATCAAATGCAGTAAACTTAACCGACGGACTTGACGGTTTAGCGACCGTTCCATCCATCGCTGCTCTTGCCTCTTTCAGTATTATTATCTACATAACCGGCAATGTAAAAATAAGCTCCTACCTTTTAATGCCAACTTTTGATGTCGGCGAAGTGGCAATAATCTCAAGTGCTTTGATGGGTGCATTAACGGGATTTTTATGGCATAACTGCCACCCTGCAGAAGTTTTTATGGGCGACAGCGGCTCACTTGCAATCGGCGGATTTTTGGGCTACTTGGCGATCATCACGAAAAGTGAAATTTTACTTCTTCTTATCGGCTCCATTTTTGTTATTGAGGCACTCTCCGTTATTGTACAGGTTGGCAGCTATAAACTCCGCAAAAAAAGAGTTTTTTTGATGGCACCTATTCACCATCACTTCGAGATGAAGCAGTGGGCGGAGAACAAAATCATAGTAAGATTTTGGATTATTGCTGTTTTATCCAACCTCATTGCGCTCATAACTTTAAAGATAAGATAATGCAGAGGGTCTCTCTCTTTGGTTATGGCAAAACCACAAAAGCGATTGCTAAAAAAATTGGACGGGCTACATTTTACGACGATAAAGTCACAAAACCTTTTCGAGATGCGGATGGTTTTATGGTAAAACCCTCAAGCGAATTTAATCCGGAATATTCAGATTTAGAGATTCCGTCTCCCGGAATCCCACCCTCCAATCCGCTTATAAAAAAAGCAAAAAATCTTATAAGCGAGTATGATTTTTTTGCAAAAGAAGCACCTCTTAGCATCTGGATAAGTGGAACAAACGGCAAAACAACAACGACGCAGATGATGCAACATTTGCTCAAAGACAAGGGCTCTCAAGAGGGTGGAAACATCGGGACACCTTTGGCTGAGTTGAATCCAAATGCCGGCATGTGGATTTTGGAGACAAGCTCCTTTACGATGCACTACACAAATATCGCAAAACCAAATATCTACGTTCTTCTTCCGCTTACTCCAGACCATATAAGCTGGCATGGAAGCATGGACGAATATATAAAAGCAAAGCTCAAACCTCTTGAGAACATGCGCGAGGGCGAAGTTGCAATCCTTCCGTATGCCTATAAAGATGTAGTTACTAAAGCGCATGTTATCAGCTACAAAAATACAGACGAGATAGCAGACTGTTTTGGAATTAATACCGCAAAAGTAAAATTCAAAGGTGCCTTTTTAGCGGATGCACTTTTGGCTATGGCGGTGGATAAGATACTTTTTGACAGGGTTGATTACGATAAAATAAATAGTTTCGTCATAGACCCACACCGTCAAGAAGAGTTAAAAGATAGTAAAAATCGCCTTTGGGTTAACGATACGAAAGCTACAAATATTGATGCAAGTATAGCGGCACTTAATCGTTACAAAGAGTCCTATATTCACCTTATTTTAGGTGGGGACGACAAAGGAGTGGAACTTGATGAGCTCTTTGTGTTTCTGCAAACCGTGAATGTAAAAATATACAACATCGGCTCAAATAAAGAGAAACTCACAACACTTGCGCAAAAATATAGTATCAAATATCACAAATGTAAAAATTTAGCAGATGCCATACGAGAGATAGATAAAAATCTTAAAAACGATGAAATAGCGCTCCTCTCACCCGCCGCCGCCAGCCTTGACGAATTCACATCCTATGCCCAGAGAGGTGACCAGTTTAAAGAGGCTGTTCGCAGCATAAGCTAGCTTTCAGCACATGGACTGTATAATTTCGCTCTTTAAAAGTGGCCAATTAGCTCAGTCGGTAGAGCAAATGACTGAAAATCATTGTGTCCTTGGTTCGATTCCGAGATTGGCCACCACCGCTTTTAAAAACATTACTTTTTATTATATGGCCTGTTAGCTCAGTCGGTAGAGCAAATGACTGAAAATCATTGTGTCCTTGGTTCGATTCCGAGACAGGCCACCATATTTAAAAAGTAAACTTTCCTCAATTTTTAACATCATTCAAAACCGTCAAAAAACTTTTGTGTCGTTTTTGTGTAATTGCATGCAAAAAAATACCAATTATTTCAAAACTTCTTTTACATATTTTATTAACTTCACCGATTAATTGTGGATTTCAACATACCGTTCACAAATGTAAATAGTACCCTTCTGCTCTTCTGCTTGTAATCATGTTAGGGGGAATATATTTACGGATCTCTTTTATATGGGTAGCGATTGTGTTTACTTTGACAAACTCATCCTCCCAAACCTCATTTATGAGTATTTCGTAAGTTACGATTGAATTCTTATGTTTTATTAATGACTTTAAAATTCTTCTCTGAATTTTCGAAAGGTTTATGATATCTTTTTCAAAGTAGAGCTGTTCATGTTCCATGTCAAACATTATCTTATTACCCAGTTGTATTTTTGTGTAATTATTTCCATCTATGAGATGTTGCACTCTAAGCCAAAGTTCCAATAAATCAAATGGTTTTTTCAGATAGTCGGAACAACCTAAACGATAGGCTTTTTCAACACTTTTTATATCTGTATATGCCGTCATAAAAAGAGTGGGAATAGCCTCATTCACACGATTAATCCATTCAATCACTTCATACCCGCTGGCACCGGGCACTTCAATATCTAAGATAGCAATATCTGCTTTAATAGTAGAGTTTTTCAGCATCTCCGCACCATCGATGTAAGCCTCAACAACTGCCCCTTTTAGTTCAAGAAACTCTTTAATATTTCTATTAAGCAGATATTCATCTTCTAGAAGTATTACTTTCATACCAAGCCCTTTTTTGTGAATTTTATGATGAGTTGTATGTATACGCTAAACACTTGCACTGCTATTAAATTTAATAGTGCGCCCATACCTGATGCCGATATAACCAATTTTTACAATTATATCGTAATTATAATTGTTATTAATAATGTTACAATATGCGCAATATTAATAATAAGAGGTTTATATGAATGAAGATTTGAAGAATGACATTTCTAACTATTTACATCAGATTATCAGTGATGCTGAGTTTATTGAACAAGATAGTAAAGTTTCTCATTATGCAGATAAAATTAAAAAGAGTGCCTATCGTATTGACGCTTTAATGGTAGATAGTGCAGAAAAGAAGCCGGAACTCTATATTTCGCAGGGTAAACAATACACTCTTGATTTAAAAAAATTTAGTGGTCTGCATGTTATGATTGTTGATGATTTAGAGGACAATATTGAGATTATGAAAAATATTTTTAAAACTTTCTCTTGTAATATTCGCTCTGCTCGAAGCGGTGAAGAGGCGATAAAATTATTTCGTAATGGTTTTATCGCTGATATTGTCTGCATGGATATAATAATGCCTGGAATTGATGGCTTTACAGCAACAAGAGAACTTAAATCGATTGGCAGCAGTGCCTACTTTATAGCAGTGAGTGCCCTTAAAAATCAATCACATGACGACACATCACTTTTTGATGTTTGGATGCCAAAGCCCTTTTTGTTGGAGCATATTATTGGTGCTTTGGCAGGATACGAAACTTCAAAAAATAAAACACAGGTAAAAGAAAATCACAAATTTGAGCTAAATATTTCTGATGAAATAAAAAAAGAGATTCTCAATTTGGCTAAAGATGGTGCATACAGTGCATTAGAGAGAGTAATAACAGAACTTCCGGATTCAAAATCAAAAGTTTTTTTATACTCTGTACTTAAAAGAGTGGATTTTAATCTAATAATTAAAACTATAGAAAACTCACTATGATTTTAAAAGAAAGCAGTATTTCCAAACTATTGATTGTTGATGATAAAGCTGAAAACATAGTAATTCTTTTGCAGATGCTAGAATCTCTCAACGTAGAATTTTTTGTAGCTTTAAATGGAAAAGATGCCCTAAAATATTCCATCTCACACGATTTTGACCTTATTTTACTTGATGTTGTTATGCCGGACATGGATGGCTATGATGTTTGCACAAAAATAAAAAATAACCCACAAACCAAAGATGTGCCACTCATTTTCATCTCTACTCTTAGCGGGGTTGAAGATAAGATAAAAGGTTTTTCTTGCGGTGCGGATGATTACATTACTAAGCCTTTTTTACAAAAAGAGCTAGTTGCAAGAATTAAGCTGCACCTTCAAAAAAACATGCTTATTAAATCACTAAAACAGCTTTTGCGAAGATCGTATCATGAGCTGTATAACCCTCTTGCAATAATTAATACATCCATAGAACTCCAAGACATGAAACATGGGAGCAGCTGCTATGTAGATGCAATAGCAGTTGCCTCAAGAACACTTCGGTTAGTGTATGATGATTTATACTATTCACTCTCTTCAAGGGAGCAGCATGAAAAAATATTCTCTATTGACCTTGTTAAATTTTTGCAAGAGAGAATAAACTATTTTTATCATCTTACAAAAAATAAAAATATCAGTATCGATTTTAAGTATTTAACAAAGAGTAAGATACAGATGCGAGAAGCAGATTTGCAACGCATAGTTGACAACACTCTCTCTAATGCTATTAAACATGCCAAAGAGGGAACGACTATTTTTATAGAAGTAAAAAACAGTGACGAGAACGTACTTTTTAAGTGTCAGAATAGCGGCACTACTATAAGTAATCCTCACATGATTTTTGAAAAAGGGTACAGAGAAAATTTTGAGCAAATCGGCATGGGAATCGGGCTAGAGATTGTTGCATCTATATGCCACATTTACGAAATAAAAGCGGAGGTTACATCTGAAAAAGGCGTTACATCGTTTAAATATGTAATACCGAAAACACTGTCTTAATTAGACTTCTTTCATCACCCATTTTCCAATGTACCTCATCACATTCACAACGATGAAGAAACCTTCTTATGAAAGAAGTCAATTCAAACAGAGTACTACCTACCAACACTAATACTCATCACTAAAAGTCACTCTATTTAAATACATCGCCATACAAACTAAACTACAAAATGTTGTTGCGAACAATACATCTAACATAATAAACTCCTTTTTGTTTTAAAAAATTATACAAAAGAAGTATGGAACTTTTATGAATAAATATTAGATTTAAAGAAACGGCTATTTTTAAGCCTTACCTCTTTAATCTTCTATAATTTTCCCTCTCCTCCGGCACAAATAATTTCAAAAATAGAGCCGCCGTCGGTTGCTTTATATACTAAATCCCCATTAAAACTTCTTTTCATAATATCCATGCTCATGTAGAGACCGATCCCAGTACCTTTTCCCTGCTCTTTTGTCGTAAAGTATGGGTTAAATATTTTTTCTCTCACGCCTTCATCTATTCCGCCTGCATTGTCTTCTATGGATATTACGGGAATTTTATTTCTCATAAATATAGTTATGTTTATGAATTTATCAGCTTTTTCTAAACCGTCAAAAGCATCTCTTGCGTTTGAGAGTATATTTATAATGACTTGCTCCAATAAATCTTCATACCCCACCAAAGAGATATTTTCATTTGTTATCTCTATCTTAACCGCTATATTATGGTTACTAAGCTGAGTTCCCATAATCTGCACAATTGCATCTACTGTGTGAGAGAGCCTAAATGGATGAGACTCCTTAGCCGGTTTAACAAAATTCATAAAGGTATCAATAGTAGAGGACATCTTTTGACACTGATTTTGAATAAATTCGCTACTCTCTTGCACCTTCTCAGGCTCTAGTTTCCCCATGCTCGAGAGTATTGACAAGCTTATTCCGGTGGCACTTATCGCACTTAGCGGTTGCCTCCATTGATGGGCTATCATCCCTATCATCTCTCCCATTTGAGCTAATTTGTTTTTTTGAAAATTTTGCTGCGCCTGATCTTTGTTTTTTTGTATTTCGGTATCTATCCTCTCTTGCCACTCTTTTGCGATAACATTCGTCATATGCGTCAGTGCATGCATCATCTTATTTTCTGTAGTCTCGTCATCTCTGTTATTTTCTGCACTGTTTTTCTTCGAGCTATTTAAAGAATCTGATTCGCTGAGTGTTACAATTGTGATTGCCTCATTTAACAGGTGATTCTCTTTATTATTTGAATAAAATTCGCCATAAGCGTAAAAACCGCTCACACTGCAATATTTGGTGAGTTTTCTCAACTCAAAAAAACTTTCATCTCCCAATAAATGGCGTCTAGCCATACAGGAATAGACAAAAATAGATTCAGGCGTAAATGAATTTCTGAATTTTTTGTCTATGGATATACTATCTCTTAATATTAATTCAATACTTCCTACTCCAAAACGAACCAGCTCATTCTCTTTTATATCTCCTGTAAAAAGAAGTGAACCGTCATCATATTTATGAATACATGCTCGGGCTATGCTCATTCCGTCTTTCTCTATTATAAGTGGAATTTCTATACCTATTTTTGGTAAAAGTTCTGATATATCGTCACCAAAGTACTTTCTATAGACATCTATGATAGGCGCACCATTTAACTCATACACCATGTTTTCATGACTTCTTGTTATTCTCATGGGTAACCCAACGGCGGAGCAGCCAAGCTGATACTGATTCTGCACATGCAGCTCTTTGCCTTTTAATGCAACTCCTACTGCACCTTTAGAAATCACCTTAGATTGATGACTAATGTATGTTTGTTCAAAAGTAGCATTATCACCCGCCATGCCTCCAGAAACAATATACTTTCCTTTGACGATGCTTGTAACGCCGTTAAGAAATTGCTCACCGTTTATATCTAACCCCGAAGTAAAAAGAATTATCACTTTAACATCATCACTATCAAGCAAAGAGGCTATATCTCTGCCCATATTAAATGAGTTGCTCTCATATTCAACCTCGGCAGAGTGTATAGTACTTTTTTCAAACAGTGAAAAACTTATAATGATCTCATTTGCAGTAACACTATTATCATAAATTTCTCCATCCGTTGTTGTACCTATAATATGCGCTTTTGGAAGATTTTCACTCAATAATAAAGCGATTTTCTGCATCACATTTTCTTCTGGAATTCCATTAAAAAACTGAACAAAACACTCATTCTCAACAATAATAGAATGTTCTTCCAGCCACTTATTCAGTAATTCTTTGTTCTCATATTTATAGTTTAGTGTGTACATTACAACCTCTTCGTGGATAAAAAATCAATCATACTATATTCCTCAAGGGCTCAATTAGATAAAAACTAGGTAAATGTAAATCTTATACCAATTTAGTTTTATTTGTTTTAAAATCTGAAATTAATTTTTCTTCATTCGGCAGTCCCGTCGATAAATCAGACTCAAACTGTTTAATGAGTTGTTTATCCTGATTATCAATTATAGACTCTAACTCCTCTTGATATGCAATAGCATCTCTTTCCATTTTTAGAGAAATGACCGTTTTTTCTATAGTTTCAAATATTTGATTCGTGTGCAAAGGTTTCAGTAAATAACCATCTATCCCAGACTGAATTGACTCAATAATTATATCAGTCTCGGTATGTGCAGACATTACAATGATTTTTTGTTTTTGGTTTATAGAACGGACTGCTTTGATAAGTTCAAAGCCATTCATTTTTGGCATGGTTAAATCAGTGATAATTATATCTACTCTTCTTTGTTTATAAATTTTTAAAGCTTCCTTTCCATCTTTGGCACTAAACACGGTTGGGAAAAAAAGCAATAAAACATCGTAAACACTAGCTCTCACACCTTCATCATCATCTACAAGCAATACAGAGAACTCTGAGCACGCCTCACAGATTTTGTAAGTATCATTCACTTTTAGTCTCCTATATAGTCATCTTTTATCGGTTTTAGAGCACTTCTCGCTTTTGTAACAAGTTTTGTTAACAACTTCAGCCTGTCCACAATACCATCTTGCTGAATAGGTTTTGAAATATAATAATCAGCACCGCATGAAAATACATTTTTTACCTGCCCCTCACCGCTCAACTTTGTGATAGCAGCAATAAACATATTCATGACGCTTCCCCACCCTTCAAAATTATTGCAATACTATTATAAAACTATGGAGAAACTATGAAAAAGAAAATTTACCGAGTTCTCTTATGCACCATTAACTTACTATTATTTAAAGTATTGATATAATTCCGCCGATGGGGCTGACCTGGTTTCGACGGGATCAAGTAGCTTCTAATTGCATGTCGGACTGAGCATTCCGTTACGCGGCTCAACTTGCTTAAACGCAAACAATACAAATTACCGCCCAGCTTACGCAGTAGCATAAGTTTTATCCCCTTCTTAGAAGGCGGGCTGCTTCACCTGTTGACTCTAGATAGACAGGACTCGAAGTATAACCCTTATGTAGATATATTTTGTGTTTGTCTCGCACACAAAATGAACCCCAGAGGCTCGTCTTGCGTAGCTTTGCAAGTTGTGTGAAGCAAGATTAAACTTTAACAATTTTTCTAAACATGTAGACGTTAGGAGTAGCGTGGTTTCGGACTGGAGTTCGATCCTCCACAGCTCCACCATCACTCAATCTAATAATCTCTTTTTAGCCACAAAGCGCAAACTTTCAACCCATTCACAATCTGAGTTACAGAAATCTAGCCATTATCTACATCTTAATTCATTCTATTCATCTTATTTAAACGCCATTAATTCTAATTGTAATAATCGATTAACAAAACATAAACTATAATGTCTTTTTTAAAAATTAACACGGATTTATTATGAAACACAAAAAATATATTACGCTTGGTTTTGCTTCTGTTAGCTTTGCTGTTACCCTACTTTTATCCACAAATATTTTTGCTTCATCCATTGAAGAACAAAAAAAAGATGAACTCTCTCGCCTTCAAGCTTTGGCAAAATTCACAAAAGTTATAAGCATTGTTGAGCAGTACAATGTAGACAATGTAAATATAGAGGCACTTATAGACAAGGCTCTCGAGGGTATGCTTGTCAACCTAGATGCACATTCCAGCTATTTATCAAAAGACGATTACAAAAAACTAAAAGTTCAAACGAACGGTGAGTTCGGCGGGCTTGGCATTACTGTCGGTATTAAAGACGGGGCTTTGACCGTGATATCCCCTATTGAGGGAACTCCAGCGGACAAAGCGGGACTTAAATCCGGTGACATCATACTAAAAATTAATGATTCTTCCACTATTAGCATGACAATAGATGATGCTGTTGGCATAATGAGAGGTGAAGTCGGAACTCCTATAGATTTAACAATAGTTCGTAAAGATGAGGTTAAACCGATAAACCTTCATATAATCAGAGCAAATATTACAATCGAATCTGTTTATACAAGATCTATAGGCGACAATATTCTCTATATTCGCGTGACAAGTTTTGATAAAAAAGTTGCCGAAGATGTTGAAAAAGCAATCAAACTGAAGAAAGCTACAACAAAAGGGATAATTCTTGATTTGAGAAATAACCCGGGCGGACTTCTTGATCAAGCCGTTGATTTGGTAGATTTGTTCGTGGATGAAGGCGAGATAGTTTCCCAAAAAGGTCGAAATGATATTGACAATAAAGTTTATAAGGCTACATCAAGTACAACGACTGTGAAGGTGCCGATGGTTGTACTTATAAATGCAGGAAGTGCCAGTGCTTCAGAGATTGTTAGTGGCTCGCTGCAAGACCATAAACGAGCAATTTTAGTAGGTGAGAATACATTCGGTAAGGGAAGTGTTCAAGTTGTACTTCCTATTGCGGAAGAAGAGGCTATAAAACTTACAATTGCAAGATACTATCTTCCAAGTGGACGAACTATTCAGGCAGTCGGTGTTAAACCAGACATAGAAGTTCTTCCAGGTGAGGTTAATGCTACTAAAAATGAATTTTCCATTAAAGAGGCTGATTTAAAAAAACATCTGGAAGAGGAGCTAAAAAAAGTTGATGGCAATAAAAAAGATGAAAAGACTGAGAAAGATAAAAAAGATATAATTACGCCCGAAATGATCAATAAAGATCTACAGCTAAAAGCAGGCACAGATATACTAAAAGCTTTAATTATTACAAAAGGATAGGAAATAATGCAAAAAAGAGAGTTACTTTATGAAGGAAAAGCAAAAAAGCTTTTTTTAACAGATGATGAAAACTTGGTTATTTCAGAGTTTAAAGATGATTTGACAGCATTTAACGGTGAGAAAAAGTCTAGCGAAGCTGGAAAAGGTGCGCTAAACAATAAAATCTCCACAGAGCTTTTTAAGCTTTTAGAAGAAAATGGTATCCCTACTCACTTTGTAAAGATGCTGGATGACAACCACATGCTTCATACAAAAGTGGATGTTATCTTAATTGAAGTTATAGTTCGCAATATTGCAACAGGGAGTTTGAGCCGTAATTTAGGGATAAAAGATGGTACAGTTCTTCCTTTTACGCTAGTTGAGTTTGATTATAAAAATGATGCCTTAGGCGACCCAAAACTTAATGACCAACATGCTCTTCTCCTTGGATTAGTCGATTTTCAAGATGAGCTTGACAAACTTCGCCGTATGGCAAGACAAATCAATGATATTTTAAAGCCCTATTTTGCAGAAAAAGGGCTTAATTTAGTTGATTTTAAACTGGAGTTTGGAAAAGACAGAGGTGGGAATATTATTTTGATTGATGAAATCAGCCCTGATAATTGCCGTTTTTGGGATATGGAGAGCGGCGAAAAGATGGATAAAGATAGATTTCGTCAAGGTCTTGGCGGATTAACAGTAGCGTATGAACAAGTATTAAATAGAATTTTAGGAAAATAGTATGATGAAAGCAATAGTAAATGTATCTTTAAAAGCAGGCGTTTTAGACTCTCAAGGCAAAGCGGTGCAACATGCTTTAAAGTCTCTGCACTTTGATGATGTAAGCGATGTTCGTGTTGGCAAACAGATAATTTTAAAGCTAAACACAACTGACAAAGAAAAAGCAAAAGCGGATGTAACTAAAATGTGTGAAGAGCTGCTAGCAAATACGGTAATTGAAGATTATGAGATTGAGCTAATCTCATGAAGGTAACAATTCTCCAATTTCCCGGTACAAACTGCGAGTATGATACGCAACATGCGTTTGAATCTCTAGGTGCAAAAACTGAGATTTTATGGCACAAAGCCGAATCCGTACCTAGTGATACAGACCTTTTAGTAGTTGCCGGCGGTTTTAGTTATGGAGATTATCTTAGAAGCGGCGCTATTGCAAAATTTAGCCCTGTTATGAAAGCAGTAAAAGTCTATGCAAAAAATGGCGGAAAAGTTTTGGGTATTTGCAACGGTTTTCAAGTACTAACAGAAGCCGGCCTACTTCCCGGAGCATTAAAAAGAAATGAGCATTTGCATTTTTTATCTAAGCATCATAATCTAAAAGTTGTAAATAACAACAATATATTTTTAGAAAAGCTAGCTTCCGGAGATGTTGTAAATGTCCCTATAGCACACCATGACGGCAACTACTATATAGATGAGACAGG
The DNA here is from genome assembly GCA_041662225.1 of Sulfurimonas sp. GTDB lineage: Bacteria > Campylobacterota > Campylobacteria > Campylobacterales > Sulfurimonadaceae > Sulfurimonas. Next base: position 148,066 of record JBAZSX010000006.1, read on the forward strand.
ATTAAAAGAGCTTTATGAAAACAATCAGGTTCTTTTACAATACTGCGATAAAGATGGAAATATCTCTAATCCAAACGGAAGCGTTGACTCAATCGCCGGTGTTTGCAACAAAGAAAAGACGGTATTTGGACTTATGCCTCACCCTGAGAGAGCCATGGAAAAACTTCTTGGTTCTGATGATGGCGTAAAAATGCTTCAAGGGTTTTTATCAGCGTGAAAATATTACTGCTTCTTATTTTTCTGTTTTTTATACCTATCTTCGCCCAAGGGGCAGATGAAGCAGTGCAGGAAAATAACACAGAAGCGGTATCTCCAAAACAAAAAGTTCTCTACTTAAGCTATGAATCTGTCCCGGAGAGAGCCTTAAAGGGCGAGATTTTTTCTATAACACTTAAACTATTGTCAACTCTTAATAATGCAAATGATGTAGTCTATAAGCTTACAAACTATCAAGGTTTAGAAGTTTTAACTCAAACTCCTTCGAGAGAGCAAAAGTCAAAATATTTCTTTGATACTTTCTATTTTTTAGCCAAATCAAATCAGCTTAAATTGCCGGATATTGAGGCTTTTATTGCCGACTCAAATAGATATGCAAGTGCATCACTCTCCGGTTCTTCTCTCAATGCAATATCTTTAAATCCAAAAAATGACTTTTCAAACATAATAGCAAACTCTTTTGAGTTGATTGATTATAGAACCACAAGCTATGACAGCAAACACAATATAATCGTTTTTGTAGCAACAGCTCAAAATTGTGACATTGGAGCTATGCATTTTAAAAATGTTTTCAAGCAGGGCATAGAATCTATACAAAAGTCACATCTTGATTCTAGAATAACATACTATGTTATAATTAACAAAGAGGTGAAAAATTTCTCCTTTTCATACTTTAATCTTCAAAAAAATAATTTTTTTAATGTAAATATCCCCATAATTGTTGATGATGACAGTGTTACTACACAGAGTGATTTAAAACCTACAGACCAATCACGAGAGATGCTGAAAATGCAAATTGCCGGAGCGGTTGCATTTTTTGGACTTGTACTTGTTTTATGGATAAGAAAATATATATACCTGATATTTGTTTTAATTCCTTTAATCTATATTGCTATTTTAGCTATTCCATCTAAAGAGATTTGCATTAACAAGGGAGCGAATATATATCTGCTGCCTGTGAGTAATGGCACTATATTTGAGACTGCTAAGAGTGAATATCGCTTAAATAAAGAGGGAAGTGTCAATAATTTCATCAAAGTTGAGCTACAAAACAAACAGATTGGGTGGGTAAAAAATGAAGATATTTGCTCGAATTAGTTGGCTCTATGCGACAATAATCATTTTTTCTGCCCTGACCATGATGATTGCAACCTACTATTTACTGCCACGACCTTATTCTCGTAAATTTGTCTCTTGGTTTATAAGATTGACTATATTCTATACTGTTAAGATTGAGGGAAAAGAAGACCCTGAGGCTCAAATGTTTTTGATTAATCATCAAAGCGATTTGGATATAGGAATCATGGAAACTATCACCGGTAAAGATTTGGCTTGGGTTGCAAAAAAAACTCTCTTTGATGTCCCTTTTTTTGGACTTGCCCTCAAACTTCCTGAGGATATTTCGGTAGAGAGAGAGAGTAAAACCTCCCTAATAAAACTGCTAAGAGCCGCCAAAGATAGACTTGATAAGAAGAGAGTCATTACCATGTTCCCTGAGGGAACCCGCTCAATGACGGGGAAACTGCTTCCTTTTAAAAATGGTGCAAAAGTAATAGCAGACAAATATAAACTCCGTGTTCAGCCTATAGTTTTGATGCAAACTTCAAAATATTACAATATTAAAAACTTCTACTACAAGCCGGGTCGCATTAAAGTGATATTCATGGACTCTTTCGTGGCAGATAAAAGTGATGATAATTGGCTGCAAAATTTAAGAGCAGAGATGCAAAAGGTGTATGACCATGAGTTGGCAAACAATCCTAGCCATAGGTAGCGGCGGTTTTATCGGATCAGTTCTTAGAGTTTATATGAATGGTTTAGTATCTCACAAAGTACCGCATGTCTTACCATTTGGAACTCTGAGTGTCAATCTAATCGGCAGCTTTATAATGGGCATTTTAATTGCTTTATTTATGCAAACAAGTTTCTTTTCACTCAATACAAAATCATTTCTAACTTCTGGTATTTTAGGCGGATTTACAACTTACTCAGCTTTTGCGATTGAGAGTTTTTTACTTTTAGAGGGTGGGCATATTTTGCTTGCCCTTGCAAATATATCGCTAAACGCTTTTGGAACTATTTTTATGGCAGGAAGCGGATTTTATCTTGTGAAATATTTTTCGCAAGCGTAAAAAATAGAAGTTTCATTTTATAAACTATAGCAATATAATCTCATCCGCGCACCACTTCGCAAGCTCTAAGTCATGTGTGATGAGAAGCATTCCCATCTTATCAAGACTTTTCATAAGCATATTCATAACCTCTAGCTGAATCAGATTATCCAGAGCGGAGGTCGGCTCATCCAAAAGAAGAAGTTCCGGTTTCATGAGCATAGCACGAAGAATAGAAGCTCTCTGGAGCTGCCCCCCGGAGAGTTCATGGGGAAGCTTTAGGAGCAACTCATAATCAAGATTGATAGAGTTTAAATAACTTTGGAGTTCATCCATATTTGCTACATCTTTTATCTGGCTTAGAAGCGTGTAACTTGGGTGAAAGGAGCTGTAGGGGTCCTGAAAGACTTGTGAGATTTTTGATGATTTTATCTCTGCGTTTGGTGCCTTTAAATTCTTTAGAATAAGTTCAAAAAGAGTACTTTTTCCGGCTCCGCTAGCTCCAACAATAGCTTTAATTTCGCCTTTTTTTAATGAAATAGAAAAATTATCAAAAAGTAAAAAATCTTTTTTATACCCAAATGATAAATTTTTTACCTCTAAAACACTCTCCATACATTAGCTCTTATTGAGCGCCAAATAAAGCTTCGCAAGCTCTCTGTATAGAGCTTCCGGCTTAATGTCGCCATTCTCTTCCCAAACTCTTTTCATGATGATATTATCTTCCGTGCCGTCCCAAACTTTTATATAAGTTCCCTCTTTATATCCGTTATCCTGACGAAATTGATTCAAAATATTTTTGCCTACATAGAGTCTGTAAAGCGTTTCTAAATCCAACCCGCTCATGGTGACCAAATCAAAAAACTCTTTTATCAATTGGTCTATAATTACCCCATCTTTTGTGAGCGATAAAATCATTATATTCTCAACTTTAGCCATTATTGCATCTTGAGGAGCAAATAGGCTGTTTTTGTGATTTAATGAATCAAAATTTTCTAATTCCGAGATATCTATTGCCAAATTTTCTATTTGTCCTCTCATGTTTTGAGCATAATTTTCAATCGCTAAACTCATAATAAAGTGCCAAACATCCACCACTTCAATTTGCAAATTATCCCAATCCGGCTCTTGATCTATATTTTTCCAATGTTTCCATGAAAAACTGTCTATCATCTCGGCTGCTTCCATGTAAATACATCTTTTCCAGTTTATTGTTTTACCGTTTTTTGTTGTTCCTCTTACCCATTTTTCGCCGTTTGTAGCGTCATTGAGTGAAGCCTGCAATTGTAACATTTGTAATATTTTATCCATGGTGTTTACTCTTTATAAAATAATTTTGCCCATTTTATCTAATATGCTAAAATACCCTACTTAAACTTTAGAGAATAACTATGAAAAGAATTAATTGTAGAGTATGCGAACACTATTTTGTAACCTGGGAGCCTCAGAGACCACATGGCTGCAAGGCTTATGGCTTTAAATCACCTCAGATTCCGTCACTCTTAGTTTTTCAGAGCAGTGGAACGGATTGTGCCCTGTTTAAACAGAAGCATCCCAAATAATCTTCTCGCCGAACCCCAGTCTATTGTCTGTCATCTTAAAATAATTTACTTTAATTTGCCATAGTTTTGGAGTGAGCGCAAGGGCATAGGGAAAGGCTTTAAAATAACGTGTTTTTAGCTCTTTATCTTCAAGCGACACAAAATTTCCCCTAAACTGAACACCTTGAATTTTGCCGATAATCTTTGTCTCTAAGAGTATATTTCCTGCGACATTTGAGTTTTTAGCAATATGTTCCACATGTTTTGTTTCATCACTGCTGGCAACAACAAAAGAGAGTTTTTGCGCATCAAAAGCGTAAAAAAGAGAGCAGACACTTATCTCATCAGCAGTTGCAGTTGCCAAACTCATAACATGATGTTCGTTCAAAAATGCGCTTATTTTTTTTAATTTTTCACTCATTAACTTACTTATTTAACAAAAAACTTTCTAGTTCGTCAGCGCTTTTTATATCTCTTTTTTCTAGCATCATTCTAGCCAGCTCATCACTCTCAAAAGACTCAAATATATCACTCGGGCTAGTCACGTTGTAGTAACTTTTCATAAAATGTATAAGAGTTGTAAAATTATCATCCTTAGAATTTCTCTCAGCCTTGAAATCCTTGTATCCATCCCAACTTATTTTTACCATTTTACACCCCAAATCTTTTTTGCAAAGCATATTCCAGCTGTTCAATTATCTGCAACATTTTAGCATGTGAGACCGCAAAATTCAAACGCATAAAACCGCTTCCCGCTCGCCCGAAACTAATGCCTGCATTTAAGCCAAGCTTTGCCTCATCTATAAAAAATTTTCTCAACTTTTTGTTAGAAAACTGCATGCCTCTGCAATCAAGCCAAGCCAAATAGGTTGCTTCGATTGGGGTGACTCTTATTTTCTTTGGAAACTTCTCACAAAGATTTTGCAGCATGAGAAAATTTTGAAAAAGATGAATTTTTAACTCCTCCAACCACTCTTTACCATGCACATAAGCCGCTTCAAATCCCACATGCCCAAACACGGTGCCATTTGCAAAATGAACTCTTTTATAAACTTCTAAAAACTTTGTTTTTAGCTCTTGGTTTGGAATTGCAACAGTACTGATCGCAAAACCTGCCATGTTAAATGTTTTTCCAACTCCCATAGCCGTAATCGTAATATCTCTAGCCTTTTGACTCAGCGAAGCGAACGGAATGTGAACATTGGGTGCATAGACCAAATCGGAATGAATCTCATCCGAAAATACAACAATGTTATGCTCCAAACAAAGCTCTAAGATCTGCTCCAACTCCTCCCTACTCCAAACGCGTCCAACGGGATTATGAGGAGAACAGAGTAGTAAAAGTTTTGTTTTTTCATCTATTTTTGCTCTCAAATCTTCTATATCAAAAGTGTATCTTCCATCAGCCAACTGTTTAAGCGGATTTTTTATGAGTTTTCTTTTCTGTTCTTTCACGCTGTGAAAAAATGGAGGATAGACAGGTGTTTGCACAATCACGCCCTCTCCCTCTTGAGTAAATGCCTCGATAACCGCATTCATAGAAGCCACAACGGAGTGGGAGTAAAAAATATCTTCTAACTCGTAAACCACTCCATGCTCTTTTTTCATCCACTCAATTTGAGCTAAAAAGGCACTTTTTGGAACTTCCTCATACCCAAAAACAGGATGTTCGAGTCGTTTTTTCACTGCATCAAGAACAAAATCAGGCGTATCAATATCCATATCCGCCACCCAGACAGGCAACACATCTTCATTACCAAAAAGCTGTTTTCTGAGAGTATATTTTTCTGCGTTTGTATTTTCTCGGCATGTGGAAGTAGAAAAATCATAACTCACTTCTTTCTCCACACACTCACCTCAGAAACAGTATGCTGATATTTTCTGGCACTCTCTTTTATAACAAATTCTAAATCCTGCAAATGAATAAGCTCAAACTTTTTGCCTAAAATTGTTTTTAAACTCTCGATTGTTTTTACCTCATTACCGTGCTCATCTTTATATCCGCCAAGCCAGAACTCTTTTTTTGTTGAGCTCTCTTGCCATGTGTAGGGAGAAGTGATAACTAATATGCCATCCATGTTCAGCCTCGCATCCATCGTCTCTAAAAATAGTCTTGGCTGATAGAGTCTGTCTATGAGATTTGTTGCTAAGATTAAATCGTAACCGGTAAAATTAGGCTTCAGATTACATGCATCACCCTGCCAGAAAGAGACTCTCTCTCTTATCTTTTCATATCCTAGTTCTTCTATCGTAATTTTTTTGTCTGAAACTAAATCGCCCTCTTCTTTTGAATGAAATGCAAGATAGCCCTCACACTTGAGTTTCACACCTACACCGATAAATCTGGCAGAAAAATCAATACCCTCAACCTCATCAAAGCTCTTTGCCAGTTCAAAAGTTGCTCTTCCCGTTGCACAGCCCAAATCTAAGGCTTTTTGCTTATTTAGCGCAAATGTCGAAGCTATTTTTGCACATTCGTCTGCAAAATTTTTCATACCAAAATGCTCATCTCCATACTGAAATTCACAGTATTGAGAGACAAGCGCATCGCTCTCATAAATATCACTCGCACTTGTATCCTTGGTGTTTGAAATCACATATCGAAACCCGGCATTTTGGTAGAAGTGTTTACGAAATGCGTATCTTGCGTGTTTCATGATTGGATTACCGCTGCTCGCCCATGATGCGCCTTTTATGATGGCATGTTTGTTGTCAAAAGTCGGGATTGAAAAGTCGTCATACGCCTCGTGAATTTCAAAACCGTCAAATCCAAAAATTGGCGTTCTGCTCCACTGCCAGACATTCCCGACCACATCGCCAAACTCTTTGAACATAAACTTATCAACGGGGCATGCGCTGAAATAGTGGGCAAAGTTCAGATTCGCCGTTTTGTCATCAAAATCCGGCAAATCAACCAAACCTGCAAACTCATAAATGGCTCTAAACTCCGCTTCACTCGGCAGGCTGTAAGTCACTCCCTCTTTTTTGCTTTTGTATCTGCAAAATGCCTCTGCCTCGAGTGCATTTACATCGACTGGCCAGTTTTGCGGCATATCAATTACTGAAGAGAGTGTTCTATATTTGACCTTGCCCCCTTCTAAAACCCAGAATGGCGGATGTTTTGCTTTGCGAATGTCTAAAAATTTCTTGCCCTCATCATCCCAAAACTCTCTATTTTCATAGCCGCCACTCTCTACAAACTCCATAAATTCAGCATTGCTCACCAAATATTTTGAAACCTGAAACTCTGCTACATCTTCTTCATAATTTCCATACTCATTATCCCAACCGTAAAGATTATGATTTTTTTCTTTGCCTAATCGTACATGGCTCAGAGGGATAGTGAGCATCTCATTTTTTGGAGCTTCGCCTACTTCTTGGCAAATGGTAAACTCTTTCACCTCTTTTACAAATTCAATTGGCATCTGTCGATGCAAAACCAGAGAAGTTTCTATATGTATGCGTTCATGTTCAATCGCCATCAAAACTATCCACATGTCAGACTCTTGTGTGATTGGCAGAGTGAAAGACATATTGCTTATGAGTGCATCCACAAGAGTTCTTACTCTTTCACGATACTCTCGAACTTCGCTCACTTTTGGCCATTTATAGTTGCTCTGTGAAAGGTCGTCCCATGCCATTTCATCCACGCCGACGGCAAAAATTGACTCAAAATTTGAATTAATTCTCTCTTTGATTATTTTCATAAGAATAAGTTTGTTGATAAAAAAAGTTGCGGTATGTCCAAAATAGAATATCATAGGATGACGCGTCGGCTCCGATTTTTTGTAAAAAACCTCATCCTCTTTTAAGAGCTCGAAAGTCTTCTCAAACAAATCAAAAGTTTTATGAAAATAGGCTCGTATCTCTTGGCGTTTTAATTCAGGATTGTTTCCATCCAGTGTTGGCGGATATGTGCTAAACTCTCTCAAAATAAGCCTTCTTTTTTAATTTCTCTATTGTAGCAAATTAGCTATAATTTTTTATGCAATTAATCAAAAGTAACCTACTCAACAATTTTTTAAATCTCCGGCATGCTTTTACCACAAGGGATGGCGGGGTAAGCCAAAAGCCTTATGATTCTTTAAACCTTGCTTGGCATGTGGGTGATAATGCGCAGCATGTAGAGACAAACCATGAACTCTTGAGCGAAGAGCTTGGATATGAAAAAAAATCGCTTATTCACATGAAACAGATTCACTCCAATTTGGTTCATGTGGTAAACGAAGAGGATGATTTTTTCACACCAAAAAGCTGTGACGCTCTTATTACAAACAAAAAAAACACTCCTCTTATGGTGATGGTGGCGGACTGTTCGCCTCTTCTTTTTTATGATAATGTGCAAAAAGTGATAGCAGTTGCACATGCTGGGCGAGCGGGTGCTTTTAGCAACATTGTTAAAAATGTTATTGACTCTTTTGTGAATGAGTTTGCATGTGAACCGCAAAATATTTATGTAACCATTGGTGCAAGCATCGGCGTCTGCTGCTATGAAGTTGGAGAAGAGATTTACGATGAGGCATGTGAAATCGGTTTGGAGTATGCGGTGAGCAGAAGAGAGAGCAGATACACTCTTGATGTGGGCAAGATTTTGCAAACGCAACTCTTGGCATGTGGAATAACAAAAGAGAATCTTGAAATTTCAGATGAGTGCACATGCTGCAAAAACGAGGGCTACTTCTCCTATAGAAAAAGCGGAGTGACAGGAAGGTTTGCCGGGGTTATTGCTCTAAAATAGCCAATTGACCTTACAAAAGTTTTTCAAACTCCGCCGCAGGGACAGGTTTACTTTTTATATATCCCTGATACATTGTGCACCCTTTCTCTTTTAAAAACTCTAGCTGGTCCTCGCGCTCTACACCCTCAGCCAGAAGCTGAAATCCGAGCGCCTGTCCCATGGCTATGATAGCGCTTACTATTGCCATATCATCTTTGTCATAAGGGATATCATCTACAAAACTTTTGTCAATTTTAAGTACATCAATAGGAAATCTTTTGAGATAACTGAGGGAGGAGTAGCCTGTGCCAAAATCGTCAATCGCTAAGCGAATTCCCTTTGCACGAAGAAGATGAAGCATCTCAACAGTCTCCTCTTCCCTCTGCATTAAAGCACTCTCTGTCAATTCCAGCTCCAAATGATTTGCTTTATATCCGCTCTTTTTGAGAGCTTGTTCTACCATTAACGGGATATTTTGAAAACGAACTTGATGTGCCGAGACATTTACTGCCAATGTTAAACGATGTCCAAGGTCAAGCCAAATTTTACCCTGTCTGCATGTCTCATTTAAAACCCACTCTCCAATACTGCTTATAAGTCCAAGCTCTTCTGCTATTGGAATAAATTCTATCGGAGGGACAAGCCCCTTTTGCGGATGATTCCATCGCACCAACGCCTCCGCACCAAGGATACGCCCTGAAGCGATATGAACTTGTGGCTGATAATAGACTTCAAACTCATTCTTCTCAATAGCACGTCGTAAATCATTTTCGCACTCTATTCTTTTACGCGCCAACTCCGTAAGTTCATCCGTATAGTAGCTATACGTTCCTCGTCCATCCGCTTTTGATTTATAAAGTGCAGTGTCAGAGTGTTGCAGAAGGTCTGATGCATTTGTTCCATCATTAGGGTAAAGTGCTATTCCTACGCTTACCCCAACATGAATTACAGCTTTGGCAGATAATTTATAATCCAAAGAGAGCGTATGAATCATCTCGGATGCAAGTCGTCCTGCATCCTCCGGATGTGTCAAATTTTCCAAGATTACAGCAAATTCATCTCCTCCGATACGACCCACAATGTCGCCTTCTCTCAGACGCGAAGAAAAACTGCTTGCGATATATTGGAGCAATTCATCTCCGGAATTGTGTCCGTAACTATCATTTATATCTTTAAAACGGTCTAAATCAAACACTAGAAGTGCCATTTGTGTTTTGCTACGCTTCGCTTGTTCTATTGAATTTTGCAGATGCGACATCAAAAGAGTACGATTTGCCAATCCCGTCAAAGGATCATAGTTTGCAAGTGTTTCAAGTTTTTCTTGATAGAGCTTTTGCTCCGTAATATCTTGAACCATTCCAATTCCTGCAAAAAGTTTTCCGGACACATCTGTTTCAAGTTTCGCATACTCTTTTACCCATTTTGTCTCATTCTTTACAATAATGCGATGTTCAACTTCATACTTAGCCCCTCTTAACGCCTCTTGCCAAGTATTACTAACCATTACTACATCCTCTGGATGAACATGCTCAAAAAATAAATCTTGTGTAATTGGAATCTCTTTTGAGACTCCAAAAATTCTATATGTTTCATCGGACCATTCCAAAACATTATTTGCAACATTGAACCTCCAACTCCCGATTTTCGCCAATTTTTGTACATTTGCAAGATCATTATCTTTGCGAATTATCTCATTTTCATGTTCTATCTGCTCTGTAAAATCCTGAAAAATTCCCAGAGCTTTGATTGGATTATTCTCTTTATCATATTGAAATTCCGTGTGTGTTTTAATCCACTTAAAGCCGCCGTTTATATCATGCACTTTATATATGGATGCATGTCTTTTACTTTTTTTAGAGGCATCAAAGAGTTGATATTGAACTCTCTCTTTATCCTCCGGTGCAAAATGTTTTATAACTTCACTAAAAGGTATCTTTTTTTTATCTTCTATGCCAAAAATTTTATAAGCTTCTTGGCTGCCAAAAAATTCATCCCGCTCAATGTCCCACTCCCATGTTCCGATATGTGCAAGTGTTTGGATGTTATTCATCTCTTCATTTTTATGTTTTCGCTCACTTATATCCCGTGCAACGCCTATAACTCCGATTACCTTGCCGTCACTACTTCTCATAGGTGTTTTTATTGCTTCAAAAAAACCTTCATGGCTTCCATCCGCAAATTTTAAAAACTCATCATTTGTTCGGGATCCGTTTGCTAATATTGCTGCCTTATCATGTTCGCGAAAAAAACCGGCTAACTCCGCATCCACAAAATCAAAATCACTCTTTCCGATAATTTCTGACTCTTTTGCATTAAAAAAACGTTCAAACATCTCATTACATGCTAGATATACACCATTTGTATCTTTGAGCCATATCAAATCCGGAATAGTATTTATGAGTGTATGGAAAAATATTTTTTGTTCGGTAAGTTCTTTTTTTTGCTTATTTAACTTAGAAATAGTCTCGTTTTTTTGTTCGATGGACTTGATTAAATGCTCAAAATAACTTCCATGTATGGCATGAAGCAGATCATGGCGGCTTATCATTCCAACCAGATTTTGCAACTCATCGACCACTATAAGTTGATGAACTCCATGTTTTTTCATCTGCGTTACAGCTTCATGTATAAAAATGTCATCTTTAATCACTTTAAAATCAGCTTGCGAGAGTGACTCAATAGTTTTATCTCCAATATCTTTCTCTCTCGTATGCCATTGCGCAATATCGCGCTCTGTAATTAAACCTACCGGATGTGTATGATGGTCAAGAACAATAGCATAATCACATTTATGGCTCTTCATCAGCATCGCTGTCTCTGCTATTGTCGTACTGTTATTAATTACCAGAGGAGAGCTGCTTATGATGTCAGAAATTCTACTAAATTTATTCAACTCTTTAAAGCTGATATGGCGGATAAAATCTCCCTCGCTTACGATTCCGACAAACTTTTTCTCTGTATCCACTACCACAAGGTGACGGTACCCTTTGTTTTCCATTACGGTATAAGCGTCATGAATATTGAGTGTTTCTGCTACACATAAAGGGTCGGGTGTCATCTCCTCTGATAATGTTTTTTGCATATCTGTTTTTTCTGCGATTATGCGAAGTGCGTCGTACTCGGTAAATATTCCGACAGGATGGCTATCATCATCCACGATTACTACAGAACTTATAGAGTTTAAGGACATGACTTCAAGAGCCACAGCCACCGTTTGAACTGAATGCATACAAATGCTGGCATGCGAGAGAATTGATTTTAAAGAGATAGACTCCATATTTAAGCCCTTCATTTTATAGTATTTGTAAATTTATATTCGTTCTAAAACTTTTTTGGCTAATTGTTGCGGCAGAAGCCCTAACGACTCCTCTACCTTTTTTGTGTTGCCATGCGTAATAAAGGAATCGCCGTACTCAAAACTTACAACTTCCACATGCTGAATTTTTTCATGGGATAAAAACTCTAATAGAGCACTTCCGACTCCGCCCATTTTAGAGCTGTCTGAAAAAACAAACCACTTCTTATGTTTGGATGCTAGAGTTTTTAGCATTGCTTCATCAAGCGGTTTTACAAATCGTAAATCTAAAATGCTCACCTCTTGCTCCATTAGTTTTGCAGTCTCATAAGCGCGACCTACTCCGTTGCCGTAACCGATAAAAAGTATGTCACTGCTGTTTGAGCGTAAAAGTTGCGACGCAGCAAGCTCAAACGGCTGAGACTCCGGCAAATCCGTCGGTATAAATGAACCCCTTGGATAGCGAAGTGAACATGGGTGGCTATACTGGGCAGCAAATGCCATAGCCTGATGAAAACTCTTCTCATCTCTTGGAGCAAAAAGGGTCATGTTTGGAATGGCTCGCAAAAATGAGATGTCAAAAACACCTTGATGCGTCTCTCCGTCCTCTCCGACAATTCCAGCCCTGTCTAGGGCAAAAACAACAGGTAAATCCATTATACATGTATCGTGAATTATCTGATCATACCCTCTTTGCAAAAATGTTGAGTAGATTGTGCAGAAGGGTTTAAATCCCTCTTTTGCCAAAGCGGACATGGATGTAACCGCATGCTGCTCGGCAATTGCCACATCCCAAAATCTATCCGGATATTTTTCAATAAGCTCGCTCAGCCCGGTTCCGCTTGGCATGGCGGCCGTTGCACCGACTATTTTATCATTATGTTTTGCAAGGTGCGTGAGCGCTTCTGAATAGATTTGCGTTGCACTTTTTGTAGAACTTTTTTTAGAAGCATCTCCGCTGTCTAAATCAAAAGGTCCAACTCCATGCCACTTTTCCTCTTTGCCCTCCGCTATCTGATAGCCCTTGCCTTTAAGAGTTTGCGCATGAACTATTACAGGTTTTCCAAGATTTTTTGCTATTTGTAATATTTCAATAAGTGATTTTAGATTATGCCCATCCACGGGTCCAATGTAATCTATTCCCATCTCTTCAAACATAATTCCGGGAGTAATGAGTTTGAGACTCTCCTCCATTTTTTTTGCCATATAGTGCGCGCCCTCACCGAAATTATCGACAAAATTTTCAATATTTTTTTTAAATCTCTGATAGAAGGGTCCCGCCATGGCAGAACTCAACATGCGGCTAATCGCACCGATTGGCTTTGAAATGCTCATCTCATTATCGTTAAGTATGATAACCATCGGGTATTTTCTATCGCCTAGCTCATTGAGTGCTTCATAAACCATGCCGGCCGTCATTGAGCCGTCGCCGATTACCACTACCGGAATTCTCTCTTTTTGCTCGCCTTTGAGGGCGATGGCCTTTGCAGCACCGACGCCTAGAGAGATAGAAGTAGAACTATGCCCTGCTACAAAATAGTCATGTTGGGATTCTCTAGGTTTTGTATATCCGCTTAGTCCGTTAAATTGACGCAGAGTATCAAATGCTTCCCATCTCTGGGTTAGAAGTTTATGCGCATAGGATTGGTGAGAAACATCAAATATAAAAGGGTCTTTTTTTGAATCAAAAACTTTATGCATGGCCACAATAAGCTCTGTTGCACCCAAAGTTGAGCTCAGGTGTCCGCCATTTTTGCTAACTACTCTTAAAATTTCGAAGCGAATATCTTGGCAAAGTTCACCCAGCTCTTGTATTGTTTTTGATTTAATATTCATACTACTCACTTAGGGCTGCCCTTTTTACTCTCTCAAATCTTTTTGAAATCTGTGCATCTATATTTCCTGCGTCGCTTGTTGCTACAACTCCGCCCTGACTCACTGCGCTGTCGGAGAGAATTTGAACATGTGCCAATTTTCCTACACTCTCGGAAATCGCTCCATGGTCTTTTGGATTTACTCTGAGTGTTATTTTTGAAGCACTTTGCAACTCACCTATAAGCTCCTCCGATAGTTTCTTTGCTATTTCAGAGGAGCTTGCGCTCAGTTCAACACCGACGACCTCTTTTGCTATGTCTAATGCGGCATGCATAAGCTCTTTTTTAATTTTATCTAAGGCTTTTTCAAACTCTTTTGCACTATTTTCGAGTGTCACGACAGAAGATGAAAACTGGGCTAATCCATTTGCAACATTTGCATTTGTATCTTGTGAAGCCTGCTGTTTTCCTGCATTTAAACCCTCAAGAAATGCCTCTTCCTTAGCCTTTTGAATCTCTATTTTATGTTCTTCCTCTTTATCTTCAAGCTTCATCTGCATTTTTATAAAATTTGACGACATGTCGTCTGTTTTTTTCATCAAGGACTCTATCAGTGAATCTTTTGAACTCTGGCTCAAAGCGCTGGAGTTAATATCACTGTTTTCTCTTGCGCTAGGTGTGCTCTCTTTTGTAAACTTTTCCTCTATGGAAGCTGGAGTTGATGCAGCCAAAGGCTCATCCACACCCGTGCCCATCGGCAGAACTTTAAAGTTGTACTTGACTACATCATGTCCGCTTATGGCTTTGTTTGAAATAATTGTTGCCAAGGTTAAACAACCATCTCTTCACTTGAGCCCATTTGTATCACTCCGCTCTCAGCAAGTCCATTCACCGCTTCAACAATTCTTCTTTGCGCCCCTTCGACATCTTTCATTTTAACAGCACCTAAGAACTGCATCTCCTCTTCAAAAGAATCTCTTGCCCGCTCACTCATGGAAGAGAAGAATTTCTGCTTCAACTCATCCGGAGCACTTTTGAGCCCCAGCATCAAATCGTTTTTATCAACAGTTTTTAAAATCTCCATAATAGCCGCTTTATCAAGCGTTACTATATCTTCAAAAGTAAACATCATCTCTTTAATGAGAGTTGCAAGTTCTTCATCGACCTGCTCAATTGTAGCAAGCGTAGATTTAGAAGATTTTGCACCAAGGCGGTTAAATACATCCGCAACAGCTCTCGGTCCTCCGACTTCAACTTTATAGGATGCAAGAGACTCGAGTTTAGACTCTAAAACCGCAGAGACTCTTTTAATAACCGAAGGAGAGATATCTCCTAGTCTTGCCATTCTCATGGCAACTTCACTTCTTAAATCATCAGAAAAAAACTTCAAAGTATCTGCAGCTTCAGATGCATCCATGTGTGCTAAAATAAGAGCAATCGTTTGTGGATGCTCATGCAAAATAAAATCTGAAAGTTGTTGAGGCTTAATTTTGGAGAGATAGGAGAAGTTTTGAGTATTTTGCATGCTCTTAGTCAATTTGTCCATGACTCTTTTTGCCTCTTCCGGTCCCAGTGTTCTATAGAGCAGCTCTCTGGCATACTCCATACCGCCGGAGGTCATATAGGCACCCGATTGGAAAATAGCATAGAACTCTTCCAAAACAGCAGTCGCAACTGCCTTTTCTATGGTTTTGTTCCCTGCAATATACTTTGAAACTTCCGTAATAGTATCAACACTCATAGATACAAAGAGTTCTGCAGTTGCATCTTCACCTAGCTGCAACAGCAATATAGAAACTTTTTCCGCCATATCCATTTCATCAAAAGCGGCTTGCTGTGCTGGGGATAAATTCATTACTTATGTTCCTTTGATATTTCTTCAGATAAAAGCGCTTGAAGAAGAGCTCCAATAGCTTCCGGTTGATCCTGTACCATCGTTTTCACCTTCTCAAGAAGAACATCGTACTTCAGCTCATCTTCATTAAAAGCACCGCCTGCTCCAAGTTGGTCCTCTACTTTTTTACGCATTGCCTGAACTTTTTCAACTAAATCTTCATTCTCATCATCGGCAATGGCGAGTATCGGTCTAGCCAAATCATCTTCCTCTTTTGAGACTTCAAGCATTCGCTCTGCAAAGGGAGATATGACTTTTTTATAAACAATGAGCAAAAGAATAAGAACAAATAGATATTTAAATGCCCCAGAAAACGGTGCAAGGTATATTTGACTAAAGGCAAATAGCGCTGACATGTTGTCTTTTCCAACAGATGTTTTGTCCACTTTAAACTGTAAATTCTTAACAGAGATTTGGTCGCCTCTAGCCTCATCAATCCCTATAGAACGGCTCACCAAAGAAGTAAGAGCCTGCAAGTCACTTTCACCGAGAGCTTCATATTCCAACTCATCCGAAGCACTCCCATCTTCTTTAAGTTTATATTTATATTTTCCATCTACTACGACGGCTGCCGTTACTCTTTTAATTCTGGCAAATTGTGACTTTGTAGTTGAGACAGTCTTTCCAATCTCATAATTCGTGGTTCCGTTGTTTTTTTCATATTTTTCACTTGTTTGATTACTTTTTAGCCCTTCAACCGGACCTATGTTACTGACTGTACCCGGAACTCCGCCAACTACCGGAGGTGTACCGCCCTCGCGTTTTTCTTCGCTCACTTGCTCACTTCTTACAATACTCTCAGGGTCAAACTTCTCTGAAGTCGAATTTTGAATAGAAAAATCATACTCTATTGTAACCTGAGCGATAACACTTTTATCTCCGCCGACAAAGGGAGAGATAATCTGAATAATTTTTTCTTGCTGTTTTTTCTCTTCTTTGACTTTGAATTTTTGCTGGCTGGATGAGAGTTCACTCATTTGTGCCATCTCATCTTCATCACCCATAGTTTCGCCATCGCTATTTACAAGCATTACGCTCGCCGGAGTCAGCTTTGGAACCGCAGCTGAGACAAGATTTTTTATGCCTCTTATCTGTTTTGGAGTAAGAGAACTTCCTTCAACTAGTTTTACCATAACTGAGGCACTCGGCTCAATCTGTTTGGCTACAAAAAGTGTCTCTTTTGGCAGAGCTAAACTCACGGTAGCTGTTTCAATTGGAGCAAGGGAGTTTATTGTACGGGCTAGTTCGCCCTCTATGGCACGGAGATACTTCACATTTTGGTCAAAACTTGTTGCTCCAAACTCCTGCTTATCAAAAAGTTCAAAACCTACCCCGCTATTTTTTGGAATACCCAAAGAGGCTATCGCCATTCTCTCTTTATAAACAAAGCTTTTTGGAACTTTAATAATATTGTTTGCCGAAAGCTCATAGGGAACATTCTCTTTTTCTAAATGCTCAACAACCTTGGCGGCATCCGATGCGCTTAGAGAATCAAAAAGTACTTCATATTTATTAGCATCTGAATTTTTTTTAGCTGTAAAAATAACCATAAAAATCAGAAATGAAACTATCCCGATTATAGCAGCAGCAATAATTATTTTCTGCTGCTTCGTTAATTTTGTGTATAAAACAACTAATTGTGAAAAAAGTACTTTAAAATCCATTAAATTCCCATTTTGCAGTTATATTATTTGTTCTAAAAGCTCAAAGAAGCGACTGTTCTGCTCAGTTGTGCCTATTGTTACTCTTATTGCATTCATATTATAACTGCTCAGATTTCTAACAATCATTCCCTTTTGTAAAAGCGCATTCGATATTTCTGTTGAATTTTGATTATTATTTAGACGTAATGTTACAAAATTTGTATAACTCTCAATTATATCTATTTTTTGCGTCTTTGCAAACTCTTCGTATCGTTTCATCTCTTTAATATTGTCTGCAATACACATCTGCACAAACTCCTCATCGCTCAGAGCAACGGTTGCAGCTTCAAGGGAGAGTGTAGTTATATTAAACGGCGGTCTCAGTTTATAAAGCTCTTTTATTATTTTAGAATTTGCGATTCCGTATCCAACTCGCATTCCTCCAAGCCCGTACGCTTTAGAGAAAGTTCCAAGATAAAGCACATTATCAAATTCAGCGATTAAATCTTTGGGTTCAACTTTTTTGCTCTCGTCTTTACCTATCGCATACTCCATGTAGGCGCAATCAACTACAACGAGGGTATCGTTATCTATTTTTCTTAAAAACTGATACAACTCTTTTGCATCTATTGCATCGCCCGTAGGATTATTTGGAGTGCATAAAAATATCATGGATGGCTTCTGCTCTACATAGAGCTTATAAAACTCCTCTAAATCGTGAGGCACGGATGCCGTTCTAATAATCTCTGCACCGATATGTTTCGCATATATTTCATACATAGCAAATGTAACACTGTTGATTAAAATCTTAGAGCTTGAAGAGGCTTTCGCATGGATAGCAAACTCTATAACCTGATCGCTTCCGGAACCTATGACAAGGTTATCATTTGCAACCTCATATTTGCGACCGAGAGCATCTTTTAATTTTACCATTGAGTCATCCGGGTAGAGTGACATTTTTGAGAGTATGTTACCAACAGCCTCTGTAACCTTTGGTGAGCAGCCATGCGGATTCTCATTACTTGCAAGCTTTACTATATCTTGCGGATTTATCCCGAACTCTCGCACAACCAACTCAATCGGCTTTCCTGCCTCATACGTTGTAATATTTTCTAAATGTTTATTAAATTTCATAACTCCCCTTTTGTGTAGCTTCCAAGCCATGTTACTTCACCCTCATGTTTTGAGAGCACTTTTTGCACCTTTTCATCGTCGATATGTCCATAAAAATCTATATAAAACCAATAGCCGAAACCGGATTCATCTTTTGAAGGACGGGACTCTATTTTTGAGAGATTTATCTCTTCATCATAAAAGTCTTGCAAAAAATGAACCAAAGAACCGGCTTTTGCTGCATCATTTAGCCTTACTAAAATCGAAGTTTTGTCATCACCGCTTTTTTCATTTTTAAAATCACTCAGTATCACAAATCGGGTGGCACTGTCATGCTCATCCTCGATGTTGTCAAACATAGTAGGAATAGAGTAGAGTTTAGCCGCTATGTGAGAGCAGATTGCGGCAGATGTTGGATCTCCTGCTGCTAAAATAGCTGCTTTTGCAGTGGATTCTACCGGAATCTGTTCAATATTTAAAAATCCATGCTCTGAAAGAAACTCTCTGCACTGCCCAAGACCTTTGTCTTTTGAATATATTTTTTTAATATCTTCTATTCTTCTCGCCTTTGTTGCGAAGGACATGTGGATTGGCATGTAGAGCTCTGCTACAATTTTTACACTGCTTTTTGAGAGTAAATCCAGTGTTTCACCGACTATTCCATCTCTAGAATTTTCAATCGGAACAACACCGAATTTTGCTCTTTTGGCTTCCAGTGTTTTAAATACTGATTGAATGGAGCCAAGCGAGAGATAGTCACTCATTCCACCAAAACGGCTCTCCGCCGCTTGATGCGTAAAACTTCCCTCCGGTCCTAAAAATGCGATTCTCTCGGGGAGTTCCAAGTTTCTGGCAACAGCAAAAATTTCTAGGTAAATTGCTTCGATAGCGCCCTTATTTAATATAAAATTGTTATCTTTACTGATTTGTGTCAGCCTCTCGATAATAGCTTTTTCTCTCTCCGGTCTATAAACAGCGGTTTTTGTGTCGTGCTTAATCTCGCCGACTCTTTGAACTACCTTCATTCTTTTATCTAGTAACCCTAGCATCTCATCATCGATACTATCTATCCGAGCTCTGCACTCTTCTAACGTATTCATAATGCCTCCAAAATATCTTGCATGTCGCCAAAAACATAGTCCGGTCGAAGAGATGATTTTAAAAACGGAACTATCTCTTCTTCGCTTTTATACTTGCCGCTTAAAACAAAAACCGTCTTCATTCCAAGCTCTTTCGCACCGCCTAAATCACCCTTTACATCATCGCTAATTATCGTTACATCACTAAACTCGGCATTTGGAGCTTGCTTGCGAATTAATTCCAGACTCTCGTTGTAAAACGCGAGACTAGGTTTTCCGACAACTTCATAGGGGGTAGATGTTGCGAACTCTAGAAGTTTTAAAATTGCTCCAACTCCCGGGTATCTTTTGGAGTTTTTAGCATAAATCGAAGTCTCATGCATGCCCACCAAAGACGCACCTGAGAGTAAAAACTCTATCATTTGAGCATATTCATCCGAAGTGAAATCCGCTTTTATAGAGACTAAAACTGTTTTAGGATTTTTGTAATCAAAGTTATATCCTAAAGCCAGCAAAACTTCCAAAAACTCTTTCGTTCCATAAGCAGCTACTGCCTCTTTTGCAACTCTCAATTCTAGCATCATCAAAGGGTCTAAATAAGAAGAGGCGTCTAAATGAAAACCTATTGAATTTAAGTATGCCAGAAAATTCTCAGAGCCGTATTTCGTATTATTTGTGATAACCATATAGGGAGTTTTATTTTTATTAAGCATGTCGATAAACTCTACTGCACCGCGAATCGGAGATTTATCCGTGTCGCTGATAAGTGTACCTTGAACATCTATGAAATACATTAGTTTAAAAACTCTTTCTCTAATGCAATTAAATCCTCAAAACTCTCTCGTTTACGAATCATTTTTACAACGCCGCCTTTGATAGCAATCTCGGCACTTCTTCCTCTTGTGTTGTAGTTGCTTCCCATGCCAAATCCATAGGCACCGGCACTGTGTACAACAAGCAAATCATTGTGTTCGAGCTTAGGCAGAGAGTAATTTTTAGCTAAAAAATCTCCGCTCTCACAAACAGGACCTACCACATCCGCCAGAGTTTCCGCCTCTTTTGAATCTGTAATAGCTTCAATTTTATGATACGCATTATACAAACTTGGACGGATTAGGTCATTCATCGCACCATCTACTACCACAAATCTTTTTTGACCGTTGTGTTTTTCATATAAAACTTTAGTCAAAAAGTAACCGGCATTTGCGGTTAGAAATCTCCCCGGTTCACAAACAATCGTCATGTCAAGTGCATTTAAGGTGCCTAAAATCGCCTGTGCATACTCATAAGGTTTAATTGTAACTTCGTTTTTATACTGCACGCCAAGACCGCCGCCAATGTCAAAAAATTTCAAATCTATTTTGATGGTGGAGAGTGAGCGAACCAAATCAGCCACAATCTCAGCTGACTCTCTGATTGGGTTTAATTCCGTAAGTTGAGAGCCGATGTGAAAGTGAATTCCTACAGGGTCTAAATGCGCAGAGTTATTTGCAAAAATGTACATTCTTTTTGCACTGTTTATATCTACTCCGAACTTGTTGTCATGTAATCCTGTTGAGATATAGGGATGAGTTTTTGGGTCAATATTCGGGTTGACTCTTATGCTTATTCTGCATACTGAGTTTAGTTCTTTCGCAATCAGTTCCACACGTCCAAGCTCTGCTTCACTCTCTACATTAATATATAAAATATCGCTCTCTATGGCTTCACGAATCTCATCATCGCTCTTGCCGACACCGCTAAATATAATCTTATAGCTTGGAATACCTGCCAAAAAAGCACGGCGAACCTCACCGATAGAGACACAATCCGCTCCGCTTCCCAAATCTGCAAAATGTTTCACAATACTTAAGTTTGAGTTTGCTTTTACGGCATATGCTAAGAGAGATTTTCTCCCTTTGAATGCCTCTTTTAGTTCACTGTACCGGGAACTCATGGAGTCCAAATCATACACATAGAGGGGAGTTTTATACTCTTTTGCTAAATCTTTAAAATTAATCATAAATTGTCCAAATATTTTTGAGTTATTCTACCCAACATGTGCTTATATTTTTGTTATAAGGGCATCTCTCCGATATTTATGCTGACAGATTCAGAGGATGCGTAACATCAATTATGAAATTTTTTCCAGCGGTAGAGGGCTATGAAGAAGAGAATAAATACGGGGGCAACTATACCGATTTCGCTTGGGAGTGTTTTGTTATTTGAGAGTTCTATGAGCATAAAAAGTAGACCCCAAATAAGAAGAGTTGCAAGAATTGCCACAAAACTAAAGAGTGAGACGTTTAAAAATCTCGAACTTACAGGCACAAAAAAGAAAATAATCACAACCAAGCATGGCACAAAAAGAGGATAGATAAATATCTTATAGAGGGCACTTTTAATACTGCTTATATTTATATTTTGCTCTCTTAAAAGTGATATAGCGTCCAAAGCATCCCTTATTGTAAAGTTAACTTTTCCTTCATAAACTTGGTCAAGCATGTCAGGGCGAAATCCCTCAAGAATATATAAATCTTTTTGATTTGTAACTTTCATACCGAGTGATTCAAAACTCAAATCATTTGGCTTTGCAATGACATCTGCCTCTTTTATATGCCAAAATCCATCTCTGTATTTTGCCTCTTTTGCTACTATAACCTCACTCAGGGAATTCTCTTTTACACTGAAAACTCTTATGCCCTCGGCTTTTTCTTGAAGTGGCAGCAGTTTTGAGAAGTAAATATATTTATCCTTGTATATAAAAAAGAGATCCTGTGTAGGGTTTAAATATTGGGCATGTTTGCGGATATTATTAGAAAATTCATCTGCTCTTGAAAAACTAGGGAGTGCATGTAAAAATATAAACAGAACTATAATCGAGGTTGAAACTACAACAAACGGGCGAAGAATATCTGTTCTTGAATACCCTAAAGAGTAAAACGAGACCAAAGCATTTGAGCGAATTAAAAAAATCTTTGTCGTAATCATGGCAAAAACTAAAGCCAGAGGAAGAAGCATGTCTATGGCAAAAAAGGATTTATATGTGAGATAGATAAGCGTTAAGTTGGCGGAGTTTGCCAACTCTTCTGCATTTTCCATATAGTCAAGCCCGACCAAAAACATGCTCAAGGCTACTAAAATAACAAAGAAATATTTGAGATAGTGAAGGGAGATATATTTGAAGGCGAGCATGAGGTTATTTTAGCTCAAGTTGTTTGATTGTAAATTGAGAGCTTGTATCTTCGAGTGAATGATGAAGCAAAAATTCGACCGCTTCACATGCTTTAAAAATCCACGCTTCAAGATGATTTTTTTCATCAGCACTAAAATCACTCAAAACAAAAGAGGCAACTTCACCCTTATGTTCAGGTTTTCCTATTCCCATTCTCACGCGAATGTATTCTTTGGAGATTTTTTCATCTGCAGATTTTAAGCCGTTATGTCCGCCATGTCCGCCGCCAAACTTAAATCGAATGGCTCCAAAGGGAAGGTCTAAATCGTCATGGATAACCACAACTTTATCGATTTTATAAAAATTTTTTACTTGTGCTATTGCTATACCGGAGAGGTTCATAAAAGTAAGCGGTTTGAGTAGAAAATGTTCAGAAAATTTATAGAGTTCTGCTTGAGCAGAAGAGGAGAGTTTGTTTGCCTTATTACGAGAAACTAGCGCGTCAATAACCATAAAACCTATGTTATGACGCGTTTCTGCATAGGTCGGGCCAGGATTACCCAGTCCGACTATAAGCATGATTATTTAGCTTTAATGATACTTACTACAGCTACGCGATCAGAATCTGTAAATGTAACATTATCAATTTTAGCTATATCACGGATAAGTCTAGAATCGCCAACATCCATTGGAGTAACATCTACAACAATTGAATTTGGAACATTTTCAATCGCAGCTTTAACTCTTAAACGAGCTTTTGAAACATTTACAAGACCTTTGTTTTTAAGACCGAATGCGATACCTTCTGTTACAACCGGAACATGATAATGAGTCACAACGCCAGGTTGTGCCACCATTAAGTCAACATGTAAAAGAATACCTGTAACTGCATGAGACTCATATGATTGAACTACAACATTCATCTCTTTACCGTTAACTGAAACCGGGAACGCTAAAGTCTCTTTGTTGCGAACAGTACGGATATATTCATTTGACTTAAATGCTGCATGAACATTTTCAAGACCTTTTCCGTAAATGTTTGCAATCAGATAACCATCACGGCGAAGCGCTTTTGTACCCTTCTTACCAATACTCTCTCTAATTATGCCTTCTAACATATGTAATCCTTAAATAAAAATAGGCGCAATTATACTTACTTAAGCTTTAAAAGCAGTTAAACTACTGCTTCAAATCAAAAAAGTCTCCCTCATTTATTTGACCGCTGACAGAACCGCTTTTGCTTGATGCATCGCCTGAGCTTAAACCGCTCATCTTAAGCTCTAAATCGGCCGGACTTGTTGCATTCTCCTTAGCTTGTTCTCTAGAGATAATGCCCTCGTTATACAAATCTAAAAGGGATTGGTCAAAACTTTGTGATTTATAGTGACTTTTTCCCTGTTCTATTGCATCACGAATTTCATGGTCGCGATTTTCCATAATCAGTTTTTCAATGGTTGCATTACGGATTAATATCTCCATAGCGGCACGACGACCTCCATTGACCGTCTTTACCAATCTTTGTGAAACAATCCCCTGAAGTACACCTGCTAGCGAGAGTCTCACACGGTTTTGCTCATCTGTCGGAAACTGAGAGATAACACGGTTAATCGTCTCTTTTGCATCTATTGTATGCAGAGTTGAAAAAACCAAGTGCCCTGTATCTGCCGCATGAAGGGCGAGATTAATTGTCTCTTTATCCCTCATCTCCCCCACCAAAATAATATCTGGATCCTCGCGAAGAGCTGACTTTAATGCAGCTCCAAAAGAGAGGGTATCCTGCCCGACAGAGCGCTGATTTATAATGCATCCCTTATCTTTATGGACAAACTCTATCGGGTCTTCTATGGTTATGATGTGCTTTCTCTGCGTTTTGTTTACCTCATCGATGATTGAAGCCAAAGTGGTAGATTTACCGCTTCCCGTCGCACCCGTCACCAAAACTATTCCGCTCTTTTTTGTAGTAAAACTTCTTAAAATCTCCGGTAAATGGTACTCCTCAAAGGTTGGAATAGTTATAGGAATAACACGAAATACCGCGGAGATTCCCTCCATCTGAAAAAACATGTTGACACGAAAACGATTCTCTTCATCAAAGGGATAAACGAAATCCATCTCTTTATTTTTTACAAACTCCGGAAATCTACCTTTTAAAAGCTCTTTTGCAAACATGAGAACATCACTTTTTTCAAATATTCCACCCGAAAAAGCAACAATATCTCCGTCCTTATTTCTCATCCTGATTGCGGAATTTGCTTTTATATGCAAGTCGCTTCCCTTATTTTCTATCATGGTCTTTAGGTAGGCTCGTATCTTTTTTGTCTGCTCGTAGGTTAACGCATCTACATCTATACTAAAATCATCTTCAATCATAATGCCTCCAATATATCTCTAAAAGCATCTTTAAATGCACTCAATCCATCCGCTATCTGTGTCTCGATTACTCTGTCAAAATCAATGCCGCATGCCGACACCTTTGCAAAATGCTCTCTTATAACTTCATCCGAGATAGGCAGAGCTCTCTCTTTTGTACCATTAGCATGAAAAGCTTTTATAGTATCAATCGGAGCAGTATTTACACTGTTATATGCCAGAAGTCCGCTTACATAGTAGTGTGCAGGAAGCGAATCATCTTTTACACCCGTACTTGCAAAGAGTGTGCGGCAGCCTAAAACATTCATCTCCTCAATTTTGTTGTAAATATCGGCACTGTTGTAAATTCCTGAGAGTGCTGTTGCAACACCATTTTTAGCGAGTTCTGCGTCGAGTGCCCGGTCAACTCTACTTACAAAAATACTGATTACCGTATCGATTTTTTCACCATGTATTGCCACACCCGCTTCAAATGCTTTTGCACATGCAATGGCTTGGTTTTTTGAGAAGATAAGCGTTGCGTTGACGGGAATTCCAGATGCCGTGAGCTCTTTCATGGCTTCATATCCTGCATGTGTAGCCGGAACTTTTATCATTACATTTTTTTTACCGATTCTTTCAAAGAGTCTCTTTCCCTCAGCGATTGTTGCCTGCGCATCATCGCAATAGAAAGGGTCAACTTCAATGCTCACATATCCGTCATCGCCTCTGTCGTAAAGTGGTTTTAAAATATCTGCGGCTTTAGAAATATCGTAAATTGCCAAAGCTTCATACTTCTCTTTTGGCGATAATGAACCTAAATCTGAAAGCTGCTCTTTGTATGCCGGCGAGTTTAAAATGGCATTTTTGAATATTGCAGGATTGGAGGTCGCACCGTTGATTATTCCGCTATTAATCAACTCTTTAAACTCATTATCAAGATATTCTCTCTCAATGAAGTCTGCCCATAACGAGAACTTTAAATCTTCTACATACATCTTTAATTCCTAAATTATTTTTTTAAATTATATCTCTAATTTACCTCTTTTTTTAAATAAAACAAAAAATAAAATTAAAGTATGAAGGAGTGTCAGTACAAAAAGAATTTCGCTGTTTACATAATTTTGTCCATCAGAAAAATCAAAATAGAGATAAATCTTATAAACAACTCCATCCAAATATCTAAATATAATGGTAGTAGAGAGAATAAGTACGCTCCCGACTAAAACTGCTTTTTTTGTAAAGTTTATATCTTGATAATAGATAAAATAGATTACTCCAAAGAGAATTAGAAAGTATAAAGTATAGGCACTGAATGAAAAAATGAGGATTAATGAGTAGTTTAAACACGCCAGATAGAGAAATAAAAGAATGCTCTTAAAAAAGCTACTTTTGTAACTAAATAGAGCAAAAAAATAGATGATTTGCAAAAATATTAAAAAAAAGTATTGAGAAAAATATAAAAGAGAGGCTGAAACTAAGATATGGACTACAGTAAGCGCAATAAAATATTTTTTATCTATTCTCATGTAATTTTTTTAATATCTCTACTCTAAAAGTTGAACCTTCCGGAGATGTCTCAACACTTATATCTCCATAAAACTGCTTTTGAACTATCATCTGGCTCATATACAAACCAAGTCCTGTGCCGTTTTTGCCCTTTGTACTGAAATATGGCTCAAAAATTTTGACTATATTTTCATCACTTATTCCGTTCGCATTATCCTGAACAAAAATCAGAAGCTTGTCACCCGATTCTTCTCTACGAATCGTAATTTTCGGTTCATTCTGAGCAGAACTTTGGAGTGCATCCACTGCATTGTTAAGCAGATTAAGAAGAACTTGAGTGATCCCATTTATATAGGTTTGGATTATGAGACTTTCACTCTCTTCAATAGTGATTTTTATAGCTCCGTCACTCACTCTAGGGAGTATAAAATTGACAGCCTTTTGAATCAGTGCATTTGCCTCTATTTCGCTCAGCTCTGTATTTGGGCGGAAATATGTTTGAAAGTCATCTATTGTATCCGAAAGATAGACGATTGTGTCGCTTATTTCGGCGAGCGTTCTATCAATTTTTCTGGCTTTTTGTTCCTTGTTTAACAGCTGTTCAAACTGATAATTAGCTATATTTAGAGTAATCATAGAGAGCGGCTGTCTCCATTGATGCGCTATCATAGTAATCATTTCACCCATAACGGCCTGTTTTGACTGAGCCGTTATAAGCTTGTCTTTTTGAAAAAGTTCTACTGCTTTTTCTTCTACTTTTGCTTCGAGAGATTCATTAAGCTCTAGCAGCGCTGCTGTTTTCTCTTCTACCAGTCTCTCTAATTCTGCATTAAAATTTAAAAGCCTATTTTGCTGTTCTATTATTAAATCCCGAGCCTCACACATTTTCATTTTATAAAAATAAACAATCGCACTTACAACCAGCAAAACAATGGAGATATAAGTTACTTGAAACAGAGAATATTTTACCTCTACAAAACCCTGCACCGGAGCAATCACTATCATGAAAAGAAGAAATATAAACCAATAGATACCGTAATATTTTTTTTGAAAATATAAAAGCACTATCGGATATGTGTATATCCAAGTATGTTTCATCTGCTCCGGGGCACTGGTGTATATAATTGCTAATAATAAAAATGTACATTGAATAGTGATAATCATAGTCACCTTTTCAAACGCACTTCTATATTTTCTCAGTGCAAAAAACATAACCGTATTCATAAGAAGCAAAAGAGTTTCCAGCGGTACAAAACCTGAAATATCATTCATTATATTGACCACTATTCCATAAATAAATGCTAATCCTGACAAAATAAGAGCAATATTTATCATCTGGTAACCACTTTTTATATCTATCTGAGAGTCATCAAATACAAATCCGCTTGTGAAAAAATTTTCTATTTTTAATTTCATATTAAACCCCAAATTATGGCAAATAAATTTTATCCAAAAGTTCTTTATACTCTTGCATGGCATCACTCTCAACCGTTATCCCACCGCCGCTTTTATAGATAAATCCGTCTTCTGTTTTTTCAATAAAACGAATCATTACACCGCTGTCAAATTTCTCTCCATCATACACTCCAAAAACACCGCTAAAAAAGCCTCTCTCATACCCTTCAGTCTCTTCGATGATTTTAAGTGTATTTTTTTTTGGTGTTCCGCTTATGCTTCCTGCCGGAAGGAGTGATTTCAGAATATCGCCGATTCTTTCATGCCAATTATCTCCGATATTGCCGCTTATGTGTGAGCTTACCTGCAAAAGCCTCTTTTCCCCAGCCTCTATTGACTCAATATATCTAAACTTTTCTACTTTTACATCAGTCGCCACAATCGACAAATCATTCCGTAGCAAATCCACCACCATCACATGTTCCGCCATCTCTTTTTGATTGTTAAGGATTATTTGCTCGGCATTTGGAATGGAGGCATCTATTGTCCCCTTCATAGGGAAAGTGCTGATTTTGGCACCTTCTATTTGTATAAACTTTTCAGGAGAGAAACATACAAATTTATCTTTATATCTCAGTTTATAATGCGAAGAGGCATGTGTAAATATCTCTTTTAAAGTAAGAGCGGTTTTGATTTTTGTGGGCTGCGTGAGGTTGAGCAGATAGGTCTCGCCTGCTTCTATTTTTTCTATGACCTGATTAAATTTTTTTTTATACTCGTAGTAAGGCAACGGCAACTTCTCTAAACTCTCCATGTGCGAAGAGGATATATAATCCTCACTGATTGAGAACTCAACATCCTCCTTGTGCAAATTTTCTAAAAGTATAACTTCTATATTTTCAGCTTTAAAATCAGATATAAAGAGAAATGGCTTCCCCTGATTTCCTAAAGAATTTAGAAGCTTAAATTTCATTCTCAAGAGATTAATTTCTTCAGTATCGCCATTCTGATTGAGACTCCGTTTGTCACCTGCTCAAGAACTTTACATCTCTCATCGGCTAAAAGTGCATCGCAAATATCCACATTTCTATGCACTGGCCCAGGATGAAGCAAAATAATATCACGGTCTCCGACAAGTTCTGATGTAATACAAAAGTCACTTGCATAATCTTTGAGAGAAGCATAACTTTGAGAAGAGTGTCGCTCTGTCTGCGTTCTCAGACTCATAATCGCATCCACCTCATCGATAATTTCTTTGATGTAATGCGTAGTTTTCAGAGTAGTTTTTGGCAAAAATTGGGGAGGTGCAACCAAAATCACCTCCATTCCGAATCTGGTTAAAAGTTCAATATTCGAGTTGGCAACACGCGAATTTTTTATATCTCCCACTATTGCGATTTTCTTGCCTTTCACATCGCCGAAGTGCTCTTTTAAGGTGTAAAGATCTAAAAGTGCCTGAGTCGGATGCGCATGTGCACCATCTCCCGCATTTATGATTGAGGCGTTTGTGTGGTCTGAGAGAATTTTAGGAACACCCGCATTTTGATGGCGAACAATTATCGCATGCGGACCCATCGCATCCAAATTCATCGCGGTATCAACCAAAGTCTCACCCTTGGCAGTTGAACTTTTTGCCACATCCAAATGTACCATCTCCGCACCGAGTCGTTTTGCAGCTATCTCAAAGGAGCTTCTTGTTCTGGTTGAGTTTTCAAAAAAAAGTGTAATGATTATTTTATCTTGGAGAATTCGCTCAAATCTGCCGTCACTAAACCTTTTGGCATCCGCTAAAATCTCTTCAATCTCTTGTGTTGTAAAATCATCCGTGCGAATTAAATGCTTCATTTTTGACTTCTTATTATTTTTTATAGATTATACAAAACATCACATATTTTTACAATATCATCGTCCACTTTTAGGAGTGTTTGATTTGTTTTTAAAAAATAGGGTTCAGAGAGAACTTTGAAACTTTCATAATTATCTCTGCAGTTAAAAGCGATGGCATGCGGAATATTTCTATCACTCAGAGCTTTTTTGCTCAGCAAAGTATCGTTGATACAGCCAAGGGAGCAGTGCGTAACCAAAAGTGCAACTGCATTTAGGTGCGTGATTAAATCTATCATCATTATATTCTCATCAATCGGCACATAAAGCCCGCCGGCACCTTCAATAATTACAAGGTCACAAGAGGCTTCCATCTCTTCAATCTTCGTCAAAATTTTTTTTAAATCAAGAGGAGTGT
This sequence comes from Sulfurimonas sp., assembly GCA_041662225.1. Lineage (GTDB taxonomy): Bacteria > Campylobacterota > Campylobacteria > Campylobacterales > Sulfurimonadaceae > Sulfurimonas. The sequence continues at coordinate 178,138 of JBAZSX010000006.1, forward strand.
TATTTGAAGCAACAAACGGAGCCGCCGCCAATTCATAAGTAATCGGGACAATATCATCCACTTCCAAAGACCACAACTTAGGATTCAATCCCTTCACACACTCTAAAAGCTCCTCTGCATCTGCTGCAAAATCATCCGCAACTCCAGTTTCAATAGACTTAATTACACCTACCAAAATTCCGCGCGAAGCAAACTCTTTTAAAAGCAGTTTCGTTGTGTAAGTCTTGCCTATGTTTGTGTTTGTAGCGGTCACGAAGATTCTTTTTTTCATATTTATCTCTACTTTGGTATAATCTAAAAGCTATTATAGGGCTTATACACTTGAAAACCCGCAAAATATTATAATTTTTTTTAGAATCAGCTAAAGAGGAGCACCATGGCAACCAATATAGAACTAGAGCTTTTACAAGAGATAGCACTCAAATATCCAAAAAAATATAAGGTTTATCTCCTAAATGATGATTACACATCCATGGATTTTGTAATAGATATTTTGATGACGCTCTTTCATAAAACTTATCAAGAGGCAGAAAGTATAATGTTAGAAGTGCATAAAAGAGAGAGAGGTTTGTGTGGTGTTTACACATATGAAATTGCAGAGACCAAGGTGATGCAAGTGAGCAAAAAAGCCAGAGAGCATGGTTTTCCGCTTAAAGCTACAATGGAAGAAGAGTAATGATTAGTCCAAGTTTAAATGATATATTTCAAAAATCAATCCTATTTGCAAAAGCGCTCAGACATGAGTATCTCACCGTAGAGCATATTTTTTATCTTCTTCTTAGCTCACCCGAGGGGGCACACATTATTACCCTCTCCGGCGGAGATGTAGTGAGGATGAAAGAGCTGCTCAAAAGCTACATAACCACGAACATCCAAGCTCTTCCTAAGGGGATAAACCTAGACCCTTATGAAAGTGTCGCTCTTTCAAGGCTCATTGACAATATGATAAAACATGTGCAGAGCGCAGGACAGACAAGTGCAGATGTGGGCGATTTGATAGCCGCCATGTATGACGAAGAGAATACATTTAGCACCATGCTTCTGCATGAATATCAAATCTCAAGAGTGGATATTTTGGAGATAATTTCTCACTCCGAGATAGAAGCAGAGAGTCATGAGAGAGAATCCTATCTGGATAAATACTCAATAAACCTTCTAGCTAAAGCCAGAGAAGGTAAAATAGACCCGGTTATTGGAAGAGATAGCGAAATAAAAAGAGTTACACAGATTCTATGCAGAAGAAAGAAAAACAACCCTCTATTGGTGGGTGAAGCGGGTGTAGGCAAAACTGCAATTGCCGAAGGACTGGCACTTAATATCGTAGCAGGAAATGTGCCGGAGATTATAAAAGAGTCGCAACTCTACGCGCTTGACCTCGGTGCCATGTTAGCCGGAACAAAGTATAGAGGCGATTTTGAAAAGAGACTCAAAGGCGTTATGGACGAGTTAAAAAGAATCCCGCATGCAATACTTTTTATCGATGAGATTCACACCCTTATAGGAGCGGGCTCTACAAGCGGAACCATGGATGCCGCCAACCAACTCAAACCTGCCCTTGCCTCTGGTGAACTCAAATGTATGGGTGCAACAACATTTGCCGAATATAGAAACGGTTTTGAAAAAGACAAGGCACTCAGCAGAAGATTTTCAAAAATAGATATTAATGAACCATCCTCAAAAACAACTTTTCTTATTCTAAAAGGGCTTCAGGAGAAGTATGAAAAACATCATGGTGTAAGCTATACTGACAAAGCTCTAAAACGAGCAGTTGAGCTATCAAAACGATACATCACAGATAGATTTTTACCGGATAAAGCGATAGATTTAATAGATGAAACAGCTGCCTCCTTTCACCTCAAAAAGAGTAAAAAAAGTAAAATAACAGCTGCTGATATTGAAAAGACTATCTCAAAGATTGTAGGAATATCTGGAGCCAAAGTAAACAAAGATGAAACTTCTTCCTTGATGCATTTGGAAGATGCGCTGAGAAAAAGAGTTATAGGTCAAGATAGTGCTGTTTTATCTGTAACAAATGCAATTAAAATATCAAAAGCAGGTCTCACTCCGGCAAACAAACCAATAGCATCATTTCTTTTTTCGGGTCCTACAGGCGTTGGGAAAACTGAACTTGCCATTGCGCTCAGCCAAACGCTAGGCATAAACTTTGAGCGGTTTGACATGAGTGAATATATGGAAAAACATACTCTAAGCCGGTTAGTAGGTGCACCTCCTGGATATGTAGGATTTGAACAGGGTGGACTTTTAACAGAAGCGATAAAAAAACATCCCTATACAGTCTTACTTTTGGATGAAATAGAAAAAGCACATCCAGATTTAGTAAATATTTTACTTCAGATAATGGATAATGCGACTCTAACGGATAACAATGGTTACAAAGCGAACTTTCAGAATGTCATTTTAATTATGACATCCAATATCGGCGCAACAGCTAGAAGCGTAATGGGTTTTAATAAAGACAGTTCAATCTCCAAAAACGAAGAGCTGAAATCATTTTTTACTCCGGAATTTAGAAACAGACTGGATGCAATTGTTGAGTTCAAACAGCTCTCTGAAGCGACAGTTGAGGGTGTGGTCAATAAATTTATAAATGAATTAAACAAAGATTTAAAAAAGAAAAAAATCACTGTTTCACTTAGCGATGAAGCTGTAAAATATATTGCTACTTCATCATACAGTATAGAGATGGGGGCAAGACCAATCAAACGCTTTATTCAGAACAATATCACTAACAAATTAAGCGATGAAATACTTTTTGGCAAGCTTAAACATGGCGGGCATGTGAATATTGAGTACAAAGAAGAGTTAACACTTGAATATACCGAAGTTAAATAAGCATAACCTTGCATTTCCACTTGCTAGCGATGCCAATGAAGATGGTATCGTAGCATGGGGAGGTGATTTAAGCCCCTCAAGACTCATTCGTGCATATCAAAATGGAATTTTTCCATGGTATGCAAAAGATGATCCAATCATTTGGTGGTCTCCTAATCCAAGACTAATCATGGAGCTAGATGATTTTAAACTGAGCAAATCTCTAAAAAAAAGTATGAAAAAATTTGAGTATAAATTTGACACTAACTTTGTAGAAGTCATGCAAAAATGCGCCTCAGTTCCAAGAGAGAATCAAAACGGAACTTGGATTCAAGAAGAAATTATAGAAGCGTATGAGGTTCTTTATAGGCTGAGAGTTGCTCACTCTATCGAGACTTATTTAAATGGCGAGCTAGTTGGTGGATTATATGGCGTTGTAGTTGGAGGAGTATTTTGCGGAGAATCAATGTTTTCACATGTGAATGATGCCTCAAAATCAGCTTATGCAGTTTTAGTAAAACACCTAAAAATATGGGGGTACGACTTTATAGATTGCCAAGTCCCGACAAATCATCTCAAGAGTTTAGGTGCAAAAGAGATAGCCAGAGACTGTTTTTTAAACAGATTAAATAGCATCAATATGCAATTAGTTGAGCATAAATGGGCAATTAATAAATCAATGTTAGAGCATTGACTACAGAAAATATAAGTAAAAATAGCAAATTTAGCAAAGGTTAATAAAAGAGTTGATTAAAAAAGGAAGGAAGGAAAGGGTTAAATTTGAGAACTAGGCAGCGACCTACATTTCCACACCTGAAAGATGCAGTATTATCAGCGATGAGAGGCTTAGCTTCTGGGTTCGGAATGGAGCCAGGCGTTTCCCTCTC